>NZ_JAXLPB010000018.1:0-1175 GCF_034321785.1 Fulvimarina uroteuthidis | reverse complement strand
ATGGGCAAGAGCAAATTCGAGCGTAACAAGCCGCACGTGAACATCGGGACGATCGGTCACGTCGATCACGGCAAGACGAGCCTGACGGCTGCGATCACGAAGTTCTTCGGCGAGTACCGCGCCTACGACCAGATCGACGCGGCGCCCGAGGAGAAGGCACGCGGCATCACGATCTCGACGGCTCACGTCGAGTACGAGACCGAGAACCGCCACTACGCCCATGTCGACTGCCCGGGCCATGCCGACTATGTGAAGAACATGATCACCGGCGCGGCGCAGATGGACGGGGCGATCCTGGTCTGCTCGGCGGCCGACGGCCCGATGCCGCAGACCCGCGAGCACATCCTGCTCGCCCGCCAGGTCGGCGTTCCCGCGATCGTGGTGTTCCTGAACAAGGTCGACCAGGTCGACGACGAGGAGCTTCTCGAGCTGGTCGAGCTGGAAGTGCGCGAGCTTCTGTCGTCCTACGAGTTCCCGGGCGACGACATTCCGATCGTCAAGGGTTCGGCGCTGGCGGCTCTTGAGGACAAGAACAAGGAAATCGGCGAAGACGCGGTGCGCAAGCTGATGGCCGAAGTCGACGCCTACATCCCGACGCCGGCCCGTCCGGTCGACCAGCCGTTCCTGATGCCGATCGAGGACGTGTTCTCGATCTCGGGTCGCGGCACGGTCGTCACGGGCCGCGTCGAGCGCGGGATCGTGAAGGTGGGCGAGGAAGTCGAGATCGTCGGCATCAAGGACACCAAGAAGACGACGGTGACGGGCGTCGAGATGTTCCGCAAGCTGCTCGACCAGGGCCAGGCCGGCGACAATATCGGCGCGCTGATCCGCGGTATCGACCGCGAGGGCGTGGAGCGCGGCCAGATCCTGTGCAAGCCGGGTTCGGTCAAGCCGCACACCAAGTTCAAGGCCGAGGCCTACATCCTGACCAAGGAAGAGGGCGGCCGCCACACCCCGTTCTTCACCAACTACCGTCCGCAGTTCTACTTCCGCACGACGGACGTGACGGGCGTGTGCACGCTGCCCGAGGGCACCGAGATGGTGATGCCGGGCGACAATGTGGCGATGGACGTGACGCTGATCGTGCCGATCGCGATGGAAGAGAAGCTGCGCTTCGCAATCCGCGAAGGCGGCCGCACCGTCGGCGCCGGCATCGTGGCTTCGATCGTCGAGTA
>NZ_JAXLPB010000017.1:0-5000 GCF_034321785.1 Fulvimarina uroteuthidis | reverse complement strand
CACTTGCGTCCATTGGGGTCACGCTTCTTCCGAAGTTACGCGTGCAATTTGCCGAGTTCCTTCAGCATAGTTCTCTCAAGCGCCTTAGTATGCTCTACCAATCCACCTGTGTCGGTTTCGGGTACGGTCTATATGATGGGGCTATTTCCTGGAACCGCTTCGCTGCACGATCAATCCGTTAAGACCGTACAACACACGCAATCCGTCACATCCCATCAGGCCCACGAATATTGAACGTGGTTCCCATCGCCTACGCCTTTCGGCCTCGGCTTAGGGGCCGGCTAACCCTGCTCAGATTAACTTTAAGCAGGAACCCTTGGATTTTCGGCGAGGGAGTCTCTCACTCCCTTTATCGTTACTCATGTCAGCATTCGCACTTCCAATACCTCCAGGACCCCTCACGGATATCCCTTCACAGGCCTATGGAACGCTCCGCTACCACACGTCAAAGACGTGTCCTCAGCTTCGGTGCATGGCTTGAGCCCCGGTACATTTTCGGCGCAAAGACCCTTGATTAGACCAGTGAGCTGTTACGCTTTCTTTAAATGATGGCTGCTTCTAAGCCAACATCCTGGTTGTTTTGGGATCTTCACATCCTTTCCCACTTAGCCATGACTTGGGGACCTTAGATGGAGGTCAGGGTTGTTTCCCTCTCGACGACGGACGTTAGCACCCGCCGTCTGTCTGCCGGATAGTGCTTCCAGGTATTCGGAGTTTGGTTAGGATCAGTAAGACGGTGAGTCCCCATAGCCCATCCAGTGCTCTACCCCCTGGAGCATTCAGCCGACGCTCTACCTAAATAGATTTCGCGGAGAACCAGCTATTTCCAAGTTTGATTGGCCTTTCACCCCTAGCCACAAGTCATCCCGATCTATTGCAACAGATATGGGTTCGGCCCTTCAGTGCGTGTTACCGCACCTTCAGCCTGCTCATGGCTAGATCACTTGGTTTCGGGTCTAATCCAACAAACTAAAGCGCCCATTTCAGACTCGCTTTCGCTGCGCCTACACCTACCGGCTTAAGCTTGCTTGTTAGACTAAGTCGCTGACCCATTATACAAAAGGTACGCGGTCACCCTTGCGGGCTTCCACTGTTTGTAGGCATTCGGTTTCAGGTTCTCTTTCACTCCCCTCGTCGGGGTGCTTTTCACCTTTCCCTCACGGTACTGGTTCGCTATCGGTCATGCACGAGTACTTAGGCTTGGAGGGTGGTCCCCCCACGTTCAGACAGGATTTCACGTGTCCCGCCCTACTCTAGGACTTCATGACAAATTACGCCTACGGGGCTATCACCCAATCGCGCCATGCTTTCCAACATGTTCAGCTTGTCATCATGAAGCCACTGGCCTGGTCCGCGTTCGCTCGCCGCTACTGACGGAGTCTCGGTTGATGTCCTTTCCTCCAGGTACTGAGATGTTTCAGTTCCCCGGGTTCGCTTCTTTAACCCTATTTCATTCAGATCAAAGATACCTTCTCTGACTACCGTTAACTCTAGCCGCTCACGCCAGATCGCCAAAGGCGATCAGCTCCGCGTGGGCGGGCCACAAGGCCCGACGGCCGTTCGGCCTTTGGCGCTGCCAAACTCAAAAAGTACGGCAACATCCCAAACGCAAACGGCGCAGCAGTTAGAACTTAACGGTAGTCGAAGGTGGGTTTCCCCATTCGGAAATCGCCGGATCAAAGCTTATTCGCAGCTCCCCGACGCTTATCGCAGCGTATCACGTCCTTCATCGCCTGTGCATGCCAAGGCATCCACCAAATGCCCTTTAGACACTTGATCGTTCCCATCGCCCATGATCATCGGTTCGTTCGCCGGAGGCGAACCAACCTGTTTCTTTGCAGCTCACGCCAGATCGCTTGCGCGATCGGCTCCGCCGGGGCGGACCATAAGGTCCGACGGCCGTTCGGCCGACGCTGGACAGGGCCCAACGCTCCATACGAACTGCGCCTTGCTGAACGTTCCCCCTTTTGCAAAGGAACGCGTTTGGCAAGACATTACCCGCCGCCCGTCAGGGCAGCGCATAAAGCTGCAAGATCAGTTGAGAGAGATCATGGTCGATCAGATCATTCTTCTTCTTCTTCGAGACACACCGCCTAAGCCGTGCCGGATGTGCAATCCGGCCACAGCCTCCTGCAGCGATGTGTCATGCCAGCCGGATCTTCAATCCAGCTGGCGAAAGACCAGCTTCTCGAGACGGATCCAGTCAATGCGCGGTCAGGCGACAAAGGCTTTCATGGACCGGTATCGTCGATCCAGCGAGAAGCGATGAACTTCCCATTGCTGGCGATACCGACCGGCAGAACCGTCAAACCCTTTGCCTAAAAGCAAAGCCACTTCGGAGCGAAGCGCGGGGACAAACCCCTGAGCCATGCGACGATCCTTCCAGATCCGTCTTCTTCTTCACAATGTATCAGAACAGGCAACCCGGGCGACGTCTCGTCAAACCCAAGGCTGCAAACCTTGTCTTTCTCTCTTGGATAAATGGTGGAGCCTATCGGGATCGAACCGATGACCCTCTGCTTGCAAAGCAGATGCTCTCCCAGCTGAGCTAAGGCCCCATTTCCTGCCGCTCACGCGCGAACCCGCGCTCCGCAAGGGCGGACCAGAGGCCCGACGGGCGTTCGCCCGGCGCTTGGCTTCTTCGATGCACCACCGACAGTGCGGCGGAACAGAAGCGTAAACTTGCATTCTCGTGTCCGACACCGCACCAAAAATGGTGGGCCCGGGTAGATTCGAACTACCGACCTCACCCTTATCAGGGGTGCGCTCTAACCAACTGAGCTACGGGCCCGGCATGCCGACGACGATCGACAGCAAAACAACAGGACCCAAAGACCGGAATTGCGCGAAGCCAAAACGTAGCGCAACCGCGCGTCGCCGCTGATGCGGCGCCCCGTCCGGAGCCCCTCGGGCGTGAGGACACTTGAACATATCCAAGAGAAGAAAGAGAAACGAAGGCGGCGCAAGGCGGCCTGACGCCGTGGCGAACCGTGACGGCTCGCTCATAGGCGTTTCATCGATAACCACGATCGCTCGTGGGCGGTGCTCGTCTGACTGACGAACACCTTGTGTTCTAAAACGATCTGATACGGATAAACTCCCCGAAGCCTGATACAAAAAGCATCAGGGGCCGGAAAGCCCGATAAAAGATCATCCTTAGAAAGGAGGTGATCCAGCCGCAGGTTCCCCTACGGCTACCTTGTTACGACTTCACCCCAGTCGCTGACCCTACCGTGGTTGGCTGCCTCCCTTAACGGGTTAGCGCACCACCTTCGGGTAGAACCAACTCCCATGGTGTGACGGGCGGTGTGTACAAGGCCCGGGAACGTATTCACCGTGGCATGCTGATCCACGATTACTAGCGATTCCAACTTCATGCACCCGAGTTGCAGAGTGCAATCCGAACTGAGACGGCTTTTGGAGATTAGCTCACCATCGCTGGCTTGCTGCCCACTGTCACCGCCATTGTAGCACGTGTGTAGCCCAGCCCGTAAGGGCCATGAGGACTTGACGTCATCCCCACCTTCCTCTCGGCTTATCACCGGCAGTCCCCTTAGAGTGCCCAACTGAATGATGGCAACTAAGGGCGAGGGTTGCGCTCGTTGCGGGACTTAACCCAACATCTCACGACACGAGCTGACGACAGCCATGCAGCACCTGTCACTCTGCCCCGAAGGGAACCATTCGTCTCCAAATGGCGTCAGAGGATGTCAAGAGCTGGTAAGGTTCTGCGCGTTGCTTCGAATTAAACCACATGCTCCACCGCTTGTGCGGGCCCCCGTCAATTCCTTTGAGTTTTAATCTTGCGACCGTACTCCCCAGGCGGGAAGCTTAATGCGTTAACTGCGCCACCGAGCTGTAAACAACCCGACGGCTAGCTTCCATCGTTTACGGCGTGGACTACCAGGGTATCTAATCCTGTTTGCTCCCCACGCTTTCGCACCTCAGCGTCAGTTGTGGACCAGTCAGCCGCCTTCGCCACTGGTGTTCCTGCGAATATCTACGAATTTCACCTCTACACTCGCAATTCCACTGACCTCTTCCACACTCTAGATAGCCAGTATCAGAGGCAGTTCCGGGGTTGAGCCCCGGGATTTCACCCCTGACTTAAATATCCGCCTACGTGCGCTTTACGCCCAGTAATTCCGAACAACGCTAGCCCCCTTCGTATTACCGCGGCTGCTGGCACGAAGTTAGCCGGGGCTTCTTCTGTGGGTACCGTCATTATCGTCCCCACTGAAAGAGCTTTACAATCCTAAGACCGTCATCACTCACGCGGCATGGCTGGATCAGGCTTGCGCCCATTGTCCAATATTCCCCACTGCTGCCTCCCGTAGGAGTTTGGGCCGTGTCTCAGTCCCAATGTGGCTGATCATCCTCTTAGACCAGCTAAGGATCGTCGCCTTGGTGAGCCATTACCTCACCAACTAGCTAATCCTACGCGGGCTCATCCATCCCCGATAAATCTTTCCCCAAAAGGGCGTATACGGTCTTAATTCCAGTTTCCCGGAGCTATTCCGTAGGGATGGGTAGATTCCCACGCGTTACTCACCCGTCTGCCGCTCACCCCGAAGGATGCGCTCGACTTGCATGTGTTAAGCCTGCCGCCAGCGTTCGTTCTGAGCCAGGATCAAACTCTCAGGTTTGATCAAAGAGTTATAACCCTGACACTCGTCGTTCGTTCGAACTCAAAGCAATCAGACGAAGAAACAGAACCAGGATCGCTCCCAGCCCCGTTCCGCCAATCCCAAAGCACCCAAAGCCAAAGCCAAAGGCGCAAAAAAGATCGACGTCATCTAATATGCTGTTGAAAGACGAGACAAATGTCAGCGCTCAAAGCTCTCCCCAGTCATTCCATCAGCCAAAGGTAGCCAACAAAACGCCGGGAGCCGCCCAAACGCCGCCCACGTCTCTCTTTCTTCTCGATTTCATAACCAACTTGTCAAAGATCACGCCAAACCAAATCAGCGCCGGACAACCAACCAAACCCCAAAAGGCCA
>NZ_JAXLPB010000016.1:0-7589 GCF_034321785.1 Fulvimarina uroteuthidis | reverse complement strand
TCGCTGGGTCTCCGCGACGTTCAGGGCGCATTTGGTCAATTTGCAAGGCGCGCCCCGATTACAATGAATCGGGGCGCTACAGATGATCAATTGAACGTATGAAGCGCGAGCTTCAAGCTGCCGTCGTCCTGGCGCTGGAAGACGTGCGTGCCAATGCCGCCGATGTCGGATCCATCGCCGCCTTTAGCGGACCATCGAGCAGCTGCCGTAATCTCGTCGCCGTGATCTATGACTTTGATCACTTCTAATGTGTGCCCAGTCACGCCATTCTCAAATAGTGGGGCGAAAAACTCTTGGACACCCTGCGGACCTTCAATCACGGCATGACTAGGCGGAAGGAAGATCGCATCCTCCGAATAATTGGATGCAAGTTTTTCTGCGTCGCCGCTATTGAAATCTGCGTTCCATTGCTCGTAGGCAGCTTTCACATCGTCTTCCGGGGCTGCTAATGTAACCGATGATAAACCCAATGACAGGGTAGTTGCAGTAAGCAGTAGGCGAAAAGAAACCATTGATACCTCCCGTTGCGTCGCTTTGAGACAAAGCTGAAGGTACACGTGCCGGGCAAGTCCGTCTATCAGCTCAAAGGCATTACCGGCACGTAGATCGGGGAACCATAAAGGCGACGCACCACCGGTGCGAACCAGTCTTAAACCAATTTTTAAACGCTTAGGTTCGATTCTACGAGAGCCACAATGTCGTGGTAACGAACAGCACTCTCGGCCCGTCTGTGCGGTCTAAACCAAGCCGGAGACGGGCCTCTTTTTAAGCGACACCCTGAACCATCGCGGATAGTCGGGCACCTGACTATGGCTATGCAGACAGAATAAAGCCCCAACCGTATGCTATCATGAGACATTCAAGATGGGATCTGTCCTACGTCAGGCGCTCGTGAGTTCGTTTGGCTTAAGATAGCCGCCTGTCCCACAAGCGCCTCGTAAAAACTTATCAGGGTCTCGCAACGCAATCATTCTTACGAGCTATGCCGCGAGCGTTGTTCCCGCCAGTGACCTGCTTGATTTGTCCGGCTGGACAAGTGCCGTCATCGACCAAGACCGTGCTTCCATATGCAAGCGTACCGGCTGGGGGCTCGGTTGTTCTGACCGTCTGTTGGCAGCCGGTAAGCGCGAGTGCCGTGAACACAGCCGTCAATGTGTAATGTAATCTCAATTTGAATCTCCGGAGTTCGCTTGGTTGCCGCAATGGATTTATCAAATTTCTAAACCTGCTTTGTCTAGATGGCGGGTTATCGTTTGGTTAACCTTGACCTGCCGCTGAGTTTTGCCTCCGCGTTGGATTAGAGTCCGCTTCCCATTGAGGACGGACGGCATGAAGCGAAAGCGTTTTTCTGAAGAACAGATCATCGGTGTTTTGAAGGAGCAGGAGGCTGGTGCGAAGGGCGCCGATCTCGCTCGCAAGCACGGGATATCCGAGGCGACGCTGTACAATAGGAAAGCCAAGTACGGCGGCATGGACGTGTCAGACGCCAAGCGCCTGAAGGCTTTCGAAGACGAGAACGCGAAGCTGAAGAAGCTTTTGGCTGAGCAGATGCTGGATGCAGCGGCCCTGCGGGAACTGCTCGCAAAAAAATGGTAGGGCCCGTCGCCAAGCGCGAAGCCGTCGCGCATCTGCGGGCCGTCATGGACCTGTCGGAGCGGCGGGCCTGCCAGATCGTCGGTGCCGATCGGAAGATGGTTCGCTACCAATCGCGCAGACCGCCGGAGACGGAGCTTCGTGGCAAGCTGCGCGATCTCGCCAACGAGCGTCGTCGCTTCGGCTATTGTCGCCTGTTCGTCCTCTTACGGCGCGACGGCGAGCCGTCCGGGATCAACCGCATCTACCGTCTCTACCGCGAAGAAGGACTGACCGTTCGCAGACGCAGTGCCCGGCGTCGTGCCGTGGGAACCCGGGCGCCGATCCTCGTCGAGGCCAGGCCGAATGCCCGCTGATCGTTGGACTTGTTACACGACCAGTTTGCCTGCGGGCGGCGTTTCCGCATTCTCAACATCGTCGATGATGTCACGCGAGAATGTCTAGCAGCGATACCGGATACGTCAATTTCGGGTCGTCGTGTCGCCCGTGAACTTACGGCGTTGATCGCCGTGCGAGGCAAGCCCGGCATGATCGTCTCCGATCACGGCACGGAATTCACCTCGAATGCGATCCTCGCCTGGTCGAAGGATCAAAAGGTGGAATGGCACTACATCGCTCCCGGCAAGCCAATGCAGAATGGCTTTGTCGAGAGCTTCAACGGCCGCATGCGTAACGAGCTTCTGAACGAAAGTCTCTTCCTTGGCCTCGATCATGCTCGTGAGCTGCTCGCCACCTGGGTCAGCGATTTTAATACCCAGCGACCACACTCGTCCCTCGGCTACCAGACCCCGGCGGACTTCGCCCGCACCATCACCGCAACCGGCTCCGGCGCTCCGCTATCGGATGGCTCCGCGCCTACGCCGGTTGCTCACACCGCGCCACAAAGCGTAACAGAAACAGATACGGCTCTAATCGCCGCTGGATGAAGGTTCAGTGGCAGGTCAATCTAAAGGAAGAACGGTATGGCTGACCTGCCATAGGGATCGAGAACTCCAGTCTTGCAGGCTCCGAAGTTGTGGTCGTGATCGCCATACCCTGTTGTCTCGATCGTAATGTCTTTCGGCGACACTCTTCGTCTGCGGCTGTGGCAGCCGGTCTGACGAGGACATGAACGAAATGCGTTTCGCGATGATCGTTGAGATCGAGTTAGCCCGCATTCGATCTGAACTCTTGCCCGAGCTTTGGGACGCGGAAACCGAAGCGATGTTTCTGAAGTCGATCAAAAGCGCATTGAACGGCATGCAGGTAACCGAAGGTCCGCTTACTGCCGCGCAATACTCCGAGCTTGATGCCAGGATCACGGAAGAGGCGTTCAAGCTCTATTAAGTTCAGGCGCGAGCCGGTCGTGGCCTGCCCCAACCGGGTGGTCCGGGGTGAATCTTAGTGCATTGTCGGCCTGAAGCGCTCCCCGTTTTTGGTCCGCCCGGCTGGAGAATTTCCGGGGGTGGGTGCTCAGGCTGACACCGCGTCTCCTGAGCAGTTCATCAGCTCAATCGGCGTCTTGTGACCGATCGCACTGTGAGGTCGAACTTCGTTGTAGTCTCTGCGCCAAGCCTCCATCTTGGCGCGGGCATCGTCAAGGCTCATGAACCAATGCGTGTTCAGGCATTCGGCGCGGAATTTGCCGTTGAAGGACTCGGATGTTCGCGTTATCCGTCGGCTTTCCCGGTCGTGAGAAGTCGAGAATAATGTCCTTCTGGTAGGCCCACAGATCGAGGTCGCGTGAGATGAACTCCGAGCCTTGATCGACGCGGATCGCCTTGGGATAGCCGACCTCGGAACATATTCGTTCTAGCGCCTGAACGACGTCTTCGCCGCGATAGCTGAAGCGTGGATCGATCACCGGCGAGAAGCGCGAGAAGGTGTCGACGACTGTCAGGATGCGGAGTTTGCGGCCCGTCGCCAACTGGTCGTGGACAAAATCCACGGCCCAGGTCTGGTTCACATGGGTTGCCACCGTGCGGCCGTCACGAAGCTTGGCCTTCACGCGTCGCTTCGGGACCTTGTTGCGCAGCTGAAGGTCCATCTCCTTGTAAAGTCTGTAGATTCGCTTGGGGTTCACGATCCATCCCTCACGCCGCAGCAGCACGTGGACACGACGGTAGCCGTAGCCGCGCATTCATGCATGATTTCGAAACGTGTTTAGCTATTAGGTGACTACGTAACGGCGCATCATGTCGCATAAGGTCGTATTCGAGAGTGCGATTTAGGCGCGACTATTGAGGACATTCCCATGCCAATAACTTCTGCAGTGAATGAGGGTGAACGCCTCAAGGCTCTCCACGAGTTGCAGATTTTGCAAACCGAACCGTCCCCAGCATTCGAGCGCTTTTGCACTTTGGCGCACGATTCTTTCAATGCTCCCATTGCATTGGTTACCCTGGTCGATCGTGACCGTCAGTGGTTCAAGGCAAAGCGAGGGATCGAAGTCAAGGAGACCTCGCGTAACTCGTCGTTTTGCAGGGTGACGATTGAAAGCGATGAAGTTTTAGTAGTCCGCGATGCGCTTTTAGATGATCGCTTCAGTTCCAGTCCACTAGTTTTAGGTGAGCCGCATATTCGTTTCTACGCAGGTGCCCCCCTAGTTCTGAGCTCGGGTCATCGAGTTGGCTCGATCTGCGTCATCGACCAGAAGTCTCGATCTTTTTCGGCCGAAGATGCGAAACTATTAAGAACACTAGCCGAGGGCGTCGTTTCTGAGTTGGAACGCCATAAGTCGGATCTCGATCAATGCGACGAACGTCAGCGCAAGGCTGCTATCGTACGTCACAGTGAAGCTACCGCTGGCTTGGGCAGTTGGGAATGGAACCTCGCGACGTCGGAACTCACTTGGTCAGCCGGGCTCTTCCGACTGTTCGGTTATGAACCGCTAAATGTTGTCCCGGGCCGTGACCTGTTCATGAAGCATGTCCATCCAGAGGATTTGGAAGTGGCGGAAACGGCCGCGGCATGCATTGCTCGCGGTGAACCAATGTCTACTGAACTGCGCATCATCCGCCGCGACGGCGAGATGCGGTGGCTTTCTAGCCGGGCAGAAGCAATAACTGGTACGAACGGTACCAACATTCGTATGATCGGCATACTTTGCGATGTCACCGATGCGCGTCGTGCTCAGATAAAGCTGCAGGAGAGTGAAGAAAGGTACAGAGCACTTACCGAAATCAGCTCCTCGGTCGTCTGGCACGCAACAGCCGATGGCGCGATCGCAGACGGTTGGGGCTGGGACACGTTGACTGGCCAAGGACGTAGTGAAGGCTTGGATGATGGCTGGCTGGATAAGTTGCATCCAGATGATCTCCTATCGACGATCGCGATCTGGATGCAGAGCGTTGAGACTGGTCAGATATATAATCATGTGTTCCGCGTGCAGGGCAATGTTGGGACCTATCGTTGGGTTCATGCTCATGCAGTTCCAGTTCGCACGAAAGAAGGCTTCATACGAGAATGGATCGGCACAACAACGGACATCGAAGAGCAGCGCCAAGCTGAACTCAATTTGGCTGCCAGTGAAGAGCGTATGCGGCTTGCGCTGGAAGCCGGCAAGATGTTCGCGTGGGATGTTGACATAGAATCAGGGCTCATAACACGGTCTGCACACTTCATCGATATCATTGGAGAAGCACCCGAAGACCTCGAGGGTTCACTTCTGCGCATAGACGAACGAGACCGTCAGCGCTTTCAGGATGCGTTTGCACATGCTCGTGCCGGGATACGGACGTCTGTCAAATTCCGCTATATTAAGCCTGATGGCTCCATGATCTGGCTGCAACTGACCGGCTGCGCGGTTCGTAACAGCTCATCTTCACCGCGCATCATTGGTGTGTGTTTCGATATCACTGACCAAAAGGTTGCGGAGGCAAAGCTATGGCAGGCTGCCAACTTCGATGCCCTTACGGGCCTGCCAAACCGGCAGCATCTTCAAGACCATCTAAGCCATGCAATCGACCAAACAAAACGCGACGCGGGCGCATTTAGCGTTTTGATCGTTGACCTCGACCACTTCAAGGATATCAACGACACACTTGGACATGATGCAGGCGACGCGGTTCTGCAAATTACCGCTTCGCGATTGCAAGCCGCCGTCACGGCTGACGATTTCGTTGCTCGGCTTGGCGGTGATGAATTTGCCATCCTGCTTGCTTCAACATCAGAACTGCACTTGAGAACGAAAACAATCCTTACGGCGCTGCGTGAGCCGTTCATGTTCGATGGGCGGACGCTCGAATCTCGAGCCAGCATTGGCATGGCTCGATATCCAGATGACGGTCAGACGGCATGCGAACTGATGAAGTACGCAGACATGGCGCTTTACCAAGCCAAGCAAAAAGGTCGTAACGGCTACGCTGTATATTCGAAGGAATTGCAAGCTTCCACCGAAGCTCGTGTTCAGCTTATCTCCGAAGTCGCGGATGGGCTGAAAGCCGATCAGTTCGTCCCCTACTATCAGCCAATCGTTTGTCTTCGAACCGGAGAGGTCACAGGGTTCGAGGCATTGGCACGCTGGCAGCATCCACATAAGGGGCTCCTGTCACCTTACTCCTTCTCGGTTGCCTTCGAAGATGCCGAGCTATCACGTCAGCTGACGGCGGCAATGGCCCGGCGTGTGATTGCCGATGCCAAAACCTGGTTGCAGCTTGGCTTCTCGTTTGGTCGTTTAGCCGTAAACTTTTCCGCAGCAGACTTCGCCGACACGGACTTCGCGAGCAAAATCCGCAAGACAATTCTGCACTCTGAGTTGCCCTCAAACTTGTTCAAAGTCGAAGTCACGGAAGGCGTCTTTCTAGGCGCCGGAACCGACCACATCGAAGCCACCCTCCGTGAGCTTCATTCATCGGGCATCGAGATCGCGCTCGATGACTTTGGCACCGGCTACGCCTCGTTGACCCATCTGAAAAAGTTCCCGGTGGACCAGATCAAGATCGACCGCTCCTTTGTCAGCTCACTGGAACATGACCACGACAACGCCCAGATTGTTCGAGCAATCACTCAGCTGGCACAAGGGTTGAACATGACTGTTGTTGCGGAAGGGATCGAAACGGAAACACAACTGCGAGTGCTTCAAACGATGGGCTGCGAATATGGCCAAGGCTACCTATTTTCCAAGCCAATTGCTGCTACTCGGATCCCTTGGCTTCTGGAAAAGGGCGCTAGTTCCATTGCCCACCTTGTTACAGTCGACGAGGTGGGAAGTTTGAGACGAGCCTGAAACGAGCCGCTTTCTGCTTCCTGTATGGCAGAAGGAAACCGGGAATGCGTTCACAGAAAGACATTAGCTGGGAAGAGCGTCTCAGGCAATCACGGTTGGAAGCGGAGAAGCTTCTGACCACTTTCGAGTATGGGTACGCGCTGGCACTTGCAGTACGTGCATCGAAAATGCCCTTCATTGTAGTGTCGGCGAATGTGGTGGATTATCCGATCATCTACTCCAACGCAGGCTTTCTCGAGCTTACCGGTTACGAAGAAGCCGAGGTAATCGGTCAGAACTGCCGGCTTCTTCAAGGAGAGCGTACATCGCGCGAGACCGTTCGGCAGATCGCGACGTCCGTGGTTGCAGCTGAACCATTGGTGACCAAGCTCGTGAATTATCGCAAGGACGGGTCGACATTCATGAATGCGCTTCACATCCGTCCCATACGTGATGCAGCAGGCGTCGTAACGCACTTCTTTGGCACCCAGATGGCTGTTTCAAGTGCTTCGGCGGGATCTGGGTGAGAGCCGTGTGAGAAGGCGGCCATGGCCTGAAATTGTTCACCGCTCGCCCAAACACGGAACTCCTGACCAAACTCACTTCAACAAGCCGCATCTCGCAGCTGCCTAAAACCGGCAATCGATCCACTTACAAAAGCCGCGAGACTGTTCAGACAAACCGAGCCGCCTCTGGCAGAGCCATCCAAAGATTGGGAACCAGTCGGGCACGGATGCCACTGTTATTCGTTCGAACTAGAGAACCCTTATTTCTCAGGGCCTAGCGTCGATTTTCAGCTTCCTTGTCGCAT
>NZ_JAXLPB010000015.1:0-8104 GCF_034321785.1 Fulvimarina uroteuthidis | reverse complement strand
ATGTTGCGCGTGCCGCCGGCGCCCGAGCCCATGGCCGAGACCGTGTCCTTCATGGCGGCGACGACCTTCTCGTTCTGGCCCATGCCCAGATAGTCGTTCGAGCACCAGACGGTGATTTCGCGGGCCTCGCCCTCATGGCGCCAGATCGCGCGCGGAAACCGGCCGGAGATGCGCTCCAGATCGGCGAACACCCGGTAGCGCTTTTCGGCGTGCAGGGCTTCGATCGCTTCTGAAAAATGCCGGGCGTAATCACACATCTGAAACTCCTTACATCGGAATCGTTCTAAGTCGCAGCACCCCGAAAGTCCATGCCGGGACGTCTTTTCACCGAAGCGGGTGCCGATTCCGATCGATCACCGCCGTGGCGCCTCGTCGTGGACGCCAGCAGGCGGGACGCCGAAGCGCAGGCCGGGCCCGTCATGTTTCCTCACCGTCCGAGCATGTCCCATCGTCCGCCGCGTCGACCGCCCCGGCGTCCGATCCCATCAAACTTCCGCGATCGCGCCGTGCGCGGGCCTGGTCCTTGCGTCGTTTCAGATTGGACCGCAGTTCGCGCTGCAGCCGCGCCTTGCGAAGGGTCTGCTCTTTCGTCTGTTCTTCACTCATCGGGGTCGCGATGCCTTGATCTGGATCAATCGGGAAAACATCGGTTCAGTGGCCGGTCCTGTCTCCGGCATCCCGCAGCATTGCCGCGATCGTATCGCCCTCGGGTCGCCATGTCGTGTCCGCGGCGAGACGCTGCCAGTCCAGAACGAAGGGTTTTTGAAAGTTTTCCAATGTTTTCGCCAGTCCGAGCGGTTTTGTCGCGAGGGTTACGGCCCATGCCGGAACGGGGACGATCAGCGGTCGGCGTCCGAGCCCCCGCCTTATTCCCGCGACGATCTCGCGGGGCGTATGCGGCGTTTCGTCCGCCACGAGATAGGCCGCACCGTCGGCGCCCTCGCGCTCGATCACGGCAAGGATCGCGGCAACGAGCGATGCGACCGACACGACGCTTCGCGGCCGAAGACCTGTCGGCATCGGGATCGGCGCCGCGGTTTGGGCGAGGCGCTGGAGCGCGGCGACCATGCCGCGCCCGCCCGCACCGTAGACCGGGGCCGGCCGAAGGATCGTCAGGCCCATTCCCGTGGCTTGCGTGACCGCGCGGGCCGCATCCTCGCCTTCGGCTTTCGAGCGCGCATAGGCACTGGCCGGTTGAACCGGCGAATCCTCCCGAATGGCCGTCGGCTGCGGCCCATGAACGTTGGCGGTGCTGAGATAGATGAAGTGCCGGACGCCGGCGTTCGCAGCAGCGCGGGCGAAGGCTCGCGTGCCGTCGCGGTTGGCCCGCAGAAGGGTTCCGGGTTCGCTCGACGCCCGGTCGCGGCGATCGGGATTGAGGGCGGCGAGATGAAGGGCGACATCGAACCCGCGTTCACCGGTCAGCCCGTCGGGGTCGAGCGAAGCGAGATCGGCCGGAGCGTGGAGCCGGCCCTTTTGCGCCGCGTTCGATGCCGCGTCCCGGCGTGCCAGCGGCACGGCCTGGTGGCCGAGAGCCGCCAGTCGCGGCATCAGGTGCCGGCCGACAAATCCCGATGCGCCGCTGACGATGATCCTCAAGCCTGTCTCCCGATCGTGGCTTTGCCGAAGGTCCACAAACTTTTGCGCGTCGCGCGATGTGAAATGCAAACCGTTTGGAGCCGTGCTAGCACGTTTGCCATGAAACGTGCGTTCGACATTCTGGCAAGTCTCGCAGGGCTTGTCCTCACCGGCTGGCTGATCGTGCTGCTCGCTCTTCTCGTTCGCCGCGAGAGCGATGGCCCCGGCCTGTTCCGCCAGGAACGCGTGGGATTTCGCGGCCGGCCGTTCCATTGCTACAAGCTGCGGACCATGAAGCGCGAGACGCCGAGCGGCGCGTCCCACGACACGCCGGCCGCCTTCGTGACGCCGCTCGGTGCAAGGCTACGCCGCTACAAGCTCGACGAACTGCCCCAGCTCTGGAACGTTTTGAAGGGCGAGATGAGCCTTGTCGGCCCGCGGCCCTGCCTTCCGATGCAGGCGGAACTGATCGCGGCGCGCGAACGCCACGGCGCGTTCTCGGTGAGGCCCGGGATCACCGGGCGCGCCCAGGTCGCCGGCATCGACATGTCGGATCCCCAGCGGCTCGCGGTGATCGATGGAGCCTATGCGAGCGGGCGGAGTTTCATCGAGGATATCCGGATCATCGTCGCGACCGTGCTCGGCTCGGGGCGCGGCGACCGGGTCGCGCTCGAAGCGATGCCGCTCGAGGACAGCGGGAAACGCGCCGGCGACCCGTGATGCGGGCTTCCTGCCCCGACCACAAACGGGCCTTGCAGACAGGCAGGGCCCAGCCAACGAGACTGGAAGGACCAGCCGCATGATCGACCGGGTCGGCTTTGCCGCAGAACTGAGCGCCTATGCCGAAGCCAACGGCCCGGTCACCATCGGCCTTGCGGGGGCCGGCCAGATGGGAACCGACATCGTGGTCCAGACCGCGCTGATGGTCGGCTGCCGCGTCGGTGCGATCGCGGCCCATTCGCCGAGACGCCCCATGGAGGCGATCGCGATCGCCGGCTACGATGCCGGGCATGGCGTTCAGGCGAATTCGCCCGACAGGATCGACGCCGCGATCGAGATGGGCAGGATCGCGGTGACGACGGATATCGAGCATCTTTGCGCGGCGGGCCGGGTCGACGTCATCGTCGATGCGACGGGAAGTCCGGAGATCGGCACGCAGCTCGCGCTCGCGGCCATCCGCAACGGCAAGCATATCGTGATGCTGAACGTCGAGGCCGACATTACCGTCGGCCGCATGCTGGCCCGCAAGGCGAAGGAGGCCGGCGTCGTCTATACCGGCTCTGCGGGCGACGAGCCGGCGTCGACCCTCGAGCTCATCTCGTTCGCGCAGACCCTCGGCATGGAGGTGATCGCGGCCGGCAAGGGCAAGAACAACCCGCTGCGCCACGACGCGGTGCCGCAGGAGTACGAGGAGGAAGCACGCCGGCGCGACATGAACGCCCGCATGCTGGTCGAGTTCATCGACGGCTCGAAGACCATGGTCGAGATGACGGCCATCGCCAATTGCACCGGCCTCGTTCCGGACGTGCCCGGCATGCACGGACCGGAGGCGACCACCGAGACGCTGGGGCAGGTGCTGGCGACGCATGAGGATGGCGGCATCCTGTCGAAATCGGGATGCGTCGATTTCACCATCGGCAAGGGCGTCGCGCCCGGCGTGTTCTGCATTGTCAAGCCGCGCCACCCGCGCGCGATCGAGCGCATGGCCGATCTGAAGGTCGGGCCCGGCCCGTGCTTCGGCCTCGTGCGGCCGTTCCATCTGACGAGCCTCGAAACGCCGCTTTCGGCAATCCGCGCGGTGATGCGCGGCGAGCCCGACATGGTGCCGCTGGACCGTCCGGTGGCCGAATGCGGTGCGGTCGCCAAGCGCGACCTGGAAGCCGGCGAGACACTCGGCAAGATCGGCGAGACCCAGTATCGCGGTTTCGCCATGACCTGGGAGGATGGCCGCGACCGGCGCGCCCTCCCGCTGGGGCTCGGCGAACATTCCAGGGTGCTGAAGCCGGTGAGGAAAGGCGAACTCCTGACGCGCGACAATTGCCAGCCCGACCGGAGCCTGACCGTGACACGAATGCGCGACGAACTCGACCGGGCGGACGGATGGACGACGCAGGCCGCGCATGAGCCCGCCTGACAGGCCTGCCGACACCATCCGCATCATGTCGTGGAACATTCATGGCACGATCGGCCGCGGCCGAAAGGCGAATCGGCAACGGACGCTCGAGGAGATCGGGCGCATCCGGCCCGACATTCTGGTCCTGCAGGAGGTCGACGAGCGCACCCGGCTCGGCCGGCCGGCCGGCGCGTTCGACTTCTTCCGCGCGGGCCTGACCGAGCGCCTTCTTGCCGAAGGCCATGATCCGTCCGACCATGCCGTCGACGTGAGGACCGGCGGTCGGCGGGACTGTGAGTGCGGCAATCTTCTGTGGTCGCGGTTCCCGGTGCGCGCGTCGAGGATCATCCCGCTGCCGGGTCCGGATATCGAGCGGCGCAAGGTCATCGAGGTCGAGCTTCACACGGGGTCTGCGCCCTTGCGCATTCTGGGCACCCATTTCGCCTTGCTGCCGACCACCCGGCTGAAGCAGGCGCGGACCGTGCGCGACAGGATCGTCGGCGCGCCTTCCGGCAGCTGCGCGGGCAAAGTTCCGACGCCGACCATCGTTCTCGGCGACCTCAACGAATGGACGCCGCGCGGCTGGGTCCATGCCGTCCTGTCTGAGCACCTGCCGAACGTCGTCGCTCCGAAGACCTGGCCGGAGCGGTTCGCGATCGCACCGCTCGACCGGCTCTATGCCTCGCGCGAGATCGAGATCGTCGCGTCCCATGCGGACGCGCGGGCCGGCCAAGCGTCCGATCACCGCCCGATCGTCGTCGATTTCCGGATCGGGCCTTGACCGATCGGACGGACCGGCCGGTGCCATCCCGCGTCTAAAACTTCGGCTTTCCCCCGAAACCGGCGGGATGCCGGATCAGGGCTTCAGCCGCCGGCGCGTTGCGTAAAGCGCGATGGCCGCCGCGTTGGAGACGTTCAGGGAGCGGATCGCCCCCGGCATTTCGAGCCGCGCCAGCGCATCGCAGGTCTCGCGCGTCTTCTGGCGCAGGCCCTTGCCCTCGGCCCCGAGCACGATCGCGACCTTGTCCGCGTCCAGCGCGTCCTCGAAGCTCGTCTCGCCGTCCGAATCGAGCCCGATGGTGCGGAAGCCGAGCTTCGAGAGCTTTTCCAGCGTTTCGGCCAGGTTTCGGACTTCGATCTGCTTCACATGCTCCAGCGCGCCGGACGCGGCCTTGGCAAGGACGCCGCCTTCCTGCGGGGAATGGCGCGAGGTGGTGATCATGCCGTCCGCCGCGAAGGCCGTCGCCGAGCGCAGGATCGCCCCGACATTGTGCGGATCGGTGACCTGATCGAGCACGAGAATCAGCGACGCATCGCCGAGTGCGTCGAGCCGCAGCGGCGCGAGCGCCTCGGTTTCCAGAAGCACGCCCTGATGCACCGCATCGCCGTCCAGAAGCTTGTCGATCGCCTTCGGATCGACGATCTCCACCGGGCAGTGAATGTCGGCCTCCTTCACGTCGAGCCGGGCCAGCGCGTTGCGCGTGACGAGCAGACGATGCAGCACGCGGTCCGGGTTCATCAGCGCCGCCGACACCGTATGGATGCCATAGAGCCTGAGGGGCTCGGGTGCCGCCGGATCGTTCGAACGCTTCTGGTCGCGGTGGGCGCGGCGCAGATTTGCGTAGTGGGAATCTTTGGGCGTGTGTGTCGGCTGATCTTTGCTCATGGAATTGCCTTATCGAAGGGCAGGGCGGGCGACAACAGACGGGATCGCTCCATCCGATCGAATTTCCGCCTCGAAGAATGCCGGATTCACCCGTTGACAGACGGGGGCTGTCCGATCATAACCCGTCCCGTTGCGAACGGCACCGCCGGGCGCGACACCGGTTTGATGCGGTTTCGACGGCATCGAGACGGCGGCTCGGAGGGGTGTCCGAGTGGTTAAAGGAGACGGACTGTAAATCCGTTCGCTTAGCGTACGCTGGTTCGAATCCAGCCCCCTCCACCATCGCCGCCGGACGTCCGGGTCTTCGCGGGTATAGCTCAATGGTAGAGCAGCAGCCTTCCAAGCTGAATACGAGGGTTCGATTCCCTCTACCCGCTCCAGATCCCGATCATCGCCATTCCCGACTGCTCATCTCACGGTGAACCGGCTTCGCGTCGGCTCGAATCCGGACGCGACTGCGAAGCGCGCGACGGACATTGCCTGCCCCTCGCCGTTCGGACACTGGCCGCCTCGAGGTCCGCGCTCCGGAAAGGGGTCGCCGGCGCGGCGGTCTTCTGAACGCGGCAAAGCCATCAGCCGTGCTCTGCGATGACCGCCAGGAAGGCGGCGCCGTATCGGTCGAGCTTGGCATCGCCAATGCCGGGAATGTTCGCCATGTCGGCGCGCGAGACCGGCCGGGCCGAGGCCAGGGCGATCAGCGTCTTCTCGTGGAAGATGACGTAAGGCGGCACGTTCTGCGCACGGGCCATGTCCGTCCGCTTCTGGCGCAGCGCCTGGAACAGCTCGCGATCCCCGGCGGGAACCGCGGACTGGGCGGCCGCCCGCGCAGATCCGTCCCGCGTGCGCTCGCGCCGCGCGCGTGGCGCGGACGGCACGCGCAGCATCAAGGTCGGCTTCTCGCGCAGGAAATCGCGGCCCGGCGGGGCGATCGACAGGCCGCCATGGCCGGCGAGATCGACGGCGATGAAGCGCAGCGCGATCAGCTGGCGCAGGATCGCGCGCCATGTGCGATTGTCGTATTCGGTCCCGATGCCGAAGGTTGAGACCTCCGTATGGCCGAACTGGACGATGCGGTCGTTCCTGACGCCGAGGAGAACGTCGACGGTGTAGGATTGGCCGAAACGCTCGCCGATGCGGTAGATGCAGGACAGCGCCTTCTGCGCGGCGATCGTGCCGTCGAAGAGGTCCGGCGGTTCGAGGCAGGTGTCGCAATTGCCGCACGGCTCGCACGTGTCGCCGAAATAGGACAGCAGCACCTGCCGCCGGCAGTTCGCCGTTTCGGCGAGCCCCAGGAGGGAGTCGAGCTTTTGCCGTTCCACCCGCTTGCGCAGGTCGGGCGCGTCCGATTCCTCGATGAAACGGCTGCGCAGCGCGATGTCGTCCGAGCCGTAGAGCATCAGCGTCTCGGACGGCAGGCCGTCGCGCCCCGCGCGCCCGGTTTCCTGATAATAGGCCTCGATGCTGCTCGGCAGGTCGAGATGGGCGACGAAGCGCACGTCCGGCTTGTCGATGCCCATGCCGAAGGCGATGGTGGCGACCATCACCACCGCTTCGCCGTGCTGGAAGCGGACCTGGTTGGCTTCGCGGGCGGCCTTGTCCATGCCGGCATGGTAGGCGAGCGCGTCGTGGCCCTTTTCGCGCAGCCATGCGGCGGTCTCTTCGGTCTTGCGCTTGGACAGGCAGTAGATGATGCCGCTCTCGCCGTCGTGACGCCTCAGGAACTCCGTCAGCTGGGCGCGCGGATTGTCCTTCTCCCCGATCGCATAGCGGATGTTCGGGCGGTCGAACCCGTCGATGAAGGCGTCGGCTTCCGATATATCGAGATGGCCAAGGATCTCGATCCGCGTCGGCGCGTCCGCGGTCGCCGTCAGCGCCATGCGCGGCACGCCGGCAAACCGGTCGACCAACAGGTCGAGCTGGCGATAGGAGGGCCGGAAATCATGCCCCCATTGGGAAAGGCAATGGGCCTCGTCGATGGCGATCAGCGACAGGTCCGCCCGTGAAAGGCGCTCCAGCACGTCTTGGCGCAAAAGAGTTTCGGGCGCGACGTAGAGAAGGTCGAGACGTCCTTCCTGTATGTCGCGCCACAGCGCCTGGCGCTCGTCGCCGGGCAGGTCGGAGTTCAATGCCGCCGCCTTGACGCCCGCCTGCCGCAAGGCGGCGACCTGATCGGCCATCAGCGCCAGCAGCGGCGACACGACGAGCCCCATGCCGGGCCTGACGATGGCGGGGATCTGGTAGCAGAGCGACTTGCCGCCGCCCGTCGGCATCAGCACGAAGGCGTTGTTGCCGGCGATCGCATGCTCGACGATGCGCGCCTGCGGCCCCCTGAACGCATCGTAGCCGTAGACGGTCTTGAGGATTTCGAGGGCGGTGGCGGTCATGGGCATCTGCATGGCGAATCGTGAAAGATGTTCCTCATAGCAGCTTCGCCTGCGAAACATCATCGCCGCGCCGCGCCTCGGGCTGGCCGGCCTTCCGGGATCGCAAACCGTGAATGCGCACTGCTTGCATGCCGGCCCGGCGATTCGGCGGCCGCGCTCTTGCCCTTTGCGCCGCCAGCCTTTAAATCGCGCCGGACCTTTTCACCCCGCCAGATGGCATAGAGGGCAGCGGAGAAAACAATGGGCAAGAGCAAATTCGAGCGTAACAAGCCGCACGTGAACATCGGGACGATCGGTCACGTCGATCACGGCAAGACGAGCCTGACGGCTGCGATCACGAAGTTCTTCGGCGAGTACCGCGCC
>NZ_JAXLPB010000014.1:0-17389 GCF_034321785.1 Fulvimarina uroteuthidis | reverse complement strand
GGATCGAGGTTGCGAGAAGCATCGATGCGGATAGGCTTTGCATCGGCGCGTATGCCGCGACCTTATCGGACGCTTCCTTGGGATCGAGACCGCCGCCTATGAGTGCCAGGCGAAGCGTGTTCGTCAGGTCGGAATAAGCGAAGTCGCCAGCGAAGAGCCGGCGGCAAAGTGCGCCGATGCCGACGCCGGTGAGGCGTTCAAGCTCGGCAATCTGATCAGGCTGCAAAGCGAAGTCGAAGTCGCCATCGCCGAAGAACGCGCGGTGTGGCGTCATGCTACGGTCTCACTATCTGACGACGCGGGTGTCGTCGTGTCGTTGGAATTTGAAGTCGTGAATGGTGATCCGAGAACGTCGCCGTCTGGCAGGGCTGGATAGCCTTCCTCGCGCCGAACATCGTTCGCGGTCAGCACGCCAGCGGCGCGGAGCTTGTGGATACGGTCGACGCGAGTTGCAGTGTCGACAGCGAGAAGGGCGTCGGTGTCGAACTCGACGGCGTATTCGTCGCGCTCGTCTTCAGACAGAAGGGCGCGCTCGAACTCGCCGGTGAAGGTCGAGACCCACGGCGCGAGCGTGAAGTTCACGAACTCGCGCGACTGGTGCTCGACGTTGTTCAAGCCGCCCTTCGAAAGCTCGAAGAGCATCGTCGCCGGAACACCGAAGGCGCGGGCGATCTCGACCGTTTGTTCGCGGCGCATTTCGAGGAACTGAGCGTCGACCGATGAGAAAGTCAGCGGGTTGAATGTCATTCCGTCACTGAGGAACGGCGTCTTGCCCCCGTTCTCGACGCCCTCGTTCGACGCTTTCCAGTTCGTTTTCGCGCGGTCAATCTCAGTCTGACCCAGGCCGGTTGGGGCCTGGATCACGCCAGCGGGTCGGGCGCTCGTTCCGAACAATTTCGCGGCGCGGGCTTCCATGGTGATCGCAAGTGCGATGGCCTCGCGTGCCAGGACGATCGGCGAGACGCCGGTGACGCCGTCGAAAGAGACCGGGGCTTGAATGTGGATCAAGTCGCGGGGATCGAGGATGCGGTTCTTGTCGGTAGTCGACCGATAGATCGCCTCGCCGGTTGTGGTGTCGATCTGGATCGAGACGGCGTGCGGATCGAGACGAACGATCTCGATCACGCGACCGCCAACGCGGTTGGCAAACGCGAAGGCGTTGCCGTGAAGCAAGGCGTCATAGGCCAGGCGCTCGCGGAGCTTGCCGGCGGTGACGCGATCGTTCGGGGCCTTGGCGACAAGACGGTAAGCGGGATGATCCGTAGCGGCGACCGTCGAGCCATCGACCGTGCGAACGATGCGAGCGGGAATGGAGCCGATCGACTGTGCGATGCGATTGACCGCCGCCGCGACGGCAGGAACGCGCATAGCGGTTTGCGGAGTGACGGCGACGTTCGAGATGGTTGCGGGTGAAAGGAAAGCGTCGAGGCCGAACGTGTCATAAGGGAAAGTCGGCGCGGCCTTCTGTTCCGGCGCGCCGAATGCTTTTTCGACCAGATGCTTTAAACGATCGAATGACACGTTTATTCTTACCTATTCTGAAATCTTGTGAAAGCACCGAGCCAACTAAGGCTCGGTGCTTTCTAGGAGCACAAGAACGAACCCCTTCTATTCTTGTGTTGCATATTCTCCCATGTGTTGCATTTCTGCACAAGCATTATTTTCACGAC
Source organism: Fulvimarina uroteuthidis (assembly GCF_034321785.1). Lineage (NCBI taxonomy): Bacteria > Pseudomonadati > Pseudomonadota > Alphaproteobacteria > Hyphomicrobiales > Aurantimonadaceae > Fulvimarina > Fulvimarina uroteuthidis. The sequence continues at coordinate 15,719 of NZ_JAXLPB010000014.1, read as the reverse complement.
ATGCAATTTTTTATGTCGTGACACCGTGTTTCGCTGAAATCGTGGGAAAAGTAATCGGTCGCCAGGCGGACGATTTTCAGCGAACGATTTTCTTGGTTCCGAAAGTCGATCTGGAGAACGGCGAATGTCAGGCTTCAGAAAGCTTGCGAGAGCTTCGCGGATGCTTCCTGATCAGTTCCATAAAGCACATTACGCACCTTAACGGGCTCGGGCGGGGCACCAGCTTTGAACCGGGCGACCTACAAAAAACTGAAAGATTGTGGACGCGCCGGCTAGATAGCTTCCCCTTATCGGAAGCACGCCATACAAGTGATTCTAGAAGAGCGAGGGCCCTGGTTGCAGCCTGACCCTCGCTTCTTCGAACAAGTCGGTGATGCTGGATTCAAGCCCAGCCTATTCCGGACGATCGGGCGTCCATACCTCGATCGGTGCGCAAAGAGTGGAGGTCCACACTTCACTCGCCAGGTGATCGACGGGGGTCCAAACCTCGTTCGGTCATCTGGTCAACTTTGATGGCGGTGGGTAGCAGCCCATCGCCATCATCTGCACTTAGCAGGCGAAAACCGGGAGCGACTGCACGCCATCCGGTGTTTCATCATGTTTCACCCTGTAGCTTTTTTCCCTCTCGCACAATCGCACCGTCAAGGGATCTTGTGCAAAACCATCGCATATTATGCGACGATCTTCCTCGCGATCTGCGGCTTGCCGTGCTTCTCGAATAAGAGGTTCAGCGCTTCGACCAGAAGATCGCCGACAGGCTGATCCTGCTCAATCCCCATAATGCGAAGCTGCGCATGGGTTTTGTCATCCACCTTGGCGAGGATTGAGCGATATTCGCGCCTGGCGCGCTTTGGCGCTTCGACCTGTTTAGAGGCTGCGGTGGTCTCTTCGGCCTTTGACGGCTTGCGGGCGCGATCGGCGAGTGAGGGGCGTTTCGTCATGCGAGGTGCTTCCTGATCTCTTTCCATAGGGCGGCGATCTCTTTCGCGGCCTTACCGGCGGGTTCGTATTCGTCGGCGCTCGATCCACTGATCAAGGCGTGCTGGTATGCGGCGCGCGATCCCATCGTCGCCTTCAGCACCGGCGCGTCGATCGAGGCGAGGTATTGCCTGGCCTCTTTGACGATCGACGGCTCGCCGATGATCGAGGATGCGGGACATTGGGTGAGAATGACCGCCGCGGGAACCTTGAGGGCTTTCGCCATGTCGAAGGTTGCACCGGCGGCTCGTAGATCGAAGAGCGATGGGCGCACGGGTATCAGGACCAAGTCACTGACACGCATGGCTTCGGCGATCGACGCCTCGGCGTGGGGCGGCGTATCGATGATGACGGGTGCGTTCTCGGCGCGGGCTTGCTCGACAAGCTCGACAAGCTCACCGGGCCTGACTTCGATTACAAGCGGCGTCTCGGCTTCGCGTTCTCCATACCATTCGCCGGCACTGCCCTGCGGATCGGCGTCGAGGATGATCGCACCGGCGAGGCCCGCGATATGGACGGCGAGCGTCGTCTTGCTCGATCCGCCTTTGCGGCTGGCGATGGCGATGACTTTCACGGCGTTGCCTTTTGGCGGTTTCACGACATGAGAAAGATCGCATCGTTACCTTGTGCAATCGTTACGCTGGTATTTGCTCCATTGAGGACGCATTCAACCACACCGGTTACCGCATTGAGACGAAACCCGTGGACGCTTAAATTATCCATATATTTCAATGACTTAAACAGATAGAATGTCGTTTTATTGTTGGCGAGAAAGGATCGGGCTAGATCTGCCTATTGCCAACGGTCCGAAAATCGGCGCACATAAGAAATCGGCACCGAAAGCACCTGAACATTGATTCGTTTCAATGAAGAGGTGTGCCCGATGAAACCCCCAAAAACCAAACGCCGCCTGGTCCACCTCATAGGTGTGACGGTGATCAGCATTGTCGCTTTCTGCGCCGACATGGCGACGATCGCGACCTATCTGCACAGCCCGGTCGATCGGTCGGTGCCATGTGCTTCAGAATGCTTGATCTTCGTCCGGGGAAGCCCGGTGGCGAGCGTCAGCCGGGCGGTTGGCGGAACAGACCCTTCCAATCCAAAGCCCTTTCCTGCCTTGGCATAGAGGAGATATTTCTGGTTGGGTTTTTGGGTGTCAGAAGTGTCACCCCTGGGAATGCTGGTTCGAAGGCTGGAAGCTCGGTCTTCTGCGCGAGCCAACGGGCGAGGCCCATCGGCTCGGCGAAGAACGGCAGGGCGGCGGCGGTGATCTTGATGACGAGGCCCGTGTCGAGACCGGAGCGCCCGCGACGGGTCTGAAGCTCGACATAGCCCCATCGTGCCAGGTCCAAGAGGTAGCGCCGGATCGTGCGTGTCGAGCGCGACATGATGTTCGCCAGCGTGCTCTTGCACGTCGACGTCGTGGTGCCCTTGCCGCACCGGGCGCGGATGACCTGTAGCAGGGCCTTGGCGTTCGGGGTGAGGCGATCGTCGCGCGCTGCCGTCGTCGCCATGGGCGCGGCGTATTGATCAGAAGCTCGGGGCGCGGGCCGGTCGTGTCGGGGACGGGGTGTAGATGCGCGGCGCGGCAGGGAAAGCCGAAGCTGGCGAGCCGGTCGTTCCTCGGGCGTCGTGAGCGCTGCCGATCGGCGTTGCGCCTCGGCGAGCGAGATCAATCCGGCACTGTGATCGCGCCAGATTGCCGCCCGCTCAAGAAAGAGCGGCGAGACCGGCGGGGCTGCCGGTTCGTGTAGGTGTAGCTGCATGGGTTGAGCCTTGCGTTAGGCAAAACTTTCCCGTGGCGGCGATCCGCGATCTGTTGACTAAGACTGTGGAGGGGGCTATCTCAAGAGTCGCTAAACAGTTTTGAGAAGCCTCGTCGCGGTCCCCGCTTCGGGGCTTTTTTCTTTGCCGGGTGTTGGTGAGTCTCCGTTCAATTCGTCGCGCGATAATGCACGTTTCCGTGGTGTGGGGCTAGATTAACCATATCAGGTCCGCACAAGCCTATTCAGGCCCAACATATCAAGCCTGAACAGCGATCCTGAAAAGCGCTTCCGACAAAATGTCAGCGCTCGTTTTTGAGCCACCCTGGAGATTTTAGGACCTGATTGGAGTTATCAGGACTTTCACTATTCGAGATCGCGCCGTTGATGATCTCCACGCTTTGGGCGTCCAGAACATATCCATTGATCGCCGGCGTGATCGCGATCGGCTCAAGATTCTTGTCAATCAAGAGTTGCTTCGCTGCCGTAGTCATAGGGAACGCCACGATCTGATCAGAGATCAGTTCCATAGTCACGTCTTCATTAACTGAGATGCCGGCGCTTGCCAGATGCATACCAATATCCGTCTGGGAAATCTGAAGTCGGCGGTTCGTCTCGTTAATTTCCGTGCCAAGTTGGTCCAGACGCGTCGCCTGAGCTTCCATCAATTTGGTCTGTTGATTAAGAATCTCGGTGTGCCGGCCTAGCGTCTCCGCCGTGCTCCATTGGCTCGTGACCGCAATCGCAGTGAAAGCGCCGACAAGAGTTGTAGCGCCCAGATTAAGGGCGGCAGCTGCCCAAACAGTCGACTTACTTGCGGTCATCATTATCTCCTAATCGCCTGAATATAACGTTTTTTATGCGGAGATCGAGTCACCTTCGATCTTATCAGGGCGGGCCGGTGGCGCGCTTCGCGGCTGCGGCTTGATGTGCCCTTCGACAACCATGCGGGCGAGCCAGTCGGACGCGTCTGGCAATGGGTGCACGGGTCCATGCGTAGGGTGCTGCATCGCCTATGCCTCTTCTCTGATTGTGTCTGGCCAGACGCCGCCGAACTCGCCCAGGGCGATCTTGATCGCGTCGGGATCGGCGAGTTCGGTCAAGCCGGGAGTGTTTATGAAGGCCGCTTCGACCAACCGCTCGATCAACGCGTTGTAGAGAGGCGTCGGCAGGTATGCTTCCAGCATCGTTATGGTTCTCTTTAAGGGATAGGTCCGCCGTTGTTGGATCGGACAGCACGTTATGAGTCAGCGCCGGACGTTCTGCAAGATTGATTTCTGCTGTTTTGCAAATATTTTCGCATTTCTGATAAGTAAGCGTTGACTTATTTACTTCATATCTTGCCGCTTCTTTGGTCTTCAATGCTTCGCGCCTATGTGCTCGGATTGCCGTCGCGGCCTTCTGCACTTCCCGGCTCGTGATCATGTGCTTGCCGGGAACGCCCTTGCGCTCGGCTTCCTCGGCGTTTTGCAGGCAATACGCGGTCCACCGGGCGTCTCTGCACGGCTTGATGACGACTTGCCGCTCGCGGAACCGGGGATCGTCTGAGACGCCAGCGGCGAGCTTCAGGACTTGCCGGATGATCTTCAGGTGTTCGTCGGCGGCTGCGACAAGGGCGTGAATATGGAAGTCGTCACCGCCTGCGCTTTCAATGCCGGATGCGAAGACCGCCGGTGGGACGAAACCAAGCGCGGCCTTCGCCCAGCGATTGAAAGCACGCCGGAACCAGTCCAGGGGCGCGGCCTGCGCCAGGGCCTTGCGCTGGAACGCGGCGGAGAGCCTGACCGTGACGGCGTGGAGCGGGAGCCCGTGCGCGGCGAGTGCATCATGGAGAGCGCTTGCCGTGGTGTCGTCTGCGATGTGCCTGCGCTTGCGTGTGGTGAGGGATGGTGTGGGGTGTTGTGTTCCACCCCTTACTAAAGGCCGGTGCGTTTGGGGCGCTGGAAGTGCCCTCTTCGCAGGGGCTTCAACGCCCTGCGCTGCAACGGCTTCGACCAGTTCTTCGGACCATGATTTCGGGCGCTCCCAATTTACAAAATCCGACGGCTCGCGAGCTGGAAGCTTGTCCAGCTCGGCGAAGAACGTCGCGGCGTCAACTTCGACGCCGTTGATCCTGCAATGTCCACCGCGCTCGCCCAAGGTCGTCTCTTACGCCGCTTCGTCAGTGTCGGCGTTCTGCGCCGCTCTCAGGAGTTGGCGCACGTAATCGCGTGCCAGTGAGACGGTCAGAGTCTCTTCGGCAAACATCTCAGTGTCCGGCCATTCGATCCGAAGAAAGATACCGCGACCGCGACGGCCAACAGTAATCTTCGCCTCGCCATCCGCGCCGAAGGTGAGAGACGTGCCGCGTCCTTTCGGTCCGTCCAAAACCTTCAAGATTACAGATGCGAATGCGCCGGCCTCTTTAGGCGAAAACGTCGGGGTGCCAACGTCGCCGATGTCGGGACAGACGCGGCCATTGGCGACGTGAAGAGGAAGCCGGTCAATTCGATCGATCTCGGGACGTGCTCGAAGCTCACGCGAGATCAGCATTTCCAGGGCTTCTGTTTGCGTGCACGCTTCGAGGATCGCGATATTCTTGAGGTGCTCGAGGCGGGCGGGGTGAAGTCGAATGTTGGCGATTGATGCCATGAGAATGGGCCTTCTGTTTCAGATAGCCCATTCTACACTAAGTGTGTATTGTTTGCGAGCGGAATTATCGCCTTCCTAGGCTGGCGCGCTGGTTCGATCGCATTTCTTGCTGGACGATGGCCCGCACCTGAGAATCTACAGCCTTCTGTGTTTGCCGCGCGAGATCGGCATTCTGTTCCGGTGTGCCGCCACTGGCGTTGACGTTGACCGTCGAAGTGATGTTGACCGGCTGCCCGGTGCCGCCGCCTGACGACGCCAAGCGGGGCGAGGCGAGCGGGCGAGGTGCGACCATGCCGCCATCGGCGAACGCCGGGAGCCGGTTCGAGTTGACGGCTTCGAGAAGCGCGCGGTTCTTCGCGGTCGCCTTCGCGTTGACAACAAACTCGCCGTTCGAGAGCCTGGCGAGAATCTTGTCGTCGCGACCGCCGCCGGGACCAGAGACCTTGCCGCCAGATGCGAAGGCCGGAACGCCGAAGAGCGAGCCGATCACCTTGCCAGCGACGGCAAGCCAATTCCCGCCGGTGCCGCCGCCACCACTGGTCGCGCCAGGGCCACCGCCGAAAGCGTTCGCGAACAGGTTGTTGATCGCCATGTCGATGAGCTTGTCGGCGATCGAGTTCAAGACGTTCCCGAACGCCTCGGCGGCGCTTTTGCCTTGGCGAAGGTCGGAAATCAGGCCAGAGACCGCACCTTGTGCGATACCTCGAAACGCTTCTTGCGCTGCGCGTGCCTCTTCCTGCGATGCGGCGAAGGTCATGGTAGCGGTTTCGGCATTCGCCATTTCGACAGCGAGGCGGCGAATGTTCTCGCGCTGCGTAGGTGTGAGTTCGAGACCGGCGCGGGTCGCCTGGTTGAGCATGTCCATTTCGTAGCGCATCGACGCCGCCGCCGTCGCCGTCATCGTGAGGGCCTGGCGCTCGGCGACCTGTTCCGTCGAATACTGCCGCGCACCGGCGACGATCTCGCCGTATGCCTTCGCCTGGTCTTTGAGATTCTGAGAATAGGCGCGTGCGGCCTCGGCATTGCCGTCCATGCGCGCCTGACGACTATCGGCGTCAGAAGCGCGGGCCTTTTCGATCGCGGCCTTCTGTTGATCTTCGATCTTAGCGCGATTGTCGGCGATGCCCGGATCGACCGCCGGCATGGAGACGCTGGCGCCGTCGTATGCGCGGGAAATGAGATCGGAATCGATCCGACGAAGACCTTCCCATTCGTGTCGCAGGCCCGCGACGTTGTTCCCGCGACGGCGAAGCAACTGCATCGCCATGCGGTCCTGCATTTCGGGGTCGAAGCGCTCGCCGCCGGTGAGGCCCATTTCATCGATGAGGCCGCGCAACGTCTTGCTGACGATCTGATAGCGCCCGGCTGCGCTCGAATTGAACTTGTTATCGGGGTGCGCGAGCATCTGCCGTTGCATCCCCAAAACCTCGGTCAGGGTCATCTCGGTAAGGTTTCGGTCGCCGCCGGAATATGCGCCGTAAGAAAGCGTCTCGTTGTAGCCGCGCCCTTTATCGGTGCCCTCGGCGTAACCGATGAGATCGAGCATTCCCCTGTCGGCGGCTTCGCGTGCGTCCTTCGACCGTAACGCGCCGATCGCCTGGTCGCGGAGGATGCCCGCGCCCGTTGCCTCGCGGCCCGACGTGGCATTCGCGAGCGCGGCCTTGTAGGTGGCGTCGATCCGCGACTTCGCGTCGAGGTTGGCAAGCTCTTCGGCGAGTTCGGGGATCTCGTTCTTCAACTCGCGCATGGCGGCTGCGAAGGCGTTCATTCCCGCCGCGCCGTTCATGCCGGCGGCGTTCGCGCCGGACAGCGCGGAGTTCAGGCGATCGACAGAGGGCTTTGCCGACGATGCTTCGTCGCCGGTCTTGGCGATGCCCGCGTTCGTCTTGTCCCGTGCGGCAAGCTCGCGCTGAAGGGCGGCGATCGTCCGGTTCGACTGGTCGATCTGCTTTTGCGTGACCGCGTCGGCGATGCCACCCATGCGGCCCAAGGCGGCAACGGCCTGGTCGCGCTGCTTCAACTCGAATTCGAGGCGGGCGCGGATGCTTTCCGTCGCGCGGTCGTCGATCTTGTCGAATTGATCGATAAACGTGCCAAGCGCCGACACGGCTTCGACAATGGCGCGCTTGAGGTTCGTGCCGACTGTCTCGGTGATCGCCGTGAACTTGCGGTCGACCTCGTCGGCCTTGGCGATCATCTTGTCGTCCATGATGACGCCGAAGTCGTTCGCCTCTTTAATCAGCGTGCGGATACCGTCCGCGCCCTGGTCCAGAAGCTCGACAAAGCGCTCGCCGCCGGTGCCGCCGAAGAGTTCATCGGCAACACGGATTTGCGCCGCCTTGTCCAGGCGCTCCATCCGTTCGATGATCTCAACCATCAAGGCCGATGGGTCTTCGAGTTTGGCGGCGAGTTCGTTCGCGCCATAGCCCAGGCGCTTGAAGGCGTCAGCACCGGAGCCGGTGCCGGTCACGACGAACTCGTCAGCGCGAAGGTTCAATTCCTTCATGCCGTCGATCAGGGCGTCGACCTCGATCCGGTTGATACGGGCGACGTAGCTGAGTTCCTGAAACGCCTTCGCCGACAAGCCGGCGCGCTTCGCCTCGTTTCCAACGTTCGCGAGGGATCGCGCGAGTTCACGGCCCTGGTTCACAATGCCGGCAAAACCGATCGCCGCAACACCAGCGATGCCCGCCTTCAGGCCCGCACTCATTCCCTCGCCGGCCTTCGAGAAAATGCCTTTCAGGTTCGCCGACGACTTCTCGGCGTCCCGCTCGATCCGCGTGAAGTTCTTCGCCGCGACCTTACTGGCGCGGTCCATCGACCGTTCGAAGTCGCGGATCTTCGCCTCGAGGCGGATTGCGAGTTCCTGTTCGTCTGTTCTTGCCATTGGTGTCCTACCAGGCCGCGTAGTCGGCGGCGTTTTCGCTCAAAAGGATGGATTTCGGGGGTGCGTCGTTAGCGGCCGCGCGACTGACGGCCATCCAGCACGCGACCGCGCCATCGATGCGATCGGTGCTTTTGCCCTTGTTCATCGTGCGAAGCCCGGTCGATCCAGTTTGCACGGCGATGTTCGCGAAGTTCCAACGAAGCACCGGGTGCCCGCCGTGCTGGAGCTTTCCGCCGATGATCGCGCGTTCGAGGGTGGCAAGCGCGCCGCTCTGTTGAACTGGCGCTTGCGCAATTGTCAGCACCGGGAAACCGTCTTCCTGAAGGGGCGACATGACCGGCATCGCGTAGGCGCGATCGAAGCCGATCTCGCGCACGTCGAAGCGATCGGCGAGATCGCGAATGTGTTGCTCGACAGCGCGATAATCGATGACGTTGCCAGGCGTCGGCGTGAGGTGCCCTTCCTCGGCCCAGGTCGGATATGGAACGCCGTCTCGCTCGCCACGGGCGCGCACGTTGTCGCCAGGGATAAAGAAGTGCGGGATCACGACGAAGCCGTCCTCGTCGTCAGGATCGCGGAACGCCGCGACCACTGCGGTTAGATCGGTTGTCGTGCTCATATCGACGCCGATCCAGCAAGGCGCACCGGCAAGGGCGTCGAGATCGATCGGGGTGCTACCCTTGTCGTAGATGCTCATATCCACGAAAGGATCGGTCGATTTGTCGAGCCAGATATTCAGGTGATCGTTTCGGAACTTCTCACGGATGGCAGGCCGGTTTTCGGCCTCTTCTGCCATCGTGCGCATTTTTTTGAGAACCGGATAACCGAACTTGAGGCCGGGGTTTGCACGGTGCCACAAGGCTTCGTCCCGCCAATCCGCGTCCTTCGGCGTCTCGAAGATCACCGGGAGAAGCGACGGCTTTGTGATCTCGCCAGCGGCCACCCTACGGGCATAACCGAAAGCTTCGTCTGCTAGATTATCAGTGCCACGGCCCGCCTGCGAGATCACGACGCAAAGCGTGTTCTCGGTCTTCGTCAGGCCGGTTCGAAGCACGTCATAAAGGCCGCGCTTCTTCCAAGCGTGGATTTCATCGATCAAGACGAAGCTCGGCGTCTTTCCGTTCTGCGCTGCGGCATCGGACGACACGGCTTTAAGAGTTGCGCCGGAAGCGCGGTGCTCGATCTCGTGAACGAAGTCACGCACGCGAGTTGCGGCCTTGGTTTCCTTGCGCGCTGCGACGATGCCGGACGCCTCGTCATAGGCGATGCGTGCTTGTTCGCGATCATAGGCGGCAAGGATCACCTGACCGTGCGGGACACGCTCGGGACCGATCGAATGCAAAAGTGCGAGCGCCGCGCCAAGCGTCGTCTTTCGACCGCCGCGCGGGATCATCATAACAACCTCTTCAACGATCCGGTGTCCATCGGCATCGCGCGGCCCGTAAATCCGTCTGATTAGGCGCTCTTGCCAGCGATCGAGTTGAAACGGCTTGCCGGTCTTCGGATGCCGAAGGGCGCGGATGAAACGAACCGCACGCTCGCCGCCGCCGATTATCTCGCCGGACGGGGTTTCGAAGATCGCCGGATCATCGATCGGCGAGTTATCGAACAACCAATAAGGATAGGTGTCGCTCATAGTCCGAGATCATCCGTATCGGACGCTTCGCGGATGCCATCGCCGGCGATGGCGGTTCGGGATCGTGCATAGGGCGTCAGGCCAAGCTCGGCGGCGAACAGGCGCGCGGTCTTCAAGGCGGCGTCCTGCGTCGTCACCGCCGGGTGCCGTTTCGGGCCGGTTGGTGCGGTGTAGAAATCGCCTTCGGTGTCGCGCACGCGCTGGCACGAACGAATGAGGCCCTGCGCTACGCAAAATCCTTCGAGCGTTCCAAGGTCGGCGATCGTCAGCACGCCGCGCTCGACAAGCACGGGCGCAACGCGCCGCCATTCGGCCTTAGCGTCCTTCGATAGCCAGGTCGGCGGCGTCGGGACGGTTGTGATTGGATGCGATCCGGCGGTGACGGTCTCGGGTTTGCGTCCCTTCATCGTCTAGCCTCGCACCGGAGTTCGAGACCTTCGCGGCGTCCGAGTTCTTTGATCTCGATCATGTTGAACGCGGTGCCTTCGAACGTCACGCGATCGGACAGGCGCACATCGGTGCGGTATCGAACACGGAAGACCATCGCCGTCTCTGTGCGCTCGCCGGATGCGGCGAGGAATTCGTCGGTCGAGGCGGTGACGCGCTGCGCCGCGACGGTCGCGATCGGCGTCCAGACGCTCGACGGCGTGCCGTAGCGATCGACCGTCTCGACTTCGCGTTCGAGGGCGATCTTGCGATCGAGCTTGCCGGCCTTCATCGCGCGCCCTCGAACAAGGCTGAGATCGAGATCACGGCGTGTCCCAGGTCGCCAGGATCGCGGAGATAACGAACGCCATCGACCTGAAAATCGAGCAAGCCGGCGAGGGCTGGCGCGACGGTCAAGGCGTTGATCGCCACTGCCGCGATGGTCTTCGACATGACGGTGCCGACTTCGCGGGTCCAAACGTGAAGATCCACGAAGCATCGAACGTGGTGTCGTGAAAACGTGATGGGTTCGAGCACGGTTTGCGAGGGTCCAAAGAGAATAGTGGGGAAGTCGTCAGGGCGACCGCCGCCGTCGCGGATGGCGCGAGGCGTGACGAGTGCGGTGACGCCAGCATCGTTGACCAGGCGCTCACGAATGGCGGCCTGAAGGTCGAGGGATGGATCGATCATCGCTTACCCCATTCGTCTTTCACGGCCTTGTTCACGGCACGCTTGATCCGGGCCTCGATCTGCTTTCGATTGAGCCTGTAGCTCGGAAACAAGAACGGTTGCGCGGGCGTCTCGGCGGTGCCGTGCTCAACGAATGTCGCGTAGAAGGTCGCTTCGTCACCGGCGACGATCTTGCGCTGAAGCTCATGCTCGCCTGGTTCTTTGCGGATCGAGTCCCGAAGGTCGCCGTCGTCTTCTGGAGCGAGGTGCTTCGCCGCCGCGACAAGCTGATCTGCCGATCGGTCGAGAGCCGGGATTATGGCCTCGCGCACCGCCAATGGGATTGCTGCCATGCGCTTCTGAAGGCGTTTGAGTTGATCAGATGTGCGGGCCATCTTAGAATTCCCAAGCTCGATACGCATTGAGCAAAGCCGTCGGGCCTGTGTTGATCGGTCCCGTCCCTTCCCGGTCTTCGTATAGCCCGGCGGCGATCTGCCGAATGGCGATCTTCACGTCAGCTGGAACAGGATCGGGAAGCGCACCGACATAGGCGCGGGCGTGCGCCGTCGCGGCTTCGATCAAGTCGGCGAGGAAGGCATCCTCGCTCGCGTCGGCCAGGTCCAGGCGAAGGTGCAATTTCAATTCGTCAGTCGTTACAATCGTCATGTCGTCAATTCATCGCTTCGTGGTTTGGAAAAAATCCCATTTCGTGACTCTCTTGCACGAAGGAGACACCGCCGGTCTTCTGGCGATAGACCAAGCTTTCACCCGCCCCCGCCCCCTTCTCGAACGCGGTGAAGATGCCGTCTTTGGTCGGCTGATAGGCGTGATCGATCGGCTTTCTGGCGCGTTTCGGTGTCATCGATCCGAAGTCGATTTCTTTGACCTCAAGCGCCATGATACGGGCGCGCTCATAGGCGCGCTTCTGCTTCAGCGCTGCGAGCGTTCTGGCAACGATCGCCTTACCTTCAGCCTCGATCTCGGCGTGGTGCGTTCGTGCTTGGCGCAAACGCTCTTCACGCTCAACGTTCTGGCGATGCCACTCGGCGCGCTTGCTATCCTTGTCAGCGTGACGCTGTTTGATCTTTGAGCCAGCCGGCTTTGGCTTCATCGCATTCCAAGTGCTGTGCTTCTTCGATGTGAAGACGTCCTCGGGCGCGAAACCTGATTGAAGGCGATAGAGAAGCGTCGGGACACTGACCGAAAGCAACCTCGACCATTCGGTGATCGTCAGCGTCTTGCCGTCGTGGGTGTATGTCTTCCTCATGATTAGTTCGCCATCGTGAAGGACTGACGGAACGTCGCGGTCATGCGATGGTAGGAGCCAGAGACGATCGTTTCCGTCCAACGGGCGACGGTCCACTTCAGCGCCTCGGCGTGCCAGGGGAACTTGTAGAAGAACGGCGCATAGCCGCCACGTGCCTTGAAGAACGTGACCATCTCGTCGCGCTCGTCAGGTGTCAGGATTTCCCAGGTCGCTTCGAGATCGGCGCGGTCGTGGTTGATGCCGTCTGCCGTTGCCTGCGTGTAGCCGTCGCCGAACTCGGCGCGGAGCACCTTCGGCTCGTGCGTCTCGGTCGTTCCTGGCGATGGATTGCAAGGCGGTGTGAAGGTCGGGAGTGCCATTATCTCGGTTTCTTTTCGGCGGATTGGATCGGCCCGTTGTGGCAGGGAGCACAAACGGCTTCCCAGTTCGAGCGCGACCAAAAGAGGCGCTTGTCCCCCTTATGGGGGACACGGTGATTAACTACGGTAGCGGGTGCGCCACATCGGACGCATTTGGTGTGTTTGGCGAGGAAGCCGTTGCGAGCTTCCCGCCATTTCGAGGAATAGCCGCGTGCGTTTGCGTTAGGACGGTCTCGATCGTGGCGGGCCTTGCGCTCGGCATTGCGTTTGATCTGGCAAGCGCATTGGACGCCAGACGCCACCACAAGACCGCAACCGCAAAGCCGGGGCGGGCGGGTCGGCATGTCACCGCGCCTTCTGACGCTTGCGACCGCCGCCGAACACGGCCATCGCCTGTTCGTCCAAGGTCATTTCGTCGTGCGGTTTGGTAGGCTCGCCAGTGCCTTCGCTCGATCCGTAGATCGCCTTCAGCATGGCTTCACGGCCCTTACGTGCGGCGATGATCTCGGCGGGTGTTGCGGCCCATGCCTCGGCTGGCGACCATCCGAGCCATCCCGTTGCGATCGAGAAAAGCTCTTCGTGAAAGCTATTCCAAGTAGGAGGCACGCCGTTCGACGTTTTATCTGCCTTGTCGTCAGGGGAAGCGCCGGTGAGCGCAATGACGAACTCGACCAGGGCCGGGATCATCAAGGCCATGATTTTGATCAGGCCATAGGTCTCGACCTCAACCAGGACCGCCGGGAGTGCGGAGCGGTGTCCGCTACCCTCGGCGATCACGTCGGCGACGGCCTCGATCGAACCTTCGGAAAGCTTCCCGATGAGGTTCGAATACGTGCCATAGCGACGAGCAAGGCGAAGTGCGGCCCGCAACGTTGGGACCAACTCGGCGGACGTGCCGTCGAGTGTGATCATGATGCTTTCGGATGCGAGCCGCGTCGTCATGGTTTAAGCCGCCGCGACTTCGGTAACGTCGTCGGTGAGTTCGAGCGGATACGAGATCCGAACAACGTCGTCGCCGATCGTGCGCTTCGCCGACATGACGAGCGCGGGGAACATGACCTTGTCGCCGTTCGCCAGGTCGCACCGGAACGCGATCGGGGAGTCGGCGAGTTCACCGGCGCGCATTGCGGCCTGGCCTGCATCATTGGGAAGACGTGCGACCGTGATCGAGACGTTGCCAGCGTTGCGCGTGCCTTTGAGTTTGCGGACGCGATTGTCCTCGCCATAGACCTCGTAGGAGATCAGTTCGGACTCGTCGCCGATGTCGCCGTCGAAGCCGGTCACGTCCAGGACTTCGGTCCAGGTCGCGATTGCGGTCATGTCGGCGTCCCGCTCGCACGGGGTGCCGATGTAGAAGCGGGTCCGCTTGGAAGCCTGGTTGCCCATGGTTCAATCCTCCCCTTACGCCTGGTTCGACAGGAACTTGAAGGCTTCAGCCTTCGAGACGGCACCGCCGACGCGGCGACGGCCATGGAAGCGGACCTGACCTTCGGTCTGCATCGTGTAGGGATCGCGAAGGATCGAGAGACCCACGCGGTCGAAGATGCGAAAGTTCGAGAAGTCGCCGAAGATCACCGGGATCGCGCCGGCTGCCTGATCAGGCATGTCAGCGAACTCGATCACGGGGCGGCCCAGGATGGTCGAAGGGTTGCCGGCGACCAGGCTATCGGTCCAGAGGAACCGACCGTCTGCGTCCTTCAGCTTGCGCACGTCGCCGATGGTCTTGCGGTTCATCGCGAAGACGGCGTTCGCGGCGTAGAAGGCCGGGAGCGAGTGATAGAGATCAATCAAGTCATCAGCGGAGATCGAGGCGGCTGCGGTTTCGACGGTCTCGATCTCGGTGTTTGCGAGGATGCCGTTCGGCTTCTCGACGCCATCGCCATTGATGAAGGCCGCGCTTTCGAGGCGGCCGAACTCTTCAGCGAAATTCGAAGCGAGTTCGCCTTCCATGTTGAAGGCCGCGTCTTCGAGAAGACGGTTCGAGATATCGGTGAAGGCCGCGATCTCGTAGATATCGAACTTCTGTTGACCATAGGACGGCTGCGAGCCGGTGCGGGTAGCGGTCTCGCCGACCCATTTCGCGGTCATGGTGCCGGTGCGCTTGGGGAGAAGGATTTCGCCAGCGCTCGTTGCCGCGACCTTCGCGACCTGACGGATAGGCGAATAGAGAACAAGGTTCTTCTCGATCTCGGCGAGGAACTGTTCGGGTGCAAGGTAGCCGCCGGCGGTGTCGTTCGAGACCGTAAGGGCTTTAACTTCGTCGGTGTTCATGCGCTCGACGCCGCGACGGGCGAAGGACTCGAACGCCTTGCGCTCGACGGTTTCGTCGGACTTCTGATCAGTGATGACAGCCGGACGATTGAGCTTGGCGAGCACCTTATCCAGGCGGTCCATCGCCTTCTTTTCAACGGCTGCGATAGCCGCCTCGAATGCCGCGTTATCCGGCGCGGCGACCGTCGTTTCGTTTTCCATGGTGTCCTTTGAGGTTGCCGATGCATCGGCCTTCAGATTGATGACGCGGGCGCCGGGATGGGCTGGCGTCGGGGTGACGCTGATCTCTCTGAGTGTCAGCGATTGGAGATTGCGACCGCCGCCACGGCGAACGCTGGATTTGCGATTGACGAAGCCAATCGAGACGCCGGTCGCGGCCTTCTCGATGATCAGCGCGCGGACTTCGCGGGCGCGGGCAACGTCATTGATGAGCAAGCGGCCCTTGGCCTCGATGCCGCGTTCGGTGACTTCAACGTGGTCCCAGACGCCGATGGTCTGCGCGCCGTCGTGGTGCCAAAGCATCGGGAGCGGGAGATCGCCGTCGATGTCTGCGGTCTTCTCGATCACATCGCCGGTGAGATCAGCGGAGCCGAACGGCCAGGCGATAGCCTCGATCGCGCCTTCGTCGGTGACGGTGATCGCCGCCTTCAGTTCAAGCCGTTCCATTATGCTTCGTCCTCGTCAGATGGGCCGAAATAGAGGCTCTGAAGGATCGAGGTTGCGAGAAGCATCGATGCGGATAGGCTTTGCATCGGCGCGTATGCCGCGACCTTATCGGACGCTTCCTTGGGATCGAGACCGCCGCCTATGAGTGCCAGGCGAAGCGTGTTCG
>NZ_JAXLPB010000013.1:0-19239 GCF_034321785.1 Fulvimarina uroteuthidis | reverse complement strand
AAGTCCCATGTGGATCACTCCATTGCCCTCCTCGCTCAGCGCGATCGGAGGGAAAGGTCACATGGGTCAAATCTCAGTGGAAATCAGGCGACATCCCGGGTCAGTTCCGCGTGGAAATCAACAATCATGGCTACCGGCGACAACGAACGCACGGCGTAGGCGGTGGTAGGCAAGCTCGGCATCGACGAGGTGCGCGCCGGCATCCTGCCCGAGGCCAAGAAGAATTTGATCGACCGGTTGCGCCGGGACGGGCACAAGATCGCGATGGCCGGCGACGGCGTCAACGACGCGCCCGCGTTGGCGGCGGCCGATGTCGGCATTGCCATGGGCACCGGGGCCGACGTCGCGATGGAGAGCGCAGGGATAACCCTGCTAGGCGGCGATCTGATGGGGATCGTCAGAGCACGAAGGCTCGCCCACGCCACCTTGCGCAACATCAAGCAGAACCTCTTCTTCGCCTTCGCCTACAACGCCCTCGGCGTGCCCATCGCGGCGGGTCTGCTTTATCCGGTCACCGGCCTTCTGCTCTCACCCATGATCGCGGCGGCTGCGATGAGCCTGTCGTCCGTTTCGGTCATTACCAACGCGCTGCGGCTGCGGCGGATCGAGTTGTGAGGGACGGACGACGGCAGAGATTCCGAACCGCTGGGAAGGCGTCTCTCGGGTTAGGGAAGAGGCCGAGACGAGCTGGTTCGAGGACCGCCCTTGGGTATCGCTGGACCTGATCGGCGCGACAGGGGTAGAGAGGGATGCAGCTATCGTCGATGCGGGCGCGGGTTCATCCCGGCTCGTGGGTTTCCGTTTGGAATGGGGATTCCGCCGGATCACCGTGCTCGACCTGTCAGAAACCGCGCTGGCAAGGACCCGTGCGCGGCTACTCAAGGAAGCGCCCGTCGACTGGGTCGTGGAGAATGTGGTGGACTGGAAGCCGAACCAGCGCTTCGACATCTAGCATGATCGGGCGGCCTTTCATTTCCTGACCGACGCGGCCGAGCAGGACGCCTACCTGCAGGTGATGGACCGGACCTTGCTACCCGGCGGACAAGCGATCATTGGAACCTTCGCACCGGACGGCCCGACATCGTGCAGCGGTCTGCCGGTTGTCCGCTACGACGCTAGTCTGCCCCCGAAAAAGGTGGTCCTTCATGACGGATGGTTTTCGAGCCAATTGAGGCGCTTCCCGTTTTTGGACCGCCCGGCTGGAGAATTTCCGGGGGTTGCAGCTCGGGCCGACACCGCGTCGCATGGGCATTTCATTCGCTCGATCGGCGTCTTCTGGCCGATCGAGCTGTGTGGGCGGATCTCGTGATGTTCTCTACGCCATACAATGATTCTGATTCAGATCGGAGCGTAAATCAGTTTCGGAGGTACTTCACGAGACCGAAGATCGCCAACCCTAGAACGATAAGAGTGAGAATTCCGAAGAGCCCCATGCCTCCCATCATCCAGCTCATCTGACTTGAATCCATCATAGTTCCGTCCTGCATCATTGGTTCGCTTCTCTCTTGGTTCTTTAAAGGTGGGGAGCGCTGATGGACGCATCCATCAGCTTCAATTTGAAACAAAAATCTGGTCACGGATTAGAAGGCCGTGTTCAGCTTTTCGCGTTGGACTATTCTCGAACGGGCCATAAGCATCGGGAGCCTATTACGACTGGCGGGCGCAGTAGGGTCTCGAAACATAGAAGCTACGCTCAACTTAGCGGTGAACTCGTCGTTGAAACCGCGTGACGCGGTTCTTAGGCCTTTTTGATCGGGATTCCTGCCGACTGAAGAGCTGGAAAACCGCCTTCTACTGAGACGGCGTTTTCAAAGCCCATGGCCTGAAGTGAACCGGCGGCAAGGGTTGAACGTCCACCAGAGGCGCAGAAGAGAACAAGGCGCTTTCCGGGATCGAGTTCGGCCTTGTGGCTGGAGCTGGAAGGATCGGCCTGGAACTCTATGAGCCCGCGTGGGACGTGCACGGCACCCTTCACAGTTCCGGTCTTCTCCAGTTCGCTCGCCTCGCGTACGTCGACGAAAACTACGTCGGGCTGGTCTACGAGCTCGACGGCATCATCCGCCGAGATCGCTTTTACGCTGGCGCTCGCATCTTTGATGAGGTCTTTGGCGCTTCGTATTGTCATGCCATTCTCCTTCGGGTTTACCACGCAGCGCCTTCGAGGGCGTCGAGCGGGATCTTAAGGTAGCGTCGACCATCGTCTTCCGGTTCCGGCAGGCGGCCACCGCGGATGTTGACCTGGAGCGAATGGAGGATGAGTTTGGGCATCGAGAGATCGCTGTCACGCGTTTGCCGAAGCTCGATGAATGCCTCCTTCGTCGGCGCTTGCACGAGGTGGATGTTCGTTCGCGCTTGCTCGTCCACCGTCGACTCCCAACGAGGCTCGCGGCCATCCGGCTGATAGTCATGCCCGGTGTAGACGCGGGTTTCACCGGGTAGGGCGAGGATGCGCTGAATGCTGTTCCAGAGCGCTTCGGCGCTCCCACCCGGGAAGTCGGCCCGGGCCGTTCCACCATCCGGCATGAACAGGGTGTCGTGAACGAACACGGCGTCGCCGATGCGATACGCGATCGATGCCAGAGTGTGACCAGGGGTAAACATCACCTCGACGTCGAGCTTGCCGATCTTGAACCGTTCGCCTTCGGCAAAAAGGCGGCTCCATTGCGAGCCGTCCGCCGGACAGCATCCTGCGATATTGTAGATGCCCTGCCAGAGCTTCTGAACGTCCTGCACCTTCTCGCCGATCGCGGTCGGCGCGCCGGTCCTGTCGTGGAGATAGCCCGCTGCGGAGAAATGGTCCGCATGGGGATGGGTGTCGAGGATCCATTCAAGGCGCAGTCCCTCGCGTTCGATGAAAGCGAGGAGTTCGTCGGCGGATGTGGTGGCGGTCGCTCCGGACTTCGGATCGAAGTCGAGGACCGGATCGATGATGACGCAGGCTTTAGTCTCGGGATCGGCGACGACGTACTGGACGCTGGAGGTCCGCTTGTCGAAGAAGCCGGTGACGATCGGCCGCCCGAAGAGCGGGTTTGGGGACTGCAAAGCCATGGGAAGGCTCCTTTGCTGGTGTGATGGCGTCAGCCGAAGAGGGCGGGTAGCCCTTTCGCAACGATGAAAAGACCGACCGCGACGACGAGGACGGCAAACGCGAGACTGAGGACTTTCTTGCGGGCGGCGATCCGGGCGCCGAGGGTCGTACCCACCCAACCCCCAACAAGGCCGCCGATCACGAAGACCGCAGCGATCGTCCAGTCGACGAGACCGGAGACGGCGTAGCTGGAGGCCGTCGCTGCACCGAAAGCCCCAACGCCGACGAGCGACGTGCCGATGGCGTAGGTCAGTGGCATGCCGGTCGCGAGAATCAGGCCGGGCACGATGAGGAAGCCGCCGCCGATTCCGAAGAAGCCGGAGAAAAGCCCGACGGTAAAGCCGATGCCGATCAGCAGAGGGAGAAGACGGGGAGCCGTCTCCCAGGAGAGGCGGACCTGCGGGTCGCCGGCGCTCGCCTTTTGCCGCATCATCGCAAGGCCGACACCGATCATGACGAGGCCGAAGAGCGCCATCAGCCGTTCTCCGTCGACGGCTTTTGCAGCCGCAGCTCCTGCAAGCGAGCCGACGATCCCGGCGAGAGCGAATACGCCCGCGCACCGCCATTTAACTCGTCCGGCACGGGCCTGCGGCACGAGGTTTCCAAGAGCGCTGAAAGCGACCGCGACCGCGCTGGTGCCGATCGCCACGTGGGGCAAGGCGATGCCGACGACATAGACAAGCAGTGGCACGGCCAGGATCGAGCCGCCACCGCCGAACAGCCCGAGGACGATACCGACGAGGCCTCCCGATCCGGTGGCAGTGGCAAGCGTGTAGGAGACAGCGGTCACGCGTCCGCCTCCTGGCTCGGGGCGGGAGCAGCCTTTGGCGATCGCGGTGCGAGCATCAGGTGGTAGATGGCCATTCCGGCAATCATGGCCGCCACGAAAAGCAGTGCGGGGGTCGAACCGAAGCCGAGAGCAGTAAGGGCCGGGCCGGGGCAGAGCCCGACGAGGCCCCAGCCGATGCCGAAGATGGCGGCGCCCGACAGGAGACGAGCGTCGATATCGCTTCGCTTCGGGATTTCGAAGGCGGTTGCAAGCACCGGAGCGTTCATTCGGCGGCCAAGGGCAAAGGCGGGCGCGGCAACGAGGATCGCGCCACCTATGACGAAGGCAAGGCTCGGGTCCCACGCGCCGAAGATGTCAAGAAAGCCGAGGACCTTGGCCGGAACTACCATCTGCGAGACAATAAGGCCGACCCCGAAGACGAGCCCCGCAAGAAGGGCAGCAAGGATGCGGGTCATCGCTTACGCTCCCAGGATGTAGCGGACGAGGAAGAGGGTGGCGACCGCGCTCGCCATGAAGACGACGGTCGCTATGATCGAGCGGCCAGATCCCCGGCCGATCCCGCAAACGCCATGCCCGCTGGTGCAGCCGGAGCCGAGGCGCGTGCCGAAACCGACAAGAAGGCCGGCGCCGATGATGACGGGAAGCGTCGCATCGATGGTGATAGCGGGAAGTTCGTAGCCAACCAGTTCCATAAGTGGCGCAGCGGCGAGAAGGCCGACGAGGAAGGCCGCACGCCAGCCGAACTCCCCAGCCTTGGGGCGAAGGGCAGCATCCAGAATGCCGCTGATGCCAGCGATACGACCGTTCGCCAGCAACAGCACGGCTGCCGACAGACCGATCAATAGGCCACCACCGAGGGCGGAGAAGGGCGTAAACTCATCCATTCGATGTCGCCTGTGGCTTGGAGCTATCGGACGCGCCTGTCATTGGTGCCGAAGCATCCCTCGGCGGACAGAACAGGCCTTGTAGGGTCGAAAAAAGCGCCACAACGCGTTCGTCAGCGATCCGGTACCAAAGCGTCTGGCTCTCACGGCGGTAGGAGACGATGCCCTGCTCGCGCAGAACGCTGAGGTGCTGCGACAGGGCCGACTGCGACAGTCCGACAGCCTCGGCCAGCGAGCCGACATTGGCTTCGCCGAGCTCCAGCAGTTTGCACAGGAGCATGAGGCGTCGCTCGTTCGCAACGGCTTTGAGAAGAGCAGCGACCTCTTCGGCCTTGGCTTCGAACTCGTGCATCTCACCCACGTCAGACAACCCCTCTAATTATAAGAATTAGCTAATTTAGTGAAAACTGATATTCAAGGGGTCTCTGTTGGGGCTTGGCCCCCTTGTTCTAGAAACGCCGCATTCGCCAGCGCGCAGGATGGGTGGGTTGCGGCTCCTTGACTGCGAGCCTTCCACTCTTTCCCAATCATCCAGCGGGCGTCCCTAATCAGGTTGAATTCGTGACCAGCCACGAGGGTAAAGCGATGAACTGTTCCTTGGCGAAAGGAACATCCACCTCGAGAAGGCTTCGCAAAGACACGAATGTCGAGAACGGGTTTGGAGCCGAAGGTCAGCTTTCCGCCTGCTATGACCAAAAGCCGCCGGTCTCCTTTCGGCCCATCTTGACCGCCCCACGGATGGCTTGAATGGGTGGGTTGCTGACTGTCCCGTTCGCAGCAGCGATCGGAAGAAGCTGCCGTTCAGTTCCAAGCCTGCACCAGAGGGCTATAGCGCTTCCCGGTTTACCCGGCGAGAACGGTCTGAATTTTCGTAGCCATTTGCTTAAGCGATGCAATTCTCGGTAAAAAATGTACGCTTGGATCCAACACCTGGAGGCTAACTGGCGAGTGCAAGTTAAGCGTCCGTAATCATGCCTTTGATCCGGTTCGCCAGCACCGCCATGTCGAACGGTTTTGTCACCACCTGCATGCCAACATCAAGATGGCCATGGTTGAGGACAGCGTTCTCCGCGTAGCCTGTGATGAACAACACCTTGAGGCCGGGACGGAGTTCACGCGCTGCGTCGGCTACCTGACGACCGTTCATGCCGTTGGGAAGGCCGACATCAGTGATCAGAAGGTCTATGCGCGCATCAGAGCGGAGCACATTCAGACCCGATGGTCCGTCGCCGGCTTCAAGAGCGATGTAACCGAGCTCCTCTAGAACGTCGACGACGAGCATGCGCACGAGGGGCTCGTCGTCGATAACGAGAACCGTCTCGCCTGGCTGAGCTGGAGAGACGGGGTCGGCGGCCCTCAAGTCTTCGTCCGCTTCTTCTGTGTGATGGCGCGGCAGATAGATGCAAACCATCGTGCCCTGCCCGACCTCGGAGTAGATCCGCACCTGCCCGCCGGACTGGCGGGCGAAGCCGTAGATCATGGACAGGCCGAGCCCGGTGCCCACGCCAATGGGTTTGGTCGTGAAGAACGGGTCGAAGGCGCGTTCGATGACGTCTGCCGGCATGCCGGTGCCATTGTCGCTGACACACAGCGAGACGTACTGCCCCGGCGGCAGGTCTCGCTCGCGGCCGGCCCGATCGTCGAGCCAGCGATTGCTTGTCTCAATCGTGATCCGTCCACCATCGGGCATTGCGTCTCGGGCATTGATGCAAAGGTTCAGGAGCGCGTTTTCAAGTTGGTTTGGGTCAGCGAGTACCGACCATAGTCCGGCCTTCGCGACAGCTTCGATCTCGACCTGAGGGCCCACCGTTCTTCTGATCAATTCCTCCATGCCGGCAACGAGCCGATTCACGTCAGTGGGCTTGGGATCCAACGTTTGACGGCGTGAGAAGGCTAGCAAACGGTGCGTCAGCGCGGCGGCGCGCTTCGCGGCCCCCTGCGCCGCGAGCATATAGCGATCGACGTCAGCAACCCGTCCTTGCGCGATCCGTGTTGCCATCATCTCCAGGCTGCCGGAGATTCCGGCGAGCAAATTGTTAAAGTCGTGTGCTAGGCCGCCCGTGAGCTGGCCCACGGCCTCCATCTTTTGAGACTGACGCAATGCCTCCTCAGCCTTCTGAAGCTCGGCTGTACGCTCTTCCACACGCTGTTCCAGTGTCGCATTTGCTTGCTGCGCCGCTTGGAAGAAGCGAGCGTTGTCGATGCCAATTGCTGCCTGAGCCGCAAGCCCGCCCAAAAGCCGCTCGGAGCGCTCACTAAACACGTCCGGATCTGGATGCCCAAAAAACAGCCCCCCAATCACCTCGCCTGAGCGGGAAACAACGGGAACAGCCAGATAGCTTCGTACCGGCAGGTGGCCCTCAGGCATGCCAGAATGCGGTGCGTTTCGACCGTAGCGCTCGTCCTTTAGAATGTCGCCGGACCGGATGACACCTTCACCAAGAAAGGTTGGCCCGAAGACCGCTGTGGCCCGTGGCATCCCAAACTTCTCGAACTCACTCCGCTCGGCGCCGGACAACGCGTATAGAAGGTACTTCCCACCGCGGCTGTCGAGGACATTGTAAAAGAATGCGCCGAACTGCGCGTCGGTTAGCTCAACTCCGGCATCCACCACTGTTTGTACAAGCTGATCCAATTCAAGTTCAGCGGCAATCCGGGCTCCAGTGCGATTGAGCACCTCGAGCGCGTGGCGCTCGCTCGCAAGCCGCTCGGTGCTTTCAACGAGCGCTGCCTCATGTGCCTTTTCAGTCGAGATGTCGCGTACTTCGATAATAGTACCGACCGTGCGAGAGGCCTCATCGTAAATTGGGCTCGCGGTAAACGCGACCAGGTAGAAGTGCCCATCCTTGTGGACAAAGACCTCCTCGCCCTTCGTATTGGCCTTCTCTGGAAAGGCGCGGTCGATCGCGCATTCATGTAGAGGAAAATGAGTGCCGTCAGGCTTGGTGTGGTGGATGACATCATGCAGCGGACGGCCTTGTGTCTTGACAAACGTATATCCGGTTAGCCTTTCAGCGGCCGGATTCATGTACGCGCAGTGCTGCTGTTCATCCATGAGGAAGATCGCAACGCTCGCATTGTTGAGCACCGCATCCAGACGTCGATTCGTCGCCATCAAGGCATCCTCGGTTACCCTCTCATGTGCATAGCTGTCTGGACTGACCAGACCTGAAACACAGTCGTGGAGCCGCTTGGCAAGAACCGTATTCTGCGCCTTTGGCTCTTCCGTGCATTGGCGCAGACGCTCAATCTCATCTTTGGACATGCTGCTCATTCGGGATCGAGTTCGGACACTCGTGGCGCTTTAAGCCGGTTACGCTTAGATTACCACATTGCTCTTGGGCATCGCTTGGCAAGCAAGGACGTAGCCGGCAGCCTTGGGCGCTCGTTCTCGAGCCGCATTCGGCGAGCGTGCAGGATCGGGACGGTGGCGGCCCTTTGTTGAAAGCCTCCCACCCTCTCTTCCCGTTCATCGTGCGGGCGTTCGCCAACAGCGGTTACGCAATGCCGCGACGGTCGAATGCATCGTCGCGCGCGATAGAGGGCGCCGGGGTTAGTGTGCTCCTGGCCTAACTGCTGCCTTGGGGAGCTGCTGAATAAACGGCAGCGATCAACGAACGAGCACGAGGTCTAAAATGACGACCATGTCGGCGGAAGTGGCCCCACGCACTAGCGGGACCGAGCGGCAGCTTATCGGCTCGACGCCCTAGACCTGTCAGTCCGCTTTCGGCCCGAACCAACCGACCTCGGAACGGCAAGGATGGGTGGAGAACGGTCGGACAGCTTCCGGGTGAAGGGCAGACGTAACCAGACGTTTCCTCGGTGTGCGGCGTGCGTCAATACGGTGACACGCGGGGCCCTATCTCGCGGCGCAGTTCGACCAACGGGATCGCGTAGTCTCCGCTGTTCTACGGGCGGAAGCGGTGGGAGCCTGGGTAAGGAGGTTCGGAATCCGCTCGCGCACCCAACCCGATGCCGTTTCTCAATCGCTTGCGCATATTGACCCAACGTCATGCGAGCGGCATGATCCGCTGGTCCATCACCGCAGCGGAGGTCGCGAGATGATGCGCTGGTGTCCTGTCGCTGCACTTTCGGTCCTGCTGTTCCTGTCGTCTGTCGTGATGGGGCAAGGTCGGCCGCCTGAGACCCTGAAGGTTTCCTCGCTCACCATGGGAGACGACTCTTTCCTGCAAGGAAAGACGGAGGACGGATCGCCCGTCGTCCTGACGGGCCGTCTCAGCCTACCCGATGCCGAGGGTCGCCTTCCCGTCGTCATCCTTCTTCACGGCTCGGCCGGTCCCGGCGGAGCGCAAATGCCGACCTGGGCTAAGCTCCTCAACGAGAATGGCATCGCCGCCTTCGCCCTCGACAGCTACACAGGCAGGGGCTTGGAAGAGGTATTCTCCGATCAGGGCAGACTCGGCATCCTGTCGCCGATCTACGATCTGTACCGGGCCGTGGAGATCTTGGCGGACCATCCGGCCATCGACCCGGATCGGATCGCGGTCATTGGTTTCTCGCGCGGCGGTGTCGGTGCGCTGTATTCCGCCCTGATCCGGTTCCAGAAGATGTACGGGCCTCGGCGCGGCCGCCTCCTCGCCCACCTGCCGTTCTACCCGCCCTGCAACTTCGAGCTCGAACGGGACACGGAGGTTGGCCCGGCTCCGATCCGCCACTTCCACGGCATCGCTGACGATTGGAACCCGATCGAGGTTTGTCGCGCCTACATCGGACGCCTTAAGGCTAGCGGCGCGGACGTCGAGATATTCGAGTACGAGGGAGCCCAACACGCATTCGACAACCCTGGCGCCCCTGCCTACTTCGTCAACGGACAGGCGCAGACCTCGCGCAACTGCCTGCGCAAGGAGGTCGACGGGCGGCTGACGAATGCAGCGACGGGAGAGCCCTTCTCGTGGACACAGGCTTGCGTCGAGACGGGGCCAGCCACCCAGTACAACGGCCCGGCCGCCGAAGCGGCAACCGCCGCAGCGCTGGCAACGCTCAAGAGCGCCTTCGAAACTCCGTAGACTCGAGCAGCGGTTCCAGCGTCTGTCCTGACATGAGGTTCCGGAGTGCCGGGCCAACGAATGCTGCCGCCGGCCTTTCAAATGGCAGCTTCCGGGATCGTCCTTTCCTGTATCAAACCGCGCAAGAGGGTCGGAAGCCGAAGGGCAGCTTTCCGCCTTCTTCGCTCTCAAGCCGTAGGTCTCTTTCCGGCCCATTTGCCCGTTCGGTCGAGTTCAGCTTCCTCAGCGAAACTGCTCGATCCTCAGTCCGAGATCGGCCGCGACCTTCGACCACGCCTTATCGGCGGTAACCACCGGAACGGAAAGCTTCTGTCCGAGGGCGAGGCAGGCGCAATCCCGTGGCTTAGACCGTAAGGTTTCGTCAGGTCGAACATGGCCCCTGCGCTGAACGCAAGGTCAAGATCGAGATCCTGGATGACCAGCCCGAGCGACAAGATCAGGTCCTCCGCCTCGTTGCGGCTCTTGCCGCTCTGACACAGCTTCGAGACGGCTTCCTGAACAGTGAGAGTCGAGGCCGCCGCCCCGCCATCGATCCAGCGCTCGACATTGGCGGCACCTCGCTCGGCGAAGGCATAAGCGAGAATCGCTGACGTATCGATGACGCAGGCGATCACGAACCGCCACCGTTCTCATCTGTTTCTGCATCCGGTTCGATCCGCGCTATTTCGCGTTCGGCTTCAACACGCTTTTCGGCGAGAAACTCGTCGACGACGCTAACGCCTGGGCGCGCGTACTTTTTGGCAATGGCTTGAGCCCGTTTGCGCCGTAACCGTGCTGTCGTCAACTTGACCTCGTCGCCCTCGGCTTCGATCAGGACCTTGTCGCCCTTCGAAAGCCCAAGAGACTTGCGCAGGTCTGCGGGCAGCACAACGCGTCCATTTTCCTGCATTGGCAATTCGTAGAGCTTCATCACAATCTCCGCATACTGGTCGGTCACCGATCAAGAGGCAAGCGAATGGAATTGATCATTGATGAATAAACTATGCAAAATGGCCTATTCCGATCGAGATGCTTAAATTGCAGAAAACGCATACATGGGTCAATAAGCTATGATATGGACCGTAAGCGCTAAAATAGCCTGGGAGGTTCAGAAAGTCCTGCGAGCTTAATTCTGGCATTGATCGGTAGCCGGGATATTTTAAGCATTAGAGACATGGGCATAAGTGACCGGTTTTGCGCATGTGGTTTGCGGGAAGCCCAAAAATCAGCTTGACCGTGTTTCGTGCATGCGCGAATGCTTCTGGTGCGTTTTTGATGCAGTTTCAGCCGATCGGCATATTTCATGGCTCGCATTTTCGTCTACGCGCGTGTCTCCACGATCGAACAGACGACCGAAAACCAGCTCGGCGAAATCCGGGCCGCCGGGTTTCAGGTCCAGCCGCGCCGGATCGTGGCCGAAACGATCTCCGGATCCGTCGCCGCCTCCGAGCGGCCCGGTTTTTCCAAACTTGTCGATCGGCTCGAGGAAGGGGATATTCTCGTCGTGACCAAGCTCGACCGCTTGGGGCGCAATGCGATGGACGTCAGGAAGACGGTCGATCATCTTGATACGCTCGGTATCAAGGTCCACTGCCTCGCTCTTGGCGGCGTCGATCTAACGAGCCCGGCTGGTCGGATGACCATGGGCGTTATCAACGCGGTCGCCGAATTCGAACGTGATCTCCTGATCGAGCGCACGCAAGCCGGGCTTGAACGGGCGAAGGCGGAAGGCAAGATCCTTGGCCGTCCGCCGCGCCTAACCGCAAGCCAAAGGCAGGCCGTTGTCGCAAAGCTTCAGGACGGAATCTCGATCTCGCGTCTTGCCCGCGATTATGGCGTCAGCCGCCTGACGATCACCCGCGCACGAGACAAGGCTAGATCCGGCGACGGTGATAATGACGATAAGACTGAAGCGTCTGACGGGATGAACGGCGTCGACGGTACAGAAGGGTTTGAAACGCGGGAGGTCGCCCATGCCGATCCGGCGTGAACACCGTCATTTCTATCCAATCGACTGGCCACAGCTGTCCCACACGATCCGCTTCGAACGTGCCAGAGGACGCTGCGAGCGCTGCGGACGGCCTCATGGCAAGACGGTTCACCATCTCGGCGACGGGCGCTGGTTCGATCAGGAAGCGAACCGGTGGAGAGACGGCCGCGGCCGCGTCGTTCGCTCGAAATTGCCCGATCCGAGCGTTCCAAACGATGGGATTCCGATCTTAACGACCGATGTTCGCCTTGCATGCGCCCATCTCGACCAGAATACTGCGAACAACAATGCAGCAAACCTGGCTGCGCTCTGTCAGCGCTGTCACCTGGACCATGACCGTCCATGGAACATCCAAAAACGCAGGATTACAGTGCTTCTACGCCGCGCGTTGGGTGATTTATTTACCGGGCCATATTCGCGGTAAGCCAAATTTCGGAAGGGGTGGAAAAGACACGGTCCTCTTCATGACGCAGTGATAAAGAAGTTGCCGTCCGTGAGCTGGATCTTGCAATGGCGTTCCTCGCACGACTGTATCGAGAAGCCGGATCGATGTCGACAAAAGCGGTATGAGAGCATGTTTGGCGATCCTGTCGAATTCACCTAAAGACGCTCGTCGGCTCAGAAGCGAGAAGGCGCCGAGACCGGGAAGACGTACTTCAGTGCTGAGCTCGGTGCCCGTGCAATTACAAGCAGATGCGCTTGAATTATGGATTTGAACGTGACCAATGCAGCTTTCGCCGCCTCCAGCTTTCTCTCCGGCGGCGGTGAAATGGGCCACAGGCTTCGCAGCCATGCGTGGGACGAGACGGGCTTGGGGCCTCCGCAGGGCTGGCCAACGGCTCTGAAGACCTTGGTCGGCGTGATGCTGTCGTCCAACCAAGCCATGTTCCTGGCTTGGGGACCAGAGCGCACGCTCCTCTACAACGACGCATATGCCCAAATCCTTGCGTTCAAGCATCCAAATGCGCTCGGCTGCGACTTTCTCGACGCCTGGCAGGAGATCCGCGCCGATTTCATGCCTATCGTCGAACAAGCTTACGGGGGTGAGCCCGTCCACATGGACGACATCACGCTCGTGATGCACCGTCGTGGCTACGCCGAGGAAACGCACTTCAGCTTCTCCTACACGCCTGTGCGCGACGAAGCCGGGGCGGTCGCTGGGTTCTTTTGTCCTTGCAACGAAATCACGGGATAGGTGCTGGCCGAGCGCCGCCTCGGCGAGAGCGAGGCGCGAGCAAAGGGCGTGCTCGACGGTATGGCTGAGGGCTTTGTCCTTCTGGACCACAAGTTCCGCATCCTCGACATGAACGCCGAGGCCGAGCGGATGGAGAGCCGGCCCCGCGAGGCGCTCCTCGGTCAAACGCATTGGGACGCCTACCCGGGCAGCGAGGACACCGAACTCGGTCGCCTCTACAAGCGAGCCATGAGCGAACGCGTACCCGTCGCGTTGGACCACAGCTAACGTTGGCCAAACGGCCGATGGTCCTGGCTCGAGATGCGTGCCTATCCCGTCGAGGAAGGCCTTGCAGTCTTCTTTCGGGACGTTTCCGAAGAAAAGGCGGCAAACGCGGCAGCGCGGGAAACGTCGGAGAGGCTCCGCCTCGCGGTGCGCGCCACCAACGATGCCATCTGGGACTGGCACTTCGCTACCAACCACGTGCTTTGGAACGAGGCGCTGGAAACAGCTTACGGTCATGCCCCCGTCGACGTGGCGCCGACAGGCGAATGGTGGATCGAACACATCCACCCCGAGGACCGGGCGAAGGTAGACCACAGTATTCACACGGTCATCGACGGCACGTCCGAGAACTGGACCGAGGAGTACCGCTTCCGACGTGCCGACGGCACCTATGCCGACGTGCTCGACCGCGGCCATGTGATGCGTGACGAAACTGGTCGGGCAACGCGCATGATTGGGGCGATGCTGGACCTAACCGAGCAGCGCCGCAGCCAAGCCGCGTTGCGCGCCAGCGAGGCGCGGTTCCGCGCATTTGCCGAAGCGCTTCCCGTCGTCCTGTTCACCACGGATGCCGAAGGACGCTGCGACTACGTCAACCCGTTCTTCAAGGCGTTCACCGGACACCCGGTCGACGCACTCGTGCGTCTTGGGTGGAGCGAAGTGCTGCACCCGGACGACCGCGGGCGCTCGCTTGCCGCCTGGGACGAGGCACGCCGGACCGAGAGCCCCTTTGAAGTTGAGTATCGCTTCCGCCGCCAAGACGGTGTTTACCGTTGGTTCCTCGGTCGCTCGGTACCTGCGCGCCCAACGGAGGACGGTACCATCCTTCGTTGGATCGGCACTTGCGTCGACATTCAGGAGATCGTCGAGGCTCGCGATGCCAAGGAACGTCAGAGTGAGGAGCTGGAGCGCCTCGTGGCGGAGCGGACGGCAGAGCGCGATCGGATGTGGGATACTTCGCCCGATCTCATGGTGATCATCGACATCGCTGGGGTCTTCCTTCGCGTGAACCCAGCATGGACGTCCATGCTCGGCTATGCCACCGACGAACTCGTCGGCCACCACGTCAACGAGTTCGTCCTCCCCGAAGACCATGCTGAAACCGTCAAAGCGTACGAAACGGCTGCGGCGGGTGGACGACCGACGATCGAGAACCGCTATCGCCACAAAGACGGGTCAGTGCGTTGGGTTTCCTGGGTGGCGGCGCCGGCGGGAGAGGTCACCTACGCCACCGGGCGCGATGTCACGGCCGCCAAAGAGGCAGCGACGGAGCTGGAACGCGCGCAGGATGCTCTGCGCCAGAGCCAAAAGATGGAGGCAGTCGGCCAGCTCACGGGCGGCCTCGCGCATGATTTCAACAATCTTCTGGCAGGGATCTCGGGTTCGTTAGAATTGATGGCCACGAGGATCGCCCAAGGACGCATTGCTGATGTCGACCGCTACCTCGTCGCGGCGCAAGGAGCCTCTAAGCGGGCCGCCGCTTTGACGCATCGTCTCTTGGCCTTCTCCCGCCGCCAGACGTTGGCACCAAAGCCGACTTCGATCAACGCGCTGATCATGGGCATGTAGGAGCTGATCCGACGCACCGTCGGCCCCGCGATCCACGTGGAGAACGTCGCGGGCGGCGGTGTCTGGAACGTGCTCGCCGATCCGCACCAGCTTGAGAACGCGCTCCTGAACCTCTGCATCAACGCTCGCGACGCAATGCCGGACGGTGGTCGTATTACCATTGAGACTGCAACCCGCTGGCTTGACGACCGGGCAGCACGAGAGCGCGATCTTCCGACTGGTCAGTACGTCTCGATGTGCGTGTCAGACAACGGCGTCGGCATGTCCCCCGACGTGATCGAGCGTGCTTTCGACCCGTTCTTCACGACCAAGCCGATCGGCGTTGGAACCGGGCTCGGCCTGTCCATGATCTACGGCTTTGCCCGGCAGTCCGGCGGGCAGGTTCGGATCTATTCGGAGGTCGGCAAAGGCACGATGGTGTGCGTGTACCTGCCTCGTCATTTCGGTGAGGTCGAGACAGACTTTCACAACCCAACAACTATCGTTGCCAAGACCGATGCGGAAGAGACGGTTCTTGTGATCGACGACGAGCCGCTTGTGCGGATGCTGGTCGTCGATGTGTTGGAGGAGCTCGGCTACACCGCAATCGAAGCCGACGACGGCCCCTCGGGTATGGCGATCCTTGAGTCAGACACCCGCATTGATCTTCTGATGACCGACGTGGGTTTGCCGAACGGGATGAACGGGCGGCAGGTGGCGGACGCCGCACGAGAGGTTCGACCGGGGCTGAAGGTGCTGTTCATCACGGGCTATGCGGAAAATGCTGTCCTCAGCCATGGCCATCTCGACCCTGGCATGCAAGTCGTCACCAAGCCTTTCGACATGACAGTGCTAGCCGAACGCATTCAAGCTATCATCTCAGCCGAATAACGGATGATCGACGGGAGTATCCGCCTCGGAAGATGTCGGTAGCGACGATGAAGTTCGCTCTAAGGTCGGAGGCAGCCGGTGGGTACACTGGTTTACGCATCGGAGAGGGTATCCACCGGGTTTTGTGCTTTCGGTGCTGGAAGTGGGACCGAAGGGCTCGCAAGATCCATTGGATTGGGAATCGAACGCATTTGCCGTCTGTTGGAGAGGCGAGCTCATGAAGCGGCAAATGTACGCGCAAGCCAAGATCGATTTGGCCGAAGCATAACTGCTTGCGGCGACATGAGCTTCACCAACAGTGCAGCAGACCCATGGTCCGAAACGATGTGACATTGCAAGGCGGAAACAAAGTCGCGAGCATGCATTTTTCCTCTAGATAATCTAGATTTACAGTCTTAATTTACCGACGTAGGGCAAAACACTGCGAGGCATCCATGAATGTAAATATTTCAACTATGTTGACAGACGAAGAGTTCGCATTGCTCGAGGTGCTGTTTACCGAAGGACCGCAAACCGTTCGCCGATCTCCAGAAGCAATTGGGCTTGTTCAAAAGTTATATGCTGCTTGGGCCGATTGCCTCGGCACGCTCGAAGTCACTGAAAATGGGCGAATAGCTTCAAATATGCGCCCTCAAACGGGTCTTCCTTCGCTGGATTGAACAGCGCCGTTATGACAAGGCGCACAAATTGCTTGCCAGTTAGAGCGCGACTGAAACAGGTGTTTGTCCCCCTTATGGGGGGCAATGTAGTTTACCATGGTAGCATGTGTGCCGCACGGTTCGCATTTTGTGTCTTCGTCGCCCGAGCGACGTCGGTTCGGTTTTAAAATCTAAAGCCACCTAAAGGCTCCGCGCCTACGTCACGTGCTCACCCCGCGCCATGAGGCGTAACAGAAACGGACGAAGCCGTAATAGCCGCTGGATGACGGTTCAGTGGCAGGTCACTGAAGTTCCAATCAAATTGTGAGTTCATCCGTCTCAGTGCTTAAACGCGATCGCCGACTGTCCGTCAAAAAGGGGTGCGGTCCACAGCTATCGGAACGTCAACGCCTTTTCAACATATGAACGTCATAGTCGCTTGATGCTGTTTGGCTAAGGCTCTGTCATGACTAATTTTTTCCATAATGAAGAGGGCAATTTTGGCATGCTGTTTGCAATTGCGATTGGCGCACTTGTGACAGCAGCAGGTGGCGCCGTCGATATGGCGAAACAGTACACGATGGCAACGCATCTTCAGTCCGCTATAGATGCAACATCATTAATATTAGCGCGATCTATAAACGATGTTCAAACATCGACTGATGATACAGAAAAATTGCTGCGCGGAAATTTCAATTTCCTAAATGCAGAGATAAATATCATAACTCATACGGTCACAGATGATGATGTTTTTATCGAAGCAAAAGCAGTTACCAAATCGCATTTCTTAGGCTTGATAGGAATAGAAGAGCTGAAGGTAGTGCGTAATGCTCGTGTCGTTCGCGAATCAAAAACCGCAATTGAGGTCGCTCTTGTCCTAGATACGACCTGGTCGATGTCTGAAAGAGACGATAGCGGTAGCTCAAGGCTTGATAGTCTTAAAGCGGCAGCGAATAATCTAGTAAAAAAAGTTATGACCGATAAGAATGAGACACAGATTGCTGTCGTTCCGTATTCAGACTACGTAAACGTCGGAATAAATAATCGCTACGCAAGCTGGATGTCCGTACCTTCTGATTATTCAACGGTACCTCCCCCGCGAAAGTGTGAAACAAGAACCACGAGAACACAATGTAATTCATATGCTCCAAAATATCAGTGTACACGTGAGGTTGACGGCGTTAGTGAGGCAGCTACCTGTGGGGGAAATTGTACATCCTCTACAACGGTATCAGTTGCACCGTATGAGCAGTGCAGTGGTGGTGGAACGGGGCAAGCGTACACATGGTACGGTTGTGTCAGATCTAGAACGATGAGCGATTTCAGACTTTCCGACACTAGGCCAGATGTATCATATGTTGGATTCTTAGGGACTTATCAAACATGCGCATCCCCACTGCTGCCACTTACCAACAATAAAAGTATTGTCCAGAGCGCAATTAATAATCTTTCTTATGGAAGCGGTGGATATCGTCCATCAACATTCATACCGACTGGGCTCGTTTGGGGACTAAACGTAATTTCCCCTTCTGAGCCGTTTAATCAGGGTTTAGCATATGATTCTGCTAATAAGAGGCCACGAAAAATCGTTGTACTCATGACGGATGGAGAAAACACTCTAAAATATTATAACGGTGACGGAAGTCATCGGAATGCATCTTCCAGCGCAGATGTCGATCAGGCCAATAACGATTCAATGGCAGTTTGTAACAATCTAAAAGCCCGAAATGTTGAGGTCTTCACGGTTGGATTCCTTGTGGAATCAACCGTTGCACAAAGCATGCTGAAAAACTGTGCAACTGATTCAGACCACTATTTTGACGCATCAACATCGAAACAACTAGAGCTAGCATTTGATGAAATTGCAGTTGGGATGACTAATATTCGGCTTGTTCAGTAGCATGCGCCTTTTTGACGATCCCGAATAAACGACGCAACGATGCCGAAAAACGTACTGCCTGAGTTCCATCGCTAAGTGCAACACCCCAGAGCCGATGTATGATCGGCTCGGTTGTCCAGACCAAATGGAGTGCTGCCATCCCATCCTACGTCCATCTGTCGTCTCGCGAAAGGGAGCAGATTGCGGTCTTTCACGCCGCAGGCCATTCAAACACCGAGATCGCCAAATGGCCTGCCCCAACCGGGTGGTCCGGGGTGGATCTTAGTGCATTGTCGGCCTCTGCACCATGGCTGGCGTAGCCGGCGACGCCGGTCCGTTGAGCGGTGCCGGCCATTGAACAGCTTTTGGCGCAGGCGGCCGGTAGCCGAGCGATGAATGGGGACGCGCCGTGTTGTAGTGGCGTCGCCAGTTTTCGATCACGACCTTTGCCTCGGCGAGCGAGTAGAAGATCTCGCCGTTCAGAAGCTCGTCCCGGAGCTTGGAATTGAAGCTCTCGCAGTATCCGTTCTCCCACGGACTTCCGGGCTAGATGAACGCCGTCTTCGCACCGACCGCGACGATCCATTCCCTGACTGCTTTCGCGACGAACTCCGGGCCATTGTCCGACCGCACATGCTCGGGTGGGCCGCGCAGGATGAAGTGGTCCGTCAGGACATCGATGACGTTGATCGAGTTCAGCTTCCGATCGGTCCGGATAGCTAGGCACTCCCGGGTGAACTCGTCGATGACATTCAGCATGCGGAACTTCCTTCCGTCATGGGTCCGGCTTTCCACGAAGTCGTAGGACCAGACGTGATCAGGATACTCTGGCCGCAGACGGACACACGATCCGTCGTTCAGCCAGAGCCGGCCTTTCTTTGGTTGCTTCTGTGGGACTTTGATGCCGTTCGCGCAGGCGCGTGACTGCGCGAACCCGACGCCAGATCCGCTCGACGCGCTTGACGTTCACCGTCCAGCCTTCGCTCTTCAGCAGGGCCGCAATCCGACGATATCCGTACCGGCCGTATTCGCTGGCGAGCCGTACGATGTCAGCGGTCAGCGCCTC
>NZ_JAXLPB010000012.1:0-27481 GCF_034321785.1 Fulvimarina uroteuthidis | reverse complement strand
CTTGAAGCCGTCGGGCAGGTTGATGTTTTCGAGGTTCTTCTTGAGCTGATCGGCATATTCCCCGGTCTGCTCCACGGTCCTGAAGTCCATCGAGGTGCCGGTCGACTGCATGCCCTGCAGCTTTTCCATATTGTCCGGAAGTTCCGGCGTCTGTGCGCCGGCCGTGAGCGTCAGCGCGAGCATTGCCGCCGAGGCCAAAAGCCAATTCTTCATGTTTCTCTCCCATGCCGTGTTCGGCGGTCTTGCGAACGGTCCTCCACCGTTCGGACGGAATGCTGATGCAGGTCGAGCAATTCGTCAATCGGCATGAAGATCAGTGATCGCGCGCTCATGCGTGAAGACAATCAACGAGACCAAAAAATCCAACTCGGCTTTCGATTGTTTGCCGGTTTCTCTCTTTCCTCATCGTGCCCTAGTTTCCAAGCAGCCGCCTGCACACCGTTGTCGTATGGACAGATCGCTTGCTCGCCAGAAATGCGAAATGCTTTACGACCTGCATGCCAGGCTTCCGTCTCCTGACGGGCACTCTCAATTTCAAGGTTCAACATTCGAGTAGCTACGTGTTCTTGGTGAAAGCAGGTATTGAAACACCAATCTGCCACAAGGCAAATCATCTAACCACTTCAAATCCTGCTGACCTCGAACATTGGACCGCTTTTCGTTTCGACGCCGAAGACCGCTGTTCAAGTTTAGCTCTGCGCTCAGCATTCCGTCTAATGATCAATCCGAAAACATGATAATCCTCTCGGACGGTTCGTAAGGTTGCCAAGCTTGATCAAGAGGAGATTGCAAAAAGCGGCCCGTGTCCGAGATAACCGAACGACGGGCCAAGGGTGCTGTAGCTGCCACGACATTGTGGCTCCATCAAAATCCCCTGCACGGGTTTAATAAGGGTGAATACCGAGCGCCGTGTCCCCCTTTAAGGGGACATGCGCAACTCAGAGAAACGCAGATCCAGCATGGTCGCGATATCGGTTCGCTCGGCGGATATACGTTCGCACCGTCCGGGGATCGCGATGGCCGGACTGATCCATGATCCTGTTGATGTCGGCGCCAGCCTCGGCCGCGCTTGTGACGAACCCAGCGCGAAGCGAATGGCCGGCGAACGCAGCCGGATCGAGGCCAGACACCTCGGCATACCGCTTCACGATTAGGGCCACTGACTGCGGGGTGAGACTTTCGGCGCCTACTGCCCCACCACGACGAACGCGGCGAAAGACGTGGCCGCTCTCGATGCCAGCGGACTCGATCCATTCTCGCAAAAGCAGCACGGGCTTGATGGCGTTGCCGGCAGGGATGCTTTTCACGAAGCCCTCCCCCTCTTGATCCGTCTTCGATCGACGGACCATCACGTCAACGCCTTCATCGGTGAAGGTGAGATCTGCAACATTGAGGGCGACCAATTCGGAGCGCCGGAATGCGCCCGCAAATCCAAGAGCAATCAGCGCACGATCACGCTTGCCGTGGGCATTGTTCGGAGCCCGCGACAGCATCACAGCGATATTCGTGGCGATGGCGGGAGCCTTCTGCTTCGCAGCAGTGCCGA
The DNA here is from genome assembly GCF_034321785.1 of Fulvimarina uroteuthidis. NCBI lineage: Bacteria > Pseudomonadati > Pseudomonadota > Alphaproteobacteria > Hyphomicrobiales > Aurantimonadaceae > Fulvimarina > Fulvimarina uroteuthidis. The sequence goes on along the minus strand of NZ_JAXLPB010000012.1, from coordinate 25,935 downwards.
GATGGCGACGAATGCCACGCAATGTCACCTCCACTTCGGCACTTTCCGTTGGCGACGGAAAACCTTTCGCACGATGGGCGAACCGAATAGCGCTCGCCTTTCTCGATACCGTCGAGGCCTTCAACCCGCGATCGGCGGAGTAGGCAAGGAACGCGGCGACCGTCCCGAAATTGGCCGGCAGTGGCGAGACCTCATTGCGGGCGCACCATTCGGCGAAGTCTCGGAAGTCAGATGCATAGGCGCGCGTGGTGTTCGTCGCCTTCGACGCCTCAGCATATGCCCGAGCCCGCCCCGTATCAATCGGTGCAATATCGCCCTGAATATCAGTCGGCGGGATAATCTGAATGGCTTCGCTCACGGCCGGGGCTCCTGCTATCGATAACTGTCATTATCACTACTAACCCAACATGACAGCAAAAAAGCGAACCATCAAGCTACATTGCTAGCAATCAATATTGCGACTTTTGAACGTCACCAGCTTCGAACAAGCCAACGCCTTCACGCTTGCACGCTCCTAAACCCGTCCGGAGCGACGAAGCATGAAAGTCATCGCCATTGCAGCGGAGAAGGGGGGCGTCGGTAAATCGACGATCGCCCTCAATCTCGCCACTCACCTCGACGAGCCAGATCGACCTTCAGCAATCATTGATCTGGACCCGCAGAGATCGCTTCGGGTTTGGTTTGATCGGCGGGAAGCGGAAACGCCTATCTTGGTCGAAACGAACGCGGCGGGGCTGGGCGACGTTCTCGACGCGGCACGAAGTGATGGGATCGGCTTTGCCATCCTCGACCTGGCGCCACACGATAGCGCGACCATGGCCACGGCGATGCGCGCGGCCGACCTCGTTCTGATCCCGTGCCGACCGAACGCTTTCGATCTTGCGGCGGCCGAGAGCACCGCGAGGATGGCCGAGACGATCGGGAAGCCGACGCTTGCCGTTCTGAACCAGACGCTTCCCAAGCGTGCGTTCGGCCGACCATCGCAAGTGTCCGACGCCGCGGCTGTTATGGAAAGTTATGGTTTGAAGGTCTGCACGACGTTCATTCCATCCCGCGTCGTCTCGGCGAACGCAATCTTGACCGGGCAGAGCGTAGCAGAGTTGGGAGCCGACAATTCTGCTACGAAGGAATACACGGCACTCGCAAGAGAGATTGCGACGGCGCTAAACCACTAGGGAGCTATCAAGCTATGGCGAAAGCAAGCTTGCGAGATATGCAGCGGCGAAAGCCCGTGCCGGATCTGGACCGCATCGAATCGACAGAGAAGGCCGCTGAGGAGCGCCAGGAAGCTCGGGCATCCAATGCAAAGGGCGACGGCCGCAAGGGCGTCTTGGTCCGCCTTTCGCCAGAGAGCTGGCATCTACTCGGCGTTCTAGCGGGTGAGCTGACCCTATCGACCGGCGAGCGGCATACGAAGCAGAGCCTTATGGTCGAGGCGCTAAACGATGTCCTGAAGAAACACGGCAAGCCGCCCATCGCGTAATGATGCGTCAGGGCTCCCAGGCCGGGGCCTCAAAGACGCTGCCGCAGCCCGCAATCTAAGCGTGGCACGAATTTTCGGACCAGTACGCGCGCGCGCGAGGGATCTGAGGAGCAGGCGACGGGCATTTACTCGTTTTTGCGACCAGTACGCGCGCGAGGCATGTGAAGGTTTCTCCGCAGTCACAACGCGCGTGGATGAGATCAGTACGAGCGCGCGAGTAGCCCGAAGCGTATCCGCTAGATGGTCACGCCTTCCGTCCGGGCCTGACGCAAAGCTTAATTTTCAATCGTCCAGAGGCATGGCGCTTGCCTGACGACTCGCGTAGCCTGAAACTAGTTTAGTTTGAGGGAGTCGGCACGCCGTGGCTAGGACCGCCAGAGAGACGATTGCGGAAATGCGCGCCAAGCGCCGCGCCCTCGGTATGAGATCGACGGAAGCCGTGCTTCATGAGCGAGAAATCGCCGCGCTCGACGAGATCAAGACCCGGTTCAACCTCGCCAGTCGGTCGGACGCTATCCGCGTCCTGATCGCGCGAACCGATCCCGGCACCATCACCCCGGCAGAAGCAGAAGCGTTGAAGGAAGACGCTCGCTAATGCCGGCCACCCTCACCAATGCGGAGACGCAATAGGCAAAAGAAAAGGCCCCGAAGCGGGAGCCGCCTGGGACCTCATCTGAAAGAATAAGCACCTTCAGAAGTAGGCCCATCCGATCTCATCGTCAATGAAATTCGCGGCTCACCGCCACGGCCTCGCTTTGCCTCGCGCAAGGATAGACCATGACGGAAGAACGAACCCGTGCGCCCTGGGGCGTGCGAACGCTGACGCCTGACCTCTTCGAGGCGGGTGACAGGACAACTGCGCCTGCGCCGTCTTTCGAGGCCAAGGCGGCAATCTGGCGCGACTATTCGGCCGGGCTGATCTCGATGGCCGAGGCAACGCGACGGTCGGCGGCCATAGGAGCCCCGGAGACGCACGCCGGCAAGCGTAAGGTCCAATCGTACGGTTCGCCCCGCCCGCGCCACTCACGCCCCGCCCCAAACGCATCCCGACAGTATTCTGGCACGATGGCCACGACGGCGGCGCGCGACGATCGCCTGACACCAAACGCGAAAGCTCTTTTGCAGGTCGTCCGCGCCCGATGCGGCAAAGGCCGGGAGACCTCGACGTGCAAGAGCACGCTGGCCTCGATCATGTCTCGATCGACGCGGACGATCCGGCGCTACCTCGTGGATCTGGTTCGATGGGGATATCTGGAGATCGAGACCAGGCGCACGGCGCGTGGGCTTCACACGGGCCTCGTCATCCGGATCACCGAGAAGACGTTGCCATTCTTCGCCGAGGCGAGGGGCCTGGCTCAATGGCTCGCTGAGACCGACACGTTCAAGCCGTTCGCCCCGGCAAGTCCCCCAGATCATAGGGTGACACTTGTGACGCCCATAAACGATTCCAGAAAATCCTCTCTTACTCGATTGAAGGATTCGGCATTGAGGATAACGGTTGGGCGAGCTTGGGGGCCGACATAGGCCATCTGCGCCCCCGTCTTGGAGCAAGCTTTCTGATATTGGTGGACTTGGCAGGACGATCCTACAGCGTCCTATGCTTCTGGCCGCAGTGGCGAGCGAAGAATGCTGCGGAGAAGCTGCTGCGGCCACTGTTGTTCGCTTGAGAACCAAGGTGGAACGTTAGATACTAATATGACGCAGGGATAGGCCGGCCAGCCGACAAGCGAGATCACCCACTCGTTTCCCTGCGGTCCTTTCAGGGTGCAATCGCGAAAGGGTGCGCGATGATCAATTTCATTCCGGACGGATACATTTCCCTTACGACTGCAGTCGAGCGCTGCGCTTCGATATGGCGCAAATCCGAATGGGAGTCCTTAGTTGCTGACGAGTGTCGGGATACTCAGCTTGATAGAAAAAAATTCGAAATTAAAAAACGGATAAAGTCCGGGGCTGTGTTGAGCGAATCTGAAAAGAAGGTCTTAAAGCCGAATGACAATAAGACATTGAACAAGAATAGGAGAGGGAAACTCTTAGAAGAAATATGGCTTCGGCTCAGACAGGAATTATATAATGGTCATCTACCGTTCTTCGTTCAAAGTGATTCTTTCGGAACATTGTTGGGAAGTGGGACAGCAATATGGGGTTCACAAAAGGCCGTTATTCCTCCTGAGAAAATTTGCACTGATTGTTGGATTGATGAGCGACGGATAGGGTTCGTATCTGGTCGGACGCTCTTGTTTGAAGATGATCTGTCATTGCATCTCGACGGGAAGCTCGTTCAGAAACGAATAGCTTGGTCGCTTCATCCTGAGCTTCCTCCGGAAGCCGAAAGCGTCACGAAGCAGAAAGGTGCAGCGGGGGGGCGTCCTCCAAAATTTGATGCCTTAAAATTCCAGTTGGAGGCATTCGCTCTTATTGAGGAAGGCGCTGTCATCTTCAAAAATCAGACAGATCTTCGTCAAAAAGCTCTTGAGAAATACGCTGCGACTTTGCCCGCCGGAAGCGACGGCCCTAGTGACGATTGGGCCAAGCCGATTATTCGGGACCTTTGGCATCGGCTAAATCTAGGTAGGGAATAACTCCCACGGCTGTAGTTAATATCGGTTTGTACAGGTTAATCCCTGACCTTCCGATAGTCTTTGCTCACTCTTGACCCCATGAAGTCGACGCCCCTTGCGCCGGCATTGGGTCAGGATGCTATGAGCAAGAATATACTTTCCCCAGATCTATCTCGCGAGCGTGTCGTTGGCAGTGACGAAGCGGCAGCGCTCTTCAATATCAGTCTCCCGCATTTCCGGCGTCTCTATCGTGTGGGCGACGTACCAGCGCCAATCAAGCTTTCAAAGCGTAAGTTGGGATGGCGTGTTGGCACACTGCTTGACCACCTCAACGCAGCTTCCAAGTCGGAGGCCGCGTAATCACCATGACGCACATAAACGAAACCCGCCGCGTGGAGCGACGGGCTTCTGAAATCGTGTCTCTTGGCGGGGACACTCATTCAGATAGCGCAACTCCACTTTCCATTCAATCCGAGTGGGTCAGCGCCCGTTACGGCATTTCATCATCTCTTGCCCGCGTCATTGCCGAAAGCGCCTTCGCAAGGAGGCCGCAGCGATGACCGAGAACCCGCCAGTCCTCACTGTCGAACGCCTCCGCGAGGTAATCGATTACGATCCTGCCACTGGTGTATTCCGGTGGCGGATCTCCCGACCCGGATGTGTTGCAGGTCGCCGGGCCGGAGCGATCAAAAATGACGGATATCGACAGATCGAGATCGATCGCCGGCTCTACCGGGGAGCCCGGCTTGCCTTTTTGTACATGACTGGTAGCTGGCCGCGCCCTGGTGCGATCGTCGATCATCGGAATCGTGTCCGAGATGACGATCGCTGGAGTAACTTGCGAGAAGCGACTCTCGCTCAGAATGCCCGAAATCGGGGTCTGTGTCGGCGGAATACCTCCGGACGGATTGGAGTCTCGCCCATTGCCGGCGGCGCGAAGTGGAATGCCGATATCGGCATTGGTGGCCGCAATATCCATCTTGGTCGGTTCAAAGATAAGGCGGACGCCATTGCGGCGCGGGATGCTGCCGAACGGCGTCACTATGGCGACTTTGCCGCCATGAGCCGGCGCTGACGCTTACCCGGAATTTTTGGAAGCGGTAAAAATCGGGCGGGCTATATATGCCCGTCCCCAATCGCATCGACAGCACGCTAGCGCATGGCTAGGGTCTTGCTACTGAAGCCCACACCCAAGCGAGCTAATGGCCGACGACATTCGACAGACGAACATCAGAATCCCACGGGGATCTCAGCAGACAATGGCACGCCTGGCGAAGCTGATGCGCGACGATGCGAAATTCTATCTCAAGGTTGATCGCTTCCTTGATGAGATCTCGGACACGGAACAAGCCGCCTACATGCTGGAGCGGATCGAGCGGCTTGAAAATGCCATCGTCGAGATCACCGGAAATCCCATCTCGAAGCCTGTGGCCCCGGACGCCGCACCAGCCCAAGTTGGCCCGGTATGGACAACGGGCGAAGGGCGCGGCCGCAGGCTGACCAGCGAAGGCGAGGCTGAACTTCAAAAGCTTGTGGATGCAGGTAGGACAGATATCGAGATCGCCGAAGCCTTGGGCGTCAGGCCGTTCACCGTAGAACATCGACGGAAACGCCTCTCCACCAGTTCGTAGATTGTTCGTCATTCGTCCGCTGTTGGGCGCGCGTGTTGTAGTCAGACAAGAAATGCAAGTATGATGTGCGAAAGCCCGGCCATGTGAAGTGACCGGGCTCTCTTGAAACAGGTCGGCGGGAACCGATGACTGCACTTTGGGTAAGCAAAAAAATAGCGGACCGCTACGAGTTTTGCAAGGTGCCATCGGCCTATCTGACCCTTCTAAAGGGCCTGATTTATGGGCGACAGGCGCCTGACTGATCGTTGGACAGATAGCGATATTGTAGAAGCTCTAGGGCTCCCAAAGCCGAAGAAGGATGGACGCCGGGCAATGCTGGAAGCGGTCCTTGCTCAGGCATACCTAGTTGCGCAGGGCGATCGCGAACTGTGGATCCATTACTCTCGGAACAACAATCGTTTCGGGCTAAGCCGCTATCGAAGCGAAGCATGGACCAGGACCTACACCCTCAGTGCGATCGACGCTTCAGCGGCGGGTGGTCTTCTAGAAAATCGTATTGCCAAACGTGGGACGAGGACTGGTATCGAATCCACGTTCCGGGCGACCGACGAGATGATGCAGCGCCTTGATGGCTACAAGGGCGAGCTGTCGCATCGAGCGAGAGAAACGATCGTTCTCCGAACCGGCCGAGGGGACGACCGTAGATCTGTCGATTACGAAGATAACGACCGAACCCGATCCATGCGGCGCGAGGTGCAGATCGTAAACGAGGCGCGCAAGTCAGTCGTTTTCGCTATCGAGGGGCATGGCGTTTTTCAGACGGGCCGTCCGGTCGTTCTTCCTATCAGGGATAGGGAAACCGGCATTCTGCGGGATCAGTTTTTCGGGTCCTGGCATTCGGATGGCTATCGTGTCTTCCAAGAGGATTTCGACCACCACGGGCGCTTCTACGGACCATGGCAGTCCCTGCCGAAAACATGGCGAAATCGCATATTGATTGACGGCGAACCAACGGTGGAAATTGATCTCCCAAGCCTTCATCCATCCATGATCTCAGCCCTCGCCCAATATCGTCTAGAGGGTGAGCCATATGATTTCGGAGACTGTGAGCGATCAATCGCGAAGAAGGTATTCAGCGCGAGCATAAACGGGACAAGCGGTGTTGCCTATGAAACGGCCCGAGCGCTGGCAAAGCGGGCTGGAACGAAGGAGTGGGGGGACTTCATGCCCATGGCGAACACCATCATTTCCGATATGAAAAAGCGGCACGGGCCATGGGTCCCGTATCTCGGAAAAGGCCTCGGCAACACGCTGATGAATATCGATTCCGATATGATAATGGGTGCCGATCTCGACCTTCTTAATCGTGGCGTGGTTGGTTTTTCCATTCACGACAGCTTACTCGTCAAAGAGCGCCATAGGGCTGATGCCGTCGAAATTCTCCACGATCGCCTGTCAATGACGTTGAGCCGTTTAAGTGGTTGGAATGGCTATGTTTCTGGCTGTCATTTGAAAAGTGTCTTACAAGAGGCCCCCGGTCCTTCCCTCCCTCTCTGCCCCTCCTCTGCCTCCTTGGCTCTCTTGGATCCGAGTTCATTCCCGGCTTCTGAAAATTCGCGGACGTTGAGAATGAGGTTCATCCTTCCAGAGGATCAACAGAACACGCTCTTTCCTGAAAATTCGAGCGAGGTCAGCGGTGAAACGGCAAGCGACTGGAACGGTGGGCATATTCCGTCTGACCTCGCTCGATCGGTCTACCGGGAGCAACGGCGTCGGGGGCTAAAGCAGGCCGAGGTTGCTGCGCTCGTAGGCGTGTCTAGGCCGCATCTGGCGAATATCCTGAATGGCAAGTTCGGGGCGTCGGCAGAAACGGCTCGATCAATTCGACGTTTCGTTCTAGCGGAGGCTATTACGGTTCGTTCGTTCGGCCTCGTTGCCTCATGATGAATGGAAAGAGCCGATGCATTTTGACCTCGCCAGCATCGATCCGTCCCGAGGCCGCCGGCGCCGCCGCAGCGTCGAGGTGAGGCAAAGCCTATCAAGGAAGCAAGAAGCCCGGCCGATGGCGTTGGGCAGATCACGGAGTGCAGCATGTTCTAGGCTGCGTCGTGATCGCACGAAGCATGGTGAAGGGTATGGTCCGGCCTCTTCATGAATGCACCCATGATGGGGCGGCTCGGTGGATAATCCAAGAGCTATGAAAGTGCTACAAAAGTCCTTTAATGTTCGCTATATTCCCCGGACGGCAGAAGGGTTCTCATATGGCAGATGCAATCGATCACGAGCGCAATGAAGCTGTAGGCGAGGCGGCATCCTGGCTGGTATCTCAACCAGTCATCCCATCGCCCATTATCCCCCATCTGAAGCGAACCTTCGGCGTCTCGGCAGTTGAAGCTTGCAGAGCAATTTCCGAGGCCAATCGCCTGAGGGACGCTGCGGCTTGAATCAGGTGCCGGATCTCCTCGCTGGTTTCCTGACAACGAACCAAGCCGCGTGCGCCCTGCGCCTGTCACCGGTCACGCTGACGAAGTGGCGGGCGGTGGACAAGGGTCCGTCATGGTGCCGCATCGCAGGTCGTGTTCTCTATCGCGAAGATGACCTTCGGGATTGGATCGAGAACGAAGCGAAGCGATCGACAGCCGCCTGATAGCGGCGCACCGCTGCGTACAACGATTTACCGTTCATCACTGCATTCGATATCCGTTCCAGCAGTCCCTCGCGGCGTAGTCTCATGACTACCGAATAGCGAGGAGAAGCCGAATGTCCCGTTTCCCTGAACAGATTCAGTTCCGCGCCGCCCCAGGCACTTCCAGCGCTCTAGCGCAGCTCGCAGAGGCTGAAGGAAAGCGTCCTGGTGAAGTTGTCCGCGAAGCACTGGCCGCCCGTCTTGCGGCCGCTCGCCTCGACGCCGCCCCTTCGGCGAGGGCGGCTTGATGGAGGCCGCTCCGAGAGTTGACCCAATCATCGATCCGATCGGCGCACTATACGAAGACGCTCAGGATTTCGCCCTTCAAGCCGCAACTTCGATTTTCGAAATCGACCCTTCGTTGATGCTGTCGAATGTTGACCTGCGCGAAGCAATGGTCGTCGGCGCGATCGAAGGAGGCGTTCGGCACATGGGCATGCCTGACGACGTGGCGCGCTTGTGCGGCGAAGTTGGAAGGGAAGCTTTCCGATCCCTGATCACTCGCCTTGCTAGCCCAACCCCGAACGATCCGGTGCACTGATGCCGCAGCTCACCGCTTCCGAAAAATACGATCTGGGCCTGACGCTCGCGGGCGAGATCGACCAGCGCTATTCGCCATGGGGTGCTCCGGAAACCACGGAAGAAGCCGCGAACATTCTCGGCGTCATCGAGAATCGCTACCAGGCACAGACGCCGAAAGCCTTCGGGCGCGCGAACAAAGCCAAATACGATGATCGAACCGATGTCGTCAGACAGCCGATGCAGTTCTCGACGTGGAACGACGCCGACCGCAGGGCAACTGCGCGAGCCAACTACCAAGGCAGCAAGAAAGCGATTGACGCCGTAGTCGAAGGCTATGCGCGCGGCGACATCCAGCCCACGGTTCCGGATGCGACCCACTACTATTCGCCCGATGGGATGCTGGCTGAATCCAGAGGCAAGAGATCGGCCCCCACATGGGGCGGCAAAATGGTCGGCGTGGAGCGGATCGGCCCGCACGTGTTCGGACGTATCCCCGGCATCAAGGTTCCTGACGTTCCGCAGATCGCCAACGTGCCGATCCCCGGCAGGCAGGTCGCGGATCTCCCGAAGATCGAGCCGGGCGTAATCTCGGACCGGACACAGGTTCCCGCGCCACGCATGGCAAACCTGCCGATGTCCATTCGGGACAGGATGATCGGCTTCCCTGACGAGCAGGTCGTCGCCCGCGCACCTGTTCCCGACATGCCCGTTCAGGCTTTCGCACCGGATCGGCAGATTGGCGCGGTCGCGGCGCTCGATAATCTAGCCGCAGGCGTTCCTGCCCGTGGTGTTCCGGCTCCGACATCGCGCCCGACGCGGGTGGTCGAGGCCATGCCTTCCATGCCGCAGGGCTACCGCACGATCGCAGGGCAGGTTCCAGCGCAGCTTTCAGACGTTCCGCGCAATGTTCCGACGCCGACGACGGCAAGCCTCGCGCGCGGCATCAATGATCGCATGGCCGCCCCGGCGATGGGTCCGCTCTCTCGCCAGTCGGTGGCATCACTGCCGCAAGCTGCACCCGCGCCGAAATCTAGCCGGGTCGGTCCGTCAGTCTCGCAGCGTATGGATGGCTTCCCGTCGCTCGGGACCCTCAACGGTCCATATGCGCCCACTGCCAACCGTTCGGTTCCTGCGCCACAGTCCGCGCCACGCGGTTTGCTCGGGGCAATCTCTGATGCAGTGGTCTCGCCGGCCAACGCCGCGACCATGACGGCAACTCCGGGCCTTCCGGCATCGGTCAACGAGCGCATCGGTGGGTTTCCATCCCTCGGCACGCTGAATCCGACCGATGCGCCTATGAGGACCGCAGCGCTCCAGACACCACAGAGGCAGGCGGCGCCGAGCTTTAGCGCTCCCATGCCCTCACAGCGCCCCACAGCGCCAACGGCAATGCAGCGGGTGGCATCGGTCGCAATGCCCACGCAACGCCCTGCACGGGCTCCTGTGAGCAACGTGCCGACGCCCATGAGCGCCCCGCAGCGCACGGCCATGCCCACGAACGTACCGACGCCAACCGCACGGCCTTCCACGGCTCCGATCGGCATGAATGATCCGTTATCCGTAGCGGACCGCGCCGTTACTCGCGCCGCGCAGCCACAGACGCAAGGTCCCCGCACGGCCGCCCTCGGCCTGCCATCGATGCCCACTGCCCCGCAGCGCTCGACGCCAACGCAGACAGCGCAGCCACAGCAAAGCCCATCCATCGGAAGCCAAATTGGATCGGCCCTTGGTGGCCGCGCTGGCGTTATCGGTGGGATACTCGGTGGCACGGTCGCAGGACCAGCCGGCGCGATCATTGGCAACATGGTGGCGCGGAACCTCTTCGGAGACGAAGACGCGCCCCCTAGTGTGTCCATGGCAGACGCAGCGGAAGGCAGGGGCTCGTTCCACGGCTACGGCAAAGGCCTCGGCGGTGCGTATGGCTATGGCCGGGGCATCGGCGGAATTTCATTCCGAGGTGACGGCAGTACCGGCCTCGGGGCTCCTAGCATTCCCGGCAAACCATCGAGAGGGTCCAGCGGCACCAGCCGAAACTCAAGCGGCAGCGGTCGCGGTGCTTCGGATGCTGCAAAGTCAAACGCGGGCGGCAAAGCTGGGCTCTACTAGCTTCAAGGGGGCCTGATTATCATGGCAAACGACATCTACGAACGGTTCATCGGAACAGTTCAAAACGCCGGCCTCACGAACCCATATGGGTTGGCCGCCGTAGCCGCGACCGGGAAGCACGAGAGCGGCTATTCCCCCGGCAACGCTTACGGCACATGGAACGACCCGTCCGAGCGCGGACAGGCCGGAACATCGGGCGGCATCCTGTCTTGGCGAGCCGAGCGACTTGACGGTCTCCGCAACTTCGCAAGCGCTCAAGGCGACAATCCGAACCGTCCCTCGCCTGAGACGCAAGCACTGTATTTCGCGCAGGAAGACCCCGGCCTGATCGAGCGTCTGAATAACGCCTCGTCGGTCGATGAGGCGCAGAACGCTATGAACGGCGCATGGCGGTTCGCTGGATACGATCGCCCTGGCGGCGAAGCGGAAGCACGCAGACGGACCGCACGCGGTCTGTTCGAAAATATGGACTCCGTGGGCGACAGCCCATCGGGCGGCTACACACGCGAATTTTCAAGCGGGGAAATGATGGCAGGATATCCTTCTCGGGGCGTGGGCCTTGGCAATGTCGGCGCGATGGCTCTGGGTGAAGAGCCGGCCCCGAAACAGGGAGGCATCGGAGGGTTTCTGAACGAACCGGCGGTCGGTGACGCTCTTCGAGCAATCGGGATGTCCCTGATGTCGTCGCCCAGCAATTCGCCCCTGGCCGGGTTCGGAGAACACTACTCCAACTTCACGGACCAGCGTCAGGAACGCGATCAGCAGGCGGCGCAAACTCGAACGTTCGAAAGCGCTCTTGGGCAGATGGGCATGTCGGCCGAACAAGCCGCGACGTTCGCTCAGAACCCGCAAGCCGCCAAGATGCTGCTGGAGCATCAGTTGAACCAGCAAGAGGAACTGAAAGCGACTTCGCAGAACAACCAGTCGGTTGCATGGCTGTACACGGTAGACCCCAAACTCGCGGAGTTTGCGAAAGCCAACCCCTCGATGACGGCCGAGGCGGTCAAAGAGGCTCTGAAGAGGCAGAACGGCGGAACGGAGCCGCCGAAGATTGCCGAGCGATATAACGAGAAAACAGGTCAACCGGAAAAGGTCGTGTTCAATCCGGCCACCCAAGCTTGGGAGCCATTCGGTGGTCAGAAGGTGCCATCTAACGGCATCACAATCGGAGCTAACGGCGAGATTCAGATCGGAGGCCCGGCTGGAGCGAAGATGCCTTCCGGTTTCCAGCCTGATCCGGAGACTCCCGGCGCCATCATGCCGATCCCGGGCGGCCCCGGCGAACAGATCTCCGGGGAGCTGGCGGCGCGCATCGGGCTTGCGGACAAGTTTCTAAAGCGGGCACCCGCGCTGCGCGAAAAGTTGGCTTCTGGCGGGGCCAGCGGCCCATACGATGTCTTTAATGCGCGAAACAATCAGTTGAGCCCACAGGCCGAAATACACCGCGAACTGGAATACGGTGTTGAGGCTCTTGTCAGAATGCTGACGGGCGCAGGCATGAACATGAGCGAGGCCGAGGAACGGGCTCGCCGGTATCTGCCGACCTACACAGACAACGCGCAATCCATGACGACCAAGCTCGATAGCCTGACCGACTATCTCAATTCTACGAAGGAGATGGCCATGCGTGGGCGTGGCGGTCGGGCTGGGGCGGAGACTGGTTCTTCTCCTGGCACCGCGCCGGCAGACCCTTATCAGCAGGGAAGCGATCCGGAGATCGACGACCTTGTTCGCCGGTATGGAGGCTGACCCATGGCAACGCTTGACCAACTCGGAACAGCCCTCCGCAATGCTCACAATGCCGGCGACGAACAAGCCGCCCGTCGTCTTGCAACCGAAATCAAACGGATGAGGGTAAGCCCGCCAAGATCGGCGAGCGAAAACGAATCATCCCCGCAGTCTAGCGGCATGGCCATGAACGTGACGGCGGGCATCAACGAAGGGCTCTATGGCACCCTCGGCGCTCCGGTTGATGCTGTGCGTGGAGCAATCAACCTCGGTATTCAGGGAGTCAACGCGGCGACCGGCACCGAGATCGGGCAACTGCCGGATGACAGCTTCATGGGCTCTCGATGGATCGGCGAGACGCTTGGCTCGGTGAGCCCGGCGCTCGATCCACAGAACACGATCGCGGCGACCGAGGGAGACAGGATCGCCCGAGGTGTCGGGCAAGGCGTCGGCTACACGGTTGCCCCGGCCGGGGCGGTCGGTGCGCTCAGTCGTGGCGGACAATTGTCGGGCAAGGCACTCGATACCGCCACCAAGTTGGCCGGAGGCACGGGCAGCGTCGGCAGCGTTGCGGCGAACGCCGGTGTCGGTGGTGTTGCGGGTGGCTCCTCGATGGCCGCAATGGAAAACGCCCCGGAAGAATGGAAGCCGGTTGCGGGTCTTGCCGGCGGTCTTGTCGGTGGCGGGATTGCAGCAATGGCGGGCACGGTGCCGGGTATCGCCCGAGAGGGATCACGCGCCGCTCGCAACTTCGCTCTCCCGATGAGTGCGGGTGGGCGGGAGCAGATCGCCGGAGGCCGCATTCGCAATGCCGCACGCGATCCCGAAGCGCTTCGAGAAATGCTTGATCAGGACATTCCGGATCTCGTGCCCGGCTCGAAGCCGACGACGTTCCAGGCAACGGGTGACATGGGCATCGGTGAACTGGAGCGGGGTGCGGCGACGAAATATCCCGGCCGTTTCGGCGAACGTCGTGCGACACAGAATGCCGCGCGGGTCGATGCGGTGACGGGCGTTCAGAAGGTTGGCGCTCCGGAGCAGGTAGCCGGCGCGGTTCGGGCTCGATTGGCGCAGATCGACGAGGCGACACAATCAATGCTCGACGAGGCCACAGAGGCCGCCAGGACGCGCACGAACGCGATAGGGCAAGGTCGGAGCCCGGAAGACGCTGGCGACGTTCTACGGGGCTCCCTGGAGGCCGCAAGGGCACAGGCAAAGGCTTCCGAGTCCACGCTATGGCAAGCGGTCGATCCAGACGGCACGCTGATGGCGCCTGCGAGCAAGTTGCGAGCCCAGGCTTTGAAGGTGCTGGAGAGCATGCCTTCCACAGAGCGACGGCCCTCAGGTGAAGAGGCCGACATCTTCTCGGCGATCGGCAACCTGGGCGAAGTCGCCCCGTTCTCCGACATTGCGGCCATGCGGTCCCGGTTGAGCGATGCCCTCAAGATCGAGCGCCGGACGAACGGCGAGACGCGCACTTATCGCAGACTGTCGATGCTGCGAGGGGCATTGGAGGACGATCTGTCTGCTGCTATCTCTACGAAGGTGGCGCAGGAAGCCGATGCGGTCGCCGCAGGGCAAATGGAGATCAGCGAGACCCTTTTCGCGAACCTTCAAAAACAGCAAGAGGTATGGTTTGCCGATCGACAGGCGACAGCTCGGAGTGCAGACGGTGGAGGCATTCCTGGCGGATATGGAGCCGGCGGACAGGCTTCCGTTCCTGGCGTACGCGGAGCAGGTCGCCAAGCGCGAGGGGAATTTAGAGCAGCTTCACGCGATCCGCGACTGGCGGGCTCAGAACCCCAACCCAACTTCGACGAAGCCGCCCGAGAGCGCCTGACGGCTGCCACCACGGCCACCCGTGAACGCGCCGGCACCTTCGACAATCGCCAGCTCGGCCCGCTCCGTCGCCGTCCCGCACAAAACGCACCTTATGACGTCCCCGCCTCGGCCGTGCCCGGGCGCGTGTTCGTGCCGGGGGCAAGAGGCTTCGAGACAATCCAGACCTACCGAAATGCGGTCGGCGACGATGAAGCCTTTACCGCTCTCAGGGACTTTGCGACCGATCGCCTTCGTCAGGCTGCGCTGCGCGATGACGGAACCCTCGATCCGGCGAAGGTCACAGCATGGCGGCGGGTCCACGCTGACGCGCTCCGTGCGTTTCCCGACCTAGACGCCCAATTCGCAGATGCGGCCACCGCGTCCGACGCCATGGCAACGGTTGCCCGACAGCGGAAAACGGCACTCGATGAAGCGCAACGAAGTGTCCTCGGCAAGTTCGTCGGCGTCGATCATCCGGACGACGTGACGAGCACGATCGGACGCATCTTCGGCGCACAGGATACCGTGAAGCGCATGGCCCAACTCCGGAGCGCTATCCAAGGCGATGCAGACGCCGAGGCCGGGCTCCGCAAAGCGATCGTGGATCACATCACCACAAGGTTCGTCGGGAACACCGAGGCCGGCACGTCAGGTGTGGGAACGGTCAAGTCGGACGGTTTCCAAACCTTCGTAAAGCAAAACCGATCGGCCCTGCGCACGGCGGGCTTCTCCGATGACGAACTGACCCTCATGGGGCGGGTGGCCGAAGATTTGCAGCGGGCGAACCGCTCCGTGGCATCCGTGAAGAACCCGGGCGGCTCGAACACCGCACAGGACCTGATGCAGGTGCAGAAGGAAGACAGCGGCAAGACGGTTCTGGCGAAAGTCATTGCCAGCATGGGCGCGCCTGGCGCGGGTGCGGGTGCAGGCTTTGCGGTCGGTGGCGGCTTCGGTGCGGCGGCTGGTGCGGTTGGGGCCGGTGTCATCGCTGAAATGCGACGGCAGGGGCTCGAAAAGGTGGACGACCTCATTGCCGACGCCCTCCTCAATCCCGGCCGCGCTCGGGTGCTGCTGTCGAAGGCAGGCACACCGAAGCAGGAGGAAGGGCTGATGAACGTGCTAGCCCGGCTCTACCGCCAGTCGGCTGTTCCCACGGTGGCTGTCTCCACCGATCCACTTCGCCGGAGCGATCTACCACGGACCGGTGATCGTCGGACGGGGGCTCGCCCTTGAGGATCGGCGATCGTATCCGCGCCGCCCTGCCGGCAGCGCTGACAGCGGCCTCCATGCTGGCGGTCGCTGTCTTCGTGTTCATCTGAAGGAAACTGGCATGAACAACGCACTGACACGCGCAGGGCATGGGGCTGATAATACAGCCGAGAAACAGCCGGCCCATCTGCGCGACGATCTCAAGTTCCAGCCTGGTCGGTCCGGTAATCCGAGCGGCCGCCCCAAGGGTGCGCGAAACAAGCTCAGCGAGGCATTCCTCGAAGCGCTGGCGGCCGACTTTCACGAACACAGCATCGAGGTCATCAAGACCGTTCGAGAGGAAAAGCCGGACGTCTACATCAAGGTCATTGCAAGCCTCCTGCCCCGCGACCTGAACGTCAACGTGAGCGATCTGGGCGAATTGAGCGACGAGGACCTGAGAACCCGCATACGCGATCTGGAGGAAGCGATCCGGCCATTCCTTCATGGAAAAGACGAGGTGATGAATTGACCGACACGAAACGGGCTACAGCCAAAAAAGCCGCCACGCGTCAGACATCGGAGAAGGCCGAGAAAGGCCTATTGCGGCTCGTTGACTCCCCGGACGCGAAGCACAAGGCGTTTGCTGGAACAACGAGTGAAGCCTTTAACACGGTAACGCTGAACCAGGCGTTCAATTCAGTCTGGTTGGGGGCGTCACCAGACCCTGAGACATACAACATGCTCGTCGGCAGCGCAGCCGGCGCCATGATGAACATCGCCCCGAAAGACGCCATCGAGGGCATGCTCGCAGCGCAGATGGTCGCCACTCACAATGCTTCGATGGAGTGCTTCCGGCGTGCCATGCTCCCGGAGCAACCGATGCAAGGGCGGGAGATGAACCTTGCGCAGGCGAACAAGCTGACGCGTTCCTACACCACGCTCGTCCATGCGCTCGACAAGCACCGAGGCAAAGGCCAGCAGACGGTTCGGGTGGAGCATGTGAACGTCTACGACGGGGGACAGGCCATCGTCGGGAATGTCGGGGCGGATGAGCGAGGTTCGTCGTCATCCTCGACGGCACCCGCAGCGCTGACCCAATGCGCAGATCAGCCGTTCGATGTCGCATCGCTGGCCACCCGGGGGGAGTTCGTCAAACATGACGCCTAACCCCATGCACGCGGCTCCTCGATGCTGCGCCTACGCGCGCACCACTGGCTTCGCATGCCGATCGCCGGCTATGGCGAATGGTCGATGCCGTATGCACGGCGGGAAGTCGTCTGGACCGCCGAAGGGCTCTCAGAACAACCTGAAGCATGGTCTGCGATCGGCCGAGTTCGTCGCGCGGCGGAAAGCGGCGAACGACGTTTTGCGCGAGAACCGCGCGATCGTGCGGGAAGTGATGGGCTGATCTCGGCCAGGACATTCACGCTCGATGAACAAGGTGCGGCGCCCGCAAGGGCTGTTGCCATGAGGGCAATGCCTATGGGCGCCCTCAACTTCCGGTTCCCGCTTTAGCCGGGTTTCGTGGGTAAATCGGCTTGAAAGCGCTGGCTAGCAAGGGGAAATCGGGTTCCCGCTTTGACGCTAAGTTTGACCCGCTTCCTCAATCGAAGATGCGGACCGGATGGCCGAAAAGCCGTAGTCGGATCAGGGCTAAAAATCCATGTATCGCAGGGGGTTCGACAAAAAATAGGCGGTTTGGAATCAGCCCGACTTTGTGCGTTTATGCGCTTCGGTTTCTAACTCCTCGCTGCCCGCGCCCGGACAAATGTCTATTCCATGGTTCGAAGGGATCAAGATTTCCTTGATACCCAGATCGTCCCTCGCGCGCACGCGCGCGCGTACTTGGTGGCAAAATTGCTGGATCGCACCTCGCACACGTGTTCGAGATGAAACCCGGCAGAACGACAGCTCGGCAACCGTGGCGATTTCCCCCATAGATGGGGGAGCCCAGCCGGTTGAGGGTATGGTGACTTCCCCCATACCTTTTGTCTGAAGCGCCTCACGTCGTGCGTGCGAAACCCCACGAACACCCCCGTTACTCCGACACACGGCGTGCCCGCTTCGAACGGTACGGCGTGCCCCTGGAAGAGGCTGGAAGCTTCCCCCAGACCAACCATCCACCGGGCTCTCCGCACCGGGTGCATCGCGGTTTTCTGCCGACGTAGGGCCGGCGAAGCTCGTCATGCGTCATCCTGTCGAGATCGAGCCAGGTATCGCGGCCGCACGGATGGCATGTCGCCTTGATGGTCCCGCCGATCGAACGAAGCTGGCCAAGGGTGCCATCAGGATATATCGAGCCATCCTTTGCCATTGCATCAGCCATATTTTTCACTGGTCACACCGTACGCACTGAAACCGGGGTCAGCGGCTCGCGGCCTTTCGCGCCTCGGCATCGACGAAGGTGCGCCATGGCTCAGAACGATGGTTCGAAAGCCATTGGCGGGTGGCGTCGGATAGAGCGGCGGCGTCGGGCTCTTCAATGCCTTCGAGCGCCGATCTGACTTGCTGGTCGATCCGGGCCTCACGAAGGACCCGTTCGGTAATATCGCGCCGAACATGGTCTGCCGTCCGATCGCGCATTTCGCTTTTAATTACTTCGACAGGCGGGACGACCTTCTCGCCCTCGTGCGCCGCCATCTTGCCGTCAAGCCATTCAATGAACTGCGGCGTCGTCATCGCGTTCAACTCGATGCGCTGCGCCATAAGCCATCTTTGCCACTCCGAACCATCTGGGCGGTCAACCACATATCGAGCGACGGCGCCTTTCCGATCACGAGCGTCTATCCGCTCGATCTCAAGGCCCATATCGATCGCTTCCCATGGGTCGAGGCCAAGATTGACGATTTCCACGGTGCGCCGTGTCGGACGTGCTCGCGTCTCTTCCTGAAGGGTTTGATAGATCATTGTGCCAGCGGCGTCGGCGTCATGAATGCAGAACACCGTGATAGGCTCGCCATCGGCGTCGAGGAGGTCGAGAAGATCCTTCACCGCCCGCGTCGTGTAGCCCTTGCTCGTCAGCAACGCGCAGTCGTGGCGCTCGGGCCATTTCGCCGACTTCAGAGCCTCGAAGGGGCCTTCCTTCTCGATGTAGAGCACCTTGTTGAAGGTCCACGAAGGGCGTTCGTAATCCTCGACCGCAAGGGTTCCAAGCGGAATCGTCCGACCTTCGTGCGGGTGGTAGAGCGTCCCTCTTGGATCTCGATACATGCCCGGAACGTCACCGTTTTCAGTCTCGTAATCGGTGATGATACCTTCGAAATTCTTGTAGGAGAGTTCGGCACCGGTCGCGGCGATCACGGCAGGGCGAAGCACATAGAAAAGCTGACGCTGGTTGAACCGGTAGAGGCCGCCGCCGCTCGCCTTTTCAACAGCCTCTTGCACGTTATCCAGAACGACCGACTTCGCCGTTATCCGATCTGATGCGGCTACCTTCGGAAGTGCTTTCTTGGCGCGCCTCGCCGCGTCCTTCACGGCCTTCATGATCGCGAAGGCGAAAGGCTCCAGATCCGGTTCCTTGCCGTCCGTGGTGATCGGGCAATAGGGCGTGGTGACATTCAGATAAATCGCCAAGCCTTTGCCTGGGGATTCGATCTCATGGGACAAGCCGCACCCATATAGTTCGATCTTCCCCTTCTCTCGGTACGCCCGAACATTGCCGGCGATCGGAGTTCTGTTCACGGTAAAAGCCGTGGTCATACCGGACTCGTTCTTGGCTCCTACCCAAGCTTCGACCACGAACGGCAGAAGAGCCGTTGGTTCTCTCGCCCCGGTTTGGAATTCTCCTCGCTCGACGGCGTGAGCTGTCGGGAAGCCGTAAACATCACCAACCAAGCCAAGACGTTTGGGATTTACCGGGGCGGAGGCAGCGCGAGCGGCATCATGAAGGTTTGCAGCATCATCACGGGTCATCGATGCGCAGGACCGTCCTTTGAAGGCGGCCGCTACCTTGCCAGCCTTAGCGCCACTGCAACCGTCAAATTCGGCTATGAGATCGCGAACTGTGCGATCCCCGGCAGCCTGAAGAAGTTCGTAGAAGGAGTCTCGATCGTACCAGTACGGCGATGATCGCCCGCCGTACGACTCCCCGACATTGAGCCTCGCAGCTCTATTCGCCCAAATCTCCGGATGACGAATTTCATCTTTAGGCATATCCGCGCCGAAGGTGATCTCGATCGTTGTACCCGTGGCGTGGTCGCAGGGCTCGGCCTTGGCAATGGTCGATCCATCGTCCTGAGGCTTCAAGACGAGGCGTGTGTTGCGTGTGCGGACTTCAAGCGCCCCACTGGACGCGATCACGCTTCCCGCCACCACACGAAGCCCGTTGCCCATCGCGCCACGCGTGGGCATCCGGCGAAGCTTCGAGGATGCGAGCGGGCGGTTGATGCTGAACAGGTGAGGGACAATGGCCGGATCTATGCCGGGGCCATCGTCCTCAATTGCCCATCGATCGCCCGTGTCATCCAGTTTACGGACCCTGACGTTCCCGCCGGCGTCGAGTGCATTATCGGCAAGCTCCTTTAGAACCAGCCTTCGAAGCTGCGAAACCGGCACGCCCGCCTTCTGGGGCAGGGTGTTGATCGACCGGAACAGGGTCCAGTCGGCACGCTCGAATTGAAAATCTGATAAATTCGAAGGGGCAATTAGGCTTGCCTCAGAGCCGAGCGTGATCTGCGGATTTTTCAAACTCACGGCGTTGTCGCCTCCGAATTAGTAGCATTCCGTTTCCGGCGCCACGTGTTCACCGTCTGAGGGCTGACGCCAATGCGGCGTGCAATCTCGCGATCGGAAAGTTCGGGATGGGTGTCCAACATGGACAGGACGGCCGCGCGCTTCTGTGCGTTCGTTGTTGGCACTGAACGCTTCTCCGTCTGCCGTTCGGCGTAGGCCTTCCGCAAGTTGGCAAAATCGGCTTCGAGGCGATCGAGAAACGGATCTTTGCGTTCAGTTGGGTCGATCCACTCCCGCTCGAACTCATAGCGCTTCCAATCAAAGCGAGCCTGGATGTCAGACCACGACGTTGCCGGGCGACCTTCGTTCAATTCCTTTTCCAGCAATGCGAAGCGGCATTCGACCTCAGGGTAATGGCTCCACTCACCACCCGAAAACAAAGCACGGTCCCGGCGCAGCCGTTCCCAAGCCTTCACCTCTTTCAA
This sequence comes from Fulvimarina uroteuthidis, assembly GCF_034321785.1. Lineage (NCBI taxonomy): Bacteria > Pseudomonadati > Pseudomonadota > Alphaproteobacteria > Hyphomicrobiales > Aurantimonadaceae > Fulvimarina > Fulvimarina uroteuthidis. Next base: position 5,110 of record NZ_JAXLPB010000012.1, on the reverse strand, counting down.
TGCCGCGTCCAAATTGGACGGCCATGGATAGGCGTTCGTGACTGCTTCCCGGATGGCAGGCGTGATGTCTTCGAAGTACCAAGTACCGAACTTCGGCGTTTTCCCGTCCATTGTCTTCGGGAAGCGATGCCGCGTTCCGTCGTCGTCGGTCCAGTATTCCCAGGTTGCCAGCGGCTCTATCGCCTTATCAAGCGCGGCTTCCTGTTCGGTTCGGGCGAAAAGCGCTTCCTCAGAACCGTAGCGGGCCAAGACCTCTTCCCGGCAAATATCATCACGGGACTTCCGTTCGGCCTTCTCTCGCGCTTTCTGTGCCTTCCAGCCGGGCTCCTTCTCTTCCATCCAGTCATCGAAGCCCTCGAAGAAGTTGAAGGGCTGTGCCTTTGGCTGAGCGTCCAAACTGGACACCGCCTGCTTCAGCGTCATGCCCGCCTTTGAGGCCATCGCCTCGGCGCGGGCTCGGGCCGCCGATCGCTCCCCATCGGTCGCGCCGCCATTCATCAAGGAATGAACCTTGGCGAACTTCGCGATGTCCAATTTGGACGACGCCTGAACGGCCATCAGGTGCGATCCTTCCGAAGCCGGACCCCTGCACCTTCACCGTTGCTTTCGATGAAAATCACACCGGCTCTTTCCAGCGCAACCCGAACGGCTTGCACGTTGTCGCCAGAGCTTCTGCCAGGGCCGAGCTTTTCCATCCGCTTGATAGTCGGAAGAGACAAGCCAGAAGCTTCAGCAAGCTCGGATTGAGACCACCCGATAAGGCCACGTGCCCCTCGCATTTGATTTTCATCTATCATTTTGCCTCGCTTCAAAAACCTATGAGCCCAACATACGACACTTTCTGGATATTTTAATAGCCCAATAGGTTTACAAAAGGGATAAGGTGTAATACAAAAAGGATAACGAGACCAAAAAAACGAGACCGTTATTCGATGATCGTCACTTTCACCACCACCGACCGCGCCGAGATCATGCGCATGGCATGGGCTCACTACCGGGAAAACCGCTTCTCAATGGGCTTCCGTGCGACGGACGGGTTTCGCGGCGATCTGTTCGGGCGCTCGCTCAAGCGGGCATGGAGCATCGTTCGGAACCGCAAGATCCGTGAAGCCGATGGCACTAAAGCCCGCATCGAGGCCTATCTCGCCGACGCCGCTCGCCATGATGCGGAAACCGTTTCGCGCCCCCTGACGCCCGCCGAGAACGAAGCCCTCTACTGGTCCACGATGCCGTTCAAGCAGGGCGCATCGCTCCGCATGGCGGGGCTGGCAGCGTGAGGGCCGGGACGATGAACCGCGAAGCCCTTCGAGCCCTATGGGAAGCCGTCAACTGTCTCGGCGCTCCCGACACGGCCTGCATTACGGATCGCGCTCACGGTTACTGCGCGGCGATCGGTGACGTTCTCGAACTGATCGAAGCCGAGATCGCAGAAGCCGACGATCGACAAGGCCCGCACGCTCTCGCGGCGTAGGCGCCACCCACCTTTCCCCACCCCTCAAAATGGAGATCACCATGAAACTCGCCCCTATCGGCGTTGCCGGCGAAGCTTTGTCCCGTCGCGCCTTCCTCGCATCCACCTCGACGGCTCTTGTCGTCTCGACCGTTCCCGCGATGGCTTGGACTGCCGACGCTATCTCGACAGAGGCCGGCGACCGTCTGGAGCGCGTCATGTTCTTCGAGGCTGAGATCGCACGGTTCAATGAAGAAAGGGCCGGCGCGGTTTCCACTCTGCCGGCATGGGCGAAGCCCGGCCTCGACACCATGGACAGCGACGGCGAGCGCGTGGGTCGGCTATCGTACTGGCCGGAAATCAAGGACGCCACGCCTCCTGACGGGCGGGGCGTCTATCGAACCATCCGATACCCTCTTCGCAACATCTTCAAGAGAGCGCTTCTCCTAGAAAGTCATCTTCCAGTCGGGCACTCGCATCGCGTTCAAGCAAAGGTCCGTGCGCACGAAATTGCTCGGCAATGGATCGCACGAAGGCGAGAGCAGGAAGCTGAGCATCGGAAGGCCGGAATTTATCGCATCGATGAGCAGATCAACGACTTGTTCGACCGCATGAATGAGGACGAAACGTGGTTCGTGCATCACGGTGATAGAACCGGAAACCTCGACATCATCGGAGCCCGGCTTTTCCTCGGCCTTCGCAGCACAAGAAGCCTCGAAGAACCAGAGCCATACGAGCTTGATGGCATGGCGGTCGCGGTTCTGCGCTCGATCGCTGGCCGTCTGACGGGGAAAACCCGCGACATCATCACGAAGGCTCTCGCCGACGCGCAGGAGGAGTAAGCCAATGTCTAAGTCAACGAAGACGATCGCCGACCTGATCGCCGAGCGCACGGCGCTCTATGAGGCTCACATTGCGTCCGGAACGCCCGATGCACCAAATGGCGCCATGCCGGCGATCATGGATCGCTATGACGCCATGACTTCCGCGTGGCAGTCGGCACCATGCCAAAACCTCGAAGACATCATGACGAAGGCTCACTTCGTGCTGAAACACCGGAACGTTCTCGACACTCTGCGCGACAACGAAGGCGAGCTGGAACGCTTCCTGGGATCGTTCACTCTTGCGAAGGAGACGTGCGACCTTGATCGGCAGGACGCCATCGACACCGCGTATAACCTGATGGAAGCCGTGATCCTCATGGCGCAGGGGATGGGCCTCGATTCAGTCCAGATGAATGCCCTCGCCCATGTCGCGGAGGCCGCACAAAACCAGCTCGACAAGGCGCGTTCGTGACACTCGCCCGCGTCATCATCCTCCGCGCTTGCCTATGGGCGCGGAGGCCCTGCGTCCCGCCATTCCCCTACATGGGCAGGCTTTGCATTGCTCTCGCCTTCCTCACGGCGGGCTTGATCGTGGCGCGGATCGGCGATGGTCTGGCGACGGTAGCGGAGTGGATCGCCCCGGAAATGGCTGGCAAGACCTAGCGACGGTGCCGACAGTAGGTTGCGGCGGCAGACTAGATGGCGGGCGACCGCCCTTTTTGTTCGATGCGAACTAGGTAGGGACGACCCTAGTAGGTCTGGTGGTGTCCCTTTTAGGTCCAACTTGGACGGAAATTTCTTTACTGGAATGCAAAACAGCTACCGGTACCGGTAGCAGTTTCCTGTGATCTTCAGCGCGGGCCGAAGGTGTCACGATTTCCGTGATGCCTCGACCTAGATCGCTCGCGTGAGTTCTCAAATGTTAGAGAATGTTAAGGTTCAGGCGACTTCGGGCGGGCACTTATCGGAAGTTTCATGTCTCACATCGCCACGGGCTCCCGGCGAAACTATCAAAGTGGGTCCGCCCCTACCTTGATAAGGCATCGCATCTCGCGCGCAGGAGCGAAATGAAAGCTAGTGGGGGCACCCCCACCTGCACGATTCGAGTTTGCGCATCTCACGCGCGAACATCAGGACGCCCATAACCTGCCTGCCAGTCAGGGTATGGTGATTTCCCCCATACCCGTCATGATCCCCGCGCAGGTTCCGCCTTTCCTCGTCTAAATGCCGGGAAATCTGGCATTCAACCAAGGTGCGCGCGGGCGAAGATGAAGGAAGGAATCAGGAGTTCCTTGATACCCTCGGCGACCTGATCAGCTTCACACCATCGGTGGAAACCTCTCACGAAGGCTCCGGCGCGGCGCAGGCGCGAGGATGAACATTAGGGTGGGTGCCCCCACTAAAGGTTCGCAACTACCGGAGCTTTTGCCGTTAAGCGGCGCAAGCAGGCCTAAGAGGCTCTGCATTTTGAGACGGGTCATGGTCATAACACGATCGGCCAGAACGAACTTCAAACTGGATTAAGCCGAAGCGGCGCTTTTCGCGAAGCTGGTAGCTATTACCGCGAATCGTGATGACGCTCGGGTGATGAAGGAGGCGATCGAGGATCGCAATGGCGACGACCAGTCCCCGCCGAACTTATGCAGCAAGCTTGCCCCTGATCGGGTAATCGTTCTCGATAATGAACGAGAGACCCTCGACAAGCCCATCGATCGTCGGACGGGCGAACGGAACGTTCTGCAGATGCAGCGAGTAGAGCGTCCCGTCGGGCTTAATCACCGCGATCCCGGGTTCGGCAAACCGATCCGGCTCGGCATCCTGCTCCTTCTGCGACATGAACAGGCCCCATTCGCGGGCGCTCTTCTCGGTGAGCCCAAAGCCGATCGAGAGATTGCCGATCGACCATTCTGCCTTCTGCTTCTCGGCGCGTTCCTTCTCGTCCATCGATACCACGTGCGCCGTGACGCCGATCTCGTCGAAGGCGTCGAGCTTCTCGTTCAGCTCTTCCAGCTGCTTGCGGCAGATCGGACAGTGGAGACCGCGATAGAAGAAAACCACCGTGAAGTTCTTCGGCCTGTCGGCGGCGATGTCGATCGCCTTTCCGCCAAGCGCCTCGACCGTGAGGCTTGGCGCAGGCTGTCCGGGTATGGGTGTCGTGTGGGACATGATGAAAGATCTTCACTTCGGTGTTGTCGTAAACAGGATGAGAAAAAGCGGGTACCGGTTTTCCGCGCGCATCCTGCGGAACAAAGTCTGGCAAGCGCGGCGTTCGATCCGATCGAATGCTATCGCGCTCCAAGAGCGAGACCTATAAATGCGGAGCCTGCTTGTCAAACAGCCCGCTTCGAATCCTGCAACCGGAAGGAGCGAACCGCTTGACGGCCCGATCGACCTTTCACGCTTGAACCGAGGCCGCTCAGTTTTCTGGCAGCGTCGCCGTCACCTCGATGGCGGCATACCAGGCGGCGAGATCGGCGATCTCCTCGTCGCTCAGTCCCTCGGCGATGATCGACATCTGCTGGTGCTGGCGCGCGCCGGACTTGAAGGCCTTCAGCTGCGCCGCGGTGTAGATCGGACTCATGCCGGCAAGGTTCGGCGCATCCGGCGCGACCGCGATTCCGTTCTGGCCGTGGCAGGTCGCGCACATCCCGGCCGCGGCCCGGCCCGCCGAAACACTGGCGGCGGTGGCGGGCCCGGAGGCGAGGATAAGGAATGCGAGCACGGAACGGGCGGCCGAACGCGAGGTGATCATGATCTGGACTTTCGAGCGTTGAGGACGGGAACGGCGGTGCGTGCCATCGGCCGCACCGCCGCGCCTTTCAGCGGACCGTTCCCG
>NZ_JAXLPB010000011.1:0-29364 GCF_034321785.1 Fulvimarina uroteuthidis | reverse complement strand
CAAACCAACAGCCCGGAAAATAAGCTCCACCAACGTCACCAATCCGTCACCAATCCAGCAAAACATCACCCCCCAACGCAAAACACAGCCCAGCCAAAACCAAACCTTGAACAATCAGAAGTGAGGGATCACCCTCATGAGGCTGAACCGGACAGGCGGAAAAAATCGGACGATGCCGCGCCGGGTCATCGCTCGCCCCCCTGGTCCGAAAGATCAGAGCGCGGCACGACACTCAGACCGCCCTGGACCGGACCGCAGCGGCCATGTGAATCAGCGGGACGTCGCGCCGGCACACGCGAACTAGGGTCGGCCGAGACGCTTTCCCGATGGGGGAACACTGGAGCGGCGACGAATCCCGGACGCGCACGGCCCGGAGCAGTCCACGTCCAGTCGGGCGCGGCATGCTCCGGCGAGCTCTCTGGTTTCAGGCATCCCGCTGTCCGAACATCGATCCCGTCTTTCGGGCCGATGCTCTAGACGGCGTGCCCCTGCCCTGCCGGACCGGGCGTCGGCTCCCTCAGCCGGAAGACCGCGAGATAGAGGGCGGGGATGAAGAGGAGCGTGATCAGGGTGCCGGCGATGATGCCGCCCATCATGGCGTAGGCCATCGGTCCCCAGAACACTTCGCGCGAGATCGGGATCAGGGCGAGGCTTGCCGCCGCCGCCGTCAGGACGATCGGACGGGCCCGCATCTCGCTCGCCTCGAACACCGCGATCCATGGATGGACCCCTTCCTCGCGCAGGACCTCGATCTGATGGACGAGAATGATCGAGTTGCGGATGAGGATGCCGATCAGGGCGAGAACGCCGAGAATGGCGACGAAGCCGAGGGGCGCGCCGGAAGGCACGAGCGCGGCCACGACCCCGATCAGCCCCAGCGGGGCGGCGCACACGACGATGAACATGGCCCGGAAGCTCTGCATCTGGATCATGATCAGGGTCAGCATCGCGACCAGCATCAAGGGCACGACCGCGGCGATCGGCCCCTGGCTCTCCGTGCTCGATTCCACCGCGCCGCCGATCGCCACGTCATAGCCGGGCGGCAGGCTCCGGCGGAAGGCCTCGATCCGGGGCGCGAGCGCGGTGACGATCGTCGCCGGCTGGGCCGGCCCCTGGATCGCCGCGCTGACGGTGATGGTGGGAATGCGCGAGCGCGAATAGAGGATCGGGTCCTCGTACGCATAGCCGTAGCTGACGAGGCTCGACAGCGGGATCGAAGCGCCGCTGGCGCTCGTCAGCTGCAGGTTCTCGATCGCCGCGATCGATTCGCGGTCCGATGGCTGGCCCCGCGCGACCACGTCGACGAGATAGATGTCGTCGCGCAGCTCCGTGACGGTCGAGCCGTCCAGCACGAGGTTCAGCGTCGCCGCGATCTGCTGCGAGGTGACGCCGAGCTGGCGCGCCTTGTCCTGCAGGATCTCGACCTTCAGCGAGCGGGCCGGTTCGTTCCAGTCGGTGACGATCGATTTGAGACGCGGATCCTCCGCCATCACCGCGGCGAGATCGCGGGCTTTGGCCCGCACGATCTCGATGTCCGGGCCGCCGAGCCGGTACTGGACGGGTCGCCCGACGGGGGGGCCGAGTTCGAGGTTCTTCACATAGACGTCGATGCCGACAAGGTGCTCGCGGGCAAACCGTTCGACCGTCTCGCGCACCCGGGCGCGCGCCGCGAGATCCGCATTGACGATGACGATCTGCCCGAAGAACGGGTTCGACGGCTGCACGTCGTAGGCGAGGATGAAGCGTTCGGCCGGGCGGCCGACATAGGAGGAGAAATGATCGATGCCGTCCTCCCCGGCAAGTTCGGCCTCCAGCCTGCCGATCGCACGCGCCGTGTCCTCGATCGAGGCGTTTCGCCGAAGGGTGACGTCGACGACGAGTTCGGGCCGGTCCGAGGTCGGAAAGAACTGTTGCTGGACGAAGCGCATCGAATAGAGCGAGCCGGCGAACAAGGCGACGGTGACGAGGATCGTCAGCCAGCGCCAGCGCATCGCGCCGCGCAGCACATGGCTGAAGGCCCGGCGGGCAAAGCCCGGCTTGGCATCGTGCGTGTGCATCGATTTGGGCAGAAGCAGCACGCCGATGAGGGGCGTGAACAGGACCGCGACGATCCAGGACAGGACCAGGGCGAGCGCGATCACCACGAACAGGGAAAACGTATATTCGCCCGCGTTGGAGTTGTTGAAGCCGATCGGCAGGAAGCCGGCGACGGTGACGAGCGTTCCCGACAGCATGGGAAACGCGATCGAGGTCCAGGCGAAGCTTGCCGCCTTTTCCCGGCTTTCGCCCTTTTCCAGTCGCGAGACCATGGTCTCGATCGCGATCATCGCATCGTCGACGAGAAGGCCGAGGGCGATGATCAGCGCGCCGAGCGAAATCCGCTGCAAAGTGAGGCCGGCATACTCCATGCCGATGAACGTCATGGCGAGCACCAGCGGGATCGAAAGCGTGACGACGAAGCCGGCGCGAAAGCCGAGACTGACGAAGCTGACGGCCAGGACGATCAGCACCGCCTCCAGAAGCGCCTTCGTGAAGCCGCCGACCGATTCCTCCACCACCGCCGACTGGTCGGCGACGAGGTGAACGCCGATGCCGACCGGCAGATCGGAGACGATCCGCGCCATCTCCTCCTTCAGCGTCTCGCCGAAGTCGACGATATTGCCGCCCTTGCGCATGCCGATGGCGAGCCCGATCGCCGGTTCCCCATTGTAGCGGAACAGCTCGGCGGGCGGGTCCTCGTAGCCCCGCGTGATGGTCGCGACGTCGCCGAGGCGGAAGAACCGGTCGTTGACCCGGAAATTGATCGCATCAAGGCTCGTCGCCGCATCGAACTGGCCGGACACGCGCACGAAGATCCGCTCGGGGCCCGAATGGATGATGCCGGAGGGCGCGATGGCGTTCTGGGCCTTCAGCGTATCGATGATCGCCTGCTGGTCGATGCCGAGCCCGGCGATCTTTCGCAGCGAGAATTCCAGGAAGACCTTCTCGTCCTGCGCGCCGACCAGCTCCACCTTGCCGGCCTCGTCGAGTTGCAGGACCCTTGTGCGAACCCCGTCGACATAATCGCGCAACTGGCGCGGCGAAAAGCCGTCGGCGGTGAACGCGTAGATATTGCCGAAGACGTCGCCGAACTCGTCGTTGAAGCCGAAGCCCTGGAACTCGGACGGAAATTCCCCCCGGATGTCGGCCATCATGTGGCGCACGCGGGTCCAGATGCCGGTGATCTCGCCCGACTTCGTCGTCGGCAGGAGATTGACGAAGATGACCGTGCGGCCCGGCGTCGTGATCGAGCGGGTATAGTCGAGGGAATCCAGCTCCTGCAGTTTCTTTTCCATCCGGTCGGTGACCTGCGTCGTCATCTCCCTGACGGTCGCGCCCGGCATCGCGCCCGAGACCACCATGGTCTTGATGGTGAAAGGCGGATCCTCCTCGCGGCCGAGATTGATGTAGGCCAGCGCCCCGACGAGCATGGAGACGATCATCAGGAACCAGACGAAGGAGCGGTGATGGAGCGCCCAGTCCGACAGATTGAAGCTCTTCACGATGGGGTCTCTTCCGCGGTTGCGCCTTCCGGCTCTTCGAGCAGCGATATGGGCTGGTTGTCCGTCAGGCTGCGGACCCCGGCGATCACGATGCGCTCGTCGGGATTCAGCCCATCGGTGATGCGCACCGCGTCGAACGCCGCGGGGGCAACGGCGACGGGGCGTTTTTCAACGCTCTTCTCGTCCGCCGCGACGACGAAGACGAAGCGCTGTCCGTCCTCCTCCAGAATCGCGCTTTCGGGCAGGAGGATCGCTGCGCCGGTCCCCTCCCCTCCTGCGGGAACGGCCGTGATCAGCGCGCCGATGCGATAGGCCGGGGGCGGATCGGCGAGCGTGATGCGCACGCGGTTCGTTCGCGTCAGGGCGTCGGCTTCGGGAGCGATCTCCCGGATCGTGCCCTCGACGCGAAGGTCCGGCCGGATCTGGAGCCTCACCTCGAACGGGTCGCCCTCGGCCAAACCCGCGCTCTGGCTGGCCGGCACGTCGACGACCGCCTCGCGCTCGTCGGTGCGGGCCAGCCGGAAGACGGTGGCGCCGGCGGAAACGACCTCGCCCACATCGGCCATGCGCTCGGTGATCACGCCGCCATAGGGCGCGGTCAGAACCGCGAAACCGAGACGGTTCTCGGCCTTGTCGAGCTGCGCCTGGGCGCTCCTCACCTGCGAGACGGCGACCTGCCGGCTCTGCTCGGCAATTTCCAGTTCGGACTGGGACACGGTGTTTTCGGCAAACAGGGTCCGGCTGCGCACGGCGCTGGCTTCGGCCGCGCGGGCCTGGATGCGGGCATCGGCAAGTTCGGCCCGCGCCGACCGCACGTCCGCGGCCAGAGCCTCGGCGTCGATCGCCGCCAGCACCTGCCCCTTCTCCACCTGATCGCCGACATCGGCGTTGCGCGAGACGATCCGCCCGAGCGTGCGGAACGCCAGCGTGGTCTCGAAGCGCGGCGCGATCTGTCCGGAATAGGTCTGGCCCGCGAGCGGACGCTCGGCCGCGATCATCGTCAGGACGGGGCGCGGCGGCAGCGGCGCCTGTTCGGCCTCCTCGCCCTTGGAGCAGGCGGCAAGAAGCGCGGCCGCGACGATCAGGCCCGCGTGGCGAAGGGCGCGCATCACGAGCCGGCGCCTTCGTCGCCATCCATCGAGACGAGGTCCAGAACCTGTCCCGGCCGCACGAGCTGGGAGCCTTGGGTGACCACACGGTCGCCGGCCTCGATGCCATCCTTCACGATGATGGTCGCGCTTTCGTAATAGCCGACGGTCACCGGCGTGAGCCGCGCCGCATTCGTGCCCTTCTCGACCGTCCAGACGGCGGTCTTGCCGCCATCGGCCATCAGCGATGTCCAGGGCAGGACGATCGCCGATCCCGGTTCCGTCTCGGTGCTCATCCCGACGACGGCGGACCCCAGCGACATCCGGGGCGGAACCGCGTCGAGCCCGACCTTGATCCGCACCGTTCCGGTCTCCGGGGAGATCAGGGGCGAGACCTCGCGCACCGTGCCCGTGGTCTCGACCGAGGGGTCGCCGACGAGCGAAACCCTGATCGGCGGGGCCTTCCCTTCGCCGATGAGAAGCTGTTCCTGAATGTCGAAGACCGCATCGCGGGGCCCGTCCTCGGCAAAGCCGAAGGCCGTCTGGGCGGCGCTCACCACCTGGCCCGGATCGACGCTGCGGCTGGTGACGACCCCGTTCGCGTCGGCTCTCAGAACGGTGTTTTCGAGATTGGTCCTTGCCGTCTCCAGATTCGCAACGGCCGTATCGACGGCGCTGGTCGCGGAGGAAAGCGCCTTTTCGGCATCGTCGAAATCGCCGCGCGTGGTATACCCCCTCTCGAACAACGCCTTCTGGCGCTCGAACGCGCCGGAGGCCTGCCTCGCCCGCGCCCTGGCCGAGGCGACGGCGGCCTCCGCCGCAGAGACGTCCGCCCGCTGCTGGACCGGATCGAGGCTCGCAAGGAGATCGCCCGCCTTCACCTTTGCCCCGACATCGACGGCGACCTCCGCCACCCGGCCGCTCGTCTCGAAGGCATAGGTCGCCGTGTGCCGCGCGACGATCTCGCCGGTCAGGCTGGTCGTCCGGCTGACACGTTCCGGCCTGGCGGTCACGTATCCGATCGGCTCCGGCGGTCGCTCGCTTTGGGTTTCGGGGGAACAGGCTCCGAGGAGGACCGGCGCCAGCGCGGCCAGGCAGACGCGGAAGCGGACTGAACGAGGCGGCGGGCCGGCGACCATCGATGGGACGTCCATTTGCTTGTTGATCAATTTACTCTATCATAGAGCTAAATCAGGAAAGAGGTCCCGTCAATGGCATGCAGGCACGGCAGCGCGCGCGGCGGCTCGCGCCGCGAAACGACGTCCGACGAACTCGGGCGCCTGTTCAAGCGCGTCATCGCCATCGCGGTCGAGCTCGACAAGACCCTTGCGGCCCGCCACGACCTGGCGCTGACGGACCTTGGCTGTCTCGGCTTTCTGGAAACCGCGCAGGGCCCCGTGACCGGGAAGATGATCTCCGAGCACGTGGCGCTGTCGACGGGGGCGACGACCGCGCTTCTCGACCGGCTGGAGCGCGCCGGTCTGATCGAGCGGCGCCCCAATCCGGCCGATCGGCGCGGCATCGTCATCGACCTTGTCGCGGCGAATGCGAAGCCGATCCTGGACGAGCATCGCCACATGCGCGACCGGCTCTGGGCGACGTTCGACAGTCTTTCGGAGGACGAAGCCGCCACGGTGACCAAATTCCTGAACAGGCTGATCGATCGCTTCGAAGCGTGATCACGGGGCGTGAACGGAATGGCCGGGCAAACGCGGCAGAAGCCGGGATCGCCCGTCAGCCGGACGCGTCGCCCTGCGCGGCCTGGCTGGCGCGCAGGCCGCGTACGGCCGACCATAGAACGGCGATCATCTGGTCGGGTCGCAGCCATTGGCGGCTCTCCGGCCGGTCCGGATCGTCCAGCCCCCAGGCCGCGATATCGAGACCTTCGCCGAGGAGCGCCGCGCGAACGTCCTGCGCGAGGAACCCGGCATGGCGGCGCGCGCCCGTGCGGGCGACAAGCACGGGCTCGCCGGTGGTCTCGCCCGGGCCGACCGGCTCGCGCCCGCCTTCGGCCCAGCGGAAGGTGACCGGCGCGATCTGATCGACGAGACGGCCCGCCACGTCCGGCGCAATGGGCGCGATCTCCGTCTTGTCGCGCTCGTCGGATGTCTGGATGACGCCGTTGGCCGACCAGATGCTCGACCAGCGCGCGCCGCTTGCGCCGAGGCTGTAGGCGTTGTCGCCGGACGGCGCGAGATCGCGGCTCCTGACCTTGCCGGAAACCGCGAGGCTGCCGTCCGCTCTGGCGATCCGCAAGGGTGTGCCGAGATAGGCGCCGCCATCGGTGAAACGGTGCAGGATGAAATCGGAACCCCTATCGACGCCGCTTTCGGGATCGGCCGACATGCCGAGCTTCCACCGCGTCGAAGCGTCCCGCAGAAGCGAGAGCGTCGTCTCGCGTCCCGCCGGGCCGTCGAAGCGCCCGGCCGCGCTGCTGAATTCGCCGCTGCCGAGTTCGAGCCGGTACTGGCTGGGCTCCGTGCCGATGCCGAGCGCGCCGGTCGCGCCGTCGATCGTGACGGCGGAGGTCCAGCCCTGGCCGTCCGGGCTGACCTTGACCCGCAACCGGTCGTCGCCCACCGTTCCGATCTCCGCCCGGCCCGAATAGCCGGTCTGGAAGAGGAGGGCGCCGGCGTTCGACCCTTGCGCCTTGTTGATCGTCACGCGGACGTTGCCGCTGCCGGGCGTGACGTCGTCATGGGTGAGGAGCACGGCGTCGGACTTGGCGATCAGGCGATTGGTGGCGTCCGCCGCCGCATTGATGCCGAGCCCCTCCAGATCGTCGAGGCGCCTCGGGCCCGGCAGGGGCGCCCAGCCGTTCCCGTCGAAGACGACGAGCATTTTTTCGGCGGCGACGAAGGCGAGCCAGCCGGGCTGCGGCGCATAGAACGCGAAGGCACCGTCCTGGAAGGCGGCGACGCGGCCATCCTGGCCGGCGAACGCCCCGGTGCCGCCGGCCGCCACCAGGTGACGTTCGCCCTCGACGGGATTTTCGGGCGGGCGGGTGCGGTCGCGCGAGACGACGCCGATCTGGACGAGCGCGTCGAGCGCCCGCAGCGCCTCGTTGTGGGTGATGTGCTTCTGCGCCTGTGCGGCCATCAGATAGGGCAGACCGAGAAGGGGGGTGTTGGACATGGCGGCCTCGACGGAACAAAGATCGCCGCCACTATGGGACGGCGGCCGGGCCATGGGGACAAGTTTGCCGCGCCTTGCCGCCCCGTGCGCTCGCGCAGGCCATGCTGCGCGAGCGCACGCCGGCAGCGGGGCGACGGGGCCAGACTTGACAAAGACCGGAGCGCGCCGTCCAACGAGACCGTCGGTGAACGGGCTCCGGAATGATGTGCGATCAGGACATGCGCCCCGTCATCGTCCCCATCGGGCGGCAGGCGCCCGTCATTGTCGAATCGAGAGAGGCAGCATGAAGAAAATCTATCCGGACGCTGCGTCCGCGCTGGACGGTTTGCTAAAGGACGGCATGCTCATCGCCGCTGGCGGCTTCGGTCTTTGCGGCATTCCCGAACTGCTCATTCAGGCGATCCGGGATCACGGCGCGAAAGACCTGATCTTCGCGTCCAACAATGCCGGCGTCGATGATTTCGGGATCGGCATCCTGCTGCAGAGCCGGCAGGTGAAGAAGATGATCTCCTCCTATGTCGGCGAAAACAAGGAGTTCATGCGCCAATATCTCGGCGGCGAACTCGAACTCGAATTCAATCCGCAAGGCACGCTCGCCGAGCGCATGCGCGCGGGCGGCTCCGGCATTCCCGGCTTCTATACCAAGACCGGCGTCGGCACCCAGATCGCCGAAGGCAAGGAAGAAAAGGTCTTCGACGGCGAGACCTATATTCTCGAACGCGCCATCGTCGCCGACCTGTCCATCGTGAAGGCCTGGAAGGCCGACGACACCGGCAATCTGATCTTCCGCAAGACGGCCCGCAACTTCAATCCGCCGGCCGCCATGTGTGGCCGCGTGTGCGTGGCCGAGGTCGAGGAGATCGTTCCGCGCGGCTCCCTCGATCCCGACCATATCCACCTGCCCGGCATCTATGTGCACCGCATCGTGAAGGGCGAACACGAAAAGCGCATCGAACAGCGCACCATCCGCCAGGAACCGGCCACGACCAATGAGAGGGAGACCGCCTGATGCCCTGGGATCGCAATCAAATGGCCGAACGGGCGGCCGCCGAACTCGAGGACGGCTGGTACGTCAATCTGGGCATCGGCATCCCGACCCTCGTCGCCAACTATATCGGCGACAAGGACGTGACGCTCCAGTCGGAAAACGGCATGCTCGGCATGGGGCCCTTCCCGACCGAGGAGACGGTCGACCCGGACCTGATCAATGCCGGCAAGCAGACGATCACCGAGCTCGACCGGACATCCTATTTCGACAGCGCCATGAGCTTCGGCATGATTCGCGGCGGCAAGATCGCCTGCGCGATCCTCGGCGCGATGGAAGTCGCGGAGAACGGCGATCTGGCCAACTGGATGATTCCCGGCAAGCTCGTGAAGGGCATGGGCGGCGCGATGGATCTCGTGGCCGGCGTCGGCAAGGTCGTCGTCGTCATGGACCATCAGAACAAGGCCGGCGAATCCAAGATTCTGAAGGCCTGCACCCTGCCCCTGACGGGAACCGGCGTCGTCGATCGCATCATCACCAATCTGGGCGTCCTCGACGTGGTCGAGGGCGGCCTGCGCATCGTCGAGACCGCACCGGGCGTCAGCGAGGCCGATCTGCGCGCGGCGACAGAGGCGACGATCGTCTGACGGGCAGGTGCCCCCGGACCCCGTGATCCGGCAGGGCCGCCCATGCGGCCCTGCCTCGTGTCCCCTGCCCCGCCCCACCGGCGTCCAGCATCGCGCCCGCCATGACCGCTATCCACGTTCGGCGAACGCCTTGGCGATCTCGCCGGGCCGGGTCAGCCAGATCCGGTCGCGATGCGCGGCAATATGCGAAAGCGCGCGCTTCAGCGCCCGCAGCCGGTAAGGCTGGCCGGTGATGTAGGGGTGAAGCGCGATGCTCATCACCGCGGGCGCCTTGCTCGAAGCCTCCAGCATCTCGTCGAACTGGGCGATGATCATGTCGGCGAACGCCTCCGGCCCGGTGAAGCGCGCGCTGATCGCGGGAATGTCGTTGATCTCGTGGCTGTAGGGCACCGACAGGATCCGCCCGCCGTCGCGCGTCGCCATCCATGTCGGCTGGTCGTCGTGGCACCAGTCGAGATGATAGGCGTAGCCTGCTTCCTTCAGCAGATCGATCGAGACCTCGCTCTGCGAGATCCACGGCGCCAGCCAGCCGGCCGGAAGGCCGCCTTCGTGGCGGCGGAAGATGTCGCTCGCCTCGCCTATCAGCGCCCGCTCCTCCGCTTCGCTCAACGTGCCCTGCCGCTCGGCATTCGTGCGGCCATGGGCGACGATCTCGTCGCCGCGCGCCCGGAACGCCTCGATCAGGCCGGGACAGTTCTCGTAGACGCAGGCATTGGGCAGGAGCGCGAGCGGCAGGTCGAGCGCGTCGAACACATCCTTCATGCGCCAGACGCCGACCCGGTTGCCCCATTCGCGCCAGGCATGGTTGAGAACGTCCGGCTCCGCCTGCTTCGGAGCAAGACCCGCCCCCTCGCCCTCGCCGAACGAGAACGTCTCGACATTCAGCGCGACATAGACCGCCAGCCGCCGGCCGTTCGGCCACGCGAACACCGGCCGCTCGGGAAGGGCCGAATAGGGATAGCGGGCGTGACGGCGGGTTCGGGTGGTCATGGCGTGCCTTCCGGGGCTCGTTCGTGCATGGGTACGAGCGGCTCATCTGAGGTGCGAGGCCCTTTAGGGAAGAGGCCGTCGTCGATGGAAGCCGCGTCGTTCCACAGGGTCCGGGTCGCTACCGGTCCGCTCCGAGATAGGCCATCGTCCAGGCGCGGGGCATGAGCCACGTGACGAGGCAGAGCGCCGCGGCGAGCGCCGCGCCGGCATCGAGCGCGATCTCGTGGGCATGAATCTGCAGCAATGCGCCGCCGACCGCGCCGGTCAGCATGCCGAGCCAGGGAACCACGTGGACGAGGAAACCGCGGTCTCGGGACCCGGTCAGGAGCCGCCCCAGCCCCTTGCCGAAGCGGGACAGCGCGCCGGTGACGTAGGTCAGGCCGACAGGGTGGCCGGCCACGGTCTCGACCGCCGCGTTCATCGCGCCCATCGCAAGGATCGCCGGCACGAGGCCGGACATGGCGAGCCCGCCCGTTTCAAGCCGCGCGCTCGCGGCGAGCAGGGCGCAAACGCCGAGGAGCAACGGCCAGATCCGTGCATGCGCCGTGCGCACCAGAACGACGCCGATCGTGTTGCCGGCCACGAAGACGCACAGAATCAGGGCAAGCCGGGCGGCGTCGTCGAAGCGGCCGTCGCCGATCGCGATGGCGAGCCGCGTCGTGTTGCCGCTCATGAAGGAGACGAAGTCTCCGGCCGCGATGAAGCCGATGGCGTCGACCATGCCAGCGAGCATCGAGAGGGAGCCGACCAGGGCAAAGCCTGCCATTGGGCGCGGGCGCGAGAAAGACGGGCTGTCCTGCCCCATTGCAACGGGCTCCTGCCTGCGCCTTCGACGATCAGCGCCGTCCGGGCTCGCCGGGCGCGCGCACCTCGATCGCGAGCGCGTGGACGCCGGCATTCAGTTCGTCGGCAAGAAGCCTGTTGATCGCCCGCTGCCGATCGATCCGGCTCATCCCCTCGAACCTGTCCGAGACGATCCGCACCCTGAAATGAGTCTCGCCGGTTCCGTCGAAACCGTCATGGTGGGAGCTGCCGGCATGGTGGTGTCCGGCATGGAGATGGCTCTCGTCGATCACGGCGAGGCTTTCGGGCGAGAAGGCCGCCTCGAGCTTGCCTTCGATATCGGATTTGATGCTCATCCGTCTCTCTCTTGCATTGCCGGCGACGGCCCCGTCGTCAGGGCCGCGCCAGCTTGGAACGATCTAACTTCCGCCCTCGATGAGGACGTAAGAACGCCTCGTCCGTCGGGCGAAGGCATCGGCCACTCTTAGTTCCGGGCTTTTTCCGATCTGTCAATTCTTGTTCCTCGGTGTTCGAAGGCCCATAGTCTCCCGCGATGAAACTCGACAGCAAATATTTCGATACGATACGGGTGAAACGGCGCGGCCCAGGCGGCGCCAAGCCCAAGCCCCAGACGCAGGAATGCGCCTGGGAGGGATGCGACAAGCCCGGCGTCCACAAGGCGCCGATGGGACGGGACAATGAGGGCGAGTACCTCAATTTCTGCGTCGACCATGTCAGGCAATACAACAAGAGCTACAACTACTTCTCCGGGCTCGGCGACGACGATATCCGCAAATATCTCAAGGATTCGCTGACCGGACACCGGCCGACCTATCCGATGGGTCACAATGCGACGTCTCCGAATGCGCCCAAACCGCGCAGGCGCAAGCGCGGCGAGCCGTTCGACATGTTCGGCGAGACCGATGCGGCCCAAGGCCGCACGGAAGCGCGCCGGCGCGTGCGGCCGCTGGAGCAGAAGGCGCTGGAGACCATGAGCCTCCAGTCCAACGCGTCGGGCGAGGACGTGCGCGTGCGCTACAAGGAGCTCGTCAAGCAGCTCCATCCGGACGCAAACGGCGGCGATCGCGGCCATGAGGATCGTCTGCGCGACGTGATCCAGGCCTACAAGCTTTTGAAGCAATCCGGCTTCTGCTGAGGCACGGGCGAGCCTTGCGAGCGGCGCTGCGGACTGCGATGCGTGCCAAAAAAGCCGGTCGATCGCGTGATGCGAGGTTCCATCCGGGCCTGTCACGCGGTATTTGCGTGGCAACGCAAAGCTTCGGTGCTTCCACGATCCCGCCTTCCCGGAAAGGTCGGGATGCATGGCGGGGCCCGCGCTTCACCCATGAACGAGACGATTCAAGAGCCGTGCGGCCGTTCCAGCGCCGCGCCGGTCTTCAGGAGGCAAGATGAGTGCATCGGAACGACACGTGGCCCCTCTCCCGGACACCACGATCTCCGTGCGTGAAACCTTCGGTTTCGAGAGCGACCTGACCGTACCGGCCTTCAAGAACGCCGATCCGCACGTTCCCGAGATCGATCCGGACTATATCTTCGACAAGCCAACGACACTCGCGATCCTCGCCGGCTTCTCGCGCAACCGGCGCGTCATGGTGTCGGGCTATCACGGCACAGGCAAGTCGACCCATATCGAGCAGGTGGCGGCCCGGCTGAACTGGCCGTGCGTGCGCGTCAACCTCGACAGCCATGTCAGCCGGATCGATCTCGTCGGCAAGGACGCGATCACCGTTCGCGACGGCATGCAGGTCACCGAGTTTCGCGACGGCATCCTGCCCTGGGCCTACCAGAACAATGTCGCGCTGGTCTTCGACGAGTATGATGCCGGCCGGCCGGACGTGATGTTCGTGATCCAGCGCGTCCTGGAATCGTCGGGCCGTCTGACGCTTCTCGACCAGAGCCGGGTCATCCGTCCCCATCCCGCCTTCCGCCTGTTCGCCACCGCCAACACGGTCGGCCTTGGCGATACGACGGGCCTCTATCACGGCACCCAGCAGATCAACCAGGCGCAGATGGACCGCTGGTCCATCGTCACGACGCTCAACTACCTGCCGCACGACAACGAGGTCGAGATCGTCCTGTCCAAGGTCAAGGACTGGCAGAACGAGAAGGGCCGCCAGACGGTGAGCCGCATGGTGCGTGTCGCCGATCTCACCCGTGCCGCCTTCGTGAACGGCGACCTGTCCACCGTGATGAGCCCGCGGACCGTGATCACCTGGGCCGAGAACGCCGAGATCTTCGGCGATATCGGCATGTCCTTCCGGCTGACCTTCCTCAACAAGTGCGACGATCTCGAGCGCTCGCTCGTGGCCGAATTCTACCAGCGCGCGTTCGGCGAGGAACTGCCCGACAGCGCGGCGAACCTCGTTCTGGAATAGGGCCGGCCGGCGCACGATAGTGAGAGCCGGGCCACCGAGCAGGAGCGGCCCGCTCCGTTTCAAACCGATCAAGCGATCGACCCATCGAGAACCGGACGCAAAAGCGATGAAAACCCTGTTTTCGAGCCTCGTACCGACGGTCCTCGCAGCCAGCTTCTGGAGCTGGCTGGTGCCGGTACCCGATCTGCCGGCCGGCCATGACGGCCTTTGCCGCATCGCCATGGCCGGCACCGTCGAAACGATCCTGTGCGAGGTGCCGCTCGCCGGCTACGATCTGACGCTGCGCGCGCTCGACGCATCGGACCGGCCTTACGAGACGTTCGAGAACGCCGCGAAAAGCGTGTCCTCCCCGGTCGTGCTCGCGATGAATGCCGGCATGTATCACGAGGACCGCCGCCCCGTCGGGCTGACGGTCCAGGACGGGCGGACGCTCAAGAATGCGGTTCTGGGCACGGGCTCGGGCAATTTCTCCCTGCGCCCGAACGGCGTCTTCTACGTCGAGAACGGCCGCGCCTTCGTTCGCGAGACGCAGGCCTATCTCGACGAGGGCCATGCCCCGGCCCTCGCCACCCAATCCGGCCCGATGCTGCTGATCGACGGCAGCGTGCATCCGCGCTTCATCGAGAACTCGGACAGTCTCTACGTGCGCAACGGCGTCGGCGTCAGCGCGGATGGCGGCATCGTCTATCTCGCCCTCACCCGCAAGCCGATCAACTTTCACGATTTCGCGGTCTTCTTCCGCGACACCGTCGGCGTTCGCGACGCCCTGTTCTTCGACGGACAGGTGTCGAGCCTCTCCTATCCCGCGGCAGGCATTGCCTATCGGCGGGACAGGCTGGGGCCGATCCTGCTCGTCACCGAGAAGGACTGAAGCCTCAGGCGGCGATCAGGACCGTTCGGACGGCGTGGGCACGGGAATGCGCCGGCTGCTGATATCGGTGGTCGCCGGCTTTGCCGGCGCCTCGATGATCGCATCGGCCGCAACCGGCAGGGTCGGCGCGGCTGCGCCAGGCCGCTCGACCGCATCGACCATCGTGACCATCGCCTTTGCCGGCGGCGCTCCGGCGACGGCCGTTTCGGCCGGCATCGTCGCCAGAGCCCTGGCCGCAGGCACGCCGCCGCGCTTGGCGATCTCGGCCATGTGCGCCTTGACCTTCGAACAGTAGGACGAGGCCGAGCGCGTCATGCGGGTTGCGCGGTGGCCGCCCTTGTACTTCATCGCGGTCCGGCAGACGTCGCGGTCGGCCTTGTCCCAGGCGCCCTTCAGATATTTCATGCCGTAGCGAAGATTGGTGTCGGCATCCAGCAGGTCGCTGGCCGAGCCGGAAAAGCCGAGGCTCCTGGCCGTCGCCGGCTTGATCTGCGACAGGCCGTAGACGCCCGCGCCCCTGGCTCTGGGATTGTACCGGCTTTCGACCCGCACGACGCCGAAGGCGAGTTCGACCGGAATGTCGTTGGCCTTCGCATGCTTCGCGATCAGCCCGTCGATCGCGGCGCTTCCCGAAACCGTGCCCTTTTCTGATGCCTTCGCGATCTCGCGCGCGGCGATCTCGCGGTCACGCGAGAACACCTTCTCGTCCTGGATCGCGGCGACGGCGACCGGGCTCGGCGCATCGGCAGGGCGGGCGACGGGCAGCGGCGCAGCGCTTTCCAGGACCGTCGCGGCATTCGGCACGCATGCGGACAGAGGCAGGGCGAAAAGGGCGGTGAAAAGCAGAGGCATGCGCAGGGAGCGAAGCATTCGCCGAAATCCGGACCGTTAACGTTGCATGAACCCGCTCGGCCCCGATCGCGGCAAATCGGTGGCGGATTGCCCGGCGGTCGCATTCGGCGTCTTGCTGTGGCAAACAGGCACCTCACCGCCGACATCAACGTTCGAACCCTGCGTGCCGCCCATGTCCCTGCCCATCGATCCGACCGATCCCATCGCCGTGCTTGCCGCGCTGATCCGCTGCCCTTCGGTGACGCCCCACGAGGGCGGCGCCCTGACGACACTTCAGGAGCTTGTCGAACCGCTCGGCTTCTCGGTCGAGCGGCCGGTCTTCACCGAGGCCGGAACGCCCGACATCGAGAATTTTTACGCCGCATGCGGGACCGGTCCCCATCTCTGCTTTGCCGGCCACACCGACGTGGTGCCGACCGGAGACGAGGCCGACTGGAGCGCGCCGCCATTTGCGGCCGAGATCCGCGACGGCATGCTTTACGGGCGCGGCGCGGTCGACATGAAGGGCGGCATCGCCGCCTTCGTCGCCGCCGTCGCGCGGCGCAAGGCGCGAGGGGAGCCCGGCGACGGGCGCATTTCCCTTCTGATCACCGGCGACGAGGAAGGCCCGGCGATCAACGGAACGATCAAGCTTCTCGACTGGGTGGCGGCGCGCGGCGAACGGTTCGACGCCAGCCTCGTGGGAGAGCCGACCAATCCAAACGCCCTCGGCGACATGATCAAGATCGGTCGGCGGGGCTCCCTGTCAGGGACCGTCGCCGTGAAGGGACGTCAGGGTCACGTCGCCTATCCCCATCTTGCCGACAATCCGCTTCGCACCATCGTCGCCGTCGCCGACCGGCTGATGGCCGAACCGTTCGACGAAGGAACGGCAGCCTTCCCGCCGACCAATCTCGAGATCACCTCGATCGATACGGGAAACCCGGCGACCAACGTCATTCCGGGGCGCTCGACGCTCACCTTCAATATCCGGTTCAGCGATGCCTGGACGCCGGAGAGCCTGAAGACCGAGGTGCTGCGGCGCGTCGAGGCGGCACGCACGGGAGGTTCATACCGCGTCGGGCGCGACGCAGCCGAGATCGCCGTCGAATGGCGCGGCCGGCCTTCGGAATCCTTTCTCACCCGGTCCGACGATCTCATCGCCTCCCTGTCGGCGTCCGTTGCCTCGGTCACCGGCAAATCGCCGCAGCTTTCCACCACTGGCGGAACGTCGGACGCACGGTTTATCAAGGATCACTGCCCTGTTGTCGAGTTCGGCCTGGTAGGCCAGACTATGCACATGGCCGACGAGCGCGTGCCCATTGCCGATCTGGAGGCGTTGACAGAAATCTATGACCAGTTCCTCTCCCGTTGGTTCGCCTCCAGAGCCGCAGTCGCTGCCTGACGTGAGCGAGATCCTGAGCAATTTTTCCGGCGCGTTCGCCCTGATGGCGGGCCGAAGGGCCGGCCTCGATCGCCTCGACCTGTCCGCCGACGGTTTCTACCGCTCCTTCTTCGCCATTCTCGTCGCCGCGCCCGCCCTGGTCCTGTCCTGGATCGAATACGAGATCGACCGGCCGGTCGATCCGGTCCGGGAGATCGGCGGGGCACAGGCGTTCGGAGCCCATCTCCTCGCCGATCTTCTTTCCTGGCTCCTGCCCGTATTCTGCCTGATCCTCGTCGCGCGGCAGATCGGATGGGGCCGCAAGGTCTCCCCGCTCGTCGTCGCGACGAATTGGGGCGCGGCCCTGATCAGCTGGGCCTTCGCCCCCTATCTCGCCCTCGTCCTCGCCTTCGGCAGGGGGCCCAATCTGGCGCTTCTGGGCGCGGTCCTGTCCCTCGCCTCCCTGGTCCTGACGGCACGCCTCTGCCACACCATTCTCGGCGACTGGGCGACCGCAATCCTCGTGACCGTCGCCATGCTGGGCCTCGGGATCGTCAGCTATGGCGTCGTCATGGACCTGACCGGCGTGCCGCTGCTCTGACGCCGCCGCCCGCTTCGTAGGCCCTTGCGGACATCAGCACGCGCGCACGGGACGGACAATCCGGACGGCGGTCTCAGCCGGCGGCGATCGCGGTGATCTCGGCATCGCTCGCGCCGGCCTTCACCGTGTCGCCGACGGACTTGCCGATCAGTGTTCTGGCGAGCGGCGACAGATAGGACAGGTAGCCCTCGCGCGGGTCCGCCTCGTCGATACCGACGATCGTGAAGCGCTGCTCGCGCCCGTCGGGTCGCTCGATCGAGACCACGCATCCGAACTGGACGGTCTGCGGATCGTGGGGCGGCCGGACGAGTTCGGCGGTCGCGTGACGCGCCTTCCAGTAGCGCAGATCCCGGTTGATATGAGCGAGCGCCACCTTGTCGCCGGCGTCCCGCGCCTCGATCAGGCGGGCGTCCAGCGCCGCGATCTCGCCGTCGATGAGATGCAGGCCCCGCGGCGTGACGATGTTGGGATCGGTGCCGAGATCGCGGTCCGGCAGGACCTCGACCTGGTCTTCGTTGGGTTCCTTGACGAATGCGACACTCATGGGCGGCAAGCCTCCTTCATGCCCGTACGGACTGGAGCGATGGCATGGCCTCGCCCGGAACCGTCGGTTCTTCGAATTTTCGCGCCGGGTGGTCGATCGACCGGATCTGACGTTTTCTCCCGTTCCCTGAATTTAAGGCATCCGATCGCCAGTGTAAGGGCGAACCGGGCGCAGGGTGGGGATCGGCACGTCGAATGTCGGGGCGGCCTCGGTCGTCTGGAAGGCATAGGCGCGCGGCGCGATGTCGGCGCCAAGATAGCTGACCTCGCCCGGCAGCCCCATCGGATAGAGCCGGTTGCGCTTCGCCTCGTAGGCCGCGGTCTCGTCGCTGCAGACCCGCATCCGCATGTCCTCGGGCGGCAGCGACGGATTGTTTTGAAGCGCCGCCAGATCGCGGCCTGAGGGCGCGAGCGTGCCGTCGAAGGCTTCCGTCATCAGTTTGGCCGCCCGTTCGGACCGCTCGCGGCCCGTGGTGGCGCCGAGAATCACGACGAGGATCCGCCGCCCTCCCCGTTCCGCCATCGCGACGACGTTGCGGCCGGACGCGCAGAGAAACCCGGTCTTGAAACCGATCGTCCCGGGAAACCCGGTGAGAAGCGTGTTTTCCGATTCCAGCGTCTTGCCGTCGATGATCACCTGGAAGGTCTCGAAAAGCGGGCGATATTGCGGGAAATCCGTCGCCGCCGCCACGCCGAGGAGCGCCAGATCGCGCGCTGTCGTGACATGGTCCTTCGCGAACAGGCCATTGGGGTTCGAAAAATGCGAGGCGGTCATGCCGAGGCGCCGGGCGACGTCGTTCATGCGGCCGGCGAACGCATCGACGCTTCCGGCAACGGTTTCGGCAAGCGACACCGAAACTTCGTTCGCCGAGCCGACGACCATGGCATAGAGCGCATCCTCGAGCCGCATCGACCGCCCGGCCTTGAGACCGGCGTGAAGCGAGGCCTCGCCCATGGCCTCCTTGGAAATCACCACCGGCGTGTCGAGCGTCACCTCGCCGCGGGCCAGCGCCTCGAACACCACATAGGCCGACATCAGCTTCGTCGTCGAGGCCGGATACCAGGGCGCGCCGGCCTCTTCCTCGTAAAGGACCCGTCGCGTCTCGGCGTCGACGACCAGCACGGGGGTCGCGTGGGCAAGGCTTGAGACCGCATGGAACGCCGCAATGGCGAGCGCGCCTGCAAGCACCGACGGAAAGCGTCCGATCCTGTTCGGATTCATCGTGTGAAATGTCCTCGTCGTTGGCCAAGGCGGCCTGCCCGAAAGGTCGGTGCGCCCTTCGCGCAGATCCCGCCCGGCGCCGACCGCGCTTTCGGCGTCAATAGCGGAAAGTCGAGGGCGCATCAAAGCGCGGTTTTGCGCCTTCCTCGCCGATCGTTCCGCGCGTCATCCGGGCGGACCGCAGCGCTTCAGGTCGCCCGGCTCGCTCCGTGCGGCGCCAGGACGCGGATGGTTGGCGCCGCAAGACGCGCCATCTTGTGACGGACACCCCTTGCACCACACCGGAAGGCCGGACAGCGATGGCAGCCAGAGATCCGTTTTCGAAGGGGCGGTCCGTGCCGAGCGGCAGGTTGTCCCGCCTTGCACGGCTCGGCGGCTTGGCGGGCGGCGTTGCCGGCAACATGTTCCTGGACGGCGCCGGACGCTTAGCGCGCGGCGAGCGCCCGCGCCTGTCCGATCTTCTCATGACCCCCGGCAATGTGCGCAAGGTCACCGACCAGCTTTCGCAATTGCGGGGCGCCGCCATGAAGATGGGTCAGCTGATCTCGATGGATGCCGGCGATCTCCTGCCGCCCGAGCTTTCCGAGATCATGGGCCGGTTGCGCGCCGACGCCGATCCGATGCCCGGGCGCCAGCTCGAACAGGTGCTGTCGCGCAATTGGGGACCCGATTGGCGCGGCCGGTTCGAATATTTCGCCGACCGGCCGATCGCGGCCGCCTCGATCGGGCAGGTGCACCGCGCCCTGACCCATGACGGGCGGGACCTCGCCATCAAGGTGCAATATCCGGGCGTGCGCCAATCGATCGACAGCGATATCGACAATGTCGCCACGCTCTTGAGGATGACGGGCATGATCCCGCGCGAGCTCGACATCGCGCCGCTTCTGGCCGAAGCCAAGCGACAGCTCCACGAGGAAGCCGACTATCACCGCGAAGCCGAATGCCTTGTCGAGTTCCGGGCGCTTTTGAAGGACGATCCGCGCTTCGTCCTGCCGGCCTTTCATGCGGACTTCTCGTCGAAGGACGTGCTCGCAATGTCCTATATCGACAGCGCGCCGATCGAGAGCCTCTTTACCGCCACGCAGGCGGTGCGGGACAGGACGGCGAGCCATCTGATCGGGCTCGTCCTCCACGAACTCTTCGCCTTCCGCACCATGCAGACCGACCCGAACCTTGCCAATTACCGGATCGAGCGGGACGTGCCGAAAGGCACCGAACGCATCGTGCTTCTCGATTTCGGTGCGACGCGGGTCTTTCCCGAGAAAATCGCGGAAGCGTGCCGCTCGCTCGCGATGGCCGCGATCGGCGACGACCGGGCGGGCGCGCACCGGGCCTTGATCGAGATGGGGCTCTTGAGCGACGCCGTCCCGATGCGCCAGCACGAGCAGATCCTCGATCTCTTCGAGGTCGCCGCCGGCCTCCTTCGCCGAAAGGGCGATTTCGATTTCGGCACGGACGAGCTACTGGCGTCGATGCGCGAGGAGGGCATGAAGCTTGCCGAAGACCGTCAGGTCTATCTCCTGCCACCCGTCGATACGCTGTTCCTGCAGCGCAAGTTCGGAGGCATCTATCTTCTCTGCCTGCGGCTGAAGGCCCGTGTCGACGTCAAGGCGCTCCTCGCGCCCCATCTGCCCGGCCCCGCCGGACCGGCCTGACGTCACGGGACCATCGGCGTTACGTGTCGACGGGCCGGCCGGTCCCGAAACGGGTCGGAACATGCCGTTGCCGACGAAGGGCTATGCGACCACTCCAAGCACCGCCGCAGCCCGATCATCGGGTCCTTGCACACGCGTCATCGGCGCAGCGAAGCGCTCGAAGATCTGATCTGCACTCACCGGCCTGCTGTAGAAATAGCCCTGGCCGATGTCGCACCCCATGCGCTTGATCCGCTCTTCCTGCTCCTTCGTCTCGACGCCCTCGGCGATGGTTTCGAGCCCGAGCCGCTTGCCAAGGCGGATGGTCGCCTCGAGGATCGCGCCGGTCTCGTCGTCCTGGCCCGAATCGCGCACGAAGCTGCGGTCGATCTTCAGCGTCGTGATGGGGAAGCGCTTGAGGCTGCTGAGCGACGCAAAGCCGGTTCCGAAATCGTCGAAGGCAATGCGAACGCCGGCATCGCGCAGGCACTGGATGGCACCGAGCGCCCGTTCTTCCTGGTCGATCGCAATGGTCTCGGTGATCTCGAGTTCCAGGAGCGAGGGGATCAACGCGTTGTGGCTGAGCGCGTTGAGGACCCGAATGCCGAGCGTATCGGATCGCAACTGGATGGAGAACAGGTTGACCGACATGCGCAGATCGTCGAGCCCGCGCGCGCGCCATCGCCCGAGTTGCGCGCAGGCCTCCTCCAGCGTCCACCAGCCGACCGCCTGGGCAAGCGACATGGCTTCGAGAACGCCGAGAAACTCCGCCGGCGCCAGAAGCCCGCGCGTGGGGTGGTTCCAGCGAATGAGGGCCTCGACGCCCTTGATGCGGCCGGTCGTCAAATCGATCTGCGGTTGATAATGCAGGACGAATTCGCCGCCTTCGAACGCACGCCGGAGCTCCTTCTGAAGCGCCAGCTTCGCGTTCGCCGCCGCGCGCATCGAGGGGTCGAAACTTCGCAGCATCGGCTGGGACGAGGCAGCCTTCGCGTCATAGAGCGCGAAATCGGCGTTGGCGATCAGTTCGTCCGCCTCGACCGAGCCGCGGGGACCGAAGGCGTAACCGATGCCGGCCCCGATCCGGACCTCCTTGCCATCGAGCGTGAACGGCTCGGCAAGGGCCCTCTGCAGGTTCTCGGCCTGAATGCGGGCAAAGTCGGGATCGATCCGGCCGGGAAGGAGAACCGCGAACTCGTCCCCCCCGAAGCGTGCGATGACGGCATCCGAGGGCTGGCTCGCGGTCAGCCGGATCGAGAAGGCCTGCAGGATCCCATCCCCGGCCGCATGCCCGTAGGTGTCGTTGACCTGCTTGAACCCCTGGAGATCGATGAGGAGGACCGTGACGTCGACCATTTCCTGCACGAGGCCGTTCAGCTTTTCCGTAAAGCTCGTCCGGTTCTGCAGCCCGGTCATCGGATCGAAGTTCGCGAGACGGTGGAGACGCGCGTCGCGCGCCCGCCGTTCGGTGATGTCGATCATGGTCGCGCCGAAACCCATACCCTCGTCGGTCGAGAAGATCGAAAGCGTCATCTCGATCGGCAGTTCGCTCCCGTCGCTGCGGCGCGCCATCAGTTCGAACGGTTTTCCCGACAGCGACGACGGTCCGCCGTTGACGACGCGCTTCATGCCCGCCCTGTGAGCGCTCTTCATCCGGTCGGGCACGATGATCTCGACGGATTGGCCGAGAAGGTCGCATTCCTCGTAGCCCAGGAGATCGAGGGCCGGCCGGTTGGCAAAGGTGATCTCGCCGGCATGATCGACGCAGATCATGGCGGAGCTTCCCGCCTCCACGAACGCCGCCGCCGCCGCCGCCTTCAGGCTCGCACGCCGCAATTCGAGCTGCTCCATCGCAAGCTCGCCCAGCTCCTTCAAAAGCGCGGCCTCGCTTTGCGAAAAACCGTCGCGGGGGGCCGAATCGGCGATGCACAGGGCACCGACCGCATATCCGTCGGACGTGGTGATCGGGGTTCCGGCGTAGAAGCGGATGAACGGTCCCGCAGTAACGAACGGGTTTTCGGCAAACCGCGGGTCGTCGCGCGCATCCAGGAGGACCATCGGTTCCGCCCGCTCGATCATATGGCTGCATATCGAGATGCTGCGCGGCGCTTCGCTGCCGCCCAGTCCGACCGTCGCCTTGAAACACTGGCGATGCTCGTCGATCAGGGACAATGCCGCGTAGGGCACGTCGAAGAGCCGGCATGCCAGCGTGACGATCTTGTCGTACCGTGCGTCCAAGCCCTGATTCATCGCGCGATAGCGTCGGAGCGCGTCGATTCTGGCAGGCTCGTCGTGGGTCGGTCGCTGCAGCATGCCGGGTTCACCTTGTCGGAGAGTCACAGCGGTATAGCTCGAAGCAAGTTTTAAGTTCGCTAACAGGACCAAACTTCTACCCGTACGGTAGCGAACGGATTGGCGGGGTGGCCCGCAAGCCCCGGCCTTCGCCCATGCGGGCAGCCTTTCTACCCGACGATCGAAGCGCCGGACCAGAGCGTGGAGAGCCGGTCGTGCCGCTATGGCCGCCCGGCAAACCAGGCGAGACCGGTCCGGGATGTGCGACGCCGTCATCGCCCGCGCTCTCGTGGACGATCTCGCCCGCACGGTCGAGCGCGGCGCGCTCGCCCTCCAAGCTTGGCCGACGCTGGACGTCCCGCCGGCACGACCCCGTCCGGTAACGCCCCGGTGCGCCTGGCGTCGCGCCGCCAGCTCTGCCTCGCCGGCCGGTTCGTCGGCGCCGCGCGCCGCGAGGATCAGGCCGGCGCGACCACCTTCGGCTGTTTCCACTCGCTGTGCAGGCCGATCACGATGCTCACGCACATCAGGAGGAGCACGAAGGTGAACGGGAACCCTGTCGTCACGACCATCGACTGGAGTGCCGTCAGCCCTCCCCCGAGCAGAAGCGCGATCGCGACAAGCCCTTCGAAGATGCACCAGAACACGCGCTGGGGAATTGGACCATCGTCCTTGCCGCCGGCGGTGATGGTGTCGATGACCAGCGAGCCGCTGTCCGAGGAGGTGATGAAGAACACCGCGACCAGGACGATGCCGACCAGCGACGTCAGCTGCGCAAGCGGCATGACGTCGAACATCTCGAAGAGCTTCACTTCGAGCTGCGCGTCGGCGACGGCCCGGTAGCCGTCCGTGATATACTGGTCGAAGGCGACGCCGGCGAAGATCGACATCCACAGGATGCAGACGAAAGACGGAACGATCAGCACGCAGGTGATGAACTCCCGCACCGTGCGTCCGCGGCTGACCCTTGCGATGAACATGCCGACGAAGGGCGACCAGGAGACCCACCAGGCCCAGTAGAAGGACGACCAGCCCTGCGCATAGTTCTCATCCTCGCGTCCGAAGGGCTGCGACAGCGCGGGCAGGTAGGCGAAGTAGCTCACGAAGGAATCGGCGACGCGATCCACGATCGCGCCCGTCGGGCCGATGAAGAAGACCGCGACGAGGAGGACGAAGGCGAGCCCCATATTGATCTCGGATGCGACCTTCACGCCGCCGTCGAGACCGCGCAGCACGGACATCATCGCAACGCCGGTGATCGTGGATATCAGCAGGATCTTGACGACATCGGAGACCGGCACGCCGTAGAGATAGGAGAGGCCGGCATTGATCTGTTCCGCGCCGAGACCGAGCGAGGTCGCGAGGCCGAAGAGGGTTGCAAGCACCGCCATGATGTCGATGACATGGCCGACCCACCCCCAGACACGCTCGCCGAAGATCGGATAGAAAGCCGAGCGGATGGCCAGCGGCAGCCCCTTGTTGAACGCAAAGAGCGCGAGCGCCAGTCCGACGACGGCATAGATCGCCCAGGCCTGCAGCCCCCAATGATAGAGCGTTGCGGCAAGGCCGAGACGAGCGGCTTCCTCCACGTCTCCCGCAGCTCCCCCGAGCGGGGCCCAGCTGCCGGGCGTGCCGGCATCCGCGGCGACCGAACTGGCGAAATGGGTCATCGGCTCGCCGACGCTCCAGAAGAGAAGCCCGATCCCCATGCCGGCCGCAAACAGCATGGCCAGCCAGCCGGACAGGGTGAAGTCCGGCCGAGCGTCGTTTCCGCCGAGACGCACCTTTCCATAGGGAGAAATGGCGATGGCGATGGCGAAGACGAGGAAGATGTTGGCGGTCAGAATGAAGAACCAGTCGAAACGAACCGTGACCCAGCTCTTCGCCGCATCGAAGAAACCGGTCGCGTCCTCCGGGAACAGCAAGGTGCCGATGACGAAGAGAATGATCGCCGCACTGGAAATCGCAAAGACCGGATTGTGAATGTCGAGGCCGAACGGACCGATATTCGCCTGAATGTTGTCCTGCCCGATCTCGTAATCGGTTTCGATCAGGTTTCCGCCCGCAGCGGGGATTTCGTTGCTCGAATTCTCGCTCATCCGGTCTTGCGCCTTGTCTTGTGTCGAGCACTCTGCCCGGACATGATGGATCGGTCGGCCTGCCTTTCCGGCATTGCCCGGCCTCTCGAAAATGGATCCGTTGCCGCGGCGAGCCGCCGGCATCGCTCCGGGCGCCGATCGGGCGCACGGCGATACGCGTTGCCAGCGTCACCCGTCGCCCTCGGCCATCGCGAAGAATGAAGCATCACACCGTCGTCGGTTCGACGCAATAGATCACTATGCTTGCCGGCCTTATAAGTCCTGCCGCTGTCTTCTCCCGCCCTCGAACGGCGGCGTCCCGTTTCCGGACGGCCGGCCGGCCGAACGGTGCTTGAATCCGCCGATCATCGCGCGCGGCAGCAATCGAACGCGCGACCTTCGCCAAAGGGAAAACGCGCAGCCGCCACCTTGCCGACAAAGCCGCAATCCGGTATTGCCTCCCTGTCGCCAGCAAAACCGGCTCGCCCGCACCCGTAGCTCAGCTGGATAGAGCGCTGCCCTCCGAAGGCAGAGGTCACAGGTTCGAATCCTGTCGGGTGCACCAATCTTTTCAATGGCTTATTACATTCAGCGGTCGGCGAGGTGTGGCACGGTAAGCACCGGGTAATCACGCGTAACCAGTCAATGAGCGGTGGTAGGCTCGATGAGAGCTTCACGGCTTGCAGCGTTTGGCGTTCAATGCGCCAACAACCATTCGCCCAAGGCTCCGCCTCATGGACAGATCGCTGAAGAGGCGGCGCACCGCCCTACGGTTTGAAAGCCTCAACAGTATCGACGTTCCGCGCCGTTTCCTCAAAATCGATATGGCGCTGGATTTGCTTGGCGAACAGTTGCGCCCGGATGATTGGGGTTACGCCCGCAAGTTCGCGAGTTTGCCATTCTCCTATCAAACCGGAACCTACCTTTGGCACCAGTTTGAAGTGAATGAAGGGCGCTGGCACCTCACCTACGAGGCAATCCCTGTAGCCAAAGAGGACCGGGGGACGTTCTTTGCACTGAAGCTAATTGTCGACGTTTAGTGTCGCGGTATGGTTTGCGGTTGGGGTCGTCCGTGACGAGTTCGCTCACCCGACGAACCCGTTCCGCCTTGAACGGATATTCTCGGCCACGTGGATCATGATCGAGCGGTTCGGAGAAAACTGGCCGCTTCGATATCCTCGATGGTGGGAAAGTCGCTTTCAATCCGTCCGTCTGAGCCTTGGACAGCCAGTCGAGCCCGATCCAATGTCCGTGGCGGCACCAGTGTGGCTCCACCTCGCCGGTTACATCTTCGTTGAAGGAGACCTCGAAACCTACAACCATCGGAGGAAGCCTAAGTGTGGTCAACGCGGTCATGATTTCCGCATCGACCCGTCGACACTCCGCGAGGGTCAGGTTGTCTGGTGCTAGACAACCTGTGCTAGGCACGATGGTTAGTGCGTGCGTCCGGCCGCGGATTGCTCGCGCGGGACCGCAAATGAAATGCTCGACAACCGAGACGGCTGCCTGCTGGAAGGCGAGCCCGCAAACCGGGCACGCTGCGCTTCGGCATGGTGCCGTTGTCGTGCAAGCTTCGAGAAGTGTTGCGAGTGCCAGCGCGCGGGGCGTATCGCTCCTTCGGAGCTGACCAATGAGCCGCCTCCGCGCGAGTGCAGCCCGCGTCCCAGATGCTGTTTCCATGATGATGACTACTCAAGCTTCGTAAACATCGCACAGGTGGCACGGTGGTTGTGACGCCGGGAGTGCGGGCGCTTGGCGGTGGAATGTTGGCATTGATCATGACCGCCGCGGCGAACTTCGATGCCTTCAATGGTGAAAACGATCCACATGGCGAGCATGATTTCGGATCGATACCCAACACGGTAAGGACGATGTGCCCCATTTCCCCGCGCGTCGAGACGTGCGGGTCAAGCACGGTCACGAACGCGCCGCGCTGCTCGCATTCGTGGATGAGGTTTAGCACGTCGCGCGTATCGCGGCCGAGGCGGTCAAGGCGCGTGACGACCAGTTCGTCGCCGGGACGCAGGAACTCGATGATTGTTGCAAGTTCGGTGCGACCGTCGCGACTGGCCCCCGACACCTTTTCGGATCGGATGATGTTGCAGCCTTCGGCTTTCAGTCGGGCTCGCTGCACTTCAAGGTCCTGATCGAGCATGCTGACTCGGGCGTAACCGATACGGGCCATAGGGTTGTCACCTTAGGGTTTATGCCCGAGGCTACACTGTCACAAATAGGCGGTGTCAACCCAGATGTTACGTCAAGCCGCCGCCGCAGTGTTACGTCACCCGAGGGTATACCCTGCTGATACAGCATTTAGTTGGTCCCGAGAGAAACGGGACAAGACGCAGCTTACTCAGGCTGACACCCGTTGCCGTGCGGTCGCCCGGTAAGGGGCGCCTCCGTCGCCCTGTAAATCAAGATGATATCGGCGAGCATCCAGTAGTTCCAGCAAACGCGCCTCGTCCGACACGCGACATTGTAAGCGGCCGTCGCCAAGTTCCTTGAATTTGATTCCATGCTTAGCAGCGAGGGACTCGATGGCAGGTCTCTGGAAGTTCGCAAGGTTCGGGTTCAAGGCTATGGACGCTGCGTGACGGGCCATGCGGGGATGATTGCCGATCTTTTCCGCAATCCTGCTCAGATCGAGGAACGGAATTGAATCGTGTATGACTTTGACCTTCTCAGCGGCAGTAGAGGCTACCTGTTGAACTATCTTTGCGAGGTGCTCAGTTTGCCGCGGGTTCAATATGAAGACGTGAGGGTCGGTAACAATCAGATCGAATTCGGTGTCCAGATTCAAAACGTCTTCTTGAATCAATACTAGAGTGTCATCGACTAGCCTCACCAGCCGGTTTCGAGCATTCAGCGTGCCCTTAAGTTGGGTGGCCTTCCGAATACCGACTGCTTTTCGGTTGAGACCGTCCCTGAACTCCGCGAAATAGAACTCAACGTCGTAGGCATGATCACTGATATTTGCGAGATCATCGAGTGCGCCTGCGTCGAAAACAGTGGCGATCTCGCGCATGAATTCATTGTCACGCGGAGCGTAGACCCTGCGGCGAGCTCCATAGTCCTCTGAGATGTCATAGGGCTCCCATTCATCAGGCAGCCCAACAAAAATACCTCTTGTCTGACGGAGGATCTGCTTTAGCGCGTCCTTCGTCGCAGCGTCGGTAGGTACGAAATGCATGTTCCCGTTACTTCGGAGGGAAACGCCGAAATTGACCGACACTATCTCTCCAAAGTCAAAGCTCTGATCAATCATCAAGTTTGTCCATTAGAACATTTGCTCCCAGCCGATATCCGGTCAAAGGTAGATCTGCCGGAAGCTCGTGGCGCTTTGAAATCACCACGTAGGTAACCAATCGAGTTTCCTGTCGATCACGCTGGGAAGTGCCTACTCTTGCCTCCACAGTGTAGATCCGGTAGCCAAATATCGCAAAAATCAAATTCATATAGTGAAGTTTCATGTGCCAGAACAAAACATGACAAACAAAATGGCGCAGCCAACAGCCAGAATATCGCGCAACCCGCCCAAGTTCGCGTCGAAAAGAGGGATTAGCATTGCAAACAGATAGGTTAGTAAGTGCTCCCGCTGATCCCAAGCTTCATGAACTGCGATGGTTTTTAAGTTCTCGGACTTTCGCGCTCTGTACAGAATAAAAGCGAGCAGCGCGGACGGTAGTGCAAAAAGCGCCACGCAAGCCGGAACCCAAACCCAGTCCACCACTGCATCGACACCCCGTATCGCCCAAAGCAAGAACACCGGGCTGAGGCTCGACCAAACCAGAACAAACCGTACAAATCCTAAGCCCTCTTGGACGTCTCCGGCTTTCATGTCTCTAAGGGCCATGTGTTTGGCGACGGCTGACGGTTCGAATTGGATGCAAGAGCGCGCCGGGCTTCAGCGAGAACCGCGGCAGTGCGCCGATGGCCAACATATATAAAGTGTTTGCATTCGATCAGCGTACCTTTGGCCTTCCAGCTTTGAAGATGCGCTACGACATCCGTTCCGTGGGCGATGACGACCTTCGGTTGACAGGCGCTGAGCACGATATCGAAAGGCCGTGTCACGGGTCGTGGATATTCGCTCTTCCTTGGCGAGGGTCGGGAATCGATGTTCGCTTCGAGTACCCGAGCTCCGGTTAGACATCGAACGATCTCTTCGATCTTAGCGCGGATCTTACTCAACTCCCCACGTTGCGAGAGGTACTCCTTGTGTTGATTTCCAAGCGGAACTGACCCGGGTTTTCCATCGAGAAGTGACCCGGCTTCAGTTTACTTTGAGAGGGTCATGTCTGGGTCAAGGGATGTGCGTTCTCCTTCTTCGTGCGGTTGACGA
>NZ_JAXLPB010000010.1:0-29673 GCF_034321785.1 Fulvimarina uroteuthidis | reverse complement strand
GAGCTTCTGAACGGCGAGATCTTCTACTCGCTCGCCGAGGCAAAGGTCGTGATCGAAAACTGGCGACGCCACTACAACACGGCGCGTCCCCATTCATCGCTCGGCTACCGGCCGCCTGCGCCAGAAGCTGTTCAATGGCCGGCACCGCTCAACGGACCGGCGTCGCCGGCTACGCCAGCCATGGTGCAGAGGCCGACAATGCACTAAGATTCACCCCGGACCACCCGGTTGGGGCAGGCCACAGGATCACGACCGCCCTTGAGGCCACTCGTGACTTAGCGCTGGTTCTTCGGCTTGCGGCAGGTCATGCGCAGCGTCTGGCCTTAGAAAACGTTCTTCTCGTCGCTCGTAGTGGCTACCGCCTCGGCCACGATCGTCGTAGCTCCGATTGACAGTTTACTGCATAGTTCACCCCAAATCCGACAGTCCGTTTTTACCCATTCCCAACGTTCTATAATGGGCCTTTTCCCACCAAATCGATCAGTCTAATCCGACTGCGTTTTTACCAGCAGCTCACGTTCTCACGTTCACTTATTGGCTTCTATCAATGAAATTTCCGATTGTCCCTTTGGTTGTCAAAACAGCTTATTGACAGCTGTCAACGAACCCATCTTCTCGCACTTGCGTCGCAGTTTCGCGAAAGTAGGTTATGAAAACATGGGCTCCGTTGCGTTTGGAACTGGCTCTAAGGCCCTTCGCGCAATACCCTTTCCCTGGTCCTGTCCGAGTCAAAGCATACCGGTAGGATTCAATGGAGAAAAATCGGCCAATCCCCCCGCCACTTGTTCTCCTCCCGTATCCCTTCATTGACTCGTTGAGCCGCATCCGTCATCGTCAGTAACGGAAAGCCAGCGTCGATCCATCTCGGGGCCGTAAGGGGAAACAATAGGTAATTGTTCTGTTCTAGGTTGTAAATTGGCCTCAGGTTGTCACTGACGTAGTTCTCAGTTTCCCGGACAGGCAGCGATCCGACAATGACCAGTGATGGCGGACGAGAGATGAGCATTGAGACGGTGAGACGAGCCGACGAACAGATTGCGCGGGACGCGGAGCTCTTGTCGAGTCAGCTCTCGGCCATGCGCGAGCGCCTGTTCCCGCCCACAGCGCAAAAAGCGCTGCGCTCGTTCACGTCCGGGGAGGCGGCAAAGCTCGTCGGCGTTTCCGACGGCTATCTGCGGCAGCTATCCCTGTCGGGCGACGGCCCACAACCCGACGAGATCGGCCCGGGTGGGCGGCGTTCCTACACGCTTCAGACGATCAATGCGTTGCGCCTTCACCTTTCTAGTCAACATGAACCGGGCAGTGCCAAGGCGCGGCAATATCTGAAATGGCGCGACGAGGCGGTGGGGGAGCACTGCCAAGTGATTGCCGTCACGAACTTCAAGGGCGGCTCCGGCAAAACAACGACCTCGGCCCATCTCGCCCAGTATCTGGCGCTCGAAGGCTACCGAACGCTGGCAATTGATCTCGATCCGCAGGCCTCGTTCTCGGCGCTTCTCGGCTACCAGCCCGAGCTCGACCTGTCCGATAATGAAACCCTCTATGCCGCCATCCGCTATGACGAACATCGTCGCCCGCTGAAGGATGTGGTGCGCCGCACCTATTTCGACGGGCTCGATCTGGTGCCAGGCAATTTGGAACTCCAAGAGTTCGAGCACACGACGCCACGCCAGCTCGCAGAAAAAGGCGGGCGCATGCTGAACGATGGCGACCTGCCTTTCTTCGCAAGGCTTGGTGGCGCGATCGATGAGGTGCGCGCTGAATACGATATCGTTGTCATTGATTGCCCGCCGCAGCTCGGCTTTCTCACCCTCGGTGCGCTCTGTGCCGCCACCTCTGTGCTCGTCACCGTACATCCCCAGATGCTTGATGTGGCGTCGATGAGCCAGTTCCTGTTCATGACCTCTGATCTTCTGTCAGTGGTGCGCGAGGCGGGGGCGGAGCTGAATTTCGATTTTCTGCGCTACCTAGTGACCCGCTACGAACCCCATGACGGGCCGCAGGCACAGATTGCGGGCTTTCTGCGCGCCCAGTTCGGCGCACGCGTCCTGACTAACGCCATGGTGAAATCCACCGCCATTTCCGATGCGGGCTTGACCAAGCAGACGCTCTACGAGGTTGGGCGTGAGAACTTTTCGAGGGGGACATATGATCGGGCGATCGAGGCGTTGACAGCTGTCAACGCGGAAGTTGAAGCTTTGGTGAAAGCCTCGTGGGGCCGGGTATGAGGTGTAGCCGGACCGTAGAGGCCCGCGGGCGGGAGCCGAAAAATCGCGCGCAGCTTGTCCTCTTCGCAATGTCCGCCTTGAGAATTGGCCGAGACGCGATCGGCGGCAAGCGCTGGCCGGCGCCTAATGCGATGTTCGTCAAAGGTGCGACATGGTAAAACGTAAGGATGCGCTGCGTGCGCTTTTGTCGGGAGACAATACGGGCAAGCTGGCGCCGGACGGCGCAGCGGCTTCGATTTCTAACTCAGATTATGGCGGCGCCGTCGCACCCGACGGTGAAATGTCCGGGGACGGCAAGATGGGTGTGAGATCGCCGTCGTCTCAGCCGTTCGCAGCCGGTGTGCGCCCGCTTCCGACCCAAAGCCCGCCCAGCAGGGCGGCGGGTCATACCCGGTCTGGCGCGATCAACGCTATGCGCGACTCTTGGGGCAAGTTGCGCAAGGAGGTGGATGCGGCCGAGGCATTGCGCGCGGAAGTTGCCGACGGTGGCCATGTCGTGCTGATCGAACCCAACAAGATTTTCCCCTCCCCGGTTACCGACAGGCTATCGCTTGCGAGCGATGACGATGCCAATTTTGATACGCTGAAAGCCTCCATGGCAGAGAGTGGACAGGCTGTGCCGGTGCTGCTGCGCCCCCATTCTGATGCGGAAAAAGCCGCAGATGGTTTTTTTGAGACAGCCTATGGCCATCGGCGTGTACGCGCGGCGCTGGAGCTTGGGTTGAAGGTCCGCGCCATCGTGCGCCCGCTCAGTGATGAGGAGCTGATCCTGTCCCAGGGTCGGGAGAATGCCGAGCGCCGGGACCTCAGCTTCATCGAGCGGGCCTTCTTTGCAAAAGCGCTGGAGCGCCGCGGTTATGCCCGAGAGACAATTCGCGCCGCGCTGTCCATCGACAATACGCAAGTCACGCGCCTTCTGCAGGTGGCGGAACGAGTGCCGTATCAAATCGTGCGCCAAATCGGCGCTGCGCCCAGAGCAGGACGCCCGCGCTGGGGTGCACTCGGAGAACTTATCGCCAAAGAGGGCGGTCGCGACATTGCGCGCGATTTCACTCAGCGCGAAGCATTCACTTCTTTGAACAGCTCCGACGCTCGCTTCGCAGCGCTCTTTGCGCGTATGTCTGCTTGGAATGCCGCTTGTGGGTCTCCTAGGCTAGAGCGGAAACAGAACCTACCGATGACTATTTCAGCGCCATCCGGCGAGGCCATCGCTATGCTGAACCGCGCAGGGGACCAAAAGGCGTCCGTCAATTTTACAGGGCAAGGGGCATCTGACTTTGCAGCGTTCGTCGCGCAGAAGCTGCCCGCTCTCTTCGAAGAATTCCACTCGGCGTCCGGCGAGGACGAGACGAGCGGTAGGGCGAAACCAAACACAGAGGGCGTTTATTAAGGCAAAAGAAAAGGCCCCGAAGCGGGAGTCGCTTGGGACCTGATCAGAAGACGTTGAACACCTTCCGATGTAGGCCCTTCCGAATCACACGTCAATAGATTTTGCGGCTCACCGCCACGGCCCTGCTTTGCCTTGCGCAAGGATGGACCAATGACGGACGAACAATGGCGTGCGCCCTGGAGCGTGCGACCGACGACGCTTGACCTTTTCGAGGCGAGTGAAGGCGCAGCTGTGCCTGTGCCTGCGCCTTCGTTCGAGGCAAAGGCGGCAATCTGGCGCGATCAGCGCGCCGGACTGATTTCGTTTGCCGAGGCGCAGCGAAGGTCGGCCGCGGTTGGTGCGGAACCAGCGAAGTCTGCTGACGGGCAGCAGGGCAGGAGAGGCGTGGCTCGCCCACCTGCCGCGCGACCACGCCATGAGCGCCCGTCTCCCAACCAGAGCCGCCAGTACGCGCAACCCATGGCGACGACGGCGGCGCGAGACGATCGGCTGACGCCGAACGCCAAGGCGTTCTTGCAGGTGCTGAAGGCACGGTGCGGCAAGGGGCGAGAGACAAACATCACGAAGGGTACGGCGGGCAACATCATGTCACGCTCTGTGCGTACGATCCGGCGCTATCTCGTTGACCTCGTTCGGTTCGGCTATGTCGAGCTTGAAATTCTGCGCAATAACCAAGGCATGCATCTCGGACTGACAGTGAAACTGACGGAACTCGTCACGCCATTCTTCGAGGAGGCGAGGGGGCTTGCCAGGTGGCTTGCTGAAACGCCCAGCGCCGAGTTCATGCCGTTCAAAGGCGTTGTCTGCCCCGTAAAGAAGGGGGTGACACTTCTGTCATCCAGAAACCAAACTCAAATTATCTCTCCTTTCGCTGCGCTCAAATCTAATGGCACAGACCGCTACGCGGTCCGTGAAGAGCTTATGAGGATGAGAAAAGCAAATATGGTGCCAAGATCCTGACACCACTCCAGGGGCTTCTCTTTGCTGTCTTGCGTCTTCGAAGGCTGGAACCCTCTCGTTTCGGCTCTGCCGCGTCGGTCATATCCCTTCCGCTACAATGCAGGACCTTACGGTCTGTGGCATCGAGGCGAAGTGTTTCGTACAGTCTCGAACCGACGGGATGTGCGGCCGTGCCAATTGTGCCCGGTATGGCGATGATCCTGTTCGCCGACACTGATTACGAATGCCGTTCGCTGCGACAGGCTCCTTACGGTTCAGGTGAATGGACACGAGGTTTCATGGCTTCGAAGACGACACTGAACGCAAAGAACCTCAAGGCGCTCGGTGTCGATCGCCTGGCCGATCTACTGATCGAGATCACCACTGGCAATGCTGCGGCCAAACGCCGGATCCGGCTCGAACTCGCCGGGCAGAATGGTCCGGACGAGGTGGCACGTGAGGTCAGAAAGCGCCTGGCCACCAGCGCCAGGAGCCAGAGCTTCGTCGACTGGCACAAGCATCGGGCTCTCGTCGAGGATCTCGAGACCCAGCGCAAGGCGATCACCGACGTCGTCGGGCCTGCCGATCCAGACGAGGCGCTCGAGCTTCTCTGGCGGCTGATCGATCTGGCCCCCGGCCTCTACGAGCGGACCGACGACAGCAGCGGCGGGGTCGGCGATGTCTTTCGCCAGGCGGTCTGCGACCTTGGCGTCGTGGCCGATCATGCGAAGAGCGATCCGGACGCTCTCGCGGCGCGTGTCTTCGACGCCCTCTGCCGCAATGACTATGGGCAGTATGACGGGCTGATCGAGACCCTCGGCCCGGCGCTTGGCGAAAGCGGCCTTGCGTCCCTCAAGGCGCGGTTTGTGGATTGGCAGCGTGAGCCCCTGCCGAAGACACGCGCCGACAAGGATCGCCGCATCATCGGCTATGGATCCATGGGTGCGATCTATGCCGACGAGCTCGAGGCCCGATCGAAGGAACGCACGATCGGTACGGCCCTCGAGCAGATCGCCGACGCACAAGGTGACGTCGACGGCTATATCGCGCAGCAGGCCAAAGAGGCCAAAGCCATGCCGCGGGTCGCCGCCGACATTGCAAACCGGCTTCTGGACGCAGGCAGATCGAAAGAAGCGTTGGCCGCCACCGATGCTGTGGACAGGAAGCGGCATTTCGGGGGTTACAATCCGTGTCATCCCGAATGGGAGGACGCCCGGCTTGCCGCCCTCGAGGCGCTCGGATGCAAGGACGACGCTCAGGCGCTTCGCTGGGCGATCTTCGAAAGTCGGCTCAACATCGAGAAACTCCGGGACTATCTGAAGAAGTTGCCGGATTTCGAGGACATCGAGGCCGAGCGCAAGGCCATCTCTCTCGCGTTCGATCACCCGGATGCCTACGACGCCCTGTCGTTCTTTCTTCACTGGCCGGATCCCGGCAAGGCCGCCGAGCTCGTCCTGCGGGACGAACGCGACTGGAACGGCGATCTTTATTTTATCCTGACGCCGGCGTCAGAAGCGCTTGCCGACGCCCATCCGCTGGCCGCGACCAAACTCCTTCGCGCCATGATCACGTTCTCGCTCGACGAGGGCCGATACAAGCGATACCGGCATGCCGCCCGCCATCTCATTGAATGCAAGCGACTGGCGGAGAAGATCGATGAATTCGGAGCCCTTCGACGTCGCGCTGAATTGCCAAAAGCTGTGATGTTTTCGACCGCGCAGTCGGCAAGGCCATGAGAGATCAGGGCCGGGGAAGCCGACCTTGTGGAAGAAGTTAGCTGGGGATCCGCCCGGATCCGTCCCTACGACCTCGTTTGGAAAGGTGGGCCGGACCGGGGCTTTCGTCGTAGTTTCCTTCTCAGACACTGAGTTTCAAGCCGCCCGTGCGTGGAGCAAGATCCCTCTGCAGCGTGGGTATAAGCAGACTATTCGAGTGAAAGACCCCGGTTACGTTGCCGAAGTTTGTTATGTTCAGGCTTTTGTTCTTGAGCCTGCATCGGGGGGAGTTCTGACAGAGGCACCGTCGTGACCACTGGCGCGTTTTCGTTCAGGATGCGGGCAAAAGACTGGCTGGATGACGTTTTCAGGAAATCAAGGGTGGAGCGTTTCATCCCGGACCGGCCAAGCGCATTTGCCAGAGTTTCAAGGCGCTCTTTCGATTCCACGGCTCGCTCACGATTACTGAGAAGACGGGCTGCTTTCGCGCGTGTTTCGAGCGCCTTCTCGTCGATAAAGAGATCTGCTCGATAACGCGATCTGCTCACGGCAACATGAATATCATGCCTGTCCATCGTCACGTCAGTGAGGATGAACGCGCGGTCGGTCGTGAGGCCTTGGGATCCATAACAGGTCGTTGCGTAGGCATGGACCATCTGAAGCCGGCCTTTTTCGTCGGCAATATCGCCAGGGCTGAAACCGATCGTGCAATCGCCAAGGCGGACTTTGATGTGTGTGCGATCGTCTCCGGTTTCCTCTACACTCACAACCTCGCCCAGCGTGCCGTTGATAATACCGAGAGCGTCGTTCCGGCTCATAAACCTCACCCTGTCTCCCGCCGCCAGAGCGAGCTTATGGTCG
The DNA here is from genome assembly GCF_034321785.1 of Fulvimarina uroteuthidis. Classification (NCBI taxonomy): domain Bacteria; kingdom Pseudomonadati; phylum Pseudomonadota; class Alphaproteobacteria; order Hyphomicrobiales; family Aurantimonadaceae; genus Fulvimarina; species Fulvimarina uroteuthidis. The sequence continues at coordinate 22,540 of NZ_JAXLPB010000010.1, read as the reverse complement.
GTACCGGAGGGGTTCACAGCGTCGAGGATGATAGCGTCGTCCGAGGCGAGGACTCCTTCACTGCGAAGGCGCTCACGAACGGCATGGTTGAGCGCAAGGACCTGTTTGTTGGTTTTAGCGATCAGGAGGGCCGTGCCTAGAGGTTCGGCCCGGCGATAGATGTCCCATGCATCGACCAGCGTTTTCAACGTTGCGACAGGTCCGGTACAACCATGCAGACAACCCTGCTCGTACAGCTTTTCCAGCGCTGGCAGGGCCTTGCCGTCACCGAAAGCCGTAACGACGTCTCGTAGCCAGGCTTCATGCTGACGAACAATCGTATCGACCCGCTGCGTCCCAATCGCTTGCGAAACGATATTCAGTCCGGGACCGCCGATCGGCTGGAGCTGTTTGCGATCGCCGACCATGCGCACCGCCACCTCGTGGCCAGCCATCCGGGCGGTTTCGACGTTCTCGAGAATACGGCTCATCTGCCGGCTGGTCAGCAGACCAGCCTCGTCGATGACAAGCAATGTCCTGTCGACAAGAAAAGGTTTGCCGTTTTCAGCGCCAACGAGCCAGCTGTCGATGGCCTTTGCCTCGATACCGAGATCGTCACGAAGCTGGTGGGCGATCTTCCAGGCCGTCGATGCGCCGATCACCCGCCAGCCGGCATCCTGCCAGGCTTTGGTCGCCGGCGCGAGCAGGGTCGTCTTGCCGACGCCGGGTGCTCCTTCGACGATGACGATTCCCTTTGAGGAGCAGGCGAGACGAGCGGCCTGCTCCTGCTCTTCGTTCAGACCGGCGTGACGACAGTAGTTATCGAGGCCCTCGGATCGGGGGGCATGCACCTCTGCGAGTGCAAGACGTTGAGCACGGTCAAAGAGGTCCTGTTCGAGTAAGATCATTTCCGGAGTGGAGTAGATCGGATGAGCCCAAAGATCGCGGCCAACGCCAAGAGCCAGGCCTTCCGCCTCCAGCCGCTCGATCTCTTCCTCGACGGTGCGCGACGTCACCATCCCAACCATGGCTGACGCGACCGAAGCATAGAGATGACGGCGCCCGAAGGTGCTCTCTCGCGCTGTCAGATCATGAAGAACGTTGTTGACGGTCTCCGTGACGATACGATCCGGTATCGGGATATAGAAGTCCTGGTTTTCCAGAGCCTGCTCGACAATCTGTTGAGGCTCGAAACCCAGTGATGCAGCTTTTTCCCGCCAGAGCGCGTGTCGGTCGAGAGTCTGTTCTGTTTCCTTTCCACGCCGCGTCGTCAGGGCCTTGGCAGCAGCAAGCGCGGGTGCCTGATGGGTTTTGAGACCGACAGCAGCCATTTCATCCTCGATCTCGTGACGGCGCGCTGAAAAATATCGACAAAGGTCGGCAGGCACGCCGGCAATTTCGAAAATGCCATTCGTACCGGTGACCTCGATTTTGAATCCTGACATCCAGAGCCCAATATATAACCTATGGTGATAAACTGCACCGCAGGCCATCTTCCAGGCGAAGAGCTGTCGACCATCAAGACGGCTGTAGGTTGCATCGTCTCTCTGGGCCAGATTGAGGATCACCAGGTGAGTATGAAGCGCGCAATCGGCGAAGACGCTTCCGTCTTCGTGCAGAGCGGGGCGTGCGTCGCTATGTTGGAAACCTGCAGCCATCAGACAGGTCCGCTCGATCAGATGTCCTCCCTTCCCACGCCGATAGAAGGCGGCTTCCTGATTCAGAATCGTGAAGGCTTCATCGACGGCGTCCGCCTGAATTTCTTCAAGTTTCGTGCGAAGGCTTTCGTCGGCAAGAGCGTAAAGGACAGACATCGATTTCGGCGCTGAGAATGTCATATCGTATCCGCCGACATGATCCAAACGCCCACCATCATTCGTGACGAGTGGCTTGCCGTTCGTGTTCAGCCCGGCGTGGAGCAACTCGAAGTCCCGATCGACCACTTCGAGCCCATCGCCGGACAGCTCGATCCCTTCGCCGATAGCGATCCAGCGTCCGCGCGGCTCCTGCCCCCCGAGATAATATCGGCTTTGGGAGATGTAGTATGTGGCAGTCGTCCCTGCCGAGATCGTTGCGACCATAGGGTTTGCCTCCGTTGTGAGGGTTCCCAGTAATCGCTCCCGTCTCTGAGTTTTTTGGAAGCCAAATCGGCGACGATTTGGCTTCCAAAAAAGCTCTTCAATAATCCTGCGATGCTCGTTTTCGTCGGCGAACAGCGCCGAGCAGAGGTGAGAGTCATCGACGACGGTCCGTCAGATCACCTCGTATATAGGAAGTAACGGAAGATGAAAATTCTGAGAAAGTACGCCGTGATGGTTCGAAAGAAGTTCTTTCTAATCTGCATGAAGATCGCTTCTTCGAAAGAAGAGCATATCAAAACGAGAGAGGCAATTCAGTCGCGGTTCAGGCTGTTTCATAGAGAGCTGACGCTGTTCGGCAGCCTTATAGGCCGTGATCATCCTAGTTACGCAAACGAGATCATCTGGAACGTGTTCGATCTTACCCTGGAAGAAGATATCATCGACCAGCTGCTCGAAGATGACATCGATCTGCAGCTCACCCGTCTCGGGGCGATGACCCACCTCATGGGTGCTATTAGAGACGATCTGATGTGACGACGTTTAACGTCCAGCCGCGCGGAATAATCCGTTCTGCTTGAGTTTGAAGGCCGGCAGCGAACGCTGCCGGCCTTTTTCGGCAATCACAGCGACGAATTGCATTCCAAAAAGTTTCGTCAGAAAAGCTGAAACACTCCGGCTTGCTCGCTGGAAACACCGCGAGCTTCGAACCGGAGACATCACACGCATGACGAAAACACCGAAGACGCCAAACGCTTCGCTTCCCGCCTTTCTCGCAACAATCAGCCAGGAGTCGGCCGTCGGAAAGACGACGCTGATGACCCTGATTGCCGACGTTCTGACCCTCGAGAAGTCGCCTTATGCGGGTTTTCAGGCCGACGACAAGCCCCGCCTTGCGGCGATGCTTGGAGCCCGGGTCACGGACCTGAAGGTCGATGCGGATCTGCTGATCGAGCAGCCCTCGCTGCTGAGAACGACCTACAGCCCGCTTTACACCGCCTGCAGCGACGCAAAGAAGACGGGAACGACGGTTCTCCTGGATGCAGGAGCCCGCGAGGTCGAGAACATCGCGAATTTCTTTTCCGATGTGGACCTCGACGAAGATCTTGTCCGCTGGAATCTGACGACGAAATTCTTCGTCCCGGTCCAAGCGGATCCCGAGTCGATCGCTGGGGCAGCCATGACCTGGGAGCGAATGCAGAAGGTCGTCCCACATGCCCAGTTGATCCTCGTGGAAAATCTGCATGATCGCGGGCAGATTGATCGCCTGAAGGCGCAGAGTCCGGCTCGCATGATGTACGACAAAATTCTCGCGCCACTGGTCGTGAATGCGCCTCGGATCATCATGCCCGCTTTGGTTGTGGATTTCTGGCAGCCATTCGAGGAGTCCGGAACGCGGTTCCTTAAGGTGATGGCACTCGAGGCGGAAGACGGTGCCAGCCAGTTCTCCATGAGCGTGGGGGATTTCAAGATCGCGCGAGGCAATGTGACCAAATTCTTTGGCGCAATGCATCCGCAGATCAAGGCTGTCCTGATGCACTCCAGCGATGGAGCAGGCAATGCCCGATAATAGCAAAGAACATGACGGTTCCAAGAGCCGCGGGCAGAACGGCCGGTTGGAGGAGACTCCAACCTTGCCCACCCGAGCTGATGTTCGACGCAACCTTGCGGAGTGGGAAGTCGAGTTGCGCCGAAGGGTCGCGATTCTCGTCCGCAATGTCGTCGATCAGAACCAGCTGCCGAACGAACCCACCCTGCGCCGTCTCGGATTGGACGGGCGCAGGTATTATCAGACGTCGCTGCAGCTGGCGTTCCGGCGAAACATCGATGCTCAGGCAAACCGTGAAGTGGTTGCAGAGAACGCCGGCGATCGGATGCGCGGTCGAGCGCTCGTGCAACTGTCGAGCAAACCGAACTGGCATGACCGGCGATCGGAGCGTCCGAAATATACGAAAAGAGCCCGGAAGTCTTCGCGGCCCCTGGTCGCCGCAATCATCGTAGCGACGATCCTCACCCTCAATTCAGACCTTCTCGCGAAGGTCTTCACATCGCTTCTTGAAAGGATGACTTCCTATGGTCTTCTCTGATCTTGCCGTCGGGGTGAACCCCCGCAAGCATCCGGGCAATTCGGTCCTCAATGGTCTTCATACAGGCGCTTCGAGCATTGGCCTGACTTACGCTTCGGTTCTTGCGATCGAGGCCGCCCGTGACTTTCTCGGCCAGATGTATCCGACCCTGCTTCGGCTCCCTCCGCATGCTACAGACCTGTTTCCGCTTCCGGCGACGTCGGCTGCAGAAATTTGTGCTGTGATCGCGGCAGGGCTCGTCGCCGGAGGGTGGACATCATTTCTGACATGGCAGCGTACACCACGTACCGAGCCCTTTCAGCAGACCGACAGCGCGGACCCGAAAATCCATCGCGACGAGGTGGCAGAGCACCGTCTGAAGGAGCTGTTCCGTCACGAACAGGGGTCGGGTGCCGAAAAAGGCATGGCTATAGCCCCGCATGTGAGTATCCCCCGCGTCCTCGAACGCCGTAATATCATGGTGGTAGGGGCATCCGGATCGGGCAAATCGAATATCGTGCGAGCGCTTGCGGAGCAGGTGATCGAGCGTGGTGACTTCGTCGTCCTTCACTGTACGAAGGGTGACGTCACCAGCGCTTTTTCACTGCGGGATGTCGTGCTGATTTCCCCGACGCACCGCCGCGGCTGGGCCTGGGACATTGGCACCGACATCGATGGACCAGCCGCGGCAGCCGAGTTTTCGGCGTCGGTGATCCCGTCATCCAATCCGACCTTCTTCTCCGATACCGGCCGCCTGGTGATGACCGATCTCATCCTCATGATCGTTCAAAAGCACAAGACGGACTGGGGTGCGCGGGAGTTGCTTGCCGCCATACTGCAATCCCCTGACGAAATCCGCCAGCAGATCGCTCAACTTGATCTGAGTGCCAGCCCGCTTCTGGCAGAGGGGGATGCTGATGGGGTCTCGCGAACGGTCGAGAGTATCCTTGCGACGATCACCTCCGGGGCGCTCAAGACACTGCGCCCTATGGCGTATGCCTGGTCCCGGCAACCCGCTTACCGACGGTTCTCGGTCCAGCGGGCGCTGTCTTCGGCATGGACGGGGCCAAGAGTGCTGATTGTGCAATCCAACTCGGCATTCGACGAGCTTTCCACCAGCGTGTGCGGTGGTGTGCTGCGTCGCGTCTGTCAGTGCGTTGCCTCGCCCGTCGGAGGAAATGACCGCAAACCGGTTACCATGATGCTGGACGAGTTTTACTCCCTTGGCCGGATCGAGGGGATCGAGAGAAGTCTTTCGGTCGCACGCGAGCATGGAATCGCGACCGTCATTGCGCTCCAGTCGATCTGGCAACTCCGCCAAATCTACGGTGACGCCGCCGAGCTTCTGTCCGACATGTTCCAGATCAGAATCTACGGACGCCAGGTGCCGGGAGACGCCGTAGAGCGGGTTGCGCGTGATCTTGGAAGCCGGAAGATCAGCAGCACCAAGAAAAACAGGCTCGCCGAAGCGTCTGACACACGCAAACTCGTCTCACATGAGACCGATCGCCCGATCCTCTCGACCACCGAGCTATGCCGCGATCTCGGAAACTTCAATCCGGGAACGCCTCACGAGGTTATTCGGGCTGTGCTTTATTTCGCCGGTACCTCGTTTCTCCTCGATTGGCCGCCAACCCGGTGGGGACGCCGAAATGAAGGATACGAACCCGCCGCGTGGACAACCAAAGTGCCTATGGCACCCAAGCAAGAAGGATAAACGAGAATAACAAGAGCCCTGCCTGACGTCAGGCAGGGCTTGTTTTGAACTTAAACGACGAAGTCCTGGTTTTCTCGGACTATTCCGGTCCGTTCCGCCCAGATTTCTGCCTTCGATAGCGGAAAACTGAGCAGTGGTCCGTGAATGATAAGATGACCATTCTCATTCACATCAGACGACCATGGGTTCTCGACGTCACGAGACCAATTGTAAGTCACGTTGACAACGTCCGACGTTCTAATAACACGTTGAGCCGCTTCGAAGATTGCGGACCAGACTGGTTGCGCAAGCAGATCTATGAAAAAAGAATTCCAGATCTGATTGTGGATATCGAAGAGTGCGATGGAAATGGACCCGTCGATGAGTCCTTTGCCTTCACGTTTCAACCGACCGATCCAGAAAGCCACCAATTCGGCAGAGTCTGGAGGAGAATCTGCTTCAGCCATACTGAAAGTCGCGCCGTGGAGGCAAGCAGTCAAAAACTCCTCTTCAGTCAGCTCGCTCACGATCTGCTCGGAGCCGATCACTTGGTTGTCGTCCGATAGGGTTTCGGCATAGGCATCAGCCATCTGGTAGATTCGTTCCGCCAGATTGGGCGCGGGCCGCCCTCGTGGAACACCTCTTGAACCGAATGGAGCTTGAAGTCGCCTTCCCTCGAGCGGAAGACGTTCGGCTTCGAGGCGTAGATTGTCTGCGGCAACGCTTGGAACTTCATCGAGGGCTGCCCGCCAAGTTGCCTTTCGCAGGATCGCCAGAACCTGACTTTGCCACACCAGGATCATATCCGATGTCACAGGCGTAGCGGGTCGAACTTCGTTAGGGGCGTCTCTGCAGTATCGGGCATTGAACAGGCTGGCCGAAGCCTCAGGTGAGATCTCGAACGAAACCTGATCCAGAACACGATCGGCATTCTTCCCGAAAAGCGGCATATGGCTATTGTCGGACCGATTTCGCTTGAGAAGCGTCATCGGCGTGAATGTCTGTGCAAAATGAATTTCGTCATCCGGACCGGCGTCGAGGGTTGCAAGGAACAGACCCTCGCGTCTGATGAGATCGTATTTGTGGGGGCGACGGAGATGTTCGCGATACACGCGCTGTTTTTCGGCGATCAAACGCTTCGTATTTTGTTCTCCGATAAGCTCCTGCTTGACTTGCCTCGAAAGGGAAGGCGAAAGACCGCCCCGCAGGCTTTGGCAGCCGGACATTTGTCCAACACATTTCAGCACTTTTCCTTCGATAAACCAGGTACGATCGCCTTCTGGCAAACCATCAGTCGCGAACTTTTCCGCCCAGCCGAACATTTTAGGCCCGATTGCCTCGAGCATCCTGCCGAAGATGGCGGACGAGGAGTCGAGCGTTCGGTAGTGCTCCCTGACGAATCTGGAAACTATCTGATTGCCGCGTCCGGCATAGCGGAACGCGATCGGAGCCACATAGCCGCGCTGATTGAATTCACGCTCGGCCGCCGTCCAGTCAGACAGGGTGAAAAAACGAAGGGCTTCCGGATCGATGGCGTGGAGCACGAATTGTCTCGCGGGGTCGGGGTATTTCTCTTGGTAGTGCGCTATTACGTTTTCGACCGTAAAATCTCTATCGACTCTGGACTGGTCAATGAAAATCGTCCCTAGATAATTCTCATCTGATGGATCGATTTCGCGATAGAATTCATTCCAATCGACTTCCTGGAAGTCGTGATAAAATCCTTCATCGGGCTCGAGAGGCTCGAAGGTCGACGCGTGGATCAATTCGGCCCATGTGCTCATTCTGAGTATTCCTTTGGTTTTATACGTTCGAGACGGGAAAGAGCAGTTTCAAGTTCTTCCCCGGACACATCCTTGAAGTCGCGGGTTCGCGGCTTCCTGGAACGCGTCGATTGGTGTGAGCCAGGCAGGGGATCGCTGGATTGAAAAGGCCCGGGTCTTGGATTTTTCGAGCGTTCAGTCGGCGCGTTGGGGGCAACTCGCTCTACCGCATTCGGTTCACGATCTTGCGGTGATCGATCATGATCAGATTGCTTAGTGCGTCGAAAAGCGACGCGAAGATGATCGGCGGAATAGAGCTTACCTTCACCGCGATTTACGCCCGCATGCGCCAGCAAGCGCGCAATACTGGCCCAGGTTAGGCCCCGCTCACGGAGAGAAGCGATTGCTGCTCTGTGAGTTTTCAAGACCCGATCGAACGGAACGCGTTCGCCGCTGACCTCAAGATCAGCCCTAAAACGCTCTGCCCATTCTGATGCCGTTTTGGAAGTCATGATGCCTTCCTAGCAACTGACGATAAGGGAATAATCTCGAAAAACCGAGCAATTTGAAGCATTTCCGAAAAAGTCTAAAATGCTCTTTTTTGTTCTATCCACACCTGTGCATCTGCAGGTGCGTGGCCCGGAAGGGAGCCGGACGGTAAAGCTCTCGAACGAACGCCAAGCCGCCTGTCAAACAGATCCGCAGCATATTTCCCGTATTGGTAAAAGCCGGAGTTGAAAGCTTCGAGATCGAGACGAACCGCTTTCCTTTCAATTCGAAATCGAGGCTTTCTTCGCCTTTGAGGGCTGCCGTACGAGTGGTAGTCGTCGTTACCACCATGCAGCAAACACCGTAGCTGCCAAAAGCTGAAAATTACCTTGTTCCCAATTGTGGAACGGGCTATCTAGTTTTCATGCAAATTCTCTCGAAGCGGACGCTGCGACAGTTCTGGGAAAGACATCCACAAGCCGAAGCGCCTCTTCGAACTTGGTATGCGTTCGTTGACAAGGCCGAATGGAACACCCCAAACGAGATCAAGGCTCAGTTTGGAGCCAATGTGGATTTCGTTTCCGACAACCGGGTCATCTTCGACATCGGCGGCAACAAGTTCCGCCTGATCGTCCACGTCTCCTACGGGTTTCGTCGCGTTTTGGTTAAGTTCGTAGGGACGCATGCCGAGTACGACCGCATTAAACCGGAGACCGTCTGATGGATATTCGTCCAATCCGCACCGAAGCCGATTACGATTGGGCCTTGTCGGAGGTAGAGCAGTATTTCGTCCATGAGCCCGAGCCGGGCACCGCAGAAGCCGATCGCTTCGATGTGTTGTCCTCCCTGATCGAGGCCTATGAAGCGAAGACGTGGCCTATCGAGGCGCCAGATGCCGTGGATGCGGTGAAGACGGTCATGACCGATCGCCATATTTCACGCGAAAAGCTCGCACCGGTGTTTGGCTCAAAATCGCGTTTGTCAGAGTTTTTGAACCGCAAACGGGGGCTGACCATGGCTGTCGCCAACCGGCTTCATGATGAACTTCAGATCCCGGCGTCGGTCCTGATCCGGCCCTATGCTACGGTACCGCGTGAAGCGTCTGGTAGGAAGCGGGAGAAGGTTCGAGCCAGCGGAGCCAAGGCATGAGGGCCAGTCAGCTCAAGAAGGACGATTCCTACCTTCCCATCATTCGACTTCTGGGTGGGCTTGGAGGGTCAGAGGTCAGATCCTCCAATGCTGCATCACATTCCGAAGTCATCTCACTTTCCTGCCGCTCGAGTTAAACCTTGTACGTTCGACGAACGACGCTACCCAACTGGTAGGACGGTGAACTCAGGTGCGTATGTGTCTTCCTTTTCAACAGCGAGGTCAACTCGTTCACGACGAGAAGGAAAACTTCCACAACCAAAACGCGGCCCTACTGAAGAATGAAAGGCGCTTCGATTGGAATACGGCTTAAGGTCTTGCAAGTTCCGATATGGGAGAGTTGCTCGCAAACAGATTATCTATATGTGATAATGTCCTTTATCATATGAATAAGCTGAGTTAGCTTGGCGTGTATGGAGCTTCATGTCCGCAGCCTCGACGACGTCGACCGCCACTTGTCAGCGGTACACGCGGCAGCCGCCAAGACCCAAACCTGGATCGCGGCGCATGATGGATCGCCGATGGACCTTCTGCGTGCGATGAAGTTTGAGACGATCGGTTTCCATCCCGTCGCGGATCATGCCCTCAACGTCGTCGAGCAGATCAATCAGACCTTCACCTACGCGGTGGCGCTCGCTGCCGCCCGTACGCTTCTGGTCCGGCATCCCGACGCCGGCGGCTTTGTCTTGGCGCCCGGCGCGCACATGTCTCGACCACTCGACATCATGAGCGAAACCGATGGGCTCGTTGGCGCCGAGACTTTCGCTGCCGTAACGCCCGGCAACAACGGCAAGTTGGCCGCCGATCTCGCCAAACTCGCGAGTCGACCCGAGCGGTACCGTTACGTGTTCTTTGCTTCTCCACGATTCCCAGGAACGAACCGCCTTCAAAAATTCGAGCGAGATGGGGTCGAGGTATGGTCCGTTGATGTCTGATCATCAATCAATGGACCTCGTCGCAGCCAACGTAAAGGCTTCGATCCATGCGCTTGTCGCCGTTGCCAGTGAGCGCGCCTCCGTCCGCTTTCTTGAATTTTTCGCCTCCCATATTCGCAACCCGAACACTCGCCGCGCCTACGGCCGCGCTGTCGGTGAATTCCTCGTCTGGTGCGAGGCGCATAGCGTGGCGTCGATCGCTGTCGTCCAGCCGCTGCACGTCGCCGCCTACATCGAGGAACTGACACGTGAGCGCTCGGCCCCGACCGCCAAGCAGAGGCTTGCTGCGATCCGAGCCCTGTTCGACTGGCTGGTGGTTGGTCAGGCCGTACCAGTGAACCCGGTCGCTTCCGTCCGCGGTCCTTCGCATAGCGTCCGCCGTGGCAAGACACCCATGCTCGATCCGTCCGAGGCGCGGCAGCTTCTCGACAGCATCGACGTGTCGACGCCTGCAGGTCTCCGCGATCGGGCGCTCATCGGCCTCATGGTATATTCCTTCGCGCGGATCGGTGCGGCGCTCGGGATGGCTGTCGGCGACGTCTATGTCCAAAACCTCCGTCTCTGGGTTCGGCTGAACGAGAAGGGCGGCAAGCGGCACGAAGTGCCCTGTCACCATAACCGGAAACTTACCTGCACGCCTATCTCGACGGATGCAGCATCGCGGAGGATCGGAAAGGGCCGCTGTTCCGCACGATCAGGCGCGGCACGGGGGAGCTAACCCGTACGCCCCTGCCCCAAGCCAATGCCTACGCCATGATCCAGCGGCGCTCGACCGCCGCCGGTATTGGTACGCGGATCGGCAACCACACCTTCCGGGCCACCGGCATTACAGCCTATCTTAGAAACGGCGGCTGTCGGGCGAACTGAGAAACTGACCCCCTGACGAAACGAAGAATTGCCCCTCTCGACAACGAGAGGAAAACGCCATGGCGATTGAGAATACGGGCAAGACTGCATCATCGAAGGCGATGCAGGATGAGACGATGCTCGAGAACGAAGAGGTGGCCGCAATGATGCGGCTACATGAGGCCGGGTGGGGCGCCAAGCGGCTTGCCCGCGAGTTCGGTTGTGCCCGCAATACGGTTCGGCGTTATCTCCGCGAAGGTGGTCCTGTCTCTTTCTACCAGCCGTCTCGCCGTACGGCATTCGATGGTCTGGACGACTGGCTTCGCGAGCGCTTCTTACGTCACGGGGGGAATGCGGACGTCATCCGCCAGGAGCTTGCGAGCGAGCATGGGATCGTCATCGGACTGCGGTCGGTCGAATTGCGGGTTCAGCGCTGGCGCCGCGAACTGAAGGCGCAGACGCGGGCGACGGTCCGCTTCGAGACGGCGCCCGGCCAGCAGATGCAGATAGACTTCGGCGAAACACGCGTTTGGATCGGCAACGAACGGGTGCGCGTGCATGTGTTCGTGGCGACGCTGGGCTATTCACGGCGACTGCACGTCCGCCCTTCGTTGCGCGAGCGTCAGGCCGACTGGTTCAAGGGAATGGAAGGCTCGTTTCTGCGGTTCGGCGGCGTTCCCATGGAAGTCCTGTTCGATAATCCGAAAGCGCTGGTCGAGCATCACGATCGTACGACGCGCGAGGTACGCTTCAACGATCGGCTTCACACCTTCGCACGATATTGGAGCTTCGCGCCGAAGGCTTGCGCTCCGTTCCGAGCCCGCACGAAGGGTAAGGACGAGCGCGGCGTCGGCTATGTGAAGAAGAACGCGATTGCCGGACGACGGTTCGAAAGCTGGTCCGCCTTCGAGGCGCATCTCGATCAATGGACCCGAGAGATTGCTGACCGGCGTATCCACGGTACGACCGGCATTGCACCGGCGGAACGTTTTGCCGAAGAGGCCGGCGCGCTTCGCCCGCTTGGTGGAAAGGCGCCTTTCGGCCAACTTCGTGATCTCGTTCGCAAGGTGCAGGCGGACTGCGCGATCGACCTCGACACCAACAGCTACTCGGTCCCATGGCGTCTGATTGGCGAGAGCGTCCAGGTGGTAGTGCTCGGCGGACGCGTTGTCATACGCCATGCCGGCGAGGTCGTTGCCGACCACCCTGTTTGCGGCGGACGACGTCAGCGGATCGTCGACCGGGCCCATCTGATCGGCGTCATCGGCGCGAGTGGTCCGGTTTGCTCTGAAGTCCCGCCACCGCCGGCCCTGTTGCGCCCGCTTGCCGAATACGAAGCGCTTGTCGGAGGAGCCTGGTGATGGCGACGATCGACCACGAGACGCTGATCGCTCACCTCGATCGGCTCAAGCTGACGGCGATCCGCGATCAGCTCGATACGCTTCTCGACGAGGCGGCGCGTTCGAAGATGACGCTTCGCGAAGCGCTTGCCTTCCTCGTGACGCGTGAGATCGCCCGTCGCGACGAGCGGCGGATCTCGATGGCGAGTAAGATCGCCCAGTTCCCCTTCGTGCGCGAGCTCGACGGCTTCGACTTCGAGGCACAGCCCTCGCTCGATCCCGGCCATATCCGGGAACTGGCGACATGCCGGTGGATCGCCCACGGCGATACCGTCCTCTTTCTCGGGCCGCCTGGAACGGGCAAGACCCATCTCGCCGTTGCGCTCGGCCGCGAGGCGATCCGACAGAATTATAGCGTCCAGTTCGTGACCGCTGCCACGCTGGTGGCGATGTTGTCGAAGGCGCATGCCGATGGGCTTCTGGAGAAACAGCTGGCGACCCTGTCGCGGCCCAAACTGCTGATCATCGACGAGATCGGCTACCTGCCGTTTGAAGCGAACGCGGCGCATCTGTTCTTCCAACTGGTGTCGCGGCGCTACGAGAAAGGATCGATCATGATCACGTCCAACCGCTCGGTCGGCGAATGGGGCGGTGTCTTCGGCGAGGCTATGGAACCAAGGCCTGCGTAATGGCCGACGGCGCAGGGCACGCCATCGCCTTTCGTCTGGCACCAAGACAGGCGCACGAACTGCCCCACGCCGTTCCGCTTCTCGACCGCCTGCCAGACGTGCCCAAGTGGGTGGTGGCGGACCGCGGCTACACCAGTCACGCCTTTCGACAGCACATCTGGGACATGGGCTCGCGCCCTGCTATTCCGCCCCTGCGACACGAGGCACCAGTCGCTTGCCCGGACTGGATCTACAACAACCGCAACAAGGTTGAACGGCTTTGGGCACGGCTGAAGGAATGGCGTGCCGTCGCAACAAGATACGAGAAAACGGCCACCAGCTTCCTCAGCGTCCTCTGCCTCGCTGCCGCTCTCGATTGGGTCATGTGCTAACAGGCCCTAGATCCTCCTGACGGTCAGGAGGGGGTGCTTCGAGTTCTCGCTCCCGGTGCTTGGTCAGCCAGTTTCGCAGCGTCGATCGACCAATCCCAAGGTCGTCAGCGATCTGCTTCTGCGAGCGTCCACTGGTCTCAACGAGACGAATGGCCCCCGCCTCAAATTCCTTGCCGAACCGGCGATGTGTTCTGCCCATGACATGCTCCTGTTTCTTTCAGAAAAGCTCTCCACTTTCCCAAAGCAAGTCCATCTCGGCTAAAGCACTAGATGGTATTGAGCTTTCCGGACGCTGGGCCACCCAAGCGTCGTTGGCCCACGCTTTGCAGAATCTTGGTAAGCAAGACTCACTACGAGATGTTTCTAGGAGTCTCGGAGCGGCCAAACCGGTTCCTGCATCTTAACGACTACGACCGCGTAGCTCCCGGTAAGGCGCGACAAGAATGTCGTGCTGGTCAAAAAGGGAGACCCATTCTATGACATCCATTCTCAAATCCACGCTGCTTGCTGCTTCGCTCAGCCTTGCCTCAGTGCCCGCAGTCTTTGCGCAGAACCCGACCGTCGGTGGCGCCGCGATGTCGACGAACAAGAACATTGTCGAGAACGCCGTCAATTCTCCGATCCACACAACGCTGGTGGCTGCTGTCAAGGCTGCCGGTCTTGTGGACACGCTCGCTTCTCCCGGCCCGTTCACTGTGTTTGCCCCCACCGATGCGGCGTTTGCCAAGCTCCCGGCCGGAACGGTGGACACGCTTCTGAAGCCTGAGAACAAAGGGCAGTTGACCAAGGTGCTCACGGCCCATGTGGTGTCCGGTAAGCTCTCGGCCGGTCAGATTCTCGCCCGTGCGAATGAGATGAACGGCCGCTACCCCATGAAGACCGTTTCTGGCGACACGATCGTCGCCATGCCTGAAGGGCAAGGTCTCGCGATCATGGACGAAAGCGGCGGCAAGACGATCATCACGATTGCCGACGTCGATCAGTCAAACGGCGTGATCCACGTTGTAAACAACGTTCTTCTGCCGAAATAACTCATCCGGCAGGCGTCACCGAGGTGCGCATGAGAAAACCCGGACAGATGCAGAAGCGTCCGGGTTTTTTGTCCAACATTTGACATTCGATCGGCTGGTGGAATCAAGATCAAGCTATCCGCCGAACCACGCTGGGGGCCGCGTTGGGATGTCGGCGCGCTCTTTGTCCAATGCGTGTGCGGTCTTTTTTTAACGTCCAGTCGCGGTGGCGGAGCCAGGCGCTCAACGCGCTGCGGCCGATCCGGACATCCGCCTCCGCCCCTAGACGGCGCGCCATCTCGTCGGGCGTGATATCCTTCTGCACCTCGATCATCCCGACAATGAAGGCCGCGTGCCGATCACGGGTCGACCCCCGCCGCCCGCACTGCGGCCGGACCGTCCGCTTGCCAATCCTGATCCTCCCAATTCACCGGATCGCCGTTGATATGCCAATCCCGAACTGAGCGGCAACCAGCCGTGCTGACATTCCATCCGAGGACGCCTTCAGAACTTGTGACCGCAGATCCTCGTTCAACGCTCTGGCCATCATCCACCTCCATCGAGGTAGAAATGGGATCAGACCCAGCGCCGACCGTCACGTCACATCCGATGTATCGATCGAAGGACGTGCTCTAGAGGAGGGAAACGCGCCGCAGTGGCGGGAGGCGAAGGGTTTCTGCAGGCGTCCATGTGTGCTGCTGGCGTAGATAGACCGCAGAAAATGAACCGAAGGGGAGATCATGCGAAGGATTATAAACGAATTTCGCTTTCGATCACTAATAGCTAATAATTCAGCTTTCCTTATCAATAATAAGTGAGCGGAATATTTTGCTATGCCGTCAAATCTTTCGTCAAACTGCAACGTAGCTGAAGTGTGTATAAATCATTTGAAGGAATTACTATGACCCACCTGATCTGTAAGACCACTTTGGTCGCCGCAACGTTCGCAGCTGTTGCAGCCTACTCGATCCCCGCCAGCGCCCGGATCGTGCCGGGCTCAGAATACGGGACTACTCAAAGCGAGGAAGCTTCGCGCGCCAGTGTTTCCAATCCTGCAGCTAACGTTGCCGGCACCACTCTAAACGCATCGCGCGTTTATGGTTACAACAAGACCGTTCCAGGCTCTGACTACGACCGCATGTCCGGAGAGGAAGACACCCGCGACGACGTCCGCCGCATGACAGGCGGAACGGACGCAACACGCGTCAACCCCAACTCTGCGCGGATCGTGCCTGGATCCGACTATGGTAGTGAGGCAAACGAAGTTCGCGAACGCGCCAGCGTTCTGTAGTGATTTCGTCGAAACAAAAGAGGCCGTTTTTCAATTCAAACGTGCCGAGGGCCATGCGTTACTTCGGCACGTGCGAGGGAATAATTAGATATTCTAAAAGCGGTGAACCGGCCCGTCAGCCTCCGTGTCTATCCGGCCCGGCTTTACATTGCGGCCGAGGGGTTGCCTTTGTGCGAGCATAAGCGGCGGATCGATCAATCGTATCACTTGTTGCCACGCACGATCTACGACTGGCGTCATTATATCGCGGTGATGCGGCATACCTCATTCGTCGTCGCCCCCATCCGCGATCATGCATTTTAAGCAAGCGGTTCTCGAGGGTGAGATCGGCTAGGCATTCCTTCAGGTCGCGAGCCTCACGGCGCAGTCCCTTGACCTCGTCAATGGTGGCGGCACGAGCGGTGTCGCCGGACAGGCGACGCTTGCTGGCCTCAAGGAATTCTTTCGACCAAGAATAATAAAGATTCTGCGCGATGCCTTTCCGCCGGCACAGTTCGGCGATGCTGTCATCGCCACGCAAGCCATTAAGGACAATGCGGATCTTGTCTTCGGACGAGAAGTGTCGGCGGGTCTGACGCCGAATGTCTTTCACGACCTGCTCAGCAGGTGCCTTCCCAGGCAATTTTAGATTGGAGGATTTGGCCTTCATCTTCGTTCCTTCGTCACTACGACGAAGCCCAAATCCTCCTCACATCACAACCTCGAATTTGTGCAATAGGCGCTGACGGGGGACAGGCATGGCAACACTTCAGTTGGTCTCGATAACCGAGCCGATCATACACCAGCTC
Organism: Fulvimarina uroteuthidis; assembly: GCF_034321785.1. Taxonomy (NCBI): domain Bacteria; kingdom Pseudomonadati; phylum Pseudomonadota; class Alphaproteobacteria; order Hyphomicrobiales; family Aurantimonadaceae; genus Fulvimarina; species Fulvimarina uroteuthidis. The sequence goes on along the minus strand of NZ_JAXLPB010000010.1, from coordinate 6,050 downwards.
CGAGGTGCTGCACTTCACGCTGGAACTCAAGGGTAAATCTTGCGAACGGCCTCTCAAAGCATTTTTTACTACATTGTAAGATTGCAGCGGCTAATAAGAGTTTTGTGTAAATTATGCGGTAGTTTTCGGGATTAAAGACTAGAGACGAGGAGTTCTGCATGATCATCGACATCGTAGCGAGAGAAAGTGTAAAATCCTCACAGAATGTCCTGTTATCAGATTTGCTCGGTGCCTTGTCCTATGCGTTGGATCTGACAGAAGGTCAGCCGGCTGGTCACTGCATCCGTGCAACATACATCGCACAGGCGATCGGTAGACGTCTCGGTCTGCCGGACCTCCAGCTCTGGGAACTCTATTATATGGTGATGCTAAAGGATCTCGGTTGCTCATCGAACGCGGCGCGGATTTGCGAACTTTATCTTTCCGACGATATCAGTTTTAAGCAGAATTTTAAAACGCTTGGAACTTCGTTGCCAAAAATTCTTGGCTTCGTGGTTTCACACACCGGCCGTAAGTCGCCTCTCGGGGAACGGCTGAAAGCGATCGTTAATATTCTCAAAAACGGCGGTGAGATTGTCGATGAGTTGATCGAAACACGCTGCCATCGTGGTGCCGAGATCGCGGCAGCCCTTCGCTTTCCGAGAGCTGTCTGCGAAGGGATACATGCTCTTGATGAGCGGTGGAATGGCGAGGGGCGACCGGAGCGCCGCGCCGGCACAGCAATTCCTCTCTACGCACGCATAGCGCTTTTATCTCAGGTTGTTGATGTTTTCCATTCTGCGGCAGGACCGCAAGCAGCGCTCGACGAGATTGAGGCCCGTACCGGTCATTGGTTCGACCCACATATTGCCAACGTTTTTGCCGAGATTGCTACAGAGCCAAGCTTCTGGGACGAGCTACGGCGAGATGATCTTGCTCAACGCGTTGTCGGTATGGAGCCACCAGGTAGCTTGATCCGTGTTGATGATAAATATCTAGACGAGATCGCTCAAGCTTTCGCACAGGTCATCGATTCCAAGAGTCCGTTCACATCCGGTCATTCCGAGCGCGTCGCGATCTACGCAGAGATAACAGCCCAACAACTCGGATATTCAGAGGCTGACTGCCGCTGGCTTAAGCGGGCCGCTCTCTTGCACGATATCGGTAAGCTCGGCGTCTCAAATTCAATTCTCGACAAGAACGGCAAGTTGGATGACGAGGAATGGATCGCGATGCGCTCACATGCCGACCTTTCGGAAAAAATTCTTGCCCGCGTCCCAATCTTTTCGGAAATGGCGAGGATCGGTGGTGCTCATCATGAAAAGCTCGACGGACGCGGTTATCCACGCGGCCTGAAAGGTGATGAGATCGACGAGCGTACGCGCATTGTATCAGTCGCAGACGTCTTCGATGCACTGACGGCAGATCGTCCATATCGAGCGGCGATGTCTGTCGAGAAGGCCTTGTCGATAATGTGGGCCGAAGTCGGCTCAGCTTTCGACGGGCGGTGTCTAGCGGCCTTGGAAAGAGCGATCACTCAGACTGAAATTGGATTTCCACGCGTTGCTTGAACACGTCCAACCCAAAGCTAACTGATCAAGGCACTTGGTAACCTTCTGCCGTTATCCTGCAGCAAATTTGGGCAATAAGGCAAAACGACGACTATGGTTACCCCTGATTTCCTGCTTGGGATCATCAACGGATTGGGGATTTTCGCTTTGTTGACGATGGCCTACGGCCGCATTTTACAAGGCATCCAATTAGGTTGGGCAAGAGATCTTATATTCGGGTGCCTTTTTGGAGCAGGCGCAAGCCTTGCCATTGCAAATACGGCTGAATTTCAACCTGGTTTGTTCATCGATCCAAGAGCCGTCATGCTCATTCTTGCCGCACCGTTCGGAGGCTCAGTCGCAGCAATTGTCGCTGCAGCAATCACTTCGGCCGTCAGGCTATGGTGCGGCGGGGTTGGCGCTTACGCCGGCGTTGCTAATATTGTTTCAACCGCGTTGCTCGGCATGCTTATCACGTCGGTTCTGTTTGAAGAAAATAAGCCGAAATCCGTTCAAGATCTCCTATGGCTCGGATTGGCAAGCAATGTTCCATTGCTCTTTATTCTGACCGTGCCGATCGAAAACGCAAACGCAATGTTTTGGCGCGCGATCGGTCCGTTAACGGTTGCCGATACCCTTGGCGTCCTCGTCCTTGGCCGCGTCCTTTGTAACGAACGCAAATCCTTCTCCATGAGAAAACAGCTGGTTATTGAAGCGTTGACGGATCCGCTGACCGGTCTACCCAATCGGCGTCAATTCGAACGTGAGTTCGATCGTATGATTGACAATGCCCGACTAAGCCAAACATCGCTATCAATGCTCATTATTGATATCGATCTCTTCAAGCGCGTCAACGACACTTTCGGCCATGATATCGGTGATAAGATACTGATCGAGGTCGCAGATGCCATTCGTAAGAATATTCGTGTCGATGACATTCTAGCCCGGTTCGGAGGTGAGGAGGTCATTATCGCCATGCCTAAAACTGATGTCGCGGAAGCAGCTCGAATTGCCAATCGCATTCGTTCTAACATTGAGCGTAATATCTCTTATGGCAGCCGTGAAAATGGAAACATCACAGTCAGCATAGGGATAGCGACTCAGCGAGGAAGAAACGTCTCTTTCAGGACGCTTTTTAAGGCGGCGGACGAAGCGCTGTACGAAGCGAAGGAAAAGGGGCGTAACCGGGTCGCGGTTTCATCTCGACGGTCGATTGATCATGCGGCGTAACGGAGAAGTCCATTTGGCTTTCCGTTCAAAGCCATTGATGGCAGGCAACTCGTTCCTGCTCTCTGTCCACCATTTTGGATCACATCCGAGACGCGTTGGGAATTCAACGAGAGTTAGATAATCCAAGAGTTGGTATTACCCCATGCATCTGGCCCCGCGATGCTGCGACCATGCACGCGCCATCGGTCTCGCACGTCGATCGCCCGCTATGGCGAATGGTCGATGCCGAATGCACGGTGGGAAGTCGTCCGGCCCATCGAAGGGCTCTCAAAACACCCTGAAGCATGGAATGCGGTCAGCCGAGTTCGTCGCGTGGCGAAAAGCGGCGAATGACGTTCGAGAGAACCGCGCGATCGTCAAAGAGATAAAGGGCTGTACCAAGCCAAAGTCGGAACGAACACGGAGACGGGGTGGCGCTGAGAGGCAAAATTGCCGGACTTTGCGCCAGAAAACTTCATACCTTTGAAATCGTTAGGGTAAAGACTGACGTGGCGACACATGTCGACCAAGGAAGGATGCGATTGTGTATTGGCCGCCCATTAACTTCTACATGTACGCGATCATGGCCGCCATCTTCGCCTATGCCGTCGTCGCTTTCGAGAAGTCGTTTTTGATCGGCTGATTCCAAACTACAAAAACCATGCAGACAGTATTGTCGGATATTTTTTGAACTATTGCTATTGCGGCATATGCAATCTGATTATTTTCGGCGAACGTGACATTTCATATTATAGGAGAGGGATTATAAATGCGGTACTTAATTACGTCACTCCTGACAGCTTCAGCCACCCTAGCGTTTGCATCCACATCGCTCGCAGCCGACGTCGTCTATCAGGAGCCGATGATGGATTCCGCGCCGATGATGGACGTCATGCCCGTCGCATCCGGCTGGACCGGCCTCTATGTCGGTGTGCAGGGTGGTGGCGCCTTCAATCCGGAAGATCCGGACAATGTCACGCTGTCGCCGAACGGCTTCGCGTTCCAGGGGTCCGCGATCCAGCGCGCATTCGGAAGCAACTTTGATTCGAACTTCGATTCGAGCTTCATCGGCGGTGCGCACATCGGTTACGACTACCAGATCGATCAGATCGTCCTCGGTGTCATTGCAGACCTCAACGCACTCGACGTAACGCGCTCCTCGAACGCCGACTCGAACACCCCGGCCTTCTACCGCACCAACCGCAACCTCGACTATCTCGGCACGGTCCGCGCTCGCGCCGGTTACCTCGTCACCCCATCGGCCCTGGCCTACGCGACCGGTGGTCTGGCCTATGGCGAAGTTGACTATTCCTTCTCGACCAATTCGCCGGCAGCGCTGGGCAACAATCCGCGCGCGATCGTCAGCGAAGACGAGGACGATTTCGGTTACACCGTCGGTGGCGGCATGGAAGTCAAGTTCACCGAGAACATGTCGTTCGGTGCCGAATATCTCTACACCAATCTCGGCGGCAGCGGCTCGACCCGCCTTTCGGGCGGACCTTTCGCCGGCGGCGTGAACGGCTCGACCGATTTCGACGTCAACGACGATTTCGACTTCCACACGGTCACCGCGAAAATCTCCTACAAGTTCAACTAAGCCTCCAGCTCCGTTTGAACCTCAGAAGACCGGCGCCGAAAGGCGCCGGTTTTCTGTCTGCGCATTTGTCGAACTCTTTATGCGATTGCCCTTCATCCCGGCCAAACGTGAAAAGATCATCGGAGACGGTACGCATATCCTAAATTGACCGAAATTGAGCATACTCAAAAACCTCTAGGTCGCGTCTGCATTCATCTGAGCCATATCATTGCGCAAGCGAGATGAACGAAACCCATGAAGGCGGGAAGCGTCTTCTCGCAGCGAAGTGCAATTCGGCGGAAGCGCTTGAGCCGGTTGAAGATACATTCGACCTGATGGCGCTCCTTATAGAGAGCCCAATCGATTGCAGGGGTCCGCCTGCGCGTCGGGTTCGCCTTGATCTGGGCCGTGGCGTCGAGATCACCGACGATGAAGGCGCGCAGGGCATTACTGTCATAAGCGGCGTCGGCGATGACATGACCGACGCCCGACATGCCTTCCAGAAGGCCTTTTGCCTGAGGACAGTCACCATGATGACCGGGCGTCGGATGGATGCGAAGCGGCAGGCCGATCGCGTCGACGGCCGCATGCAGCTTGGTGGTCAGGCCGCCGCGCGAGCGTCCGATGGCGGCAGCTTGAGCCCCCTTTTTGCCCCGCTCGCATCGGCGTGGACCTTCGAGATGGTGCTGTCGACGAGGACGTATTCGAAATCGGGATCCTCGGCCAAGCTCTCAAACAGGCGTTGCCAGACGCCGGCGAGAGACCAGCGCCGGAACCTGGCATGAACACCGGTCCACTTGCCAAATTGAGGCGGCAGATCGCGCCAACGCGCTGCATTACAGGCCATCCACAGGATGGCATCGACGAACAGTCGGTTGTCGACACCGCTGCGACCGGGATCACTTTGTTTGCCAGGAAGCAGGCCTTCGATGCGTGCCCACTGTCGATCGGTAAGGGTTCGTCTGCTCAAGATCGTTCTCCGTTTGCGATCTTGAATCAAATTCAGACCCAGAACGGAATCCCTTGAATGCAGACGCGACCTAGAGCAGGGAGCGCTCGCCTCAGCTTTGCGCCCAAGCCCGTCATTCTCAATGGCATAGTGCTTATCCAAAAGCGGCCATTCGTTCTTCGCCATGCTGACCGGGGATCTGAGCGGCGTAGAAACCATTTTGAAAAAGCGATGGGCTTTAAAAGAACGCGTTTAATTTAGTTTGATAACATCGGTGTGTGCGCTCCATTGATTAGCCGCCTATGTATTGACGTCTTTCTCTTGCCATGCTCATCCGTCACAAACCAAGTGCCGGGGTGGCCGATGATCCTCGGCTCATAAGTATGCGCGAGGGTTGATGCGTCTCTGGACGGTGACAGGGCTAGCAAGACTGGCGAGCGCGTTCGTGCTCGCCATCGCCGTCCTGTGCGCCCCCGTCGGATCATCCGCGTTTCACGAAGCCGCTGCAATCGGACATGCTGACTTCGCGGACGAGCACCACGGCCACTCACATCACTTCAACGAGCCGAACGACGACTTTGCCGCTGCGGGCTTCGAAGACCATCACAAGCATAATCCGGCCGACCATAGTCATGACAAGGCCGGCGATCTGCCGCGTTTCGAATGTTGATTTCCAAGCGGAACTGACCCGGGTTTTCCATCGAGAAGTGACCCGGCTTCAGTTTACTTTGAGAGGGTCATGTCTGGGTCAAGGGATGTGCGTTCTCCTTCTTCGTGCGGTTGACGA
>NZ_JAXLPB010000009.1:0-54508 GCF_034321785.1 Fulvimarina uroteuthidis | reverse complement strand
AAACGCCGGGAGCCGCCCAAACGCCGCCCACGTCTCTCTTTCTTCTCGATTTCATAACCAACTTGTCAAAGATCACGCCAAACCAAATCAGCGCCGGACAACCAACCAAACCCCAAAAGGCCAGCATTCATCCGTTTTTCGGAAAAAGCAGATCAACCCCACCCCGAGATACCCGGGCTGGCGAACCGCTTCGCCGATATAGAGAGACGACACCGAAGGTTCAAGACCCTCGAAACATCCCCGAACCAACTCCGCCGAAACCCCGGAAGAACCAGTCCAGTGCCTGACGCCAGAACGAGCTGGAGAGCTCGCCGGCGGCGCCTGCGCCGTCGATGAGCGGTGTATAGGCCGAACCAATCCAAACCGTCAACACCAAAATCAAAGAAAATCACCCAGCCCAAAAAAACCCCAAACCAAACCAACAGCCCGGAAAATAAGCTCCACCAACGTCACCAATCCGTCACCAATCCAGCAAAACATCACCCCCCAACGCAAAACACAGCCCAGCCAAAACCAAACCTTGAACAATCAGAAGTGCGGGATCACTTGCAAAACGTGTCCGCCCGCTCCGAAGAAAATCCGGGCGATCCGGCGCCAGCGAAGGCGGGACGGCTGACCGCCCCAACCGCACGCAGCCGCATGGGAGAGGCGGACCGGTCTCGCCACGGCGACAGGACGGGCGCCGGGGCGGGCTTCCGATCGTCACTCGGGCGCCCGGCGCGGCACGGCAGTCGGCGACGGAACGGCGATCGGACAGGGGGAGGACATCGGTCCGGGGCGCATTCCGGCCTGCCTCGTCAAAACGTCACTTGCACAATTTGGGCGAACGCGGCACGCGGTGCGGAACGAAGGACGCCGCGGCGGACGGGTCGGCAGCCCGGCCCGCCTGCGGCCGAGGGGGACCGGCAGGTGACAACAGACAAGGCCTCGGACCCGCACACCAGGCTCAGACATGCGCGAATCGCGGTCAGCCTGGCATTCTTCGTGAACGGCTTCGGCCTCGGCAGCTGGACGCCGGAGGTTCCGGTCATCGGCGACAGGCTCGGACTGACCCCCGCGACCTACGGCTTCATGGTGCTGATCTTCGGTCTGGGCGCCGTCAGCGCCATGCCTCTCGTCGGTGCCGCGATCGCCCGGTACGGCTCCAGACCGGTGACGATCGCCATGCAGGCCCTTCTCGCGCTCGCCATCGTCTCGCTGACGGCGGCCCCTCACCCCATCCTCACCATCGTCGCTCTGTTCCTGTTCGGCGTCGGGCTCGGCGGCATGGATGTCGCGATCAACGCCAATGCGGTCTCGGTCGAGCGGGCGCTCTCGCGGGCCATCATGTCGTCCTGTCACGGCTTCTGGTCGCTGGGCGCGTTCGCCGGCGCGGGGGTGGGCGGCACGCTGATCGTCAGCTTCGGCCCCACCGGGCATACGGCGATCGTCGCCCTCGTCTGCACGGCCTGCCTTGCCTATGTCGTCCCGCACCTGTGGGCGGATCGGCGCGCGGAGGCGCCCGTTACCGGCTCGGCTGGCACGAAACCATCCGTCCGGGCCCTGATCGTCAAGCAGCGCGGACCGCTTCTGTTCAGCGTCGTCATCGGCATCATGGCGCTGGCGGGTTTCGTGCAGGAGGGCGTCGTCATCGACTGGAGCGCGGTCTATCTGCGCGAAGAGCTCGGCGTGACGCTCGCCGCGTCCGGCTTCGGCTTTGCCGCCTTCTCGATCGCGATGGCCCTGTTCCGGTTCGTCGGCGACGGCATTCGCGAGCGGTTGGGAGCGGTGAAGACCGTGCGCCTCTCGCTGCTCGTCGCCCTCGCCGGCCTGTCGGTTCTGATCATCGCCGACACGCTCACAACGGCGCTCGCGGGATTTCTGATTCTCGGCGTCGGGCTGTCGAACGTGGTGCCGATCGCGTTTTCGGCCGCCGGCAACGTCAAGGGACTGGCCGACGGGACCGGCATCTCGATCGCCTCGGCCATCGCCTATTCCGGCGGCCTCGTCGCGCCCGCGCTCGTCGGGCTGTTCGCCGACGCGTTCGGCTTCTCGACGATCTTCATGGCGCTCGCGCTGCTGTGCCTCGGGATCATCCTGTCGGCTCATCTCCTTCGCGGAGCCGACCGGGCGAATGCCGCCGAGGTCTGAAGGACGCGTCAACGACCGCACCGCACAACAACGCCCCGCAACCGGACCGGCTGCGGGGCGTCTCGTCCTTCGCGGATCGTCACCGATCGGCCTCGCGCTCAGAGCGCGCTGCCGGGCTCGCTTCCCTGACCGCTGGTCGCATTGGTCTGCAGGTCCTCGCCATCGTCCTGGCCATCCTCGGCCTTGCGGGCACCGGCCTTCGGGCCGCCCTTGGCGACCCCGACCATCGCCGGGCGCAACACCCGCTCGCCGATGGCGTAGCCTGCCTGGACCACCTGAACGACGGTGTTGTTCGGAACGTCCGGGTTCGGAACCTCGAACATGGCCTGGTGGAAGTTCGGATCGAACTTCTGGCCTTCCGGCTCGAGCTTCCTGACGCCGTGCTTCTCGAGCGATGCCTGGAGGCTGCGCTCGGTCATCTCGACGCCCTCGATCAGGGCCGTCATGCCGTTCTCGCCGCCCGCACGCGCCTCGTCGGGCACGGCCTCGACGGCGCGGCGCAGATTGTCGGCGACGGACAGGACCTCGCGGGCAAAGTTGGTGACGGCGTAGATGCGGGCATCCCTCACCTCGCGCTCGGTGCGCCGACGCAGGTTCTCCATGTCGGCCGCAAGACGCAGAAGCCGATCCTTCACATCCTCGTTCTCGGTCTCGAGCGCGACGATGCGGGCCTCGTAGCGCTCGGCTGCCGCCTCGTTCTCTTCCGCCGCCTCGGACTCGGCGTAGGAAAAGGCCTCGTCATCTTCGCCCTCGACGTTTGCGAATTCGCTTCTGCCGGTCTCGCTCATCATGCGTGGCTCTCGTCCTTCGTCAGTCTTCGTGGGTTCGCGCGCCGGGCCCCGACCCTCCTTCGAAGATGGATCATCGCCCCGACGCTCTCGATTCTCATCGCGATCATGTCTCGCGCATATCGAATTGAACGGCCGGAAAATCAAGCCTGCCCCCGGTCGATCGGCATAATCGCCGGTCAGGCCCGGGACAGGAGGCGGGAGACGAGCCGTGCGGTGTAGTCGACCATGGGAACGATCCGGCGATAGTTCAGCCGCGTCGGGCCGATGACGCCGACCGCGCCGATCACCCGCTCCGGGCCGCTGCCCGCGGTCTCGTTGGCGTAAGGGGCGACGACGAGCGAGGATCCGGAAAGCGAGAACAGCGTGTTCTCCGAACCGATGAAGATGCGCACCCCGTCACCCTTCTCGGCCAGCCCGAGAAGCTCGATCATGCCGCTCTTGGTCTCCAGATCATCGAACAGGAGACGCAGCCGTTCCAGATCCTCAGCCGCGGTGACGTTTTCGAGGAGATTGGCCCGCCCCCGCACGATGAGCCGGGACGGCTGGCCGGCGCTCGCACCGGACCACACCGCAAGTCCCTGCTCGACGAGCTGCTGCGACAGGACATCGAGAGCGGCGGTCGTGTCGGTCTTCAACTGCCCGATGCGCAACCGCGCTTCCGCAAGGGTGCGTCCCGCCACATGGGCGTTGAGAAAATTGGCCGCTTCCACCAGTTGCGACGGCGTCACCCCCGCCGGCAGATCGAAGAGCCGGTTCTCGACCTCGCCCTTCTCGCCGACCAGCACGGCCAGCGCCCTTGTCGGCTCCAGCCGGATGAACTCGACATGCTTGAGGCGCAGGTCCGAGGTCGCGGTCAGGACGATGCCGGCGCCGCGCGAGAGCCCCGACAGAAGCTGGCTGGCTTCGGTGAGAAGCGCGTCGAACGGGCGGCCGTCGCCGGCCAGGCGAACCTTTTCCTCGATCTCCTCGCGCTCGGAATGGCCGAGATCGCCGACTTCCAGAAAGGCGTCGACGAAGAAGCGCAGGCCGAGCTCGGTCGGCATCCGGCCAGCGCTGATATGGGGGGAGTAGATGAGGCCGAGCGATTCCAGGTCGCTCATGACGTTGCGCACCGAGGCCGGCGAGAGCGATGTCGTCAGGAGCTTGGACAGCATGCGCGAACCGACCGGCTCGCCCTGATCGAGATAGCTTTCGACGATTAGCCGGAAGATCTCCCGCGAGCGGGCATCGAGCGGATGGGGATGCGGAAGATCGCCGTGCGGGTGCTTCAGTTCGGTCATGGCCTCAGGTGAACAAGCATCGAAGGCCTTAGCATAGGCAGGCCGATGCCGGACTTAAAGCCCGCTTCGAACCGCCGGCCGAAAGATCGCCCGGCCGCCCCGGCCGGAAAGCCTGACGTCAGGACCCGGTGATGATGCCCTTGCGCTTCAGCAGCGCCGGATCGCCGAGCGCGACGAAGAAGCCGTTGGCGAAGACGTCTTCGCCCGGCCGATGGGTCCGGCCGTAGACGAGCGGCTTGCCGGCCGGGGTCACCATGCGCCCGCCCGAAGCGCGCAGCACCGCATCGCCCGCCGCCGTGTCCCACTGCATGGTCCGCCCGAAGCGCGGATAAAGGTCCGCCTTGCCCTCGGCGATCAGGCAGATCTTCAGGGACGAGCCCACCAATTTCATGCGCGCGACGCCGAGACCCTCCAGATAGGTCCTCGTCGGTCCGCTGAGATGATTGCGGCTCGCCACCACATCGAGCGCGGCACCGGCCGTGCGCACGGCGAGCTTCGTCGTCCGGCCGCCCAGTTCGAGCACGGGTTCGAGGCCGAGTCCCCCGTAATAGACGGCGCCGGTTTCCGGCACGCCGACACAGCCGAACACCGGCACGCCGTTCTCGATGACGGCGATGTTCACCGTATAGTCGGGTTTGCCGGCGATGTAGCTTTTCGTGCCGTCGAGCGCATCGACCAGGAAGAAGACCGCGCCGACATCGGGGATGCGGCCTTCGCAGAACCGCTCCTCGGCGATGATCGGCGCCTGGAAACGGGCTTCGAGATGGTTGGTGATCGCCTTTTCGGCGGCCCTGTCGGCGACGGTGACGGGCGAATCGTCCAGCTTGTACTCGACCTGCACCGCCGCCTTCTGGCCGACGATCGCGGCCATGCCGAGCCGGACGGCGGCGATGATCTCGTGCGGATCGATGTCCGCCGTCGTCGGGGGCGTCAAAGGCGGGTCTCCGCGCGGTTTCGTGACGGACGGGTGCGTTCGAAGGCCGCTATTCGGCGGCCTCCGCCGCGACGGGTGCGGCCTGCTTCGGCACGTAGTTGAGGACCGGGCCGAGCCAGCGCTCGATCTCCTCGACCGGCATGCCCTTGCGGTGGGCATAGTCGAGGACCTGATCGCGCTCGACCTTGGCGACGCCGAAATAATAGCTCTCCGGATGGCCGATATACAGCCCCGAGACCGACGATCCCGGCCACATGGCGAAGCTCTCGGTCAGCCGCACGCCGATCTTGGCTTCGGCGTCGAGCAGCGCGAACAGGGTTTCCTTCTCGGTGTGGTCCGGCTGGGCCGGGTAGCCCGGCGCGGGCCGGATGCCGGCATAGGTCTCGGCGATCAGCTCCTCGTTCGAGATCGCCTCGTCCGGCGCATAGCCCCAGAACTCCTTGCGCACGCGCTCGTGCATGCGTTCGGCGAACGCTTCGGCGAAACGGTCGGCCAGCGCCTTCACGAGGATCGCGGCGTAATCGTCGTTGGCCTTGGCGAAGCGGTTGGCGATCGCCTCCTCCTCGATGCCGGCCGTCACGACGAACCCGCCGACATAGTCCTTTTTGCCGCTGTCCCTCGGGGCGACGAAATCGGCCATGGCCACGTTCGGCCGGTCGCCACGCTTGGTGAGCTGCTGGCGCAGCGTGTAGAAGGTCGCCAGCTCGTCGGTCCGCTCGTGGTCGGCGTAAAGACGGATGTCGTCGCCGACGGAATTGGCCGGCCAGAAACCGACGACGGCCTTCGGCTTGAACCATTTCTCGTCGATGATCTGCTTCAGCATGGCCTGGGCGTCGTCCCACAGCGAACGGGCGGTCTCGCCCTGACGCTCGTCCGTGAGAATGTCGGGATAGCGGCCCTTGAGCTCCCACGCCTGGAAGAACGGCGTCCAGTCGATGCAGGCGGCGAGGTCTTCAAGGTCCCAGTCCTCGAACACGCGCACGCCTTCGAGCGCCGGCCGCACCGGCTCGTAAGCCTCCCAGTCGATCTTCACCGGATTGGCGCGGGCCTCGGCAAGGCTCAGGCGCTTCTTGTCGCGCTCGGAGCGCAGATGCTTCTCGGCGACCTCGGCATATTCGGTGCGCACCTTCTCGATCGCCGCGACGCGATGCTCCTTCGACAAAAGGTTCGAGACGACGCCGACGGCGCGGGACGCGTCGTTGACGTGCACGGCCTGGCCGCGCTCGTAGGCCGGATGGATCTTCACCGCCGTGTGGACACGGCTGGTCGTCGCCCCGCCGATGAGCAGCGGAATGTCGAAGCCCTGGCGCTCCATCTCGGCGGCGACGTTCACCATCTCGTCGAGGGACGGGGTGATGAGGCCGGACAGGCCGATGATATCGACCTTCTCGTCGCGCGCGGTCTGCAGGATCCTGGCCGCGGGCACCATGACGCCGATGTCGATGACGTCGTAATTGTTGCAGGCCAGGACGACGCCGACGATGTTCTTGCCGATATCGTGCACGTCGCCCTTCACGGTCGCCATCAGGATCTTGCCCTTGGCTTCCTGCTTGCCGCTCTTCTCCGCCTCCATGTACGGATTGAGATAGGCGACGGCCTGCTTCATGACGCGCGCCGACTTCACGACCTGGGGCAGGAACATCTTGCCGGCACCGAACAGGTCGCCGACGATGTTCATGCCGTCCATCAGCGGGCCTTCGATGACGTGGAGCGGGCGTGTCGCCTCGCGGCGGGCCTCTTCCGTATCCTCGATGATGAATTCGGTGATGCCGTTGACGAGCGCGTGGGACAGGCGCTCCTTCACCGGCTTCTCGCGCCAGGACAGGTCCTTCTCCTTGCCCTTGGAGCCGCCCTGCCCCTTGTAGCGCTCGGCGAGTTCCAAAAGGTTTTCGGTCGGGCTGATCCCGTTCGCCGGCTTGCGGTTGAGGACGACGTCCTCGCACGCCTCGCGCAGTTCCGGGTCGATCGCGTCGTAGACGACGAGCTGACCGGCATTGACGATGCCCATGTCCATGCCCGCCTGGATGGCGTGATAGAGGAACACGGCATGCATCGCCTCGCGCACCGGCTCGTTGCCGCGGAACGAAAAGGACAGGTTGGACACGCCGCCGGAAATGTGGACGTGCGGAAGGGTGTCGCGGATCTCGCGGGTCGCCTCGATGAAGTCGACGCCGTAATTGTCGTGCTCCTCGATTCCCGTCGCGACCGCGAAGATGTTGGGATCGAAGACGATGTCTTCCGGCGGGAATCCGACCTCGTCGACGAGAATGCGATAGGCGCGCGTGCAGATCTCGACCTTGCGCTCCTTCGTGTCGGCCTGGCCCTTCTCGTCGAAGGCCATGACGACGACGGCCGCGCCGTAGTCGCGCACGAGGCGCGCATGCTTGCGGAAAGCGTCCTCGCCCTCCTTCATGGAGATCGAGTTCACCAGCGCCTTGCCCTGGACGCGCTTCAGCCCGGCCTCGATCACCTCGAACTTCGAGGAATCGATCATGACCGGCACCCGCGCAATATCGGGTTCGGAGGCGATGAGGTTCAGATATTCGATCATCACCTGTTCGGAATCGATCAGGCCCTCGTCCATGTTGATGTCGATGATCTGCGCGCCATTCTCGACCTGCTGGCGCGCGACGTCGAGGGCGGCGGCGTAATCGCCGTCCTTGATCAGCTTGCGGAAGCGGGCCGAGCCGGTCACGTTGGTGCGCTCGCCCACATTGACGAACGGAATCTCGGAGGTGAGCGTGAACGGCTCGAGGCCGGAGAGGCGCATCATGGGCTTGCGCGCGGGGACGGCGCGCGGCTTGTACTTCGCGACGGCCTTGGCGACGGCCGCGATGTGATCGGGCGTCGAGCCGCAGCATCCGCCGACGATGTTGACGAGGCCGTCGCTCGCGAACTTCTCGACTTCCGCGCCCATGGCCTCCGGGCTCTGGTCGTACTCGCCGAACTCGTTGGGCAGGCCCGCATTCGGATAGGCGCAGACGAAGGTGTCGGCAACGCTCGCGATCTCGGCGAGATGGTCGCGCATGGCTTCGGCGCCGAGCGCGCAGTTGAGGCCGACGGTGAACGGCTTGGCGTGGCGCACGGAGTTCCAGAACGCGGTCGGCGTCTGGCCGGACAGGGTGCGGCCGGACAGGTCGGTGATGGTGCCGGACAGCATGACCGGCAGCCGCACGCCCATCGCCTCGAAGGTCTCCTCGCAGGCGAAGATCGCCGCCTTGGCGTTCAGCGTATCGAAGATCGTCTCGATGAGGATGATGTCCGCGCCGCCGTCGATCAGACCGCGCAACTGCTCCGCGTAGGCGATGCGCAGATCGTCGAAGGTGACGGCCCGGTAGCCGGGATTGTTGACGTCCGGCGAAATCGAGGCGGTGCGGTTGGTGGGGCCGAGCGCACCGGCGACGAAGCGGCGCTTGCCGTCCTTCTGTTCCGCCCGAAGGCAGGCGCGGCGGGCCAGCCGGGCGCCGTCCCGGTTCAGCTCGTAGACCTGGTCCTCCATGCCATAATCGGCCTGGGCGATGGTCGTGGAGGAAAACGTGTTGGTTTCCAGAATGTCCGCGCCGGCCATCGCGTAGCTGTAATGGATCGCCTCGATCGCCGCCGGCTGGGTGAGGTTGAGGAGATCGTTGTTGCCCTGCAGATGGCAGTCGCAATTGCCGAAGCGATGGCCGCGGAAATCGTCCTCGCCGAGCCCCAGAAGCTGGATCTCGGTTCCCATCGCGCCGTCGAGAACGAGAATGCGCTCCGACACCGCCTTCCGCAGGGCGGCGGCGGCCTCTTTGGGATTGCGCCCCTCGGTCATGGGGCCGAACAGCGTATCGGTCGCGAAGGTCTCGGCGGTGGCGGACATGGTCGTTCCTCGTTCAGGGAGCGCTTACGCTGTCACATAAAGATATGTTTATGTCAACAATCGATGCTGTACGGCTCTGCGTCGTAAGGTGGCCGCTTCTGCCCCGATAATCTAGGCTTGTCCCGCGAAAAGCATTATACTTGGCCCATGTCCGGACTTTCGAACGCCGTCTTCGACCGATACGACACGCCGCCGGGGACCACGCGGGCCGCCGAGGGGCTTGCGCGACGCCGCTTCACGGTCGCGGAGATCGAGGCCTTCGTCGAGGCCGGACTGATCTCGGAGGACGAGCGGTTCGAACTCATCGGCGGGGAGATCGTGCCCATCTCGCCCAAGGGCATTCGCCACAAGCGCCTGAAGATGTGGCTCAATGAAATCTTGATCCGCAATCTTCCCTCTGCCTACGGGGCCAATCCCGAAACCACGTTCCGGCTGTCCGAAGACACGTTTCTCGAACCCGATTTCGTCGTGTTCGATCGGGCATCCGGCCTCGCCGGGCTCAACGGCGAGACCTGCCGTCTCGCGATCGAGATCGGCGTCTCGAGCCTTCGCTACGACCAGGGCCGCAAGGCCGCGATCTACGCCGCCTTCGGCATTCGCGAACTCTGGGTCGTCGATGGCGAAAACCTCACCCTCCGCCTGTTCCGCGAGCCCGGCCCGGACGGCTACGGCCACGTGTCCGATCACGGCGCCGGGGACAGGCTGACGCCGGAGCGCGTGCCGGAGTTTTCGATGCGGCTCGCGGACTATGAGAGCTTCGAAGGCTAGGCTTCGAAGGCTAGGCGCGGCCACATGATCCACGCGCCGCTCGCAAGGCGCCCGTTCATTGCGCCTCCCGCAGGAACGCCGCGACCATCTCCTGCAACTCGCTTCCTTCGTCGATCCAGCCGGCCATCTGGAAGATGCCGTGGATCATCCCGTCGAGGCGATGGCGACGCACGGCGATGCCGGCCTCTTCCAGTCTTTCGCCGAACGCCTCGCCTTCGTCGCGCAAGGGGTCGTGCTCGCACGTCACCAGCAGCGTTCTCGGCAGGCCGGTCAAGTCCGGCGCCATCAGCGGCGAGACGTCGGGCGCGGCGCGGCCTGGTTCATCGGGCACGAACAGGGTGTTCTCGTAGATGAGCGAGGCCTGCGTCATCACATGGCCGGATTCGCTTTTCAGCGAGGCGAAATCCCGGTCCGGCCTCAGATCCGCATTCGGATAGAGCATCACCATCATGTCGGGCAGCGCCTCGCCCGCGTCGCGAAGGGCGATCGCGACAAGGGCCGCAAACATGCCGCCGATGGAATCGCCGCCGATCGCGATGCCGCTGAGCTCGCAGCCCAGTTCGCTCACCCGGTCCATCAGGTCTTTCGTCGCCGCGATGCAATCGTTCTGGGGCATCGGCGAAATGTGCTCGGGCGCCAGGCGGTAATCCACCGATGCGATCACCCGGCCCGAGGCGCGGCAGAGCTGCCGCAGCGCCGTGTCGTGGCTGTCGAGGGAGCCGGCCATCGCGCCGCCGCCATGATACCAGATCAGGAGTTGCGAACGCTCGACCATCGTCGGCTTGTAAAGCCTGACTTTGACAGGCCCCGCCGCGCCGGCGACCTCGATCTCCTCGTCGAGGATCCCGTCGGGGGCGGAACCGGAATAATCGGCCATGGCGCCGGTCATCGCGCGGGCCTGTTCCAGCCTCTGCGCGGCGTCGCGCGGGGTCACCTGGACGGAGGCCTTGCGGCCCAGATCGTCGAGAACCTGTTTGGCTTGCGGTTTCAGCATGGGTTCAGATCCAGCGCCGTTTCTTGAAATAGACGAGCAGTCCGACGGCGATCGTCAGCATGAAGCCGAGCGCCACGGGATAGCCGACGGGCGATTGGGTGAGCGGCATGTTCCACGGCGAGATGTCGGGATTGAAATTCATGCCCCAGAGCCCGGCGAGAAAGCCCAGCGGGATGAAGATCGTGGAAATGATCGTCAAAAGGTTGATCACCTCGTTGGTCTGGGCCGCCGAAAGCGTCATGTGCAGATCCACCAATCCGCTGGCGGTGTCGCGATAGGTGTCGTTCATGTCGATCAGCTGGTCGCAATGATCCTGGACGTCCGCCAGATAGATCTTCGTTTCGTCCGACAGCCAGTGCCGATCGAGCCGGATCAGGGCGTTCAGCGCATCGCGGGTCGGGCGGATGAAACGCTTCAGGGACAGCATCTCGCGGCGTATGGCATGAAGTTCGGGCACCTGGACCGCGTCGACGTTCTGGAAGATCTCGTCCTCGAGCCAGTCGATCCGCGAGGTCTGGAGATCGACGACCGGGAAATAGGCGTCCACCACCGCGTCGATCAGCGCATAGGCGAGATAGTCGGACCGGCCGGCATGAAGCCGCGGCGCGCCCTTCTCGATCCGGTTTCGCACCGGCTCGAAATTGTCGCCCCTGCGTTCCTGGAAGGTCAGGACGAAGCCGTCGCCGAAGAACAGCGACAATTGTTCGGACCCGCCCTCCAGATCCAGCATGCGCATCACGATGAAGACGTGGGATTCATAGGCGTCGCATTTGGGCCGCTGATCGGTGTTGACCACGTCTTCCAGCGCCAGGTCGTGCAGACCGAACGCAGACCCGATGCTGCGAATGAGATCGATGTCGGACAGCCCCGTCAGGTCGAGCCAGACGAGCGGCCAGTCTGCCCGTTTCGAAAGAGCGGTCGCAAGGTCGGTGCCCTCGATCCGCTCGCTGCGCCCGCCCCCGATGCCGAAAAAGGTGAGCGTCGACGCGTCCGCTTCCGGATCGGCGATGAGCTGGCCGGGCGGCGCGCCGATCTGCGAGCGCTTGAGGGTCTCGGTCTTGCGTTTCTTCCGTTTCACGAGGGGGATATGCGCCATTACCGTCCATGCCTGACAATCTGCGTGCGGACTGATCCGCCGTCCAATCCCGTCAACATGCGCGCCTTGCGCTCGGCGGCCAGTCTGCGACTGGAGAAATCGCGGTCGAATGCGGTCGGACCGGGACGCGGCGATGGGTCGCTGGCAACCGGCCGACCCATCGCATATTGTTTGAAACGATGGGAAGAAGAAGCCGCATAGAGGGACCGCCGCCGCCGCGCGAGGACGATGCCGCGCCGGTCGCCTGCTGGCTATGCGGTCGCCCGGTCGGCCGGCGCGTCGAATGGCACCACGCCAAGCCGAAGAGCCGCGGCGGACGCGACACCGTGCCGGTCCATCCGATCTGTCACCGCACCATCCATGCGACCTTTCCGAACCACCAGCTTGCCCGCATGGTGGACGATGACGTGTCGCTTGCCGAACGGCCCGAAATGGCGCCGTTTCTCGACTTCATCGCGGGCAAACCGCCGGATTTTCACGCCCCGACCCGGCGGCGGAAATAATCCGGCGGCCAGCAGCCGTGCCGAACGGGCTGTCGAACGGCCTATTGCGCCATCGCCTTCAGCTTGGCCGCCATCGTCTCGACATCGTCGCCCGAAACGCGCGGCACGATGCGATAGCGCGCATTGACGAAGCAGAAGAGCGAGAAGCCCAGAAGCCCGACGCAGATCGCGGCGACGAGGATCTGGCCGTAGACCTGGCTCGTCAGCCAGGAAAACGCCTTGTCCGAACCGCCCGCTTCGTTCGGATTGTAGTTGAAGCCGGCATTGATGAAGAGAATGCCGACGATGCAGATGACGATGCCCTGCGCGATCAGCCCGGCCTTCAGCACCGGGTTGAAATTCAGCGTGACGGGATTGGCCTGCAGATGTTCGCGATATTTGCCGGCCCAGCCCTTGTACATGTAGTAGAGACCCGCCGCGAAGATCAGTGCTCCGCCGCCCATGACGATCCACCGCCCCCCCGGCAGGCCGAGAACCCATCCGACGATCTTCGGTCCCGACGATCCGCCGCTCTCGCCCGAAGATCCGAGAAACAGAAGCGAGAAGGCAAGGGCGCCGAGGCCCAGATGGATGATGCCGGTGATCGCCATTCCGACGCGCGCGCCGATGCCCTTGAGGCTCGCGCCGCGACATTCCAGATCGTAGAGGGCGGCCACGAGCCGCCAGAGGGCATAGGCGAACATGCCGATGAAGATCAGGAACAGGACGGCCGTGCCCCAGGCCGAGTCCTCCAATTGCCCGAACGCGGACGAGGTGCCCTTGGCCTGCCCGCCCCACCAGATGGCGTAAAGTGAAAATCCCGCCACCACGAGATAGACGATGCCGCGCCCGGCATAGCCCGCCCGCATGACCGGAACGGCCCAGGATAAATCGGTCTGACCCATATGAAACTCCCTGACGCCGCCGCGAACTCCCTTGCCCGGGCGGTTCGTCCCTTCGATCATGAACTCGTGTTCGGCGGCGGTTTGTCGAGGGCACGGCGCGAATAAGGGCTTTCCGACCGCAACCTTGGTCCCGCTGGAAGGCCGTGCCGCGCTGCCGTCTCCATCGCTTCGGAGCCCGGCAGGCCGCCCTGTCGACGCCCGCACAGTCCGATGTCCTTCGCGCGGCCTTGCGCAGGGCCCGCCAAGCTGGTTCTTTCGACAGACGGACCATCCCTCACGACCGACAGCCCGCGAGTTCGCCCATGTATTCCGATACGATCGCAGCCCTTTCGTCCGGCGCCCTGCCCTGCGGCGTCGCGGTCGTGCGGGTGAGCGGGACGAAGGCCAGCGTCGTGATGACGACGCTGGCGGGCGCGCTGCCGACGCCGCGCCATGCGAGCCTTCGAACCTTCCGGGCCCGCGACGGCACCCCCATCGACAAGGGTATCGCCCTCTTCTTCGACGGACCGGCGACGGCGACCGGCGAGGACATCGCCGAGTTCCACCTGCATGGCGGGCGGGCGGTCGTCGCCGCCTTCCTCGACGCAGTGGCCCGGATCGACGGCGTGCGCCTTGCGCAGGCGGGCGAATTCACCCGCCGCGCCTTCGAGAACGGCCGGATGGACCTGACCGAAGCCGAAGGGCTCGCAGATCTCCTCGCCGCCGAGACCGAAGGCCAGCGGCGGGCCGCATTCGCGCAGGCCGGCGGCACGCTGCGGACCCTCTACGAGGGATGGATGACGCGGCTGACGAGGGCCCGCGCAATGGTCGAGGCCTCCTTCGACTTTGCCGACGAGGGCGATGTCGGGGATCGGGCCGACGCCGGCGTGCGGGACGCCGTCGCGGGCATTCGCGAGGCCATCGGCCTTCATCTGGACAAGGCCGGACGCGGCGAGATCCTGCGGTCGGGCTTCAAGGTCGCGATCGTCGGGGCGCCCAATGCCGGCAAGTCCAGCCTTCTCAACGCGCTCGCCGAGCGCGAGGCCGCCATCGTCACCGACGTTCCGGGGACGACGCGCGACGTGATCTCGGTCACCCTCGATCTGGCTGGCGTTCCGGTCATCCTCTCCGACACGGCGGGCATTCGTCATACGCGCGATGCGGTTGAGGCGATCGGGATCGCCCGCGCCCGTGCGGCGATGGCCGAAGCCGACCTGATCCTGGCGCTGGAAGACCCCGCCCAGACGCCGGGGCCATTGTCCCGTCTGAAGGGCCTGCTTTCCTACGTCAAACCCTCGCTCGGAGCGGTCGGTCACGCCATCGAGGAGAACGATCGCGAAAGCGCCAGCGCGGCAGGCGCGCCGAACGCCAAGCGCGATGTCCTGACGGTGCGCACGAAGGTCGATCTGGCCGGCGGCGGCGACACAAGAGGCCACGCCCACCATCTGGAGGAAGGCGGCTACGATTTCGCGATCTCCGCAACGACCGGCGCCGGTCTCTCGGCGCTCGTCGAGGCGATCGCGTCGAAGGCGCGCAGCGCGGTCGGCGATCCGGAGAATGTGATCCCGCTGCGCGTTCGCCAGCGCGAGCTCCTGCAGGATACCGCGCGGATCCTGTCGGAGTTCCTCGCCACGCCCGACATGCCGGCCGAAATAGCGGCGGAGACCCTGCGCCGGGCCTCGAACCGGCTCGGCGCCCTGACCGGCCAGGTCGGCGTCGAGGATCTTCTCGATGTGATCTTCTCGGAATTCTGCATCGGCAAATGAGCGCCGTGACGGGTCACGGGCTGTCCTCGCACGGCCGTTCCCTGGTACGAACTGCTGCCGTCATGCGAACGAAGGTCGACCGCCGCCCTCCCCCGCACGGCCGCTTGCCCGTTCGCCCATCGCCCATCCGGAGACCCGGCCTTGGCCCTCACCCATGAAACCCCGCCCTACGCCGAACCGCTGAGGAAACCCGCCGTATGGGGCTGGATGTCGTTCGATTTCGCGGCCCAGCCCTTCTTCACCGTGGTCCTCACCTTCGTCTTCGGCCCCTACTTCGTGTCGCAACTCGCCCCGGACCCGGCGACCGGCCAGACCGCCTGGAGCCTTGCGGCAACGATTGCCGGTCTCTGCGTCGCCATTCTCTCGCCGGTGCTCGGCGCCGTCGCCGACCGGGCCGGGCCGCGAAAGCCCTGGATCGGGGGGTTCGCCTGCCTCCAGATCGCAGCCCTCGTCATGCTCTGGTTCGTGGCCGCGCCGGGCTCGAGCCTCCTTCTCGCCGCCGCCGTCATCGTCGTCGCGCAGGTCTCGGCCGAATTCTCGATCGTCTTCAACGACGCGATGCTGCCGCGCCTCGTCTCCCGGCGAAAGATCGGCAAGGTGTCGAACACGGCCTGGGGCCTCGGCTATGCCGGCGGCATCGTCTTCCTCGTCTTCGCGCTCGGCTGTCTCGCCGGCTCTCCGGAGACCGGCCTCACGCTCTTCGGGTTCGAACCGCTTTTCGGGCTCGACCCGGCCCTCGGCGAGGGCGCCCGGTCGACGGGCCCCCTCGCCGCGCTGTGGTATCTCGTCTTCCTCCTGCCGCTGTTCTTCCTGACGCCGGACCGCGCCGGCCGCGAGCCCTTGAAGAGCGCGATCGGCCAGGGCCTGTCGGACCTCAAGGCGACCGCGCGCGAGATCAGGGGCCGGATGGAACTCCTGAAGTTCTTCTTCGCGCGCATGCTGTACCAGGACGGGGTCAACGCGCTTCTCGTCCTGGGCGGGGCGTTCGCCGCCGGCATGTTCGGCTGGTCGATCATCGAGATCGGCCTGTTCGGCGTGATCCTCAACCTCACGGCGATTCCCGGCTGCATCTTCGCCGGCACGCTTGCGACGAAGCTCGGCTCGAAGCGTCTCGTGGTCCTGTCGGTCTCGGCGCTCGTCGTCGCGACCCTCGGCCTCGTCTCGACCAGCCCCACGACGACGCTGTTCGGCCTCGTCACGTTCGCCGAAGCGACTGCGACGGGCCTCTTCGCCAGCGGGGCGGAGAAAGCCTACATTCTCTGGGGGCTTCTCGTGGGCGCCGCGTTCGGCCCGGTGCAGGCATCATCGCGGGCCTGGCTTGCCGAGAGCGTCACGCCGGACGAGGCCGGCCGCTATTTTGGCTTCTACGCCCTCATCGGACGGGCGACGAGCTTTCTCGCGCCCGCATCGGTCGCCGGGCTGACCGCGTTCGCGGCGAGCCAGACCGATCCCGTCACCGCATCGCGCATCGGTATGAGCGCGATCGTCGCGTTCTTCGTCGCCGGGCTTCTCATCCTCGCCTTCACCAGGGGTCCTGCGCAGCAGCGACATGATGGCGCTGGGTTCCAGGCACCATGACATCGGCACGATTGCCGGTTACCCATCGCGGCAGGCCATCATCAACAGGACGACGAGGACGAACATGACAGCCCGACCGCTCACCCGCCGCGCCCTGCTTCTGGGAGGCGCAGCCTTCGTCATCGCCTCCACCGGACTGTCGCGCGCCTTCGCGGCGGCCGATCCCGTTGCCGATGGCGGTACCGGGGCCGCCCCGAACCGGACGATCGCGGTCTTCGCCTCCCCCAGCTGCGGCTGCTGCAAGGGCTGGGTCGAGCATGTGCGCGCCAACGGATATGCGGCCGACGTCACCTATGTCGACGACGGTGCGCTGAACCAAAGGAAGGACGCGGCCGGACTGACGGCCGAGACCCGGTCCTGCCACACGGGGTTCATCGCGGGCTACGTCATCGAAGGCCATGTGCCCGCCGCCGAGATCGATCGCCTGCTCGCCGCACGGCCCGAGGCTCTCGGCCTCAGCGTTCCCGGCATGCCGATGGATGCGCCGGGCATGGGCACGGGATCGACGCCCTACGAGGTGCTGCTGCTGAAAGCCGACGGCACGAGCGAGGTGTTCGCGCGCTACCCGATGGTCTGAGGGCGAAACGACGCTCTTGCAAAAGCCGCGAAGCCTTGGGGCTGGCGTGTCACCGATCACTGGCCCCGCGCCAGCCGTGGCAGCCGAACCCGCCTCAGCCTTCCTTCATCAGGCGCTGCTTCTGGCGGTTCCACTCGCGCTCCTTGATGGTCTGGCGCTTGTCGGGGGCGTTCTTGCCCTTGGCCAGCGCCAGTTCCAGCTTTGCCGTGCCATTGTCGGTGAAGTAGATCTTCAACGGCACGAGGGTCATGCCGTCCCGCTGGACGGCGCCGGCAAGGCGGTTGAGCTGGGCCTTGTGGACGAGCAGCTTCCGGCGGCGCTTCGGATTGTGGTTGAAGCGATTGGCCTGCAGATATTCCGGCAGGTTGGAATTGATCAGCCAGAGTTCGCCCTGCTCTTCCGTCGCATAGGCCTCGGCGATCGAGGCCTTGCCTTCGCGCAGGGATTTCACTTCCGTGCCCGTCAGCTGAAGCCCCGCTTCCAGCGTATCGATGATGGCGTAGTTGAAACGCGCCTTCCGGTTTTCGGCGGCGACATTGCTTCCGCTGGACTTCTTCTTTTTCGCCATTCGCTTCTGGAAGAACGCATCCGCGCCTTCGGCCTTTCCGGTCGTCCGTGGGAGTTCGGCCCCTTAAGATTGGGCAAGGACCCGCAAGTTTCAATCGATCAGGCCGGCATGGCGAAGGGCGTCGTCGATGACGCCGGCCGTCTCGTCGGTCACCGGCACCATCGGCGAGCGAAGAAGGTTGCGGCACCTGCCGATCTTCGACAGGGCATATTTCACGCCTGCCGGGTTCGGCTCGATGAACAGCGCCTTGTGCAGGGGTCCGAGCCTGTCCTGATAGGTCAGCGCCTTGGCGTAGTCGCCGGCGGCGCACGCCGCCTGCATGTCCGCGCACAGCCTCGGCGCGACGTTCGCCGTCACCGAGATGCAGCCGACGCCGCCATGGGCGTTGAAGCCGAGCGCCGTCACGTCCTCGCCGGACAGTTGCACGAAATCCGGCCCGCACAGCTGGCGCTGCTCGGTCACCCGGTCCATTTTCGCCGTCGCATCCTTCACACCGACAATGTTGGAAAAATCGTTGGCAAGCCGCGCCATCGTCTCCGGTGTCATGTCGATGATCGACCGACCCGGAATGTTGTAGATGAAGACCGGGATCGAGACCGCCCCGGCGACCGCCGCGAAATGGGCATAGAGGCCGCGCTGGTTCGGCTTGTTGTAATAGGGTGTGACGACGAGGACGCCGTCCGCGCCGGCCTGTTCGGCGAAGGTCGCGAGCGAGATGGCTTCCGCCGTGCTGTTGGAGCCCGCACCCGCCATCACCGGCACCCTGCCGTTCGCGGTCTTGATGCAGAGCTCCACCACCTGCCGGTGCTCGGCATGGGTCAGCGTCGGTGTCTCGCCCGTGGTCCCGACCGGAATGAGCCCGGACGAGCCTTCCGCGATCTGCCAGGTGATGAAGTCCTGATAGCCGGCCTCGTCGAACGCGCCGCTTTCGGTGAACGGCGTGATCGTCGCCGGCATCGAACCCTTGAACATGGTTGCCTCTTCGTATCTCCCGACGAGGCGGCGACATCTTGCGATCGCGAACGCGCCCCGACCGGCCTCTCCCGGCCGTTTGAACCTGAACGAGGCGGATACACCGTCGCAAGGGAAAATGCCAATGGGGATCGGTAATTGCACGGATGGAAGAGACCCGCGCAGGCACGAAACGCTTGGGCATCGCAGCCTTCGGCGATCGGCACCGGGCTTTCGGCAGGAAGCTTCCATCGGGCGCCTTCCCGCCGCGCCGCGTCAGTCCTCGATGCGCTTTGCCTCGTCCCGCCGGGTCACGCCCGCATAACCCCGTTCGCGGGCCGTTTCGATGAGATCGGCGATGCGGCGCGCGGCGTCCCGGGGTTTCAGGCCGCCGCTGCGGATGTTGGAGACGCAGAAGCGCTCGGCGTCTTCCATATCGGGACGCGGCTGGTGGGTGACGTAGGCGCCGAGGGAATCGGCGGCCGACAGGCCGGGTCGCTCGCCGATGAGGACGAGAACGGTCTCGCAGGACAGGGCGATGGCGATATGGTCGCCAAGCGCCACGCGGGCGCCGGTCGCAAGGACGAGCCGCATGTCGAGATCGCACACCGTCTTCAGCGCCTCGACGGTCTCGACCGCGTTGAGATTGACGGCGGTCGCCGAAAGCCCGTCGGCAACGACGATGGCGAGATCCCCGCCGGCCTCGACCTCCAGCTCGTGCCGGCTGTCCACGTCGAGCAGTCTGCCGAGATCGGGCCGCGCCAGATAGTGCGTGCGGTCCCCCGCCTGGCTCGTCGCCCGGAACGGTTCGAAGCCGAGGGCCGCGAACGATGCCGACAGGCTTTCGATGTCGAGCGCGGAATGGACCGCGTCCCGCGCCATGGCATGGTCGAGCGCAAACCTCAGATGCGGCGCGGTCGGCAATCCCGACCGTGCGCGCCCAAGCGCGATCCGCGCATCGGTCCGGTCCTTCAGCCGGGTTAGCCGGTCCGGCGGCGCGACGATGGCGGGCGCCAACGCAACCGCCGCGGTATCGCCCCGCTCGTGCTCGGTGCGCTGGACGTCGTCGCCGTGATCGTCGTGATCGGTGCTCATCTGGCCTCCAGAAGCGTCTCGACCCGGTCGAACGCCGCCGCGAGCGCATTCGGTGCCGGGATCAGGGCGCCATTGTCGTCCATCATGCCCTGGCGCACCATCCAGTCCAGGAATTCCGGTGCCGCCTTCAGGCCCATCGTCTCGCGCGCATAGGCCAGATCGTGATGGGAAAGGCTCTGATAGTTCAGCATGATGTCGTCGGCGCCCGGCACGGTGATGACGAAATTGACGCCGGCGGCGCACAGGAGCGTCAGGAGGACGTCCATATCGTTCTGGTCGGCCTCGGCATGGTTCGTGTAGCAGACGTCGACACCCATCGGCAGACCGAGAATCTTGCCGCAGAAATGGTCTTCGAGCCCGGCCCTTATGATCTGCCGGCCGTCGAAGAGATATTCCGGACCGATGAAGCCGACGACGGTGTTGACGAGGAGGCAGTCGAAGGCTCGGGCGAGCGCGTAGGCACGCACCTCCATCGTCTGCTGGTCGACGCCGTGATGACCGTTGGCCGAGAGCGCCGAGCCCTGGCCGGTCTCGAAATAGAAGCAGTCCGACCCGATCGTGCCCCGGTTGAGGCTGCTGGCCGCGTCCTGCGCCTCGCGCAGGACGCCGAGGCTGACGCCGAACGAGCGATTGGTCTTGGCCGATCCGCCGATCGACTGGAAGACGAGGTCGACCGGCGCCCCGGCCTCGATCGCCTCGATCGCGGTCGTCACATGGCCGAGGCAGCAGGTCTGGGTGGGAATGTCGTAGGCCGCGCGCACATCGTCGAGAATGCGGCAGACGCGGCCATAGTCCTCGACGCTGTCCGTCGCCGGATTGACGCCGAGGACGGCGTCGCCCGAACCCATGACGAGCCCGTCGACAAGGCTTGCCGCAATGCCGAAGCTGTCGTCGGTCGGATCGTTCGGCTGGTTGCGCGCCGAAAGCCTTCCCGGCAGGCCGACGGTCGAGCGGAAGCGCTTCACCACCTTGCGCCGGGCGGCGATGGCGATCAGATCCTGGTTGCGCATCAGCTTGCAGACCGCCGACACCATTTCCGGTGTCAGCGCATAGGTCAGGCGTTCGAGTTCGGCGGGGTCCGCGCAGAGCAGATGCTCGCGCAGTTCGCCCACGGTCAGCGAGGCCACGCGCGAAAACGCGCGCGCATCGTGCTGGCCGGCGATGAGGTCGGACACCCAGTCGTCGACCTCGGGCATCAGCTCGAGTCCCGCGAAAATCTTCAGCGGCATGTCGGCGAGGCAATGCTGGGCCGCGACGCGCTCGAGCGCGCTCGACGCGGCGATGGCCGCCAGATGGTCGCCCGATCGCTCGGGCGAGGCCTTGGCGAGCAGGGTTCGCAGGTCGGCGAAGGCGAAGGTCTGCCCCGCCAGGGAGGTTTTCAGTGCCATTTCGGGTTCCGGTTCAGGTTCCGCATGGGGCCGACGGGAGCTTCGCGCGCCCGCCGGCCGAACACAATGGTTCGCAAACCGCCACCCTGCGCAAGGAGAAGGCAGCCCGCTTCGATCGCGCAACCGTGAACGGCGCGTCGTCGCAGGTCTTAAAAGAAGCCGTAACGGCTCCTTAAGTGTAGTCGTGAGAGATTTCGCAACCATCCCGACGCCGCAGGGCGATCTTCGGTGTTCGTGGTTTCACGGGTGTGAAGCGCACGACGCAAAGGTCGGCCCGGGACGCGGCACACGCGAAACACGCCAAGAAAAGACGTTCCTCGCCCATGATGCCAGCCGCCTCCTTCCGCCGCCGTCTGCTTCTTACCGCCGCGCTTCTGGCCGCCGCCGCAACGCCCGCCTCCTCGCAAGGGGTGCCGGTCCCGGTCGACCGTCCCGGCACGACGGATCGGATCACCACCGGCTCGACGGTTCTGGCGACGGGCGACCTGCGCACCGGCGGATCGGGCCTCGACCCGTGGCGGTTCGGGCGCGAGGTCACCGCCCCGGCGAACCCGCTGACGCGTGCGGCACCGTCCGCGCTCCCCGCATCGGCAGGCGCCTTCGCCGCCTCGCTTGCGGCGACCGGCGCCCGCACCAGCGCCATCGCGCCCATTCGCGGCGGGCTGAAGGACGGGCTCCAGGCGCTTTCCGACCGTAACGAGACGAGGGCCCGCGCCATCCGCGAGGGGCTCGCCCGCGGCACGCTCGATCACAAGATCCTCACCTGGGCCATCGCGCTCTCGGGCGCCGCCAACGTCCCGTCCTACGAGATCGCGGCCGCGTCCGCCGAGCTTGCGGGCTGGCCGGGCATGGCGACCTTGCGCGAGAACTCGGAAAAAGCCCTCTGGCGCGAGAAGCAGCCGGCGGCCAACGTGCTGCGCGCCTTCTCCACCGGCGCTCCCGAAAGCCCGGAAGGCACGATGGCGCTGGCCAGGGCCCATCTGCAGAGCGGCAATACCAGCCAGGCGAGGACGATCATCTCCCGCCTCTGGCGCGAGGACCGGATGGAGCGGGCGAACGAAACCGCGGTCCTGTCGAATTTCGGATCGCTGCTGACGCGCGACGATCACCGCCACCGCATGGCCGCGCTGCTTTATCGCGATCGCATCGCCGACGCGGACCGGGTGCGCAATCTCGCCGAGGCGACCTCGCTCTTCCGGGCCTGGTCGGCGGCGATTCGCGGCGACGGCAATACCGGCGCGCTCCTGTCCCAGGTGCCGCAGGACCAGCGGGCCACCGGCTACCAGTTCGCCACGCTCGAGCATCTGCGCAAGTCCGGCCGCATCTCCGATGCCGCCAACCTGCTTCTGAACGCGCCGCGCGATCCGCGCGTTCTCATCAATCCCGACGCCTGGTGGAACGAACGCCGGATCATCGCCCGCGATCTCCTCGACCTCGACCAGCCCAAGCTCGCCTATCAGGTGGTCGCCGGCCATTCGGCCGAGGACGATGTCGAGCGGGCCGAAGCCGAATTCCACGCCGGCTGGATCGCGTTGCGCTTCCTGCGCGACGCGCGCAAGGCGCACGGCCATTTCGCCAACATCCTGAAAGTCTCTTCCAAGCCGATCTCGCTGTCGCGCGGCTATTACTGGCTCGGCCGGGCGGCCGAAGCGGGAGGCGGCGGCAACGCGGCCGGCTATTTCGCGGAAGCTGCGCGCCACTCGACCACCTATTACGGGCAGCTTGCGGCCAACCGGCTGGGCCGTTCGCCCGGCCAGATCGCCTATCCGAACCCTTCGGGCGCCGACCGCCAGCGCTTCGACCGGCGCGAAGCGGTGCAGGCGATCCGCCGCCTCGAGGCGATCGGATCGCACTGGCGGGCCGATACCTTGTACCGGGATCTTGCACGCGAACTGGACAGCCCCGGAGAGCTCGCCCTGCTCGCCGTGATGGCCGAACGGCGCGGCGACCACAATCTCTCGCTCACGGTCGGCAAGCTTGCCAGCTATCGCGGCGTCGATGCGCCGGCGCTGGCCTATCCGGTCGGCGTCATTCCGGCCTCCGCCAACATCTCGTCCGCCGGCAAGGCCCTTGCCTATTCGATCGCGCGGCAGGAAAGCGCCTTTAATCCGAACGCCCGGTCGGGCGCCGGTGCGCTCGGGCTTTTGCAGCTGATGCCGGGAACCGCCCGCGCGGTGGCCGGGCGCGCCGGCCTGCCCTATTCGCAAGCCCGCCTCACCAGCGATCCGGGCTACAATGCCACGCTCGGCGCGCGCTTCCTCGGCGAGCAGATCGCCGATTTCGGCGGCTCCTATGTCCTGACCTTCGCCGCCTACAATGCCGGCCCGCGCCGGGCGAAGGAGTGGATCGACCGGTTCGGCGATCCGCGCGGCAAGTCGCTCGACGAGGTCGTGGACTGGGTCGAGCGGATCCCCTTCGGCGAGACCCGCGCCTATGTGCAGCGCATCATGGAGAATTATCAGATCTACAAGATCCGCCTCGGCGCCCCGTTCTCGATCGAGAAGGATCTGCGCTTCGGGCGTTCGTGAACCGGGCGCCCGCCCGAACCTTCGGCCCTGCCGGAGCCTGACCGACCGTTCGGTGTCGCTCGCCGGCGCCCCGGGGCACCGGACCGGCCCGCAGCTTCGATCGTCCGCGCAGCCGATGCGGGATCGCGAAAACCGATCGCGCGCGGTGACGCCGTGACGCCGTCAGGCGGCGGCCATCACCGCCTCGAAGCCCGGCCGTTCCGCAAAGGTCGCGGCAATGACCTCCGCCAACGCCTCGACGGCTTCGCTTGGCCGATCCCTTTTCAGCAGGGCCACCTCGTAGCGCGCGAGCGGCGGAAGCCCCTCCTCCTCGCCAAAGCGGCGAAGGGGCGCGGCGACATGGCTTTCGGGCAAGGGGGCGATGGCGAGATCGGCAAGGGCGGCCGCGATCTGCGGCTGGGAATGCTCGCTGGAATAGGCGATGCGGAAATTGCGCCCGGCCTCCTCCAGCGCCTTCAGGGCGATATCGCGCCACGCGCATCCGGCTTGCGCGAGCGCCAGCGGCAAGGGGTCCCGCTCGACCGCGACCCCATGGCGCAAGCCTGCCCACACCAGTTGCTCGGTGTGGACGATGCGGTGCGCGCGCGTTCCGTAATCGGTGCAGGACATGACCGCGAGATCGAGACTGCCCCGGTCGAAAAGCCGACGCAGCTCGTCGCTCGTCCGCAGGCGCACGTCGATCTCCACATGCGGATGGATCGCGGCGAAGCGCTGGAGGATCTGCAGTATCGCGATATGGCCGATATCGTCCGGCGCGCCGAAGACGATCCGCCCTTCCATCGCCGGTTTCAGGAAGTGACCGACCGTCTCGGCGTTGAGCTGCAGCATGCGGCGGGCAAAGCCGCAGAGAATCTCGCCGTCCGCCGTCGGCGTGACGCTCCGCCCCTGCCGGATGAACAACTCGCGCTGGAGCACCGCCTCGAGCTTCTTAACCTGGACGCTGACCGCAGAAGGCGTGCGCCCGATCCTCTCGGCCGCCCGGGTGAAGCTCGCGGTCTCGCAGATCGCCACGATGGTTTGCGCGACATCGATCTCGATCAGGATGTTCGGGGAGACGGCGTTCATGTTCAGGCAATCCGGACCATGTCATGGATGAATTTCATTCACGGCATCTATGCGCTCTTTTCGCTGGATTCAACGAATCGAGTGTGTGAGGTGACCACGAAAATGGCATGCAGCAAGGAAATAAGGCAGTGTGGTTCAATCATAAGACGGTCATCTTCGGCGCCAGCAAGCCCCGCACGCCCGGGACGCCCGCCCCGTCCGGCAAGCCCAGGTTCACGGCCGATCCCGGCCGCGAGCAATTGGCCGATCTCGGCCTGGAAGCGAACGGTTCGTTCGCGACCAAGGCGACCATTGCCAGCCGCATCCTTCACGAGTGCCGGTTCACCGGCTATCGCGGCGAAACGCTCGCCTGAACGGCGGTTTTCCGGCAAATCTCCGGCCTTGCGAAAAAGACTGGAGATTTCGTGTCACGAGGGGTTCACATTCTGCGAACCCTCGCATAGATAGGGCTCACCGAACGAAGCGCGATTCGCAAGTTCGGCATTGGCGCGGGGTGGAGCAGTCCGGTAGCTCGTCAGGCTCATAACCTGAAGGTCAGAGGTTCAAATCCTCTCCCCGCAACCAATCTTCCTGAACCGGACCCCCGACTGAGCCCGCTGCGAGCGGGCTTTTTCATGTGTCGTGATCCATCGACACGCACTTCGCTCGAACCCTCTGCATCAAAAGGGTTCCGCGGTCTACTTCAAATGAGTTGCAAGATCGAACTGGCACTCCAGGGCACATGGATGGCCCATGAAACGCCGGGTTTGTTCGCGGCTTGTGCGGCAGCTCCATGCGATATGGAATGCGACCTGGCGAAGTGCGGCAAGGGCGGGGAACAGAAGCTCCTTTTTCGATCTTGGAAGCGGCAACCTTTGCGGTCGATGCCGCAATCTCATCGACAAGGGGCTCATGCCACCGACCTACACGTCATCGGTCGCGGGTCTGACATGACCCCCATTCAAAAATCGAGCGTCAGAAGAGCGCGCCGGAACTCCGGTTCGCTGAGAACCACTTCCCCGGCGCCGAGGGCACGGGCGTGGTCAAGCGCGCGGGAGGTGAGCCGCTGCGCTGCTTCGACGCTTTGCATCAGGGGAAATCCGCGTGCGAGCCCGGCGACGATCAGCCCTGCGAACAGATCGCCCGTTCCCGGAAGCGCGATCGGCAGGTGCTCCACCGGATGACGGCTCGCGCCGCCGGCTCCAAGTATGACGCTCTCAATGTGGCCGGCGGGCGTATCGTCGAGCGCGCACCCCGTGGCGATGAGATGGGCTCCGGGCGCGATGCGGAGAAAGGCTCGCGCGGCTTCGAGGTCCGCCATGGTCGCGATCGGCTGCCCGGTCAGCCAGCTCAGTTCGAACGGGTTCGGCGTCGCGATGTCGGCCATCGGCAGCAATCGGTCGCGCATGACGCCGGCAATGGCTTCCGGCACATAGAGCCCGGGGCCCGTGTCGCCCATCACCGGATCGCAGAGATAGACAAGGCGCGGATTGACGGCCTTGGCCTCGGCCACGAAATCCGCGACCATCAGCGCCACGTCGAGCGAGCCGATATAACCGGTCAGGATGAAATCCGCGCGTTCCGGCAGGCCGCGCTCGCGTGCGCCCTGCAACAGGTCCGAGAAGAATTCCGGCGGCAGCGCTTGGCCACGCAGCGTCGGATAGTCGGGCGTGTTGGAGAAGATGACCGTCGGGATCGCCGCCACCTCCAGCCCAGCCGCCAGCATCGGAAACACGGCCGCGGAATTGCCGACATGGCCGAACACGACCTGGCTCTGGATCGATATCACGAAGGGAGGAGAGGTCATGGCGTGCCGTCCAGTCTGTTGCGCCAATCTTCCACCCGGCCGCTCTCGAGCCGCCGCACCGCATAGTTCCGCCAGCCTTCGGCCAGCACGTCGAGGGCTGCGATGCCCTTCAGTTCGTCCAGGTTCAGCCGGTCGACATAAAGCGCATGCCAGAGCCGGCGGAGCGTCCAGTCCGGCGCGACGCGATCGACCAGTTCGACCCGGTCTCCCGTCTTCACGAGTCCGTCTTCCAGCACCCGGTAATACCAGCCTGTGCGGCCGCTCTGCTGCACGCGGCGGGCCATGTCAGGCACCGCGAAACGACGGTTGAGTTTCCAGCAGGGCTGCCGCCCCTGCGAGACCTGCAGGAGTGCCGTGCCCAGCCGGAAAACACCCCCCACTGCGACGGAGGTTTCGGTCGGGCCGGATGCCGAGATGTTCTCGCCAAATCCGCCGGGAGCGCCAAGCGGCGGCAGGTCGCCGAGTTCTTCACGCCAGAGCGGATAATGATCCAGCGGATAATGATGCACCGCCTTTTCGACGCCGCCATGCACCCGCCGGTCCGCCTGCTCGTCGTCTTCGAAGCCTTCGGGGCCGAGCCGAAGCGGCCTGTCTACCATCGTCTTCATGATGCCGCTTTGCGCGTCGCTGCCCACCAGCGGCCTGGCGCGCCCGGTCAGAAGGGTGATCGCGGTCATGCCGGCAAGTCCCGCAGCCACGCCCGAAGCATGGATTGGCCGGCACGCCTCAGCGCCGGACCATGCGCGATGGCGTCGCGGCGCAGGCTGGCCGGGTCGATGCGGGCCTCAGCCAGTTCCACGCTGTGGCCGATCAGCCAGCGTTCGAAGGCGGGCAGCTCGCCTGCTTCGGGATGGAATTGCAGCCCAAGAATGGTTGGGCCCATGGCAAAGGCCTGGGTCGCGCAGGCCGCCGTTCCGGCGAGACTGTCCGCGCCATCCGGGATATCGAAGGCTTCGCCGTGCCAGTGGAGAACAGGCCCATCCCGCAAATGGCGAAGCGGACTGTTGATGCCTCTCTCCGTCAGCGTCAGGGCGGAAAAGCCGATTTCCTTGCGGGGCATCGCGGCGACCCTTGCGCCCAGCGCCGCCGCCATGAGCTGTGCGCCAAGGCAGATGCCGAGTGTCGGGCGGCGGGCGGCCAGACGGGGGGCCAGCCAGATGCGCTCTGTCTTCATGCAGGGATAGGCTTCCATGTCATTCACCCCGATCGGGCCGCCGAGCACCACCAGGAGATCGGTGCCGAGCGCATCCGGCAAGGCATCGATGCCAGCTTCGGCATGGCTCAGCCGGTAGCCTTCGTCCTCGAGCACCGGGCCAAGGCCGCCAAGGTCCTCGAAAGCGAGATGGCGCAGGATCAGGGCGGATTTCGACATGGGGACCTCTTGTGTTTCGTCATGTCTCTCGCGAAAATCCGGCCTATATAAAAGAGCCAGTTCTGAAAATTTGAGATAGGCCGGTTTGCATGGCATCCGACCCGCTGGCCTTGGAGATCGAGAAAGACGCGCCCGGCCCGCTGTTTCTGGCGATCGCCGGGGCAATCACCCGCGACATCATGCGTGGCCGCCTCAAACCCGGCGCCCGTCTGCCCGGGACCCGGGCCCTGGCGCGCCAGCTCGGCGTTCACCGCAATACGGTCGATGCCGCCTATCAGGAGCTCACGATGCAGGGCTGGCTGCATGCCGAGCCGGCACGTGGCACGTTCGTTGCGCAGGATTTGCCGGAGAGCATGGCGGAGCCGGTTCCGGTACCCGCTCCGTTGCGGTCTGCGCCTGTTCGTCCGCGTCTCGCCTTCAGCGATGGCGCGCCCGATCCCAGGCTGGTGCCGGACAAGGCGCTCGCGCGGGCCTTCCGCCGGGCATTGCTGTCGCCGGCCTTCCGCGGCGGGACCGATTATGGCGATGCCCGCGGCACATCGGTCCTGCGTCACGCGTTGTCGTCCTACCTCGCCTCGGACCGGGGCGTGGTCGCCGATCCGGCACGGCTGCTGATCACACGCGGCAGCCAGATGGCGCTGTTCCTGGCGGCCAAGGCGGCGGTAAAGCCGGGTCAAGTCATTGCCGTGGAAGATCCCGGCTATCCGTTGGCCTGGAAGGCCTTCAGGGCCGCGGGTGCTGCCGTGCGCGGCATTCCCGTCGATGCGGGCGGGCTGTCGGTCGCGGCGCTCGATGCGGCAATCGAAGACGATCCGCGCATCGCTGCCGTCTATGTCACGCCCCATCACCAATATCCGACCACGGTCACCATGGGCGCGGCGCGACGGCTGCAGCTCCTGGATCTGGTCGAGCGCCACGGCATCACGCTGATCGAGGACGACTACGATCACGAATACCGCTTCGAGGGACGCCCGGTCCTGCCGCTTGCGGGCCGCGCCCCTGCCAATATGTCACTGATCTATGTGGGTTCGTTCTCCAAACTGCTCTCGCCGGGTCTTCGCCTCGGCTATGCCATGGCCCCCGAGCCGCTGCTCGGCCGCATGGCGGCCGCCCGTGCGGCCATCGACCGGCAGGGCGACACCCCGCTTGAGGCCGCGCTGGCGGACCTGATCCGCGACGGCGATCTCGGCCGCCATGCGAGGAAGGCGCGTCGCATCTATCGCGCCCGGCGCGATGTCCTGACGTCGGCGCTGTCGGCGCATCTGGATGGGCGGATTGTCTTCGATCGTCCTGCGGGCGGATTGGCGCTGTGGCTGCGTTGCGTGGACTTTTCAGCCGAAAGCTGGGCGAAGCGCGCCGAACCGGCCGGGCTCGCGCTTCTGCCCGGACCACGCTTCGCCCTTGATTTCGCCGCGCCGCACGCCCTTCGTCTCGGCTACGCGGCGCTGGACGAGGGGCAGATTGCCCGGGCGGTGGATATTCTCGCCCGAAGCCTGCCCGATTGAAACCAGGCCCTGTTGGCGACGTGGAATCCCACGTCATCGGGAGCATGATTCAAGACTGCCTGTTGAGAGGCGAATTTGGCTCGCGGCGACCTGACGGACATGGAACGGCGGATCGCCACCATGCGTGGCCATGTCGATCGCTGCCATGATGAAATCCCGCTCAACTCGCCTGCCACCCGCTTTTTCGCGAACGAATGGGCCGAAAGGCAGGGAAACCATGCGTGCGGCAAGCGAACAGGTCTTGACTATGCCTCGTGCGATGCCGGGCGATCGTGATCAGACAATCGAGACCCTCGGATTCCACGCGGCTCACGGCTTGACAGCGCATCGGGTTTGCGCAAACGTTATCTCAACAGATCTTTCGCTGGCTCTGGGAGGAAGAAGCGCATGATCGAATCCCGCTTCCATGGCTATGATTGCAGGCCTCGCCTGTTCGCCGGGCCGGTTGCATGACGGCCCGCGTGACCATTCGCGACGTGGCGGCGGCGGCGGAGGTCAGTGTGGCGACCGCCTCTCGCGCGATCAACGGCACCGGTCGCATGGCGGACGAGACGCGTGTGCGCGTTCGGGAGGCCGCGCTGTCGATCGGCTATCGCCCGAACATGATGGCCCGTGGGCTCGTGCAGAAACGCTCCTTCACGATCGGACTGGTTACCAACGATACCTATGGTCGCTTCACCCTGCCTGTGGCGGCAGGTCTGTCCCAGGCGATGCACGATCGCGGCGTCTCGGTCTTTCTCGCCTCCACGCAGGACAATCCGGCTCTGGAACTCAGAACCTTCGAGGCGATGGAGGAGAAATGTGTCGACGGGCTGGTCGTCGCCAATCGCCGCGTCGATCGCGGCCTCACCTTGCCGGAAACGGTCAAGTCGATCCCGACCGTCTATGTCATGTCGGCCTGCCCGGACGGGGCGATCGGCTTCAACCCCGACGATGTCGGCGCTGCGCGCGCGGCCACCGAACATCTTCTGTCGATCGGCCGCACGCGAATCGCCCATATCACCGGTCCGAAGGATTTTGCCGCCGCGCGCTACCGCGAGGAGGGATGGCGCGCCGCGTTGGCCGAAGCCGGTCTGAGCGCGCCGGCACCGGCAATCTACGGCACCTGGTCGGAGGCCCATGGCTGGGACATGGCGCAACAGCTGCTGACGACCGCCGCGCCCGACAAGCGGCCCGATGCCGTTTTCTGCGGCAACGACCAGATCGCGCGCGGCTTCATCGACGGTGCAACGCGGCTTGGCGTGGGCATTCCCGGGGACGTGGCCATCGTCGGCTTCGACAATTGGGAGATCTTCGCAGCCGCGACGCGTCCACCGTTGACGACGATGGATATGGGACTTTTGGATCTCGGTCGCAGCGCAGGGCTCTCGCTCCTCGACATCGTCGACGGGAAGCGGGTCGAACCGGGTCTGCGGCATCAACCATACCGGATCGTCATACGGGGATCTTGTGGAACGGCGAAAACCGCCGGGACCGCATGACTCCCCGATGAGGCATACGGTCGCTCGATCGGTTGAGCAAACGTTTAACCAGATTGATTCGATCCAACCCGGCTTTGCCAAAAGCCGACACGTTCGAAGCAGGGAGGAGACAGCATGAAACATCAGATCACCGGCGCGGTCATGATGGCCGCACTCGCATGGAGCGGCCTCGCCCGCGCCGAGGAGTTCTCGCTCTGGGTGCGCTCGGACGGCTCGGAATACATGCCGAAGCTTGTGGACGCCTTCAACGCCAAGGGCGAGCACACGGCCAAGCTGCAGATCGTTACCACCGACGAGCTCGTGCAGAAATATGCCATCGCCTCGGCGGGCGGCTCGGCCCCCGACGCCCTGTCCCTCGACCTCATCTACACGCCGGCCTTCGCGGAGGCCGGCCAGTTGAAGGACATGACGGATTTCGCCAAGTCCCTCGACTATTTCGACAGCCTGTCGAAGGCCCATCTCTCGGTCGCGACCTTCGAAGACAGGATCTACGGGCTGCCCTTCTCCGGCGATGCCTCGATTCTCCTGTGGAACAAGGACCTTTACGAGAAAGCCGGCCTCGATCCGGAGAAGGGTCCGAAAAGCTGGGCCGAAATCGAGGACCAGGCCAGGACGATCGCCGGGCTCGGCGATGATATTTACGGCTTTTATTTCTCCGGCCAGTGCGGTGGCTGCGCCATCTTCACCTTCGCGCCCTTGATCTGGGCCTCCGGCGGCGACCTGCTTCAGGAGAACGGCCGCAAGGCGACGCTCACCGATCCCAAAATGGTCGCGGCCGTGGAATTCTATCGCGGCATGGTCGAGGACGGCCTTGTTCCCGCCGGGGCGGAGACCGACGGCGGCACCAACTTCTTCTCGGCCTTTGCCAACGGCAATATCGGTATCGCACCCTCCGGTTCCTTCGCGATCGGCGCGCTCGACAACCGGTATCCCGATCTGAATTTCGGCGTGACCTTTCTTCCCGGCCAGACGGAAGGCGAATGGTCGTCCTTCGCGGGGGGCGACAATATCGTGATCTCGCACGGCACCCCCGACGAAAAAGTGTCGGCGATCGAAGCCTTCATCCAGTTCGCCTATTCGCTGGAAGGTCAGACGATCCTTGCAAACAACGGCGTCGTTCCGGTCCGCGGCGATATCGCCAAGGAAGCCCTGAAGGATCTCGACGATCGCTATGCCATCTCCGCCGAGGCCATGGCAGGCGGGCATACGCCGTACACAACGCTCTTCAACGATCTCATCAACTCGCGCAACGGTCCATGGATCACCGCGCTCAGCGCCGCCTGGTTCGCCAGCAGCGCGGATAAGGCGAAGGCCGCCCTCGAAGCAGGTGAAGAGGAAATGCAGTCGATCATCGATTCGGCGAACTGAACCCAGATCAGCGACCGGCGGCTCCGGCTGCCGGCTCCTGAGCGGTCCTGCGGGAGGAAACACAGATCATGCAACAGATGGCCGATTCGCCATTGCCCGAACCGACGCCGCGCCGGTCGCAGCGCTCCGGATGGATGGGCCTTGTCTATCTTTCCCCGGCGCTTTTCCTGGTCGCGGTCTTCTTCCTCCTTCCGGTGGGAATGACGATCTGGATGTCGCTCCACGATTGGCCGCTGATCGGCAAAGCTCGCTGGATCGGCATCGCAAACTATACAAGGCTGTGGGGCGATGCCCGTTTCTGGGACGCGCTCTGGTTTACGGTTCAATACACGTTCGCGGCGACCATCGGGCTTTTGGGCGTTGCCTTCGCGCTGGCCCTGATGGTGCAGAGAGAGGGGCGCGCCGTCGCCTT
This sequence comes from Fulvimarina uroteuthidis, assembly GCF_034321785.1. Lineage (NCBI taxonomy): Bacteria > Pseudomonadati > Pseudomonadota > Alphaproteobacteria > Hyphomicrobiales > Aurantimonadaceae > Fulvimarina > Fulvimarina uroteuthidis. The sequence goes on along the minus strand of NZ_JAXLPB010000009.1, from coordinate 21,859 downwards.
CTACCGGACGGCCTATTTCCTGCCGGTGGTGACCGGGTTCGCCTCGGCCTCTCTCCTGTGGGTCTGGCTTGCCAATGTCGATTCGGGGCTGTTCTCGCCGGCCGCCGACGCGCTCGGCCTGACCGACGGCCGGGTGAACCTTCTGGCGAGCTTCACGCCGGCCTTCCTTCTGGTGACCATCATGGTCGTGTGGAAGATGGCCGGGTTCTACATGATCATCCTGATGAGCGGCCTGCAGGCGATCCCGTCCGACTATCGGGAGGCAGCCCGCATCGACGGGGCGGGCCGAATGCAACGGTTCCGCTGGATCACCATGCCGCTGGTGCGCCAACCCTTCGCGCTGGCGCTGATTCTGTGCGTGTCGAGTTCGATGCTCGCCTTCGACCAGTTCTACATCATCCTGAGCGGCGGTCCGCACAATCAGACCGTCACCGCCGTCTACAAGATCTTCAACGAAAGCTTCGTCTCCTTCCGCCTTGGCTATGGCGCCGCCCTGTCGATGGTGCTGCTGGCGATCCTGATGGTGCTGAGTGTGATCCAGCTCATCCTTCTGCGCGACCGGGAGCCCGGCAAATGACGCTCACGTCTCTTCATCCGGCGGCACAAGACGGGCCGACGAACCGCAAAGGGCGGATCCGCTATCACGATGTGCTGTTCCACATCACCGGCATTATCGTCGCGATCATCTTTCTGGCACCGATCGTCTGGGTGGTTCTGGCCGGCTTCCGGCCAGGTCCGGAAGCGCTGCTTCCGCCTATCCCGCCCTGGCCGGCGGGTGCGCCGACGCTGGACAGCTATGTCCGGCTCGAACAGTTCGGCCAGTCCGTCCTCCATTACACGATGAACTCGGTCTTCGTGTCCGTCGGCACCGCGATGCTGACGATCGTGGTTTCGCTTCTGGCCGGGTACGGATTCTCGCGCTTTCGCTTTCCGTTCCAGAGCCTCGCTTTCGTGGTGATCCTCGCGACCATCATGATCCCGTTCCAGTCGATCCTGACGCCGCTCTTCCTTCTCCTGGCGAAAATGGGTCTCCAGAACACGCTTTTGGGTCTCGTCCTCATCTACACGACGCTGCAACTGCCGTTCTCCGTCTTCATGATGAAGAACGCCTTCGATGCGGTTCCCAGGGAGATCGAGGAAGCGGCCCGGATCGACGGGATCAAGGGGCCAGCCATGCTCTACAAGGTGATGTTGCCGCTGGTGACGCCCGGTATGGTGACGGTCGGACTCTTTGCCTTCCTCAACGCCTGGAACGAGTTCCTGGCCGCCCTCGTCCTGCTGACCGACCAGGACAAGTTCACCCTGCCGGTCCTGATGACCGCAGTCTATTCCGGGCGCTACGGCTCGGTCGACTGGGGCGCTGTCCAGGCCGGGGTCACCATCATGATGATCCCCTGCCTCATCCTCTTTCTCATCCTGCAACGCTCCTACATCCGCGGCCTGACTGCCGGCGCGGTGAAATAAGCCTGTCCGAAGGACCATTGTCATGAACCTGCACAAAACCGGCATCGCCACTCCGTCCACGAAGGCGAAGTTCCGCCCGCTCTCGCTCGACAAGGTCAGGGTCGGCGGCTTTTTCGGCCCCCGCATCGATACGATCTGCGCGACCACGGCCCGCACCCTGTTCGACCGCTGCATAGAGGCGGGAATGCTCGATCAGGTGGACCCGGATCGGCCCAATCCCGGCCAGGTCATCCCCTTCACCCACAACAGCACGGTCACCACGCAGATGTTCTGGGACAGTGATTTCGGCAAGTCGATCGAGACCGCCGCCTACGCGCTGAACCACCGTGAAGACGGCGAACTGGAAGCCCTGTGCGATACGGTGATCGCCGCCTATGGCCGGCTGCAACAGGCGGATGGCTATCTCAATTCCTGGTATATCCGCATCGAGCCCGGCCAGCGCTGGACGAATCTGCGCGACCGGCACGAGCTCTACAATGCCGGCCACATGATCGAGGGTGCGATCGCCTATTACCACGCCACCGGCAAGCGGGCCTTCCTCGACATGCTGTGCCGCTATGCGGACCATATCGACGAGACGTTCGGCCCTGAAGCCGGGCAATTGCGCGGCTATCCCGGCCATCCGGAGCTTGAGCTCGCGCTGGTCAAGCTTGGCCGCGTCACCGGCGAACGGCGCTATCTCGAACTGGCGAGGTTCTTCGTCGACGAGCGCGGCCGGGACCCGAAATATTTCGATATCGAGGCCGCGCGTCGCGGCGAGCGACCCGATGCGTTCCATTTCGGAACCTTCGAATATTGCCAGGCCCACCAGCCGGTGCGCGAACAGACAAGGGTGGTGGGTCACGCCGTGCGGGCCGCCTATCTCTATGCCGGCATGGCCGATGTGGCGACCGAATTTTCCGATGACAGCCTCACCGGACCGCTCGATACGCTCTGGTCCCATCTCACCGACCGCAATCTCTATATCACCGGTGGCTTTGGCCCCTCGGCCGACAATGAAGGCCTGACCTTCGATTACGACCTGCCGAACGAGACCGCCTATGCGGAGACCTGCGCCTCGGTGGCGCTCGTCTTCTGGGCAAGCCGCATGCTGGGGCGCGGCGCCGACGGCCGCTATGCCGACATCATGGAACAGTCGCTCTACAACAACGCTCTTGCGGGCCTTTCCCTCGACGGAACGCGGTTCTTCTACGACAATCCGCTCGAAAGCCGCGGCGGGCATCATCGCTGGACCTGGCACCGCTGCCCCTGCTGCCCGCCCAATATCTCCCGCCTCGTCGCCTCCGTCGGCAGCTATATTTACGGCGTGGCCGATGGCGAGGTCGCGGTGCATCTCTACAATGCCAGCGAAGCAGAGATCGAGGTCGGCGGCACATCGGTGAAGCTCGTCCAGACGACGGACTATCCCCTGAAGGGGGCGGTCGATATCGCCGTCGAGCCGACCACCGCCTGTCGTTTCACGCTGTCCTTGCGCGTTCCCGCCTGGAGCCGGTCGGGACGCGTGTGGATCAATGGAGAGCCTGTCGATGTGGCCGTGAAGGCCGGCTATCTAAGGCTTGAGCGCAACTGGGCACCCGGCGATCGCGTCGGTCTCGAACTCGATCTCACCCCGCGCCGGGTCTATGCCAATCCGCGCATCACGGTCGATCAGGGCCGCACGGCGCTCATGCGCGGGCCCTTCGTCTACTGTCTGGAGGAAACCGACAATGGCGCCGACCTCAATGCGCTCGTTCTGCCGGATGCAGCCCCCCTCCTGGAAGAAGATGTCGATGATCTGGGCGGCATCGTCCGCCTGACGGCGAGCGGTTTTCGCGAGACATGGCACGGTGAAGGCACCCTCTACAGCCTTGCGCCGCCAACCCGCGAAGCGGCGCAACTGACCGCCATTCCCTACTATGCCTGGGACAATCGGGAGCCCGGCGCCATGCTGACATGGATCAGACGGGAGGACACGAAATGAACGCCATGACCGGTGTTGGCGGCAGGTCCAAGACTGCCGGCCTCAAGCTGAGACGCCTGCACAAATCCTTCGGGACCTTTGAGGTTCTGCACGATATCAGCCTCGACATCGAAGCGGGCGAGTTCGTCGTCTTCGTCGGACCGTCAGGTTGCGGCAAATCCACACTTCTGCGTCTCATCGCTGGGCTGGAGGCGGCCTCGGCCGGCGACGTCTTCATCGGCGGGACCGATGTGACCGAGCGCGACCCCTCCGAAAGGGGCATCGCGATGGTCTTCCAGACCTACGCCCTCTATCCGCATATGACGGTCGGCGAGAATATGGGCTTCGGCCTCAAGGCCGCGAAGCGCCCGAAAGCGGAAATCGAGCGGAAGGTGCGTGAAGCCGCAGATGCTCTCAAGCTGACGGACTATCTCGATCGCCGGCCGGGCCAGCTTTCGGGTGGCCAGCGCCAGCGCGTTGCCATCGGCCGCGCGATCGTGCGCGAGCCGGACGTCTTCCTCTTCGACGAGCCGCTCTCCAACCTCGACGCGGAACTGCGCGTCGACATGCGCATCGAGATCGCCCGGCTTCATCGCCAGCTCGGCAACACGATGATCTATGTGACGCACGATCAGACCGAGGCGATGACACTGGCCGACAAGATCATCGTCCTGCGCAGCGGGCGGATCGAGCAGGTCGGCTCGCCCCGCGCCCTTTACGACGATCCCGATAATGTCTTCGTCGCAGGTTTCATCGGCTCGCCCGCAATGAACATTCTCGATGCCGTCGTCGATGAGAAGGGTGGCCTGAGGATCGGTGAAGACCGGTTGCCGGCTGACCCCCAGCTTCCGCCGCTGGCCCCCGGCCGCCGGGTGAAAGTCGGAGTCAGGCCCGAACATCTCCTTGTGGGTTCCAGCCAGAAAGAGGGTATCGCCATGGATGTGGAGTTCACCGAATTTCTCGGCGGCACATCCTATCTCTACGGTGTCGTGGCTGGTGGACAGCGCTTGACGGTGGAAAGCCGGCGCGGCTTCGTCGCAAAAACCGGAACGATGCTTCGCCTTACCGCCGAAGCGGCCGATCTGCGTTTGTTCGACGAAAACGGCGAGCGCATTCGTTGATCGACGATCTCCGACTGGAGGCATGACGGGCAGCCGGTCACCTTGGCAGCGATTGGTTTTGCGGGGCCCGGAAGGTCGCGGACAAGTTTGCGCCCATCCCTGGCCCGCGGCTCTCTCCGTCGTTCCGGAGCTGTCGAGAAGCAGCTGCGCCCTGTTTGGCGATCCCATTGCGGCGCCATCCGGATCGACGAGACCGACCTGAAGATCCGAGCCGTGTTGAACGACCGCAATCCGCCAATCCACGGCATGGCCTTTTTCACCCGGACACGATCGCTCTCGATCCCCTGCCGGCGACGCTTCGTGACAGGATGCCCCGGATCGGGTGCCAGCAGCCGATCCTCGACGGCTGAACGGATCGCGAACGGTTCACGCTACCAGTTCGTGATCGAGCCATCGCGGCGGGTCAGGTGCGGCGCCTCCCAAAACGCGAATGCACTCGCCCGCACCCGGTCCTCGTCCACCTCCACCCCGAGGCCAGGAAGGTCGGAGACGGGATAGACCGCGCCGTCGAGCCGCGGCTGCACCGGGAAGAACTCGGCGCTGTCGAAGCCGAGATGTGTCTCGGCAGGGCTGGAGCGGGTCTCGAGCCACGAGAAATTCGGCACCGCGGCAGCGAAGTGAACCGTGGCGGCGGTGCAAATGGGGCCAAGGGGGTTATGGGGCATCATGTCCACATAGTGGGCCTCGGACCAGCCGGCCACCTTCATCGCTTCGGTCAATCCGCCGACATTGCAGATGTCGATGCGATTGAACTGATGGATGTCGCGCTCGATATAGGGCAGGAACTGCCACTTCGAGGCGAATTCCTCGCCGATGGCGAACGGGATGTCGGTCATCCGCCGCAGCGCCTCGTAGGACGAGGGGCTCTCGTCGCGGATCGGCTCCTCGAGGAAATCGAGCGTGCCCGCGGGCATCTTCTGACAGAAGCTCGCGGCCTCGGCGACGGACAGGCGGTGGTGCCAATCGATCCCGAGCACCACGTCGCTGCCCAGTTCCTCACGGGCGCGGGCGAGCCAGTGAGCGGTCTTGCCGATATGCTCGCGCGGCTCGAATATGTCCGGATTCTCGTGCCCCGACGGCGACAGGCGGATCGCCGTCCAGCCGGCGGCGAGCAGATCCCTGGCCTGGGCGATCATCTCTTCACCCGGGGGCGCGGAGGTGGTGGCAAAGGTCGGGACGTGGTCGCGCTGCCGACCGCCGAGCAGGTCGTAGACCGGTACACCGAGCGCCTTTCCCTTGACGTCGTGCAGCGCGAGATCGATCGCCGACATCGCGGCCGTGAGGACGCGACCGCCCTCGAAATACTGGCTGCGGTACAGTTCCTGCCAGATTCGGCCGATGCGGAAGGCGTCCTGCCCGACGAGCCACCGGGAAAAATGCTCCAGCGCGCCCATCACGGCCCTCTCGCGGCCGGACAAGCCGCTTTCGCCCCAGCCGAAGACACCTTCGTCGGTATCGATCTTCACGAGAAGCTGATTGCGGGTGCCGACGCGGATGGCGAACGGGGTTATCGTCGCGATCTTCATTCGCTCACCAGTGCCAGAGCGTGCCGTCCTCGAGCCGGTTCACCGGCAGGAAGGCGCGCTGATAGGGATGTTTGGCCGCCTCGGTCTCGTCGAACTCGACGCCATGGCCAGGAGCGTCGCCGGGATGCAGGTATCCATCAGCGAAGCGCCAGGCGTGCGGGAAGACCGACAGCATTTCGTCGGTGTATCCGGAATATTCCTGGATACCGAAGTTCGGCGCCCAGAGGTCGAGATGCAGGTTGGCGCCGAGGCAGATGGGCGACATGTCCGCTGCGCCGTGACAGCCGGTGCGCACATGGTGCAGCCCGGCGAAGTCCATGATCCGGCGCAGTGCCGTGGGACCGCCGGCATGGACGCAAGTGGCGCGAATATAGTCGATCAGCTGCTCCTCGATCAGCAGCTTCGCGTCCCAGATCGTGTTGAACACCTCACCCACCGCCAGCGGCGTGGTCGTGTGCTGCCGGATCAACCGGAAGCCCTCCTGGTTCTCCGCCGGGACCATGTCCTCGAGCCAGAACAGCCGGTAGGGCTCGAGGTCGCGCCCAAGCCGCGCAGCCTCGATCGGCGTTAGCCGGTGATGGCTGTCGTGCAGCAGGTGGACTTCATCGCCGTGCGCGGCGCGCAGCGCGTCGAAGAGCTGCGGAATGCGAGGCAGATATTTCGCGGTGGACCATGTTTCCTCGGGCGGCAACGCGTTGTCGGCGGCGGTATTCGTCACGGTATTCGCACCGGTTCCGTAGACATTCGCAAGCCCCGGAATACCGACCTGGACACGCACCGCGCTATAGCCCTGGTCGAGCCGCGCCCCCATGGCGTCGACGGCTTCGGAGATTTCGCGGCCCTGCGCGTGGGTGTAGCACAGCACCTTGTCACGGGCGGCACCGCCGAGAAGCTGGTAGAGCGGCATCCCGGCGGCCTTGGCCTTGATGTCCCAGAGCGCGGTATCGATACCGGCGATGGCAGCCATCGTGACCGGACCTCGACGCCAATAGGCCCCGCGGTAAAGGTAATGCCAGATATCTTCGCTGCGAAAGGGATCTCGTCCAATCAGGCAGGGTGCCACATGCTCTCGTAGATAAGCGGCGACCGCGAGTTCGCGGCCGTTCAAGGTGGCGTCCCCGAAACCGGTCAGCCCCTCGTCGGTGCGCACCCGCACGGTGACGAAATTGCGTCCCGGGCAGGAGACGAAGACGTCGATCTCGGTGATTTTCATGCCGGGGCCTTCTCGGGGTCGTAGCGGAAGCGCTTGTGGATCCGGCGCGCCTGCGGATCAGGGTGCGGGATCGCGGAGAGAAGCGCGCGGGTATAGGGATGCTCGGGTGCGTTGATGACGCGGTCGGTGGGGCCGGCCTCGACGATCCGGCCGCGATACATCACCGCGACGCGGTCGCAGATGTAGCGGATCACCGACATGTCGTGGCTGATGAAGATGAAGGACAGGCCCAGCTCTTCCTGCAGCTGCACCAGCAGGTCGAGCATCTGGCTGCGCAGCGAAACGTCGAGCGCCGACGTCGCCTCGTCGGCCACGATGAGCCTCGGTTTGACCGCGATGGCACGGGCGATTCCAATGCGCTGACGCTGCCCGCCCGAGAGCGCATGAGGAAAGCGCTCGCGCCATTCGGGAGGCAGCCCCACTTGCCGCATCAGATCTGCGGTTCGCTCGTCGACCTGGCGGGCGCTGCCGAAGCCGGAAAGGTTCAGCGGCTCGGCGATGATCTGGGCTATGGTCTTGCGCGGATTCAGCGAGTTCACCGGGTCCTGGAAGATCATCCGCATCTCCCGGCGCACCGACTTCAGTTCGGAACGATCGGCGGTGGCGATATCGACGACGGAGCCGTCGGCACGGCGGAAATCGATGCGCCCCGCGTCGGGTTCGTGGATGCGCAGCAGGCAGCGGCCGATGGTCGTCTTGCCCGAGCCGCTCTCGCCAACGATTCCGAGTGTCTCGCCGTCATTCAGTGTCAGCGCCACGTCCTGGATGGCGGCGACGTCGCCAAAGCGCTTGGTCAGGCCGCTCACCGTCAACAGCGGCGCCGCGGCGGGTACGGCGCGGTTCTCGAGCCCCTCGGCACGGTGTTCGAGCCGGGTGACGGAGCCGATGAGCATCCGGGTGTAGGAGTCCTCTGGTGCATGGAAGATGCGCGCCACCGGGCCGCGCTCCTTCACCACGCCGCGATACATCACGAGCACATCGTCGGCGATCTCGGCGACCACGCCCATGTCGTGGGTGATGAACATGACCGCCATGTCGTGCTCGCGCTGGAGCCTGGCGATCAGGTCGAGGATCTCCGCCTGGGTGGTGACGTCGAGCGCGGTGGTCGGCTCGTCGGCGATCAAGATCCGCGGGTTACACGCCAGCGCCATCGCGATCATCGCTCGCTGCCGCATGCCGCCGGAATATTCGAACGTGTAGCGGTCGATGGCGGTGTCGGGGTTCGGAATTTCCACCTGCCGGAGCAGTTCGATCACCCGCTTGCGCCGCTCGGCGCGGGGTGTGCCGAAGTGGATCCGGAGGCTCTCGCCAATCTGGGTCCCGATGGTGTGGACCGGCGACAGCGAGCTCATGGGCTCCTGAAAGATCATCGCGATGTCCTTGCCGCGGACGTCACGGATCTCTCTTCCCCGCGGGGCCAGCGCCGCGAGATCGACGACTTTGCCGCCCCGATCGAGAAGGATGCGCCCGCCGGTGATGCGGCCCGGCTTCTCGACGATCTGCAGGATGGAGCGGGCGGTGACGGACTTGCCGGACCCGCTCTCGCCGACGACGCAGAGGGTCTTGCCCGGCTCCAGCTCGAAGGAAACGTCGTCGACCGCGACAAAGTCGCCGGTGCGGGTGGGAAAGACGGTGGTGAGGTTCTGAACCTTCAGGATCGGCGACATCAGGCTCTCCCGTAGGGGTCGGCGGCGTCGCGCAGGCCGTCGCCGAGGAAGTTCAGCGACAGCACCGCGAGGACGATGGCGCCGGCGGGGGTGAACAGCAGCCAGGGAGCCTGGCTGACCGCGCGGATGTTCTGGGCCTCCTGCAGCAGCACGCCCCAGGAGACGATCGGCGGCTGCAGACCGATGCCGAGGAAGCTGAGCGCGGTCTCGCTGAGGATCATGACCGGGATCGAAAGGGTCAGAACAGCAATGATGTGCGACAGGAAGGACGGCACGAGGTGGTGCAGGATGATGCCCATGTCGCTCATCCCGTCGAGCCGAGCGGCGATGACGAAATCCTCGTTCCTGAGCGACAGGAACTTGCCCCGCACCTCGCGGGCGAGCCCGGTCCAGCCGATCAGCGACACGATGATCGTGATCATGAAGTAGACCCACAGCGGCGGCCAGGAGAGCGGGATCGCCGCGGCGAGACCCATCCAGAGCGGGATCGTCGGGACCGAGCGCAGGAACTCGATGACGCGCTGGATCACGGTATCGATCTTGCCGCCGAAGTAGCCCGAGATCCCCCCGATCAGGACGCCGAGCACCAGGCTGAGCGCGACACCGACAAGGCCGATGGACAGCGACACCCGCGCTCCGACAACGGTGCGGCTGAATATGTCGCGCCCGAGCCGGTCGGCGCCGAGCAGGTACATCGGCGACCGGGGCCCGACCTCGACCGGGCCGATCAGCTTGCGCGACATGGGAATGAAACCCATGAGCTCGTAGGGCTCGGTCTCGACGAAGAATGCCACCGGCACCGGGTTCTCGGGATTGCGCACGAATTCGCGGCGCATGGTGTCCCGGTTGAGCGTCATGTCGAGCCCGTCGACATGGAGCATGAACGCCCCGTCGTGAAAGAACTGCAGCGGCTGGGGCGGTGCGTAGGTGTAGGTCGCGGCGGTCTCGTTCGGGTCGAACGGCGCGACGAACTCCGCCAAGGCGGCAACGAGATAGAGGAACAGCACCACGAACAAGCTGGCCACGGCGAGATGGTGCTTGCGGAACTTCAGCCAAAACAGGCGCCATTGGCCGGCGACGGCGAGATCGACCTCGGGGCCGGGCATCTCGGCCTCGAGGTTCGGGTCGGTATGCAGCGTCATTCGAGACGGATCCTCGGATCGGCAATGGCAAGAAGGATGTCGCTCAGGATCGTGCCGATGATGGTCAGTACGGAAATCAGCATGATGAGCGTTCCGGCGAGATACATGTCCTGGCTGAGCAGCGAGCGCAGCAGGAGCGGCCCTGTGGTGGGCAGCGACATCACCACCGACACCAGAATTTCGCCCGAGATCACCGTCGGCAGGATCCATCCAAGCGTCGAGATCAGCGGGTTCAGCGCGAGCCGTACCGGATAGCGCATCAGCAGCTCGAACTCCGACAGCCCCTTGGCGCGGGCGGTTGTGACGTAAGGCTTGGACAGTTCGTCAAGGAGGTTCGCGCGCATGATGCGCACCATCGAGGCCAGCGCGCCGGTTCCGATCACCACGATGGGCAGCCACGCATGGTTGGCGAAGTCGAGGAACTTGCCCCAGCTCCAGGGCGCGTCGATGTAGTGCGGCGAGAACAGCCCCCCGACGCTCTGGTCGAAGAAGGCGGCGAGAACATACATCGCGGCGAGCGCGAGCACGAAGTTCGGCAGCGCCAGGAAGAAGAAGGCGAAGAAGGTCGCCAGGTAGTCGACGATGGAGTACTGGCGCACCGCCGAAATGATCCCGATCGGGACGGCCAGCGCCCAGACGAAGATCAGCGTCAGGAAGGCGAGCAGGAACGAGTAGCCTAGGCGGCCCCAGATCAGCTCCGTCACCGGACGATTGAACTCGAAGGAAATGCCGAAGTCGCCCCGGGTGACGATACCCGAAACCCACTTGAAATATTGCACATAGATCGGCTGATCGAGCCCGTAGCGGTCGCGCATCGCCGCCATGGTGCCCTCCTCGACGGCGCCGCCCTGGGAGGCCCAGTCGGCCATCAGCGTCGACAGATAGTCGCCGGGCGGCAGCTGAATGATGATGAAGGCGAGGATCGACACCGCTATCAGCGTCGGAATCGCGTAAAGCAGCCGTCTGGCCATGAAGCGAAGCATCGCGTGCCCCTCTTGCCTGGAATGGAAGAATAGACGCCCGGCGGCGGGGGGAAACGAATCCGGCCCCCGGGGATCCGTCAGCGGCTCAGCGGTCAAACCACCACTGGGTGAGCGTTGGAGCGGGGTGCCAGAGATTGCCCGTGATCGGGATGCCCTCCACCACGTTGCGCAGATTCTTCGAGACCATCATGTATTTCGGCATGGGCCGCGAAATCCCGATGGTCAGGAACTCGTCCGCCGAGAGTTCGAGGAACTCCTGCATTTCGGCGAGACGGCTTTCGTCGGTGGCGGCTGCATTGACGTCGTCGTAGGCCGCCATGAGCGCCTGAACCGACTTTGGCGGCTCTTCGCCGGTGGAATGATCGGTGTACCAGTCCGCCCATTCGGAGGCGAAGAAGATGTCCGCCTTGAGGAAGGGCATGTAGCAGCGCGGATCGGTATAGGCTTCGGACAGACCGCCGACGCAGTTCCAGATGTAGGCTTCATGCTCGTTGGCGTACCACATCGTGTTGAGCCGGGCCCGGTCGGTCGTCCGGATCTGAATGTCGATCCCGACGTCGCGGGCATATTGCTGCACGATCTGCATCACGTCCGGATAGGACATGCCGAAGACGTCGGCGACCATGAAGTTGATCACCATCGGCTCACCATTCGGCATCAGCCGGATCCCCGCGGCGTTCTTCTCGGGCATGATCTCGTCGAGCATCCGGTTGGCCAGATCGGGATCGAACTTTGTGAACTGGCTCGCGAGCCGCTGGTTGAAGAGCTCGTGGCCCGGCTGGATCGCCACCTGCGCCGGAGCGCCCTGGCCGACATAGATCAGGTCGATAATCTCTTGCCGGTTGATGGCGTGGCTGAAGGCGATGCGGAAGTCCTTGTTCTGGAGGATGTCGCGCTTCTGGTCGTCTTCGACATTGAGGTTGAGCAGCACGACGGCGTCGTTCGCCGGCAGGTCCAGCACGTCGACGAAGCGGTAGTTGCCGCTCTCCTGCCCGTCGTAGAGAACAGAGCGGAAGGTCGCGCTGTTGATGTGCCGGAAGGCGAAGTCCAACTCGCCCGAGGTCATGCGAAGGGCCATGAGTTGCGGGTCGTCGATCTTGGCCCAGGTGATCTCGTCGATGTAGGGGAGCTGGTTCCCTTCCGGATCGACCTTCCAGTACCATGGGTTGCGCTTCGCGACGACACGCTCCTCGTCGGCGTAGGGCGTGGTGAGCACCCATGGGTTCATCGTCGGCAGCTCGAGGTTCTGCCAGTAGGACGGCTGGAAGGTGAGCGAGACCTTGGAGTTGAACAGCGCCACCCAGTCGGCCGCCGTCGGGTCGGCGTCGATGAGCTCCTGCAGGTTGCCGCTGTCATAGTCCGCGTGGAACTGGCTGAGATAATGCTTGGGATAGATCACCGGATGGTGGCCTTGGCCGTAGGCGAGCTGCTGCAGGAACAGACCGTAGGGCGAGTTGAACTTGAACTCGACGGTGCGCTCGCCGGTCCGGGTCACGACCACGGGCTCGCCGTCGACGACGAAGGTCGGGCTCTTCGACGGGGTGAGCTGCTCGTTCATGAAGACGTCTTCGTACCAGAACATGATGTCTTCGACGGTGAACGGCTCTCCGTCCGACCAGTGCAGCCCCTCGCGCAGCGTGAAGGTGTAAGTGGTCGCGTCGTCGGAGACCGTGAAACTCTCCGCAAGACTCGGCACCACGTCCGACCATGTCGGATCCCAGCGCACCAGGAGCTCGTTGGCGATGGTGCGGGTCAGGTTGTAGTGGTCGCCATTGGCAAGGATCGTGGTGCGCAGCGTGCCGCCGTACTCGCCCACGCTGTCAACCATCTCCTCGACATAGGGCTCAGCCGGCAGGCGCTCTTCCACGGGCGGCAGCGTGCCGCTCTCGACGAGCGCGTCGAGGCTCGGCGCCTGGTCGTAGTCCTGCGCGATCGCGGCCGTGGTGGTCAGCAGCAGCGCGGTCAGCGCCAGCCGCCCTGCCCGGACCGGGCGTGCGTCGTCGAGTCTCATGATTGGGTCTCCTCCCCCTATGCGCGCGCCCTCCCGCGGCGCCGAATGCGGTTCGGGCACATACCAAACCATTTCATACACGAATTTTGATAAATCGTGCACGATATGTCAATGATTGAATTTCTTTTTCCGCGCGGATAAGGATGGCCAACACCAGCAGCATGATCAGCGGACCGATGACCGATACACCCATAGCCTTGGAGCCCCGAACGGGGGCCGAGTTGGCCGTCCACGAGCTCATCCGTGAGGATATCATTACCGGGCATCTGCGCCCGAACGAGCGGCTCAAGGTCTCTGACCTGGCCCGGCGCCACGGCGTCTCGACGAGCCCCGTGCGCGAGGCGCTGCAGATGCTGCGCGGCGAGGGCTTCGTCGTGATGAACATGAACCGCGGCGCTCGGGTCCGACCGATCGACGAGGCGTTCATCCGCAACATCTACGAGGTCGAGACCGTCATCGAACCGTACCTGCTGCGCAATTTCATGCAGCTGGTGACCGAGGAGCAGATCGTCGAGCTCGAGCGCATCCAGAGCGAAATCGAGCGCAACGATTTCGCGGACTCGAAGCGGCACAGGGACCTCGACTTCGAGTTCCACCTCGTCACCTACGGGCGGCACTACAACACGCACGCGCTCGAACTCTGGCAGAAGCACCGCGACATCCTCGGCGCCATCGGCGACCGCTATCCCATCGCCCTCGGCCGCCGAAAGACCGTGCTGCGCGAGCACCGCGAACTGCTCGCCGCGATCCGCGACCAGGATATCGATACCGCCTGCACGGTCATCGCCAGGCATGCCGAGGGTTCCGGAAAGCATACGATCGAGCAGATGCGCACCCACAGCGATGCGCAGGCGGGCAGCCCGCCGCGGATACGGGCCGCGACGACGAGAGCTTGATCTGCAGCGGCGGCGTCAGACCTTTCCGGACAAGCCATGAGCTGGCGCGGCGCGACTTCCCGGCGGGCTCTTCAGGGTGACGGCGACGCATACCGCCAAAATTCCCCCGGCTCGTCATGTCCGAAATCCGCGGCAAGACCTCCGCCATCGGCGCCGCCAGCCTGCCGCTCAAGGACGTCTTTTTCTGAAATGGCGTGCGTCCCGGAAGAGAAGGAACTTCGACGCCCCGACGTGAAACTTGCTTTCGCGACCGGGCCTCACGCTCTCGTCTTCCGTTCGCAGATCGGATGATCCGGAAACCCCGTCGCTTGCACGACATTGGCCGGATCGAAGAGACCCCGGATCGATGAGGCCTGTGTGACGGTGCGCGGCCAGCCGGGGCTTTCGCGTCTCGGGGGCGAAGTTGCGACACGCCCGTCACGAGGGGCGCGGAAATCCGCTAAAGCTTCGCTTGAGCATTCCGCTCGATGAGCTTTCCTAGATCGACCATGAGAAAAGCCATCGCCTCGTCGAGTGAGATGCCGGGGCGATCAGCTTTGATCTTTTCCAGCATCCGATACGTGCGTTCAGGATCCGCAAGAGCCTGTTCCTTCAACCGTTCCCCGGCGGCCTTATCATTGGCAATGGCCTCCCGGTAATCGATCTGATACCCCATCGCCGCCATCAGGTTGGACATCACGCTCTCGACTTGGGCGTGATCGCGATCGATGTAACTCACAACCTCGCCCATGGCCGCGTCCACCTTCTCAGCCATATCCACGACGGCATTGAAGATGGCTGAACTGGCACCGGATCCGGGACCCGCATGCGATCTCTCCGGTGCGAGAGCGATGTCCGCGATGGACGGAACAGACGCGGAGTTCGGTCCGACCGTCGAAGCATTGCTGTCGACGGTTGGCCGAAGCAACCTGGATGCAGTTTCGAGACCGTGAATTGCGACCATTGCCCGATGTCTTTCAAAAGAATATCGTTGTCGTTGGAAGAGTTTCCCGCAAATGAGCGGTGTCGACGTCCTCAGTCAGAACGATCTCGCCCGCGCAGATCGTCGGGCTCGAAAAGATCAACGTCGCCACCATTCGTGGCCATGGCGATCGATGCCATCGTGAATTCCCCAGGAGTCGCGTTCCGCACGCCTAAGTAGCGCTCGACCACACAAAAGGTCTCGGTCAAATATGCGCGAGACAAGTAAACGATTCATGAACGCGTGCCGTGTGCTGCGAGACCTTCGCGCCGATCCTTTATGTCATGAAATATTCGGACTTCGACGACGCGATCGAGCAGCATAATGATGTGGGCGGCGGTCTCTCCTCCTCGATCTTCACGACCGATCTGCGCGAGATGGAGACCTTCCTGTCGGCGCGCGGCTCCGATTGCGGCATCGCCAACGTCAATATCGGCACGTCCGGCGCCGAGATCGGCGGCGCCTTCGGCGGTGAGAAGGAGACCGGCGGCGGACGCGAGAGCGGATCGGACGCCTGGCGCGCCTATATGCGCCGCTCCACCAACACCATCAACTATTCGCGCGAACTCCCCCTCGCCCAGGGCGTCAGCTTCGACATCGGCTGAAGCGGGAATGATCGAGGCGTGGACATTCATCCGGCGCCTCACCAAGGCTATCTTGATCGGGCGGCCGATGGTCGCCCGATCATTTCGATGACCTGGCATTGATTACCGCTCGAGGAGGACGACAAGATGACGGTACGTCGAACGTTCAAACGATCGCAGCGCATCGCCTCCCTGGAGATTTCCGAGATCGTCCAGATCACGGAGCGGGCCGCTTCGCTCCGGGCGGAGGGCAACGACAACGTAACCGGCGCGATGGAGGCTGGGGGCTACGGGACCTGCGCGGATTTCTGTACGGCACTGCTCGAGAGGCAAGGCCTCGCGCTGGTGCCCGGAAGGGCCTTCGGGCTTCCGGGCCTTTTGCGGCTGTCCTTCGCCTATTCGCAGGCCAATCTGGAAGCGGGGCTCGACCGGCTGGAACGGTTCCTGTCGCCTCTGCCCGCGCCGGCAGGCGAAGAGAGCCCGGCCACGGAGTCCGTTTCATGAGCACCACGAGGAACCTTTGGGACAAGTCCTGCCGCGAGCATGTGGAGAGCCGACCGCTCACCGCCGATGCCCAAGCCGATCTCGTGGTGATCGGCGCCGGGTTTACCGGAAATTCCGCCGCGCTCGCAGCCTCGCGGCGTGGAGCCTCCGTCGTGCTTCTGGAAGCCGAGCGGGTCGCCCATGGCGGATCGGGCCGCAATGTGGGCCTCGTCAATGCGGGCCTCTGGCTGCCGCCGGAGGATGTCATCTCGGCCATGGGCGAGGCGGCGGGAAGCCGTCTTCTGTCGGCCCTTGGTGAGGGGCCGCGCACCGTCTTCGAGCGGATCGAGACCCACGGCATCGATTGCGAGGCGACGCGCAAGGGCACGCTCCATCTCGCCCATTCCGCCGCCGGCTATGCGGAACTCAAAAAGCGCTGCCGGCAGGGCAACCGGATCGGCGCGCCGCTTCGATTGCTCGATGCCGGGGAAACCGCCGCGCGGACCGGCAGCCAGGCCTTTCACGGATCTCTCCTCGATCCGCGCGCCGGCACCATCCAGCCGCGCGCCTATTGCACGGGACTTGCCCGCGCGGCCGTCGAGGCCGGGGCTCGGCTTCACATCTCTTCGCCGGCAACACGGGTCGAGCGCGGTGACGGCGTCTGGATCGTGCATGCGAATGGTCACAGGGTAAGGGCGAAGGCGCTCCTTCTGGCAACGAACGCCTATCACCGCGATCTCGCGGGGATCAAGGCGCCGCATTACGTGAAGGTGGCCTACAGCCAGTTCGCGACGGCGCCACTCAGCCCCGGGATGCGTGAGCGCGTGCTGTCCGGCGGCGAGGGGTGCTGGGATACGGCGATGGTGATGTCCTCGTTCCGGCTCGACCGGGAAGGCCGGATGATCATCGGCGGCGTCGGCAACGCGGCGGGGCCCGGAGCCCCGATCCACGCCAACTGGGCGCGCCGGAAATTGCGCAGCCTCTTTCCCGAACTCGTCGATCTCTCCATCGAATTTTCCTGGCAGGGCTTCATCGCGATGACCAGCGACCACATTCCGAAACTCGTCGAGTTCGGCCCCTCGGCCTATGCCGCCTTCGGCTATTCGGGACGTGGCATCGCGCCTGGCACCGTCATCGGCGCCGCCGCCGCCGAGGCGCTGCTCGAGGACAGACCCGAGGCTGTTCCGCTTCCGGTCCAGAGCAGTCATTCGGAGCGGTTCCGAAGCGTTCGCGGCGCCTGGTACGAGCTGGGAGCGACCGTGAACCACGCTCTTCCGACGCGCCTTCGCAACTGACGCTCGCCCTTTCGACGCGTTCTTGATCGGACAATTGCAAGACGGTCGCCGGCGATCCGTGCGAGGCGAAACCGGAGACATGCCATGATTGATGACATTCCCGGCGATATGGGCCGTACCGCTGCCGGTGGCTGTCTGCGAGCCACGCTCTCGCCAAGCCAGCAGGTGTCACCGGGACCGATCGGGCGGCGGCACGGCAAAAAGACGTCGATTGCGGTCAGGACGGGATCAAATGAGCCGATAAAACGGAGATCATCGGTTTCCGGAGATGTCCTTCCTGAACCGGACCACCGACCGAGCTCGCTGCGAGCGGGCTGTTTACGTTCAAGGCCCCGGTCCTTCGCACACCGGCCTCCTCCCGTATCGGACGCCCGGCGCGGGCCGACCGGGTCGCGGACCCGGCCGGCGCCTGGCCTTGCGCGGGTCAGCGACGGAAAACGGTTGCGTGATCGCGCGCTTTTCGGTCACGGGGACCTTGATCCGACTTGCCCCTGACGCACCGAACCCCTTATCTCGATAGCATGAGCAAGATCGGCGACAACAAACGACCCGCACCCTCCCATTCGGCAAACCGCGAGCCCTTCCGGCGCTCCCTCGCCAACACGCTTCGCGCGATCGCGGGCGATGCCGAGCTGGAGGTCACCTTTTCGGCCGATCGGCCCGGCATGGCGGGAAACTCCGCGCGTCTGCCGGAACTGCCGAAGCGCGCGACCGCCAACGATGTCGCCGTCACCCGCGGCGTTGCCGATGCCATGGCGCTGCGAAAGGCGCGCCATGATCCCAAGCTGCATGCCAGACTCTCGCCGGACGGCACCAGCGCGCGGGCGGTGTACGATTCGGTGGAGCAGGCCCGCTGCGAGGCGATCGGCGCGAACGCCATGTCGGGCGTCGGCGACAATCTCGCCTCCATGCTGGAAGACAAGTACGCCCGCTCCAACCTGTCCGAGGTGACGGACCGCAACGAGGCGCCGATGGAAGACGCCGTCGCGCTGATGGTCCGCGAGGCCATGACCGGGAGGCCGGTGCCGCCGAGCGCCAGGGCGCTCGTCGAGGTGTGGCGCGGTCTCGTGGAGGAAAAGGTCGGCGCGCGCTTTTCCAATCTCCTGAAAGTCGCCGAGAACCAGGAGGCCTTCGCCCGCGCCATGCGCGACGTCCTCGTCTCGCTGGAAATGGCCGAGGAGCTCGCCGAGCCCGAAAAATCGGACGAGGACGAGGAGGACAGCGACGAGGAACAGGGCGACAACCAGGTTCGCGACCAGGAGGAAGGCGGCGCCGAAAAGGAAGACGGCACCGAGAACACCCAGAGCGAAGAAGCCGAGAACGAGGGCGAGAACGACGAGACGGCGGAAGCGGAGGATTCGGACGTCACCGGCGACGATATGGTCGACGAGGGCGAGGAAACCTCCGAGACGCCCGGCGATGCGCGCCGTCCCGAGCCCAAGGATCTCGATCCGCTCCTGAAGATCGAATACGACGTCTACACCCGCGCCAACGATGAGGAGATCGGCGCCGAGGAATTGTGCGACGAAGGGGAACTGGAGCGCCTGCGCGGGTTCCTCGACAAGCAGCTCACCTCGCTTCAGGGCGTGGTCGGACGCCTCGCCAACCGTCTGCAACGCCGCCTGATGGCCCAGCAGAACCGGTCGTGGGATTTCGATCTGGAGGAAGGCTATCTCGACACCGCGCGCCTGACGCGCGTCGTGATCGACCCGTCCCAGTCCCTGTCCTACAAGATGGAGCGGGACACCGAGTTCCGCGACACGATCGTCTCGCTGCTGATCGACAATTCCGGCTCCATGCGCGGGCGGCCGATCACGGTCGCTGCGACCTGCGCCGACATTCTGGCGCGGACGCTCGAGCGCTGCGGCGTCAAGGTCGAGGTGCTCGGTTTCACCACGCGGGCCTGGAAGGGCGGACAGTCGCGCGAAGCATGGCTGAAGGCCGGCAAACCGCCGCGCCCGGGCCGGCTCAACGATCTGCGTCACATCATCTACAAGAGCGCGGACGCGCCCTGGCGGCGCGCCAGGCGCAATCTCGGGCTGATGATGCGCGAAGGCCTCCTGAAGGAGAACATCGACGGCGAAGCGCTGATCTGGGCCCATTCGCGCCTGACCAGACGCCCCGAGCAGCGCCGCATTCTGATGGTGATCTCGGATGGCGCGCCGGTCGACGATTCGACGCTCTCGGTCAATTCCGGCAATTTCCTCGAACGGCACCTGCGCGCGGTGATCGACGAGATCGAGACCCGCTCCCCGGTGGAGCTCCTGGCGATCGGCATCGGTCACGACGTGACGCGCTACTATCGCCGTGCGGTCACCATCGTCGATGCCGAGGAACTGGCGGGCGCCATGACCGAACAGCTCGCCGCCCTCTTCGAGGACGAGGGGCCGGCGCGGCAGTCGACCTATCGCCGGCAGGCCGGCGGGCTGCGCTGAACGGCAGGGAAAGGGCGCGACAGGGATGATCTCGACGACGCTTCGATCGACCGGTCCCGCCATGTTGCCGCGTGTCGTCTGCGCCGGGCTGCAGGCGTCGGCCGCGGCCTTGGCGGTCCGCATGGCGGTGAACTCGGCGAGCAAGGTCTGATTCGGCGGCTCGGCCTTGCGGTCGCGGATCTCGTCGGCGAAGTTCGGGCGTCCGCCCTCTTCCGCAGCGTTCCTACGCCGGTTGGGCCCGCTCGCCTGTGCCAGGCGATCGCCGACGGCGTGGATCCCGCCCGATCACGCGCCGGCTCGCACGCTCGCATTCTGCGCCGGCAGCACCCGGCCGATGATGATCCGGTACGGCACGAGGGCGAACACGGCGATCGAAAGCTTCAAAGCGAGATCGCCGAGCGCCCAGGACACCCAGCGCGGGGCGTCGGCCGCGGCGAGGCCGAAGAACGGCGCGGCCTCGAGGGCGAAATCGTCGTTCGGGCCCAGAAACAGGAAGACCGGCGCGAAGGCGATGCCGAAGAACACGGCCGTGTCGACCAGGGACCCGGAGATGGACGAGGCTGCGGGCGCCCGCCACCACCGATCCTGACGCAGGCGGTTGAAGACGAAGATATCGAGAAGCTGGGCGATCAGGAAGGCCGATCCGGACGCGAGCGCGATCCGCGAGATCCGCGCTGCGCCGGCCTCATAAGGCACCAGGCCGAGGTCGAACAGGATCGGCGGCAGGGCGAGCGAACAGATGACGGCGGCGGCAAAGCCCACGAAGACCACCTTGCGCGCGGTCGCCGGCCCGTAGATCCGGTTCGTCAGGTCCGTCACCAGGAATGCGAACGGATAGACGAAGGCGCCGTAGGTGAGGATATCGGCCAGGTCGAGCGACCCGAGGGTCAGGAAGATCGGATATTGCACGGCGATGTTCGCGCCGAGCACGATGAGGCTCATCGCGAGGATCGCGAGCCAATGGGTCTTGATGAAGGTCATTTTTTTAAACCTGGGTGATGGAACCAGAAGACAGGACATATGAGAACGCCGCAGGGGCCGTGAGCCGCTGCGGCGTTGGACAAGGCGATCGAACGTTGCGGATGCCTTACGCGGCGGCCTGCGTCGTCTCGGCGAGCTTCTTGGCGATCTGACGCTTGAGAAGACGGGCGCGCTGTGACAACTCGTTCTCGCTCGCCTTCAGCAGGAAGGCGTCGAGGCCGCCGCGATGCTCGACCGTGCGCAGCGCATGGGCCGACACCTTGAGGCGGTAGCGCTGGCCGAGAGCATCGGAAATCAGCGTTACGCTGCACAGGTTCGGCAGGAACTTGCGACGGGTCTTGTTGTTCGCATGGGACACATTGTTCCCGGACATGACGCCCTTGCCGGAGAGTTCGCATACGCGCGACATGTGGTTCACCTTCTCTATAAGTCTGAAACGCCCATCGAACCCGCGCCGCCGAAACCGGCGCGATTCATGCTGACAGGCATGATCGGAAAATTGGGCTTGGCTATAGTCCGAGACGCGCGATGCGTCAAGCCAAGCGTTAGGGCGACATAGCATGATCGGCTCGTCGTGCCAAACGATTACGGCGCTCGGCGCCCAGGGCGATTACGGCGCTCGGCGCCCAGGGCGATTACGGCGCTCGGCGCCCAGGGCGATTACGGCGCTCGGCGCCCAGGGCGCGGCGGCGAGCCCAGGCCGTTCGCCCGGGTTGGCCGAAGAGCGGCGGCCCGGCGCACGCGGCCGCCATGCGCTCGACGACCCTTGGCGGGTGGCTTGCGGCGGCTTCGGGTCTCGGCCCTCCGTCTGCGACGCGCGACACCGTCTTCGGGCGCCTGTGACGGGGCCGCGCGCGTTGCGCAGCGGATCCGGGTCCTGCCCGGCCCTGGCCGGTCATTGGCGCTGGCTCTGGCGGGTCGAGGGCGGTTGCGGCGCACGATCCTTGCACGATGCTAAGACCGGCAACGCTTGATTTGGATCTCGGAGACGCGTCCGGCTTACCCCGCGCGCGTTCCCGGCGCCTGTCCCCTTTCCCCCTTCCCCGGTCTTGTAATGGGGTGTGCTGTTGGCTTGTTGTCCGTCTGGATGGGCAGCGGCGGTTTTTGTGGGCGGGGCTTGTTTTGGTGAGCGAGGCGGGGCGCCTTGGTGTCCTGGGA
>NZ_JAXLPB010000008.1:0-58703 GCF_034321785.1 Fulvimarina uroteuthidis | reverse complement strand
AGTCCCATGTGGATCACTCCATTGCCCTCCTCGCTCAGCGCGATCGGAGGGAAAGGTCACATGGGTCAAATCTCAGTGGAAATCAGGCGACATCCCGGGTCAGTTCCGCGTGGAAATCAACACCCTGACCCCGGTGATGTAGCTGCCGATTGGAAGAATCTCGAGGCCTGCTGCGTCGACCGCGGGTGCTCAGGCCGAATCAGTCGGGCTTTCGGCAAGCGATGTTGCGCTGGCTTCGAACGGACGGCGACTACAGCCAGTGGTTGATTCAGGAATTAACCATGAAATTCGCGAAATCGCCGAAAGGGATTGATCCCGGCCTGAAACGAGGAAAAGTTACAGGCTATAGTGGTTTTGTTGCAGTTTTTGCGTCGCGCCAGAGATGGTGATCCCGACTGGATTCGAACCAGTGACCCCGAGATTAGGAATCTCGTGCTCTATCCTGCTGAGCTACGGGACCAGCGCGATCAGCTTATAAGTCAAAGTCGCACGGGGCGAAACCGTCTGGGAGAGGGTTTTTGCGAGGGGCGTTGTCGTGCGCGAACCGGATGGGGGCGGTCGCATGGATCGGCCGGGTTCTTGCGCCCGGGACGGTCGGCAGAAAGCGTTTGCCGTGCGGTGCGCAAAAAGGGTTGTTCGACCGTTCCAGGCACCGGCGCGAACGTGGCGCCGTCACGGCCGCACCGAGGCGAGGCGATCGCCGAGCGGCCCCGGCCGCAGGGTCGGGCGCGGCCTCGCGCCCGCTCGTCTTGTGCGGGTCTTCGAGGGCCGGTCCGCCATCAGTGCCGGTCCGGATCGGCCTGCGCCATCAGGATCGCGTGCCCGGTTTCGATCCGCACGCTGATCGGGCCCGTCGCTTCGTTCGACTGGGTGAGGATCGAGGTGAACGGAACCGCGACCTTGTCGAGCGGATAGCGCGCGCCGGTGATGGTGAGGCCGGTGACGTCCGAGAATTTCAGAATGGAGAACTGCGTTCCGGCGCAAAGATCGGCGTCCAGCGTTCGGCCGGGCGTCAGCGGCCAGCAGCGCTCGCGGCCGTCGTCGAGTTCGATGGCGATGCCCGCGCCAGCATGGCGCAAGGCCAGGATGTAATGGGCAAAGGCGTGGTCGCTGCGCGGGCCGCCCAGCGCGCCGACGAGGAGGATGCGTGTCGCGCCGCGTGCGATCGCCGCCTCGATGGCGAGTTCGCCGTCGGTCTTGTCCTTGTCGGCGGGATAGGCGGCGATCTCGATCTCGCACCCGGCGCGCGGCGGCTGTTTCGACGAATCGAAGTCGCCGAGCCAGAGTTCCGGCAGAACGCCGAGTTCCTCCGCATGGCCGATGCCCGCATCGGCCGCGATCACCCGGCAGCCGGCGAGACGGGCCTTCAGCCGCGCCGTCGCCGCGATGTCGCCGGCAAGTAGAACTGCGAAATCGGTCATGGGCCTTCACGATGGGACGATGCGGCATGGGCGCCGGGAGGGATCTCGCCCGATCCCGTCAGCCTTCGAATGTCGGTCGAGACGATGGTGCCGCCTTGTGCAGCCCTCGGCGCGCCAGACGATCGGGTGCGAGATGCGGTCGATCTGGGGTTAGCGCCCCGGCGGACAATCGTCAAACGGACGCTTCCCTTCGGCGGCAAACGCTTTAGACTGTCGGGCGAGCTCACACGGGGTGCCCGCACGACGCGGGCTGAGAGGCGCGATGCCGACCCGTCGAACCTGATCCGGATCATGCCGGCGGAGGGAATGAGGGCGCCGGTTCGACCGCGTGAGACGCGGCGATGCGCGTTCGGTTCCTTTCGACACCGAACCGAAAGAAGCAGTCCATGGGCACGTTCAAGCATTCCCCGATCATCGCCGGCGCCGCCGGGCTAGCCGCGCTCCTGGGCGCGCCGGCCATGGCGCAGGACGGCGACAGGCCGGTTCTCACCGTCTACACCTATGAGAGCTTCGTGCCGGAATGGGGCCCCGGCCCGAAGATCGAGGCGGCGTTCGAGGCCGTGTGCGCCTGCGACCTGCAGTTCGAGGGCCTCGCCGACGGGGTCGCGATCCTCAATCGGCTGAAGCTCGAGGGGGCCTCCTCGCCGGCCGACCTGGTGATCGGCCTGACCACCGATCTCGTGCCGGAAGCCAAGGCCACCGGCCTTTTCGCCGACAGCGGGACCGATCTTTCGAACCTCTCCCTGCCCGTCGACTATGCGGACCCCGTCTTCGTGCCGTTCGACTATTCCTATCTCGCCGTCATGGTGGACACGGAAGAAGCCGGGGACTGGCCGAAGAGCCTCGACGCGCTGGTGACCGGCGACAGCGAACAGAAGATCGCGCTGCAGGACCCACGCACCTCGACGCCGGGCCTCGGCTTCCTCCTGTGGATGAAGGCCGTCTACGGCGACGAGGCCAAGGCCAGATGGGAGGAGCTTTCGGACCGCATCCTCACCGTGACCCCCGGCTGGTCGGAAGCCTACGGCCTGTTCACCTCCGGCGAGGTGCCGCTGGTCATGAGCTATTCGACCTCGCCCGCCTACCACATCATCGAGGACGACACCCGGCGTTACCAGGCGGCGGCGTTTTCGGACGGGCAATATCTGCAGATCGAGGTCGCCGGCATGGTGAAGAGCACCGACACGCCGGAGCTTGCCCGCTCGTTCCTCGCCTTCATCCTGACGCACGAATTCCAGTCGATCATCCCGACGGGAAACTGGGCCTATCCGGTGATCGACGGGATCGACCTGCCGGAGGCCTTCGAGGCCCTGATCCCGGTGGAGAACCCGATCTATATCGACCCGGAAACCGTCGCCGAGAACCGGCAGGCCTGGACCCAGGAATGGCTGGAGGCGCTGGGGCGTTGAGCGGCGCGGACGCGGCGGGCTGACGCGCATGGGACCGGACCGGACCATAAGGCTCTTCATCGCGGTCGGCGCCGCCCTGGCGCTGACCGGCTTTCTGGCCGGCGGTTTCCTCATCCTTCTCGCCGGAACGGGTGCGGACCTGCCCGTCCGCTCCATCGTCGGCGACGCCTATCTGCGCAGCGTCGTCCTCTTCACCCTCGAACAGGCGGCACTCTCGACGGCGCTTTCGGTTCTTCTTGCCATTCCCCTCGCCTGCGCGCTCCATCGGGCCCGGTTCATCGGCCGGACGGCGATCCTGCGCATGTTTCTCCTGCCCCAGGCGCTTCCAACGCTCGTCGGGGCGCTGGCCATCGTCTCGGTCTGGGGCCGCAACGGCGTCCTGTCCGATGCGAGCGCCGCGATCGGGCTGCCGCGCTTCTCGATCTACGGCCTGCCCGGCATCCTGATCGCCCATGTCTTCTTCAACCTGCCGCTCGCCGCACGCCTGATGATCGCCGCGCTCGACGAGGTGCCGAAGGAGAGCTGGAAGCTGGCGGGACAACTGGCGTTCTCGCCGTGGACGAATTTCCGGCTCGTCGAATGGCCCGCCATCCGCCGGGTGGTTCCGGCCGCCGCGAGCCTCGTCTTCATGCTGTGCGCGACGAGCTTCACCATCGTTCTGATCCTCGGCGGCGGCCCCGGCGCGACGACGCTGGAGGTCGCGATCTACCAGACCCTGCGCTACGACTTCGAACCCGGACGGGCCGTCGCCCTGTCGTTCGTGCAGATCGCTCTCACGGCCCTCATCCTCATGCTGGCCAACCGGCTCGGCGGATCGGACCAGGGCGCGTTCGGGCTCGGCGGCAAGGCGGTTCGCTTCGACCGGTCGAACGGCCTGCGAAGGACGGCGGACGGGCTCGTGATCGGGCTCGGGCTGGCCTTCGTTCTGTCGCCCTTCGTCGCCATCGTGCTGGCCGGCATCACGGCCGACCTGGGCACGCTTCTGACCGAGCCCGCCGTCGTGGACGCCCTGGTCACCAGCCTCTGGGTTGCGGTGACATCGGGCGCGCTCGCGCTCCTCGTCTCCGCCCTCGTCCTGCTCGGCGTCGAGGCGCTGGCGAGCGCCGAGCGGCGCGCCGTCATCGGGACGGCCGTGCCGCGGCGAACGCTGGAGATCGCCGCAAGTCTCGTCCTCGTCGTTCCCCCCGTCGTCGTCGGCGCCGGCTGGTTCCTCGGCCTGCGGCAGGTGACGAACGTCTTTGCGGCGGCCCCCGCCATCGTGGTGCTGACCAATATGGCGATGGCGGTGCCGTTTGCGGTGCGCATTCTGGGGCCCAGCCTTGCCAGCGCGCACCTGCGCGGCGAAAAACTGGCCGACAGTCTCGGCATGAAGGGGCTCCGGCGTTTCCGTCTGATCGACTGGCCGGCGCTGTGGCGACCGGCGGGACTGGCCTTCGCGCTCGCCGCCGCGATCTCGCTCGGCGATCTCGGCGCGATCGCTCTGTTCGGCAATCGGGAGTTCACCACCCTGCCCTATCTCCTCTACCAGCGCATGGGCAGCTACCGGACGGACGATGCGGCAGGGCTCGCCCTCATTCTCGGCGCCGTCTGCCTTGCGCTCATCTGGATCGCAGAGCGCTCCGGCGCGCGAAAGGCAGACCTGACATGACCCGCGACCATGCCGCGCTCGTCCTCGAACGGGCGGTCTTCGCGCGCGCGACCTGGTCGATGACCATCGACCTCACGGTCCGGACCGGCGACTGGATGGCGCTGATCGGCCCGAGCGGGGCCGGAAAATCGACATTGATGGACATGGTGGCCGGCTTCCTGCCGATCGAATCGGGCAGTGTCCGCATGGCCGGCCGGGACGTGACGAACGCCGCCCCGTGGGAGCGGCCGCTCTCGATCATGTTCCAGGACAACAATCTCTTTCCCCATCTCAGCGTCTTCCAGAACGTCGCGCTCGGCATCGCGCCGAACCGGTCCGTCAGGAAGGACGAGCGCGCGCTGATCGAGGGCGGGCTGGAAGCGGTCGGCCTTGCCGCGATGGGGGCCCGCAAGCCCCACGAACTGTCGGGCGGAGAGCGCCAGCGCGCGGCGCTTGCCCGTGCATTCCTCAGGCGCAAGCCTCTGCTTCTTCTCGACGAGCCCTTCGCCTCCCTCGGCCCGGCGCTGCGCCGGGAGATGCTGGAGACGTTGAACGCCTTGCGCGAAAAATTCATCGCCGTGCCGCTGACCATCCTCATGGTCACGCACCATCCGGGGGACGCGGCGGACTTTGCGGGCGCGGTCGCGTTTCTCGACGAAGGGCTGGTCGCCCATGTGGGCACGGCCCGCGAGATGCTCGGACCCGACGCACCGGCACGGGTTCGCCGCTATCTCGGATCGGCGGCGAACGCGAAGCGCCAAGCTCCGCCGGCCGGTTCATCTTGATGTGACGACGGTCGAGCAAGGCGGAATCCGGGATGTCCGGCGCGGACCATCCCGCAGCCGGCGCCCCATTGATACCTCAATCCGGCCCTAACGGAATCAGATGGCCGCCTCGTGGGGACGATCGCGGTTTGGGAACCGTTCTGTTGCGCGTTCACTCTATGGGGGACTGCCGCAAGCGCGTAAGGATGGGTGTCGCCCCGTCGTCTGGCGACCGATCCTTCGATGCGTGTTGTGGCGAGACATTGGGGCGAATTTCGAAAAGCATGACTGTAAACGCGTTCAGCGCTGGCAACACGATTCTGCGTCGGCTCGGCCTTTTGGGCTCGGCCGCGCTCCTGCTCGCCACGGCATCCTGCACCACGCTCGAAGAGGGTTTCGGCCTGTCCGACGCCGACCTGACCACGGGCTATTCCGCGACCCGTCCGCCGGTGACCTTCGAAACCGCCCAGGCCCAGGACCCGCAGTCGCGGATCGGCCGTTCGCAGCATCCCAAGATCCTCGCGGCCTATGGTGGCGCCTATTCCGACCCCAAGGTCGAGCGCATGCTCGCCGGCGTCGTCGGCAAGCTGCAGGCGGCAAGCCAGGACCCGAACCGCGCCTACAACATCACCGTTCTCAATTCGCCGAACGTCAACGCGTTCGCCCTGCCCGGCGGCTATGTCTACATCACCCGCGGCCTTCTGGCGCTCGCCAACGATTCGGCGGAAGTCGCCGCCGTCATCGGCCACGAGATGGCGCACGTGTCGGCCAATCACGGCATCGAGCGCCAGCAGCGCGAGCGCGAGGCGGAGATCGCCAGCCGCGTCGTGTCCGAGGTTCTGGCCAGCGACAAGGCCGGGCGTATCGCGGTGGCCCGCAACAAGCTGAGCGTTGCGCAGTTCTCGCGCCAGCAGGAGCTCGAAGCCGACGTGCTCGGCATCAAGCATATCGGCCGTGCCGGCTTCGACCCCTACGCCGCCAGTCGGTTCCTGGCCGCGATGGACGCCTATACGAGTTTCCGCAACGCCTTCCAGGTGGAAAATCCGAGCCTCGACTTTCTCGCCTCCCACCCGTCCGCACCCCAGCGGATCGAGCTTGCGCGCCGCCATGCCCGCGAACAGGGCCCGCCGGGCGTCGGTTCGGCCGACCGGGACCGCTATCTGGCGGGCATCGACGGCATCCTGTTCGGGGATTCGGCATCGGAAGGCTATGTGCGGGGCCGCAAGTTCTATCATCCCGGCCTCGGGATCGCCTTCGACGTGCCGGAGAACTTCGTCATCGACAACACCTCCGAAGCGGTGCTGGCGACCGGTCCCGGCGACGTGGCGATCCGCTTCGACGGGGTCGCCCTCGCGCCGTCCGCGAGGCTCGAAGACTATATCGCGAGCGGCTGGGTCGGCGGTCTCGACAGGTCGACCATCCGCCGCCGGCAGCTCGGCGGCCTCGAAGCGGTATCGGCGCGGGCCACGGGCGGCGACTACGCCTTCGACGTCACCGTCGTGCGCGTCGGCAAGCAGGTCTACCGCTTCCTGACGGCGGTGCCGGCGGACAATGCGGGCCGGGTCGCCGGCATTGCCGAATCCGTCTCCTCCTCCTTCCGGATGCTGAGTGCGGCCGAGCGCAATTCGCTGAAGCCCTTGCGCATCCGCGTCGTCACCGCGGCGAGCGGCGACAGCGTCGACAGCATTGCGAGCCGCATGGTCGGCGTCGATCGGCCGGCCGGCCTCTTCCGCCTTCTCAACGGCCTCGACGCCGCCGGCACGGTGCAGCCGGGCGCGCGCTACAAGATCGTCGCCGAATAGCAACGCCGGCCGCCGCGTCCCGCCGGCGTCAGTCCTCGCCGGGCGCCTCGAACAGGGCGCCCTGGACGCCCTGATAGCTCGAGGGAACGGCGAGCCCCAGATGGCGAAACGCGTTCTGGGTCATCAGCCGGCCGCGCGGCGTTCTCTGAATGAAACCCTGCTGCAGGAGATAGGGCTCGACGATGTCCTCGATCGCATCACGCGGCTCGGACAGGGCGGCGGCGATGGTCTCGATCCCGACGGGCCCGCCCCCGAAACTCACCGCGATGAGATCGAGATAGCGACGATCGAGCTGGTCGAGGCCGAGACTGTCGACCTCGAGGCGCGAAAGCGCCTCGTCCGCGATCCGGCGCGTCACCGTTCCGGCATCGGCGAACTCGGCGAAATCGCGCACGCGCCGCAGCAATCGTCCCGCGATGCGCGGGGTGCCGCGCGAGCGCCTGGCGATTTCCTGCGCGCCCGCCTCGTCCATGGACAGGCCCATCAGGCGCGCGCCGCGCTTTACGATATGTTCGAGTTCGGCGACGGTATAGAAATTGAGGCGCACCGGAATGCCGAAGCGGTCGCGCAGCGGCGTCGTCAAAAGCCCGATGCGGGTTGTCGCCGCAACCAGGGTGAACTTCGACAGGTCGATCTTGACCGAGCGCGCGGCCGGCCCCTCGCCGATGATGAGGTCGAGCTGGAAATCCTCCATCGCCGGATAGAGGATCTCCTCCACCGCAGGGCTCAGGCGGTGGATCTCGTCGATGAAGAGCACGTCGCGCTCTTCGAGATTTGTCAGAAGCGCGGCGAGATCCCCCGCCTTGGCGATCACCGGGCCGGAGGTCGCGCGGAAATTGACGCCGAGTTCCTTCGCCATGATCTGGGCGAGCGTCGTCTTGCCGAGACCGGGGGGGCCGACGAACAGCACATGGTCGAGCGCCTCGCCGCGCGCCTTGGCGGCGCCGATGAAGACCTTGAGATTGGCCCGTGCCTGCGCCTGGCCGACGAAATCGTCGAGCGCCTGGGGCCGAAGCGTCGTATCGAGGTCTTCGCCGCGTTTGTCCGGCGCGATCAGGCGGGAGGCATCGCTCATGGGGTCCTCGTCCGGGTGGAGGTGATGCAGGTGACGGGCGACACCATTCGGTTCGCCCGCCCCGATATGCATCGCATAGCGCTCGAAACCGATCGCGACAACCGAACGTTCGCTTTTCGTTCGGAACGGGTCGTTTCCGCGGGCCCGCCGCCCGCGCGATCGCATGGGCTCGCAAGGCCTTTCGTGCGGCCCTGTCACCGCGCCCGCCTGCGCCTTATCTAAGAGGCAAGAACAATTCCAACACGAGGCGGCCACATCATGGGCATCGACAACACGCACAACAACACCGGCGGATTCGGCAGCGCCATCAAGCGCACCGACAAGCGCTACAATGGGGAAGAGGTCGGCGAGGAACTGATCGGCAAGGACATTCCCCAAGAGGTCCAGGACTGGGAAGCCATGAGCGAGGACGAGCGCGCCGCCGCCATCAAGGATGGCAAGACGCCGCCGAAGGGCGCGCAGGTCTAGAGGAGCAACGGCCAAAGCCGGCAGGCGGCTACACCGCCTGTCAGCGCGGCATCAGCACCGGATAGAGCGATGCCACGAGCAGCAACGCCATCGAGACGTTGAACGCCGTCAACCGACGGCGGTTCGACAAGGATCTGCGCAGCACCGTGCCGATCCAGGCCCATAGCGAGATGGCCGGCAGGCAGGTGACGGCGAAGGCGAGGACGACCAGCACGACGGAGGGCAGCGTGCGCTCCGGCGCATAGAGCGTGATGGCGGACAGCGCCATCGCCCACGCCTTCGGATTGACCCACTGAAAGAGCGCGGCCGCGATGAACGACATCGGCCGCGCATCGGCCTCGGCGTGTTCGGGCGGAGCGGCGCTCGCCACCTTCCAGGCCAGCCACAGGAGATAGAGGACGGAGGCGATCCGGAGCCCGGTTTCCAGCAGGGGCACGGCGTCGAACACTGCCATCAGCCCCATCCCGACGAGAAGGATCATCGCCGAAAAGCCGATGAGAATGCCGAACATGTGCGGCACCGTCCGGCGGAAACCGAAATTCGCGCCCGATGCCAACAGCATCAGATTGTTCGGACCCGGCGTCACGGTAGCGACAAATGCGAAGCCCATAAGGGCGGCGGCGATGGCGAGATCCAAGACGAGGTTCCTTTCCGCATCGGATATGGCGGGTCGATGCCTGCAAGATTATGCGGAGCCGAACGCAATGAATTGACTTTTTACGTCAAAATTTCGCAATCTGGGCAATGACCAAGCAAATCGACGAGATGGACCGCAGAATATTGCGCGCCCTCAAGGCGGACGGCCGGATCACCAATCTCAAGCTTGCCGAGAGCGTCAACCTTTCCGCGTCGGCCTGCCTGCGGCGGGTTCAGGATCTCGAGGCTGCCGGCGTCATCAAGGGCTATCGCGCCCGCGTCGATCCATGTCGCGACGGCCGATCCTTCGTCGCCTATGTCACGGTCGGCCTTTCCTCCCACACCAAGGCGGCGCAGGAGGGGTTCGAGCGGGCGATGGCGATCGCGCACGACGTGGTGGAATGCCACAACGTCGCCGGGGCCTTCGAATATCTCCTGCGTGTCGAGACGGAGGACCTTGCAAGCTACAAGCGGTTTCACACCGATACCCTCGGCACGCTGACGCATGTCGCCTCGATCACGTCCTACATCGTCATGGGATCGTCGAAGGACGAACGGGGTTGAGGGCGCGCGCCACTTGCCGGGTGGCGCCCCTTCGAAGAAAGAAGATCCGGTCGGTTTTTCCGCGCGGGTGCGCCCCCGTCGCCTTTACGCAGCCGATCGCGCCATGTGAACTGTCTTCGGGCGATCGGGCGGCGATCGCGGCAAGAGGCGCGAACGGACGATGAGACTGCAATCCCGGCAAACGACGAGGACAGGGCGGCGCGCGGCATGAGGACGGTGATCGCGCTCGTCCTCGTCATCGTCTCAGTCCTCGTTCTCGAACTGTCGCGCAGCGGCGTCGCCTATCGCGAGATCCTGGTGGGCGAAACGCCGGTGACCGCCTATGCGACGGACGATGCCGACGGCCCGCGTGTCGTCATCGCCCACGGCTTTGCCGGCTCGAGCCAGATGATGCAGGGCTATGCGCTGCCGCTCGCCAAGGCCGGCTATCGCGTCTTCTCGTTCGATTTTCTCGGCCATGGCCGAAACCCGGTGCCGATGTCCGGCGATGTCACCGCGATCACCGGTACGACTCGGCTTCTCGTCGACCAGACGAGCGCCGTCATCGACGCGGTGAAGACCGGCGAAGAGCCGGTCGCCCTGATCGGCCATTCCATGGCGACGGACATTCTCGCCCGCGTCGCGGCCGAGCGGCCGGACATCGGCCCGGTCGTCCTGATCTCCGCCTTCTCGCAGGCGATCGATGCGACCCATCCTCAGACGCTGCTGCTCGTGCCCGGCGCTTGGGAGCCGGGGCTGCGCGCGTTCGCGCTGGATGCTGCCCGGATGGTCGATCCCGCTGCCGCCGAGGACGAGACCGTCGCAGCCGGTGCTGTCATCCGCCGCGCCCAGATCGCGCCGCTTTCCGAACATGTCTCCGTGCTGCACAGCCGGGTCGGCCGCGCCGCCGCGGTCGAATGGCTCGACGATGCCTATGGCCGGACGTCCGATGTGAGGGTGCTGCCGACGGGCCTTGCGATTCTCGGGCTTTTCGGTGGGCTCGTCCTGTTGTTCTCGAGCCTTGCGCGGTGGCTGCCGGACAATGCCATGCCGTCCCCGGCGCTCAGCCGCATGCGGATCGCCGTCGCCGCGCTCCTGCCCGCCATTGCGGCACCGCTGATCGCGGTGCCGCTCGACCCGCAGCTTCTGCCGGTTCTGGTCGCGGACTATCTCGCTTTGCATCTGGCGATCTTCGGGGTGATCCAGCTCGGTCTCATCAAGGCGTGGAAGCTGCCGTTCGGCCGTTTCTCGCCTGCCTCGATGGGGTTGCTCATCGTCTGGTGCGCGCTTTTCGGCTTCGCGTTCAACCGCTATGCGGCGAATTTCTGGCCGACGGCCGGCCGCCTGTGGATCATCCTGGCGATCGCGCTGGGCGCTGTCCCCTACATGCTGGCCGATGCCGTTCTCACCCACAGAGCGGGCTTCCTCAGGCGGCTCGCCCTGCGCGGCGGCTTCGTCGCCTCGCTGGGACTGGCCGTGGCGCTCGATTTCGAGGGCCTGTTCTTCCTCATCATGATCGCGCCGGTGGTGATCCTGTTCTACCTGATCTTCGGCACGATGGGCCGGGCTGCCGGAACGCGGGCCGGCGCCCCGGCGTCGGGGCTCGCCCTCGGCCTCGTGCTCGCCTGGGCGCTCGGCGTCAGCTTTCCATTGTTTCAATCGTGAGGACGCCTCCGGCGCGCGGATGTCGCCGAGCCGCCTAACCTGCCAGCGCGAGTTCGGGCACCGTCCGCAGGACCAGCGCCATGTCCGCCTGGAAGGCGCCGCGTTCGCGCTCCTGCGCCGCCTTGTCGGGCAGGCGCAGGATGTAGGAGGGATGGACGGTCACGAGCAGGCGCGTCTCGGCGGTGAGATCGATCAGCCTCGACCGCGTGTCGCGGATCGTCACGGACTTGCCGAGCACGGCCTGCGCCGCGCTGGCTCCCAGCGCGACGATCAGCTTGGGCTTGATCAGATCGCGCTCCAGATCGAGCCACCAGCGGCAGGCGCGGATTTCGCCGACATTGGGCTTGGCGTGGATGCGCCGCTTGCCGCGCGGAGTGAACTTGAAGTGCTTCACCGCATTCGTGACATAGGCCTGCGATCGGTCGACCCCGGCGGCCAGAAGCGCCTCGTCGAACACCTTGCCGGCCGGGCCGATGAACGGTTCGCCGGCAATGTCCTCCTGGTCGCCCGGCTGCTCGCCGACGAAGATCACCGGCGCATCGTCCGGCCCCTTGCCGAAGACCGTCTGGGTCGCAGGCTCCCAGAGCGGGCAGGCCCGGCAATCGGTGGCCGCCCGGCGGGCCGCCTCGATCGTATCGGGCGCGTTCGAGCCGGTCTCCCGAATGCCCGCCCGCCCGGTGCCGTCTGCGTCCGGACCATCCAGGCCCAGCATCGGCTCCTCAGCCGTTTCGCGCGCCATCTCCGCCTCCCGTCGCTCGCTCATCTTCTCGTGGCGTAAACCGGGAAGGGTCGGCACGGTTTCGATCATGCGTCGGTGTGCCGCTTCCGCGCCCGCGATCATCGATTTGACGAGGACGGTCTCCGGCATGTTCGCCCAGTATTTCTTCGGCATCTCGGCCGTCATCGCCTTCACCTTGAGGCGTGCCGGGTTGAAGATCGAGGCGTAATAGGTGAGCCACAGATCCTCCATGTCGTCGCCGGCCGGCCGCATGTCGCGGCTCGCACCGGGAAGGAAGCTGAGTTCGGCGCCGTCCCAGTGCGCCGTGCGCTCGGGCGTCAGGATCGTCCACACCATGCCCGTGAACCGGCGCGCGAAGAACGGCGCGGTGCGCTCGACGATATGATGGAACGGCTCGAACCAGGCAATGTAGTGCTTGCCGCTGTCCGGCGTCTCGACCTCGCGGAAACGGACGAACGCCTTCATCTTGTGGGCGTCGCGGCGCACCGCCTTTTCCATTTCCATGGCCCTGATCACATCCTTGTCGGACGCGATGGCGAGAAGCTGCTTCTCGCTCTGGAGCCGGCAGAGAAGTCGGTAGGCGAAGACGAAACGGTCCGCATCGAGATGACAGATGAGGCGGTGCGCAAGATCGACGAAGGCTTTCGGCACACTCGGCTGCGGCCCGTTCGGATCGTGCGGGGGCAGCGGTTCGGCAAAAAGCGACCCGCCCTCTCCCGCGACCGTGAAGGCGATGTCCTCGGGACTCACGCGATTGGAATAGGCCGCTCGCGCCGCCTGCCGCCAGCCGTCGAAATCGGCGGGAAAGGCGAGATCGGCGTTCAGCACCGGTCAGGCTCCAGCGCCATGCGCCCGCGCGTGCAGCGCGCGGATCTCGTCGGCATAGTCAGGATCGGGGCCGGCCACCGAAGCGGCCGGCAGCATCTCCCGCAGGGTGAAGGGATGATAGGGAAGCGGGGATGCGCCGAACTCCTTGAGCCACGCGACGAGCTGCCGGGTCGACGTCGCGAACACGATTCGCCCGAGGCCGCACCAGCCATGGGCGGCGGCACACATGGGGCAATGCTCGCCGGAGGTGTAGAGCGTCGCGCGCGCCCGCTCGTCCTGCGTCAGGTTCAGCGCGGCCCATCGTGCGAGCGCGAGTTCGGGATGGGCGGTGGGATCGCCGTCGCCGGTCCGGTTGTGATCCTCCTTCAAGATGACGCCCTCGCCCGACACGAGAACGGAGCCGAACGGCTTGTGCCCCGCCTCCACGGCCTCCCGGGCAAGCGCGACGCAGCGGTCGAGATAGCGGCGATCGTCGGGCCCGACCTGAGTGGGTTCGCTCATGAAAAACGCTCCTAGCGACGGTCGAGGCAGCGCTGATAGGCGCGTGCCCCGTCCCGGCGTGCCTGCTGCTCGGTGAGTTGCCGGATGCCGAACCCGTCCTCCGACCGGTCGATCCGGGCCTCGTATTCGTTGGCGGCCGTCTGGCGCGCATATTGGGCGCAGAATTCGGGCGTTCCGCGCGGGAACGGATTGGCCGAGATCCGCGCGCCCTCGATGGGGGTGCCCGACGGATAAGGCGTCGAGGTGTTGCAGCCGGCCAGAAGCATTATGCCGATGGGGGCTGCAAGAGCCAGGCGCCGCGCCGCGCCCGATGTCGAGGAGATGATGGTCATGGGTGTGCCTTCCCTGAAGACTTGCGTCACGGCAATCGTCGCGAACGCCCGGACGATGGTGCACGCGCTTCGCTGTAATACGGTTTTAGGCGGGATTTCGATCCGCAGGACGACGTTTTGCCGCTCGATGGTCTGTCGCCGCCATCGGCGGAACGTGCTTTTTCCTGCGATGCGCCGTAGCATCGGCGTTTGACGAAACGCCCGCCAGGAGGCATTTGCGGCCCCATGAACGCGACCTTGCCCCTTGTGACCGAAATCGACTGGCAGGAGCCCTTCGAGGCCGCGCAGCGACTGGCGACGCTCGGCAAGCTGGCGTTTCTCGACAGCGCGATGGCGCACGACAGGCTGGGGCGCTACTCCTTCGTGGCCGCCGACCCGTTCGCAGTCTTTACCGTCGACGGCCACGGGCCGGCGCTGGACGGCGAACGGATCGAGGCCGAACCGCTCGCCGCGCTGAAGAGCCTCCTTTCGCGCTACGCCATGCCGACGATCGAGGGGCTGCCGCCCTTTCAAGGCGGAGCGCTCGGCTATATCGCCTATGAATTCGCCCACCATCTGGAGAGCCTCGACAAGCCGGCCGACTACGACCCCGGCAAGCCCTCGATGGTGCTTGCGCTTCACGACGTGGTTCTCGCCTTCGACCATCAGGCGCGGCGCGCGGTGGTGTTTTCGAGCGGCCATCCGGAAAAGGGCGCCCGGCGCCCGGGCCGCGCCGAAGCCCGGCGCGACGCGGTTCTGAAGCAGCTCGCGGAGCCGCTCGAACGCCGCGAGGGGCTGACGCCCGGATATGACTGGCGCTCGAACTTCTTTGCGAAGGACTACGAGGCCGCCATCGAGAGGACGCGGAACTATATTCTGGCCGGCGACATCTTCCAGGCCAACATCGCCCAGACCTTCCGGACCGCCCTGCCCGAGGGGTTCGATCCGCTCGCCCTCTACGCGCGCCTTCGCCGCACGAACGCGGCCCCCTTCGGCGCCTATCTCGATTGCGGCGGGACGATCGTCGCGAGCTCGTCGCCCGAGCGCTTTCTCAGCCTCGATCCGGACGGCCGGGTGGAGACGCGGCCGATCAAGGGTACGGCGAAACGCTCGCCCGATGCCGCCGAGGACCGCGCTTTGTCCGAGGCGCTTCTCGCCTCCGACAAGGACCGCGCCGAAAACGTCATGATCGTCGATCTGATGCGCAACGATCTGTCGCGCGTGTGCGAGCCGGCCTCGGTCGACGTTCCGGTCCTGTGCGGCCTGGAAACCTACGCCGCCGTGCATCATCTGGTCTCGGTGGTGACGGGCCGGTTGAGGCCCGGCTTTGGAGCTGCCGACCTGATCGGCGCGACCTTTCCCGGCGGATCGATCACCGGCGCGCCGAAGATCCGGGCCATGGACATCATCACCGAAATCGAGAGGACGGCGCGCGGGCCCTATTGCGGGTCGATCGGCTATATCGGCTTCGACGGCGCGATGGACCTCAACATCGCCATCCGCACGGTGACGTTCGAGAAGGGCGAGGCGCAGCTCTCGGCCGGCGGCGGCATCACCGTGCTTTCCGACCCGAAGGCGGAGTACGAGGAAACCTTCACCAAGGCGATGCGCGTCTTCGCCGCCTTCGAGGCCGGGACATGAAGGTTCTGGTTCTCGACAATTACGACAGCTTCGTCTTCAATGTCGGACGCTATCTCGAGCGTCTCGGCGCCGAAATTGTCGTCCGGCGCAACGACAGGGTGGGCCTCGGCGAGATCGACGCGATGGGCCTCGATGCGATCGTCGTGTCGCCGGGACCCTGCAGTCCGCAGGAAGCCGGCATTTCCGGCGACCTGGTGCGCAGCTTTTCGGGACGAATGCCGATCTTCGGCGTGTGTCTCGGCCATCAGGTCATCGGCGATGTGTTCGGCGGGCATGTCACGCGGGCGCTGCGCCCCATGCACGGCCGCGCCTCGCCCATGCTTCACGAAGGCCGCAACCTGTTCGCGGGCCTTGAGGCCGGCACACGCGCCGGACGCTACCATTCGCTGATCGTGGAGGAGACGCCGGCGATGCGCGCGCAACTGACGGTCGACGCCATCTCGCCCGACGGCGAGATCATGGCGCTCAGCCACAAGAGCCATCCGACGTTCGGCGTGCAGTTCCACCCCGAATCGATCCTCACCGAAAAGGGCGAGACGATCTTCGACAATTTCCTGTCCCGCGCGACCTCGTTCCGGGGCAGACCCCGGTGAACGCCCGCGCCTGGGTGAACGACCGGCTCGTTTCCGCTGACGAGGCCCGGATCGATCCGGCGGACCGGGGCTTCACCCTCGCCGACGGATGCTTCGACACCGCCCTGGCGCTGAACGGCATCGTCTTTCGCGCCGACCGCCATCTCGACCGGCTCGCCGCGACCTGCGGGGCCCTGTCCCTGCCGATGCCGCGCGAACGGCTCGCCCGGGCTCAGGCTGCGCTCGCGGGCGAGATCGGGCACGGATCGATCCGCCTGACGGTGACGCGCGGCACCGGCGCGCGCGGGCTCGCTTTGCCCGCGGACCCGCAGCCGACGCTTCTCGGGATCGCAACGCCCCTTGCGCCGCACCTGATGTTCCGGCCGATGCGCCTCGCCTTCGCCGAGGCCCGGCGCAACGATCGCTCGCCCCTGTCCCGCCTGAAGACGCTGTCCTATCTCGACGCGATCCTGGAAACCCGCCGTGCCGTCGGGATCGGCGCCGACGAGCCGGTTTTCCTGAACACCAGAGGGCGCGTCGCCTGCAGCGCGCTCGCCAACATCTTCCTGGTCGACGATCACGAATTCGTGACACCACCTCTCGACGAAGGCGTTCTCGACGGCGTGATGCGCGGCGAGCTCATCGAGACGATCGGGTGCTTGGGCGCAACGGCGCGGATCGCGCCGATCCCGTTCGACAAGGCGCGCTCGGGACGGTTTCTGCTCACCAATTCGCTTCGGATCATCGCCCCGGCGCGCCTCGTCGATGGCCCGGCCTTCGACCGCACGCAGGGCGCGTTCATCCTCGAGCTGATGGGCCAGGCCGCCGACGCGATAGCCCGGACCTGCGGCGCCGACCCGCGCGATCTCGGCGCCGCCTTCCCCACCCTCGATCGTCTGGTCGCCTAGCTTCTCGAATGGTCTCCGCCGGCCAGAAGCCAGGCCGGATCGAACCAGGTATCGGCCGCGCCATCATAGGGTAAGGTATTGATGTCCCAATGCCGGACGAATTTCGCATAGACGTCCCAGACCGCCGGGCCGCCGCCCACATAGACGACCCGATCGGAAAACCGGGCGAGAACGTCCTGCGGCCTGTCCGATGAACGGATGGTCACGATCGTCCGGTCCGCATGGGCAAAGTCGGGAAAGGAGGCGACGGTCTTCGGACCACAGATGAGGACGTGTCCACGCGTGATCTCGAAGAAGCGCTCGACGTCTTCGGTATAGGCGCGCTCCGGGCGGCCCTCCCACGGCATGCCGCCATGAAGGCCCAGCTGCCCGCTTCGCCCGATTGCGCAGATCACCCGTATATCCGCCATTGGCTCGTCCCTTTTCTCGTCGAAATGCCGACCGTTTCGCATGGCGCCGGGAATGGTTCCACCCGAAACCTCATGCGGGAAACATAACGAAGTTTAATGCACGCGGGAACGGAATCGGTTAAGCTCGCGTCATGGACATGAACACCGACCCCATGCTCGCGCGCACCGACAGCCTCCCATCGGACATTGACACGGTGACCTCGCTGCTCGCGATCGCCAAATCGACCCGTGCGTTCATTGCCCTGCTTCTCGCCGATATCGACCTGCATCCCGGCCAGGATCAGTTGCTCGTTCGCCTTCAGCCGAACGAGCCGGTCAGCGTGTCGGTCCTTGCCGAAGATCTGAGCGTGCGACCATCGACGATCTCGAAGATGCTGGATCGCCTCATCGAGAAGGGCCTCGTCGAACGCGGCGCGCACAAGGTCGACCTTCGGCGCACCATGGTGCAGCTGACGCCGACCGGCGAACATGTGCGCGACAAGGTCTACGAAGTCTGGCGCAAGCTGGATATCGACCTGATCGGCGCCCTCGACCTGGAGGAGCGCAAGGTCCTCGGCGAATCCCTGGGCAAGATCGAGCAGCTCCTCAGCCAGCGACTGCGCCGCCTGCGATAGGCCGGGACACGCGCCCGCCGGAGCGCGCCGCGCTATCGGGGCGACGGACATCGCTCACCGGAGCGGCGCCGGCGTCTTTCGGCCGCGATGCCGATCGGCGACACGGCAGCGGGCGCCGGGCAGCGGGCAGAAGGCGCCGGGCAGCATCGGAGCTTTCCCGGCATCAGGATGAAAGCGCGAAGAAATGCGAGGGATGCACGCCAGTTATGCCGGCGGCCACTTCCCACCCGCCCGATCAATGCGTATCTTCATGGCGCAGCTTTTCCATCAGACCGTGGGTCGTCGTGCGTAAACCAATGAACCTGACGCGCCGCAGGGCGCTAGGCGGTGGCTTTGCCGCCATCCTGTTTCCATTCTCGTCGAGTTTCATGTCAGGCCCTGCGGGCGCGCAGGAGGCCGCAGAGGACGCCGCTCCGGCGGCAGCTCCGGCCGCGCCCGAACCGCTGACCTTCGATCGCCTCAGCCAGCTGATGGCCGAGAAGGCGAACTCCGCCTATACGGAGTCCGAGAACACGCTGCCGGAGATCGTGCGCAATCTGGATTATGACGCCCATCGGGCGATCGCCTTCCGGCCGGACCACGCGCTCTGGCGCGCCGAGCCGGTCAACTTCCACCTGCAGGCCTTCTATCCGGGCTGGGTCTTCGTCGACACGGCGACGGTCGCGATCGGGCGCGATGGCTTCTATCAGCCCCACATCTTCCAGGCGACGGATTTCGAATACAGGCCGCCGCTCAATCCCGAGGACTTCAAGGGGATCACCTTCCCCGGCGTCGCGGGGTTCCGCATCCATGCGCCGATGGAGCGTCCGGATTATTTCGACGAGCTCGTCACCTTCCTCGGGGCAAGCTACTTCCGGGCCCTCGGCAGCGGTACGCGGTACGGGCTGAGCGCGCGTGGGCTCGCCATCAACACCGCGACGGAGGACGAGACGGAGGAGTTCCCCCGGTTCAACGCCTTCTACATCGATGCGCCGCGGCCCGGCGAGAACACGATCCGCCTGATGGCCGAACTCGACAGCCCGAGCGTTGCCGGTGCCTACGAATTCGTCATCGCGCCCGGCCCCAAGACCGTGATGACCTGCCGCGCGCGGCTTTATTTCCGCCAGTCCGTGTCCCGACTCGGCATCGCGCCTTTGACCTCAATGTATACGTTCGGCGAGAACGACCGGGCCGATCACGACGATTTCCGCCCCGAGGTTCACGACAGCGACGGCCTTTTCATCGAGCGTCCCGACGGCGAGCAGTTCTGGCGCCCGCTGCAGAACCCGGCCAATCTCGCCCTCTCCTTCATCGGCGAGACGAACCCCAAATATTTCGGCCTGTTGCAGCGCGACCGGTCGTTCGAGAACTATCAGGACACCGAAGCCCACTACGAACTGCGTCCGTCCCTCCTGATCGAACCGATCGGCGAATGGGGCCGCGGGGCGATCGAACTGGTCGAGATCCCCTCGGCCGCCGAATATAACGACAATATCGTCGCGTTCTGGATTCCGGAGCAGAAGGCGGAAGCCGGAACCGCGATGGAATTCAGCTACCGCATGCATTG
The DNA here is from genome assembly GCF_034321785.1 of Fulvimarina uroteuthidis. Taxonomy (NCBI): domain Bacteria; kingdom Pseudomonadati; phylum Pseudomonadota; class Alphaproteobacteria; order Hyphomicrobiales; family Aurantimonadaceae; genus Fulvimarina; species Fulvimarina uroteuthidis. The sequence continues at coordinate 39,223 of NZ_JAXLPB010000008.1, read as the reverse complement.
GGGGCTGAACGTGCAGCCGGAGCAGGATCGGGCCCGCGTCAGCGCGACCCTGACCGGCATCGGCGGCAATGCGGCGGCGACCGATGTCGAGCAGACGACACGGCGCATCGCGGTGAACTTCACCGGTGGGCCGGCAGCCGAACTGCCGGCCGATGCCGAAGTCGAACCGATGATCGAGGTGACGTCCGCGGGACGCCTGCTGAACAGCGCGGTGTCGCGCCTGCCCGGCGGCGGTTGGCGGGTATCACTCGAACTTGAACGGCTTGAGGAACGTCCTGTCGAATTGCGCGTTGCACTGACTATGTTGCGACGCAATATTAGTGAGACATGGATCTATCAATGGACCACCGAAGCTTGAACATTCTATCGTGGAATCCCGACGAAAGCCCGGTTTCGGTCGTGGACATGGTTCTCAACCAGCATCCCGTGGACGATATCACCGTCCATCGCGCGATCGGTCGCCGGATGATGGAAGCGGGCGTCAGCCAGCCGGTGGACAAGGTGGTGGCGGACGCGCGGCGTGGCCAGGACTGGGCGCTCGACCTCATCCGGACGATGGAGTTGCCGGCGCCGAACGCGAAACTGGCCATGCCGGTCCAGGATTTCGGCACACATCGCCCGTCCCGCTGGCTGGACGGGTTCTTTTCCAGATTTTCCTCGGCTCCCAAGCGCCACGCGTAAGGGCGCCTCGGACCGTGCCTTGCCGCGGGGCGATCGGCCGGGTGTGCCGCGGCTTTGCTCAGGGCGTGCCGCGGCGCGCACACCGGCGAAGAACTTTCAAGGTTGCTCTTTTTCGCCCGGATTGATGCTGATAATCGATATCCGTAGGGACACGGACGTCAGCCGGGAATGGATGACCACTTGATCGCATTTCTTCGCTTCGTCTTCGTCACGAGCGCTGCGCTTCTGTCTCTCGTCGCCGCGACCTTGTTTTTCACGATCATCACCGCGAACGGGATCACGAATTTCCATCTCGTTCAGACGGTGCTGCTGCTGGTTTGCTGCGGCTGGCTGGCCTGGGGTTTCATGACCGCCTCGTTCGGCATGGTGTCCGCGGCGAACTCCCGGCGACGCCCGTTGAGGGCCGAGCATCGTCCCAGGGGCATCACCGCCATTCTGGTGCCGGTCTACAACGAGGACGCGCGTTCGGTTTACGCACGCATCGCCGCGATGGCCGAGGGCCTTCGCGGCATCGGCCGTCTCGATCATTTCCACTTTTACGTCCTCAGCGATTCGACGAAGCCCGAGAGCGTTGCGGCCGAAGAGCGCGGCTACCGCATCCTCTTGAAGGAGCTGCGGCTCGCCGGGCGGATCTACTATCGCAACCGCAAGCAGAACACGGGCCGGAAAGCCGGCAACATCGCCGATTTCGTCACCAATCATGGCGGTGCCTATCCGTACATGCTGGTGCTGGACGCCGACAGCCTGATGGCGCCGGAAACGATCGTCGAAATGGTCGCGCGGATGGACGATCAGGAGGATCTGGCACTTCTCCAGTCCCAGCCGCTGATCATCAACAGGCGCACGATCTTCGGCCGTGCCCTGCAGTTCTCCGCGGCGATCTTCTCGCCGGTGTTCTCGCGCGGTCTGGCCGCCCTCCAGGGCCGCGAAGGTCCGTTCTGGGGCCACAATGCGATGATCCGGACGCGCGTCTTCGCCGCCCATTGCGGCCTGCCGGGCCTGTCCGGCAAACCGCCCTTCGGCGGCCATATCCTCAGCCACGATTATGTGGAAGCCGCCCTCCTCGCCCGCGCCGGCTATGCCGTGCGCGTCGATCCGGACCTGCCCGGCTCGTTCGAGGAGGCGCCCGCCAACGTCATCGAATATGCCAAGCGCGACCGCCGCTGGTGCCAGGGCAACCTGCAGCACGGCCGCCTGCTCAATGTCGGCGGCCTGAAGCGGTGGAACCGGGTGCAGCTAATGGCCGGCATCATGGCCTATCTCGCCTCGCCGATCTGGCTGATGTTCCTGATCGTCAGCCTGATCGCCCCCATCGTCGCGCCCGAGCCGAACTATTTTCCGGCCGATTCCCTGTTTCCGGTGTTTCCGAAACCCGAAACCCAGAAGGCGCTCGGCCTTCTCTTCGGCATCTTCGTCCTTCTGCTCCTGCCCAAGACCGTCATCACCTTCACCTCGGCCTTCTCCCGGCGCCGGCATGCCTTCGGCGGCACCTTCTGCGTCATCGCGAGCGCCACGGCGGAGCTGATCCTCACTTCGCTCCTCGCGCCGATCACCATGATGATGCAGTCGAAGGCGATCGGCGAGATCCTGATCGGCGCCGATTCCGGCTGGCCCGCGACCGACCGCGAGGATCAGGGGCTGTCCCTCAAGACCGCCTTCTCGGCGAGCTGGTGGATGGTGGCCGCGGGCGCCGCCGTGCTTTACGCCGCCTATGCCTATGCGCCGGAGGTGCTTTTGTGGACGCTGCCGATCGCGGTGCCGCTGCTCATCGCCCCGCTGCTCATCTCCTTCACGTCGCATCCCGGCGTCGGCGATCTCGTGCGCCGGATCGGCCTGTTCCGAACGCCGTTCGAGATCGATCCCCATCCGGTGATCGTGGCGGCCGACGGCTGGCGCGAGAGGCTCGGCGACATCGAACATCCGAACGCTCCGAAAAAAGCCTTGATTGATGCGGCAAGCGATGGGAACGCCCATCCCGTGGCAGGCAGCTCGGACGTACCGAAGTCCCGATGACCATCATTGCACCGAATCCTGCCACGTCCCGCGACAACCGGGTCGATTTCTGGCGCGGCGTCGCGCTCGTGATGATTTTCGTCAATCACGTGCCGGGCACCCTGTGGGAACATTTCACCTCCCGCAATTTCGGGTTTTCCGACGCGGCCGAACTTTTCGTCTTCCTCGCCGGCTTTGCGGCGGCCTTCGCCTATGGCCGCCCGTTCCTCGGCGGGCAGAGGCTCGTCGCCACGGTCAAGGCGATGCGGCGGGCGGGCACGCTGTTCCTCGTCCAGATGACCCTCAACATGCTGGCGATCGGCTTGTTCGCCTGGGCGGCGCTGGTGTTCGGCGAGGGCGAGCTGATGCGGCGCATGAACCTTCCCGCTCTATCGGACAAGCCGCTCGAAGCCTTTTACGGGCTGGCCTCCCTCGGCCATCAGTTCGGCTATCTCAACATCCTGCCGATGTATATCGTGCTTCTGTTGATGCTGCCGATGCTTCTGTGGCTCGCCTCGGTCAGCCGTGAGCTGATGCTCGGCGCCTCGCTCCTCCTGTGGGCGGCCGCCTCCGGCTTCAACCTCAACATTCCCGCCTTTCCCAATCCGGGCGGCTGGTTCTTCAATCCGATCGCCTGGCAGCTGATCTTCGCAGTCGGGCTCTATGCGGGCCTGCGCAAGAGCGCGGGGCTCGCCTCGGTTCCCTACAGGCCCTGGCTTCTCGCGCTGGCGCTCGGCTATCTGCTGTTCGCCTTCGTCACGGTCCGCTACGCTCTCTGGTTTTTGGTCTTCGGGCTCGGCGACGTCCTGCCCCGCGCCATTGCCGGCCTCGACAAGACCTTCGCCGCCGTGCCGCGTGTGCTGCACGTCCTCGCCCTCGCCTACGTCTTCGCGAATGCGGCGCGGCACTCGTTCTTCGCCAATATCACGCGCGAGAACCCGCTGGCGGCGATGGGCCGCCATTCCCTGCCGGTCTTCGCCTTCGGCACCATGCTTTCGCTGATCTGCCAGGTGATCAAGTTCGGCGACGAGACGAATGCGATCTTCGACACGAGCCTTCTCGCCGCCGGCCTCGGCCTGCAGTTCGCCCTTGTCTGGTGGCTCGAATGGTGGGCAAATTACCAAAAGCGGATCGCACGCCGGACAGACGCACAGACCGCCTCGACCAGCCACCCGCCGGCCGCCGTCGACGACAGCGCGACCCCGTCCGGACCGCTGGCCGGCCCGGCGACCGCCCCGACCACCGGCACGCGCCCTGCCCCGTGATACCACCGCGCGCCCCCCCCCTTGCTCCCGGGCGCGCAGATCATTCCGGCTCTTGTCGCCCACACGATATTGGTTTACCCGGTCACCCGTCGGGCCCGTAGCTCAATTGGTTAGAGCCGGCGGCTCATAACCGCTTGGTTGGGGGTTCGAGTCCCTCCGGGCCTACCAGGTCTCACCCGCGCTTCGCCTCGCCCAGCGCCTCGTTGAAGGCCTTGGCGAAGGTTTCGCGGTCGTCGAGATTGAGGAAGGCGCCGATTTCGGTGGATCGGCCTTGCGAGGCGACGTCCATCTTCATGATGCCGACCTCGTCCATCCGCTTGATGCGAAAACGGGTCCAGGCGGGCGGGTAGTGCGCCTCGCGCACGCGGCCCTCGGGCGAGATCTTGCGGATGGAGACGTCGGTGCGCGAGACCGACACCTCTTCGCTGGCCTTGCCCGCCTTGTAGCTGAGCTTGAAGGCGACGAAGAGGATCAGGACGTCGAGGCCGAGGAAGCCGAACACCGGCCAGGCGCCCTTGGCGACGAACATCAGGCCCGCGCCGAAGCAGACCGAGCCGAACAGCACCATCATCACCGCGAAGCCGCGCGGCCCGAGCGAGCGATAGGGGGTCAGAAGCGCCTCGAAGATCGGCCTGTCGGCGTCGAACGGGCGGTTTTCGGCGTCCGGCGAATTGTCATCCATGATGTCGGCTCTTAAAATCGGACATGACCAGGAAAATCATCTCTTCGCCCGGCAGAATCAAGGCGGCAAAAGCGCCGGGGGACCCAGAGCCCGCATCCGGCGCGACCGCAGCGCCCCCGACCCCTTCGGCGACCGCTCCCGCGCGCGCGCCGGCCGGAGCCAGGCCGAAGCCGGGACCGGCGAGGCGCGGACCCCGCATTCCCTATACGAAGCTGGAGATCGCCGAGATCTTCCGGCGCTTTGCCGTGCAGCGTCCCGAACCGCAACCCGAACTCGAGCATTCCAACCCGTTCACCCTGCTCGTCGCCGTCGTCCTGTCGGCGCAGGCGACGGATGCCGGCGTCAACAAGGCGACGCGGGGCCTGTTTGCCGCAGCCAGCGACGCGGGCGCGATGGCCGCCCTCGGCGAGGACGCGATCCGCGAGCATGTCCGCACCATCGGCCTGTTTCGCAACAAGGCCAGGAACGTCCATGCCCTTTCCCTCGCCTTGGTCGAGCGGCACGGCGGCGAGGTGCCGAGCGATCGCGCCTCGCTGGAGGCCCTGCCCGGCGTCGGGCGCAAGACCGCCAACGTCGTCCTGAACACCGCGTTCGGCGAGGAGACGCTCGCCGTCGACACGCATATCTTCCGGATCGGCAACCGGCTGAAGCTTGCGCCGGGCAAGAGCGTGGACGAGGTGGAACAGGGGTTCCTGACCATCATCCCGCCGCAGTTTCGCCGCCATGCCCACCACTGGCTGATCCTGCACGGGCGCTATGTCTGCAAGGCGCGAAAACCCGAATGCGCGCTTTGCGTGATCGCCGATCTGTGCCGGGCCGACGTCAAGACGACCGACGTTCCGGCCGAACTGAGGGAGCTTGGCGCGGGGCTTCTGCCGGCATCGGCCTGAGCTTCGCAAGGCCGTCGCGGCATCATCGAAGCTGACGCGCGGATCGGGCAGATCGCCGTGCCGCGCGGACAGGCGCTGGTGCAGGTGAACCATGAAGGCTGCGGCGAACAGCGGCGTCAGAATGTTGAGAAACGGCACGCTGAGAAACGCGGCGATGACGAGGCCGGCGAAGAACACGGCGCCGCGATGGCGCTCGCGCAGGCGCTTCACATCACCGCTGCGCCGATAGCGCAGGGCCGCGAACTCGAAATATTCGCGCCCCAGAAGATAGCCGTTGACGACGAAGAAGGCGACGAGGTTGACGCCCGGCACGAGGAGGAGCGCGAAGGCGAGCGCGTTGCCGAGCAGCACGACCCCGAAGAACTTCAGCGACAGGACGATGCTGGGAAACAGCGGCATTTCGCGCCCGTTCGGCGCGTCCGGATAGGAGCGATCCTCCACGACCTCCGCCACGTCGTCGAGAAAGAGCCCGGCGATGATGGCACTGATCGGACCGATGAGAAAGGCGAGCGCGATGGCGAGAAACAGGCCGAGCAGCCAGGTCGCGACACTCCCCACCTGATCGACCCAGGCCGGAAATTCGGGAAAGAACGAGGCGAGGAACGGCAGCATGACGCTTTCGAACGTCAGGCTGATCGCGAACCACAGGGCGACGAGCACGACGGCGGACAGGCCGAGCATCTTCCACAGCGCCGCGCGGAACGGCTCGGACAACATGTCGGCAAAGGCAAGCCGCGCGCTCGTGAAGATCATCCGGGAACCCTTGAGAGACCAGTCGGTGGGCGAGGACATATGAACGCGCACCCGAGCGGGCAAGTTCGCTTCGCAATTGCGCGGCACCTGCGCCTATGCGGGCTGCACGGATTGCGCCATATCAACCCCATGACCAACAAATCCGAACTCCCCGTCAAGATCTGCGTCCAGTGCGGCAAGCCCATGGTGTGGCGCAAGAAGTGGGAGAAGAATTGGGACGAGGTGAAGTTCTGCTCCCAGCGTTGCCGACGCGACGCCAAGGCCGGGGTGCCACCGCGCTTCGCACCGCAGCCGATCACCAAGGATTAGCGCCGAACGCAAGCCGAACGCCCGCCATCGAGCGGGCGCGCGACGCACTGATCGATCGCCGCTGCATGACGCTGCGGACACGAATGCTGCGCTGCACGCATCCTTGCGGAGGCGGGGTCGTTCCCCCCTTGAAGCCCACGCAAACAGGAAAGGCGAGCGCCCCATGCGTATTCCCCTGATCGACCCAAAGGATCTCACGGACGAGCAGAAGCCGCTTTACGACGACATGAAAGCCGGCATCGCGTCGAACTTCAACGCCTTCACGGCCATGCGCGAGGACGGTGCGCTGATGGGCCCGTGGAACCCATGGCTGACCGAGCCCAGGATCGGCAAGGCGATCTGGGATCTGACCAAGGTCATGTCCATGGAGGCGCGGCTGCCGCCAAAGGCGCGCGAGATCGCCATTCTCGTCACCGGTGCGCATTTCAATTCGGCTTACGAGATCTACGCTCATGTGGCGGTGGCCGAAGCCAAGGGCATATCCGAACAGCAGCTCGCCACCCTGGTCGCCGGCGTGAAGCCGACGGGGCTTCAGGGCGAGGAGGAAGCGGCCTACGACGTCGCCCACGCCCTGGTGACGGGTTCGGTGCTGCCGCGCCCGACTTATGACATGGCGGTGCGGACCTTCGGAAAGGACGGCGCAGCCGAACTGATCTACCTCGTCGGCCTCTACTGCATGGTGTCGATGACGCTCAACGGCTTCAACGTACCGGTGCCGGAAGAAGAAGCCTGACGGAACCCGAGGCGAAGCGACCTCGACGCGCACAGCGTGGGGCGGCCTTCACCCGGCCATGCCGCAATGCGCCCTATCCGCGCGGAGCGGGGCTCGGAAACGGCGCGACCGACAGCTCGGTGCACCAGTCCCGGCGCGTCTTGCCGCCATAGGCGACGACGAGCCCGTCGCTCAGCATGCGGCGGGCGACGTCGACTTCGCCGTCGGTCGCCACATCGGCGAGGACGCGGCCGAAATATTTGTCGCCCGCGATCTCGGTCAGAACCACCTCTCCGGACGCCAGCAGTTCGCTCAGATGCGCGGTGGCGATATCCGCCGCCCGTTTTTCGGCGTCGCAGGAGCCGCGCTTTTCCGGCGCGTCGATCCCGCGAAGCCGCACGGCGACATGCACCGATTGCATGGGCCAGATGAAGGCCTCGACCTCGATCGTATCGCCGTCGCGAACCTTGACGACCTGCGCGGTGACGGGCCCGGCGATGGAGCGCGGCGGCTCCTGGGCATGCGCGCCCGCGGTCATGGCTAGGGCCTGGGCCGCAAGGGCGACAAGCCCGCGCACCATCCACACTCTGCAACCTTTCAGCGAAACACCCACCGGTTCGACTATCCTACCCTGCAACAGACACTGCTTATGAAGGGATATAATTCCTATCACCGGATTTGTTAAGATCGGGTTCACGGCAAAACCCCGAAATCGATGATCGAGGGTCAAGGCCAGATTGCGGGAAAAAGCAGTTTCGATACAGCGAGGACGTGCGAAAGCCGCCGGACGCCGCGGCATGATGCGTTGCGGTCACCGAGCCGAACGCATCATCTCCCTGAGGACAATTTGCTCACGCGCATTGCGCGAAACCTTTTCGGCGCGTCGCCCGTCCCATGGCGACCCTGCCCGCGTCCGGAGCGCCGACCGTCAGAAATCGCTGACGATCCCGTCCTTTTCCCAGTCGCCATAACGCACCGGCTCGATGCCGGACTTGCGGCCCTCGACTTCGGTGGGAAGGCTGTCCGGGTCGACCTTGAAGGCCTGGTTCGTCCTGCGCCGTTCCTCGGCTTCGGCCAGCGCCCGCTTGGCGGCCGGCGAAAGCTTGCGTATGTTCGCCTCGCTCGAAACCTTCATCGCGCTCAGAATGGCGTCCGCGCTGTCGTTCGTCATGTCATCGACCTGTCTTGATCCATTTCATTCGGCTCGAAATCGCATATGGCGCTTGCGGCGGCGAACGGAAAGACGACCGAAAACCGCACATTCTTGAACCGGGTGCCGCGCGCGACCATTTTTGCGCTATAGAGTTGTCGAGGCACGCGGTTCGCGCGCTCTCGACGTTGAGAGGCACGCGGTTCGCGCGTCTAGCCAGGACGGGAAGCATCGACTGTCATGAACATGATCAAGACGGCTGCTCTGATTGCAGCGATGACCGCGCTCTTCATGGGGCTGGGCCTCGTCATCGGCGGGCGCGGCGGCATGATGATCGCCTTCGTCGTCGCCGCGGCGATGAATCTCTTCGCCTACTGGAATGCCGACAAGATGGTCCTGAAGATGCACCGAGCGAAAGCGGTCGACGCGCGCTCGGCGCCGGACTTCTACCGCATCGTCGAGGAGCTGGCGCGCAGAGCCGAGCTGCCGATGCCGAAGGTCTACATCATCGACAATCCCCAGCCCAACGCGTTCGCGACCGGCCGCAACCCGCAGAACGCCGCCGTCGCCGCGACGAGCGGACTTTTAAACCGCCTCACCCACAAGGAAGTGGCGGGCGTGATGGCCCATGAACTTGCCCATGTCCAGAACCGCGACACGCTGATCATGACCGTCACCGCGACGATCGCCGGCGCAATCTCGATGCTCGCCAATTTCGGCATGTTCTTCGGCGGCAATCGCGGCAACGGCGCCGGCATCCTCGGCACGCTGGCCGCGGTCATCGTCGCGCCGCTGGCGGCCCTGCTGGTCCAGACCGCCGTGTCGCGCACGCGGGAATATTCGGCCGACCGGCGCGGCGCCGAGATCTGCGGACGGCCCGACTGGCTCGCATCCGCCCTCGGCAAGATCGCGAAGGATGCCGGCCGCATTCCCAACGAGCACGCCGAGCGCAACCCGGCGACGGCGCACATGTTCATCATCAACCCCTTGTCGGGACGCAAGATGGCCGGCCTGTTCTCCACCCATCCGAACGTCGTGGACCGGATCGCGGCCCTGCGCGAGATGCGCTTCGATGCGGCCGCTCCGGCCATCGACGGGTCTCGTCGGGCCGGGCGCGGTCATCCGGCCGCACGAAGCCGGATACCCGATACCGGTCATCGAACGACGCCCACCCAAACCCGGGGACCATGGGGTTGAGCGGGCCGGCGACGGGCCCGACGTCCCCCAGGCAGCGCAAGGAAGAAGCCCGCCGGAAGCGCGAGGCCGGCACGCCTTTTGCCAAGCCTCGGCCCGGGCCGGGCGCCCGGCCCGACGAGATGGACGAAGGCGCCCACAAGCCGGGGCTGCGCGCGCGCCAGGTCGCGGCCAAGCTTCTGGCCGCCGTCGTGGAGCAGCAGACCTCCCTCGACGGCCTGATGGATCCCGAGCACGGCCACCCGCATCTGCGCCAGCTGGCGCCGCGTGACCAGGCGCTCGTCAAGGCGATCCTGATCACGGCGCTGCGCTATCGCGGCACGATCGCGCAGGAACTCTCCGAGCGGCTCGACCGGCCCCTGCCCGGCAATGCGACGACGCTGAACCACCATCTGCACGTGGCGGCCGCGCAGATCCGCTTTCTCGACGTGCCGGATTCGGCCGCTGTCGATCTGGCGGTGACCGCCGCCGAGGCCGACCCGCGCACGCGCCGGTTCAAGGGCGTCGTCAACGCGCTTCTCCGCCGTCTGACGCGGGAGCTGGCCGGCGCCGAGGTCACCACCGTGCCGGCGACCGATTGCCCGTTCTGGCTTTTCGACCGGCTGGTCGCCACCTATGGCAAGGAGCGGGCGACCGCCATCGCCGAAGCCCATCGCAGGCCAGCGCCGATCGACCTGACGGTGAAATCCGACCCGCAAGGCTGGGCCGACAGGCTGGGCGGCGCGGTCGTGGCGGCCAACACCGTGCGCCTCGATGCGCAGACGCAAGGCTCGATCGCCTCGCTCGAAGGGTTCGATGCCGGCGAATGGTGGGTCCAGGATGCCTCGGCAAGCCTTCCCGTGCGCCTGTTCGGCGATCTTTCGGGCAAGACCGCGGCCGATCTGTGCGCGGCCCCCGGCGGCAAGAGCGCACAGCTCGTGTCGAGCGGCGCCAGGGTTACCGCCTGCGAGGCCTCGAAATCGCGCGCCCGGCGCCTTGCCTCGAACATCGCGCGGCTGAAGCTCGACGCCGAGGTGCTGACAGGCCCGTTCGCCGAGACCCTCGAGGATCGACAGTTCGAGGCGGTTCTCCTCGATGCGCCCTGCTCGTCCACCGGAACGCTGCGGCGCCACCCGGACGTCGGCTACACCAAGACGGCGGACGATATCACGCGGCTTGCCGAGGTGCAGCGCAGGCTTCTCGACCAGGCGACGAACCATGTCGCGCCCGGCGGGACGCTGGTCTTTTCCAACTGCTCGATCGACCGCGAAGAGGGCGAGGACCTGATCGCGGCGTTCCTTGCCGAGCACGCCGCATTCACCCGCAAACCCATCACCCGGAGCGAGGTGCCCGGCTTCGAGAACGCGGTGACGGTCGAAGGGGACCTGCGCACCACGCCGGATATGCTTTCGGAGATCGGCGGCGTCGACGGCTTCTTCGCGGCCCGGCTGGTGAAAGCTGCCTGACCCGGGAAAACCGTCCGGTCTTCACGCCCCTGTCATCCTGCTCTGCGAGGGATCGCTCGAACCGAAACGATCCGTTGCCTTCCGAGGCTGATGGCGGTCCGCGGACCGGGGGCCGAGCCTTGAGAGGCGCGCCTTTGTGAGGAAGGCCGCTGATGATGACGCAAAACAGGGCCCGGCTCGTTGCGGCCGCATCCGCCATCGGCGTCGTTCTCATCCTGGCGTTCGGCTGGATCGGCCTGTCCCTGATCAGCGGGAATATCCACGAGGTCGTTCCGGGACGGCTCTACCGCTCGGCGACACTCGATCCGCAGCAGCTGACGCGACTGATCGACCGACAATCCATCCGCACCATCATCAATCTGCGCGGTCCACATCCCGGAACGCCCTGGTGGGACGCGCAAAAGCGGGTCGCCGTGCAGGCCGGCATCCGCATGTACGACCGTTCCTGGTCCGCCCGCCGGCAACTTTCCGACGACGAACTTACCGATTTCCTGGCGCTCATCGCCCATGCCGAGGAGCCGGTCCTCGTCCACTGCATGTCCGGAGCCGACCGGACGGGCCTTGCTGCAGCGCTCTATCTGGCGGCCAAGGTGGATACGAGCGAGGCGGCGGCGGCGGCTCAGCTTTCGATCCTCTACAGCCATATCGGACTGCCCATCGCACCGGCTTTTGCGATGGATCGGAGCTTCGAGCGTGCCAAGCTGCAACTGGCCTTCGACGAGCCGTCCGCAACGCCCCCTTGACGGGCCGAAACGCGCTGAAGCGGCGACCCGAAAATCGGGATTCCCGGATCGGCATCGGAGGATCGGAAAATCGCTGTCCCCTTTCGGCTGCGATGCGCTATTGTCTCCCGCATGGAAAAGCACCGCCTGATCATCGGTCTCCTCGCGCTCACCCCGCTTCTCGCCTCGTGCGGGGGAATGACGCGTGCCGTCTCCGTTCTGCCCAACACGCTGGACGATCTCGAGGCCAGGAGCGCGTCGGCGCGCGGTGAAGACCCGCTACCCGAGGGCTGCCTGGAAAGGCCCTGCGCTTCGGACCGGGCGCCGTAGCGGAAATTTTTTCCGACGAGTGGTTCGAAGCCGCCTGCATGCGCGCTGCGGCATTGCAGCATGCCGGATTCGATCCTATCACGGCGGCAACCCCACGCCCCCAACGATCGATGAGTGCTTCCCATGTCCGTCAAAGCCAACGCCACCCCCATGCCAGACCGGGTCAAGGTCGCCCGTGCCCTGATTTCCGTGTCGGACAAGACGGGACTTCTGGCGTTTGCGACCGCCTTGAGCGAGATGGGCGTCGAACTCGTTTCCACCGGCGGCACGCGCAAGGCGCTGAGCGAGGCGGGTCTTGCGGTGCGCGACGTGTCCGAACTCACAGGATTTCCCGAAGTGATGGATGGCCGGGTGAAGACGCTTCATCCGGGCGTTCACGGCGGACTGCTGGCGATCCGCGACGACGCGGACCATGCAAGGGCCATGCAAGCGCACGACATCCGGCCGATCGACCTTCTCGTCGTCAATCTCTATCCCTTCGAGGACACGCTGAAGAGCGGCGCCGATGCCGCGACCCAGATCGAGAACATCGATATTGGCGGGCCGGCGATGATCCGCGCGGGTGCCAAGAACCACGGCTACGTCACGACGGTCGTCGATCCGGCCGACTATGACCGCGTGATCGACGAGTTGACGCGGCACGACGGCGCGACATCGCTCGCCTTCCGCCGCGCCCTTGCCGGCGAAGCCTTTGCGCGCACGGCCGCCTACGATGCCGCCGTCTCGGGATGGTTCGCGGCAGAGGCCGGCGTCGACGTTCCGCGCCGCGTCTCCATTGCCGGCACCCTTGCCGAGCCCTTGCGCTACGGCGAAAATCCGCACCAGAGCGCCGGCTTCTATCGCACGGGCGAGGACCGGCCCGGCGTCTCGACCGCCCGGCAGGTGCAGGGCAAGGCGCTTTCCTACAACAATATCAACGATACGGACGCCGCCTTCGAACTCGTCGGCGAGTTCGATCCGGCGCGCGCGAGCGCCGTCGCGATCATCAAGCACGCCAATCCGTGCGGCGTCGCCGAAGGCGCGACTTTGATCGAGGCCTACGAGAAGGCCCTCGCCTGCGATCCGGTATCGGCCTTCGGCGGCATCGTCGCCCTCAACGGACGGCTCGATGCGGCGACCGCGCGACACATCGTCGAGGTCTTCACCGAGGTGATCATCGCGCCGGACGCCGACGAGGAGGCGATCGCGATCGTCGCCGCCAAGAAGAACCTGCGCCTGCTCCTCGCCGGCGGTTTGCCGGACCCGCGCGCCAGGGGCCGCTTCGTCAAGTCGGTCGCCGGCGGGCTTCTCGTCCAGACCCGCGATGCCGGCGTCGTCGACGATCTCGACCTCAGGGTCGTCACGAAGCGTGCGCCGTCGGAGAGGGAACTTGCCGACCTGACATTCGCCTACCGGGTCGCCAAGCACGTGAAATCCAACACCATCATCTATGCCAGGGACCTTGCGACCGTCGGCATCGGCGCAGGCCAGATGAGCCGCATCGATTCGGCCCGCATCGCGGCGCGGAAGGCCGAGGATGCGGCACGGGCGGCCGGGCTGTCCGAACCGCTGACGCGCGGCTGCGTGGTCGCCTCCGACGCGTTCTTCCCGTTTGCCGACGGCCTCCTGTCGGCCGTCGAAGCCGGAGCCACGGCCGTCATCCAGCCGGGCGGCTCGATGCGCGACGAGGAGGTGATCCGGGCCGCCGACGACCACGACGTGGCCATGGTGATGACCGGCATGCGCCATTTCCGGCACTGATGAAGGCCGGACGGCCGGACGGGCGCCCGTGACAAGCTCCAACGCGGCTGGCGGGCAGGCCGGCGGGGGCCCGCGCCGGGCGATGAAGTGGAAACCGGTGTTTCGATCGACCCGGCCCGCCAAGCAATGAACCTACGGTCTCGGGCGATGCCGATGTGTCGCCCGAGACTGTCAGGGCACCCGCGATCTGCGGCACAGCCACGAGCCTAGAACCGCCGGCGCCCCGTCGACGAAAAAGGGCCGGCACCATGTGCCGACCCTTACTTCGGGTTCGTCGTTGGTCGCCGCGGCTTCGGCAGAAGACCCGGCCTCAGCCCTTCCGGTCGAAGCCCCGCGCCATCGCGGCGCGCTCGAGATCGAGCGGGATGGCTTCTGCAGCCAGCGTCTGGACGGCTTCCTCGAGGCCCATGGCGGTCTGGTCCTTGGAGCCGAGACGGCGGATATTGACCGTCCGCTCCTCGGCTTCGCGCTTGCCGCAGACCACGATGACCGGCACCTTCGCCAGCGAATGCTCGCGGACCTTGTAATTGATCTTCTCGTTGCGCAGATCGAGATCGACCTTCAGCCCCGCCTCGCGCAGGATCTCCATGACCTCGCGCGCATAATCGTCGGCGTCCGAGGTGATGGTGGTGACGACCGCCTGCATGGGCGCGAACCAAAGCGGCATGTGGCCGGCATGGTTCTCGAGAAGAATGCCGAGGAAACGCTCCATCGACCCGCAGATGGCGCGGTGGATCATCACCGGACGCTTCTTCTCCGAATGCTCGTCGATATAGAAGGCGCCGAAGCGCTCCGGCAGGTTGAAGTCGACCTGCGTGGTGCCGCACTGCCATTCGCGGCCGATCGCGTCCCGGAGCGTATATTCGAACTTCGGCCCGTAGAACGCGCCCTCGCCTTCCAGGATGCCTGTCTTGATCTTGCCGCCCGACCGCGCCTCGATCTCCTTCAGCACGTCGGTCATGATGGTTTCGGCGTGATCCCAGTTCTCGTCCGAACCGACGCGCTTTTCGGGCCGCGTCGACAGCTTGACGACGATCTCCTCGAAGCCGAAATCGGCATAGGTCGACAGGATCAGATCGTTGATCCGCAGGCATTCGTCGGCCAACTGCTCCTCGGTGCAGAAGACGTGCGCATCGTCCTGGGTGAAGCCTCTGACGCGCATCAGCCCGTGCAGGGCACCCGACGGCTCGTAGCGATGCACATTGCCGAACTCGGCATAGCGGATCGGCAGTTCGCGGTAGCTTTTCAGCCCGTGCTTGAAGATCTGCACATGGCCGGGGCAGTTCATCGGCTTGATGGCGAAGACCCGGTGATCGGCGTCCTCGTCATCCGGGTGGGTGAAGGCATGGGCGGATTTCACCGCGAACATGTTCTCCTGGTACCAGCCCCAGTGACCGGAGGTCTCCCACAGCGCCTTGTCGAGGATCTGCGGCGCGTTCACCTCCTCATAGGTGTTTTCGAGGCGTCGGCGCATGTAGGAGACGAGGGTCTGGAACATGCGCCAGCCTTTGGAATGCCAGAAGACGACACCCGGCCCTTCCTCCTGGAAATGGAACAGGTCCATCTCGCGGCCGAGCTTGCGGTGGTCGCGCTTCTCGGCCTCCTCCAGCATGTGAAGATAGTTCTTCAGCTGGTCCTTCGAGGCCCATGCCGTGCCGTAGATGCGGCTCAGCATGGGCCGGGTGGAATCGCCGCGCCAATAGGCGCCGGCGGTCTTCATCAGCTTGAAGGCGTCGCCGATCTGGCCGGTCGAGGCCATGTGCGGCCCCCGGCAAAGGTCGAACCAGTCGCCCTGGGCATAGATCTTGAGGTCTTGGTCCTCGGGGATCATGTCCACGAGCTCGACCTTGTAGGCCTCGCCCTTCTCGGCGAACACGGCCTTGGCCTTCTCGCGCGACCAGACTTCCTTGGTGAAGCTCTTGCCGCGCTGGATGATCTCCGACATCTTCTTCTCGATGACCGGCAGATCCTCCGGCGTGAACGGCGTGTCGCGGGCGAAATCGTAATAAAAGCCGTTCTCGATCACCGGGCCGATGGTCACCTGGGTGCCGGGCCAGAGCTCCTGCACCGCTTCGGCGAGCACATGCGCGCAATCATGGCGGATGAGTTCGAGCGCGCGCGGATCGTCCCGGGTGAGGATTTCGAGCCGGCCTTCGCCGGCGACGGGATCTGCAAGATCGCGCACCTCGCCGTTCAGGGCATAGGCGACGGCTTTCTTGCCCAGCGATTTGGAAATTCCCGAGGCGATCTCGGCGCCAGTGCTCTCGGGCGCGTAATCCCTGATCGAGCCATCGGGAAAGGTGAGGGACACGGTGTCGGCCATGGGCATTCTCCTGTGGTCCAGTCCCGCCTACGAGCGCGGGTGGGTGATGTGGTCAAAGATTCTACTATCACGAAGCGACATAAGCCGAACGGCGCGATCGCTCAAGCACCAGGCGACCGCAAGGCTTGCGCCAAACGCGAAAAGGCCGGATCGATCGCGCGACCCGGCCCTTTTGCGTTCGATGTAAAACCAGGCGAAAAGCCCGTCAGGAATTGTCGTCGGTCTCCGCATCCGGGCCATTCTTCTTGACCGAAGCGATCGCATTTTTCGCATTCTGCTTCGAGGTGTAGCCCTCGGTCACGAAAACGATTTCCGATTTATATTTGAAGCGAACACGATATTCGTCGGCTTGGTCTTTGATGATTTCAAACTTGTAAGCCATTGGGGCCCTCCCTGTTTACGATGGTTGGGAGGTGGGCCGGGCTCAGCTGAATTTCAACCTATACGAGAAGTATTTTCACGATGCACGCAAAACATACCTGATGCGCCCGATATGGCTTTAGGTAATATATTTGGATTTTCGATCGGGACGTCATAGGCTTACCGGAGGGACGCGCCTTCGAAAGGAGCAAGACCGATGAAGATCGAGCTTTTGCAGCCCAAGCCGTTCGACCTCGTATCCGACACAATCCTTCTCGCGGGCAATGCGGTCGCCTTCGAGGGAACGCTGAGTATTTCGGTGACCGAAGGCCATGACGAGATCACCAGCTTCACGATGGTCGGCGGCACCTCGATCCAGCAGTTTCAGGGCCGGATCGAAATCCCCACCGACGCCGCCTTTCAGCTCAACCGCCTGTTCGTGACGGTCTCGGACGATACAGCCGGCGGCGGCGAGTCGCCGCCCCCGATGGTCACAGTCCCGGTCTTCTACGGCCCCGGCATCCTTCCCGACTATCTCGGCTACCGCGAATATGACGTGCGGCGCGGCGACACCCTTGCAGCCCTTGCACAGCGCTTCTACGGCGATGGCGGACAGTTCGGCGTCATTCAGGCGGCGAACGCTCACATCATCGAGGATCCGAACCGGATCTTCCCCGGCCAGCTGCTGCGCATTCCCGTCGCGGGCTGAGCCGAGCGGCCGTTACTCCGGCACATTATCGATGCCGCCCTTACCGAAGGGTCCGCACCGGAGAACGCGCCGGGCCGACAGCCAGCCACCGCGCATCAGGCCGTGGCGGGCGATCGCCTCATAGGCATATTCGGAACAGGTGGGCAGATGCCTGCAATGGCCGCCCACAAGGGGCGAGAACGAAAGCTGATAGGCCCGTACCAGCGCAACGCCGAACAGGCGTCCGGGCGTCTTGCGCCAGGGGCCTTGATAATTACGGGACATCTTCGCCGGCGTCTTGAAGGATGGCATCGACCGCTTTCTTGAGAACGGGGATATCCCGGCGTCCAGTCGCAATGACGACGCTTATCACCACGTCGTCATAGCCATGCACCAAGCGGTTTCGCATGGCACTTGCCGGGCGCAATTCGAGTTCGGGGTGGAGATCTGCGAACTCGGGGTGTTTACGCAGGAGCCGCCCGCAAAATTCGCCAACCTGTTCGATGGATTTGGAAAGTGCCAGTTCGTGCACTCTGCTTTCTTGGAAAAGGGCATCTCGTTCGCCATCGAGAAGCGCTTCCACATCATCGCACCATCGTCGGATGGCGATCAACAGATCGACAATGTCATCGGGCAGAGCGCTCAAAGCGGCACGGTTCTTACCATAAGACGATTGCGCATCCGGGCCGAGAACCCATCCTCGAGCCGTATATCCACTTTCACGCCGATGATCTCCTGCAGCTTGAACTCCATCCTGGCGAGATCGAACAGGGTCAATGGCTTGGCCTCGTCCATATCAGGCCCAAGCTTGACCAGAATATCGAGATCGCTGGCCTCGGTATCCTCGCCGCGAGCCACCGATCCGAAAACACGCGGATTTATGACGGGATAGGTCGCAAGAACCGATCGGATCGTCTCCCGGTGCTTCTCCAGTGCTTCGGACGGTTTCATGGTGACGGCCCCTCACATGGTCCCGGGCAATGGGCTGGGTTCGCAGGCTGCAGACGGTTGCCCGCATCTCAAGCTGCGGCGGTTTCCTTCGCCGCGCCCTTCTCGATCTGGTCGAGGGCATCGACGACGGCGTCGAATGTCAGGAGCGTCGAGGCGTGGCGAGCCTTGTACTCGCGCACGGGCTCCAGATATTTCAGGTCCGAAAAACGCCCCTCGGGCGCCGGCCCGTTCTCCTTCAACATGGCGCGCATCGTCTCGCGAACGGCTCGAAGCTCGTCCGGCGTCGCACCGATGATGTTGCGGGCCATGACGGAGGACGAGGCCTGCCCGAGCGCGCAGGCCTTCACCTCATGGGCAAAATCCGACACCGCGCCGTCCGACAGCGTCAGATCGACGATCACCGTCGAGCCGCACAGCTTGGAGTGAGCGGTGGCGCTCGCATCCGGGGCCTCGAGCCGTCCGGTGCGCGGAATATTGCCGGCCAGGTCGAGGATGCGGGCATTGTAGACGTCGTCGATCATGATGCGAACCTGCTTGTCGTTCTCGCCCGCCGCCGGCGCGTTTGCACGGCAACCTTCAGCCGCGCACGTTTCTTCTCTATCAATCGGCGATCCGGACAATTATATAGGCGCGATGATGAAGGGTCGAAAGGTGTCGATCCGTTTCCGCTCGGGGGAGGCTGAAACGCCGCGCCCGAGCGGACCGAACACCAGGCAGACACTGGCGGAACTGGAGGCGGCGTGGCCAAGGACGACAAGACGAAGCTGCTGGTCCCGACCCACGAGGCGCCCGACGTGCACTCCGTCTGGGTCGCCGCCAGGATTCCGCATTTCAGGGAGAAGACCGCGATGGAAGCCGTGGTGAAGCAGTTTCCCGAGCGCTCGGGCATCGAGGCCGACGATCGTCCCGATCGGGCGGAGGCCGAAGCCGCCGTGCGCACGCTGCTGCGCTGGATGGGCGAGGATCCGACCCGCGAGGGACTGCTCGAAACCCCGGCCCGCGTCGTCAAGGCCTATGGCGAGCTGTTCGGCGGCTATGCGCAGGACGCCGCCGACGTGCTCGGGCGTACCTTCGAGGACGTGTCCGGCTACGAGGACATGGTTCTCGTGAAGGACATCGACTTTCACTCCCATTGCGAGCACCACATGGTGCCGATCATCGGCAAGGCGCACGTCGCCTACGTGCCGAACGGCAGGGTCCTCGGCCTGTCGAAAATCGCGCGTCTCGTCGATATCTACGGTCGAAGGCTGCAGACGCAGGAATCCATGACGGCGCAGATCGCCGATGCCATGCAACGCCTGCTCCAGCCGGCCGGAGTCGCCGTGATGATCGAAGCCGAGCATCTCTGCATGTCCATGCGCGGCATCCGCTCGCGCGATGCGACGACCATAACGACGGCGTTCAACGGCCAGTTCAAGACCGACAAGGAACTGACCCGGCGCTTCATGAAGCTGTCCGGCCAGTCGAGCTGATCGAAGCCCCATGGTCGTTCTCTTCGAAAGCCCCGCCGGCCCCAGTGAACAGGAAGAAGGCGAGACCTTCCGCCCGCGCTTCGACGCGAGCGGTCTCGTCACCGCGGTGGTGACCGATCACGCGACCGGCGGTCCGTTGATGGTCGCGCACATGAACGCCGAAGCGCTCGACCGGACCCTCGAGACCGGCATCGCCCATTACTGGTCGCGCTCGCGCCAAAGCTTGTGGAAGAAGGGCGAAACCTCCGGCGCGCTGCAGAGCGTCCGGGCGATCCACGTCGATTGCGACCAGGACGCGGTCTGGCTGAGCGTCACCTGCGCCAAGCCGGACGATACGTGCCACACCGGTCGCACGACCTGTTTCTACCGCAAACTCGATTTACAGAATCGAAAGCTCATTCCTTCAATTTCGTGAAAGTTCCCTTTGCTAGGCTCGGGATCCGGCACCTTTCGTCGGGCGAACCAACGAGGTTGCAAGCGAAACGATGCTGCCGAAAGTCTTGAGCTGGCGCGAACAGGCCGAACCGCTTCCCGTCGAGGATGGCCGCCCGGATGGCAAGGTTTCGGACCTTGAGCCGCCGGTCGACACGCCGAAGCGGCGCAAGGACGACCGCAGGGGCATCGCCCTCGCGCTCGGCGGCGGCGCGGCGCGGGGCTGGGCGCATATCGGCGTCATCCGCGCCCTCGACGAGGCGAACGTTCCGATCTCCATGATCGCCGGAACCTCCATCGGCGCGTTGGTGGGCGGATGCTACCTGGCCGGCAAGCTCGACGAACTGGAACATTTCGCCAGATCCCTGACGCGGCGCGGCATGTTCCGTTTTCTCGACTTCCAGATGGGCGGAAGCGGGCTCATTCGCGGTATGCGGCTGTCGAACCGCCTCACCCAGTCGCTGGAAGGCTTCAAGGTCGAGAGCCTTTCCAAGCCGTTCATCGCGGTCGCGACCGACGCCCGCTCCGGTCACGAGATATGGATCGACAGCGGCCCGCTGGTCCTGGCCATGCGCGCCTCCTACGCTCTGCCCGGCGTGTTCGAACCGGTCGATTGCGCTGGCCGGCGGCTGCTCGACGGCGCGCTCGTCAATCCCGTGCCCGCCAATGTCTGCCGCACCATGGAGGAGCGCCTCGTCGTCGCCGTCAATCTCCACCACGATCTCTATGGCCGCGCCGCGGTCGTGCGCCTGGCTGCGTGCGAGGACCGGGACGACGCGCCGTCCGAACAGGTCGACCGACGCAATCGCGAGATGGCGGCGAGACGCGAGAATTTCGGTGTCATCCGTTCCATGGTCGATGCCTTCAACATCATCCAGGACCGGATCTCGCGCTCGCGCCTTGCGGGCGATCCGCCGGACCTCACGGTCAGCCCGCGCGTGCGGGATATCGGACTGTCGGAATTCCACCGCGCCGGCGAAGCCATCGAGATCGGCTACGAGGCCGCGACCGCGCGCATCAGCGAAATCCGGCAGATCGCCGAGGAAGTCGCTTCCCTGCGCGGCTGAGGCCACGGCTTCGCCGCCCCGCACCACGTGCCGTCCGGGATCGAGGGGGGGAGTCATCAAGGCCGGGTCCGGGGTCGATTCCGGCGACGGACCGTCCCGTCGTCATCCGGCGCCCCGGAACGCACCCGAAGAGCCGCCATGATCGATCCGATCAGGTCGTGTGGATGTAATCCCGCATCTGGCTGGCTTCGGCCTCGGCATCGGAAATCTTGCGTTTGACGACGTCGCCGATCGAGATGAAACCGCACAGGCTGCCGTTTTCGTCGGTCACCGGCAAATGGCGGAAGCGGCGCTCGGTCATCAGCATCAAAGCCTGATCGACGGTCAGATCCTCGCTGCAGGTCACCACCTTCGGCGTCATGGCGTCCTTCACCGACTGCTTCAGGCTGTCGGGTCCGCTGCGACCGACGACGCGAACGATATCGCGCTCCGAGACGATGCCCGCGATGCTGCCGTCATTCTCTAGGAGAACGATCGCGCCGATCCGCTTTTCCGAAAGAATCTCGGCCACCTGCGCCAGCGTGACATCGGACCCGAGGGTCGTCACATCGCGGCCCTTTTCCTCCAGAATGCGTTTGATCGTCATGCCATCCCTCCTCGGCTGCATCGCTCCTGCGTGCGCTATCGTGCGATGGGTTGGCCGTGGCCGCAAGTGGGCATTTGAAGCAAGGTCAAAGTTGGCTCGTCCGGCCGTTGCGCCGGTCGAAGAGGGCAAAGCCCAGGAAGCCGAAGACGAAGCCGCCGAGATGGGCTTCCCATGCCACGTTGCCGGGGCCGAACGCGCCGCCGAGACCGGTCGAGAACAGGAGGTTCGTCGCGAAGAACACGGCGACGAAGACCAGCACCGTCCGGTTGGTCAGGCAGGAGCGGATCGGTTCCAGCGGCAAATCGGTGCGCGCCCGCATGAAACCGGCGCCGCCCGAGCGCGGCAGGGCGAAGCGGCTCGCGCCGCCCATCAGGGCGGAGACCGCCCCGGAGGCGCCGATCACCGGCGCGACGAGCGACGGATTGGCCAGAAAGAACAGGAGCGCACCGGCAACCGATCCGGCGACCGAGAAAGCCATGAATCGTTGCGCGCCCAGACGCCGCGCGACAGGCGTGCCGAAGACGAGCAGCCAAAGACTGTTCAAGCCGACATGCAGGGCGTCGCCATGCAGCAGCATGTAGCTTGCCGGCGTCCACAGATCGGCGCCGGGCGAGCGGATCGTGCAGACCTCGTCCAGAAGGCCGTAGCAGCCCGGGATGAAGCTGAGATTCAGGATGAGCCAGTTCGCGGTCGCGGGACTTGAGAGATAGACGCGGAAGAGATGCACCACGACGAGCAGCGCGATCAGCGCCAGGACGACCCCCGGCGCGTTGATGGCGGGCGGGCGGGTGCGGCGGATCGGCTGATAGGGGTCGGGTTGCGGCGTCACTTGGATCAATCCAGCTCTTGTCGGTGAGACACGAAGTTAGTGCGCCGGGCTGAAAGTGGCATCCGGCATTTCGTCCATCTGCGCTTGTCTTCGAAGACAGCGGAACACGAAAAAAAGGCCGCCCTCGCGATCTTTGACGCGCTGGCGGCCTGCAAGTTTTCCGTCGAGGTCGAGGTCAGTCTCCCCGGCAGTGCGATCCGTGCTGCAGATCCAGAACCGTCTTGTCCCGAACGACTGATAGCCTGCCGCCCGCGCTGCCGCAAAGCGTTTCCTAATCTATTGTTAACGCGCCTTGTGTCGCAGGCGGGGGACCCGCTTCACGGGCAGACCGACCGCGCGGCGGAACGGGTCGCAAGTCGGCTTTCTCGTGCCGGAACGCCGGGCGATCGCCTCGCCCGGCGCGACCTCTGCTTCTCGGGCTGCATGATCATTCCGCCGGCTGCTCACCCTTCGACAGGAGCCGGGGCGGACCCTTGAGGAGCTTTTCGTCGACGAAGGGGCTCGGCGTCGCCGCCTCCGACTCGGCCTCGGTCCGGTACCAGGCCTCGTTGCGGTAGATCGCCAGCTTGTCCCGGCCGAGCGCCCGCACAAGACCCCACATCATGAGGACGACCACGAAGGCGAACGGGAAGCCGGCGATCACCGCGGCGGCCTGAAGCGCCGTCAGTCCGCCGGCGGCCAAGAGGATTGCGGCGACCGCACCCTCGGACGAGGCCCAGAACAGGCGCTGGGACTTCGGCGGATCGTCGTGCCCCCCGGCGGTCAGCATGTCGATGACGAAGCTCCCAGAATCCGACGAGGTGACGAACCAGACGACGATCATGATCAAGATCAGTCCGTGGACGATCGAGGTCATCGGATAGGACTCCATCAGAACGAAGATGGCGTTGCCGTAGCTGTCCTTCGCCGCCTCGATGAGACCGGGATTGCCCTGAAGCTCCATCTCCACCGCCACGCCGCCGAACGCGGTGAACCAGAAGAACAGGATCGAGGTGGGCACGAAGAGAACGCCGAGGATGAACTCGCGAATGGTGCGGCCGCGCGAGATGCGCGCGATGAAGATGCCGACGAAGGGCGACCAGGAAATCCACCATGCCCAATAGAACATGGTCCAGTTCACCTGCCAGTCGAGTTCGGTATAGGCTTCCGTCCAAGTGCTGAAATAGATCAGGTCCTGGGCATAGTTGCCGACGTTCTGAAGGAAGCTGTCCAGTATGAACAAGGTCGGCCCGAAGACCACCACGAAGAGGAGCAGGCCGAAGGTGAGCCAGATGTTGAAGGCGGACAGGCGCCGGATGCCGTCGTCCAGCCCCATCATCACCGAAAGGGCGGCAAGCGCCGTGACGCCGGCGATGATGACGATCTGCACGAACGCGGTGTTCGGAATGCCGAAAAGGGTCGCCATTCCGTCATTCAGCTGGATCACGCCCAGCCCGAGCGTGGTGACGATGCCGAACATGGTGCCGAACACGGCGAGCGTATCGACCACATGGCCGATCGGCCCGTAGATCCGCCGCCCGATCAGCGGATAGAAGGCCGAACGGATCGAGAGCGGCAGACCGTGGCGATAGTGGAAGTAGGCAAGGGACAGGCCGACGACGCCGTAGATCGCCCAGCCGTGCAGGCCCCAGTGCAGGAAGGACAGGACCATCGCCTCCTTGGCTGCGGCCACGGATTCGGCGGCCTCCAGCGGCGGATTGTAGAAATGGGTCAGCGGCTCGGCCGTTCCCCAGTACAGGAGCCCGACGCCGATGCCGGCCGAAAACAGCATCGCCATCCAGGAGAAGAAGTCGTACTCGGCCCGGTCGGTCTGGGCGCCGAGACGGATATCGCCGAACCGGCTGAACGCCAG
Source organism: Fulvimarina uroteuthidis (assembly GCF_034321785.1). Lineage (NCBI taxonomy): Bacteria > Pseudomonadati > Pseudomonadota > Alphaproteobacteria > Hyphomicrobiales > Aurantimonadaceae > Fulvimarina > Fulvimarina uroteuthidis. Next base: position 14,798 of record NZ_JAXLPB010000008.1, on the reverse strand, counting down.
GTAGAACATCAGGATCAACGCGGCGTTCGTGACGAGGACGAACATCCAGCCGAACCTGTTGACGATCTCCTTCTGCAGCCAGGGAAACACCGATTCCGCAAGGTCGGTGAAGAACGCGCCGAAGATGATGAAGCCGACGATCAGAACCGCGGAAGCGACGAACACGGGGACGCTCACATGGGGAAACGGCCCGAGCCTTTGTGTCTTCACGCTGAGGCGCGGTTCTTTATCGGCCATGAATGAGGGCTCCTTTGATCATCGCGGAAAGGCTGCACCGTCAGATAGACGGTTTCGCGAGGTTTCAAACGGCGCGCCCGCTTTTGTTCCGACCCGGCCCCATGCAACCGTTTGACGGTCTTGCGCATTGTTCGATCAAAGCAAATGTGTTCGACACATCGATACGAGGATAGACCGATGATCCGCAGCATTCTGAAAGCGCTCTTCATGGGCTGGGTGACGAAGAAGATCACCGGACGCGGTTCGAGCCGCCGTGGCCCGCGCCGCTACTGAGCGCCCGCCGCAACACCGCAAGAGACAAACGGGTCGGCGCCATGCCGGCCCGTTTTTGCGTTGAGCGGCGTTGCGATGGTCCCGCCTGTCCACCCCATGTACCCGAGCGTCGCCGCGACTGGAACCGATCGCCGCTCGCCCCACCTTGTCACCGCATGAAACAGGTTTTGCTATCGGCCGTGTTCCTCGCAGCCACCCTCGCCCCTGCCCTTGCAGGACCGCTCGAGCCCTATCGCTGGAATGCGCGGCCGCTTCTGGTCTTCGCGCCGGATCTCGCCGGCCGCGATGTCACGCGCCAGCTCGCAACTTTTGACGCGGCGATGGCAGGCCTCGAGACCCGGGACATGGCCGTCCTCCTTGTTCTGGCGTCGCGGACACGTCCCTCGATGCTATCGGGGCAGCCAAAACCCGGCGCCGGGAACGCGGCCTTGCGCGCCGCCTATGGTATAGATCCGGGCGCGTTCGCCGTGATCCTCGTCGGCAAGGACGGCGACGAGAAGAACCGGTGGACGCACGCGATCGATCCGGCCGAAATCTTCGATCAGGTCGACGGCATGCCCATGCGGATGCGCGAAATGCGGACCGGCGGCTGAGAAGGCCCCGGCGGCCGCGCGAGACACGTGATGCCCCGCGCCGTGCGGAGCGTGGCAATTGACATTTTCGACGCCCCATCCCATACCTCCCGCCATCATGACCATACGCTCCAAGACAAAATCGTCGATTAGCTGACGCCCCACCCCGCTCGTCTCCCCCGGGGTGGTGGAGAAGCGTATTCGATCCGTGTCGGGGAGAGCGAAAAGGTCGAAACCCCATGGGTTACAAAATCGCGATCGCAGGCGCCACCGGCAATGTCGGGCGCGAAATGCTGTCGATTCTCGCCGAACGCAACTTCCCGGCCGATTCCGTCGTGGCGCTCGCCTCGCGTCGGTCGGTGAACCAGGAAGTCTCCTTCGGCGACAAGACGCTGAAGGTGAAGCACCTCGACGGCTACGACTTCTCCGATACCGATCTCTGCCTGATGAGCGCCGGCGGCACCGTCTCCAAGGAGATGAGCCCGAAGATCGCCGCGCAAGGCTGCATCGTCATCGACAATTCCTCGGCCTGGCGCTACGATCAGGACGTGCCGCTCATCGTTCCCGAGGTGAACCCGGACGCGATCGCCGGCTACTCCAAGAAGAACATCATCGCCAACCCGAACTGCTCGACCGCGCAGCTCGTCGTCGCGCTGAAGCCGCTGCACGATTTCGCCAAGATCAAGCGCGTCGTCGTCTCGACCTACCAGTCGGTGTCGGGCGCCGGCAAGGACGGCATGGACGAGCTGTTCAAGCAGTCGCGCGCCGTCTTCGTCGCCGATCCCGTCGAGGCTCAGCGCTTCACCAAGCGCATCGCCTTCAACGTCATCCCGCACATCGACGACTTCATGGAAGACGGCTCGACCAAGGAAGAGTGGAAGGTGATGGCCGAGACCAAGAAGATGCTCGACCCGAAGATCAAGGTCACCTGCACCGCGGTTCGCGTGCCGGTGTTCGTCGGCCATTCGGAAGCCGTCAACATCGAGTTCGAGAACCCGATCACCGCGGACGAAGCCCGCGACATCCTGCGCGAGGCGCCGGGCTGCCTCGTCGTCGACAAGCGCGAGGATGGCGGCTACGTCACCCCGATCGAGTGCGCCGGCGACGACGCCACCTTCATCTCCCGAATCCGCGAGGACCAGACCCTCGACAACGGCCTCAACATCTGGGTGGTCTCGGACAATCTGCGCAAGGGCGCGGCGCTCAACACGATCCAGATCGCCGAACTCCTCATCGAACGCGGCTACCTCAACAACCGCGCGGCGGCCTGACGGCGAAAGTCGGACCCTGCGGATCGAACGAAGCCCGGCGGGTTGAACGCGCCGGGCGATCTTTCTCGCGCGGACGAGAGCTGCTCGTCAGGTTCGTCAGGCGCTGCCGCGGCGATCGAACGTCTTTCACGGGCCGGCCCTTTTGAGCCCGACCCGCCCCGCCTGACCCGTCGGCGCCATGGTTCCGTCTCTGGCGCATCGTGCATCCATTCAGGCGCACGATGCGCCAGTCGGCCTCTCGATTTCACGCCCTGGGCTTTCCCGAAAGTCGAGTCCGATTTGGGCCGATGCGGAAGCCCACCGATCGGAGACATGCGCCATGGCGTTCAGAACCCTCATCATCGGCGCGTCCGGCGGCATCGGTCAGGCGCTCGCGGAGCGCTGCGCGAAGGATGGCGAGGTCGTTCAGCTGTCGCGCCGGGCCGATGGTCTGGACGTGAGCGACGAGGCGAGCATCGTGCGCGCGATCTCGCGCCTCGACGGGGCGTTCGACCGGGTGTTCGTCGCGACCGGCGTTCTGACCGCGCACCGTGACAGGCCGGAGAAGAAGCTCGGCGACTGCGATCCGGCGGAGCTTGCGGCTCTGTTCGCGATCAATGCGGCCGGGCCGCTTCTCGTCCTGAAACATCTCGTGCCGACGCTCGCACGCGAACGCGCGGTGCGGATCGGGGTGCTGTCGGCGCGCATCGGGTCGATAGGCGACAATGGCCTGGGCGGCTGGTACGCCTACCGGGCGTCGAAGGCGGCGCTGAACCAGTTGATCCGGACGGCGGCGATCGAGCTGAGACGAACCCACGCCCGCGCGACGCTTCTCGCGCTTCATCCCGGCACGGTCGAAACGCCGTTCACGGCGGACTTCCAGGACCACCATGCGACCGTCGATGCCGCCACAGCGGCGGACAATCTCGTCAGGACGCTGATGGCGCACGGGCCCGAAGACAGCGGCTCGTTCTGGGACCAGAACGGCAAGCCGATCGCCTGGTGAGGATCGGCGGCGCCGGTCTCCAGGGCCGTCTTCCGTCTCATGCGCGGTCTCAGGCGGCGACGGCCTTCAGCGCGCCGACAATGTCGTCGACCACGTCTTCCACCATGCGCGGGTCGTCGCCCTCGGCCATGACCCGGATGAGCGGCTCGGTGCCGGAGGGGCGGATGACGAGGCGGCCCGAATTGCCGAGACGGTTGCGGCCGGTCTCGATCACGGACTTCACCTCGTCCCGGTCGAGGGGCGTGCCCCCGCCGAAGCGGACATTCTTCAGGAATTGCGGCACGGGCTCGAAGCGGCGGCAGACCTCGGAGACCTTGCCGCCCTTCTGCTTGACCACCGCCAGCACCTGCAACGCCGAAATCAGCCCGTCGCCGGTCGTTCCGAAATCCGACAGGACGATATGGCCGGACTGCTCGCCGCCGACATTGTAGCCATGTTCACGCATGTGCTCGACGACGTAGCGATCCCCGACCTTGGTGCGGGCGAGAAGCAGGTTCTGGGTTTCGAGGAACCGCTCCAGCCCGAGATTGGACATGATGGTGGCGACGATGCCGCCGGCCGCAAGGCGCCCGTCCTCGTTCCAGCTTTCCGCGATCACCGCCATCAGCTGGTCGCCGTCGACGATCTCGCCGCGCTCGTCGACGATCAGCACCCGGTCGGCGTCGCCGTCGAGCGCGATGCCGATATCGGCGCGCACTTCGCGCACCTTGGCGCTGAGCGCGGCGGGCGAGGTCGATCCGCAATCCCGGTTGATGTTGGTGCCATCGGGGTTGGTGCCGATGGCGACGACGTCGCCGCCGAGCTCCCAGAGAACCTTGGGCGCGACGTCGTAGCCGGCGCCGTTGGCGCAATCGATGACGATGCGCATGCCGTCGAACGAGATTTCCCGGGGCAAAGTCCGCTTGGCGAATTCGATATAGCGGTCGTGGACGCCGTCGATGCGCGTCGCGCGGCCCATGTCCGCGCCCGTCGGCATGCGATGGGTCATATCCTCTTCGAGCAGCGCCTCGATCTGCATCTCGATCCCGTCGGACAGCTTGTACCCGTCCGGTCCGAACAGCTTGATGCCGTTGTCCTCGAACGGATTATGCGATGCCGAGATCATCACGCCGATATCGGCGCGCAGCGAGCGCGTCAGCATGGCGACGGCCGGCGTCGGCATCGGCCCGAGAAGATAGACATCCATGCCGGCCGACGTGAAGCCGGCGACCATCGCGTTTTCCAGCATGTAGGAGGAGCGGCGCGTATCCTTGCCGATCACGACGCGGTGCCGGTGCTTGCCGCGATGGAAGACGAGGCCTGCGGCCATGCCGACCTTCAACGCCACTTCCGGCGTCATCGGGAACCTGTTCGCCCTGCCCCGAATGCCGTCCGTTCCGAAATAGCGTCGCGCCATCATGTGTCTCCAAACTGTCGTCCGCGTGCGGGCCGTGGCCGCAATCGCGCGGCATATCTTCGATCGCGCCGACAACGCGGCGCCGAATGCGCCCTTTCATGGGCGGAACACCGCGAAGGCCTGACTTTCGCGCGCAATGTGGGATATCTAACACGGATGGCGTGAGCTCGCAGGAGATCCGTGCGGCTTGGTGAACGGGGCGCGGGATCGCTTCCGGCCGGCGCACGATCATACGAAAAAGGCGGCCCCGAAGGACCGCCTTTCGAAAAGTTCGATGAACAGTTCATCCGATCGCACTGGCGATCAGGTGGGCTGCGGCTCCAGGCCGCCGCCGGTCTCGCCGCTATTGGTCGGGCGCGAGGTGCCGGCCTTCGGGAAGGACGACCCCCGGCTCGGCGGCGTGTCGTCGCCCATGTCGCGGGAAAGCGTGCGCCCGTGCAGAAGGTCGTCGACCTCCTTGCCCGAGAGCGTCTCATATTCGAGAAGCGCCTTCGCGATCAGGTGCAGCTGGTCGATATGGTCGTTGAGGATCTGACGCGCCCGGTTCTCGGCCACCTCGATGATGCCGCGCACTTCCGAATCGATCAGCTTGGCCGTGTCCTCGGACATGTTCTGCTGCTGGGCGACGGAATGGCCGAGGAAGACCTCGTCCTGGTTCTGCTTGTAGCGCAAGCGCCCGAGCTTGTCGCTCATGCCGTATTCCATGACCATCGCACGCGCCATGTTGGTCGCCTGCTGAATGTCGTTGGACGCGCCGGTGGTCACATTATCGAGCCCGTAAATGATCTCCTCGGCCGCGCGGCCACCGAAGATCATGGCGAGCCGGGCTTCCATCTCGTTCTTGCGCATGCCGTAGCGATCGCGCTCCGGCAGGTTCATGGTGACGCCGAGCGCGCGGCCGCGCGGTATGATCGTCACCTTGTGCAGCGGGTCGTTGCCCGGAACATGGATGCCGACGAGCGCGTGGCCGGCCTCATGATATGCCGTCAGCATCTTCTCGTCCTCGGTCATCGCCATCGACCGGCGCTCGGCGCCCATCATGACCTTGTCCTTGGCGTCTTCCAGCTCGAGCATGGTGACGAGGCGCTTGGAGCGGCGCGCCGCCATCAGCGCGGCTTCGTTGACGAGATTGGCGAGATCGGCACCGGAAAAGCCCGGCGTGCCGCGCGCGATGGTCTTCAGGTCGACATTGGGTGCCAGCGGCACGTTGCGCACATGAACCTTGAGGATCTTCTCGCGGCCCGTCACGTCCGGGTTCGGCACGACGACTTGGCGATCGAAACGGCCGGGACGCAGGAGCGCCGGATCGAGAACGTCGGGGCGGTTGGTGGCGGCGATGAGGATGACGCCCTCGTTCGCCTCGAAACCGTCCATCTCGACGAGAAGCTGGTTGAGCGTCTGCTCGCGCTCGTCATTGCCGCCCCCGAGGCCCGCACCGCGATGACGACCGACGGCGTCGATCTCATCGATGAAGATGATGCAGGGCGCGTTCTTCTTGGCCTGTTCGAACATGTCGCGCACGCGGCTTGCGCCCACGCCGACGAACATCTCGACGAAGTCGGAACCGGAGATGGTGAAGAAGGGCACGCCCGCCTCGCCGGCGACCGCACGCGCCGTCAGTGTCTTGCCGGTGCCCGGAGGGCCCACGAGAAGCACGCCGCGCGGGATCTTGCCGCCCAGACGCTGGAACTTCTGCGGCTCGCGCAGGAACTCGACGATCTCTTCCAGATCCTGCTTGGCCTCGTCGACGCCGGCGACATCGGCGAAGGTGACGCGGCCATGGGCCTCGGTGAGGAGCTTGGCCTTGGACTTGCCGAAACCCATCGCCTTGCCGCCGGCGCCGCCCTGCATCTGGCGCATCAGGAAGATCCAGACGGCGAGAATGAGCAGGATCGGTCCGAACGACAGGAGCATCGACCAGATCGGATTGGTGTCGTCCCCGGGAGGCGCCGCACTGATGCGCACGTCCTTGGCTTCGAGGCGCGGGACGAGGGCCGCATCTTCGGGGGCGTAGGTCTGGAACGACTGGCCGCCATCGCTGTAATTGCCGGTGATCTTCTGACCCTGGATGGTGACCGAGGTCACGCGGCCGGAATCGACTTCGGACAGGAACTGGGAATACGGCACTTCCCGCGCGTTCGCGTTCTGCGATCCATTGGAAAACAGCTGGAACAGCGCGATGAGAAGCAGGGCGATGATCGCCCATAGCGCGAAGTTACGGAAGTTCTGATTCATCAGTCGTCCTGGCTTTGCCTCACGGGAGGGACCCCGTGCATTTGTCCGCAAGGTAAGTATTCCCTCTCCTCTTGCCAATGGCAAGCGGCGGTTTTACGGCGCTTTGGTCGCATGGTCGCCGAGGCGGGGCAACCGTCCGGGGGAAGAGAACGTCTTCGCGTCCTTAACGCGTCCGTCCGCGGTCCCCGACGGCCCGACGGACAGGTCTCGAAGATCGGCGAGACAGCGCCAGCGCACCCGGCACTCGATCCGGCTGAAGGCCGCCGGCCCGCCGACCGGACGGTCTGCGCGAAGCAGGCCGGGATGGGCGACCAGGACCCTTCCGTCCTCAGCGATGAGGCAAGGCAACGTCCTGGCCTTCGCACCGCCGCGCGCCGTCGCTCCGAAGCCCGCCAGAACGGCGCCTCCGCCGCGGGCGAGCGCCCGTTCCGCGTCGGTGAGGAAGAGATCGAAGCGGTTGTCAAAGACGATATGGCGACGGGTCCAGGGCTCGGCGATCGCGGCTGGTCCGGCACGTCCATATTCGCGCGAGATTTCGATCGTGCTCCCGATGCGGGCGATGCGGGCGCCGGAAAGGGTTCGGTCAGGGCCGCGGCAAGCCGACGGCAGGTCGTCCGCAAGCCGTGCGACCCGGTCGCGCCGCGGCGGATGCGCCGCCCCGCCCGCCGCCGTCAGCATGCGGGAGAGCAATCGCTCCCGCAAAGGCGCGTCGCCATTCTGGAACGCCGCCGCATCGAGCGTGATCGTGCCGTCGTCGCGGAAACAAAGCCGTTTCGCGGCCAGCAGGCCGTCGACAAAAGCGCCCAGTGCCGCGTCCGTTCGCGTTCGCGCGCGCTCGGCCTCTCGCTGGAGGGCACGCAGGGCGCCAACCGCCATTTCGTTCATCCCCGCAATGGCCCGCCGGTGACGGACCCGCGCGAAAACGGCGTCTTCGTTCGTGGGGTCGCGGACCGCCTCGATGCCGTGGCTTGCGAGAACGGCGTGAAGCCGGGCCGGCTCGTCGCCGAGAAAGGGGCGAAGGAGATCGGTCCATGGATCGAGTGCCCGCACAGGCCGCATGCCGGCCAGCCGTGACGGCGCGTCGCCGCGCTCGTGTGCGTGGAGAATGGTTTCGAGTTGATCGCGCGCGTGATGCGCGGTCAGGATCAACCCGGCACCATCAATGCGCGCGCATCGGGTGAGAAGCGCATAGCGCGCAGTGCGGGCCTTCGCCTGCAGATTGCCCCGCCCGTCCCATCCGCGCCATTCGAGAACCCGGTGGGGCACGTCGAACTGTCGGCAGATCCGCGCAACGTAAGCGGCCTCGCGCGCGGATTCGGGACGCAGGCCGTGATCGACCGTCGCGGCGAGAACGTGGAAACGCTCGCGCGGGAGCAAGCTTGCAAGACAGAGAAGGGCGAGAGAATCGGCTCCGCCGGAAACGGCGCACAGCAGCCGAAGCCGCGATTCCGAGCCATGGCGGACATCGGCGAAACGAATTTTCGGGCAAGCGGCCTGAAGCCGGTCTTCCAGATCACCGGCGCAGAAAGCGGTGATGGTCGGCGCAACCGCCGGAGTCTGGAGCATCACGGCGCGCGGCCAATCAGCAATTGGCGCTCTTGCGCTCCTGGTCGAGCTTGGTGCGCAGGGTTTCGTTCATCTGCGGATAGCGACTTTCGACTTCGCGATAGGTGATGCATGCCGTTTCCGCGTTGCCGAGCGCTGCGAGAGACATGCCGAGCTTCAGCATCATGTCCGGCGCCTTGGTGGCTTCCGGCGTCGCCTTCTGGGCATTCAGGAAGACTTCGGCGGCATCGGCGTAGCGCTGCTGCTGGAAAAGGCTCTCGCCCAGCCAGTATTGGGCATCGGGGGCATTGGGGGAACCCGGATAGGTCTGGACGTACTGGCGGAACGACTGCTCGGCGCTCTGATAGTCGCCGGCCAGAAGCTGGTCGTAGGCCGATTCGTAGACGGCGGTCGCGGCCCCGGACGGCAGCGTGACCGGCTGGTCGGACGGCGGCACGGGTGCCGTTGCCGCTACGTCCGGCGAGGCCGCCGGAAGATCGGTGTCGCCGATGATGGCGGCAATGTCGGCATCCGGCGTCCCGCCTGCTTGTCCCCCCGTGGTGCCGGTGTCCAGATCGCCGCGCTGCTGGGGCAGGCCGTCACCGGTGCCGCCGGCCCCGGCCCCCTGTTCGAGATCCTGGAACCGCAGTTCGTTGTTCTCCTGCGCCTTGCGCATGTCTTCCTGGGCCTGAAGCAGCTGGAAGCTCAACTCTTCCACACGCCCGTTGAGGCGCCGGACCTCGTCCTCGAGGCGCTGGATACGCGAGAGCGTGTCGCCGGCCTGGGCAAGCAGAACGGGAGCGCCTGCGGTGTCGCCTTGCCGGGCTTGCGCCGGCGCGGCCTGAAACGTCGTTGCCGCGGGCGCGAAAGCCCATGCGGGAAGCGGCGCGGACAGAAACGCTGCCGAAGCGAGAACCGCAAAAAGGTTCGGGCGGCGGATCATGGACGAACTCCTCGGTTGATGACTATGTTCCGCCAGCCGGACGGTCGCGCAAGGCGCGCCGCGGCCGCGGGTTTGCGATGGTTCTTAACACCTCGCGGAAAGTTTTGGCCAAATTTCGGGCAATCAAGGGTTTGGCGTGCCGTGCGGGCGCGATTTTCCATAAAAAACGGGCGCCTCGCCAAGGAAGCGCCCGCAACGGGTTCGACGTGACGGGATCGGCGCCTCAGCTGCCGGCCCCGCCGAGGACGGTGACCGCACGCCGGTTCTGGGACCAGCAGGAAATGTCGTCGCAGACCGCGACCGGACGTTCCTTGCCGAACGACAGGGTGCGCACGCGACCTGCATTGACGCCGAGCTGGGCGAGATAGTCACGGGTCGCGGCGGCACGGCGGGCCCCCAGCGCCAGATTGTATTCGCGGGTTCCGCGCTCGTCCGAGTGTCCCTCGACGGTCACCTGGTACTGCGGATACTGGTTCAGCCACTGGGCCTGACGCTGCAGCGTCTGCTGCGCCTGTGCGGTGATGGCGGAGGAATCGGTCTCGAAGAAGATCCGGTCGCCGACATTCACGGTGAAGTCCTGCGAGGACCCCGGGGCACCGCCGGCACCGCCGAGGCCGTTGGCCCCGTTCATGCCGCCCGCGCCGGACAGGCCGAGACCGGCCGCATTGTCCGGCAGGGCGCCCTGCTTGTTGGCGCAGCCTGCCACCATCAGACCGGCGAAGAGCATGACCGCAAAGCGGATATTCAAAATGCGCGAGAGGCTCATCGCCAACTCCTTAAAACGCTGTCGTTTCTCATAACCGGAGGTTTACCGCGTTTCTGCTTAACGCCCCCTTAAGGCCGACGGTTTGTCGGCCCCTATTGTTCGCCGTCGCGCCGCTTGCAGATCCCTGCCGGACGCGCCTGCCGCGATGGCGGTTCCGCGGCCCCGGCGGGCTCGCCGGAAGCCATCTTCGAGACATTTCAGGGTCGGCTAAAGCGCGTGCGCCGCCGCGGCGGACGCCCGCGCCTTCGCGACGGGCTCGGCGCCTCGCCCCTATCCCAGGACCGGCGACCAGGCCGGGTCCGACGCAAAGCCCGACGTCGGCACCTTCTGTTCGTTGCGTCCGGAAAGATCGATCGAGTACAGCTGGGGTCCGCCCGCGCCCTTCTGGTCGCGGAAGAACATCAGCACGCGGCCGTTCGGAGCCCAGGTCGGACCTTCATTGTGGTAGCCCGAGGTCAGGATGCGCTCGCCCGAACCGTCGGGACGCATCACGCCGATCTGGAACTGCCCCCCCGACTGTTTGGTGAAGGCGACGAGATCGCCGCGCGGCGACCAGACCGGCGTCGAATAGGCGCCGTCGCCGAACGAGATGCGCTGCTGGTTCGAGCCGTCCGCATTCATCGTATAGAGCTGCTGGCGGCCGCCACGGTCGGATTCGAAGACGATCCGTCCGCCGTCCGGCGAATAGGAGGGCGATGTATCGATCGCCGCCGTGTTGGTCAGACGCTGGGTCGCGCGCGAGCGCAGGTCCATCGCGTAGATGTTGGCGTTGCCGTCCTGCTGGAGGCTCATCACCACCTTCTGTCCGTCGGGCGAGAAGCGCGGCGAGAAGGTCATGCCGGGGAAATTGCCGACGATCTCGCGCTGTCCGGTCTCGAGCTGGAGGAGGTAGACGCGGGGCTCGCCATTGCCGAACGACATGTAGGTGATTTCCTGCCGGCTCGGCGAGAAGCGCGGCGTGAGGACGAGATCCTGGCCCTCGGTCAGATAGCGCAGATTGGCGCCGTCCTGATCCATGATCGCAAGACGCTTGACCCGGTCGGCCTTGCCGCCGCTCTCGGACACGAACACGACGCGGCTGTCGAAATAGCCGCTTTCGCCGGTGATCTGCTTGTAGATCGCATCGGCGATGATGTGCGCGATCCGGCGCCAGTCGTTCGGATTGGCATAGAACTGCTGCCCGTCCATCTGCTGGCCGGCGAACGTGTCCCACAGACGGAACTCGACGCGAAGACGCCCGTCGGCTTCCGGTGCGACGCGCCCGACGACGAGCGCCTGGGCGTTGATCACCGTCCAGTCCTGGAACGCGGGCGACGTGTCGGGGGTCAGCCCGGTCTGGATGAAAGCCGCCTTGTCGATCGGCGCGAACAGGCCCGATCGCTGCAGGTCGGCCGCGATGACGCTCGAAATCTGCGCGCCGAGACCGTCCTGCGACTGGAAATCGGTGATCGCGATCGGCATCGGCTTGGCGGTACCGCCGGTGATGTCGATCGTGACGCGCGCCTGGGCGGGCGCAAGCGCTGCGAAAGCGGCAAGTGCGAGTGCGAGAAGGGCCCCGGAAAGGACCCGCATGATGTTCGTCCGGGAGAAGTCCATTCTGTCCTGTCCCTTGAGGGTTGTTCGGCGCGCCAGGTCGCCGGCGCCCCAAGTGCGAGTTGATCGGCATCGTCCCGATCTTCGATCGGTCGCGACGCTCGAAAGCTTTCGAATGCGCATTGCGTGTCCCGAAACCCCGGCGTTCAGCCGTTCGGTCCGACGCGTTTCAGTAGGTAACGTCCGGGCGGAAGTTGAAGGTCAGCTCCGACCAGGCGTCATAAGACTCTGCGGACAGCCGATAACGGCCTTGTTGGGCACAAATGCGAACGGCACGCGAGGCACTGCCTTCATAAGCTCTGCGTGTTGCAGGATCGCCACCCGTCGCCGTGGCCCGGGGCGGCGAGCTCAAGGATCCGTCCGGCTCGAGTTCGAACGAGAGCTCGACGACGATGCCCTCGGCGCCGAAGGAGCCGCTCGGCTCGTTCCAGCATTCCTTGGTCGCACGCCGCAACGCATCGATCTCGCTGGCCGCAAGGGTCGCACCGGTCGTCTGGCGTCCGCCGAGCGCCGCCGTCTCGGTTTCGCGCTTGGCGCCGCCGCCCGCCGACTGCTCCCTGTTCAGAAGCGCGGCGATCTGGTCGGCGTCGAACGTCTTTTCCTCCGCAGCCTCCTGTTTCGGCTGTTCGGGCTTTTCGGTTTGCTCGGGCTCGGTGGGCGGCGGCTCCCGGCGTGCCTCGGCAACCTCGACGCGCTCGGGCGGCCTCGGCTTGGTGCTCGGCACGGGAACGTTCCGGGGCGGCGAGGGAACCGGATCGGGTTCCGGCTCGGCCACCGCCTGTTCGATCGCCTCGGACACGGGATCGGGCTCGGGCTGGGGCGCAGGTTCGGCTTCGGCTTCCGCGGGCTCGGGTTCGGGTGCGGGGACCGGCTCGGGCTCCGCCGCCGGTTCGGGCTCGGGCGCGGGGACCGGGTCGGGCATCACGGGTTCGGGAGACGGTTCGGCGGCTGCGGTCTGGACCGTCTCGCGCGGCGCGGGCCGGGGCGCGGGCGCCGCATCGAGATCGACACTGTTCTCGCCGGCGTTCTCGGCATCGGGCACCGGTTCGGAGCGGTCCTCGGTGGGTTCCGGCGCGCTCGTCTCGGCGATCGGCGCATCCTGCGCACCGCGCATCGATTGCGAGAACTCCTCGATCGACACCAGTTCGACGGGGAGGCTGTCGTCCACGATCGTCATGGGTTCGGGTGCGCCCAGGGCCCAGAGGCCCCAGGTCAGCAAGACCCCATGCGCGAGGGAGGAAACGACGACCCCGGTCTTCATGGAAGCGCCTTACGCGTTCTGTTCTTGTTCGGTCACGAGACCGATATTGCGGAAACCGGCCGCGGAAATGCGGGCCATGACTTTCATCACCGTGCCGTAATCGGCGGACTGGTCGCCGCGCACGAAGATTCGCTCCTCATAGCCGGCACTTGCGATGGCCTGGAGCTTCGCGACGACTTCGTCCACCGGGATCTGCGTATCGTTGAGGAAGATCGTGCCGGCCTGATCCACCGAGATCGTAATCGGCTGGGTCTCGGAATTGATCGCCTTGGCCTGGGTTTCCGGAAGGTTGATCGGCACGCCCACCGTCAACATGGGGGCGGCCACCATGAAGATGATGAGAAGCACGAGCATGACGTCGACCATCGGCGTCACGTTGATCTCGCTGATCGGCGCGCGGCGGCGTCCGCCCCGGCCTCTGCGCCGGCCCGATCCCCCGCCTCCTGCTCCTGTCGACATGCCCATGGTTCGTTGCTTTCAAGGTGTCGGTATCGTCATTGTCCGGATCCGGCGGTGCTGCGCGCCGTGCGGAAATCCGGTGCGAGGCCGCCGGCGCGATCAGGCGGCCGGGCGCTGGGCCTGCCGCTCGTCGATCTGCCGCGACAGGATCGAGGAAAATTCGTCGGCGAACGATTCCAGGCGAAGGCCTATCTTGCCGGCGTCGGCCGACAGCTTGTTGTAGGCGATGACGGCGGGGATCGCCGCGACGAGACCGATGGCGGTGGCCAGCAGCGCCTCGGCGATGCCCGGTGCGACGACGGCAAGCGATGTCTGCTGGGATCCGGCGATCGCCTGGAAGGACGTCATGATACCGATGACGGTTCCGAACAGGCCGACGAACGGTGCGGCCGAGCCGATCGTCGCCAGAAAGCCGAGCCGCGATTCCAGCGTTTCCATTTCGCGGGCGAGCGTCACATCCATGGCCTTCTCGATGCGCTGCTGCAGCCCGATCGGCGAGCGCGCCCCCTTCTCGAAACTCTTTTTCCATTCCCGCATGGCCGCGACGAACACCGCGCTCATGCCGGAGGTCTTGCGGTCGGAGAGCGACTGGTAGAGCTCCTCGAGGGACTGGCCGGACCAGAACCGGTTTTCGAAATTGTTCAACTGCCGGCGGACCGCGGCAAAGCGCAGGGTCTTGTCGACGATGATCGCCCAGGTCCAGACCGAGGCGACCATCAAGCCGACCATCACCATCTTGACGATGAAGCCGGCCTGCCAGAACAGGTCCCAGAGAGACACGCTTCCAGCCGCGTGCAGTCCCTCCGTGATAACGCCTTCGCCCATGATCCGTCTGCCCCTCGTCGTCGGCCCCGATAAGAGCTCGACCGTTTCAAAGTCCCGTCGTCCGCCCACCGCCGCCGGGTCGTCCCTGAGAGCCGGCGAACGGCCCGGATCGCGTGCGATCGTCCGTCCCGCCCGATATCGTGGCGGCGATCGCCGGACCCTGCGTGATCCCGACGCCCGCCCTTCCCCTTATCCGTTCGAATCCGGTGAAAGCATGGCGGCGTGCCCAGGCGCGACGTCGATCGCATTATGGTCCCGGTAGGGTTAATGCTTCGTTAGCGCGCATGGCGGGTCGTGAGGGGTCGCCCCGCGTCACGCCCGCGTCATGCCCGCAGACAGACGCATACGCACGCACGCCCTCATACGCACGCACGCGTACAGACGCACGCGTGCGCCCGCGGGCGTGTTTTGTGGGCGCGCATGCGTGGGTGTGTGTG
>NZ_JAXLPB010000007.1:0-100885 GCF_034321785.1 Fulvimarina uroteuthidis | reverse complement strand
TGAACCCAAGAGCGACGAGATCGGCATGCAAGTGGGTCAAAGGCCGGCGTTGCTTGCGTGACTTCGATGCTTCCGTCTTCAGCCAGGCCGCGAGCTTGTCGGCGAACGGGTCCAGCTTGCTCGCCCGTTCCGGCACCGAGAACTTCGGCTCGATCGTGCCGGCCTTCAGATACTTCTTGATGGTGTTGCGGGAGAGCCCGGTCCGCCTGGCGATCTCCCGGATCGGCAGCTTCTCTCGCAAAGCCAGGCGGTGGATGACGTTCAAAAGTCCCACGTGGATCACTCCATAGCCCCCTTCGCTCTCGCTCGGGGGAAAGGCTCACATGGGTCAAATCTCAGTGGAAATCAGGCAGCTTCCCGGGTCAGTTCCGGGTGGAAATCAACAATCGAGGGTTTTCCGTCGGTGGCGTGAACTTCTCCACCAAGGACAGGATCGACTATCTGGGGACTGTCAGGGGCCGTATCGGTTATGCCTTCGACGATCTGCTTGTCTACGGCACCGGCGGCTTCGCCTACGCCGGGAGAAGCCAGTCGACCAGTGTTTTCGGTCCCTTTGACGGGGCCTTCTCCGAGAACAAGGACAAGTTCGACACCGGTTACACGGTCGGCGGTGGCATCGAATATCTCATCGATCCACATGTCTCGCTCGGGCTCGAATACCCCTACACCGACCTCGGCAAGAGCGACTGGTCGGCGACGGGGCGGAACGCTGCTGGCATCGTCGACTTCAACGCTAAAACGAACGACCGGACCGATTTCAGCACCCTCTGGGCGACGATCTCCTATCGCTTCGACTGACGGTTGGGTCTTAGTGCGGCGCATCCTGCGCCGCACCGTTACCGATCCGTATAGTTCCGGCCACGCGGCAGCGAACCTTTTCCGCGATCATCGGGCATCCATCGAGAGGATGTCATGCCTACCCAGTTCGACCTTTCACTGTTCCCTTTCATTCACGGCTTCGCCGCCGAAACGTTGGCGCCGTTCGAAACCGGAGCGGCGGACTGGCTGATCGCGCTCGTTCCGTTCGTCCTGATCGCGCTCTGGCTTCGCGACAGGAACGGTGACCGGACAGACGGAGCCACTGCGGCGATCGCCGCAGGCATGGCTCTGGCCTTGTCCGGACTGATCTCGTTTCTCGTTTTCGAACCGAGACCCTTCATGATCGGTCTTGCGGGGAACGTCCTCGACCATGCCGCCGACAGTTCGTTCCCGAGCGACCACGTGGCCGTCATGGCAGCGGTGACCGCGAGCCTCACCTTTGCCGGGCGTTCCCGGATCGCCGCGATCCTCGCGACGGCGACCGTTTTCGTTGGCTGGTCGCGGGTCGCTCTCGGCGTGCATTTCCCGACAGATGTCGTTGCCGGCGCGTCGATCGGCGTCTGTGCAGCGGGGTTTCTCCGATCCGGCTTGCTAAGCCCGTTCGTCGCGTTCGTCGTCCGCGTCGGAGAAACGGTGTCCGCAATGATGGGGCTCGACAAGGTCTCCGACTTCATCCGCAAACCTTCCTTTCTCCGCTCCCGTTGAGATTGTCTATGCCGCTAAGCCGTATCGACCTGCTCGCACTTGCCGTAGCCTCCGGTTTCGCGGGCGAAGAAGCAAAATGGTTGCTCTCGCTGGGTGGCGATCCGCGCACCCCCGTCGAGACGACCGACCGAGGTTCCGCCTCTTCGGGTCGGTTTAGCGCTCGCGCCGAACCTACGATGCTTTCTCATCCGTTCGATGCTCCCGCTGTTTCTTCTGCCGTCGCCCGAACGTGACGACCCGGTAGACGTAGCCGAGGACAAGGAACGCGACGACCGCCTGCGTGACGGGATCGAGCCAGCCGGCAACAAGGTCGTACTGGGACTGGAGAACGTAGCCCGCGAGCGTCAGGAACGTAGTCCATATTACCGTTCCGAGCGCCGACCAGGCTAGGAACCGCACCATTCCCATCCGATTGATTCCCGCCGGCACAGAGATCAGGGTTCGCACGGTCGGGATGAGCCTTCCGAAGAAGACCGCGCTCGCGCCATAGCGTCGGAACCACGACGATGCCGTGTCGACATCGTCGGAAGTCATGGTCAGCCATCGCCCGTGGCGATCTGCGAGGCGCTTGAGCCGGTCGAGCTTGAAGTAATACCCGGCGTAGTACCAAGGTAAGGCACCGAGAAGAGAGCCGATCGTGCCCGCGACCAGCACGCCGATCAGCGACAGATCGCCCTCGGCGGCGGAAAAGCCGGCGAGCGGCATGATGAGTTCGGAGGGAATCGGCGGAAAGATGTTCTCCGCGAACATCAAGAACGCGATGCCAAGATAGCCCGATTGCGTGATAAACCCCGTGATCCAGTCGAACATTGTCTTAGCCCCCGCTGTAAATTTTTTATAAAAATAAGATTATCTATCAAGCGTTCCACATTCGAAGTATACGAATTGGTATAGTTCTAGCTGCCCGCGTTTCTTCGAATGCGAGGGCGGAGCCCATCCAGCCCCCCGAAAAGACCGGTTTCGTACATGCTTAGAAAGTCAGAAGCGCAGAAGATCTCGTAGCAGCATTGCGCCCGATCGCCGGCGCTTCGATTGCCGCAGAGATCGCATGAAAGCAGGATTCGCTGTAATATTAATTCACGCCGAAACCGCGCGATGTAACGGTACGGACCAGCGATTTGTCTCTGGCATTGGTAAGCCTTTCATACCCAAACCAATGGGGTTCTTCGCAAGGAGGCTGTCCGACCGGGACTCGCAGGTAGCTGCTCGCAGATCCACTGCCTGTCCGCATTTAAGGGACATGGTGGCCATGAAATCTATGCGAAGGCTCAACGCGGATAGCTCGCGAACACCTCGGTGGAGCCGTCCGCTTTGACGAGGAGTACGTCGTAAGGCGTGTCGCCGGATCCCATCCCCGGCGCATCCGCCGGCATGCCAGGAACCGACAGACCGACCGCGTCGGGACGTTCGGCAAGAAGCC
Organism: Fulvimarina uroteuthidis; assembly: GCF_034321785.1. Lineage (NCBI taxonomy): Bacteria > Pseudomonadati > Pseudomonadota > Alphaproteobacteria > Hyphomicrobiales > Aurantimonadaceae > Fulvimarina > Fulvimarina uroteuthidis. The sequence continues at coordinate 97,941 of NZ_JAXLPB010000007.1, read as the reverse complement.
GCTTGATCTCCGCCACCGGCACGTGGCCTTCGATGGCGTAACCGCCGACGAGGCCGGTGTGACAGGAGGCGTGCTGCGGCGAGAAACCCGCCTCCTTCTTCTTGGCGTAGAGGTCAGCCGAGGCGAGGTGCTCGACCGTCACGTCGTAGCCGGCGTCCTCGACATGGCGGACCCAGGCGGCGCAGCAGCCGCAGGTCGGCGACGAATAGACCTTCATTACCTCCCCGGCTTCGGCAAGAAACGTCGTCGAGAAAAATGCGATCGCACCGGCGCCAAGAAGGGCTCCGAGGGTCGTCTTCTTCGTAGCTGTCATGATCGGTTTTCCTTAGAATGAATGTCTCTATAGGGCTCGGTCTCTACTGATGGGAGAGACCGAGCTTGCAGTGTCGGATCGGAGGACCTGGCGCCTTGTCGCATCGGGCCCCCGCCGAGGCGTCACTTCATCTCTATGACGGTCAGCTTGCCGCGGACGCGCTCGGCAATGGACTTGACCGTCTGGCACGCCTTCGCCTTTGCGAGCATCGCCGGTCCCGGTCCCGGTCCCGCCGTCGCCGATGCTCAAGAGCCGTATACAAAACCAATGGTCCGATGACGTCCCAACGTTGTGCGCTTCGACTGATCCGAAACGGCGGGCCTAGCGCCATGCGCTACTTCTTTCCGGCGACCTCTGCCACATAGGCCGAAACAGTCGCGATCTTGTCGGCCGTCAGGCTGTCTGCGAACGCCGGCATCACGCCGATACCGCTCTTGACGGCCGCGGCGACGCGGTCCGCGCTCGGTTTCAACTCGTCGAGGTTCGGGCCGACGGCACCGGACGCATCGGCATCGGCGAGCGTGTGGCAGACGGCACAGGCTGGTTCGGCCTTCTTGGTGAAGATTTCACGACCCTCCTCGACATTGACCGAGGGATCGGCGGCAAGGGTTGGGAAACTCGCGAAACACATCGCAAGAACGGCGAAGAGTGGTGTCGATCTGATGGGCATAGCTTTCAGGTCCTTTCGAAAGCGATTTAAGGGGTCCGTCCGTGACATTCGGCGAAGGTGCGCGGGAACCAGGCGTGCATGGCAGCAGCGTCCCGCCACTCGGTCGCGGAGCAGCTTCGGGAGTGCATCGAATGTCGGTCGTCATACCCTACGTCGGGTTCGGGCCTCTGGCATACGAGGCCCGAACCCAATGATGAAGAGCAAGATGCTCGAGGGTGATGGCGTCTTTAGGCGATAGAGCACCGGCCAGTTTCGCGGCGCAGCGTCAGCTGACGGTCACGTCCACCGCGTGAGCCCGCCAGCCGTTGTTGCCGTAGCCGCGCTCGTTGGGTGGGAAGTCCTCTGGTTGAGACAGCCCGTCCGCCGCCGTCGCCCGGCTCGCGAGCGTGTGCTCCCCTGCAGGAAGATCGGCGATCAATGCGAACGGTCTCCAGGCGTAAGGACCCATATCGGGTCCAAGGAACCGGGCTTCCGCCCAGGTCTCGCCACCGTCGGTCGAGACTTCGATGGTCTTGAGCTCGCTGACGCCACCCATGGCGACACCATGGATCTGCACCTTTCCGGCGGACGCTTTTTCGAGCGGACCGGTGATCCAGGATTTGACACTCATCTTGAACATCGAGGGCTGCGAGGGATCGCCTTCGACACCGATCGGGCGCACGCGGTAGCCGGTCTGTTGGATCTTCGCCGGCGACTGATCCGCAGTGAGCGCGAGGCGCTTGATATACTTGATGTTGTTGACCCCGAAATAGCCGGGCACGATCAGTCGCAGCGGACCGCCATGGGCGAGCGGAACCGGCTCGCCGTTCATCTCCCAGGCGAGGATTGCGCGCTCCATAGCGTCGATCGGGACCGAACGCTCGACCTGGACCGTCTCAGGTGGCAGGCCCGCAGGGATCTCCTCGCCGCCCGTACCGGTGAGCCATTGACGACCCTCCGCAGCACCTCCCATCGCCTCGGCGAGAACCCGTACGGGAACGCCGGTCCACACGACGTTGCCGGCTGCACCCGTCGCCCACTGCGAGCCGCTCGTTTCGTGATCGAAGAAGGCTCGACCGTTGCCGGAACACTGGAGAACGCACACCACGGTCTCGACGCCGAGGGTCTTCATCTCACCGACGGTCATCGAACCCGGGTTGGCGAACCCTTCGAACTGGACCTCCCAGGCATCGCGATCGGCGACGATGTCCTCGGACGGCGCCGGCAGGTTGTTGCGGATGTAGAGATCGCTCGAGGGCGTGACGAGCGCGTCGCCCTGGGCGGCACGCTTGGTTTCCAGCGTCTGGTCGGTGTGGACGATGAGATCGTCGGCGTCCTTCCATGAGGCGTAGGCCGGAAGCTTTCCACCGTCCTGTGCGGACGCTGGCATGCCGTAGGCCGCGACCCCTGCAAGCCCTGCGGCACCCATTAGGAATTGGCGGCGCTTGATGGCGAGTGTGTCGATCATGGTTTCCTCCCTTTATCCAAGCCGGAGCCGCCTTTTTCGACCGATTAACCCCGGGGCGTTGTCGTCTAGGCCCTGGCGAATTGCTTCGGCAAAATCGCAACTCCTCACTTTAGACGCGCGAGGCACGCCGATTATTCCTCAGACGATAGAATGGGACGGTTTTTTCGAACAACGGGAATAATCGGCGACGCTGACGCGTCGGCACGAACAGGAGATCGCTTCGCCGAACGGACCGATCGCCATAGACCGAGACCGCTCCCGCGACTTTCGTTAGAGCCAGGGCAAACATTTGGGATCAATCATGACCGATGCCAGTGAAACGACAGCCTCGTCGGGAGCAGGTTTCTGGACCGGGCTCCTCCTCACCGCCGGCATTGCTGCCGCGTCTTTCGCCCTGCGTGCCATTCCCGGCGTCGACGTTCTGTCGCCACTGATCCTGTCGATCCTCATCGGGATGGCGCTGCACAACACGGTCGGCACGCCGGCGGCGGCCAAGCCCGGCGTCCAGTTCTCGCTTAAGGTCATCCTCAAGGCGGGCATCGTGCTGCTCGGCCTGCAGCTCACCTTTTCCCAGGTCGTCGAGGTCGGCTGGCTCGGCGTCGCGATCATCACCGTGACGCTGGTCGCGACCTTCGTCTTCACCAAGTGGCTCGGCGCACGCCTCGGCATCGATCGCAAGCTGACCGAACTCATCGCCGCAGGGACGGCCGTCTGCGGGGCCTCGGCGGTGATCGCGACGAACACCGTAACGCGCGGCAAGGACGAGGACGTCGCCTATGCCGTCGCCTGCGTGACGGTATTCGGCTCGCTGTCCATGGTTCTGATCCCGCTGATCGAGACGACCGTCCTCAAGCTTGGTCCGATCGACTACGGTCTCTGGTCCGGCGCGACGATCCACGAGGTTGCGCAGGTCGTGGCGGCCGCCTTCCAGCAGGGCGAGGCTGCGGGCCATTACGGCACCATCGCCAAGCTCACACGCGTCATGCTGCTCGCGCCGCTCGTCCTTGCGCTTGGCTATCTGGCGCACGAGCGGACGTCGGGTTCTGGCGAGAAACAATCCAGCGAGGACAAGTCCGGTGGTGGCGTGCCGATCCCCTGGTTCGTGTTCGGCTTCGTGGCGATGGTCGCGGTCGCCTCCACCGGTGTCGTACCAGCTGCCGCGGAGCCCTGGCACCAGGGACTGACCCAGTTTCTCCTCGCCATGGCGCTCGCCGCGATGGGGCTCGAGACCGACATCCGCAAGCTGGTTGCCGAAGGCGCACGCCCGGCGATCCTCGGTGCGGCGTCCTGGATTTTCATTGTCGTCCTCGGGCTCGGTCTCGTCGTCGCGACCGGTGCCGGTCGATGATCGAGGAGGAAGCGTGACCGCACCCGTCTCGTCTCAGGTGGAACGGACTGCACGGCTCACCGCCTGCGGTGAGGTCCACATGGCGCGGCTCAACCTCTATTGGTGGAGCCTTCGAAGCCGCGGCTGGGACGTGCCCCATTTCGACCCGTTGGACGGCGGAAGCGATGCTAAGCTGCTCGTCCTGCTGGAGAGGCCGGCGCGGCGGGGAACGGCACCGCGCTTCGTCTCGCGCGACAACCCGTCGCCGACGCAACGAAGTCTGCGACGTTTTCTGTCCGAAGCCGGGATCGAGCGAAAGACGACGGTGCTGTGGAACCTCGTCCCTTGGCTTCCACCGATTTCGAGCAAGCGAAACCTTTCCCCGCGCCGGGCCGAGATCGAAGGCGGGCTCGTAGAAATTCCGCGGTTTCTAAACTGTCTTCCCCATTTGCGCGGGGTTCTGCTCGCGGGTCGGACCGCAGCCTGCGCGGCCCCGGTAGTCGCAGAATGCCGGCCAGAGCTCACGGTCTTCCGGATGCCTCATCCCTCGCCGATCCTTCTCGCCACCGATCCCCGTTACGCGACGACGATCGCCGATACGCTTACGAGGGTTGCGCAATTTTTGGAGTTCAGGTGACGAGCGTCTTATCAAGACAGTGAGATCGCCGGGCGCAAAAGCGGCTTCAAAATTTTCCGATCGCCAAGCGCATGTGACCCAGGACATTACAGTAACAGGAAAGGCCTACTCCCCGAGGTGTCCAAGCCGTCCGAGCCTTCGATCGACAGCGACGGGTTGGGCCAACGTCCCTGACCACCGGGCACTGAGACAGGTTTCGGTCATATTCGTCCATACCTGACCGAAAGTCTCTGATCACTCGGAGATGGGCAAGCGGAAACATTGGGCTCAATTTTCCGACGGACCGGTGAACAACCGCCGAAGTCTCAAGCGCAGCGAGGCGCAGCGTCGATCCGGTTCCGGAGTTCGGCAAAGACGACGTGCCCTTTGTCGCGGCGCGTGACGAGGCGCAGATAGGTCTCGATCGCTGCGAACCGCTCCCTCGCCATGCTTCCCGCGATTATCTCGTAGGTCTTTCCGCCCGCGGACCATTGGGCGGAAAGGTTCGTCCCGGCTCCGGTCAAGATGGGATCGCTACCGTAAAAAAGGCTGAGCCGGCATGCGTTCGGGCCGGCATAGTGGACAAAGCTCCCGTCCCTGGTCTCTGCCGTCGCAACGATCTCCATGCCGGCAATCGAAAGATCCGGAAAGGGTCCGTCGGTGGCCGCGGCCGGTCGCAGTGTGTCGGTTCCCCGCGGATGTGAAGGGACGGACAAGAAGCGCCCGTGCATGCCGACAAGGGTCGTGGGCCCGTCTGCGGCGCGAAGGAAAAGCCCGGCCGCGACGACAACCAGGGCAAGGCAGGCTGCGAGCGCAAGACCTAAGCCTCGCGACCTCAGGAACGTTGTCGGTCGCCCGGTCCTCTGAAAGATTCCGAGGACGTCCTGTCCGTTCGGGCTGCTTCCGGATTGTGAAACCGAAAGCGGAGCTATGCCGGGCCGCATGCGACGAAGCGCAGCTGTCTGTGCGTCCAGCTTTTCGAGCATCGCCGCGAGCGCCGGCTCCCGGCGCAGCCTTTCCTCAAAGGCGGCCGCCTCCCCCGGCGCCATTTCGCCGTCCATGTAGGCGGACAGGCTGTCCCAGTCCCAATCGGGCAGGTCACCGCTGTCCGCGCCATCCGTTTGCAACGACATCTTCTTTCCGCGCTCCAGTTGTCAGCGGTCCGGGCCGTCGATCCGTTCGCGCAGCGCGCGGCGCGCGCGGCTGATCCGGCTCATCACCGTTCCTCGCGGCACGCCGAGGACCGACGCCGCCTCGTCGTATCTCAGTCCCATGACGTCGATCAGGAACAGGATCTCACGGGTCTGTGGCGGCAGCGCCTCGAAGGCCATGCGGACCAGCATGTCTTCGTGCGAGTTCGCGCGCGTGACGTCATCTTCGCGGACCCCCGCTTCACGTTCGAAATAGTCCCTGCGTACCTTCGAGCGCCTTGCCGCATCCGTTCTGAGATTGCGGACCACCCGGAACATCCAAGGCCGCAGCTCCTCGATCGCGCCGGGCGGATCGGCGGCGGTCAGCGCCCGGGTCACGGCCTCCTGCACCACGTCCTCCCCGTCCTCACGTCGTTCGCAGATCGAGCGGGCGTAGGCGTTCAGTTCCGGTAGGAGGCGTTCGAGATGAGTGCGGAGCGCCGTCGACATGGACCGGCTATAGCGCCGGTCCGATCCTTTCCGCAATGCAAGGAGTACCAGTGTCGCAAATCGTTCCGCTGCGTGGTCGCGGCAGATTAGCGCTGCCAGCCCTCGGTCGCCATGATCGTCTGGGCCTTCTCCGATACGAGGAAATCGAGGAACTCCTGCGCCGTCGGATCGGCCTTCGGCGAGATCACCACGTTGACATCCCGCCAGATCGTCCGGTTCTCCTCGACGTCGACCATGTCGAGAACGTCCTGATGGGTCAGCGGCCAGTTCGGCCAGGTGATCCAGGCATCGGCGTCCTTTTCCTTGAACTGGGCGAAACTCGCGCCCGAACCGAGGGCGTAAGCGACGATGTTCTTCCGGAACCGTGCGATGTCGTTGAGGCGTCCGAGCCGTCCCGCAACGTCCTCCCAAGTTCCTGTCCCGGATGTGTTGTAGACGCCGGCACCTTCCGTCACGACGATCTTCATGCCGTCCGCTAGAAGGTCGTCGAAGCCTTCGATACCCTTCGGATTGCCGGCCTTCACCGCGATGACGGTCGGACGGATGTAGATCGGCTCGACCTCTTCATGGTCGAAGGCAGGATAGGTCAGCAGAAACGCGGTCATGGACTGCTCGGACGTGCCCCACATGATGTCGGCATCGGCCTGGGCATCGGCGGACCAGGCCGATTCCGGCCCGGCGACGATCTCGACCTCGTTCCCGGTCTCTTCCTCCCAGACGTCCGCAACCTTGCGAAATGCCGTGTGCGGACCGCCGGCGCCGTAGAGCTTGACCACGCCGTCCTTCGGCGCGTGCTCGATCGATGGATCGGCAAGGTCGGTCTTGCCGATCCGATCGGCGACGGTGTCGGCGAATGCGGGGTCTGACAGCAACGTAGCGGCGAGGGCAAGCGTAGCGGTTCGGGTCATCGTCATGGTCCTTCCCAATCGTTGTCGGAACGCGGAACCGCGCCCGTCATGGAAGGAACGGCTGGGCTGGCCCGATTATTCCAAGTCTTCCGAACCCGGTATGTGAGCCATCCGCCGCCGATCGATGTCCCTATACGCGAGGGATTGTCCTCGGCCCGGCCTCAGGGGCGGTCTTCAGGGCGGTTCCCGTGTCGTCGTGATCCCTTTCACCACACCCCCGAACTCCCCGTCGCGGTAATCGATCTGCTTTTCATATTGAAACGAGCAGCATTTCTCGTTGGTCGGATCGTCCGGGAACGCCAGGTTCCGGTCAGGACATTACGAACGACCGCTTCAGGCAGAGGACACCCGCATGACCAAAGCTCCCCTTCGCATCGCCGTCAGCGGCGCTGCCGGACAGATCTGTTATTCGCTGCTCTTCCGGATCGCCGCGGGCGACCTCTTCGGCGCGGATCGACCCGTCGCGCTTCACCTTCTCGATCTGCCGCAGGCGCAGAATGCAGTGCGTGGCGTCGTCATGGAACTCGAGGACTGCGCCTTTCCGCTTCTTTCCGACGTTGCTGTCACCGACGATCCGAACGCGGCCTTCCGCGACGTCGATGCCGCGCTCCTCGTCGGCTCGCGGCCCCGCTCGAAGGGCATGGAGCGGCGCGATCTTCTCTCGGCGAACGCGGAAATCTTCAAGACGCAAGGAGCGGCGCTCGATGCCAATGCGAAGCGCGAGGCGAAGGTGCTCGTCGTCGGCAACCCCGCCAACACCAACGCCTTCATCCTGGCCGAAAGCGCACCGAATTTCCCGCGCGACAACATCGCCTCTATGATCCGTCTCGATCACAACCGTGCGCAGGGGCAGCTTGCGGCCAAGGCGGGGGTGGGCGTCGGCGAGATCGAGAAGCTCGTCGTCTGGGGCAACCATTCGCCGACCATGTTCGCCGACTGGACGTTTGCGACCGCGAACGGGCGTCCGCTCAACGAGACGATTTCGGACGAGGCCTGGTACCGCGAAACGCTGATCCCGAAAGTCGCCCAGCGCGGCAGTGCGATCATCGAGGCGCGGGATGCCTCGTCCGCCGCCTCGGCGGCCAACGCCGCGATCGACCATCTGCGCGACTGGATGCTCGGCTCGGACGGCCGCTGGGTGTCGATGGGCCTTTCGTCGATAGGTGCCTACGGCATTCCCGAAGGCCTCTACTGCGGCGTTCCGGCAACCTGCACTGCCGGTTCGATCGAGCGGATCGAGGATCTTAAGATCGACGAGTTCCAGCGCCGGATGATCGACCGGACGGTCGCCGAACTCGTCGAGGAGCGCGACGCGGTCCGGGCGCTCCTTGCCTGATCGCCAAGGTCTGCGTCGTGTCGAACCTTCTGGTGGCCACATCGGCGGATGCCGGAATGACATCCACACGTCATCCGGCGACCGCATCGAAGCCGATAGAAGATCGTGTCGCGAGCCTCGTCTTGCCTTGGCGATCGATCGGTCGTATCTTTGCTACGATGATGGATGGGGATGGAGTCCCCCGATAACCGCCTCGTCTTCGAGGCTGATGGCTCCTACCGCACGGGCGCGTTTCGAACGGCCGGTGGTAGGGCTCTGTCGTCTGCCGCTCCGATCGTTCGTACCGCCCCACCGAACCGGAAAGGGCGCATATGAACATGCTTATCGTCATCGCAGGAGCAGGGATCGGCGGAGGCTTGCGGCACGCGACGAACCTCGCCGTCGTCCGGCTTCTTCCCGACCTCTCGTTTCCGTTGTCGACGGTGATCGTCAACGTCCTCGGCTCGTTCGCGATGGGCATCCTGATTGAGGTCTTCGCGCAACGCATTGCGAACGACCATCCGCTCAGCCTGTTCCTGACGACGGGCGTGCTCGGCGGCTTCACGACCTTCTCGACGTTCTCCCTCGACGCCATCTCCCTCTACGAACGGGGCGAATTCGTCACCGCGACACTGTACGTTCTCGGTTCAGTCCTGGCCGCGATGGCGGGCTCGTCGCGGCACTCTTTCTCATGCGCACCGTGTTCGCCGGCGAAGCGGCCTGACGAAAGAAGGGAGGGCGAGGCGATGAACGACGACAGAAAAGGGCAGGATCCGGAGGTCTCCGAGGTCGACGAACTGGTAGACTACGAGCGTCGACGCAGGGCGTCGAAGGGGGCGAGTCCCAGGCAATCAAGGTCCGTCACATCGTGGATCATCGCGGTCGTCGTACTGACCGCCGCTGCGCTGGTCATCTGGGCGGTACTCGGCTCGTGATCGACGCGATGCTTCTGCTTCGGAACGAGCCGGCGCCCCCTTTGCCCGAAGCATGCTGTTCCCCAAGCCATAACGCGAGGAATTGAAACCATGACCGAAACGTCCGTCCGCGACACCAACCATACCTTTCTGCAGAACGACGATTCCCTTAACGTCGAGACGCGGTCCGAGCGGCTTCGGGATTCCTTCCTCACCAAGCAATCGGACTTCTACATTCGCTGCCATGGCGATGTGCCGAGCCTGCCGGACGATCATCCGATCAAGATCGTCGGTGGTTCCGGTAAAGAGACGACGGTTTCGGTTGCGGACCTAAAGGCGAGATTCAAGACGCGCACCATTGCGGCGACGCTCCAGTGCGCGGGCAACCAGCGTCAAGAGATGCAGGCTACCAGATGACGACCGGCGACGGCTGGGGCATCGGGGTGATCGGCAATGCCGAGTGGACCGGCGTTGCGCTCCGTGACGTGCTCGGCGGCATCGCGATCGATCCGTCCACAGCTCATGTCGCCTTCCGTTGCGCTGACGCGACCACGGTCGCAGGCGAGAAAACGAAATTCGGGATTTCGATCCCGATCGAGAAGGCGTTGCACGCGGACACGCTGCTCGCCTGGGCGATGAACGGCGAGCCGCTGTCACCGGAACATGGCGCGCCGCTGCACCTCGTGGTCCCGGGCTATGCGGGCGTGCGCAACGCCAAATGGGTCGAGACGATCGAATTGCGTTCGGCCCCGTGCGAGGCGCCGACGCAGAGCCGGGACTAGAAGCATTTCCATCCCTCCGTCTCGCAGGACGAAGCCGACTGAGACACCGCCCTGAAGATCAACGAGATGCCGGTCAACTCGGCGATCTGGATTCCCTCCGACGGCGCTTCGCTCCCGGCCGGTCCTATTCTTATCGCGGGGTACGCCATCGCGTATGGCCGCGCAGTCGCGCGGGTTGACGTCTTGAGCGATGATGGAAAGACTTGGCGTTCCGCGGAGATCGACGAAACGGGCACGCCTCAGACTTGGGTCCAGTGGTCCGCCGAGTTTGAGTTGGAAGCCGGAAAACACCAGCTAGTTATCCGCGCGGTAGACGATGCGGGTCAAGGTCAGTCCGATAGCACGGAAGGCATCTGGAACTTCGCTGGCTATCTCTGCACGAGTTGGCACCGCATCCACGTCACGGTCGCATGAGGTTCGATCGTGCCCGAGGATGACGCGGTCGCCTCGCGGACGGAACTGGCCGGCGACCGCACGGACCTTGCCGAAGATCGAACGATCCTGGCGAATGAACGCACGTTCGCCAGTTGGCAGCGCACGGCACTCGGCGCGATCGGTGTCGGGATCGCCTTCAATGGACTCTTCAACGAGATCGATCCGACCTGGGTCGCCAAGGCCGTCGCGACGCGGTTCATCGTCCTCGGCCTGTTCATCGCCGCGACCGTGCAGCTGAAGGCCTCGATGGTCTCGCATCGCCCGGAAGCCCATTGGATCAGCGCGGTCCAGACATCCAGCTTCTGGATCATGACGATCACCTTATGGATCGGAGGTCTCGGCCTGATCGCTGCGATCTGGCTCATCACCTATCCGGGATACGCCTTGCGATGAGACATTTTCTCGTACGCAAACGGGCAGGCAGCGTTTTTAGTCTTCCGCACGAAACCTGCCGGTCCGGTTTTGGCCGATCGGCCAGAGCGCGCTTTGCGTACCCATTCGGACCCACAGGGGACGCTTGTCTTATGACTTTCTGTGCCGATCAGGCAAACATGAACCGCCGCGGAAAGGGGTCCTATCTTTTTCGCGGCGGCGAGGGATGGATCGCCCGGACGCTGGCCGTTTGACGGGCCGAATTAGAGTTTGATCACCCTCGTCTTTTCTCGAAGGCCTGACGGATACCCGGACTCTGGTTCCGGACGACAAGCAGAGGCTCGGAAAAGATGACAGAGGCTACCATCGGCATCGACATCTCGAAAGACAGGATCGACGTTCACCGTCTGCCGGGTGGCGAGAGCCGGCAGTTCGCCAACGACAAGACCGGCCTCAGGGCCTTTCTGCGTGGGGTGGAGCGAAGCGGTGAGCCACCCGCCCGAATCGTCTTCGAGGCCACCGGTGCTTATCACCGCGCTCTGGAACGCCGGCTCGCCGAGGCCGGGCTTCCCGTCGTCAAGGTCAATCCGCGAAACGCTCGGCGCTTTGCCGAGGCGGCCGGACGGCTCGCCAAGACCGACCGGATCGACGCGGCGTTCCTGGCCCGGATGGGAGTTGCCCTCTCGCTCGAACCATGTGCTGTTCTGAGCCAGACCTTGAGCGATCTCAAGCAGATGATCGTCGCGCGCGAGGCGCTGATCAAGGACCGGACCGCGGCGAAGAACCGGGCGAAGGTCATGACGATCGCTGTCCTGAAGCGTCAGAATGCCGAGCGGCTGAAGCAGATCGAACGCCAGCTCGTTGCGCTCGACACTGAGATCGAGGCGCAGATCGCGGCCGAGCCCGATCTTGCGCCGCGTCTGGGCACCGATCGGACAGCGCCCGACCGCCGTTTTCCGTCCTCGCTATGAATGGCTGTAGGTCACCGCATTCGTCTCACCACAAACCGGGAACAGCTTTTTCTATCTGTCGAACGGCGTCTCGAAACGCCTGTTCGAAGAACTCCTGGCGCTGCTTGCCAGAGAAGCCGGAACTGGACCGGACGAAATCATCATCGTCGTTCTCGACAATGCTGGGTGGCACGCTCCGCCCGATCTTGCCATACCTCCGGGCGTCCGGCTGGCTTTCCTGCCGCCCTACACGCCGGAACTTCAGCCCGCCGAGACCCTCTGGGTCCTCGTCGACGAGCCCATCGTCAACCGATCGCTCGATACCCTCACCGAACTCGACGCCCTCGTCGCAAAGCTGTGCGTCCCTCTGACAACCCAAACCGACCGAATAAAAAGCCGCACCGGATACAATTGGTGGTCCAAAATCTCAAACCCGAGCTAATCCCCCGGATTTGGTATAACTCTCTGATGAAGAAACGGATTTGTCCAAGAACCGATTTCCGCTTCTCGGTCCGATGCCTGAACTCTCCAGAAAAACAATTCGGGTTCCACACAACTGAGGCTCGCCCATGACGAAGCAAGTCCAGATCTGCACCGACGGCGGCTGACTGCGCCCGGAAGCACGCTGGCCGGAGGTGACGATCGACATTCCCGTCGGCGCGATGCGCGCCTACGAGTTCGATGCGGTCCATCCCGGCGACTGGGCGCTCCATTGCCACAAGTCGCACAGTGCGATGAACGCCGTGGGTTACGACGTGCCGACCTTCATCGGCGCGGACAAGTCGGCAGTGGCGCGTAAGGTCAAGCTGCTGCAACCGGACTATATGCCGATGGGCACCGACGGCATAGCGGATACGGCCGAGATGTCGATCGCTGTCATTCGTGCCCGGTTTCGATCCTGATCTTCTCGAAAGTAACCTCGACCGGATCGGCGTAGCGCTTGCCGTTCTTCTCGTCATGACGCGGAAATGTCGGCGGCGCGATCTTGACGCTGAGGTCGTAGACGCCGTCACCTGGAAGCTTCAGGTCCCGGCCGTAGTGATAGAGCCCGGGATGCCAAAGGAATTCCGGCTTGAAACGCACGATCTCCTGGCCCTCCAGCGACAGCGTGCAGTCGATGTCGAGATAGGGGATGAAGCGGTGATCGGCCGCGTCGAGGACAGCGATCTCCATGTGACAGTTCATGTCGGATGGAGCCTCGATCCATTCGAGCTTTCCGTCCTTGCGGTGGAACATGCCTTCGGCGCGTTCCTGTGCAAAGGCGACGATATAATCGTTGGCCCGCATCTTGCCGCCGGTGTCGGCGACCTTCTCTGCCATGTAGTCGAGCGAGGCAAGATATTTCGCACCCTCTTCCTTGGCCATTTTTAGTTGGTTCTGGTCGGCCTCGTCGCTCGGCTTTGCCGGCGGCATCTTTGCGTCAACTCCGGTCGCTTCGGTCATCGCGTTTCTCCCTTGGGAATTGTCGGCCCACATGCAGCAAACAGGCGCAGCGTCGTCTTCGTTCCAGTTCGATTCCCCAATCGTTTCGATCTCGGATGAATGGGTCTTCGCGATCTGTCGCCGCCGGATGGCGGCGTACGGGATCGGACAGGCAACCGGGGAAGAGATTACGGCCGCTGGCACGATCGGTAGTTCCGCAACACTACATCGCTGGCTGAGAAAGCGGTCGCCGTCGTGAAATACCTAGGCGCCACGAGGGCCTGATCAAAATCCGATAAGACCACGCGACGGGTCCGAATACGGATGATCAACGGCGCAGATACTTGGTGGCTGCCGCCGCGCAGAGGCCGAGAACGATCAGAAACACGATAGCGCCGAGACCCGTGCCAAGCGCCATTCCTCCCATCTGCCCGATGCCCTTCATCGGCAACATGTTGTCTGTCAGAGGTCGGCAAATGAACGGTCACTTCCTACGAGTATCGCTTTGAAAGGGACATTCGTCTTGCAGCCAGTAAAAGCCGAAACCGGGACAATGCAGTAGATCGTCAGCGGACCAGGACAACCTTGACGCCGAGTTCGGCTTCCACGTCTTTCCATGCTCGGTCCGCTGTCACGGCAGGTACATCGAGTTGGCGGGCAAGAGCAAGGCAAGCGCGATCGCCGTGGCTGAGTCCGAGATGAACCGTCGCACTGCGCATGAGACCGGCCTCCATGGCGAGTTCGGCATCGAGCGCTCGCACATCGAGACGGAGCGCTTCGACCAGTCGAGGAACCGCCTCGGCAGGCACTCCTTTGTCGACGCTCTTCGAAACGACTTCCTGAAGGTTGATCGCGGAGATCGCGGCGTCGCGAAGCCAGCGTCTGGCTTCTGCAGCGCCGGTCTCCTCGTTGAGATCCACGAACACGGCCGAGGTGTCGACGACGCAAGACGGCATTAGGATGTCTCGCCTTCGGCAGACCGGTTTCCAAGATCGCGGTCATTCTCTTCGCGTCGGTCAGCGATGACCTCGTCCGCAATTTCTGTTCCTGGTGCCACGTATTCTCGAAAGATGGCTCTGGCTCGATCCAAGGCAGCGTCCGGAGTGGTGAGATGAACTTCACCATCGACCAGTTCGGCCATCACGTGACCGCCCTTCTGCACTCCGAGCTTCTCACGCAATGCGACAGGCAGGACTAGACGACCATTTGGGAGAACATTTACACGGATCATCATACTGCCCTTTCTCAATATATGGGGCCTAGACCTAGTGTGTCTTCTGGTGGCTCACTGGTCAAGATGTATTAGAGTGACCGAAAATAGAATATGACCAATCACCTGCCTTAGTCAAGAATGGTACGCTCATATGTGACCGATTCTGAGCATCTCTGTGGAAAACGCTCGAAACCCTGCTTGATCGAATTGAGGGCATGCCCGATAAGTTCGGGTGCGTTTTCGATGCAGTTCCGCAATCCAGAGCCAGTCGTCTTCTCTCCATGTCCCGCATCTTCGCCTACGCGCGCGTGTCGACAATCGAGCAGACCACCAACAACCAGCTTGGCGAGATCCGCTCCGCCGGCTTCGAGGTCCAGCCGCGTCGGGTGATCGCGGAGACGGTGTCGGGATCGGTGGCGGCTTCCGAGCGGCCCGGGTTCTCCAAACTCGTCGACCGGCTGGAGGAGGGCGACATCCTCGTCGTCACCAAGCTCGACCGGCTCGGCCGCAACGCGATGGATGTCAGGAAGACCGTCGACGAACTGGCCGAACTCGGCATCAAGGTCCACTGCCTCGCCCTCGGCGGTGTGGACCTGACGAGCCCGGCGGGCCGAATGACCATGGGCGTCATCAACGCGGTCGCCGAGTTCGAGCGCGATCTTCTCATCGAACGCACCCAGGCCGGACTCGAACGGGCCAAAGCCGAAGGCAAGGTCCTCGGCCGACCGCCGCGCCTGACGCCGAGCCAGCAGCAGTCGGTCGTCGCCAAACTTGCCGAAGGCATTTCGATCTCGCGGCTCGCGCGGCACTACGGCGTAAGCCGGCTGACCATCACTCGCGCGCGTGATAAATATAAAGAGAACGTCTCTGTGGACGGAGACGGCGTAGGCGGCCCCCCGCAAGCCGAGACCGGCGCGGACGCGGACAGTGTCGGGCGAGATGGCGTACATCGAGACGCCGTAGGCGCTTCGGCGTTGCACGAGCCGACGGAGCCGTCCTTAGCCGGCGGGACGCGAGCCAAGCGGCGCATGAGGCCAGCGGGGCTGCGATCGAAGGAGCATGCCGATGCCGATCAAGCATGACCTGCGTGGCTTCTATCCGCTCGACTGGACCGAGCTCTCCCGTTCGGTCCGGTTCCGCCGCGCCAAGGGCCGCTGCGAGCGTTGCGCCCGGCCTCACGGCGCAACCATCTGCCATCTCGGCGACGGCCGCTGGTTCGACGAGGTAGATGCCTGCTGGCGCGACGGCAGGGGCCGAAAGCTACGCACCAACCTGCCAGCACCGGACGCCCTGCCGCCGGAGTTCGCGCCGCGCTTCACGAGGGTCTCGCTCGCCTGCGCCCATCTCAATCATGACGTTTCGAACAACGAGGCGGGAAACCTCGCCGCGCTCTGCCAGCGCTGTCACATGATCCACGACCGGCCCCACCATCTCGCCCGTCGCCGCATCACCTATCTCATGCGCCGCGCAATCGGGGACCTGTTCTCGGGCCTCTATCGATAGCTCTCCTCAGCTATGTGGTGTGCAGACGATCCGAAGCGGAAAGCATACCGGTCCGTAGCTGCGAGCCATTGAAGGGTTGTCGGGAAGGCTCGACTTTCAGGAGATATTTTTGATTTTTACGTAGTAAACGCCGTGCTTTCGTGTGGCTGCTTCTGGCGGCCTGCAGAACTCCGAAAAAAGCAGTGCGAAATAACGCGTTGCGTCATATGCTGCGAAGCGTTATATCACTTCCATACATTCTCAGCGTGCCCACCGGATGATCGTCAGTTTCAGAGACAAACAGACCGAGGCGATCGCAAGCGGACGGGCTGCTCGTAGGCTGCCCGGCGACATTCAACGCACGGCGCTGAAGAAGCTGCGACAACTGGATGCCGCGGCAGGACTGGACGATCTGCGCATTCCTCCCGGCAACCGTCTGGAGGCGCTGCAGGGCAACCGCGCCGGCCAGCACAGCGTCCGCATCAATGACCAGTGGCGCATCTGCTTTCGATGGGACGCTGGAAATGCCTACGATGTCGAAATCGTCGATTACCACTGACCTTGAGGAGGCAGCCATGAGTGTACAGACGACCCAAAACTGGCTACCCAACGTTCACCCGGGCGAGATCCTGCTCGAAGACTATCTGGAGCCCATGGGCCTGACCAAGAACGCACTCGCCACCGCAATCGGTGTGCCGGCCACGCGCATTGGTGAGCTGGTCCGCGGTCGCCGTGCGGTCACCGCCGATACCGACCTGCGCCTATCCCGGTACTTCGGCACATCCGAGGGCTTTTGGCTGCGCCTGCAGAACGCCTACGACCTGATGGAGGCGCGGCGCTCGGGCGACTATCACGAGATCGAGCCACGGGCGGCGTGAGACGATCGACCAAACCGAGACCCACCACCAGCTGGAACGGATGTTTGTGGGCGTGCGACATCCAAGGCTTCCTTGAGGATCTCGTTCTCTATGGTCTTGCAACCGAGAAGCCGTTCGAGATCGCGAAAGCGCTTCTGCAGATCTCGGACGCTGAACGTTCCAATGACGTCCTCGTCCACCTGAACTGCAGCATGGCGGCCTTCCAGCATCCGACGCTTCCGGTCAAAGAGCTGTGAGGGAGAATTCTCGGCCTGGCGAGCGACGAAGAAAACACCCATCCCGGGCTGCCTCGCCTCCTTCACGAAGCGCGCCTTCTCGCCCACTGAGCAACGGCACTGATGTTGCACCGAAGTGATGACTTCGGCCCATGAAAACGAGCCGTCCGAAGCTTTCGACGTAGTCGTACTTAGAGGCGGATGCCTATGCCTTATCGGCTATGCCGACTGTCCGGTTGGAACGGGGTGCAGTCCGAGTGCGCCGCTGACTTTCAGGACCTTGGACACGGAACGAACCCGCAGATATCTTGCGCGCCACCAGCTATGACGCTAACTTGCGTCAATTTTGATGGCTTTGAGGAACAGTATGAATCTCCAGACTGTTGAAGAAAACGGGATGTTTGCACCTCGAAGAATTGCGGAAGCGCTGCGGACGACCAACGACGAAATCGCTCGCACCGCTGGTCTCGGTCGCGACGCCGTTCAGCGAAAGTCGCGGATCGGGTCCGACCGGACCCAACGCCGTCTTCGGGAGATGATCGAAGTCCTGAACAAGGTCGAGCCGCGGTTCGGTTCGGCGCTGATCGCGTATGCCTGGTACCGGTCCGAGCCGCTTGCCGGTTTCGATGGGCAAACCGCTATGCAACTCGTCCAGGACGGACGAGCCGGCGATGTTCTAGATTATGTCGACGCGGTCGACGCCGGCGTTTTCGCCTGATGCCGGTCGCAATGCCCCACGTTGCCGTGGACCCGTCGAAGGGCAGGATTTGCTGAAAGAAGCCCGTTACGAGGGCCTTCTTTATCGCACGCTCAATCCGGTCTACGCCCGCGAGCCTCTTTCCGGCCGTGGCGCGGCGATCCATGGCGGCCGCTTCAACGCCCGAGGTCGCGAGGCACTCTATCTCTCGCTCTCACCTGACGTCGCCTTGCGCGAAGCCAATCAGGTCGGAACGCTTCAGCCGACGACATTGGTCGCTTATCGCGCAAATCTTCGTCCTGTTTTCGATACGCGCGATCGGCAAGCTCTTGATGGCTACGGAATGAGCGCGGACGACCTTGCCAACCCGGATTGGCGGGACCGAATGTTGAAGCGCCTCGATGTCCAGACGCAGGATTTTGCCGAACGGCTTTTGGCCAATTGTTTTGCTGGCCTGCTCGTCCGGAGTTTCGCCCGCGGTGCGCCCCCGACCGCGCTTAATCTTGTTTTATGGCGCTGGAACACGGGTGCGGACGATCGGCTTAAAGTCATCGGCGACGAAAAACGCCTATCGCAATGAATCAAAATTGCCCAGAACAAAGGGCTTACGAGGGATATTGAAAGAGGTGGTCCCGGTTGTCTGAACAGTCTCGCCGGTTTGGATAAGTGGATCGCCTGCGGGTTTCAGGCCGCGGCGGACAGCGGCTGTTTGAAGTAGATGGCGTCGGGCGCATTGCCGCCGAGGCGGGAATGCGGACGTCGTGCGTTGTAAAAGCTCAGATAACGGCCGATCGAGGCGCGGGCTTCGCCGACACTGTCGTAGGCTCTGAGATAAACCTCCTCGTATTTGATCGTCCGCCACAGTCGCTCGACGAAGACGTTGTCGCGCCAAGCGCCCTTGCCGTCCATGGAGATTTGGATCTCGTGCGCTTTCAGAACCGTGATGAAGTCGGCGCTGGTGAACTGGCTGCCCTGGACGCCCTTCTAAGAGTCAAGCGGCGATCTGGGACTGATTGATCTGCTTCTGGCGCCGCATGATGATGCCGAAGACTTCTCGGGCGATATAGCGCTTGAGGCTGCGAATGGCTTCCAGCTTCGAGTTGCCGGCAGCGATGCGTTTGGCAACGTAGGCCTGGGTGCGCGGGTCCAGTCGCAATCGTCCGATCGCGATAATGTGGATGGCGCTGTTGGCCGCGCGATCACCGCCTCGATGCCCATCCGCTTCATCAGCGTTGCGACATGCCGGCGACCGACGGCGAAGCCTTCCCCTTTCAAGAGCCCTTGCATCATCCGGCTTCCCGCGAACGGGAAGTCCAGATGCAACTCGTCAATCCGTCTCATGAGCGTCAGATCGGCTTCGCTCGCCGGCGTTGGCTCGTAGTAGATCGCGCCGCGGCTGATGCCGAGTTCCCGGGCCTGCGCCGCGAGTGGAAGGGCGTGAGACCGCTCGATCATCGCTTTGCGCTCGACAACCGTCCGCCCTTGACGAGCGCATGCTCTAAAAAATCGTTGGTCAGCGTCAGCTCCCCGATCTTGGCGTGAAGCGTCTTCACGTCGACCGTCGGCGGGGCACTCGACGAGGAGGTCGAACTGAAAACATCGGCGGCCTTCTCGAGCAGTTGGGCGCGCCACTGGCCGATCTGGTTCTGGTGGACGTCGTACTGCTGGGAAAGTTCGGCCAGCGTCTTCTCGCCTCGTACGGCGGCAAGCGCCACCTTCGCTTTAAACGCCGGGCTGTGATTGCGGCGGGGTCTCTTCGTCATCGTCTCTCCTCATCGCGGCCATCCTGGCCGCCTTCAAGCAGACAATCCACTTATCCCGCTGTTCAAAAATCCGAGGCCACCTCTGAACGCTCCTTCGTTTCGTCGAACCAAGGTAGCCGGCCAGGCGAACCTGAACGGCCTTCACCGATCGACATCCCAGAGTACGCGCCCCGATCGATATCTCTTAAAGTAGCATTTCTATATCTTTATGAAAACCGCAGCAGGGTTAGACAGGCCGCCTTCGTAGATCACCTCGTTTCTGCTTTTCACATTCAATAATCGATCGCCTCGAAATCACGCCGACCTTCGATGTCCCGCCACTCGATGACGACGGCGCGCTCGTAGACGCTCGGGCAGTCCTCGTCGCCGAAGAGGCGAGCGGCGGGATAGGAGGTAGGCAGGCTGGATGCGCCGGTCGGAACCCAGCGGTAGTCGCCTTCGGCATCGTAGAACGCGGTTCGGATGGAAGAGAAGCGCCGGCAAATCGGCTCGCCGTTCGGGTCCAGCATGTCGGTTTCGTACTGGACAAGCCTCTGGATGTCGCTGACGCGGATCGACCGGATGGCGTCGAAGGCGGGTGCTCCGAAATTCACTCGACCTCCGCCACCACCTGACGAAGGCAGGCCCGACAGTCCTGTACCCACTGGACAGCGCCAGATCTGAAGCGGCGGCTCGATCGGCGTCGGCGTGATCCTGCGGATGACCTCGGCTTTTGCGGCGCTGCATTCGGCCGAGGCCGGCCATCCACCGGAGAGGCAGAGCAGGATCGCGCAGTCGATCGGATAGGCTTTGCTTTCGGTCGCCGTCGCGCCAAGCGTCATTGCAGCTGCAAGTGAGATGGCGGAGGCCGTCTTGATCGCGGACATCATGGTCTCTCCCAAACGGTGTGAAAGCAATTACAATATACAGTTTTTGTTGCTGCTCAATCCGCTCTGCCGCGATGAATCAGTCGCGGCATCGAGTGATGCTATGCTGTGACGCCTGGTCGATCTCATCTGTTCGCCTTCAAGACACGTCTCTTCATTCGACGAGATCGAGGAACCGCCGATAGTCTCTCGTGACGCCTTTTGACTCCTCGAAACCGCGGCGGCGTTCTTCGTCGAGACAAGCGATATAGACCGCAATCTCGGTCAAATACCTCTCGAAGTCGTCTCGCAGCAGGTCTTCATATCGCTCGATGACCTGCGGTTCCGCGGGCACGAACGGCTTTTCAGGCGGAACGCACACAGTCGCCATCGCAGCGCTCAAGCCGTAAGCGGCGAAGACAATCGTAAAAGTAAGAGCGTTGCACGCGCGCAACGGCATGGATCGCGATCCCTTCAAATTCAGGCGCTCGGACGGTTCACGTAACGCGGGGTGACGGGCTAGGTTGGCGCTGTCGGCGGCAGGGCAGGCTCGGACCAGCCCTTGCCGACATGATATGTATTTTGTAGCGGGGCTGCGTCTTGTCTAGGCGCGTCCCGTTCGGCCCAACGAACCGAAGAGGAGAGCGCCAGGTCGTGATGTTCGAGCGAGCCCCCAATGTCGTCGTCGAAGATGCCTTCCGATCTCTCATCAGGCGCGGATATCGTGCCGAGGTCGTCTGCGAAGAAAGCGCCGTCCGCAAGAACCACACCTGGTGCGGCGTCTGGTTCGTGCGCGTCATCTCCGACGAGACCGGCGAAGAGTTCATCCTCGTCACCGAGCGGGGGAAGAACGCGATCGGCCCGAAGCTTCAGCCGCGCTTGTTCAAAACGATGCTCGGGCTCTGCAGCCTCCTCTACGATGCAGGCCACCGCTTTTGCGATATTCCGTTCAACGCCGGGACGCGGGCGCTTCAGCGCAAAGTTCCGCCCGCTTCCGACGACAGCGCGGACTGACGCTTTTGTTGGCGCAGTTCTTCTCGCCAGCTTTCTCCTATTTCCGAACGCCGCTTCTGCCGAAGGCATGGTGTTTTCCATGCGCGGGGACGGTGCACTTCGCGCGCAGACCCATCAGGCCGCGTTCTCGAAGACCTACGGCGACGCCAGTCGTGAGGACCGGTCGGGTCTCTTCATCTTCGGTGAGAGTGATGAAGACGACGGTGCCGATGGCGGGGCCAACGAAGCCTCAGTGAACCCGTCTTCAGGCGATCGAGCTTCCATGTCTCCGCGTTCCGCGATTGCTGCCGCACCGACGCCGCCTGCCGCCATTCTCGCGGCGATCGACGACACCGCGATCCGCTACGGCTCGCATCCGGCACTGCGCAGCGCTGGCCTGACGGTCTCCGACTGGCGAAGGGTCTTCCGCGCCAACATCGAGATCGAGAGCGCTTACGATCCAACGGCCACCAGTTCCGTCGGAGCGCTCGGTCTTGGCCAACTGATGCCAGAAACTGCCGCCGATCTCGGTGTCGATCCCGCTGATGTCGTCCAGAACCTCGATGGCTCGGCTCGTTACCTGCTCGCCATGCTGAACCGCTTCGGCGACGAGGAGCTGGCGGTCGCTGCGTACAACGCCGGGCCCGAGGCGGTCGCGCGCCATGGCGGCATTCCTCCCTTCGAAGAAACCCGAAACCACGTCGTCCGCGTCATGGCGGTCGCCGAACGTTTAGCTGGAGAAACACGATGACATCTCGCCTCAACACGCTTTTGCCCGTCTTGATATTCGCTCTCATGGCAAGTGAGCCGGCGCTCGCCCAGGCGCTCGATCTCTCGCCGGTCCAGGCACTGCTGCAGGGCCTGATCGACATCATCACCGGACCGCTCGGGATCGCCATAGGCACGCTGGCGCTGATCGGTGTCTTTCTCTCCTGGCTCTTCGGCATCGTCGATTTCCGCCAGGCGATGTGGACGATCGTCGGAATCGCGGGCGTTGCCGCGGCGCCGACCATTGTCGGCTCGATCTGGTCGACGACGTAAGCGGCGGCATTCGGCATCATGGCAGAACAATCGCCCGTCTATCTCGGCCTCGTGCGGCCCGCCAAACTCCTCGGCCTTCCGATGATGTACGCCATGGTCTGGCTGTTCGCGTCCGTCCTCCTGTTCCTCTGGATCCAGAGCTGGATCGTGCTCGTCCTCTCCGCTCTCGCCTATCCGGCAATCTGGAAAGCGGCGGACTGGGACCCGCATTTCCTCGACGTGGTCGCCGTCAGCCTGCAGGAGACGCGGCCGACGCCGAACCGCGCGCACCATGGAGGCGACAGCTATGCTCCATGACGCTTCGCTGCCGCACGGGCTTCTGCCGAGCTGGGCCGCGAAGGAGACGGAACTCGCCTTACTCCTTCCTTACGTTTCTCTGGTCGACGATGTCACGATCCGAACGCGGGGCAACGAGCTCTTCCAGTCGATCCGGCTGTCGGGCATCGACAGCCATACGACGGACGACGCCGTCCTCGACAAGACACGAGACCTGTTTGCAAAGATCGTGGCGCAGAGTGGTTCGGACTTCGCGTTCTATCTCCATAAGGTCTCGAAGCGGGTCGATCACGGCCTCCCGCCGATTGATTGCGAGAGTTTCGCATCCGCAGTCGACGATCTGTGGCGCGCGCATCTCGACGGATCACGCCTCCGCGAGAAGACGCTGACGCTCACCGTCATCAAACGCCCGACACTTGGCTCTAGGCTGCCCTTCCGGCGATCGAAGTCGGTGAACCGGCTGCGTGGCGAGACGCAGAAATCGCTGCGCCGGCTGAACGAGGTCGTCGACTTCATCCTCTCGACTTTCGCTGCAATGGAGCCTCGGCGCTTGTCCGCGTCTAGCGGCGAACTGCTCGGCTTTCTCGGCGCGCTCAACACCGGGCGCGAGACGCCGCTCTATCGCGGATCGTCCTATGGGTATGTCGCCCAAGACGTCGCGACCACGCGCGTCACGTTCCGCGGGCCGACTTTCGCACTTTCCGAAGGCGTTGTCGGCAACCGCGTCGGCGCCTCCTACGCCATCAAGAGCTATCCGCAGGCCTCGACCGCGACGATGTTCGACGAGCTCGATCTGCCCATCGACATGGTCGTCACCCATTCCTTCACCGGCATCAATTCGAACCTCATGGCCGGACGGATCACGCGCGAGATGCGCATGCGGCGGGCGGCCGATGACGGCGCGATATCGCTACTCGAAGAAATGCCCGCCGCCCTCGACGACCTTGAAACCGGACGTCTCAGCTTCGGCGAGCATCACATGACGGCGACGGTCTTCGCCAAGAGTGAGGCCGAGCTCGAGGCGATCGGCGCGGAAATCCGCAACATCGGATCGACGCAAGGGCTGACGCTGATTAACGAGAGCCTTGCGGCCAAGACCCACTTCTTCGCCCAGCATCCGGGCAACGCCGCCAAGCGCAGCCGGAAGGCCGCTATTACCAACCGAAACTTCGCCGATTTCGCGGCCTTCCACCGGACGCAGATGGGGAAACCCGGCGCGGATACGCCGTGGGGCGCGCCGGTGACGTTGCTTCCGACGGTCGGCCGCGGCGGCTTCCGGTTCAACTTCCACGAACGGGGCACGCCCGACGCCGAGCCAACCGGCGGCCATACGCTGATCCTCGGACGTCCTGGGTCCGGCAAGTCTGTGCTTGCAGCGTTCCTGATGACCCAAGCGAAGCGCTTGGGCGCCCGGCTCTTCGTCTTCGATTATCGCCGCGGCATGGAAATGGCTGTCCGGGCGAATGGCGGCCGATACGCCGCGATCAACGCGTCCGAGCCGACTGGTCTCAATCCGCTCAGAACCGAAGTCGACGCCCGTGGTCAGGCCTGGCTCGCCGACTGGCTGGCCGCTCTCGTCCACCGGTCCGACACCCCGCTCTCGCCGGTCCAGATCAATCGCATTCAGGAGGTCGTCCGGCAGAACGCCGAGGCGGACGAGAGTTTGCGGAACTGGGACGATCTCGCTTCGCTCTTCGTCTCGGCCGACGACGAAGGCGATATCCACGAGCGCCTGCGCGAATGGACGCGCGATGGCCGCTACGGCTGGATCTTCGGCCAGAGCTTTGAGGACACCTTCTCGCTCGGAGGCGATACTGTCGGCTTCGATCTCACCGACATTCTCGACAGCGAGAGCGAGAAGGAGCGGATGGCGGTCCTTTCCTATCTCTTCCGGCGCGTCGAGCGCGTCATCGAAGACCGGCGGCGGACGATCATCGTCATCGACGAGGCGTGGAAGGCGCTCGACAATGGCTACTTCGCCGAACGCCTGAGCAACTGGCTGGTGACGGCGCGCAAACAGAACGCCGTCGTCGTCATGATGACCCAGTATGCCAGCCAGCTCGAACGCACGCGCACGGGCAAGACGATCGTCGAGGCCGTCCCGACGCAGATCCTCCTGCCGAACATCCGCGCGAAAGCCGACGATTACGCCATGCTCGGGCTTCCGGAGAAGGAGCTTGACGTTCTTCTTAATTCGGGAAGCCATTCGCGGCTCGCTCTCGTCCGAGACGACCAAGGCTCCGTCGTCGTCGATGCGGACCTCAGTGCCCTCGGTCCCCTCCTCACCATTCTCGGCGGCATGGAAAAGGGCGAGGAGCTCGCCGGCGCCGACTATCGCAGTCGTCCCGACTTCTGGAGGCTTCCGTGACAATCACCCTGATGAAGCTCGCTAAATTCACATTGCTCTCCGTGGTCGCGATGGGTCTTGCCGGTTGCGGTTCGACCCCACCGAAGGCGAACTGCTTCAGCTACGCCTCCGAGGACGAGGGTCCCTGCCAGTTCGAACCGCTCGGCCCCACGCGTTGGGATCAGTTCGATGGCTGAGCGCTTTCTCTCATCCTCGAGAGCGCTCGCTCTTAAAGTCGGCTTCGCGGCGGTGCTGACCGTTCACGCCCTACCGGCCTTCGCTCAGGGCGTTCCGGTGTTCGATCCGGGCGTCTTCGCCAAGCGAGAGGCGGCGCTCGAACAGGGCGAGGCCGATCTCGCTCGCCAACGCGCGCAACTGTCGAAGGCGGATCGGCT
This sequence comes from Fulvimarina uroteuthidis, assembly GCF_034321785.1. Lineage (NCBI taxonomy): Bacteria > Pseudomonadati > Pseudomonadota > Alphaproteobacteria > Hyphomicrobiales > Aurantimonadaceae > Fulvimarina > Fulvimarina uroteuthidis. The sequence goes on along the minus strand of NZ_JAXLPB010000007.1, from coordinate 72,685 downwards.
CAACGCCCTGGAAGCCGAGCAGCTTGACGCTCTCAACTTCGTTCATTCGACGACGGTCACTGGCGGCAGCGACATCGCCGCGATGATCGACGATCTCGAAGCGGGTGGGGAGGCCGGAGACTACGATGGCGGTGGCCGTGGCGCCGACGCGGACGAACTCTACGGCGCGAACGACCCGAACCCCGGCGCAGCGCGCCTATTCGGTGACGCGAACGGCAATGTCGAAGAGCTGATCATCAAGGCAGCGAAGGAAACCCATGGTCTCGCCGGTGTCGGTAAGGCGGGCCTGTCGCTTGTCCAATGGCGATGCCTGATGCAGGCGCTGATCTGGCAGGAAAGCCGCTTCTCGATCGGCGCGAAATCGCCGGTCGGGGCCTTCGGTCTCACTCAGATCATGCCGGCGACGGCGAGCGATCTCGGCATCAACCCGCAGTACTATGACAGCCCTTATCTGCAGGTGACCGGCGGCGCCCGGTATCTGGCGCAGATGCTGGCGATGTTCGACGGCAACATCGTCCACGGCCTCGCCGCCTACAATGCCGGTCCGGGTAATGTTCAGGCCTATGGCGGCGTCCCGCCGTTTGCGGAGACCCGGCACTACGTCGAGGTCATCCCGCGCCGTTACAACCAGTATCTCGCGAAGGTCGGCGGCATCGACGCCCTCGGTACCATCGAGCCATCGCTGCTCGCCAATTCGAACCTCAGCTTATCGGCCGACGGCGCGCGCTTCTACGGCGCGGAGAGCCGGACGACGATCGAGGGCGCGGTCGAACGCATTCGATCGATCATCACCCAGGTCGGCGAAACCGAAACGCTCAAAGAGTCCTACGATCTCAACACCTATGCCCGGACCGAACTCGCCCGCCTGGTCGCGCTTCGGACCCGTCTCAAGGCCGCGCGGACCAAGCCGCTGTCGGCAGATGAGATCGCGATGGCGAGCCGGATGGCCCGCGAGCGCGCCTTCATGAGTTTCGAGCTTCAGGAGATCAATTGATGCAGGTCTTTGCCAAGAACGGAACGCTCGCGTCGACAGCCCGCGGTGATCGCTCGGTTCTGCGCTTCCGGGGTGAGCGGCGATCGTCCTCGGCGCATTCGATATTCACCGCAGCCGCGTTCGCCGGCGCGGTGCTCGTCTTGCCAATCGCGTCCGTCTCTCCGACTGCCGCGCAAGGTGTTCCGGTGGTCGACACCCAGAACATCGCCCAAGAGATCCGCCAGTTCCAGCAAATGCTGGAAGACTTCGGCATCCAGACCGATCAGCTCGACCGGCTCGTCGAACAGATCGACCTCCTTCAGGATCAGATCGATCAGCTCGAGGAAACCTATGCCGCGCTCAGCGGCGCGAGCGATATCGTCCAGATGGCGATGGACCGCGATCTGAACGGCCTGCTCGATGCCGAGTTCGGCGACATGGTCGAGCTCGCGGGCGATATCGCGAAGGGCGACTATTCCGGTCTCATCGGAAGCGCGGCCCCACGGCTGAAGACCCAGATGGAGACCGTCCTCAACGATGCCGGCTTCGACGAGGACACGATCCGCGAGATGGCGACAAGTGGCGAAGTCACCGCCCGCAATACGGCGACCCGCGCAACGACTGGCGCAGTCATGTCGGCGGCGGCCGAGAACAGCCACGCCGATGCCGGAAAATCCCTCGAACGCGTCGACGAACTCGTCTCGATGATCGCGGATCAGGAGACCCTGAAACAGAGCGTCGACCACAACACGCGCGTGACGGCAGAACTCGCAATCGCGCTCACCCGCATGTGGGAGCTCGAAGCGATCCAGACGGTCGGCGCCGGCCAGAGTGGCGTCGTCGACGCTGCGACCATCGCCGAAGAACAGCGCTTTATGGATTTTACCTTGCCGGACCTCGACTGACAGAACTTAGGAAATCAGGCGAGCGCAGGCTGCCGAGCGTGCAGCGGCGACGAAGGCGATTGCGACCGCAAGCGGGCCCTTTCTTACGCACGCGAGAACAGCCGCAAAGACGACGGAACAGATGGAATGAACGAAACTCTCGAAGAAGAGCTGGTCTATGGCGCGCGGCGGCGTGAGCGGCTTTGGCAGACCCTCGCCTTCACCGGCCTTGCCTTCGGCGTCGTCGGTTGCCTTGCTGCGGCGAGCATCGCCGTACTCGACGTCGATCCGCCACCTGTCGTCGTGCCCTTCGATTCCGAGACCGGCGTCGCGCTTCCGAATGCATCCGTCGAGGCGGTGTCGATCTTGGAGCGGCCCGCCGTCATCCAGGCGCAGGTCTTCCGCTATGTGACGGCGCGCGAGACCTACAACCAGCTCGACAACGATCTGCGCATCCGGCGCGTCCTGTCGATGTCGGACGGCAACGCCGACGCCTCGCTTCGCGCGCTCTGGACCAGCGGTCACGAGGACTATCCGCCGACCAGTTACGGAACGGATGCGCGCCTCGAGGTTGAGATCGGCTCGATCCAGCTTCTGACGAACAACCGCGCACAGGTGCGTTTCCGCAAGCACCTTTCGTCCCAGAGGGGCAGCCGGACCGGCCAGTTCACCGCAAACCTTCTTTTCGAGTTTCGGCCCGAGACGAGCCGGACCATCGACGATGTCTGGCAGAACCCGTTTGGGTTCACCGTCGTCGAATACGGCGTGACCTCCGATCGAATGGAGCCGGACGCGGCAGAAGCGAAGAATGGAGGAGACGCGTGATGTCGCCATCCTTGTCCTTCCGGCTCGTTGGGCCGCTCGTCCTGACGGCTGTGACGGTCGCCGCAGCACCGCCCGCTTTTGCAGAATCCCGTCCGGCCAGCGGCCGCTATGACGAGCGGGTGCGTGAGGCGACCTATCGCGACGGTGAGGTCTACCGCATTAACGTGGCGATGACCCACGTCACCAGCGTCGAGTTCGGCGAGGGCGAGACCATCCGTTCGATCATCGCCGGCGATACCGAAGGCTTCCAGCTCGACGGCGTTCCAGGCGGGCGCGCCTTCGCTATCAAGCCGGCAGCCCGAGGCGTTTCCACCAACATCACCGTCTACACCAACCGGCGCAGCTACTACTTCAATGTGCGGGAAGCAGCGCATCCGCATTACGTCGTCCGGTTCTCCTATCCGAACACGAACGCCAAACCGCAGAACGCCGTCGCCCGGCGTGCGCCGAACTATAACTACGGCGCCAGCGGCTCGTCCGAGATCACGCCGAACGCGGTCTGGGACGACGGGACCTTCACCTACTTCCAGTTTGCGAAAAACGCGCCCATCCCTGCGATCTTTCGCGTCTCGGCCAATGGCGAGCGCTCCGTCAACGCGCTGGCGACCGAGCAGGACGTCGTCCGCGTCTCCGGCGTGAGCGGACGCTGGGTCCTGCGTCTCGGCGATCAGGTCATCTGTATCCAGGCTCTGCCTCAGGCTTTGGTGGCAGGAGCGGTCGGATGAGTGAGAACGACGATCAGACCAACGCCGCCGAGAGCCTGGACGAACGCCTGAAGGCGCTCAAAGCAGGCAGGAGAGAAACAGGCCGAACAGGACAGGCGCGGATGTCGCCGATCGCCGCGATCGGCGTGACAGCCAGTCTCGTCATCGTCGGCGGTCTCGCAGTCTTTTCGACGCTGGATGAAGCCGAAGAGCCGATGGCGACCAGCGCGCCCGCGGAGTTCCAGCCTGCCGGCAAGGGCTTCGGGTCGCTCGATATTCCTGAGCCTGTCCTCCAGCCAGCGCCGGAGCCTGAGATCGTCGAGACCAAAATACCGACCGTCGATCCTGCGCTGATGACCGAGATCGCCGGCCTTAAGTCCGAGCTCGATCGCCTGAGGAATGCGCCGCAGCCTACACCGGACACCAGCGAGCAGGATGCGGCGATCGCCGATCTCGTCGCCCAGCTCGACAATCTGCGGGCTGAAAGCGCCGAGGCGCAGGAAGAACTGCAGCGCCGGCTCGACGAGCGCGACCGCCAGCTGCGCCGCTTGTCCTCCGAACTCGAAATGGCCCAGCTCCAGTCCGGACCGACGCAGACAGGTCCGTCAGAAGAAGACCTGCGTCTCGCCGAGCTCGAACGACGCCGGCAAGAAGCGGCCGCCTTCCAGAATGCGCGTGATGCTAGCGACATGATCGCCTTCGGCGGCGTCTCAGTGGGATCAGCAAACGGCGGCGACGAACAAGGTCTTTCGCGCGATGCCGCCTTCGTGCGCAAGGGCGCGGCGACCGCCAAGGTCACCCAGGCCGAAGTGATCGCCAATCCATCGCACACCGTCCCACAGGGAACACTGATCCAGGCCTCCCTCGAAACCGCGCTCGACAGCTCGCTTCCCGGCGATATCCGCGCGATCGTCTCGGAGAACGTTCATGCCTTCGACGGCTCGCGCGTTCTGATCCCGCGCGGTTCGCGCCTCGTCGGGCGCTATCAATCTGATATCGATCTGGCGCAGGAGCGCGTCACCATCGCCTGGGACCGGATCATCCTGCCCTCGAACCAGAGCGTTCAGATCAGCGCCTATGGCGGCGATCAGCTTGGACGCGCCGGCGTCACCGGGGACGTCGACAAGCACTTCCTCGAGCGCTTCGGATCGGCGGCGCTCCTGTCGATCGTCAGCGCCGGTCCGTCGCTTGCGACAGCAAGCCTGACGAACCCGGATGTCGCGGACACTGTCGAAGACGTCGGAGGAGATTTCGGCGGCTCGACGCGTAACGCCATCGACGAGAGCCTCTCGATCGAACCGACGATCCGGGTCCCGCAAGGTGCAGCGATCACCGTCATGGTCGACCGCGACCTGGAAATCTTTTGATGCCGGCTTCGGGCTATCTCGAAAGCTCGATCGACCGGATCGAAGCGGCGCGCCAGGACGACGTCATCGAACTCGCGATCAATCCGGACGGTCGTGTCTGGGGCGAGTTCCAGGGTGACCATTTCATGCGTCCGCTCGAGACACGCCTGACCGAAACCCAGGCGAAAGACCTCGGCAATCAGATCGCCTCGGCCGCTCAGGTCACCATGAGCAAGGCAAAACCGATCGTCTCCGTCAGCATCGCCTATCGCGGCCGCCCCGTCCGCGCGCAGGTCATGGTTCCGCCAGTCGTCATCGAAGGCGCATCGATCGCGCTTCGTTTCTTTCCGAAACTCGCCCTCGACGCAGTCGAGCTGACGTTTCTCTATGGCGAAGAGCGAAGCCTCGAAGAACGCCGGCGTGCCCGGACCCGTCAGCTACGTGCCCTTGTCGAAAGCGGCGACATCAAGCAGTGCCTGCGCTTCTGTGTCGAACACAAGCTCAACATGATCGTCGCCGGCGGCACCTCGACCGGCAAGACGGTCGCGGCGCGCAAGATTCTATCCTTGGTGCCCGAAGACGAGCGGATCGTCACCATCGAGGAAGCCGCCGAACTCCTGCCCGCTCAACCGAACGCCGTTGCGCTGATCTCAAACCGAGAGGTTCCGGCACTGTCCGCCGATGCCCTCCTGACGGCGACCCTGCGGATGCGCCCCGATCGGATCGTTCTCGGCGAAGTGCGCGGCTGCGAGGCGCTGACCTTCCTCGAAGCGATCAACACCGGCCATGGCGGCTCGATGACGACGCTCCACGCCGAAACGCCGCAGCTCGCAATCCAGCGCCTCGCCATCGCCGCCCTCAAGGCCGAGCTGCCGATGACCTATGCCGACATCCATCGCTACATCGAAAACTCGATCGACGTGGTCATCCAGACAGGACGCTCCGATGGCGCGCGCGGCATCACCGAATTCTATCTGCCAGCTGCAAACGCGAACGATGAGGCCCATCATGCCTAAATTTGAGTATCGGGTCGAAACGATGAAGGCTGAGAAGTCAGAGAAGCGCGTTACGGAAACGCTGAACGCGCTCGGGGCCGATGGATGGGAACTGGTCTCCGTCGAAGAGCCCTATTCAACGCATTTGCTCATGCTCTTCTTCAAAAGACCGTGTGCTGTGGCTCGCTAGAACGACCATCCGTGAAGAAACTCAAGAGATAAGAGTAGTTTACGATGTCGGTCGTCACTTATTTCGTCGAAACGACAGACGGCTATCTCGCTGACGCCGCTGAGACCCAGTTCGGCGCGCTCGCAGCGACGGTTGGAACACTCGGCTCGTTGGCCTGCACGATCGTCCTGATTTTCGTTGCCATCAACCTCGTCTTCCAGTGGCGCTCGCTCGATGGAAGGCAGACATTCTGGCTCTGCGTGAAGATGGTGCTGATCGCGATCTTCGCGCAGAGCTGGACGCAGTTCGATGCGTTCTCCTCAGCGCTCTTGAACGGCGTAGATTCCGTCGCCGGCTCGCTTATCGCCTCGGTCGGCGGCGGCGAACCAGGCCCATCTGGCACCTTCGCCGAAGAGTTCGACGAGCTCCTCGAAACACTGACCGAAGCCCTCGATGCGACCAGCCAGGAAGCCAACTGGTTCGCCGGCGCGATGCTCGATATTGTCGGCGTGCTTCTCGTCAGCCTCCTCGGCGGCATCGCCGCCTTCATCCTCATCTTCTCCCGGCTCGTCGTGACGCTCATGATCTCGCTCGCGCCGATCATGATTTTCCTGACACTCTTCGAAGTGACGAAGGACTACTTCCTGCGCTGGTTGTCCGGAACGATCTCCTTCGCGCTCTACCCGGTGATCGTCGCTGGCATGTTTGCGACGATTATCGGTGTCGGCAATTCCCTCATCGCTTCCCTTGGCAATCCGGAAGACGCCTCGACGATTGGTCAGGTACTCCCACTCTTCATGCTGATCCTGATGGCAAAAGGCTTCATCCTGTCGACGCCCTTCATTGTCCGAAGCATCTCCGGCAACGTCGTCATGCCGGCCATGGTCCCGATGGGGGATGGAGCCATGCGTTTCGGTGCAGGTCTGGTCAACACAAAGGGCTCTTCAAATAGGGAAAAGCTTGGAGCTCGGACCGTGCCCGAGCTTGCCGGCGCCTACACTAGGGGCGCCGTCGTAGGAGCCGGCACGCAGGTTCAGCGGATGGTGGAACGATCGCGCCGAATTGCGTCGGCCGGAAAGTAGCGAAGCTCCTTTAACGATGGGCGCGATGTAGACCGGCGAATTTTGGGAGGAGGGGCCGAAAGCGGAAGGGCGGCTCTCAGCCTTCGTCGGCGGATAGCTGCCGTTCCATTCCTCGCCCCCTCTTCGCCCTTTGAGCCACGGCAAGGAATGAGCCATCAGCGGAAGGTCGGCTGTCCGATCGACGCGGATTAAGGGCCATATACATTGACAGCAAAGCAATACAACATTATTGTTGTAATCATGATACCCAATCACGTTGATCTCGCCGGCTCTCCATGGCCAGTTCTACCTGCCGGCATTCACAGCGCGTCCCTTGCGGACGTTCAGGCGCGCTTCGCTTCGAATCCCAAGCGTAGGGTGCAATTCAGAGGGCTCGTCGCCGCGTTGTATAATCTACGTGGTGCTGGGTGCCAGCGAGCCTTCCTAGATGGGAGCTTCGTAACGGCCAAGCCTAGGCCCGGCGACTTCGACGCGTGTTGGGATCCTACGGGTGTCGATCGAGCTTTCCTCGATCCGGTGCTGCTTACTTTCGAGAACAACAGAGCGGCGCAGAAGGCCAAGTACCACGGAGAACTGTTCCCCTCCACGATCCCGGCGGATCGAGCCGGAACCATCTTCGTCGAGTTCTTCCAGGTCGATCGCTTCACCGGTGCTGCGAAAGGCATTGTCGCGATCGACCTCACGGCCGACCCGATGCTACAACCCACGGTGACGTCATGATTTACAGCGACAAGCAGTACACCATATCAGAAGCCCAATTAGTTAGGCTCCGCGATGCGCTCGCAGCCGCTGAATCTGAAGCCGAAGACACGGCCGCGGATCAACGCTGGCTGCGCCATGCCCAGACTGATGCTATCAGAAGCCAAATTGCGACACTTGAGGCCGAACTTTCTCACTACGATCTTCTCAAGTCGGGTGAGATCACGTTCGCCAAATCCCACTCGCTGGAGAATTTGCCATCCGTACTCGTTCAGGCTCGGATCGCAGCCGGGATGAGCCAGACTGATCTTGCCGAGCGACTCGGCATGAAGGCCCAGCAAATCCAACGTTATGAGGCGTCAGAGTACTCAGGCGCAAGCTTCAGCCGGCTGATCGACGTATGCGAAGCCTTGAATGTGCATGCTACCGGACTGTTCGAGCGTGACGATATGTCCAAAGGAGCAGTCTTTTCATGGTCGGACGTCGATGACGTCGTATGGAAGCAACTTCCCGCTCGGGAGATGGCCAGGCGCGGTTGGTTCGACGTGCCACGCAAGGGCGACGTGCATCAGCTCGCCCGTAAGTATTTCATGCAAGCCGCCGGCGCACAGTTCGCGAGCGCCTACCATCGCAAGAAGATGCACGGAAGTTCGATGCCGAACGAGTACGCGCTGCTCGCATGGCAAGCGCGTATCCTGGAACGTGCCAGAGCCATCGTAGAAACGCACAATCCACCGAATTTCGTCGCCGATGATCGCTGGGTCGCCGATCTGATAGCACTCACGCGCCGCAGGGACGGTCCCAAACGCGCGCAGGCGTTGCTTCTATCCAAGGGCATTATCCTAGTCACGGAGAAGCACCTGTCGGGTACATACCTCGACGGAGGAGCCATGCTTGATCGGAACAGCCGGCCCGTCATTGGCCTCACGCTGCGCTTCGATCGCCTTGATAACTTCTGGTTCGTGCTCTTACACGAGCTGGGGCATGTGTTCCTGCACCTCATGGACGGGCTACGCTATGACTTCTTCGACGAGGAGGAGACGTCGGGCAACGATAAAGTCGAGCGAGAAGCCGATGAGTTCGCGCTTGATAGTCTCATACCCGAAGCGAAGTGGGACGAGTGCTTATCGCGCTTCGCGCTGTCCGAAGAGGCGGTGCGGATAGACGCCAAGAACCTTGGGATCGACGCCAGCATTATCGCCGGGCGCATCCGCAAGGAGCGAGGCGACTACACCATTCTCAACGGGCTGATCGGGCAGGGTCAGGTCGCGTCGCAATTCGAGGATGACGGCGATGAACTTGTCTGAAGATACCTACGTGCCCGCGTTGAGATGGCGACAGGGGGAATACCAAGCTCTTTTCCGCCTGTCGTCCGCAGTGAAGGACCGCGTGATGCCCCTTATCACTATCCCGCCCGTCGAGTTCGACTTTGAGCTTTGGCAACCCAAGAAGTCCGTCCACGAGCACGTCCATCCCTTCATCGCAAGGTTCGACACGAAGTGGGGCAAGCGACCGGCTTGGATCGCCCTGGACGCGAAGATCGCAAAGGGTCGGATGGACGATGGCTCGCACCCGCTCGACTACGTGATAGACGGGCTTCGCCCGAAGGGCGCCATCGCGATCCCTGCGCTACCACTAGAAGTCGATTCTGACACCATGAACGCAGCGGCACGCGCTGTAGCCGCGGATAGTCAGGGCGCGGCCGTCCTTCTCCGCCTCGAAGACCTTATGAGCAGCAACCCACGTAAGGCGATCGTGAGTTTCGCAGCTGGACTTGCCATTGGCCTCGACGAGTTGGACGTGATTGTCGACCTGCGCGCGCGCAATTTTGAGCCCTACAAGGTGTTTGCGACGGCCCTGACGGTCGCTCTGAAGCGTTTGGGTAACCTCTTTGAGGTCCGCAACCTTGTCCTTTTGGGAACGGCGATCCCAGATTCTTTCGCCCATCTCGCTAGGGGGTCGGACGAAATCCCGCGGCACGACTGGTTGTTCTTCAAAGAGCTGATTGTCGCAATGCCGGCTTCGATGCGGCGGCCAATCTACGGAGACCACACGATCGTGCACCCCGAGTTTACAGCGATGGACATGCGTAAGGTAAAGGCGGCGGGTAAGATCGTTTACACGACGCCCGAGACTTGGGCGACACGGAAGGGCGGCGCGTTCCGGGATAACCCTGCCCAAATGCACGACCACTGCGCCGAGGTGGTCAAAGATCCAGCCTTTGTCTTTCGCGGGGCGGGCTTCTCCTACGGCGACAAGTACATCGCTGATTGTGCGGTAAAGGCAGAGAGCCCAAGCAATCTCTCGCGCTGGAAGGATGTCGCGATCAACCATCACATCACGACCGTGGCGGATGACCTCTCCACCCTGTTCGCGACGCCATAGCGGCTCTGATCGCCGATGCCAATTCTTGAACCGGTACTTCGTCCGCGATCACGCGGTACAGTTCCTTCCGAGGTGCGTTCACTTCGGCGTTCGAGGCGCCCCTAGCACGCAACAAGTCCTGAGCTTCAGGGTGCCAAAGCAGGTGCGCCAGCATGAACGCATCAAGGTTTGGATTCAACCGCGCACGTCGACGGCTGTAGAACGTCATTCCGCCTCGTGGACCCTCAACGATCTCTGTCAGGCCACACCAATTCGGAGCGATCGCGGCTGCGGCGTCGAGATGACGAGTGGCAACAACTAGCGTGAGCTTTTGAAGTGCATTCACGTAAGTCGCAAGCTGTCGCGGGAGGCGATCGAGCGTGTCGCCAGCGCTCTTGATTTCGTAGCCGTGCAGATGTCCGTTAAAGACGGCAAGGTCAATCCGACTGCGAGCATGAGCTAAACCCAACTCGTTTATTACCAGAACGTCATCGCGGCCGCGATGATGACGCAAGTGGCGGTCCCGTAGCGCAGTTCGGATCTCGCGTTCGTTGTTCGTCCTTTTGTCACGCACCCGTGTTGGTCCCATCCTCGTCAGGTTCTCACGAAAAACATAGCTTTGATCCAGCGTCCAGAGAGCGGCCTGAGTTCGTCACGAAACCCTTAGAGAGGGTGAACGCCATTAGGTGATCGAGCAAGAACAAAAGATTGCTGTCATCAATCGTTTCTTCCGTAAATGTCTGCTCTTGCGACTGCGTAATGACAATCTGCACGTCCAAGATGGGCGCGGAGCTGCCGTCTCTGTACGGGCCTCGATCACACTTCGGCATCCGCGCGGTTCATAAGATCCTGCAGGCTGCTGGTTGCCAGCTCGAGCGAAACGCGATCGTCCTCGTTTTCCGCGACGAGCGTCCGAACGAGCTGTCGTGGACTGCTTCCGGCCTCGATCACATGAGAGTCGCCGATTATTCCAACTCGCTTTCTCTTCGGAACACGAAGCACACGTGGAACGTCGTCGGAAGCATCGGCAATCGCGGAATCTCTCGAACCGCCACCTCCTAGGGAAGCCCTTGCTGATAGCTGTGTTTCAGGCGCCCGCCCTTTCGCTCGATATCGCGATTTCGGTCGGATCAGACGAGTTGGCGCGTCATCGCCGCTGTCTGCTTCTATTAGGGCGCCGTCTTCGCGGCTCTCACTTTGCGCTTCGTGTTCGATAAGCGGCTCTGCATTCTCCTCCGACAACGGATACTCGCCGCTTTGCGCGGCATGGATCTGCCTGAACGGCCTGTCCTTGAAATATTCCACCCGCTTCGCCCGGATGGGCATCTGAGCGTCGATGACGAGGACAATGTCGTCGAGCGGCATGCGCCTGGCATCGTCCTCGGTGAGGAGCGCGGTCTCCTCGGTGCGTTCGGACGCGCTTCGCCCCTTGAACGGATTGGCGCCGATCGAGCGCGACTTCGTGACGACGCGCTTGGTCGTCGTGCCGACCGCCTTCGTCAGTTCCTCGATCGTCTTCTCGTCCGACGGCGTCAGGTAGAGCTTCACCCCCGCATTGCTCTGGAGCGCGCGACGGGTGTTTTCGCCATAGATCTCGTCGAGCGCCGGAATGCTCTGGGTGACGATCGCCAGATGGCCGCGGTAGGAGCGAAGCGTCTCGATCGAGTCCGTCACGATCGGCATCTTCCCGAGCCGGTTGAACTCGTCGAGCATGATCATCACCGGCCAGGGTTCGTCCTTTCCCGGCTCGTTCTCTTGGAGCGCGGCGATGAGATCGGAGAAGAACAGCCGGATGAGCGAGGCGAGCGGCTTCACCATCAGCGGCTCGACGACGAGGTAGACCGAGAAGGGTCTCTTTCGGATCGCCCTGAAGTCGAAGTCGGAGACGGCGGTCGCGGCGTCGATCGCCGGATTGCTCCACTGATCAAGCCCCGACGTCATCAGAAGCGAGATGTACGAGGTCAGCGTGTCGTTGTTTGTGGAGGCCATGCGGACGAAAATCTGCTTGGCGGCATGGTTCTTCACCTCCTGAGCCCGGAGATTGTACTCCTTCTGCTTGTCGCCGCCGGAGACTGCGATCTTGTAGATCTCGCCGAGGGTCGGGACGCCGCGCTCGAAGGCGAGGAGGCCGGCGGCGACGAAGATGTCGATGCCGCCTTTCAGGAGCCCGCGGACATGATCGCTGTCGGCCTGGAGGAAGAGCGTTGCGAGAAGTTGCAGCTCCATCTGCTGGCGATGCGGGTTCTCCATCTCGGAAATCCGCTTCAGCGGGTTGTAGCGATGGGTGCGACCGGAGCGCCAATCAGTCGGCGCAAAGCGGAAGACTTCATCGCCTTGCGCCTTTCGATGGCGGGCCGTAGCTTCGAAATTCTCGCCCTTCACGTCAAGGACGACTGCGCTGCCCTTGAAGGTGAGAAGGTTCGGGATGACGAAGCCGACCGTCTTGCCGCGGCCCGTCGGCGCGACGAGAAGTGCGTGCGGAAAGCGGGTCGATGTGATCAGCTGCGACTGGCCAAAGCGCGAATTCGTCTTGCCGAGAACGAAGCCGGTTCCGAGAGGACCGAAGAAGCCGCTCCGCTTCATTTCACGTCGGGTCTGCCAATGGGTCCGCCCGTATTTCGTGAGGGCGTCGCCGGCAAGGAGCGCACTCACCATGATGCCAGCGACCGCCGAGACCCCGACGATCAGGTTCGCGACGATGAAGGCGTCGGGCCGAGCAGTTTGGAGCGAGGCATAGTTGCGCAGGATGAACGTCGGATCGGCATCGACGGGAAGAGCAGGCTCGGTGAGCGTCAGATAGATCGTTGCCAGAACCACGCCGATCGCCGCGCCGATCAGCCCAAGCGAAAGAACCGCGGCGAAGACAGAGCCCTTACCCATGCCGTGTTCCCGGCTCGTTATGGCTTTCGCCATGGCGCTCGCGAGCCCGGTTGACTTCGGTCTCCGCGATCTCGCGCATGACATCCTGCGCCGCGCCGCCGGTCGCGGTCGCGGCATCGGATTGCAGATAGGCTTTGGCGAGGTAGAGCCGGTCCAGGCGGTCATCAGCAAGATCGGCCAAGGCGCTCTCGTCGCCCTGCTTCACAGTTTCGATTGCGGTCTCATCGAGATGTTCTTCGACCGCTTCCCGGAAGCGGGCGCCGTCGGCCTCGTTTTCGAATGGATTCATCGCGCTGTTTGCCCGCATCGCTGAGAGCGTGTCTCGGAGGACCGCATCGGTCTCGTCGGCGTAGGTTCGCGCTTCTTCGCTCGTTGATGCGCGCTCGCTGGCGACGAGGTTCGCGTCGGTGACGGCGGCTGCCTCGGTCGCCCCGTCGTTGCGCAGGACGCCAGCGCGATGCAACGCATCGCCGAGCGCGACATGCATGTCGTTCAACCGCTCGGTCGCGATGTCCCGGTGATCGTCGCGTTCGAGATCGAGCCGATCGGTCTGCGCGATCGCCCAAAGATCGTCGGCGAGCCACTGACGTTCCAGCGCCGCGCTGTTCGCCCCTGTCTCGATCCGCGCGATGACCCGATCCGCATCGATGCCGGTGCCCTCGAGCGCGGTCTCGACCTGCGCCCGAACATCCGCCTCCGACAGCCTTACGAGAACGTCGCGTTCGATATTGGTGTCGGAATAGACGCCCGCGTCGGACGGGATCTCGTTCAGCCTATGCGACTGCGGCCCGATCGGCTGCATATGCGCGATGCCGGCATAGATGTCGGTGAGCTCGCGTTCGAACGCTGCCCGTTTTGCCGGCTCCATGGCTTCCGCCATTGTCTCGGCGCAGGTCGCCTGATCGGCGAACCGGCTCGAAAGCTCTTCGAGAGAATGGGTTTCGGACATTGTGATTGCTCCGTCCGGTTGGAGAGGTTGCCCGCGTGACAGAAGCTCGGCCGCTCGGCCAAGCGCTTCAGCAACTCGGGTTCGGTTCTCGTGTGTCGCTTCGTTCGAGAGCGAGCGGTAGAGCCGTGCGACGAGACCGATCTCGTGCCGCGCCCGCTCGGCGTCGCCTCCGGTCCGCTGACGCTCGACCGGCACCCTGCCCTCGTCCTTCGCCTGGTAGACCTCGCGGACCGTTGGCTTGTAGCTGTGAACGCCGCGATCGATGCGGCGCGTCGCTTCCAGGCGCACGCTGACCTTTTCGGCCTCCTCGACCATTGCCTCGCGGAAGGCGTCGTAATTGAAGTGATGGTCGCGCTTCAGATAGAAGAACTCGCCGTCCGGCGATCGCCGGTTCAGGATGATGTGCGCGTGCGGATGGGCACGGTCCTCGTGGACCGCGATCAGGTAATCGAACTGACGGCCTTCCTGACCGAAGAAGCGCTCCCCCATCCGGCTGGCGATCGTGCGGACGTCCTCGCCCTTCGTGCCGATCGGAAACGCCATGATCATGTGCGTCGTATGGCCAAGCTTCGGGCTGAAGCGCTCGTTCCATGCGCCGGAGAACCGATCCGCGACTTTCGCGATCTGATCGGCGTTCAGCTCGGACTTACCGTCGTAGACGCTGCGGCTGTCGACAATGTGCGTCGACTTGGTCGTGAGGTATGTCAGCTGTGCGACGAGCGCGGACCGCGTGCGGCAGCCGCTGTTCCTAACCGGCTTGAAGATTGCAGGAAAATGGCCGCTGGCTGCGCGCGTCATCTGCTGCTGACGGCGAGCGTGATGGCCTGCTCCGCGCGTCCGCCCCCAGCCCTCTTCGAACAGCGTGCCGGTGACCGCCGCGACAGCTGACGCTGACGACGGGGATGAGGCAGGACGCCCTGAAGGCCTGGCGGACATCGTCCCGCTCATTGCGAGACCCCTTTGGCGACGGCCTTGCCATCGCTACCCTGGTCAAGACCGTCACCATCGCCGTCCCGCAATGCCGTCAACGCCGCGTTTAATCGCAATTCAACATGCGATTGCTGGCGCTCGATCATGCGAGCAAGCTGATCGCCATAGTCCGTGACCATGCCAGCGAGCTCGCGGATTTCGGCAAGATCGCCATCCGCGAAGGCCGGTTGCTGGGCGCGCAGGTTCGCCTCGTGCATCCGTTTTGCAATCTGGCTGACATTATTGCCGACCCGGTTCAGCGCCACCCGCATGCCGTGAAGCCGATCCTTCAGGTCCTGATCGGTGACGAATAGACCATTCGCCGCATGGATCAGTGAGCGTAGCCCCTCCCCTCGCCGCTCAATCCGGTGGCGCTCGAGCACCCGGTCGAAGGCGTCGACTTCATTCTTCGTCATGCGAACGTTGACGATCTGCGTGCGCGCGCCGGAGGCGATCTTCGCGTCCTCCTCGCCCTTCGCGGCGTAATAGATCGTCCGCTTGGTGACGCGGTAACGTTCTGAGAGCGCCTGCGCGCTGGTCCCTTGCCTGAACGCCTTGGCGATCGCCAGGCGCTGGTTGCGGGTGAGTTTCGGATGATGGGCCACCTTGTGAAGTAAACACCCCTATTTCTTGCTATCATCTCATCCACTCCCCGCAACCAAACGAATGACCTCAGCCAGAGCAACCCGCGATGGCTTCCGAACGGCCGTTCCGCCGGCCTCCGTGACCGCGATCCCGCAAAACTGAGAACTGCCGAATGCCGAAAGGCGGATGCCAAAGCGCGAAAGGCGAATGGCAGGTGCGAGGTGGCTGGTGGAAAGAGGCAAATGCCGAAAGGCGTGTGGACGCTCCCGAATGGCGAAAGGACAATGTGGCCTGCAGGGTGACGAACGGCGCGTGCCTCATGACGACTGATCAATGTCCAATGCCGAGTGCCGAGTGCCGAGGGAGGAAAGGCAAATGGCGTCTGGAAACTGCAAGACGTCGACTGACGATTGATAACGGGAATATGGAGGGTGTCGGCTGCGGAACGCCGAAAGGCCATTGCCGCCTGCCGCAAGGCATCTGACCGGTGACGGATGGCGAATGCGTTCAGGAGAGTGCCGCATACCACCTGCCTGTTGCCGAATGGTGATACCTGCTCGGCCGATTCAGCCGACCCGGTTGCATGACCCCCTTACGAACTGGCACCCCACGTGCGAGCGCATCGCAACCCGCGACTGCGCTCGTTCAGTCGAAGTGCATGACCCGTGAAGGAGATCGCCATGAAGGTGATAACCGCTCTGGCGAGGAAGGGCGGCTGCGGAAAGACGAGCCTGATCCGAGCCCTGACGAGCGCCGCCCTGTCGAACAATCAGAGATGCCTCGTTCTCGACGCCGACCCACAACTGTCGCTCGTCCGCTGGGCAAAACGCCTCAAAATCGATCGGGATGATCTGACGATTCAGCCGATCTCGGCTGTCGAGGACCTCGACGGCATTCTCGACGCGGCCCATGACGACGGAACGGTCGATACCGTCTTCATCGACACGAAGGGCGAGGCCGGTCCCTGGGCCGACTATGTCGTCGAACAGAGCGATCATATCGTCTGCCCGATGGTGCCGACCGAGACCGATCTCGACATCACCGCCGACACCTTCAACTACTACTGCGAGGCTCGGAAGCGGACCGAAGATCCGGACGGTCTGCCGACCTTTTCCGTCGTCCTGACCCGTATGCCATCCCGCCCGAAGAAGTCGCAGGTTCTCGCCGCGCGGCAAGCCTATGAGCGCTTCCCGATCCTCGATGAGATGTTCCTCGAGCGTTCGCAACACTGGGATGTCGATCGCGAAGGCCTACTGCATGACCTCGCTAAAACACGTGAGACAAGCCCAAATCCGCTGATGCGGCCCCATGCCCGTCTTTACCGCGACGCTCTTCACGAGGCGCAGACGATCCTGAAACAGCTGGAGGCCGCCTGATGACAGCCGAGCCGGAGAAGAGGGTTCACGCAAAGACCGGTGTCCGCTCGGACGAGAAACAGCAATCGGGACGCCGAAAGCGACCGCGGCTTGGCGCTCTGAAACCGGAGGGCGTCAGCTTCGGCGGCGGCTACGAACCGGTCCCGACCCACGTGCCTCGGTCGCACGCCGGTGACGGTTCGAAAAAGCACGCGGAAGGGGTTGATCAGCCTTCCGAACGATTGTTAGCACGCCCGGCATCGGACGACGGCTCGGCGGACGCAACGAGAGCGAATCGGGCAGTGGATGCACCGAAGGAGCCCGCGCTCTCTAACCCGAAATCCGCCGCGGCGAGCGAACCGTCGCCGATGCAGAATACGACAAGAGGAACGACTGCGAGTGACGACTCAAATGAGACCCGCTTCGTGTGGCTCCGAGCCGTTCCTCGCGTCGATCAGCTGCCGCAGCTTAAGGACCTCGATGAGCGAGGATTTGCGATGAAGGACATTCTAAAGCTCGCCGGCAAACGCGCCTCGGCCGCGTTCGAACCGGCAGAGGATTTCGCTGCAATGCCGGAGACGGAGCGCCTTCCGCTCGCCTACGCCTTCAGGACCTCGAAGCGGGTCTCGGTCGATCTGCTCGAAAGCCTGCACGATCAGGCCGATCGGCTCCGGGTCCGGTCCGACGACGCCATGCTGCGCGGCCAGTTCGAACCGATCTTCTGGCGCGAGATCGACCGGGTCGTCGGCGACCTGAAGAATTACGCTTCAGCCTGAACGACAGGCAATAGCGAGAGCGCCGCGCTCTTCAACGAAACGAAAGACAACGAGGACCCCATGGCTGACGACCTGGGAGATTTGCTGAACAGCAGCAAGAAGATGATCGGAACCGCCGTCGGGCGGATCGTCTCCAATGATAGCGGCCGCCATGTCGGCTTCGTCTACGAGTGGAACACTGGCGAGATCGAGAACGCCTGGTTCGACGAAACGGAGGACGATGTCGCCTACGAGATCTTCGCGGACGATCAGAACGCCGCCTGACCACTGGTCCCGCGCCGACGAGAGCCGGACGGCGATCCGAAGGTGGCCGCCCGGCTGATTGGTCGCTGGCTCAGGCGGCTTCCCGCCCGGCCATGACGTTGAAGGTCGTGGCGATGATGTCGATGGTGAACTTGCGGGTTTCGCCTTCGCCGTAGGATGTTTCTCCAACCCTCGCTTCGGCGTAGACGCGGTCGCCCTTCGATGCGTTCTCGGCGACCCATCTGGCCTGCGCTTCGTCGAGAATGGTGACCGGCACCCAGTCGCAGCGTTCCTGCTTCCTACCCTTCGCGTCGGTCCAGCTGCGGTTGGTGGCGACCGAGACCTTGGTGACCTTACCGAAGGTTTTGACGTTGCCGACGTGGCCGAGGATGGTGAGGCGGTTGATCGAGCGCATGAGGATCTCCTGTCGTTCGCGTTTCGATGCCCCCGACAGAGCTGCGAATGGGCGCGCGGTCACACCTCGATTGCGGAGGGTCCGGCGCAGCCGGAAACCGTCATCGTGGTTGACCGCAAAGCGTCCCGAGCGGCCAGGGACAGGCATCGTCAAGAAACGGGAAACGACAGGAGAGGCCTGATTTCGCATTGGAAGGCGAACCCGCGCTCGACGAAGAAAAGGCTCTTTTAACCCGACTGGCTGGTGTTCGAGACAGGGTCGATCAGTCGAATACCGCGACCGATTGGGGTGAAAGGTGTTGCGACCTGCGACCGAGTGCAGACACCGTCGAGACCTCGAACGGGTAGGGACGACACTGTCGCAAAATGGGCGTGACGGCAATGAGAAGCGCTTGCGAGGCAGGCGAAGCGTATATATCCGTGGAAAGACCCGGATCAGGACGGTTGGCGAGTATGAGCGAGATACGGCGCGCAAAACTGTTCAAGAATGGTGCCAGCCAAGCCGTTCGGCTGCCTGCGGAGTTTCGGTTCGATTCAGACGAGGTGTTCATTCGACGTGACGATGCGACCGGCGATGTCGTCCTGTCCTCGAAACCCGGTGCGCGAGCCTGGGCCGACTTCTTCGAACTGATGGCCACGATCGGCGTTCCGGACGACTTCATGGCGGAACGCCCTATGAACCGGACCCCAGAAGCCGTTCTTTGCCGATCTCGATAAATGGGTCCGCCCCTTTAAGATAGAGCGATTCCGGGCATGAATCGTTACGATTTGCCGATCTTGGTTGCCCATTTTCGAGCTTATGGATTCGACGTCCCAAAGGGGTCCGGTCAGTTTCGTCAGCGATTGATTGCGCTCAGACGTCGCACCGCAGCCGCTTCCTTCACAGTCCGCGCAATCGCCTGGAGAAACGCCGGGCTGAAACGACCGATCGGATGCGGACTTTCGAAATCGAAGGCCTGGTCATCCACTGTCCGGTTGTATTCATCGAGGATAATCCAGGACGGATGTGCGAGCGCCGCTCGCCTGCATTCCATCTGAGGGATCGCAAGGCTCAGGCGGTTTCCGTCGGGCTTCTGAGACGTGATAGCGAAGAGATACAAGGCGGACGGGCTTGTCGGCGTTCGCACGACAACACAGGACGGTCGAGACTTCCGCCCACTTTCCTCGCCTTTGTCCGCCTGCCATTTCCAGAGGTAGTTGAACCGAACGACGTCGCCCGGCTCAAACATCGTCAGATCTCCTGGTTAGAAGCTCGTCGAGGCCGGCCATCAGTTCATCGTGGACAGGTTGCGGCGCATCGCTCAAGCCGTAAGCAGTGGTCTGCGATTGGCCAATCAGTTGGCCGTATTTCTCCGCCGTCATGATCACGAGCTTTTCCTTGCCGCGCTTCGTCAGCGAGACTGGCTCGATCAATGCCGCCTCGAGGATTTCGCCCGAAACCCGGTTCATGTCGGAAAAGGTGAACTGCTTCATCGCTCATATCCGTACTAGCCCATACCTAAAATAGGTAGTTCATGTAGTCTGCCTAAGCAAGAAGGAGGTCGGAACAGCAGCGGGAAATGGAGCGCGATCGATCGCTATCTGCGCCCTCGTGTTCCCAATCTTTTGCGACCTCGAAGGAAAGGCGCCCTCAGGCGCCGATCCTCATGACGGCGATGCCGAGCGTCTTCGCCTTGTCGACGAGGTTCTCGGTAATACCGTTCCCGGGGGCGGCGATGACGCCCTGTGGCATGATTTCGAGCATCTGATCGTTGCGCTTGAACGGTGCGGCCTTGCCGTGGCGGTTCCAGTCCGGCTTGAAGGCGACGGCTGTCACGCCGCGCGTCGCGGCCCACTTGGCGGCGATCAACTCGGCGCCCTTGGCGGTTCCACCATGGACGAGAACCATATCCGGGTACTTCGCGCGGGCCTTGTCGAGAGCCGACCAGATCGGGCCGACCTCTGTCACGTCGTGCCCGCCGGCAAAGGCGATCTTCGTGCCTTCCGGACAGTTGGCCTCGGTCTCCTTGCGGCGCTTGGCGGACAAATAGTCCCGGCTGTCGATGACCGCAGCAGTCACTGCCTTGTGCGATGTCTTCGACCCCGTGCGCGGCAGCCAGGGCGAGCCGGTCTGGACGTGGTAGCTTTCGGCGGCCCACTCGCGCATCGCCTCGAAGGCGTCGCGGGTCTGGGAGAGGCTACGGCCCTCGTCGACGAGGCGCTCCAGCTCGACACTGCGGATTTCCGAACCGTCCTGTTCACGCTGCGACTGGCGCTGCTTCAGTTCGACGTCGTCGAGGCGCTTTTCGATATGGACGATCCGGCGGTGGAAGGTGTTGACGAGACTCCAGAGAAGTTCGTCGGTCTCGTCCTCGAGGCGCGTATCGGCCACGATCGAGGCCATCGTCTCCATGAGGGCGGTAATGCTGGCTTCCGTCAGATCGGCGTCGGGGAGTTCGCGGGTGTCGCGCTCGTCCGAGCCTGGCGTCACGCCGTAGAGCGCGTAGTCGTCGAGAAGCCGGGCGGTGGGACTGGACGAGATGAAGCTCGCCTCGAAGGCGGCGGCTTGGGTTTGGCGATGAGACATGGTGCTGTTCCTCTTTCTCGTGAGGCCGTTTGATCGGCCGGGACACCGCGGCCAGGAGCCCGGGCGGCATCGCGGCGCACCCGAAGGGCGGAGCAGCATGCGACGAGGCCGGACCCAGGATCGAAGATGCACCTGTTTTGAGGCGCGAGGAGCGAAGCGGGGAAAACAGGCCTGGGGATCGGCCTTGCGACCGACGATGAGGGCGGCTTTCCGCCCGACCCGTCCCGAGGCTATCGGTCCGTCGTCCCAGGTCCGTTCAACGCATCTCGAGAGCCGAAAAGAAACAGCGCTTCTATCGCCCGGTCCAAACCGCTGCCGCCTTCTAGGACGACCCCGATCGCAGCCTTTCTCTCAGCCTGCCAGCTCGTCGATCCGATTGCCGAAATCGTAACGCAGGCGCGCGCGAAGCGCGTCCGGCCCCCAGGCCGTCAGATCATCGTTGAAGTCGCCAAGCACCGGCTCTACCTCATGGATGACGATGCCGCGACCCTCCAGCCGCTCGCGAAGGGTTCGAACCGCACGGGCTCCGGCCTCGTCGGCGTCCTTCAGGATCCAGAGCTCGCGCACCGCCTTGGGGACGTGGAACAGGCCGAGATGGGTCGCGGAAAGGCAGGCGGTGAGGCCAAGCTTCGGCAGGACAGAGCCGATCGATAGAACCGTCTCGACCCCCTCCCCGACGGCAAGGATGGGCGATGCGGGATCACTGAAGCGAACGCCGGACCTCACGAGCTCGCCCATGACGCGCTTCGGATCAGTCATGTCCGCGATGGTCCTGCGCTCCGGAGCGAGCCAGGTCCGCGACACGCCGGTGATCTCGCCGGACTGATCGGTGATCTTTGCCAACAATGCCGGCGCGGCCGCCAATTCTCCGGTCCCGGCGTCCCGGTAGCGAACGGCGGGATGATAGCGCAGCGCGGGTCCAAACCGGGTAATGCCGCGGGACCTGAGATAGCCTTCTGCCGGCATGCCCGCGATCGGTTGTCCCAGCGACCAGAGCCTTCGGGCGCGTTTCCTGGCACTGGTTCGGGTCCCGCAAGCATCCTCCGAAGCCTGATCTCGCGATTTTGGACGAGCCCGCTTACGCGCTGCCGACGAACTGGCTGAAGGTTTTCCATATCGCGGCCAACCCAGGAAGCACCGCGCTTCATCAAGCAACTCCGGCACCGTTGTTGCCGAGGTCAGATGCCGAATGAGATCGAGAAGATCTCCATGTTCGGCCGTCGCATAGTCGGTCCATTTGCCCGGCGGTCGATCAACCGAGCCGGTCAGCCGGATCGCAAGGCTGCGTCCGGGCTCGCCGGTCACATCGCCCACCATCCAGTAGCTGCCCGAACGCCGTCCGTTCGGCAGATAGGCCCGGCAGAAGCTGTCCGCATTTGCGGCGAGCGCAGCCGTAATATCAGCGATCGTGTCGATGACGAAGATCTCCTTGAAGTCTGATGAGTGGAAAGACGGCGGCGGCGCTGCCGATTGACTAAAACCAGACCCCACAGATTGCCGAGCCCATCGATCTAGCAGCGCCGACAAGCGTCAGGCGGCGTGTGCGAGACCGTCCAACGAGGTCTGCACGCCTTTCTGCGGAAACCGCTCCAGCACACGTTCCAGCGGGGCGCGGTCACCAACCGGCACAAACACGCGCGTCTTCCATTGGATGATCTCCGTCATGCAGCCGAGGCTCTTGAGGAGCGGCAGATGCGCCGGATCGAAGCCCGTCACCTCCATGCGGTTGACGTTCATCACCCGCGACCGGCGAAGCGCCATCTCCCCTAATAAGGGGATGCTCGTTCCGCGCTGCATGACCGCCTTTTCGATCTCCTCCGGCGTCAGTGCGACCTTGGCGCTGTCCGAAAGCCCGAGATTGTCGAACACGGTCCCGAGCTGATCGGTGGTCACCATGCGACCGATAACGCGCTCGCCGGTGTCGGTCTGAAGTCGGTAGACCCGACAATTCTCGTCGGGTAGCCGGTCCCAGATCGGCAGGAGCAGACCGGAGATGATCGTGAGGGTCGATGTCGAGAACTCTGGGATCGCTATGGTCTCAGCTTCCCATGCCGCTCGAAACGCTTCGCGGGCGACCGGCGTCCAGTGCGAGGCCTCCATCTCGATCTGGGTCATCGACTCCGAGCCCATCGGCCTGACAAGCCGGACCCGCTTGACGATCCCGCCATCGTCATCCATCAACGCCGAGGCAGGAACCTCGACCGCAGCGCGCCCCGACTGCTCGTTGACGAGATATCGAGAACGGCTCTCGCTTAGGCTCAGCTTCATCGCCTCGTCGACGCGCATCGGTGTGTTGCGGTGAACCGCCTCGATCGTCAGCGCCGTCGTCATTGCGCCGGACGCATCCTCGTAGATCACTTGGCGGTCCGTGACCGTGAAGCGCTCGGCTTTCAGCGTTTCAAGGCCGATGTCGTAGGTTCCCCCAGCGATCGCCGCCTCGACGATATCGGACAGAATGCCGGTGAACGCCTCGAAGACCGCGTTCTGCATCTCAATGGTAAGAGCAAGACACCGGTTCAGAAAACGCTGGATCGGCGGCAGATCCTCCCGCAGCGTGCCGTCCTCACCAGTGAGTTCCAGACCCGTCATCGTCTCGAAACGCTCCAACGAGCACGCCTCGATCCGTCCGGCATGGATCGCGGCGAAGAACCGGCGGAGCGCTGCCCGCGCATAGGGGCTCTCGAGATTGTCCTCGGCCCTGAACATCCCCTGCCCGCCGGTCTGGCGCTGGCCTCTTGTGATCGCACCGAGCGTGTCGAGCCGCCGCGCAATGGTCGACAGGAAGCGCTTCTCGCCCTTCACGTTCGTCGCCACAGGCCGGAACAGCGGCGGCTGGGCCTGGTTCGTCCGATGCGTGCGGCCGAGCCCCTGGATCGCATTGTCGGCACGCCAGCCTGGCTCCAGCAGATAGTGAACCCGAAGCCGCTGGTTCTTCGCGCCGCAATCGGCGTGGTAGGATCGGCCCGTCCCGCCGGCATCGGAGAAGATCAGGATGCGCTTGTCGTCGTCCATGAAGCTTTGCGTTTCAGCAATGTTCGACGAGGCCGGACGCTTCTCGACCTTGAGCTTGCCGTCCTTCGTCCGCACGACACGCCGCGAGCGGCCCGTGACCTCCGCGACCGCATCCGTTCCGAAGCGCCAGATCAGCTGATCGAGTGCGCCCTGGACAGGAGCGAGGCTTCCGAGCTTTTCGATCATGGCGTCGCGCCGCGCGACCGCCTCCCGGCAGAGAACCGGATTGCCTGCCTCGTCCATCGCCGGGCGGGAATGAAGATTGCCGTCCTCGTCCGTGAACGGCTCGAACAATTGGACAGGAAAGGAATGCTGGAGATAGTCGAGGACGTATTCGCGCGGCGTCACGTCGAGCTGGATATCGTGCCATTCCGACGCTGGGATCTCGGCGAGCCGGCGTTCGAGCAGCGCCTCCGAAGTCGAAACGATCTGGACGACGGCGGAATGACCAGCCTCGAGGTCCGCTTCGATCGCCGGAATGAGGGACGGGCACTTCATGGCTGAGATGAGATGCTGGAAGAAGCGTTGCTTGTTCGATTCAAAAGCGGACCGCGCCGCCGACTTCGCCTGTGGGTTCAGCGTTCCCTCGTCCGAGGTGACGCCGGAGGCAAGAAGCGCCGCGTCAAGATGGTTGTGAATGACCTGGAAAGCTTCTGCATAGCTGTCGTAGATCGCGATCTGGCTTTGAGAGAGGTCGTGAACGAGCATGTCGTATTCGACGCCGGCGTAGGAAACCGAGCGCGCAATATAGAGGCCGAGCGCTTTGAGATCGCGGCTGATCACCTCCATGGCGGCGATCCCGCCTGCTTCCATCGCCGAAACGAAGGACGCTCTCGTCACGAACGGAAAGTCTCCGGTTCCCCAGAGACCCAGCCGGCTGGCATAGGCGAGGTTGCTGACCTCAGTCGCGCCTGTCGCCGAGACGTAGACCACCCGCGCTCCGGGGACCGTGTTCTGGAGATCGAGGCCGGCCTTGCCCTGTTGCGAAGGCTTTTTGTCTCCGCGCTCGGACTTGCCGCCGCTAGCATTCGCCATGGCGTGCGCCTCGTCAAAGGCGATGACGCCGTCGAAGTCCTCGCCGAGCCATTCGATCAGCTGAGCGAGCCGGCTTTTCTTGATTACGCTGCCAATCGTCCTTTCCGCCGTCCGCAGGGTGGCATAGGTCACGAACAGGATGCCGGACGTCATGGCGATCTCCGCGCCCTGCTTGAACTTCGACAACGCGACGATGTCGGACGCCGATCCGCCGAGAGCCGTCCAGTCGCGTCTCGCATCCTCGATCAGCTTGTCGGACTTCGAGAGCCAGACCGCCTTGTGACGGCCTTTGAGCCAATTATCCATGATGATGCCGGCGACCTGTCGGCCCTTGCCGCAGCCCGTGCCGTCGCCGAGGAACCAGCCGCGGCGGATTTTGGCACCCTCACCTTCGCCAGCTGCGACAAGCTCGCCGGTCTCGGCGTCGCGCTTCCAGGAGCCGGAGAGAAAGCCCGAATGCGCTTCGCCGGCATAGACGACGCTCTCGATCTGGGCGTCGGACAGAAGCCCGTCGCGGACGAGATGAGCAGGCAGCTTCGGACGATAGGACGGCAGGGGCGGCGCGACGGAGGCCATCGCCGCCGACTGGACCAGCGTCGTTGGATGCGGCTTGGCGCTCTCGATCGTGATCGACTGGACCTCGTAGGCCTCGTAGAGGGACGCGGTCAGCTGATCCGCGGTCGGGCTCCAGTCGCGCCGGTGATAGGCGATGTCGATGATGTCGCGATCGTCGAGGGCGATGGCGGTTTTGGACTGGCTCGGCGATCGGGTCGCTTTATTCCGCGCGGTCGCAGGCTGAGACGGCGCGCCGCTTGAACTATGAGTTGTCGACCAACGCGGGGGTTGTCCGGAGGCATCTGGTTCAAAACGACCCTGGTCAGCAGACGGCGAAGGCGAAGCCGGACGCGCTGCGCAGCTACCACCCACATCGAGGAGGCGCGGCGGACAGAACGCCTGCACCATCGCCAGAAGGTCAGACGCGCTATCTGCTTGTTGCTGTAGGCCGTCGAACTGCGCTGGGTCCTCGGCGCGGCGCTTGTCGATGACGGTGAGGCGCGTCTCGATCGTCGTCCCGTGCGGTGCGAACACTTTTCCCGCGATGCCGGCGGAAAAGACAACGCGGCCAATCGACTGGAGATCGCGGAACGCCTCGCGCCAGGCCGGATGGTCCGGCCTGAAGCACTCGCCGGTGATCGCGACGAGCCGACCGTTGGGCTGAAGCCTCTGCAGCGCCGAGCGGACGTGCCGCGCAGTCGTTCCCTTCATCCGCTTCGCGACGCCGGGTGCGGACGAGAAGGGCGGGTTCATCAGGACAAGCGAGGGCGTCAGATTATCATTTAGACGGTCGTGGATCGCCGCGGCGTCGAACCGCGTGATCCGATCGACGCCGAACGTCGCCTTCAAAAGCTTTGCGCGAAGCTCGGAATATTCGTTGAGGATGAGCGACGCACCGGCGGTCCTCGCGAACACAGCCATCATGCCGGTTCCCGCAGAGGGTTCGAGAACGGTATCGTTGCCCGTGATTCCGGCGGCCTGAGCGGCGACGAAGGCCAACGGCAGCGGCGTCGAGAACTGCTGGCACGTCTCGCTTTCCTCGCTGCGCCGGGTCTGTGTCGGGCAGAGGTTTGCTACCGCCTCCAGCATCTGAAGAAAGATGCGGGCGGTCTCCTGGGCGTCGTCCTTCGCGCGGTAGCGCGCCTGACGCTGCATGACGGCACCATACTTCAGGACGAACAGCACCTGCGCCGTTTCGACCGCCTCGTAGGCGTCCTTCCAGACCCAGGACCCTTCCGCGTCCGAGCCGCCGAAGGCTGCCTGCATCGCGGCCCTCAGCACGCGCCCGTCGATCGTCTCGCCGGCTTCGAGAGACGCCAGAAGCGATTGCGCGGCTTCGACGATCGCCAGATGCTTCGACGGTCGCGTGACCGCCCTCGCCTCTTCTCCTCCGTTCAGCTTGGTGGACGTCTCTGCGAAGGCGAACAGGGACGGTGTCTGAAAGAGGTCGGTAGAGGATGTGAGGCTCATCGAAAGGCTCCAGTCGGGTCAAGGTTTCCGCCCTCTCCCCGGATCTCTCTCGACCCCTCGGAAGGCTCGCCTTCCCGGCCCTCTCTCTTCCTCTTCGACGATGATGCTGGTGCTCGCTCCTGCCGCTCGACGATGTCGCCACGTTCGATGACGGTGACAACGCAGCCTTCTGTTTCGCGATTGCGGACATAGCAAACGACTGCCGTGACTATCGGCTCTGTGAGCCGTCGCTCCCTATCCGACGATAACCGTCGCCACCTCTGATCCCGGTTCCATGACGATAGGCGATGGCTTTCGCCACGGCCTCCGAATGCTACGAACCGTAGCGAGCTGTTCGATTTCGATCAAGTTGGGCGTGAGCGGTCGTCCGCCGCAGTGTCGATGCGTCTTCGAAGTGATCTGAAGAAAGCCGTCCGCATCTGTGGACCCGCCTGTCTCGCCTCTCCTCCGGCTAGAAGGAGCGTCCGTGGCAAGACAGGTTCCGGTGGTCAGGCGGTGCCGCTCGTCTCGCCTGACTTGGCGGGACGCCGATCGACCATCGTTCGAGGTCAGAATCGCGTCCGGCTCCGATGTTTCGAGCGATGACGAGAACTGCAGCTGCGGTCAGGCCGCTCGGCCGATGTCGCGCAGAAACGCGGGCAGGGCGGTCTCCTCGTCCACCCCATCGTCAGGACTGTCGTCACAGACTTCGAGATCGGCATGTGTTTCAACCGCACCAGGATTATCGCCATTCCGCTGATGCGGCTTGGTTGGATGCTCACCAACCAGGACATCGTTATCGACGTCGATCCGAGCTCTGCCGTCGACCGACGCGCCAGCGTCGATCGTGGGCCCATGGTCGCATCGCACCAACGTGAACGGCATGGCTGGACTGGGCGCCGCGTCTTGCAGACACGGTTCACACATCCGAGCTCCGTCCTCTTCGTTGGGCGAAGGAGCATCCTGATCGGCTTGCGATGGAACAGGCTCTAGGCCTGTCCCGTCGGTCTCGATCGCAAACGCCATGCCCGTAGGAAGCCAACGTGCGGTCTTCGCTGCGATGTCCGGCGACAGGCCTGCTCGCGTCGCGCCTTCATTCGAGAAAGCGCCTTCCATCACCTCAGCGAGGAACGCCTTCTTGTCGCCGGTGTGCCGGTCGGCGAAAGGCTCACCGATCATGGCGCGGATCGTCTCGAGTGAGACGTCCTTCTTCATCCGCCCGAAATAGTTGGAGGCCGTCGGCCTCCAGAAGGCAGCGACATCCACCTTCATCCGCTGGCCCGCTGCCTCCACGACCGGATCGGCGCTGTGATCGAGGCCAAGCTGCTGGACGAGACCATGGGCCGACGCAAAGGCGAATAGCGTCTGCTTCTCGTCAGCTGACAAGGCGCAGAGCGCCGCGAAATCGTCCGGCTTGGGAAGGGTCATCCAGTCCAGCTTGAGTTCGGATTTCTGCTTCTTCAGCATTCGCTCCGCCTTCGTCCCCGACAGATGATCGCGGGAGCCCTGCGTCATCGCCGGTCGCAGCGAGACATCGATGGGCCTCGCTCGATAGCCGATCCCAAAGACGTCGAGGCACATCGAGTAGAGCAGCAGATCGAACGCGGTTTCGAAGTCGGCGGCAAGATGGGCCTGCAGGACCTGATGGCGGGTTGCCCGAAGATCGTCGGCGAGCGCTGCCGAATAGCCGGCCTCCTTCAGCTTCGCGGCGCCGGGCGAGGGTTCGAACGTCGGAGCGACGGGTGATCTTCCGACGAAACTGCGTGGTGGTTCGATACGCAGTTCGGTCCGCGTCGGCCGTTTGGATGGTTCACCATCAAGATCGCTTTCCACGTCATCGAGCTCGTCAGTCTGGACGTCGCTCGCCGCCTCGGACGCGCTATTCTGCGCTGACAGCTTGGCTTCGGTATTCTCATTCGGTATGTCCTCAGGCCGCACGAGACCCGCCTCGAACCGGAGTTCTCCGGCCCAGTCGAGGGTGACGATCCCGCCGGCGATCGCCTTGGCTTCGTCGGAATAAACGTCTTCGATCGAGGCGATCTCATCCGCGGTCTCGTCGAGCCTCTCCGTGAACTGGTCCTGCTCCGCGAGGTCGTCCTCGGACGGCTCCTCGAGGTCGGACAACTCTTTCAGACGTGCCTCGATTGCATCGCGCTCCGCAGCCAGCGCCTTGTCGATCTCCTTCGGTTTGGGGTAGACCCGCCCATAGCCTTGAAGCACCTGCCACGGGATGTCGAGCATGACGTCCACCCATTTCCAGTCGGAACGCAGCGTCTCGGCATGGCGCTTTAGTGTCTCGATCGCCAGCGCCTGCAGCCGGACGGGAT
This sequence comes from Fulvimarina uroteuthidis, assembly GCF_034321785.1. Lineage (NCBI taxonomy): Bacteria > Pseudomonadati > Pseudomonadota > Alphaproteobacteria > Hyphomicrobiales > Aurantimonadaceae > Fulvimarina > Fulvimarina uroteuthidis. Next base: position 43,529 of record NZ_JAXLPB010000007.1, on the reverse strand, counting down.
CGTCGAACCAGACGGCATGGCCCCTTTCGTCGTCGCTGAAGAGATCGCGCGTCACGGAACCGCCGTCTGCTTCATAGGCTTCGACACCGACGAAGCGGGCAAGCCGCGAATGGCCCGGCACATGGGTTTCGGTCAGATGCCGCCGCACCGGATAGAATGCCGAGCCATTGTGGCGCAGCGTGGGTTCGATCATAGCGAACACCTCCCGCTGACGCTCGTGGCAGTTGGTCAGAGTGAAGGCCATCAGCGTATCGAGCGTGATCGTTCCGGACCGATAGTGATCGACGAGCTCCGGCGCGATCGCCGCCAGCTTCATGCGTTTGCGAACGTGTGTCACGGTTACTCCGAACCGACGGGCGACATCCTCCTCACCGGAGCCCCCGTCGATTAAACCCGCGAATGCTTCAAATTCGTCAGCCGGATGCATCGCCGCGCGCACGACGTTTTCGGCAAGCGAGGCCTCGAAGGCGGCTTCCTGGTCATCGACGAGGCAAGGCACCAACACATTCGGCGAAACCGCTCCCTTCGAAGCAAGCGTCTGCAGCGCCTTGAGCCGGCGACCGCCGGAATGAACGAGAAACCGATCGTCATCGACACCGCGCGCGACACCAAGGTTCTGTTTGAGACCATGAGCCAGGATCGAGGCTTCGAGTTCAGCGTCCTCGGTGGCACTCGGTTTCGTCTTGCGGACATTCTGCGGGGAGAGCGACAGTTGGAACAGCGGGATGTTGCGGATTTCGGTGGGGATCATGGAGACAAACCTCCTTGCGACGGACCGGACAAGCCTCTCTCGTCCTTCGAGTCACGTCACATCCGAACCCCTGACTTTTCCTCTCTCTAATCGACGAAGCGGCCGCCGCGATGATGCTCACGAAAACCGACAGATGCGTGACGCTACAGATCCACTCAAATATAAATTCTATTTTTGTCTTTCAGTACAGACCGATACTAGGGCCTGTTGAGATTCATCTCCAGTTCACGACGGCCATGCAGAGGTTGAGCATGGCTGCGAAGTTGCGGTCCGTCTTCTCCGCTCGCATGGCGATGCCCTTGAATTCCTTAATCTTGGCGAAGGCGTTTTCGACGAGGTGCCGCCATTTGTACATTTCCTCGTCGATTTCTCGCGGCTGCTTTCGCTTCGGTCTCTGGGAGATGACGACCTTCGTGCCGCGATCGTCCATTTCCTCTACGATCCAGTTGGCGTCGAAAGCCTTGTCGGCCAGAAGAGCTTTGAACGTCACCCCTTTGATCAAAGGGGCCACGCCGATCGTGTCGTAACGATTGCCGGGCAGGAGTTCGAACCGGACGAAATTGCCCAAAGCGTCGGTCAATGCCAGGATCTTGGTGGTCCAGCCGCCCTCAGGGTCGAACCCCGACATCCGAGCGAGCGCTCGAGGATCGCCGGCGCGGCGAGTTACGCTGGAGCACGAGGGAAAACGGCTGGGAGGTCCTGATCCCGTCCATTGCCTTCAAGAACCACAACTCGTCCTTCTTCGGCTCGAAACCGTTCCGTCTCGTCCTGCCGGATCTCGGCGGCCTCTACGCTGCGATCGACGCCTGGATCGATCGCCATCGCGCCCGCTGTCTTGGGCCCGCGCAGGACCCAGGCACTCTCTTTGTCAAATCGGTGAAATGGACCAGCACAAATGCCGCCTACGACCAGAATACATTCTTCGAAGCCTGGCGAACGACGATCCAGCGCTATGGCATCTACAATCCATGGACGGGACGAGGCGCGATCGAAGGCCTTCTGCCGCATGGGCCGCACAACATCCGCGATGTCCTGGCGACGCACATCCTGAAGCAGACCGGATCCTACGAACAGGCAAGCTACGCGATCCAGGATACACCGGACATGGTCGCCCAGCATTACGGGCGGTTCCTGCCGCAGGATAAAGCCGAGATCGCGGCGCGCATTCTGAACGAGGTCTGGAAAGCCGCCTGACGACCCCTGTCAGCCGCAGAATAGAAGCACATCCCCGCATCTTGATACCGGTTCGCGGATCTCGCAGACAATTGGAGCCCGGACCGTTTGACGGTCCGCGCTCGCCCTTAAGTTTGGTGATATTGCTTGTTCAGCAGTTCTGCAGTCTTTCCCGACATCATGGAAAGCGAACGAGCTGATCCCGCATCCCTTTTCCTTCCTTACGATCCGACGGACCTTTCATGCCTCGTGTACGCAAGCCCTTCACTGTCGAAATCCGGAAGAGCCGTCGATCGGGACCGGCTGACGATAAGCGATCGGCGCTCGAGCCGAAGCCAGCCAGGACGTCGAAGCCAAGCGCGGCTCAGAAGCGGTATCAGAGCCTAGCCCGAAATGAGTTGAGCGATTTCAGCAGGTTGTGATTCCGTCTTGTCGCCAAACGAGATGGAGCCAGAGATGCCTTGGACTGAAATCGCTCGCCGCGACTATGCTCGCAGGAACGCCCGTTATTCAAGCGACCTGACCGATCGCGAGTGGACCGTGATTGAACCGCTTCTTCCAGCGGTCAAACGGATCGGCCGTCCGCGAACGACCGATTTGCGGGAGGTGATGAACGCGATCCTGTATCTCGCTTCGGGCGGCTGCGCCTGGAGCCTTTTACCATCAGATTTTCCACCGCGCTCGACGGTCCAGCGCTATTTCTATGGCTTTCGTGACAGCGGCTTACTTCGAGCGATCAATGCCGTCCTTGTCACCGCTGCCCGTGAACTGGAGGGACGAGAGGCGAGCCCGAGCGCCGGGGTTATCGACAGCCAGACCGTGAAGACGACCGAGAGCGGCGGTCCCCGTGGCTATGACGCCGGCAAGAAGATCAACGGTCGCAAGCGCCACATCCTAACCGACACGCTCGGTTTGATGGTCGGGCTCGTCGTGCATCCGGCCAACATTCAGGATCGCGACGGTGCGCCGGACGTCCTTCGACAGGTCCGGACCCGATATCCCTGGCTTCGCCATGTTTTCGCCGATGGCGGCTACGCCGGCAAAAAGCTCAGAAGCAGGCTGCAAAAGCATGGAACGTGGACGATCGAAATCGTCAAGCGGACTGAGGACATGACCGGCTTCGTCGTTCTACCACGTCGATGGGTGGTGGAGCGCACGTTCGCCTGGCTCGGACGCTGCCGTAGGCTGGCAAAGGACTTCGAGAAGACGGTCACGAGCGCTGAAGCCTGGATCCACGTCGCCCAGATCCGGCTCCTCACGAGGCGGCTCGCAAGGTACTGTTATGTTTGACCGAGTTTCGAGTCGGGTACTCAGGCAATCGAACAGTCCGAAGAGACGACCGAACAGAGAGAGCTGAAGGAGAAAGTGGAGGCAGCGGCGCGATCCGGCCGGATCCTCGCCGAGCGTTCGACCCCCGACGAGACGACGCGCGAGCAGGACGTCCAGTTGGACCCCGTCGAGCCTAATGACAAGCCGGTGCGCCACCCGTCACGTCGGTATCGCAAGAAGCAACCGGTTCGTTTCATTGATCCGGCTGAATACGAAGATCGAACGGAAATACCGACATCGGTCCCGACGCCACGAATGCCTGAGCTGATGGCTGAGAAGGAAAAGGCTGCGCGACCGGAACCGACGCCAACGAACCAGCCGGATAACGACGCAAGTCCCATCGGTTACCGGATCCGACGGATCTGGCGAACGGGCGGGGTTGCTCTTGGCGATCGCTGGAAGGTCCGATCCGGCGTCTTTCGGCATACGAACCGACGCCGAAAGACGGACGACTGAGCGTCATTCCGAATATTGACGCCGAAAACCGCGCGGCATCGTCAAAATGCCTGCTGATAGCCTTCCTCATGATCTGACGGAGCCGCGATTGGTCGTCAGTCGGGCGGTCTGAACCTCGCTCCTTTTACATCTCCTTGGTTATTTAAAACCGGAAGAAAATGATTTTTTGAGATTTGGTTTCTGGATGACAGAAGTGTCACCCCTTGTTTTCCAGAAGCCAGCACGCCCTTGAACGGCTCGAACAAAGCTGCGGGCGTTTCGGCAAGCCACCGGGCAAGCCCCCTCGCCTCCTCGAAGAACGGCATGACCTTCTCGGTGAGCTTCACCAGGAGCCCGAGATGCAGACCGCGAGGATTACGCGAGATCGAGAGTTCGATGTAGCCGAAGCGAACGAGATCGATCAGGTAGCGCCGGATCGTGCGCGTCGAGCGGGCCATGATGTTCCCGGCCGTGCCCTTCGTGATCGTGGTCTCCCTGCCCTTACCGCAGCGCGCGCGCAGAACCTGGAGGAATGCCTTGGCGTTCGGCGTCAGGCGATCGTCGCGGGCTGCTGCCGTTGCCATCGGCTGGGCATACTGACGGCTGTCGTTCGGGACCGGCCGTTGATGGCGAGGCCGCGCGACAGGCGGGCGCGCAACGCCCTTCCCGCTCTTGCTATCATCGAGTGATCGCGTCGGCGCATTGCCGACCGCTGCCGATCGGCGCTGTGCCTCGGCAAACGAGATCAGTCCGGCTTGCTGATCGCGCCAGATCGCCGCTCTTGCTTCGAAAGAGGGAGCGGGCACAGATCCGCCCTCGCCCGATCCAAAGAGATCAGCCGTCGTCGTTCGCGCAACCATAAGCGCGCGCCATTGTTCGTCCGTCATCGGGTCTTCCTTGCGCGAGGCAAAGCAGGTCCGTGGCGGGAAACCGCGTTTTCAGTTGACGATGTCAGCGGAGGAGGCTAAGTCTGAGGGTAACCACACCTTTTCAGACGAAGGCTCCGGCGGCTCCCGCTTCGGGGCCTTTTTCTTTGCCTATGGCTTCTCCGTATTCTCGAAAATCATCGGCGTTAGCGAGCACCTTCTTTCAGGACTTCAACGTCAGCCGGAGTGAAGCTATCGAGATCTGCCTTAGCAAGGACGAGGCGTACCGCATCCGATCTTGAAGACAGACCAAGTCGTATCTTCAGTCTGTCTAGGAGTTCGATCTCTGTTTTATGGAGCATGGTCTCCGTTGTCCGCATACCGAGGGCACGCCGACGAACGCGATGCTGTGTCGAAGAGACCTGAGACATTCAATTACCCGATTCTGCGATGCTCCTAGGAAGAGAGTACGCGAGTCTTTCCTAGGAAGCCATGCCTGGCAACGGACGCAATGGTCAGGTTGACGCAAGGATTTCAGGTCGGCGTCATCAGCTACGCTGGGATACTCCGACGGATCGCCCCAACCGATCGATAACTTGATCCCTTTTGTAAAAACGCCTGATCGCGGCTCACCGACCCGAGATTCAGGGATAGCATGCAACGATATTTCTGATCGCTATGTGCAAGCAATATGATTGCATGATATATGATTGCTATCATATGGCTTGCCGCAGGATATTTGCGAGCATGCTATCTAAACGCTCTCATCAAGCTTTCCTCAAGCTTTCAAGTTTATCGGTGAGACGAACACGAGGAGATTGAGATGCCGATCGTATGCGCTGCAAACCCGAAAGGTGGGGCAGGGAAGTCCACGACAATCCTTACGTTGGCCTCAACCATCGCTGACCAGGGCGGAGATGTTACGATCATCGATGCAGATCCCAACAAACCGATAACCGATTGGCGAACCGGCACTTCAAAGGCCTCGATCAGCGTCTATGCAGACGTCAGCGAGAGCAATATTGGAACCTTAATAAAGAGAGCCTCCAACGAGTCCCAGTTCGTATTTATCGATCTCGAAGGGACCGCCAGCCGCATGACGTCACGCGCCATCATGCGAGCTGATCTCACGATAATACCTCTTGGAGGCAGTGCACTCGAGGCAAAGCAGGCTGCTAGAGCAGTCGCCCTCGTTCACGAAAGTGGAGAAGATGCTGGCAGGGACTTGCCATTCGTCCTCAGTTTCAATCGGACAAGCCCACCGCCTTTCACGACGAAAATCGAGAGAGAGATTGCCAACCAAATGCGGGCAAATGGGATGCCTCTGCTTTCGAGTCATCTTCACCAGCGTCAGGCATTTAATGCCATGTTCATGGAGAAACTGAGCCTCTTCGAGCTCGATGCCGCCAAAGTCAGTAATCTGCAAGGAGCGATAGACAACGCCGTCGCCTACACTGGAGAGGTTCTCGCGGCACTTCGAAAGATCACGCAGGAGGCTGCATAATGGCAAACGATCTTGGGTTTGGGCAAAAGACGCGATCGAAGCTCGATATCACGACCGGCTTCGAGAAGTCGCGGAAGGTTGTCACCGACGATCAGGATCTCGACGAAGCTGCTGACCGAGCATCTCAAAAAAGTGGGTTTGAAAGTCGCGAACCGACAGAGCGTGTAAAGCGAATTCGGAAATCAAAAGAGCCGAGTGATCACGTGTATGTCCGAGCCCCGATCAGCGCCATAAATCGCTTTAAAGCTATGTGTAACGAGACTGGTGAATCTTATGGCGAAGCCCTAACCCGTCTCATGAAATCTTCCGGATATTGAGGCGGCATAAGGCCCATTATGGAACGGCTAAGAGTTGAAACAGATCCGCCGTCGGGCCTGGTGACCTGTATTCAAGAAAAGCGGCGGAACATCAAATTTCTAGAAAGCGCTTGAGGAAGCAGAAACGACGGCGACAGGTGGCAGCCTTGCCATATTGGATTGATCCGGACGGCAAGCTGAAACTCCTCCTCGTTACCTCGCTCGATACAGGATGTTGATTTCCACGCGGAACTGAGCCGCGAAAGCCCCAACTTGGCGGAGATTTTCAGGCTTTGTTAACTTTTTGAAGCCGGTGGATTCCAGCGTGAAGTGCAACCGTTTCATGAGAAGCGGATCTGGACGTCTTTGCCAAGCTCTTTGAGGAGAGCCTGAAGCGGTGTGGTGAAGCCAAGACATTTCCTCGGCGTGGTGTTGAGCGAGACGATGACATTCTGAAGATCGTGTTCGGACAGGGTGTCGAGATCGAGCGAGCGTGGCAGCCATCGTCGCAATCGACCATTCGCGTTTTCGACGCCGCCATTTTTGCCAGGATGCATAGGCGTCGCAGAACCATGTCGTCATGCCGAAGAGGTTCTTGAGCAAGGCATGGCGGGCAAAGGTCGTGTCATTGTCGAACGTGACGGACGATCTGAGGCCGGGATCAACCCGCCGGAAGATCGCAGTCATGGCCGAGATCGTTTCTGCGGCGGTCTTTCCGGTGAGCCGGGTGACGATCGTCATCCTCGTCTTTCGCTCATGCAGGACGAGCACTGGCCGCGCCTTCCTGCAAATGATGAGGTCACCCTCCCAGTGCCCGGCCTCGTCAGCGCTACCTCGAGTGGCTTAAACAAACCGAGACGATGGAAAAAACGATGATGGACGACGGAATGCAGGATATGGACGGCATGGGATGGATGATGGGTGGCATGGGGCTTGTCGGGCTCATCGTTGTCGTCGTTCTACTCCTAACGGTTGTAGCGCTAATCAAATATCTTCGGCGCTAGCTGGCCAATTTCGAGTAACCCAAATGCAACGTTCGCTGAGCGTCTTTCTGCTAATCCCATTTTGGGGTGGACGAGGATATTTCAATTCGATACAAGGACCACATGGTAGCCTTAAATCCAAGAATTGGCATTTGCTGGCGGCTTTTCGCAGTCGTCTTTCTATGCCTGTCTATCTTGGGAGCGCAGTTTGCTCATGCAGGCTCCAGTTACATGGTTTCCGACCGGGCACACGCTGAAGCAACACATGACTGCGGCACTGCGGATCGGTGTGAGGTTGCGAAAAGCGGTCATGCTGGCGAGCATCAGCACACATCAAAATCCATGAACGGAAAGTGTGCTACGGATTGCCCTTCGAGCTTCCTCGCATTATCAGGCCCTGAAACCGATCGAATGCGCTGGTCTTTCCAGAAATATGTTTCCGTCAATGATGCTCACATTGATGGGGCGACGTCATACCTCGATCGCCCGCCTCGATCCTAAGGCAGCACAGTTTCAATGAAACTGTAAGCGTTGCTTGTGGTGTAAGCCACGGGGACGCCGGTACGGACCCTCGCGCACTTCGCGAGCCTTGATTCCTTGTATCGCTATGTGATCGCACTCCGGATTTCCATATCCGAGTGGCCAGATCCTGCTGTCAGGCTGGACAATGAAAACCCTTTTACTTGCTGGAGCTCTGCCCAGCCTGCTTCTGGCAGGTTGCGCGGAGGCCCCTCGGGGCTTGCCCGAAATTGCCATCTTTCCGCAAGCCGATGATCCATCCGTTCATGTATCATCGTCTGTTGGGTCAGTTGTTGGACAATATACCCATCGCGGCCCTCGCGATCCAAGGCCATTTCGGAATTCTGGGGTCGAGATCGAACCAGTCTCTGAAGCGGTTCAAGGTGGTGAGGCTGCCCGATGAGATTTCTTCCAAAGGCAACTCTTGTGCTTTTCTTGCCCGCTTTTATCTCGGGCTGCGTTGGGGTCGGCGAGAACTTTGAGACCGATCTCGGATTCTCGCTTGTTGCCGGCCAGACCGCCCAGCGCCTTGGCAAGGAAACGGTCTGGGTCCAGGATCGGCAACAGGCTGCTGGCGCCAAGAACCGTGTCGATCAGCTCCTCAAGGCGAAATATGTTGGTGTCGATGCCGCCATTCAGGTCGCGATCCTCAACAACAAGGGTTTGCAAGCCGCCTATGCCGATATCGGCATGTCGGTCGCAGACCTCTGGCAGGAGGGGATGGCCGTCAATCCGACGCTTTCTGCCTCGCTGACCCGTATTGGAGTCGGCCCGAGCATTGAAGGGGTAATCGCTGCGAACATCATCCGGCTGATGACACGCGAGCGTCGACTTGATGTGGCCGAAGTGAAGGTCATGCAGGCCCAACTTCGCGCCGTCGACGCAACACTTTCTCTGGCTGCAGAAACGCGGGCTGCCTGGATCGAGGCAGTTGGCGCATGGGAAGAGGTTGGTGCTCTTACCAAGGCCAAGATCGCAGCTGATGCAGCGGCTGAGCTTGGCGATGAACTGGCTGCGAGCGGAGCCCTTCCGAAAGTCGAGCAGATCCGGGAGCAAGCGTTCTATGCTGAGATTACGGGGCAAAAGGCGAAGTCACGTCTTGCGGCCCAGCTTGCAAAGGAAAAGCTCTACCGTGTGATGGGCGTATGGGGAAAGAATCTTGATTTCGAGGTTCCGAACGCCCTTCCGCCGCTTCCCGGTACCCTCAAGAATTATCGGACAGTCGAGGCTGAGGCGCTGAAGAACCGCGTCGATCTTCAGGTCGCACGTCTGGAACTCGAAAGCCTTGCCCGCTCGTATGGCCTCACGCAGGCGACGCGCTATGCCTCCGATCTGGAAATCGCGGGCGGACTTGAAGTCGAACGAGAAGTCGAAGAGGAGGAAGACGGCAGCGAGTCTGCCTCCAACACCTTGTCCGGCATTGCGGAGGTCTCGCTGGAAATTCCGATTTTCGACAGCGGTCAGGCGCGCCTGCGAAAGGCGGAGTTTGCCTATCTGAAAGCGGCTAACCAAGTCGCCGCAAAGGCGGTTGATATCCGCAGCCAGGCGCGGGCGGCGTACAAGGCCTACAAGGGCCGTAGCGAGATTGCCCGCTTTTATCGAGGGCGCGTTGTGCCGTTGCGGACCAGCGTCGAGAAGGAATCCCTTCTCACCTACAACGGCATGATCACCAGCACCTTTGATCTTCTCGCCGACACGCGGGCCAAGATCGGCGCGATCCTTGCCTCGATCGAGGCAAAGCGCGATTTCCATTTGGCCGACGCGGCGCTCGCCGCGGCCGTCTATGGCGGCTCTGACGATTTGCCGGCTTCTGGCGGCGACGAAGTCGCCGATGCAGGCGGTGGCGATGACTAGATGTCACACATTCCTTGACCTTCCAGTTACTGGAATCTCCACAACAAGGCAGATCGCCAAGGCGATGCGTAGATTTGAAAGGCATTACAATGGTTTCCAGACGTAGTTTCCTCGGTGCCAGCGTCGCTCTGGCGAGTGCCGCCACTTGGTCGAAGACTTCCGCGATGGGCCTGCCCGAAGCCCCGATCATGGAAAGCGCTGAAACACAGCCACCGCTGCTTCCAGTAGCGGGACCCGACTACAGACCGGTGGTGACACTTAACGGATGGTCGTTACCCTTCCGCATGAACAATGGTGTGAAGGAATTCCATCTCGTTGCCGAACCCGTCGAGCGCGAGATGGGCGAAGGGATGACGGCCTATCTGTGGGGCTATAACGGTCAAGCCCCAGGGCCGACGATCGAATGCGTCGAGGGAGACCGGGTGCGCATTTTCGTGTCGAACAAGCTGCGCGAGCATACCACCGTCCATTGGCACGGCATCATCCTGCCTTGCGGAATGGACGGGGTCGCCGGCCTGACACAGCCGGGCATCCCCTCCGGCAAAACCTTCGTCTACGAGTTTGACGCCGTCAAAAGCGGCACCTTCATGTATCACCCGCACGGCGACGAGATGGTGCAAATGGCGATGGGCATGATGGGGATGTTCATCATCCATCCGAAGGACCCGACCTTCATGCCGGTCGATCGGGACTACGTCTTCATGCTGTCGTCCTACGACATCGATCCAGGTGCTTACATGCCGAAGGTCATGGAGATGACTGACTTCAATCTTTGGGCGATCAATGCGCGGGTGTTCCCCGATGTCGCGCCGATGGTTGCGGCGACGAACGACCGGGTGCGGGTGCGGGTCGGCAACCTGACCATGACCAATCATCCGATCCACATGCACGGCTATGATTTTGAGGTGACCTGCACCGATGGTGGCTGGGTTCGTCCGGAGGCCCGCTGGCCGGAGGTGACGATCGATATTCCCGTCGGCGCGATGCGAGCCTACGAGTTCGATGCGGTTCATCCCGGCGACTGGGCGCTGCATTGCCACAAGGCGCATCACACGATGAATGCCATGGGCCATGACATTCCGACGCCCATGGGCGCCAACAAGGCGAAGGTCTCGGCGATGATCCGCAAGGTCCAGCCGGACTACATGCCGATGGGCGAGACCGGCATGGCGGAAATGGCCGAGATGGCCATGCCGCTCCCAGAAAACACGATCCCGATGATGGGAGGTTGGGGTCAGTTCGGCTCGCTTGAGATGGGCGGCATGTTCTCGGTTATGAAAGTTCGCGACGGGCTCGCGGCCGACGATTACGCCGATCCGGGCGATTACGAGTTCCCTAATGGAACAGTCGCCTACGAATGGACCGGGGCACTAGCTGCCGCTCCATCTGCCCCTGCTGGAAGCGCGGATGGATCAGCTTTTAGAAAATCGGATGTCCGCCAAATCAAGATGTCGGGCAGCGATCATTCTGGCCACTAGAAGCCGGAACTTGACAGGTACTCATCATCAAACCGAGGAAAAATATAAATGAGAGCATATCTTACCGCCCTTTCTGTCGGAGCCTTCAGCCTCCTTGCCCTTCCAGCCTATGCGGCAGGAAGCCATTCCGGAGGACATGACGACGAAATGGCCATTGGCAAGGCAGGCAAGGTGGCTGATGTGGCACGGACGATCGAGGTCGTCATGTCAGAAAACGACGATGGCGCGATGCTGTTCGAGCCTGCGGCCATTAAGGTCAGGGCAGGCGAAACGGTTCGCTTCAAGATCGTGAACGAAGGCGAAACCGACCATGAATTCGTTATGGATTCCGAGGACGAAATCCAAGAGCACAAGGCGTTGATGGAAAAATTCCCGGAGATGGAACATGCGGATGCAAACGCGATCCGTCTTGAACCGGCTAATTCGGGAGAAATTATCTGGAGCTTCACCAAGCCGGGAAGCTTCGAGTTCGCCTGCCTTATTCCCGGACACTACGAGTCCGGCATGCACGGGCCGCTGACCGTCGCTTCGAAATAACACATCCTAACACCAATTCTGAAAAGGAAGTAAATAATGCGCGTCCTCGTCGTCGCTACCGTAGCAGCTGTTATTGCATCAACCGCGAGCAACGCTGGAGGTCTGGTGCCCGGATCGGAAACTGGAATCGAGGCTCATGAGGTCGCAGAGCGGAATGCGATTGCTGAAGGAGCCCATTTGGCCCCAGGCACTGCGAACCACACAACGCTGCAGCATACGCCTCAGACGTTTGGTTATTCGACCTCCTCGTCGGTCCTTTCCGATCACAACCTCATGCCTGGCTCAGAATACGGCATCGAGCGTGCGGAGGAACAATCCCGCACAAACGTCAAGGTCGACAAGTACCACAACCAGGGACCAGTCGCGACATCGCCGCTTGGTTGGAATTTTATCGTTCCTGGTTCCGACTACGGCTTGCTTTGAGCCCTATAAACAACGCTACTAAGGGAATCCCAAAATGAAGACGATCATCAAGCTTGGCCTGGCAGCAGCGCTTTCCGTTTCGGTAGCGATGCCGGTGTTGGCTGCTGAATTTACCAAGGGCACGATTCAGAAGGTCGACGCCAAGGCGAAGAAGATCACGATCAAGCATGGTCCTCTGACGAACCTCGACATGCCAGGGATGACGATGGTGTTTTCAGTCGCCGATCCGGCAATGCTCGAAAAGGCCAAAGAGGGCAGCAATGTTCAATTCATCGCCGACCGGGTTCGCGGCAAGTTGACTGTTGTCGAAATGAAATGACGAAAAGGCGCTCCGCTCTCCGTAGCGGAGCGCCCTTCGAACGGAGAGTAAAATCTTGCCTTTTACGCGCAGGACTGCCTTGACGGGTTTGGGATTACTGGCACTCGGAGGATGTACGTCTGCAAATAGAATTGCCGCCTCTGTCCCGCCCCACATCCAACCGCGACTTCAGAAGGCCACATCGGGCTCTTGGACCTATCCGACCTATTACGGCCCGATCTATTCAGAGCCGTTCACCATTCCTGCCGTTCCCCCAGGGGTCGTCGCCCCGCAATATTGGAGGCAGCTTGTCGACGATCCGACTGGAGAGCAGCCGGGCACACTCGTGGTCGATCCGGACGAGAAATATCTTTATCTGGTCCAGGAAGGAGGTCAGGCTCTGCGCTATGGCATCGGTGTCGGCCGACAAGGTTTTTCATGGTCGGGCTCTGCGCGCGTCCATTACAAGAAGCAATGGCCCACCTGGACGCCCCCACGGGAAATGATTGAGCGGCAGCCTGAATTGGAGCCGTATTCTGCGGCAAACGGCGGGATGCCGCCAGGTCTCTCGAACCCGCTTGGCGCCAGAGCACTTTATCTTTTCCAGGATGGAGTCGACACGCTTTATCGAATTCATGGTTCGCCAGAGGCCAATTCGATCGGTCGAGCCGTTTCATCGGGATGCATCAGGCTTCTCAATCACGAAATCATCGATCTCTACAGCCGCGTCCCGGATGGAACACTGGTCAAGGTCAGACCATCCAGGCGTCAGATCGAGACGAGTTCTAAGATGGCCGCCCTATGAAATTATCTCGAAGGGCCTTCTTGGCAGGGGCTGGAGCCGTTATCAGCCAGAATGCCTTCGGTCGCGTCATTGACCTATCGAAAGAGAACGGGACGGCCCGTGTCTTGACGGCGCGCCGAGCTTCAGCGTCGATACTTCCATCCGATCTCGCCTCGCCGACGGCGATTTGGGGCTTCGACGGTACCGCGCCCGGGCCTGTCCTCAGGGCAAAGGCCGGGGAGCGCGTGAAGGTCGTCGTCGAGAACGATCTCAACCAGTCAACGAGCGTCCACTGGCACGGCATCCGCATCGACAACGCGATGGACGGCGTGCCCGGCCTCACGCAGAAGGCGATCGACCCCGGCGAACAGTTCACCTACGACTTCACGGCGCCCGATCCCGGAACCTACTGGTATCATTCGCACGATCGCTCCTGGGAGCAGAACGCCCGCGGCCTGCACGGCGCGCTGATCGTCGAGGAAGCCGAGCCCTGGGAGGGCGCCGATCGCGACCTCGTTCTCCTCGTCGACGACTGGCGGCTTACCGAGGACGGCTCGATCGACGACAGCTTCGGCCAGATGATGGACTGGAGCCATGGCGGGCGGCTCGGCAACTTCGTCACGGTCAACGGCCGCTCCAAGCCACGGATCGAGGTTCGGCCGAACGAGCGCATCCGCGTGCGGCTCATCAACGCCGCCAATGCGCGGATCATGGAGCTGGGCCTGCCGGGAACGCGCACCTTCCGCCTCGCCCTCGACGGCATGCCCGTGCCGCTAGTCGAGGAGAATGAGCCGGTCTGGCTGGCGCCTGCCCAGCGCACCGATCTTCTCGTCGACATCCTCGACGACGAAACGCCGAAATCGTTGGTCGTTCACACCGATAGCGGCCCTTTGGAGATCGCGGAATTCGCGGTTGCGGGCGAGCCGGTGCGCGCCTCCTTCCCCGAAGCCACCGGCCTGCCACGCTCGGGTCCCTCCCTGCCGGACGACCTTTCCGACGCAGTCCGGACCGAACTGCTAATGGAGGGCGGTGCGATGGGTGGGATGGCCGGAGCCATGCACAAGGGCCGTATGATGGACATCCGCTCTCTCGTCGGCGAGGGCTATGTCTGGGCCTTCAATGGCGTCGCCGACGACATGGGCAAACCGCTCGCCCGGTTCGCAAAAGGCCAGGCCGCCGTCGTCAGGATCCGCAATGAGACCGGCTGGCCCCATGCGATGCATGTGCATGGCCATCATTTCCGTGTCCTGACGCGCAACGGGGAACCGACTGGCGACGAGGCCATGCGCGACACCACTCTGACCGTTCCCGACGAGACGATCGAAATCGCCTTCGTCGCCGACAATCCGGGCAAATGGCTGCTCCACTGCCACATGCTGGAGCATTCGGCCTCCGGGATGATGACATGGTTCGAAGTGGCCTGAGGAGAGGAAAGATGAACATCAGCAAAACAACACTCGCCGCAGCCATCGGCGCCGTTGCCGTCGGCGCGTTCCTGATCTGGCGGGCGACGTCACCCGGCGATGCGGCCGCCGACCACATCGTCGACGTGACCGTCCCTGAACTGTCGGCGCAAGCTGCTTATGGCGAAAATCTTTTCAAAGAGAATTGCGCCACGTGCCATGGCGAGAATGCCGGGGGTACGAAACAGGGTCCGCCGCTGATCCACCGGATCTACGAGCCGAACCATCACGGCGATCAGGCCTTCCTCATCGCTGCGACGCAAGGAGCGCGTGCCCATCATTGGCAGTTCGGAAACATGCCGCCGGTCGCTGGGATCACGCCTCGCCAAGTTCGAGACATTGTCGCCTATGTGCGAGAAGTCCAAAAAGCCAACGGCGTCTTTTGATCGCCTTTACCCTAAGGGCTTGCAATGAATTATAGATTATTCGTTCTGATGCTAAGTGCTGTTGCCATTTCAGCATGCTCTGCCACACAACCGGCAAGCTACGACAATTCTCTTGCACTCTCAAGTGCTGCTGAAGGCGTTGCGGACGCAGTTCGATTTACTCCATATTCTGGCAAGAGTGCAGTCGGTCTTTTAGAAAAGCCCTATTTTATTTCATTCCGAGCAAGAAATGCAGAAAGCTACGGGCATTCCTTTGTCGCGTTTGGTGAACGCGATTCCGCCGGCAACATTCCGTACGATCGATCTGGTGTTCTGATCCCCTCGATGACAGAGATCGCTGGGCTTCATCCCGCCTCGACGAGCGACGTTCCGTACTCTATCGGCCATGTGGTGCCAGTGCCGTCCGAGACAGGTCCTTCGGATGGTGATACCGAGATTGCTTACCTTCAAAACGAGCTGACGATTGCCCTTTCCCTAGGTGAATACAGAAAACTATACTCGTTCATAAATGAACTTCAGTCATCCCGCCCACTTTGGCACGCCGTTGCCTACAATTGCTCTTCTTTTACAAACGAGATTGTGTCCTATATGGGACTGAATACCGCAAATCATATTCTTTTTCCAAATAAGTACATCGAATCGTTAAAAGGTCGAAACCCAGACATCAAGAATATATAGAATACATTTTATTGTGAATTTCTGCTCGAACTGCAAGTAAAAGCCAAAGAGGCCATAGATGGTATGCAGCTAAATAATTAAGTTTTTTATTCGTCTAACTGCATAGTGCCTCGCTCGCATTGCCGCTCTAGATGCGTGTTGGCTGAACGAGAAGTCTAACTGCTGAACTCGATTGAGGTGTTGGGCATGGAGATCGTCCCTTGGATCATTATTATCGGAGTTCTGTCGGTGTTGTGGATTCGAGGAGTCCATAGCGTCCAGCGCTCGGCAACAGCACCTCAACAGATACCTTTTCTTGGAGGCGGCACGCCGGATACCCATGCCTGGCAGCGCTATCACATTCGCTACTATTCGATGACGCTCCTCTTCATCGCCTTCGAGATGGAGATGATGTTCATGTATCCTTGGGCCGTCGTCTTCGTCGAAGAGGGCGGCAAGGCGATGATGGAAATGGGGATGTTCCTCGCGATCCTTTCCATCGGCATCGTCTATGCCTGGCGTGAGGGCTTGTTCCGGTGGCAGTGAGCGCCCTTTCGAGATGGGCGCGCGAGGCGCCGGTGCCGGTTTTCGTCGCGATTGGGGATGGGATGCGCGAGCGCGTGGAGCGCCTTTTCTGCGATCCGGGGATCGAGCGTGCGGCGACGCCCCGGCATGCCGCAATCCTGCTGATCGCCGGGCGCATGCGGCTGGAAGACCGCGAGGATCTGCGCCGCCTGCACGACCAGATGCCGCATCCGCGCGCGACGCTGCTATGGGATGCGAAGGTTGGCGAGGCGCTGGGGGATGCGGAGATTTTCAGCGGCGGCACGCTGGAAAGCGACAAAGATGCGGGCGAGGCGGTGCGCGACCATCTCGAACGGCTTTGGCAGGATCTGGCCAGCGGCGAGCGGCCGAGCGAACCGGACCTCTTGCACGACGAGCCGCCCAACCCCTGGGAAGGCATCGGCCCCCATGGCCAGGGCGGCAAGGGCATGATGGGTGGCACGCCTTATGGGCGACCGATGGCGATGACCTCTGACGATTTGAGGGACGGCCTCGCGCTGGACACCTACACGGCGCGCTTCGGTCCCTTTCTGCCGATGTTTCCGCCGGGATTGTTGTTGGAAATGACACTGCAGGGCGACGTGATCCAGGCCGCCAAGGTGCTGCGTCCGCCGCTTTCGCAAAAGGCGGAGGAAAATGCTCCGGCCGCGCTCTCGCGGCTTGCTCGGCTTCTCGATCTCCTTGGCCTGCCCGCGCTCGGCCAGCGCACCCGGCTCGCGGTGGCGGGCGATCGGTCGTCGTCGACGCTCGAAAAGCTCGGCCGCGCGATCCGCTGGTCGGGGGCGATGCTCGCCATCCCACCCGGTCTCGGTGCGGTCGAAGGGCAGGGCGACCTAAGCGCCCGTCTCAATGACCTCTTGGCCGTCGCCGGCGGTTCCTCACCAGCGACGCGGCCGGAACTGCCGGAATCGGCGCATCTCTCCTCACTTCTGCCCGGCCTCGAATGGTCCGAGGCAATGCTCGTCCTCAACAGCTTCGATGACAAGACGCTATCGATGCTGGCCATGGTGATGGACGAGCCGGACGAGGAGCGCGACGGCCACGATCATGATGGCGATCACATGCGCCATGACCACGGCGGTCATCACGATCACGGTGGCAGCCATCACGAACATGGCAGGCACCAGGGTGAGGGGGGCCAAGGAGGTCACGGCGATTACGGTTCCCATCAGGGTCATGACCCTCACGGTAGCCATGGAGGCCACACATGATGGAGCTCATCGCCGTCCTGCTTCTCCTCGTTTTTCTGTCGATGGGCTTCGCCGGAGCGGCGCTCGCCGACGGCATGCTGCCCGCTCTCATCGCCGGGCAGGCCCGCTCGTCTTGGCGTCGGCCCATTGCCGAGGCCGCGCGCCTGCTGACCACCCAGCGCATCCGCACCGAAGCGCCGGATGCTCTACTCTGGTTTCTCGCGCCCACCCTTTATCTGGCGCTCGCGATCGTCGGCCTTGCCGTCATTCCCTTTGGGCCGGGTCTCGTCACCATTCCGAGCGAGGTCGGCATCGTCGTCTGGGGCAGTTGCGAGGCGCTGACCATCGTCGCGGTCTTTATGTTCGGCTGGTCGGCTAACGCGCCACTGCCGCTGATCGGGGCCTATCGCTATGTGGCGATCGCCCTGCCGGCGATGCTCCTTTCGATGTTCGTCTTAATCGGCGCCGCGCTGCCGGCGGAGTCCCTCGCTTTCACCGAGATCGTCGAGGCGCAGCGCACGGTCTGGAACGTCGTCCGCCAACCGGCGGGGCTGATCCTCTTCCTGATGCTCGGTCTCGCGATCAGCCTGCGCGGCCCCTTCGACTATGCGGGTCCGGAAGACCTTGCCGGCGGCACCACGGCGGATGTTTCCGGCCCGTCGCTTCTCGCCTGGAAAGTCGCCCGGCTCGCCATGCTCGTCTCGGTCTCGGCGGTGACGGCGACGGCCTTTCTCGGCGGTTATCTGGGCCCGCTTTTGCCGGGCTTCGTCTGGCTCGCCCTCAAGACGGCACTAGTCCTGATTGCCCTCGTTGCCGCCGGCAATTTCTTCGCCCGCATGCCCCCCGCCCGCATGATGGGCGTCATCTGGACGATGCTTCTGCCGCTATCCTTCCTCATGCTTCTCGCCGTTGGAACGGAGTTGCTGCTATGGGGCTGACCGATCTTCTCTTCCTCGCCCTTTCGGCTATCGCGATCGTCTCAGGCTGGCGCGTCTTCGCCACCGATTCCATGGTGCGGGCCTCCTTCCTGCTGCTTCTCTCCTTCGTCGCGGTCGGCCTCATCATCGTCATGCTCGCCGCCCCCTATATCGGCGTTGCGACCATCTTCATGATGGCGGTCGAGATGATGGTCATGGCCCTCTTCATGGTCATGTTCATGATGAACCCGGCCGGGCTCAACCCGATGATGATGGTGCATCAGCACCGCTTCTCGATCGCAGCCGGCGTCCTCGCCTTCGCCGGGCTCACCGCCACGATCCTTTTCACGAGCTTTCCCGAAATTCCCGTCGATCCGGCCGCGCCGATCGTCCATGATCTTGGCATCGAGCTTCTCGGACCTTCCATGCTGATCTTCGAGACCGCGGGAGTGACGCTGCTCGCCACCATGATCGGCTCGGTGATCCTTTCCTCGCGCTCGGGCCGCTTCGGCATGGCAGATCAGGGATCCCGCCCGCCCGGCCTCGAGCTGGACGGCGAACCCGCCGGACGCCAGCCCGAAGCGGGCGGCGGCCATCATCATCACCATCATTAGGAGCCCGATCCGTTGACGCTTGCCACCGTCCTCATCGTCGCCGCGGCCCTGATCGGCATCGGGCTTTACGGTGCCCTGTCGCAGCAGAGCTTTGTCATGCTGATGATGGGGCTCGAATTGATGCTGAATGGCGGGCTTCTCGCCGTGATCGGCCTTTGGGCGAACACGATGGGCGGCGCGCCGGAGGGCCAGCTACTGGCGATCATCATCATGGCGGTGATGGCCGTCGACATGGCCATCGGCTTCGCGCTGGTCACGGCCGTCTACCGCAAGCGGCAGGCCGACGTGACCGAAAGCCTGACCACGATGAAGCACTGATCGATGGCCTTCGTCCTCCCCCTCCTGCCGATCCTCTTCGCCATCGCGGCGGCATTTGCGCCGCGCGACGAACACGGGCGCCAACGCTTCTGGCTGACGGGTCTCACCGTTGCGGCCATGGCGCTGACGGCATTCGCCGCCGCCCTGGGCGCGGCGGGCGGCTGGACCGGCCATATCGCCTGGCACGAGCCGCTCGGCCTGACGGCCGCGCTGCCGCCGCTCGCAGGCGCGATGGCGATCCTCGTGCCGCTGATCGCGCTACCCGTCCTCGCCTACGCCGCTTTCCACGAAGAGGGCCGGGGACTGCGCCGGCTTGTCGCCATCCTCCTCATCTTCGTCGGCGGCATGGAGCTTCTTGTCGTCGCGGCGGATTTCCTGACGCTGCTGATCGGCTGGGAGCTGGTCGGCGTCTGCTCCTATCTGCTGATCGCCCATGAATGGCGCGAGCGAGAGAACACCGCCTCCGGCCTTTACGCCTTCCTGATGACGCGCTTCGGCGATCTCGGCCTTTTCGCCGCCGCCATGGCGGTCTTTTCGGCGACCGGCTCCTTTTCCTATGACGGCCTTACCGCGATGGAGGGAACACCGGCGGTGGTCGCGGGCTTCGGCCTGCTCCTGGCCGCCGCCTCGAAATCCGGTCAGCTCCCCTTCGCGCCCTGGCTGTTCCGGGCCATGGCCGGGCCGACCTCGGTCTCGGCGCTGCTTCACGCCGCGACCATGGTCGCCGCCGGGGCCTTCATCCTGCTGCGCCTTGAGCCCTTCCTCGCCTCGGTGCCGGGTCTGCCGGGCGCGATCATCGCCGTTGGTGCTACGACCGCGCTCTCGGGCGGAATCGTCGCGCTGCTTCAGGCTCATGCGAAGCGCCTGCTCGCCGCCTCCACCTCGGCCCATTACGGGCTGATGTTCGTGGCCGTCGGCGCGGGCTATCCGGGCGTCGCGTTCCTTCACCTCGTCGCCCACGCAGCCTTCAAGGCGCTGCTCTTCCTCGCCGCCGGCCTCGCCCATGAGAAGACCGGCAGCTACGACCTCTCAACCATGCGCCTCGGCCGCACTCTGCCGCTGGCGGGCCTCCTAACCCTCGCCGGCGCTCTTTCGCTTGCCGGCATTCCGCCGCTTGGCGGGGGCTGGACCAAGGAAGCGGTGGTGACGGCTGCCGAGCATTTCAGCCTCTGGGCCGCCGGCGCGGTGATCCTCGCCGGCGCGCTGAGCGCCGCCTATGCCGCTCGTTTTCAGCTTTCCGCCTTCGGCCTGCCCGAGGAAAAGGACGAGGACGATGAAGACGCGGGCGAAACCGCGCCGCTCTGGCCGCAGACCCGCGCCCGACAGGTCGAGATAGTCGCGATGGCGCTCCTCGCCCTCTTCGTTCTCCTCACCTCGCTGCTCTGGCTTCCGCCTGTCCGCACGAGCGCCGAAGCGGCACTGCAAGCAGTCCTTCCGGAAGCAAGCGTCGCAACCCTCGTCCTGTCGCTGATTGGCGTGGGTCTCGGCCTTCTCATAGGCACGCTGATCGCGCGGCAACACCTCACTTTCGGCAATGATGGCCCCGCCGCCGAGGCGGCCCATTGGCTCGGCCTGCCGGCGCTGATCGATGCGGCGATCACCAGGCCCGTTCTATGGCTCTCCCGTGCGGCCGCGAAGCTCGATGATAGCCTCATCGACGGTGGCGTGCGGGTTGTCGCGCTCGGTGGCCGGGGGGCCTCCTGGATTCTGCGCCTCAAGGGCGAGGCGGGCGC
Source organism: Fulvimarina uroteuthidis (assembly GCF_034321785.1). Taxonomy (NCBI): domain Bacteria; kingdom Pseudomonadati; phylum Pseudomonadota; class Alphaproteobacteria; order Hyphomicrobiales; family Aurantimonadaceae; genus Fulvimarina; species Fulvimarina uroteuthidis. The sequence goes on along the minus strand of NZ_JAXLPB010000007.1, from coordinate 22,457 downwards.
CGAAGGCCTTGCCGCGCAGGCGACCGGCCTTGTCGGGCTCGTGTCGCTCGCCACGAGCCGCTTCGGCGAATGGCTGACCGATGGCCTCGTAGAAGGCCTCGCGCTCACCGTTGGCCAGAGCGGGCGCGATGCGCGTCGCCTGCAAACCGGTCTCTCCCACCATTATTATGCGATCGCCACGCTCGGCACCGGCGCGGCCATTCTCTTGCTTCTGGGCCTGTCCTGATCCATGCTGACGCTCTCGATCCTCATCCCGCTCCTCGCCTCGCTCGGCCTGTTCGTCTGGTCGGACGGGACCAAGGAGAAAGCCCGCCTCGTCGCCCTCAGCGCGTCGGCTCTCTCGCTTCTCTGCCTGATCGTCGTCTGGATCGGCTTCAACACCGGGCCGGAGGCACCGGCTTTCCAGTCGGTCGCCGAAGTCGGCTGGATCGACGCTCTGGGTGTCGCTTGGCGGGTGGGCGTCGACGGCATGTCGCTCGCCATCTCGCTGATGAGCGGCCTTCTCTTCCTCTGCGCCATCGCATGGCCGGCGGAGACCAAGGGCCGGGCCCGGCAATATTACGGCTGGTTCCTGTTCCTGCAGGGCGTCTCGCTCGGCCTGTTCCTGACGCTCGATCTCCTCGTCTTTTACGTCTTCTTCGACCTGACGCTGGTCGGCATGTATTTCCTAATCTGCCGCTGGGGCCATGACCAGGCCGAATACGCGGCACTCAAATTCTTCGTCTATACGCTCGCCGGCTCGCTCGCGATCCTGCTCGCCATTCTCGGCCTCGTCCTCGCCAACGGCACGCTGTCCTTCGACATGCGCGAACTGATCGCCACCCAGCCGCTCGGCGGAACGGATCTGCGCTCCAGCTTCGTCCTTTTTGGCTTCCTCGTCGGCTTTGCCATCAAGACGCCGCTGGTGCCGTTCCACACCTGGCTGCCGCTCGCCCATGTGGAGGCGCCGGGGCCGGCCTCGGCCGTGCTTGCGGGAGTGCTCCTGAAGATGGGCACCTATGGCTTGGTGCGCATACCCTTCCAGATGATGCGCGAGACCTTCGCGGCTTACGCCTTTCCGCTGGCGATCGTCGCGCTCGTCGCGATCCTGTGGGGCGCGCTCGTGGCGCTGGGCCAGACAAACCTCAAACGCCGCATCGCCTACACCTCGGTCAATCACATGGGCTACACCGTCCTCGGCATCGCTGCCGCTGGCGCGATGATCGGCAGCGAGAGCGTCCAGACCCTTGCCCTCTCCGGCGCGGTGACGGAAATGGTCGCTCATGGCTTCATCACCGGCGCGCTCTTCCTGATCGCCGGCAGCTTCTACAGCCGCACCGGCACCTACGACCTCGCCCGCTATGGCGGCCTCGCCCGCGTGACGCCCCTCCTGATGGCGGCGTATTTTCTCGGGGCCTTTGCGAGCTTCGGTCTGCCAGGCCTTGCCGGCTTCGTCGCCGAATTCCAGGTCTTTGCCGGCACTTTCGGCGTCTATCCGGTGCTGGCGGCGATCGGCCTCATCGGCCTCGTCGTCACTGCCGCACTCTTCCTGATGATGGGCCAGCAGATCTTCTTCGGCGAGACCAGGCCGGAGATTGCGATGGTCAAGGACCTGAAACCTGCCGAGATCTGGCCGCTCTCGGTACTCCTCGCCTTCGTCGTCCTCATCGGTTTTGTGCCGGGGGGGCTTCTTGACATGATCCAGACAGGCTCCGCTTTTGCGTCCTTCCACTCCTCTGTGGGGCAGTAAAGATGATGCCGCTCGCAGATATTTTACCGGAGATCGCCGTCCTCCTGACAGCGGTTATCATCGTGCTTCTCGCAAGCTTCTTGCCGCGCCACTTGCAATGGACGAACGCACCGGTGGCGCTGATCGGTCTCGCAATTGCCGCCCTGCTGCTCTTTTCCCAGGCAAATGGCGAAGCGCGCGCAACCTTCTCGGGCACCTACGCCCTCGACATGGCGAGCATCGAGGGCCGGCTTCTCATCCTCTTCGCCACTGCCGTCACCGTACTCCTTTCCCCGCGCTGGTTCGAGAGCGACGCGCGGCATGGCGAATATTACGCGATGCTCCTCTTCTCGACCCTCGGCGCGATGGTCCTCGCCGGGGCGCTCGACCTGCTCCTCGTTCTGATCGGCGTGCTTCTGTCCTCGGCGACCGGCTATGTGTTGGCCGCCTATCACCGCGACTGGGCGCTTTCCGTCGAAGCGGGTATGAAGTACTTTCTCGTCGGCGCGCTGGCGAACACCGCGCTGGTTCTTGGCGCGACCTTCATGATGGGCATGCTTGGCGGCCCCGGTTTTAGCGAAATGGCAGCGGCACTGGCTGCGGGCGAGGCCTCGCCGCTGCTCCTCGTCGGCCTCGGTCTTGTCACTATGGGCATGGCCTACAAGCTCGGCGCAGTCCCAGCCCATGCCTGGCTGCCGGACGTCGCCGAAGGCGCGCCGGCACCCTCCGCCGCCTTCCTCACCGTCGTCCCGAAGATCGGGGCGGCCATCGCGCTCGCCCGGCTCGTTTCCCTGTTTCCGGAAACGGACTTCGCCATCCGCGCTCTGGTCGCTGCACTCGCCGTTATCACCATGACCCTCGGCAATCTCGCAGCTCTTTGGCAGGAGGATATGAGACGGATGCTTGGTTGGTCCTCGGTGAGCCAGGCCGGTTATCTCCTAATGGCAGTCACTGTTACTAGTCTGACCGATAACGCCATTCCTGCTCTTGTCGCGTTTCTGTTTGGCTACGCAACCGCCAATCTTACCGCCTTTGCTGCCATCACCCATTTGCGTGGCCGAACCGACCGAAGTGACTATGCGGGGCTCTTGAAGACCGCGCCGCTGCCCGCAATTGCCATCATCGTCGCTTTCCTCTCCCTTGTGGGCATCCCGCCTCTCGGCGGGTTCGTCGGCAAGCTGGAGCTCTTCCTGGCGACGATCGATGGCGGCTATGTCTGGCTTGCGATTGCAGCTCTGGTGAACACCGTTGTTTCACTCGTTTATTATCTTCGCTTCGTAACGCCGATGGTTTTGCGAGCACCATCAGAAAGTGTCCTTCAGCTCGGATCATGGTCTTGCGTGGCCACAACAATCGCGTTGATCTCAGTGGCTGCTGTTGGGATTCTTGCACAGTTTTTAATTGGACCGATAGGCGTTAGCGCATTTCTACCGAACTAAACAGAAAACATAGCAGGGGCCTGTGGATCGTTGATATTAATATACAAATATAATTATTTCTGTATCCGTTGATGTTTTGAGGAGAATCAAAATTTTTATGTAGTGGTAACATTTTAATTTTCTATAGTTCGTTTTAAAGGTTTTAGATTTCCACGACTGTCGACCGAATGAGAAGGGAAAATCAGGTGTCATACTGGCGCTTCGCAGCAATGATCGCAACATCAACTGTCGTTATGCTCGGCTTGATGTATCTAAATACGTATCTGTTTGAGCACGTCTTCTACAGCGAGACACGAGTCTACATGGCGCTCATGATGGGCGGCGTCATGGCGTTCATCATGCTCGGCTTCATGCTTTCGATGTACTCTAGCAGAACTATCAACGTCCTGATCTTCGTCGGATCGGTGATGGTCGCCGGTTTTGCCCTTTGGCTCGTTAGGAGTCAGGTGACGGTCGGAGATCGCTCGTACATGAAGGCGATGATCCCGCATCACTCCATCGCCATCATGACGTCGTCGCGCGCCAACATCGAGGATTCGCGCGTGCGCAAGCTCGCCGACGAGATCATCTACGCGCAGGACAAGGAGATCGCCGAGATGCGGTATCTCATCGCCGACATCGATCGGTCCGGTAAAAACGAAGGTGAGAACGGGAAGGAGCCGGCCCGACTGACGAGCATTAGCGAAGCCCTCGCGACGCCGGAAATCGCGACGCTCGATGCTGAATTCTTGACTGACGCCGATATCGAAGGAGCGTTCTCGGACGGTGGCACCTGCAGTTTCCGTTATACCTCGCAAAGCGATCCATCCTATGCGGTTTCGGCCGCGGACGATCAGGCCGCAGGTCTCTTGAAGATCAGCGGCGACCTCGTACGCCTCGAGGGCGACGATACGGCGTCGATGTCATCAGATGACCTCGTCGTCGGTCTGACCCCGGTCGAAGAAGGCGTGAGTCTGACAGAGGCGGGCGGAGCGATGATCGAAGCGGACATGATTCTGCAGATTGGCGAAGATCTCGAGGTTGGATACCGCGGGTATTTCGAATGCTCGCTCTGAAACCCTCTGGACTGAAGCCGGCACGGTGATCTTCGACATATCCTCGGTCGGTAACCAGCAGAATGCCAATGATCCAGATCTCGGCGCGTACCGACACTTGAAGGGTATACGTCCGAACATCAAAGCGCTCCCGCGCATCATGGCGACACACCTTGAGTTCCTAGACTAGGAATCGTCACTCTCTTCAGGTCTTAAGTCTTGGATCGAGGGCTAGCCGACATATGCCGTTCCTGTCGTGTTGCGCGGGTAAGGCTCGCCCGCACAGTCGAGCCAGAGAGCGTATGAACTAGCGATCCACGCCGCGCTTGCAGCTGCAATATCCCACCATAGCAAGGAAATCCAAATCGCCTCGCCATTCAAAGCCGAGGGAGGTCAATCTGTTCTCCCTCTATCGCAACACCTTACGAAGCTTCTTGCTGGATGGTCAGTACGAGGTGCGGTTGGCGGGCGATCCACTACCAATTTGCTACAGGAGAGGTTCTCGCCATCATAAATTGTGTTCGCAAGATCTTTCGCCAGACTGGAACGCTGTACAATAGGGGACTGACATGACCTTGGTAGCTTTTGCCACGGGACTTTTTATCGTGCTCATTCTCGGGATGATTCATCATGTCGGGGTCTTAACAATCGTCCGAGTAGCACCTAAATCCAGGACCTCAGGGCACGCACCGATCATGGTCGCGTTCGCATGCCTTTTGATACTTCATTCGTTCGAAATTGTCCTATTCGCGCTTGTGCTGGCCGCGCTGTTGAGTATCGATGGTTTTGGAAATTTCGGGGGTACCTATTCCGGTACATGGGAAGGACTAATCTATTTTTCTGGAATGAGCTTCGTGACCCTCGGCTTTTCAGATATAAAAGCTTTCGGTCCAATCCGCCTCGTTGCGATGTTTCTCTCCCTTGGCGGATTCATGGTCCTGACCTGGTCGGCGACCCTACTCTATTCGATCTGTAGCAAGATTTGGCAACAAGACAGTTAGCGTCGGCTGGACGGCACTGCGCGAACTCATTGAATAAAAAAGACGACAGTCAGTGTCCGTCCAAGGCTACAACGCGACGCGACAGTGATAGAACAAGAAGTGGAATGACAATCCACTGCAACAAAGGGCTTAAACCGGTTCCAAACGGCGGGACGAGCGGCATGAGATCGGAGTAATTCCAACGTTCGGAAACTTCTGTGTAGTAGTATTCAAAACCAACTGTAAGACCAATTCCGATTGCAATAAACATTGCAACCTGCCAAATTCTCGGCGTCAATATCCAGTACCGCGAGCGCGCCGCTGCGGCTGTCGTCCAGAATGCAGTGAGTGCAAACCCTACATCACCAAACGTTGCACTGGTACAGAGCTTCACGCCTTCCCAATGAGGCATTACAGCCATTTCCGCATAGGTTGGGACTTGGATAAATTCCCAAACGAAATGCAGCGTAAAGGACAGAAATGCGACGGTAATCTCCGGAACGGGCCATAGGGAAAATGGCGAAGTGGAGGAATGATCCAGTTTTAAACTCATGCTGTAGCTACCACAAAATTAAAGTCCGCTGAGTTTCGGTGACGACGACTGCCGAGATCGGTCATGAGTTCGTTATCCCTGCAAACTTAAACGGCGCAACAGGCCGAAACGATCTTTGAGTTGATTAGAAAATGGGGTGTGAAGCAGCGCTTACTTGGTGATGAATTGACCCATCATGCCAGCATCCTCATGCTCCAGGATATGACAATGGTACATGAAAGGTATGTCACCTCGTGATTCTGCTTCGACAGAAACCCAGAGATCCCGCGTGCCGGACACCGTCACCACGTCCTTCCAACCCATTTCCTCCGGTCCAGTCGGCTCGGGCACCCGGAATTTTACCCCATGTGCATGGAAAGGATGAGCCATGCCCTCCGCGGAGATCGTCCACCGCTCAACCGTCCCACGCTTAACCGTAAAATTCATTCGTTCCGGATTGTAAGGTTCGCCATTGATCGCCATCACCGGCCCGGAACCAATTGCGCTGCGCAGATGCTGCATCGGACCCATATTCTCTTGAAGGGCGAAGCGACGGGTCGTGACTGGCGTCGGCGGATCAGGAAGCGGGTCCACCAAGCGATCGGGGATCCGGCCGCGCACAGGTAGCGACGCATCTGGAGCGAGCGTCAGAAGGGGGTGGGGCGTGTTTCTCTCCGCCATCATGCCACCACCCATCATGCTAGCATCACCGCCCTCTGAGCTGCCCACGGTCGCTGCCGTGACTGACGGCATACATATTTCGCCATCACTCAGATCTACGATCACCTCGACCCGTGCGCCAGGCGAGACAGTCACGCTTTCCACAGCAATCGGTTCGGGCAGAAGCCCCTGATCGACTCCGACCACAACGGTTGGATGAGCGAAGGTTACATGATGTTCGGCGGAGGTAGCAGCGTTGATCAATCGCAAACGAACAGGTCCCGCAGGCACTGAAGCCCGTGGCGCAAACTGGCCGTTCACAAGCACGATCTGGCCTACCACTCCGTGCATGATGCCCATCATGCCTGGATCGTAGTTTGCACGCCCCTCGGCATCGAAGCTCTTGTCTTGCATGATTATCGTGAAATCATCGATACCGTCTGTGGACGGCAAACCTAATGCATCCGACACCTCATCCTCGAGGATCATCGCACCAGCGAGGCCGGCCCAAACGTCGGGCGCCGTGTGGCCATGAACATGAGTGTGATACCAGAGCGTCGCCGCAGGCTGTTCGATGGGCAGCGTGGCTTTCCAACTGTCACCCGCAGCGATGGCGGATTGCGGAGCTCCCCCATCAGCATCGGAAGTCACGTGTAGTCCGTGCCAATGCACAGAAATCGGCCGTTCGGTTGCGTTCGCGACTTGTGCCTCGACCGTTTCCCCACGCCTAAGACGTATTGTCGGTCCCAAGTAGGCTTGACTGAACCCCTTTGTCTTTGTCGGAGCACCGCCTTCAAAATGCGTTTGTCCAGCCATTGCGCGCAGATCGAGTTTGCCGTTTGTGACATTGAGTGTGGGCAAGGATCTGAACGGGGCGCCACCGGCGGGAGTGGCGGCCGTTGAATTTCTGCCGCTCTCCATCATGCCTCCATGCTCCATCATGCCCTGAGCGCGTAGCAAGCCCGGCGCAGCGAGAGCAAAGGTACCGCCAAGCAACACTGCACGGCGGGTCGTCTTGAAGCCCGCATTGTTAGCCCTTTGGCTGATCATTGCATTACCTCCATTTCGTCGTGACGCTGTCTGACATCATCCGGCCAGGTACTCTTAATGTAGGAGAGGACTGCGAGAATTTCCTCATCCTCCAGAACACCGTCATAGGCAGGCATATTCGTTTCGTACGACGAACCAGGATCGAGCAGTGCGGTTGGGCCGAATTTCACTAGGCGGAACAATGTTCGGCCATCATGATGCCAAGTATGACCGGTTTCGTCGTGCGGCGGTGCGGGCATACGTCCATCGGGACCCGGCTGCTTCCAATTCGTCTAGCCCTGAAGGTCGCCGCCATGACAAGAGGCGCAATTCTGCGCGTATATCCGAGAGCCCTGCACGACGGCGTCGTCGTCGCCCGGTCGCAACTCGCCCACCGATCCTGTCGATATCCATGACCAGATCGTGACCACGACGGCAATCGTGATGAGTGCCGATCCGGCGGTTAGAATGGAAACGTTTCTCATCGGCGTGATCCACTGAAGAAACCGGCCATCAAGCAAATAGGCGGCGAATAAGCGAGCTGCCGGAAATTTTTCGGTTTTTCGCCATCGGCCACAAACTAACGAATACAAGCATATTTGAAAGTCTACATTTCAGTGATTTGTTATTTTCTTAATCTATTTTTGTATCATAAGTTTGTGCGCATATTGTGATAGTTCTCTTTGTCGGCAAGAAAGGGATAAAATGAGTTTGAAATTATATTAATGGCAATATTTGGAAATCAATTGCTGCGTTGGTATACAAATCGGTATAGTTGGGGACATTCGCCGGCAAATTCCGCGCCTTACGAAGACGAGACACTCAATTTGGAGGATCTCGTTCGTGTCCGGCATCAGACGTCCAATCGGCGGTTTCCTTATTGCGGTCGCCGTCCTTGTTGCCCCTCCCGCGGGGTATGCCGGCTTCCTGCATTTCTCCGGGAACGTCCACGCCGTCGAATTGGGTGCCGTCTATCGCTCCGGGCAACTCGACCGAGACGATCTCGAAGCACTCATCGCGCAGAAGGGGATAAAATCAATCCTGAACCTGCGTGGCGAGCACCCGGACGTCGGCTGGTATTCCAACGAAGCGGATGTCGTGCGCCGCTCGAAGATCGTGCACATCTCGATCGGGCTCTCGGCTCGCGAGGAACCGGACCTTGCTACGATGCGGCGGCTCGCGACCGTGATAGAGTCTGCCCCGAAACCTTTGCTGATTCACTGCATGGGAGGCGCGGATCGGACAGGACTGGCGTCGGCGATCTACGAATATAGTATAGCAGGCAAGTCCGCCGACGAAGCAGACGATCAGCTATCCGTCGCTTACGGTCACTTTCCATGGCTTTGGAGTCGCACAGGGGCCATGGACAAGGCTTTCGAGGCCTTCGTCGCCGCGGGCGCGGCATATACGCAAATGGCGGAAGCCAGAGAAGGAAACGCACAATGAAAGTGCTCGTCATCGAAGACGACCGCTCGACCGCCGATTACGTCACCGGCGGGCTGAAGGAGGAGGGCCACGATCCGGATCATGCGGCGTCCGGCCCGATAGGTTTGGAGCTTGCCTGCACGCGGGACTACGACGCGATGGTCGTCGACCGTATGCTGCCCGGTATCGACGGGCTGTCCATCGTCAGGGCGCTGCGCTCCTCCGGACGAGACACGCCGGTGATCTTCCTGACCTCCGTGTCCGGTCTCGACGACCGCGTCGAGGGGCTGGAAGCTGGGGCCGACGACTATCTCGTCAAGCCCTTCGCCTTTTCCGAATTAATGGCGCGGCTTAATGCGCTGGCGCGCCGCTCACCCATGCGCAAGGAGGAGACGGTCCTGACGGTGGGCGCTCTTGAGATGAATCTGATCGCCCGGACGGTGAAGCGCGAGAGCCGGGAAATCGATCTGCAACCTCGCGAATTCCGGCTTCTGGAATACATGATGCGCAATCGCGGACGGGTTCTGACGCGAACCATGTTGCTCGAGCGCGTCTGGGATTTTCACTTCGACCCGAAGACCAACGTAGTGGAAACCCATGTCAGCCGGCTACGTGGCAAGGTGGATCGACCATACGTGACCGAAATGATCAAGACGATCAGAGGCGCTGGATACGTCCTCAATGTTCCGTCCTGAGCCGTTCCGTTCGACCTCCTTCCGGGTCGCGCTTCTTTACACCGTCTTCTTTCTAGGATCGGTCCTCGCGATCCTCGGCATAACCTATATCGCCGCCTCCTCAGAGATGGCTGGGATCCTGCGCTCGGCGGTCTCCGATGACATGCGCATCTTGCGGCAGGCCTTTCGTGCCGGAGGCGAAGGTGCACTTCTTGAACGTATGGACGATCTCGCGGAATCCGCATCGGAAGATCGCTTCTTCATGATGCGCCAATCGTCCGACGGAGCAGCGATCGCGGGCAATATGCCTCCCGATCTCTGGCGCGACGGCTGGACGGACGAGAAACTGTCACAGAACACATTCGACAACTCCGAGGATCTGAAGAGAGCTGCCTCCCGCAACAGCGATGGAGAGGTTTTGCTGCTCGGCCTCGGCGAACGGATCGGTCCGTTCGACGTCATGATCGGGCGGAACTCACACGTCCTCGACGAGACACAGGAAATCATCCTGTCGGCCATGCTCTGGGGCGCGCTTGTCACGACGCTTCTCGCCCTTGTCGGCGGCTTCATCGTTTCCGTGGGGCCGACGCGCCGGGTAGACGAAATCGCCGCCACGACACGGCGGATCGTCGAGGGACGTCTTGACCTTCGCCTCCCCGTTTCCAAGCGGCGGGACGAACTGGATCGTCTTGCGACCGACATTAACACTATGCTTGCCCGGATCGAGACGTTGCTTTCGAGTTTGAAGCAGGTCTCGGCCGACATCGCCCATGATCTTAGAACACCGCTCGCGAGGCTCAGGCAGAAGCTCGAAGTCGTGAGGCGACAACCTCGTTCGCCGGATGAATACGAGACGGCCATCGACGCAGCGATCGAGGAGAGCGACGCGGCGATCGAGACTTTCAACGCACTTCTTCGGATTGCCCAGATCGAAGCCGGAACAAGGAAATCCCGGTTCCGCCGCCTGGATCTTGCTAACGTTGTGCGGAAAACCTGTGACATATACGGGGAGGTTGCGGCCGACGAAGAACACGAACTGATCTGGAAGCATCTCGAACTCGGTGAAATCGAAGGCGACGAGGAACTCCTCACACAGGCCGTCGCAAACCTCTTGGAGAATGCGATCCGCCATGTTCCCGCGCCCGGTCGGATCGAGGTTGCGGTCTCGATACAGAACGGCCGGGTTCGGCTCGATATAGCAGACGATGGACCGGGCGTTTCCGAGAACGAGCGCGAACGCATCTTTGAACGCCTTTATCGACTCGATCGCAGTCGCACCACACCCGGAAGCGGACTTGGTCTGTCTCTCGTTGCGGCAATCGTGGAACTACACTCAGGCACTGTCGAGGCGCTAGACAACGCCCCCGGCCTGCGGATCCGGATCGAACTTCCGACCGCTCACGCCGCGCTAAGCACGCAGAATTACGAAATGGTATAGCCGGAGAGAAGCGACCGCAATTCGGGTCACCTAAGCCATCGGATATGCCGCAGGAAGCGGCGATTTTCCCTTGGAGCCCCGGAATGAACTCGAACCAATCGGCCCTGACCGAAACCCTCCTGTGCAAGGTCCCCCAGATCACGCTCGCCTTTTGGGTCATCAAGATCATGGCGACGACGGTCGGCGAGACAGCCGCCGATTTTCTCATCTTCAATGTCGGCCTCGGCCTCGTCGTCACCTCGCTCATCATGAGCGCTCTTCTCGTCGCGGTTCTCGCCTACCAATTGAAGCTCCGCGAATATGTCGCGACCAGCTACTGGCTCGTCGTCGTCTTCGGGTCGGTCGTCGGAACGCTGATCTCCGACTACATGGTCGACGATCTCGGCATCAGCCTCGTTACCACCACGATCGCCTTCTCGATCGGCCTCGCTGTCACGTTCCTCGCTTGGTACGCCAGCGAGCGGACGCTTTCGATCCATTCGATCTTCACGCGCAAGCGCGAACTCTTCTACTGGGCCGCGATCCTCTTCACCTTCGCGCTCGGCACATCCGCCGGCGATCTGATCGCGGAGCGCCTCGGCCTCGGCTACGGCATCTCGGCACTGATCTTCGGCGCGCTTATCGCATGCGTCTACGCCGCCTATCGGTTCGGAGCCGGCGCGGTCCTGACATTCTGGGTCGCCTACATCCTGACCCGGCCGTTCGGGGCCTCAATGGGCGATCTCCTCTCGCAGCCGACGAACCATGGGGGTCTCGGCCTCGGCACCACGGGCACCAGTGCTCTCTTCCTCCTCACCATCGCCGGTCTCGTCACCTACCTGACCGTGACGAAGAAGGACAAGATCGAGGAAGGCGCCACGCCGAGCCTTTCGGCCTGAGGGCAACTGGATCTTCCCCGACTGGCCCACCACGGGACGTGCGAGCATCGTGCGTCCAGTTCCCTTTCCTGGAGGGATCCCCTGACATTCAGTTTGACGCCCGACACCTCCGAGTCCGCCGCGAAAATCGGCACGTCCTTTCCGCTTCTCGGAACTTTCGTGTTCGTCCTCCTGCCGTTGCTGGTCATCGGCGGTTTCGGACTCGGTGTGACTATGATCGCCGGTGTGTCGGCGAGGTCCGGGTCCCTCTTTGCTCAATCGGACGTGCGCCTTGTCAGCACGATCGTTCCACGATCGTCGAACGATACAATCGAGCCAGAGCCGACACCGCGGATGCTGGCCGAACTGGAGCGCGAAGCCGTCGAATTGGGGTTCACATGCCTCTCGGTCGTCACCCCCGCGCGCTCATACACGGTCCGCGCCGACGAGCAGGCGGGTTGCAGCGATCCGGATCTGACGGGTTTTCGGCACGAGATCGAGGAAGCGGGGCCGCTCCTCGTCGAAGATTTGATAACTCCCAACACATGGACTTCCATCGGGACGGCTGAACCGCAAACCGGCGAACTTGCCACGCTGATTGCCGCGACACGTCCGGCGACATCGCTCGAGGCCTCGATCCTCCGCTCGGCGGGCACCTGGGCGATGGTCTTCGCATCCGTAATCGTGCTCTTCGTCGTGACGATGGCGTTCGTCGTCGTTCGTGCGCAGAAACGGATTGATGCCCAAGCGCGATATGTCGGTCGCATTCACGATCGCCTGCGAAGTTTTCTTCCGGTCGCGGCGGTTCGGGACGCTCTTGGTGCATCCACCAAAACGGAACGGCTCGATGCCGTCATCCTGTTTGCCGACCTCCGAGACTTCTCCGGCTTTGCGGACACGAACGACACGCAAGACGTCGCCAAATTGATCGATGCATTCATGACGCGGACCGCGGCGGTCGTTTCCGGGAACTGCGGAGAAATCGACAAGATCATCGGCGACGGGGTGCTTGCGGTCTTCAGGCAGCCAGACGCCGTCGCACACGCCTTCGATGCCGCCCTCGCATGCATTCGCGCATGTCGCGATCTGGAAAGACGTCCCGGTGTCGGACTCTACCGGGGGGAGGTCGTCGCAACGGCAGTCGGCACGAGCGAAAGAGCCGACTTCACGGTTCTCGGTCGCACGGTGAACCTCGCGTCCCGCCTCTGTTCACTGGCTAGTGAGGCTGAGATCGTCGCACCCGCAGGATTTGCAGACCCGCTTCCCGAGGACGTAGAGGAGGTCTCGCGAGAGACCGTGACACCTCGGAATCATCTCCTTGCGGAAGAAGTCGTGCGATACAGGCTTCGCGATTGACATCTTGCAGCAGGAACCGATCACGATGAGCGCATTCTCGACGGCTTGGCAATTCTGGGCGCTCATGGCGGCGGTGTTCGCAGCCGCGACCGCGATCCTGGCGAAGGTCGGGGTGTCCGACATCCCGTCGGATCTCGCAACGCTTATCCGCACGCTTGTCGTCGTAGCCCTTCTGTCATGCATCGTCGCGGTCACGAAACAGTGGCGCCCGCTGACCTCGCTTCCAGGTCGCTCTCTGGTTTTCCTCATCCTTTCGGGGTTCGCGACAGGAGCTTCATGGCTCTGCTAATTCCGCGCTCTGAAGCTCGGCGATGCGGCGCGCGTCGCACCGCTCGACAAACTCTCCGTCGTCCTCGTCGCCGTCTTCGGCGTTCTCTTCCTCGGCGAGCGGCTCGCTCCCGTCAATTGGCTCGGCGTCGCACTCATCGCCATCGGCGCATGGTTCGTCACATGGCGGTAAACAATCGGCTCCGGGTTGCGTAGAGGACCAGCGCGATCCCTGACATCCAGATGGCGACGACCAGAACGAGCCCGAGCCGGCTCTTCGGCCGACGTCCGATGGCTTCCGCCTGCCGTCGCAGCCTCGAGATCTGTGCCTTCGGGATCAGCCGGAGAGCGAGCCAGATCCCAGCCGGGACGAGAACCAGATCATCGAGGAGCCCGAGGACCGGAATGAAGTCCGGGATCAGATCGACGGGCGACAGGGCATAGGCCGCCGTCAAGAATGCGACCAACCGGGCGGCCATGGGCGTTTCGGGATCACGAGCCGCCAGCCACAGGACGACGACGTCCCGCTTCAGCCGCTTCGCCGCAGCCTTCAGCCGATTGGCGAGGATCGAGAGGCTCTTCCGCAAGATCACAAAACCACAATCTTCCGTCCCGGATACGGCAATCTTCCGCTCCCATCTTGATCTCATGAGCTTGAGGGACGGCTCGTCAAAAACGAAAACCCGATCCCTCGGAGAAAAACAATGAACGCCTTCAAGAAGACTGCCTTCGCCGCTCTGGCCTTCGCCTCGATCATGGGCGGCCTCGCAGGCACCGGCGCCGCGAATGCGGCCCAGCGCACGGCCGACGACAATTTCGTGATGGTGCCGGGTTCGGACGCGAGCGCGAAGCAGGTCGCTGAGGATACCCGGATGGACATCGCGGAACACGGCTCCTGGTTCACGCATGCGACGCCTGTCCGTCACCGTACCCTGGTGCCCGGCGACCAGTCGCTTCGCGATCATCAGGCACAGGCAGTCCGCAGGAGCATCGCTCGCGGATGATGGCGACGACATCGTCGGTTAGGCAACGGCCGTCCGGTTCGCCCGGGCGGCCGTATTTTTCGACACGACGGGGCGGACGAGCGCGCTATACTCAACCGTATAGTCTTGGAGCTTTGGACGTCATCTACGCCCCTCATCTTCCTTTCGAGCCAGACAAGAAGGCTCCGTCAACGAAAGGAAACCCCATGAAGAACCGCATCACCGCCGCCGCCCTCGGAATGGCCGCGATCCTCGCAGCCGGGAGCACGGCCTTCGCGGCAGACAACGGCAAGGGCGAGGCCGATCAGGCCGAGACGCAGAAGGCGATGTCCGCAACCGTCACGCTGACCGACGCTGTCGGAAAGGCCGAGGCCGCCGTCGGCGGCAAGGCCTTCGACGCGACGATTTCCGACGAGAAGGCCGACAATTCCTGGGAAATCGAACTCGCGCAGTCCGACGGATCGGTGAAGATCGTCATGGTCGACATCAAGTCCGGCAAGGTCGACCAGAACGCCTCCGACGAGAACGAGACCGAGGCAAACGATCAGGGCGAAGAAGCCGAAGACGGCGAGATGGCCGACTGATCGGAAAAGACGACCTCCAGGCCTCTCCGATCGGAAGGACGCCCTCGCGAACTCTCGCGAGGGCGTTTTCGTGACCGATCACTCACATTACCGAAGCGTATTCTCCGCTCCATCGCACCGCGAAAGACGGGTCCTAGAGAAGACGACGAACCGACCTTCGAGCCGGAATCGTCAACCTCTGGAAAGCTTCTCTCGATGACGGACAAACTCACTTCGACCGCGAGCAAGGTCGCTCAGGTCACGCTGGCATTCTGGATCATGAAGATCCTCGCGACCACGCTCGGCGAGACCGCCGGCGACTTCATCTCGATGACGCTTAATCTCGGCTACTATGTCGGTTTCGGTGTCACCTTTGCGATCTTGATCGCGCTCCTCGTCGCGCAGATCCGCTTCGATCGCTACCACCCGGCTCTCTTCTGGGCGGCGATCATCGCGACGACGACCGCCGGCACCGAGGTGTCGGACATGATGGACCGATCCTTTGGCCTCGGCTACGCGGCCGGATCGCTGATCCTCGTCGCGGGCCTCGCTGCCACCCTCGCCATCTGGTACTGGCGGGACCGTGATCTCTCGGTCTATCCGATCCGCCGCAAGGATGCCGAGACCTTCTACTGGATCGCCATCGTCTTCTCGAACAGCCTCGGCACCGCCTTCGGCGACTGGCTCACCGACAATGCCGGCCTTTCCTACGTTCAGGGCGCGCTCGTCACGGCCGCCGTCATCGGCGTCGTCGTCGCACTGCACTACGGAACCCGCATCAGCCACGTCCTCCTGTTCTGGATCGCCTTCATCTTCACGCGCCCGTTCGGCGCGACCTTCGGCGATCTTCTGACGAAGCCCATCGATCACGGCGGTTTCAACCTGCCGAGGGGTACCGCCTCGCTGATCACGCTCGCGCTTCTTGCCGGCGTCCTCGTCGCTTCGGAATATCTTTCCCGCAGGAAAGACAACCGGAACGACCCGGGTACGCTCGAGCGCCTGGAAGTTCGGGCAGGAGAGTAAACGAACGGCAGATTCCGCGGCCGTAGCGGTCGCGGCGGGAAAAGTGGGACTCGGGACAGGCTCGTCCCGGGTCCTTTTGCATGATCCGGCTTCCTATACCGAAGCGTATAGTTCGAGACATCCGGCACGAAGCTTCGGCCCGTAGGGCATGGCAATCATATTTCCCGCTTCGAGCCCTCCCGATGACCCAGACGCTTCTGAACCTCATCGATCAGCACTTCGTGCTGGCCTACGTTTTCCTGTTCCTCGTCTGTATGGGCGAGGCGCTCTTCGTCGTCGGTCTCTTCGTGCCGAGCACCGTCGTCCTCGTCGCCGTCGGCGCGATGATCGGCGCGGGCAAGCTGCCATTCCTGCCCGTTCTCGGCGTTGCGGCCGCCGGCGCCGTCGCCGGCGACGCGCTGTCCTACTGGATCGGCCATCACTACAGGGATCGCCTTCGCGGCCTCGGGCCCTTCAAGCGCTACGGTGCGTTGATCGACAAGGGTGAGGCCTTCTTTCACCGCCACGGCGGCAAGAGCGTCTTCCTCGGCCGCTTCGTGCCTGGCGTAAAGGCCATCGTCCCCGGGATTGCCGGGATGGCAGGCATGAGCATTCCGCGCTTTGCCACCGTCAACGTCGTTTCGGCCTTTGCATGGGCGGCCGCACACCTGATACCGGCCGCCGGGGTCGGCCTCGGGCTATCCCGCATCCATTCCCTCGATCCGCGCCTCGCGATTCTTGCGGCCGGTGGTGTGCTTCTCCTGCTGATTGTTTGGTATCTTGGAAAGATCCTGATCGGCTTCGTCGTACCGCTCGCCTCCGGCTGGCGCCAGGACCGGATCGAACGGCGCTCCAGCGTCGAAACATGGCTCGCTCGACTGGAAGTGCGCTTCCTGTCGAACGAGGCGAATATCGTCGGCCGCACGGCCGTGCTCGTTCTGGCGGCGCTCGCCGGAGGCGTCTTCCTACTGCTCCTCGGCAATCTCCTTCTCGATCCCGAACTGAAACTTGCTGACAAGGCCGTCTACAACCTGCTTCAGGGGCTTCGGACGAAGGCGGGCACCGACATCGTCACTGCGATCACCATGGCGGCGGACGGGTTCGTCCTCACGGCATTGACGGTCGCTCTCGTCGCATGGCTCGCCTTCCGGCGACATTTCCGGGTCGCGATCACGGCGGCCCTGACGATGATCGGCTCGGAGACCTTCGTCCATTTCGTGAAGGGTATCATCCAGCGGCCGCGGCCGACGGATCTCTATACCGGCGTTTCGTCCTTTTCCTTCCCGAGCGGCCACGCGACGCTATCGATGACCTTCTTCGGCATTCTCGCCGTCATCATTGCTTCACGGCTTCGTCCCACAGGCCAGGTCATTACGTTCGGGGCTGCGATCCTTGCGGGCCTAACGATCGCCTTCAGCCGCATGTATCTCGGCGCACACTGGCTGAGCGATGTGTCCGCGGGCCTCAGCTTCGGCGTCCTGATGACCGCGATCTTCGCCTTGACGACCCATCGCCGGGATCGGTCGATTCGCATCGCTCCGCTTGCCGGCGTGCTCGCGATCGTCTTCACAGGCTTCTACGGCTTTCACCTCTGGCGCGACTATGGGACCTGGACCGGAAACTACGCGCCGGTGCTCGTCTCGAAGGAAATGACCGAGGCCGACTGGCGAAACGGCGGATGGCGCGATCTGCCTCGGCATCGGCTGACGATCGGAGGAGACGAGGCGACACCGATCGTCTTCCAGACCGATCTGGACCCGCATGCGTTGACGCCATTGCTGAAGACTCTTGGCTGGTCGCGGGTGACAACGGGAGGGCTCCTCACGGCTCTGCTTCCTTCGGGTGTCGCACTTAATTCGCGGCCAGCGCTCCCCGTCCTCAATGAAGGGCGGCTTCCGATCGCGACGTTCGATTGGCCAACGGCGGGAGGCCGGAACGTCCTCTCCCTCTGGCCGTCTTCCTTCCGGATCGGACCGGATTCAGGCAGCAGGACGATCCTCCTCGCCGGATGCTCGCGTGAAACTGCCGAGCCGTTCGGCTTCGGCATGGCCTTTTCCGATCGAGGCGAATGTTCCGACGTCGCGGCGATCCAGTCCGGCCTTGAAAAACTGGCGAAGACGAAGCCGGCGGACATCCTTCTCGTGCCCGCTTCGAAAGGCATGGCCGCCGATTGATCCTGCAACGCCCGGCGCATCCAAGAAAAAGGGGCGAGGATTACGAAACCGTATAGATCCGGCAAGGCAGATGACGATGGCAGAGGCTCAGAGGGGATGCGGACCCATCCCTTTCAAACGGAGTGCCTTCGCCCATGTCCACCACCGTCAGCCGCGCCCACTGGACCGGCCTCAACGTCTTCCTTCACTGGACCATCGTCGTTCTGATCATTGGCCAATGGATCGAAGGCGAATACATGACCGCCCTCTGGGACGGGACGCTGGACGGCAAGGTGCTCGACCAGACGACCGTCCTCCTCGGCTACTCCCATATCGTGCTGGGAACCTTCGTCCTCGCCGCGGCGGCCGTTCGTCTTCTCGACCGTTTCGTCAACGGCCGCCCGCCCCATCCCGAAGGCGAGCCGACATGGGCCGCGACACTCGCGAAGGTCACGCATGTCCTGCTCTATGCCGCGCTTCTCGTCATGCCGGCCCTCGGCCTTGCTGCATGGTTCACCGGCAACGACGCTATCGCCGGCTATCACACCTTTCTCTAGAACCCGTTGCTGGCCTTGATCGGCTTCCACATCCTAGGCGCGCTCGCCCAGCACTTCTGGTTCAAGACCGGCGTGATGAAGCGCATGCTGCCCGGCGTCCGCCACGCATCCTGATTTCACGTTCTCGACATCTCCTGAAGGTTCGGCTCGCCCCTTCGTGCCAGCAAGCGCCGGGCAGGCGAGCCGAACCATCGAATCCTCATTAAAGAGCCAAATCTTCATGAAACGTCCCAGCCTGACGAGCATCCAGTTGAGCATGCTCGTGACGCTCTTCGTCCTCGCCACCGCCAACGCCACGTTCTGGATGAAGGCCTGGACCTATTTCGAGGAATTTCCCGGCACACTGGTCGGCTTCGCGATCGCGCTGTTTCTCCTCGGCTCGTCACTCCTGACGATGTTCTCGATGAAATATGTGATCAAGCCCGTGTTCATCGTCTTCGTCCTGATCGCAGCCGTCTCCTCCTATTATGTCGACACGTTCGGGATCGTCGTCGATCGCGACATGATCCGAAACGCGTTGGAGACGACGGCACCGGAAGCCGGCGCATTCGTCACGCCGAACTTCATCGTTCACATAGTCATTTACGGGTTTCTTCCGGCAGTCTGCATCGCGTGGGTCCGCATCCGGCACCGTGCCGTTCTGGCGAAGGCCAGATGGAACACGGCATTCATCCTGCCGTCGGTCCTCGTCGTACTCGGCATCGTCTTTCTGAATTTCTCGGTATTCGCCGCAACGTTCCGCAACCATCACGATCTTATGGCGAGCCTTAACCCGGCAAGCGCTATCGTCGGCGTCGGGAAGGTCATCGACCGGCACTTTCAGAACCGGAACCAGATTCTGACAAAGCTTGGCGAGGATGCGCGTTCGACCTCCCGAGGCAACGGCACGCGACCGAAAGTCCTCGTCCTCGTTGCCGGTGAAACCGCTCGTGCGCACAATTTCGGCCTTCTCGGTTACGAGCGCGACACCAATCCCGAATTGTCGAAACGGGACGTCGTCGCATTCTCGAACGTCTCAAGTTGCGGAACGGCGACCGCGGTTTCACTGCCTTGCATGTTCTCCGTCTATCCCCGAGACGATTATACCGAAACCAAGGGGAAGTGGACCGAGAACCTTCTTGATGTCCTCGGCCATGCCGGGATCAAAACGCTTTGGCTTGACAACAACACCGGATCCAAGGGCGTCGCAGACCGGACCGCTTATGAGTTTCTCCCCGATACCGCGGATCCATCATTCTGCGAGGACGGGGAATGTCGTGACGATGTTCTCGCGAACCGTCTGAAGGAGGTGCTCGTCGGAGTGAAGAACGATACCGTCATCGTTCTTCATCAGATCGGCAGCCACGGGCCGGCCTATTTCCGCCGATACGGCGAGGAAGCACGGCGCTTCGAGCCCGATTGCCGGACACCCCAGTTGGCGGATTGTACCAGCCAGGAACTCGTCAACGCCTACGACAACACGATCGTCCAGACGGACCGGAATCTCGGTCAGATCATCGATAGTCTTCGGGAACAGTCGGACCGTATCGACGCCGCCATGATCTATGTTTCCGACCACGGCGAGTCACTGGGTGAGAGCGGACTCTATCTGCATGCCGCTCCGTATTTCATGGCGCCGAAGGGACAGACGCATGTCCCGATGATCGCATGGTTCTCGGATGCGTTCGCGAAGGATGATGGTCTCGACCAGTCCTGCATCGAGGCCCGAAGGGCAGAACCTCTCAGCCACGATAGTCTCTTCCACTCCGTTCTGGGTCTGATGTCCGTCATGACCAAGGTCTATGATCCGGCTCTCGATTTCTCGGTTTCCTGTCGCGAAACCGGCCCGGGCACCAGCAGCCCCCAACCTCAAGACGAGGAGCCGGGCGCTTGAACGAAAACGAGCCGGACATTCCGCCCAAACTGACCGGACCTGCCCACGTGCTTGCCGCTGCGAGCTATTCGCTGGGCGGTATCCGCGTCCTCTGGCGCGAGCAGGCGTTCCGCCACGAGATTCTCGGCGCTGCGATCATCTTTGCGCTCCATATCAGCCTTGGTGTTCGAGTGTGGTGGATTGTCTTGCAGATCGTGCTCGTCGCAATGCTTTTCACCGCCGAAGCCCTGAACACGGCGATTGAGAAGGTCGTCGATCATCTCTCCCAAGACTGGAGCCTCTTTGCGAAAGAGGCGAAGGACCTCGGTTCGGCCTCCGTCTTTTTCCTGCTCATCGCGAACGGCGCTGTCGTTCTCATGAGCTGGTCGAAAGCATTCGAGCTGATCTGACGAAAGCGCTCTGCAAGGACGACGGCAGGTCCACGTCATCCGTATAGTTCCGGCAATCTCGGGGCCATAGCAGAAGCATAGACAGGCGGCACGACGACGACGTCGTCAGGCGGACGGACTTAACCCCGTCCCGAGTCGCCACGATCATCGTCGATGCCGGTCCCCTGGTCGGAGCGTCGGGAAATCGGCTATGCATCAGTATGCCCCGAGAAGTGATGCTGTTGCGAAAGCTGGCGATCATCGCGGCATCGAGCATGATGTCGACCTCGATCGGCGCATCCGCCGCCGATCTCGTCATACCCGAGCGGTCTCCGTCAGAACCTATCGCTATCGTCAAGCCGAAGGGCACGTGGTCAGGCCTGTATATCGGTGGCCAGGGCGGAGCGGTGTTCGGCCGGGATGGTCCGGACGTTCTCTTCGGCCCAACGCCGTTGTCCGCCACGACCGTCTACGGCACCGGCAACCCGAAGGCAGCTTTCGGCGGCGGTGCGCGTATCGGCTACGACTACCGGATCGGCGATGTCGTCCTCGGAGCGCTGACCGACATCAGCCTGATGAGCGGATCGACGGATCGAGGGTTGTTGATTTCCACCCGGAACTGACCCGGGGTTTCCATCGAGAATTGACCCGGCTCACAGATATGCTGGGCGGGTCACGATCGGGTCAAGGCATGTGCGCTTTCCTTCCTTTTTCGGGTGGTGGCGGCGGTGCTGGCCCTGAAGCGGAAGCTGTCATTTCCGGTCTCCAGGATGTGGCAGCGATGGGTGAGGCGATCGAGCAGCGCGGTGGTCATCTTGGCATCGCCGAAGACGGTGGCCCATTCGCTGAAGCTCAGATTGGTCGTGATGACGACGCTGGTGCGCTCGTAGAGCTTGCTCAGCAGGTGGAAGAGCAGCGCGCCGCCTGAGGCACTGAACGGCAGGTATCCAAGTTCGTCCAGGATCACCAGATCAAGACGGGTCAGGGTCTCGGCGAGTTGGCCGGCCTTGCCTTTGGTCTTCTCCTGCTCGAGCGCGTTGACGAGTTCGATGGTGGAGAAGAACCGAACTTTCCGCCGATGCTGCTCGACCGCCTGGACGCCGAGGGCGGTCGCGACATGGGTCTTTCCGGTGCCTGGCCCGCCGATCAGCACGACATTCTGCATTCCCTCGATGAACTCGCAGCGATAGAGCTGGCGCACCGTGGCCTCGTTTATCTCGCTGGCCGAGAAGTCGAAGCTCGTCAGATCCTTGTACGCCGGAAAGCGTGCAGCCTTCATGTGATAAGCGATTGAACGCACCTCACGTTCGGCCATCTCGGCCTTCAGGAGCTGCGTCAGGATCGGCACGGCGGCCTCGAAGGCAGGCGCGCCCTGCTCGATCAGGTCGGTGACGGCCTGGGCCATCCCATACATCTTGAGACTGCGCAGCATGATGACGACAGCGCCGCTGGCGGGATCATGACGCATGGCGGTCTCCACGACTACGGGCGCGCAGATCATCGTAGCGCTCGACGTTGGCCTTAGGCTCCCGGCGGAGCAGCAACGCTTGCGGCGTGTC
>NZ_JAXLPB010000006.1:47741-197463 GCF_034321785.1 Fulvimarina uroteuthidis | reverse complement strand
GGCGCGGTACTCGCCGAAGAACTTCGTGATCGCAGCCGTCAGGCTCGTCTTGCCGTGATCGACGTGACCGATCGTCCCGATGTTCACGTGCGGCTTGTTACGCTCGAATTTGCTCTTGCCCATCTTGGCACTCCATTCACTAAAAACGTTGGCTCAAAGGAGCCGGATTCTTGTTCGCGAGATCTCAGGCGTACTTCTTCTGGATCTCGTCGGCGACCTGGTTCGGAACCTGCTCGTAATGATCGAAGCTCATCGTGTACTGAGCACGACCCTGAGACATCGAGCGGAGCGTGTTCACGTAACCGAACATGTTCGCCAGCGGCACGAAGGCGTTGACGGCCTGGACGATGCCGCGATTTTCCGTGCCCTGGATCTGGCCACGGCGGGAGTTCAGATCGCCGATGACGTCGCCCATGTAATCTTCGGGCGTGACGACCTCGACCTTCATGATCGGCTCGAGAAGACGCGGACCGCCCTTCTGGATCGCTTCGCGGAACGCGGCACGCGCCGCGATCTCGAAGGCAAGGACCGAGGAGTCGACGTCGTGGAAGGCGCCGTCCGTCAGTTCAGCCTTGATGTCGACCATCGGGAAGCCTGCGATCGGGCCGGAACCCATGACCGACAGAATGCCCTTCTCGACGCCCGGAATATACTCCTTGGGAACCGAGCCACCGACGATCTTGGATTCGAAGGTGAAGCCTTCGCCAAGTTCGGCCGGAGCGAAGGAGAGCTTGACGCGGGCGAACTGGCCCGTACCACCGGTCTGCTTCTTGTGGGTGTAGTCGACGTCGGCAGCCCGCGAAATGGTTTCGCGATAGGCAACCTGCGGCGCACCGATATTGGCCTCGACCTTGAACTCGCGCTTCATGCGATCAACGAGAATGTCGAGGTGAAGCTCGCCCATGCCGGCGATGATCGTCTGGCCGGACTCTTCGTCGGTCTTCACGCGGAACGACGGATCCTCGGCAGCCAAGCGGTTGAGCGCCAGACCCATCTTCTCCTGGTCGGCCTTGGTCTTCGGCTCGATGGCGATCTCGATGACCGGATCGGGGAATTCCATGCGCTCCAGGATGACCGGCTTCAGGGGATCGCACAGCGTGTCGCCCGTCGTCGTGTCCTTGAGGCCGGCCAGTGCGACGATGTCGCCGGCGAACGCCTCTTCGATGTCTTCGCGCGAGTTCGAATGCATCTGCAGCATGCGGCCGACGCGCTCTTTCTTCTCCTTGACGGTGTTCGTCAGGGACGTGCCCTTGGTGAGCACGCCGGAATAGATGCGAGCGAAGGTGAGCGAGCCGACGAACGGATCGTTCATGATCTTGAAGGCCAGCATCGAGAGCGGCTCGTCGTCGGCCGAGCGACGGATCGTCTCTTCCTCGGTCTTCGGATCGATCCCCTTGATGGCCTTGACCTCCACCGGCGACGGCAGGAAGTCGACGACCGCGTCGAGCAGGGGCTGGACGCCCTTGTTCTTGAAGGCCGAACCACAGAGAACCGGCGTGAACCAGACGTCGCAGGTGCCCTTGCGGATCAGCTTGCGGATCTCGTCATTGCCCGGCATCTCGCCTTCGAGGTAACGCTCCATGGCGCCCTCGTCGACCTCGACGGCGGCTTCGATCATCTGCTCGCGATACTCTTCAGCACGCTCTTTCATGTCCTCGGGGATCTCGACGATATCCCACTCGGCACCCAGATTTTCGTCGCGCCACACAAGCGCCTTCATCTCGATGAGATCGACGACGCCCTTGAGTTCGGTCTCGGCACCGATCGGCAGCTGGATCACGATCGGACGCGCACCAAGACGGGACTTGATCATCTCGACGCAGCGATAGAAATCGGCGCCGATCTTGTCCATCTTGTTGACGAAGATCATCCGCGGAACTTCGTACTTGTCGGCCTGACGCCACACGGTCTCGGTCTGCGGCTCGACACCGGCATTGGCGTCGAGGAGCGCGATCGCGCCATCGAGAACACGCAGCGAGCGCTCGACTTCGATGGTGAAGTCGACATGGCCCGGCGTGTCGATGATGTTGAAGCGGCGCTTCTTGCCGTCGCGGCCTTCCCAGAAGGTCGTGGTCGCAGCGGAGGTGATCGTGATCCCGCGCTCCTGCTCCTGCTCCATCCAGTCCATCGTCGCGGCGCCGTCATGGACTTCGCCGATCTTGTGGGACTTGCCGGTGTAGTAGAGAATCCGCTCGGTCGTCGTCGTCTTGCCCGCATCGATGTGGGCCATGATGCCGAAGTTGCGGTAGTCTTCGATCTTATATTCGCGTGCCATAGGGCTCGTCTCTCTAGTTCGAAGCTAAAATTACCAGCGGTAGTGCGAGAAGGCGCGGTTGGCATCGGCCATGCGATGCGTATCTTCGCGCTTCTTCACGGCAGTTCCGCGATTGTTGGCGGCGTCCATCAGCTCACCGGACAGACGATCGATCATGGTCGTCTCGTTCCGCTTGCGGGCCGCCGTGATCAGCCAGCGAATGGCCAGGGCCTGACGCCGCTCGGGGCGGACGTCGACCGGAACCTGATAGGTCGCACCACCGACGCGGCGCGAACGGACCTCGACGTGCGGCGCGATGTTCTCGAGCGCCTGGTGGAAGATGGCGACGGGCTCCTGGCGCGTCTTCTCCTCGACCGTGTCAAACGCACCGTAGACGATGCGCTCCGCGGTGGACTTCTTGCCGTGATACATCACGGCGTTCATGAACTTTGACACGACGAGATCGCCGAACTTCGGGTCCGGGTTGATCTCGCGTTTTTCGGCGGCGTGGCGACGTGACATTCAGCAGCTCTTCAACTTGATTGGGTTGCGCGATTATTTCGGACGCTTCGCGCCGTACTTCGACCGGCGCTGCTTACGGTTCTTCACGCCCTGCGTATCGAGCACACCGCGGATGATGTGATAACGAACGCCCGGCAAATCCTTCACGCGTCCGCCGCGGATCATGACGACCGAGTGTTCCTGAAGATTGTGGCCCTCGCCCGGAATGTAGCCGATGACTTCATATCCGTTGACGAGACGAACCTTGGCGACCTTACGAAGCGCCGAGTTCGGCTTCTTCGGAGTCGTGGTATAGACGCGGGTGCAAACGCCGCGCTTCTGCGGGTTGGCTTCAAGCGCCGGAACCGTGTTTCGCTCTGCAGGCCGTACGCGCGGCTTGCGGATCAGCTGGTTGATGGTCGGCATTCCAACCTTCCCCTTACATCGTTCTCGTTTCGCATTCCTCGAAACGAACCAAATCCAAAACGCGAGCCGATCCAGATGGATCGTCATGCGCGAAACCGAGCGGCCGATTTCCCGTTGAAGAGAAGGCGCTCGGTAAAAACCAGAGGACCGCAGTCGCAGGACGCGGTCATGAGCCAGAGAGTTTTTCGTCTCGTGAACAAAAAACCTTGTTTGAGGCGCGCTGACTCCCGGACATGGCGTCTACAGGAAGATTCGGCCTCACATCGGCTTTGTTGGGCGGTACTTAACGATTCTGCGTATGTGCGTCAAGCCACCTTCCGGAAAGGCGTGTATTGCGCGCGGGTCGATCAGCGCGCCGCCGTCTATCGGATATCGGGAAGCCGGCACCTTGGCGCGAAACCCCGGCACGGAGCAGTTGAAGCCAGACCTGAATGCTTTGGTTCACGGCATTGATTTCGCAAAGCAAACTATCGACGCAACAGGCCCGAGACAAGGACGTGCGCGGACGACGCTCGCCGCGCTCTGCGTCGCGCCCGATCGAATGCGTGATCAGGCGCGACGTTCATTGAGTCAGGACCGTAGCCTCAGCCGACGGCCTTGACGATTTTCTGGGCGGCGTCGTCGAGATCGTCCGCCGAGGTGATGTCGAGTCCGGACTGGTCGAGAATCGCCTTCCCCTTCTCGACATTCGTGCCTTCGAGGCGAACCACCAGCGGAACCTTGAGACCGACTTCCTTCACCGCGGTCACCACACCTTCGGCGATCACGTCGCACCGCATGATGCCACCGAAGATGTTGACCAGGATTCCCTTGACGTTGGGGTCCGCGGTGATGATCTTGAATGCCGCGGTCACCTTCTCGGTGGTCGCGCCGCCGCCGACGTCGAGGAAATTGGCCGGCGACTTGCCGTAGAGCTTGATGATGTCCATCGTCGCCATGGCAAGGCCGGCGCCATTCACCATGCAGCCGATATCGCCTTCGAGAGCGACATAGGCGAGATCGTACTTAGACGCCTCGATTTCCTTGGCGTCCTCTTCGGTCTCGTCGCGCAGCGCCTTGATGTCCGGGTGCCGGAAGAGCGCGTTGCCATCGAACGAGACTTTCGCGTCGAGCACGCGCAGCCGGCCGTTCTCCATGACGATCAAAGGATTGATCTCGAGAAGGCTCATATCCTTCTCGGTGAACGCCTTGTAGAGGATCGGGAAGAGGGTCATGCCGTCGTCCCGCGCCTGCCCCGTCAGTTCCAGGGCATCGCAAATCTTCGCGGCGTCGTCCTGTGTCACGCCGTCCATGGGCGCGATCGGCACGTTGATGATCTTGTCGGGGGTCTCCTCCGCCACGGCCTCGATATCCATGCCGCCTTCCGTCGAGACGACGAAGGCGACCTTGCCGACGGCGCGATCGACGAGCAAAGATAGATAGAGTTCGCGGTCGATGTCTGCGCCGTCCTCGATATAGAGGCGGTTCACCTGCTTGCCTTGCTCGCCGGTCTGCTTGGTCTCGAGCGTGTTGCCGAGCATTTCGCGGGCATTGGCGACGACCTCCTCGATCGACCGCGACAGGCGCACGCCGCCCTTCGAATCCGGTCCGAGTTCCTTGAACTTGCCTTTGCCGCGCCCGCCGGCATGGATCTGGCTCTTGACGACGTAGAGAGGGCCCGGCAGAGAGCGCGCCGCGCTTTCGGCCTCGTCCGCCGACGTGATGGCGACGCCTTCGGCAACGGGAGCGCCGAAGCTCTTGAGAACCTGCTTGGCCTGGTATTCGTGAATGTTCATGTGGTGCCCTTTGTGCCTCCTCGAGGCCTTAAGAAAAACGAGGCTGCGGTCGCCCGAGCCCCGTTGAAGAATTGATCCGTCAGCGAAGGTTCGGCGCGATGCCCCTGCAGGCTTCCATCAGGCCCTTGACGCTCTCGACGGACTTGTCGAACTGGCTCTGCTCGTCGTCGACCAGATCGATCTCGATCACGCGTTCGACGCCGCCTTCGCCGATGACGCACGGAACGCCGACATACATGTCCGAAAGGCCGTATTCGCCGTTGAGCGCGGCGGCACAGGGCAGGACGCGCTTCCGGTCCTTCAGATAGGCTTCGGCCATCGCGATCGCCGATGCGGCCGGTGCGTAATAGGCCGAGCCGTTGCCGAGAAGGCCGACGATCTCCGCGCCGCCGTCACGGGTGCGCTGGATGATCTCCTCGAGGCGCTCCTGCGTGCACCAGCCCATCTTGACGAGGTCGGTGAGCGGAATGCCGGCGACGGTGGAGTAGCGCTTCAACGGCACCATCGTGTCGCCGTGGCCGCCCAGAACGAAGGCCGTCACGTCGGCGACGGACACCTTGAACTCGGATGCGAGGAAATGCCGGAAGCGCGATGAGTCGAGAACGCCGGCCATGCCGACGACCTTGTTCTTCGGCAGCCCCGAAAATTTCTGCAGCGCCCAGACCATCGCGTCGAGTGGATTGGTGATGCAGATGACGAACGCGTCCGGCGCGTATTTCGCGATTCCGGCCCCGACCTGCTCCATGACCTTGAGGTTCGTGCCGAGAAGGTCGTCGCGGCTCATGCCCGGCTTGCGGGGCACGCCGGCGGTCACGATGCACACGTCGGCGCCCTCGATCGCCGCATAGTCGTTCGCACCGGAGAAGGCGCCGTCAAACCCGTCGACAGGGGCCGATTCCGCGATGTCGAGCGCCTTGCCCTGGGGCGTGCCCTGGGCAATATCGAACAGAACGACGTCTCCGAGGTCCTTGATTCCGGCGAGGTGTGCGAGCGTTCCGCCGATCATGCCGGAACCGATCAATGCAATCTTATTGCGGGCCAAGATATGAGTCCTCCTTGTCTGGCGACGGGACGCATTCGGCGCGCTCCGCGCGAAATTCCTTGCCGATATCGCCGCCGCCGGCGGCTTCATCGACGCTTTCGAGCCGACACTTAGCGCGCCGCTCACATTATTGCACTGCAAACCTGCCGGAATATCCGGCCCGGACGGACCGTTCCCCGATGGAGACAATCATCAATAGAAGATCGGGATAGACCGGGGGGCAGGCAGGTGCAACAGGGACGAAATAAGCGTCCGGCATTTCAAACGGTTAGATCGGTCGGCGCCGTTTTCCCCTCGGCACCTAAGCCTCAACGATCACAAGCAGAAAACGCCAGCCACAACTATTTTTACCGCGGCGGTGGAATCGACCCGTCGGATTTGGCGCAAGGGCGCGCGTCCCACGCGAAAAACGCGTCGGTGATCCGCCGCCGGGAACGGTGCGTGGACGCAGACGCGGATGTCGGCACCCGTTCGCCACGCGCGATGCACCGTTCGGCAGCGAGTATACACGCCGTCTCAGATTGCAGGGAACACAAGCGGCCAATAGACACGGCGGCCATCGCCACATTTTATAAGTGGAACGTATGGTTTTCTCAGTCATACGTGATCCTCATCGTGTGCGAACCGCGCCATAGGCATTTGTTTACATTTGCCCTCGTAGAGAGATCGACAGGCGACGACCATCAAGGCGCGTTGCACGGCCGGGAACGACACGAAGGACGGACGCTTGCACTTCGAGTTGATCCTGATGCATCTGGAAGGCCTCGGCCTGCTTGCGATGCTGTCGATCGCCTATGGCGCGATTCGGCGAAGTGGCTTTGGCGTCCACAAGCAGAGAATGCTTTTCGGGTGTGCGACCGCGCTTGCCGCCGGGCTCGCACTGGCGGACCGGACCGATCTCGGCAACGGCGTCTTCGTCGACAACCGCTCGCTGATCGTCGGGATCGGGGCGGCGTTCGGGGGACCGTTCACGGCCCTGATCGCCGGCAGCGCGACGGGGATTTTCCGGTTCTGGCTCGGTGGAAACGGCATGGTGACGGGATTATGCGCGCTCGTCACCGCCAGCGCCGCCGGTCTTGGCTGGCATTACCTCCTGTTCCGGCACGGCCGGGTCGAGACCTACAGCCTCTTCATGCTCGGGCTCGGCATCGCGACCCATGCCGCGGTCGTGCTCTTCATTCCCGGCGCGCTTCCGCAAGAGACGCGGGCGCTGATGATGGGGAGCATGATGGCCTCCAGCATCGTCTCGGCCTGGGTTCTCGGCGCGCTGATGGTGCGCGAGGAGCATCTGATCCGCCACGAGGCCAAGCTCCTGGACCTTGCAAGCTTCGATCCCCTGACCAAGGTCGCCAACCGGCGCGCCTACGACCTGGCCGTGGAATCGCTCGGCCAGGCTGAAGAGATCGCGCCCTACTCCATCCTCATCATCGATCTCGATCACTTCAAGGCGGTCAACGACCGTTACGGGCATGCGGCCGGCGACCTCGTCCTGCAGGCCGTCGCGGCCAAGCTGAAGCTTGCCGCGGGCGAGACCGCAACGGTCGCGCGGTTCGGCGGCGAGGAGTTCGTCGTTCTCCTGAAGGAGACCTCGCACGATGCTGCCAGCGCCATCGCCGAACGGATCCGCCGGCAGGTCGAGGACTGGCCGCGCACAGGGACCGGGGACGTGATCGCCGTCACGGCATCGGTCGGCCTTGCCACCGCCGGTACCGGCAGCAGTCCGGACGACGTTTTGCGGCAGGCCGACAGCGCGCTCTACGACGCAAAGCAAAGCGGCCGAAACTGCGTGCGCAGCTACCGCCCCCCGAAGCCCGTCGATGCCCCCGCCTCCCGTGCGGGCGACGTGGCGACCCGCATGCTCTACGCGAACGCGTCCTGATCGAAACCGTCAGGCGAGCTCAACCGGCTCGCTGTCGCCGGCCATGTAGGTGTCGCCGCGCATTTCGAAGAGACGCGAGACGGTCCGGTCGAACTCGAACTTTTCCGTTCCCGAAGGCGCGGAATAGAGTTGCTTTGCCGGCACCTCCGCCGAGATCACCAGCCTTCGACCCGCGTCGTAGAACGTATCGACGAGGTTGATCAGACGCTTGGCCTCGTTTCGCTCCGACTTGGTGAGCGCCGGAACGCCTTCCAGGATGACCGTGTGGAACCGCTTGGCGAGGGCGATGTAATCCTGCGCCCCGAGCGGCTGGCCGAGAAGCGCCTCGTACGAAAACCGGGCGGCGCCGTTGCCCGAACGGGGCACCTGGATGGTGCGTCCCTTCACCGAGAGCGAGGCCGCATGCTCGCTTGCGCCGGACAGGAGCGCATTCCAGACCTTGTCGACGCGGCCTTCCGCATTCTCGTCGAGCGGGGTGATATAGAGATCGTCGGTTCCGATCGCCGCCATGCGATAGTCTTCGCCGCCATCGAGCGCGAGGATCTCGACATGCGCCTTGAGCTTTTCGACGAAGGGGAGGAACAGGCCGCGATTGAGACCGTCCTTGTAGAGATCGTCCGGATCGACATTGGAGGTCGCGACCAGCACCACGCCTTCGGCGAACAGCGCCTCGAACAGGCGCGACAGGATCATCGCATCCGTCACGTCGGTCACGGAGAACTCGTCGAAGCACAGGAGGAGGCTCTCGGCCGCGATCTGCCTGGCGACGGGGGGGATCGGATCGTCCTGCGACGCGGTTCCCTCCTTCACCTGATAACGATGCGCCGTGATCCTGTCGTGGACGTCGCCCATGAAGGCGTGGAAGTGCACCCGCCGCTTCCGGGAGACCGAGCTCTGGCGGTAGAACATATCCATGACCATGGTCTTGCCGCGCCCGACTGCGCCGTAGACGTAGAGCCCGTCGACCTTTTCCGGCTTGCCCTTTTTCCCGAACATCCAGCCCAGCGCGCTCGATTTGGTCGCGACCGAGCGATTGGAAAGATCGTGGTCGAGCCGGTCGAGCCGGTCGGCCAGAAGCTTCTGCGCAGGATCGGCCTCGATCTCGCCGGTTTCGATGAGTCGTTCGAGTTTGGCGCGGACAGGGCCCCAGCGCTTGCGGTCTGTTCTGCTCGATGGATTGGCCATCCAGATCTCCGGTAATCATGCCGAGAACAGCACCCACTTTTCTCAAGACGCATGCATAGGCAGGTTTGCGGCGCAAAAGAACCCTCGCGCGAATTCGGGCGCCCATTTGCCGGTTCATATTTTGTGGTGCTACAGCACTTTGAAAAGCCTCGATCGGAGAGACAGGACATGGCCGGCACCAAAGGACGGCGCGACGCGAGCGTGACGCGAGAGACCCGGGAAACGAAAATCCGCGTCCGGGTCGATCTCGACGGCACGGGACAGGGGCAGATCTCCACCGGCATCGGTTTCTTCGACCACATGCTGGACCAGCTGGCGCGCCATTCCCTGATCGACATGGAGATCGAGGCCGTCGGCGATCTTCACATCGACGACCACCACACCGTGGAGGACACCGGCATCGCGCTCGGCCAGGCGATCCGCCAGGCCATGGGCGAGCGACGCGGCATCCGGCGCTATGCGTCGCTCGACCTTGCAATGGACGAGTGCCTGACGCGTGCGGCGATCGACGTGTCCGGCAGGCCGTTCCTCGTCTTCTCGGCCGTGTTCACCCGCGCAAAGATCGGCGGCTTCGACACCGAGCTCGTCCGCGAGTTCTTCCAGGCTTTCGCGCAGAACGCCGGACTGACCCTTCACGTCACCAATCTGTACGGCGAGAATTCGCACCACATCGCCGAAACCTGCTTCAAGTCGGTCGCGCGGGTGCTCGGCGAAGCCGTCTCCATCGATCCGAGGCAGGCCGAGCTGGTTCCGTCGACCAAGGGCATGCTGGCATGATCCCGGAATTCGCCGATCGCCGCCCGGACCTTTCGCGATGAGCGGGAAACGCTGGGTCGTGCTCGAACCGCCAAGTGCGACCGGACCGGATGCCGAGGCGGTCCCGGCGCCGACGGCCGAGGCGCAGTTCGTGAAGGACGCGTTTTCCACGCTCGCCTTCTTCTTCCTGTTCCTCTGGCTCTTCTGGCACCGGCTCTGGCTGGCCGGCATCACGGTCCTCGCGCTCTACATCGCCATCGCCATGATCGGCTGGTGGCAGGATTTCGGCGTCTTCGCCTGGTTCGCCCAGACGGGGCTCGCCCTGCTCGTCGGGCTCGAGGCGCGAAACATTCTGATCGCCAAGCGTCTGCGCACCTGCTGGCGCATGGCTGCCGTTCTTTATGCCGACGGGCGCGCGGAGGCGGAGCTTCGCTATTACGACCGGGATCGCGCACCGGCGTCGGAGCGCAGCGACGACGAGACGCGTCGGCCGGTCGGGCAGACCCCGGTCGCCGGAGACAGGCACGCGGCCGCCCTGCCCTGGGCGCACCCGGTTTCCTGATTCTCGTCCCACCCCATTCAGACCTTGACGGAATACGACAATGCAGACGGTCACGATCATCGATTACGGCTCGGGAAACCTGCGCTCGGCGACGAACGCGTTCGAGCGCGCGGCGCGCGAAAGCGGGATCGACGCGGACATTCTTCTCACCGACGATGCCGACGCCGTTCGCAAGGCCGATCGGATCGTCCTGCCCGGCGTCGGCGCCTATGCGGACTGCCGACGCGGTCTCAACGCGGTGCCGGGCATGATCGAGGCCCTGACGGAGGCGGTGGAGACGAATGCGCGTCCCTTCCTCGGCATCTGCGTCGGCATGCAGCTGATGGCCGAGCGCGGTCTCGAAAAGGCCGTGACTCCGGGTTTCGGATGGGTGAAGGGCGACGTCGAGAAGATCCAGCCCGACGATCCGGCTCTGAAGATCCCGCAGATCGGCTGGAACACGCTCGACGTCTCGACGCCGCACCGGCTGCTGGACGGCATCGAGACCGGGCCGCACGGCCTGCACGCCTATTTCGTCCATTCCTACCATCTTGCGGCGGCGCGCGGCGACGAGTTGGTCGCGAGCACCGACTATGGCGGCCCGGTCACGGCCATGGTGGCCAGCGGCAACAAGGCGGGCACCCAGTTCCATCCCGAGAAGAGCCAGATGCTGGGCCTGAAACTCATCTCCAATTTCCTCAGCTGGGCACCTTGAAGATTGCGTATTCCCATCGGACGGCGGGCCGGACGTTCCGGCGCAAGCGGCAAAACCGTCCTCTCGTCCCGATTGCCGGCCACGACGCCTGACGCGCCCTGCGGCATGCCCCAAACTCCGATCGATCCGAACAAGGCTTCACCATGCCCATTCTCTTCCCCGCCATCGACCTCAAGGATGGTGCCTGCGTTCGTCTGAAGCTCGGCCTGATGGATCAGGCGACGGTCTATAACGAGGATCCGGCCGCCCAGGCGCGTTCGTTCCGCGACATGGGCTTCGACCACCTGCACGTCGTCGACCTCAACGGCGCGTTCAAGGGCGAAGCGGTCAATGGTAGCGCGGTGGACGCGATCATCGAGGCCGTGGGCCAGGACATGAAAGTCCAGCTCGGCGGCGGCATCCGCACGATGGACGACATCGAGCGCTGGCTGGGCAAGGGCCTTGCCCGGGTGATCCTCGGCACGATCGCCGTCCGCGATCCCGATCTCGTCAAACGGGCGGCGAAGCGGTTTCCCGGCCGGATCGCCGTCGGCATCGACGCCAAGGGCGGACGGGTCGCCGTGGAAGGCTGGGCGGAAACATCCGAGCTGACGGCGGTCGATCTCGCCCGCCGTTTCGAGGATGCGGGGGTGGCGGCCGTCATCTACACCGATATCGACCGGGACGGCGTTTTGGCCGGCATCAACTGGCCCGCCACGATCGATCTGGCCGAGGCGGTCTCGATCCCCGTCATCGCCTCGGGCGGCCTTGCTTCCATGGCCGACATCGTTCGCATGACCATGCCGGACGCGGTCCGGCTCGAAGGCGCGATCTCCGGCCGCGCGCTCTACGACGGCCGCATCGATGCGGCCGAAGCGCTGGACGTCCTGAAACGATGAAGGAAATTTTCGAACAGGCGATATCACGCGCCGAGATCGTGAGGGTGCGCAACGCTCTGAACCCCATGCTGTGGCTGACGGCAGTAGCCACTCCCGTGTTTCTGCTGTTTGCGTGGCTGGCTGATTTTGAAAGCATCACGGGGGTGATTTTCACGGCGGTTGCCATCCTGCCAGTCTTGGCCACGATCGTCGGATATTATATATTCTTGTTCTCTGATCGCGACCGGCTTCAGTCAGAAGAGTTTGTTCTGGAGCACCGAAAACTGCAATATCTCGAACGGAAAGGCGGTGGCGGCAAACACCAGATCGAGAAGAAGCCGCCGATAGAGTCATACGTGGAATCCGACGAGGCTGAAGAGTGAACGCGTATCTGCTAACATTCGATACGGATCGATATGACCGTCGAACATTGCTGTCTACAATCGATGCTATGGAAGAAATAGCGAACTGGTATGCGTTTTTCCCAGGAAGCGTCGCGATCGTTTCGGAACACGATGCCAAGTCCGTAGCGAATGCTCTTCGCCATCATTTGCCAAAGGCTCCGTTTCTCATCACGTCGATCGAACGTGGTTCGCGAGCGGGATTTCTGCCACGCTCGGTCTGGAAATTCATCAAGGATCCGCAGTCAGTCGATCGTTTGGCGTCTTGACTGCGATCAGACGCTTTTCTCCAGAAACCGCATCACCGCGGCGTTGAATTCTTCTGGCGCGTCGACGTTCGGCACGTGGCCGCCTTCGACGGAAACGATCTCGGTACGACCGAGGCGGCGGGCGATCTCGCCGGCGTGTGAGACGACGAGCGTGGTCTCGTATCGCCCGACGATGACCAGGCACGGCCTGTCGGCGATATCCAGGGCGACCGGATCGGCGGCGACGATCGCGGCGTAGGTTTCGACGATGGCTTCGCGCGACATCGTCGAAAACCCCTCGACGAAGAGATCGCCCGCCGCCTTGCCGACCCACTTCTTGCCGAAGATCAGGCGGGCCATGGCAAGGCCGAGGCGGCCGGTTCGGCGCCGTCCCAGAAGCGTGAAGAACGGCCAGAGGATTCGCTGCGGACCCAGGGTCTCGATCAGGCCGCGCACGAGACCGGTCATCGAAAGCGCCAAGGGCGTATCGGCCAGAACGACGCCCGTGATCCGGTCCGGCGCGCGCGCCACCATTTCCAGCGCCACCATTCCCCCGAGCGAGACGCCGCACACGACGACCTTCGGCAGTGCCAGAGCATCGAGCAGCGCGATCATGTCGTCCGCATGGCGTCCCAACGACAGATCCGCCGCCTCGCCACGGGTGTCGCCGTGGCCGCGCAGATCGGGCGCGATCACCCGGCGGCCGCCTGCAAACGCGTCCGCCTGCGCGCTCCAGACCCGGCGCGACTGAACCGCGCCATGCAGGAGCAGAAGCGGAACGCGCCGGGCAGAAACCCGGTCATGATCCTCGTAGACCATGGACAGGCCGGCGATCGCGATCGACCTCGTCGAAGACTGGCACGGCATGGTCGCTGGCAATTCGATCTCGTCCCGGTCGTTCGTATCGCGCCCGGTTCCCGCGGCGCTTTTCAAGGTTGGTAGACCGGCGCACGCGCAACATCCAGCCATGATCATCGAGGATGCGGACGAACCCTTCGGCAAGACCGTGCACTGAAGGGCAAACGCACCGTTCGCCCGATGCGCGTTCGACGATCGGCCCGGCACGCTGACCTGGCCGCCCGGCCCATGCGGCGAATGGGCGATCGGCATGCCGTTGCGTTTCGAGAATGGCGGATGCCGTCCTGCCAACTTGCCACGACGAACGTCGGTGCGGCGCGACGCTTGCCCATCTCCATCGCGCTGTCGCATAAGCGTCGAGAAAGGCCCTCGTCTTCCTCGAAGAACCGGACGCACGACCCATGACACTCAAAGCGCGCATCATTCCCTGCCTCGACGTGAAGGACGGCCGCGTCGTGAAGGGCGTCAATTTCGAAGGCCTGATCGATGCCGGCGATCCGGTGGAAGCGGCGCGGGCCTACGACGCCGCCGGGGCGGACGAACTCTGCTTTCTCGACATCACCGCTTCGTCCGACGAGCGCGAGACGATCGTCGACGTGGTGCGCCGGACCGCGGAGCAGTGCTTCATGCCGGTCACCGTCGGCGGCGGCGTGCGCACGGTGGACGACGTTCGCAAGCTGCTTCTGGCGGGCGCCGACAAGGTTTCGATCAACACCGCGGCTGTCCTCAGGCCGGAATTCGTCGGCGAAGCGGCGGACAAATTCGGAGACCAGTGCATCGTCGTGGCGATCGACGCCCGCCGCGTGCAGGACGAAGGCACCGGAGGTCGTTGGGAGATCTTCACCCATGGTGGGCGCCGCGAAACCGGCATCGATGCGATCGAATTCGCACGCAAGGTCGTCTCGCTCGGCGCCGGCGAGATCCTCCTCACCTCCATGGACCGGGACGGCACGAAATCCGGTTTCGATCTGGACCTGACGCGCGCGGTCAGCGATGCGGTCGCCGTTCCGGTCATCGCCTCGGGAGGGGTCGGGACCCTCGATCATCTGGTCGACGGCGTCACGAAAGGCGGCGCGGCGGCGGTGCTGGCGGCCTCGATCTTCCACTTCGGAACCTATACGATCGCCGAGGCGAAGGCGCATATGGCCAAAGCCGGGGTTCCCATGCGGCTCGATCCCGCCGATATTCCGCCGAGCGCGGCCTGATTCGCGCAAGACCATCGGATGACAGCTTGATGACGAACTTCACACTCTCCGATCTGGAATCGATCGTCGCGACCCGCGCGGCGGCGTCGCGCGACGAATCCTACACGGCGAGGCTCAAGGAGAAGGGCGTCGCCCACGTCGCCAAGAAGCTCGGCGAGGAATCGGTCGAAACGATCATCGCTCTCGTCTCGGAAGACGAGGAACGGGTCATCTCCGAGAGCGCGGACATGCTGTACCATCTTCTCGTCGCCCTGCACCTCAAGAACATTCCGGTCGCAAGCGTCCTGACCGAACTCGCACGGCGAACATCGATGACCGGCCTTGCCGAGAAGGCGTCGCGCACGCCGCAGGCGTCAGGCGGTCGACAAGAGGACTGATGAACCAGCTCGCGCCGACGCCGTTCTCGCCCTATCGGATCTTCTCGGCCAATGCCTGGGCGAAGTTCCGCGCCGATACGCCCCTGACCCTGACGGCCGAGGAACTGGAACGCATTCGTTCCATGAACGACCCGGTCGATCTCGACGAGGTCAAGCGGATCTATCTGTCGCTGTCACGGCTCCTGTCGGCCCATGTGGAAGCCTCCCAGCTTCTCTTCGAGCAGCGGCAGAAATTCCTGTCCGGGCAGGGATCGACGCAGAAGACGCCGTTCCTGATCGGCATTGCGGGCTCGGTCGCCGTCGGAAAATCGACGACCGCCCGCCTTTTGCAACTGCTTCTGGGGCGCTGGCCGTCCTCCCCGAAAGTCGCGCTCATCACGACCGACGGATTTCTCTATCCGAACGCGGTTCTCGAGGCCAAGGGCCTGATGCGGCGCAAGGGCTTTCCGGAAAGCTACGACGTCAACGCGATCCTGCGCTTTCTGTCCGACGTGAAGGCCGGAGCGCCGCGGGTTACCGCTCCGGTCTATTCGCATTTCTACTACGACGTGACGCCCGGCAAGCGCGAGACCATCGACCGGCCCGACATCCTGATCTTCGAAGGCCTGAACGTGCTTCAGGTGCAGAAGATGCCGCCCGACGGGATGGCGGTGCCCTTCGTGTCCGATTTCTTCGATTATTCGATCTATGTCGATGCCGAGGAGACCGACATCCATCGCTGGTATATCGACCGGTTCATGGAACTGCGGACGACGGCCTTCCAGCAGGAAGAATCGTTCTTCCATCGCTACGCCAAGATCGCCGATGCCGAGGCGCGACAGATCGCGGAGGATCTCTGGGCGAACATCAATGCCGTCAACCTGCACGAGAATATCCTGCCGACGCGGCCACGGGCGGACCTGATCCTGAAAAAGGGTCCCAACCATCTGACCGAGCAGGTCGCGCTTCGCAAACTCTGACCGGAGCGACGGATCGCTCTCGCACATCGCCTCGCAAGGGGTCCCCATGCCGGGCTGGTGGCGGGCGCGGCGCCCGGCCCTCCTTGCGACCGCGATCACGATTGCCCGAAGGCCGCGCCGTGAGCGGACGACGAGCACCGGCCCGGCCGCACCGCCCGAACCGTTTCATGACATTGCCGTCCGGTCGCAAGCGCATTTCCGTCTTTTTGCGCCTGACGACATTCTTCGGCGTCTTTCGCCACCGGGAGTCGGATACGAAAAACGGCTCGCTCATCGCTGCACGCCCGCCGAACGAAAACGCCGTGTCCCCCGAGGGACACGGCGCTTGACGATCGATCGGATGTGCCGAGCGCCTAGGCGACGAGCATTGCGAGCGGCAGAACGGCGAGAACCTTGGACAGATCGAGGCGTTCGCCCGAAAACTGCGCGCCGGTCACCGCATCGGTAAAGCTCTTGCCCGAAAGCTCCTGCGGCAGTTTCAGGCTCGTTCCGGCCCAGCGCTGGCTGGCGATGGCGAGATGATCCTGTCCGTCAAGCAGCGACAAGGCC
This sequence comes from Fulvimarina uroteuthidis, assembly GCF_034321785.1. Lineage (NCBI taxonomy): Bacteria > Pseudomonadati > Pseudomonadota > Alphaproteobacteria > Hyphomicrobiales > Aurantimonadaceae > Fulvimarina > Fulvimarina uroteuthidis. The sequence continues at coordinate 180,935 of NZ_JAXLPB010000006.1, read as the reverse complement.
ATGCGCGGCGCGATCGTGATCGCCGCATTGCCGTCCTCGTCGATGCGGGCGAAAGCGACGACCCACGCCGCGGCCGGCCCTTCGACCTGAAGCGCCTCGTAACGTCCATTGGAGAACAGGGTTGGCCTGGCCATCCGCATCGCGAGGCCGGCGGCCGTGATCCGTGCCTTCAATCGCCCGCTGCGCCAATCCTCGAGCAGTGCCGCCGGCTCATCGTCCGCTTCGAGCGCGGCGATCCGGGCGCCGAAATCGACTTCGCGGCGATTGTCCGGATCGACCAGAGAGAAATCGTAGAATTCCGTCCCCTGATAGATGTCTGGAATGCCGGGCGCGGTCAGCTTGATGGCCGTCTGGGAGAGGCTGTTGAGAGCGCCGGCGACGACGAAGGGCTGGACGCTGTCCCAGAACTCCGCGATCAGCTCCTGTTCCGGATCGACCATGGCTTCGACGAACGCCTTGAGGGTCCGCTCGTACTTCTCGGCCGGAGCGGTCCAGCTCGTATGCAGCTTCGCCTCGCGAACGGCTTTTTCCGCAAATGCCGTCAGACGTTCGGCGATCTCCGCGCAATGATCCGCGTCGGCAGGATCGAAATCGGTCGGCAGGACGCCGAGCAGCGACTGGTAGAGCCCCCATTCGGTCGCCGGATCAGGCGCGAACAGGCCCGGTTCGATGTCCTTGCGCCACTCGGTCATGATCGCCGAAAAGCCCGAGACCAGCGAGCGCCAGCGACCGGGGGCTTCGGACAGGGTATAGATGCGCGCCCGGGCATCCTCGCCGCGCTTGGTGTCGTGGGTGGTCGTGGCCATCAGCCCGCGTGGCTGATCCTGCGTGCGGATGCGCATCGCTTCGTGGAACGTTTCGGTATCGCCGCCATACTGGTCGGGTTCGCCCCCGACCTCGTTCAGCGCGATCAATCGGTTGTAGCGATAGAAAACGGTATCCTCGACCGCCTTCGCCATCACCGCGCCTGTCGTCTGCTGGAACCTGCGGGTGAAATTGAGGGCACCGGCAACGTCCGCCCCATCCTCGAAATCGAGCTTCAGAAGCCTGCCGATGAACTGGATCGGCTCGTCGGCCTCCACCTCGCGGCGGCTCATGGCCAGATCGACCGCCTCGTCGATGATGGCGATATCGCGATTCGGAACACCGTCGACCGAGCCATAGGTGCGATAGACCGGCAAGGCGGCCGCCACCTCGACGATCGAGCGCGCGAGCGTATCGCGGCCAAGGTCCCGCGTCGCAAGTCCCCGGGAGGCGACGTCGAGTGCGAGGCCCGTCAGGACCGAAAGCTCGCCGGCGAGATTGCGCGCGAAGATCGACCGCTTTTCGGACAGGATCATCGATCGAAGGTTTTCGGTGCGGCCGAGGAACGTCTGGTAGGCGTCGTTCATCCCGTCCTCGCGGGAGCTGTCGACGTAGAGACCGGACAAGGCGGTGATGAACTCGTAACCCGTCGTCCCGTCGATCGCCCAGGACGAGCGCAACCGCTCCTCGCCGGTCAGGATCTTCTCGACATGGACGCTCGGATTGCGCCGCACCGATCGGAACGCCTCGGTGAGGTCCTCCAGATAGGCCTTCGGATCGGCCAGCCCGTCGACATGATCGATCCGAATGCCGTCGATCCGCCGCTCGCGCGCCAGTCGGATGATCATCTGGTGGCTCTCGCTGAAGACCCGGCGCATTTCCTGGCGAACGCCGATCAGGTCGGCGATCTCGAAGAATCGGCGATAGGTCAGGCGCTCGCGGGCCGTCCGCCACCAGGCCAGCCGCCATGCCTGCGCCTCGTGCAGGGCATGCAGCGCCTGACGGTCCGAATTGATGGCGTCGATCGCGGCATCGAGAGCCGCCCGGAAATGATCCTCCTCGAGATGCTCGCTCAGCCGCTCGCGCAGTTCGTCAGCTTCCGGCGGGGTCGAAACCGAAAAACGGCGCACCAGCCGGTCGCGCTCCTCGTGTTCGATGAGACCGAAGACGTGGCCGTAGGTGCGCGGATCGATCGGCAGGCCATAACCCGCGGCGTCGAAGCGCAGCGATGGTGTCGCCTCGTCGAGGACGACCGTCAGGTTGCCGGCTTCGAGCGCATCGCCGTAAGGCTTGCCGAGGACGGGAACGAGGATGCGTCTGGCTTCCCAGGCGATGTCGAACGTGTAGGCGTAGCGGCTTTCCTCGCCCCATCGCAGAACGTCTTCCCACCAGTGATTGCGGGGGGAAACGCCCATATGGTTCGGAACGAAATCAAGGATCAGGCCGATATTGCTCGACGAAAGGGCGTTCGACATTTCGGTAAAACCGGAAATGCCGCCGAGCTCCTCCTCGAGCGAATTATAGTCGGTGACGTCGTATCCGTGCGTCGAGCCTTCGGAGGCCGCGAAGATGGGCGACGCATAAAGGTGACTGATTCCGAGCTTCTTCCAGTAGCCCGCGAGATCGCGGGCGGTGGAGAAGTCCGTGCCTTCGCGGAACTGGAGGCGGTATGTCGCGACGAGCGGTGCGCTCATGAATGATTTGGCCTTTCTTCGCGCATTGCTCGTGCAAGGCTCTGAAAGCGCTCGTGATCATCGAGATCCTCGAGCGCCACGTCCTGCCGGATGCGCCAGTTTGGATACTGGTCGGTCGTGCCTGGAAGATTGGGCTGGTGGGTCGCGCCCAGCATGTCCTCCAGCTGTACGGTGAACAGAAGGGACGGCGTGCGTGCCACGAACCGGTGGATCGCCTCGCTCAGAACCTGGTTCAATTCGTTGGAAAGCGGCGCGTCGCCGTTCAGCATGCTTTCGTAGTCGTGGGGGATCAGGCCGACAAGGCGCAACGCCACGAGAAGATCGATCCGCTCTTCCTGCCGGCCCTTGAAATCTCGCTCGCTGGCCGCCGCGTCCTGCGTCCCCGCCTCCTCCCGCAGCTTGATGTCGGTGCCCTGCCACCAGCCCGCCAGCGGCGCCAGATCATGGGTCGAGATGCAGGCAAGCGCCATGCGGGGATAGTGCGAGGGCAAGATGAAGGCTTCGTGACGCCGCTCGAAGTAAAGAACCCGATAGGAGAGGATGTTCGCCTCCTCCATCGTTTCGCGAAAGCCGTCCGGTACCGTGCCGAGATCTTCCCCGATCACCAGACAATGGTTCGCGTTCGAGGTATCGGCGACCGCGTCGATCATCTCTCCGAGCGGATAGCGGACATAGCCGCCTTCCGACGAGGGCATTCCCTCGGGAATCCACCACAGCCGCGCAAGGCCCATCGCATGATCGATCCGCACCGCGCCGGCGTGCAGCGTCAACTGGCCGAACGCGTTGCGCAGCGGCCTGTAGTCCCGTTCGGCCAGAGCCTTGGGCGATAACGGGGCGAGGCCCCAATCCTGGCCTGAGGAATTGAACATGTCGGGCGGCGAGCCGACGCGGGCCGAACCGACCGTGAGTTCGGGATCGGCCCAGGTCTCGGCGCCGTCCGGAGTGACGCCCACGGCCAGGTCGAGATAGAGGCCGATCGCCATGCCTTCGGACTTCGCCCGTGCCTGTACGCCGGCGATCTGCTCGTCGGCCTCGAATTGCAGCCATTTGTGAAACAGCACGTCCTCGGCATGGTCGCGGTCGAAGGCAGCGACCGCATCGCTCGACCTATCCTGCAGGTCGAGCGGCCAGTTGTGCCAGCCGGCATGGCCGCCTTGCGCGACTTCGGCCATCGAGATCGCTTCGAAAAGCGCGAAGTCGTGCAGCGTGCGGCCGCCGGTCGAGACGAACCGTTCGAAGGCCTGCGTGGCGACGATCTCATCTCTTCGCCTGTCGAAGACGTCGCGCAGGAGACGGCCCTTCAGCCGGCACACGGCAGGATAGTCGACAAGTTCGCCGTCGAGCCCGTCGAAAAGATCCGGCGCGGCGCGCCGCAGATCGTCGATGACATCCTGTCCCCCCTCGATCCGGTCGATCGCGAGGTAGAGCGGGTTGTTGAAACGCCGCGTCGACGGCGAATAGGGGGAGAACCGTCCGCCATCGGCCATGAAGAGGGCGTGCAGGGGATTGACCCCGACGAAGGAGGCGCCGCGCTGCGCTGCCATCACGGCGAAGCGCGCCAGATCCTCGAAGTCTCCGATTCCGAGATTGCGCGCCGATCGCAGGCCGTAAAGCTGGCACGCAATGCCCCAGCGGCGGTGCTCGGAGACGATCGGCGGAAGCGCGCAGATTTTTTCGGGCGTCTGGGTGGCCTTGGCGAAATGTCCGGCCTCACCCTTGTCCGGATCGACGGACAGAACCTTCAGCAGCGCGCGTTTCGCATCGTCCGAAATCTCCTTTCGCTCGCCCATCTCGGACTTGAAAACGGTCTGGATGCCGTGACTTTCGGCAAGATCGTCCAGGGATTGGCTCAAGATGCAACTCCGGAAATCAGGAACTGGTCGGACAGGCGGAAGACGACCGAAGACGCCGGCAGCGTCCCTGTCGCGAGCATTTCGTCCGCATCGGACGGATAGGAATGAACGAGTTCGCCGGAGGTGAGGTCCGCCTTGGTCAGGGCGTTCGGCATCGGCCAGGGATCGTCGCTGAGATTGGCGAACAGGTGAAGGACCTTGCCGTCCTGAAGCGTCCACGCCACGGCAAAGGCGAGCGTTTCGGGCGAGGTGTAGTAGGAGCCGCTCCGCTTGGGAATATGCTTGAGCAACGGCACGATCTTCTCATGCCGGATCTTCAGAAGTCGTTTCACCTGTTCCAGCCGCACGCGGCGGTTCGGACGCTCCAGGACGGACCAGTCGAGCTTTGAGGCCGCGAAGGTCGTCGGGGAGTTCGGGTCGGGGATCAGTTCGCGGGTGTCGGCCGCATGGAATGCCGTGAACTTTGCGAATTCGGCGCGCCGTCCCTCGCGCACCGCATCGCCGAGTTCGCCGTGGAAATCGGTGAAGAAACAGAAGGGATGGGTCTCTCCCCACTCTTCGCCCATGAACAGCAGCGGGATCTGGGGCGACAGAAGAAGGATCGCCTGCGCACATTCCACGATGCGCCGCGAAGCCAGGTCCGTCAGCCGTTCGCCGAACGCGCGGTTGCCTATCTGGTCGTGATTCTGGATGAAGTTGACGAAGGCCGTCGGCGGGAGTTCGTCGGACGCATGGCCGATCTTCTTGTCGCGCACCGGGGAGAAGTCGTCCTGGTAGACGAAGCCGGTCGCCAGCGACTTGGCAAGCTGCGAGACGCTCTTGCGCGTATAGTCGGCGTAATAGGCCTCCTTCTCGTGGGTCGCCAGAACGTGGATCGTATGGTGGAAATCGTCGTTCCATTCGCCCGAGATCAGCTTCGGCTGACCGTTGTCGCCGCGTTCGATATGCCAGACGATGTTCCGGTCGTCCTCGCTCGTCAAATGGACATGGCGGCCGGGGAACGTCTTGCGCACGGCGCGTGCGAGTTCCTCGACGAGCGGCGTTTCGGTGGTGTCCTTGATCGAGTCGATCGCGTCGAGCCGCAATCCGTCGAAGCGGAATTCCCCTAGCCAGTAGAGCGCGTTCTCGATCATGAACTGTCGAACGGGTTCTTCGTCATAGGCGATCGCCGGCCCCCAGGGCGTGCTGATCTCCTCGTGGAAGAATTCGGGCGCATAGGCGCCGATATAGTTCCCGTCCGGTCCGAAATGATTGTAGACGACGTCGAGAAACACGCTGAGACCGCGCGAGTGCGCCGCGTCTATCAACCGCTTCAGACCTTCGTCACCGCCATAGGCCTCGTGCGCGCAGTAGAGCAGCACGCCGTCATAGCCCCAGCCCCGCCGACCCATGAACTGAGCGACGGGCAGGATCTCGATCGTCGTCACGCCGACCGATTTGAGGAAATCGAGCTTGCCCTCGATGCCGGCGAACGTGCCATCATCCGAAAACGTCCCGGTGTGCAATTCGTAGAAGACGGTCTCTTCCCAAGGCCGGCCGTTCCATTCCGGCGTCGTCCACCGATAGGATTTCGGATCGGTCAGGATCGAAAGCGAATGGACGTCACCGAACTGCCTTCGCGAGGCCGGATCCGGCACCACCATGCCATTGTCGAGGCGAAATCCGTAGGCACCGCCGACGCCGACCCTGCCTGTCGACAGGCGCCACCAGCCGGCATCGTCCTTCTCCATGGGAAGGAAGTCGACGGGCTTGCCGCCGGCATCTCCGATCGCGAGCTCGAGCGACGGGGCGGAGGGCGCCCAGAGCCGGAATTCCGCGCCCTCGCCGGTCAGTTTCGGTCCCCATGCGGTATCGAAGGTAAATCCGTCATTCATGGCAGTCATCGGTCTACGCATGCCCTTCTCGGCCCGGCGTTTCGGCGCGGACGAGCCTTGTCGATGTTGCAATCCGGCGGCATCGCAACGGACGCCCCCGCCTGTCGAAGTAAGTGAACACATGGCGAACGAGTTCCAGTCCGAAGCTGGATGATTTTTATCGCGCCTCGGCGATGCATGCTGTTGACGGCCGCGCGCCGAATGCCCTGACGACCGCACGCGGCGCTGGCGGGGACAGGTCCGGCCAGGGTGGGCCGGACGCACGCCAGCCGGGAAGCGCCCGACATCGCCATGCGGTCGCCAGCCTTAAGCTCCCGCATCGTCGGGCCGATCACGCCTCTCCGCTCGGACACCACCGATGTCATCGTAAGGCGTCGGACGATCCGGCGATCCCGGGATCCACGTCCCTGAGCGACGCGACGGCCTAGCCGGCCTGGCCGGCACGCCTCCTGACGAGATCGTGCATGAAGCCGAGCTTGGCGACAACGGCAGGCGAAAGGACGAACGGGTAGAGATCGTTGTGTCCCATGGCGCGATTGAATGAGTTCAGGGAAGCCGACAGCGGAAACCAGGCATCGGTCAGTTGCTCGATGCTTGTCTCCCGCGCATAGGGATCGAAGTCGATCCGGGTCGTCAGGAGCCCCTGGTCGGCGACCCGCGGGTCGACGACGACGCCGAAACTGTGGCCGACTTCCAACGTATCGACGATGTGGAGATAGTGCGCCCAGGTCTCGGCGAAATCCTCCCAGGCATGGGCGCCGGCATAGGACGAGACATATTCGTCCTGCCAGTTCGGTTTCGGCCCGTTCTCGTAATGACGCTTCAGCGCTTCGCCGTAATCCTCGGTGTCGTCGCCGAATACGGCGCGGCAGGCCTCGAGGGCGCCGGGATTGCCGTCGCGAACGATGCGATCCCAGTACCAGTGGCCGACTTCATGCCGAAAATGCCCGAGCAGCGTGCGGTAGGGCTCGCCCATGGATTCGCGCCGCTTCACGCGCTCCGCATCGTCGGCTTCGGCCAGCGCGATGGTGATCAGACCGAGATCGTGGCCGGTCATCACGTTCCCCTTGACGCTGTCGTCCTCGGCAAGGAAGTCGAAACCGAGGCCCTCTTCGTGCTCGTCGCGGGTGACGAGAGGCAGCCCGAGACGTTCGATCGCATAGAACAGGCGGCGCTTGGCGATTTCCATCTGGCCCCAGAGGCGGACGTTTTCCGGGTTGGAGGTGTCCGGCACGGTGACATTGTGCGCGCAGGCCTTGCAATATTTGTTCGGGCTTTCGCCATCGACCAACCAGTTGCAGACGCCATACTGGTAATTGTCGCAATATTTCCAGCTCTTACCCGCACCGTTGGTGCCGGCCGCCTTCCATATCCCGTGATCGGGATCGAGCGAGATCATCTCGTCGGAATTGGCGGCGTAGCCGAGCGAATGGCCGCATTTCTCGCAGACGACGTTTTCGAAGAAAACGACCTGATTACAGGATGGGCAGGAAAACAGTTTCATTCTCAGGTCCTTGGGACACGGTGGGGGAGCACGTCCGAGCGCGTTTAACTGCAAGATAGGCTTCATCGTTCCCGATGGCATCGCGTCGTGCCGACAGATTGTGCGGTTTCGCGGAAAAGCCATGCGGACCTGCCCCTTGTCGCGATGCACGAAAGGTTTAACCTTCGGCTGGACGACCGCCCGCACGATCAGAAAGTTGCCATGTCAATTCTCGCAAGCCTTCGCCACCTCACCCACTACAAATATGACCGACCGGTGATCGTTGGCCCGCAGGTGATCCGCTTGCGTCCCGCGCCCCATTCGCGCACGCGGGTTCCGTCCTATTCGCTTCGGGTTTCGCCGGCAGAGCATTTCGTCAACTGGCACCAGGACCCGTTCGGCAACTTCCTGGCGCGTTTCGTCTTTCCGGAGCCGGTGACCGAGTTCAAGATCGAGGTCGATCTGCTCGCGGACATGACCGTCTACAATCCGTTCGACTTCTTCATCGAAGAAGAAGCGGAATCCTTTCCCTTCACCTATTCGGAGGAGGTGAAGAAGGAACTCGAATCCTACCTCGATCCCGAGCCGGCCGGCGAGACGTTCCAGGCGTTTCTCGACGAGATCGATCTGACGCCCGGACAGCGCACGATCGACTTCCTCGTCGGTCTCAATCACAAGATCGAGCAGCGCGTCGACTATCTCGTGCGGATGGAGCCCGGCGTGCAGACGCCCGACGAGACGCTGACGAAGAATTCCGGCTCCTGCCGCGACTCGTCCTGGCTTCTCGTCAACACGCTGCGCCATCTCGGCATCGCCGCACGCTTCGTGTCGGGCTACCTGATCCAGCTGAAGCCGGACGTCGTCGCGCTCGAAGGTCCCGCCGGAACCGACAAGGACTTCACCGATCTGCACGCATGGGGCGAGGTCTTCATTCCGGGCGCGGGCTGGATCGGTCTCGACCCGACGTCCGGGCTTCTGACCGGCGAGAGCCATATTCCCCTGGCGGCGACGCCGCACTATCGCTCCGCCGCGCCGATCTCCGGCCTCGTCGGATTTGCCGAAGTCGAGTTCGATTTCGACATGACGGTGGGACGCATCGCCGAGCGGCCGCGCGTGACCTATCCGTTCTCCGACGAGAGCTGGCACGCGCTCGACGATCTCGGCAAGGCGGTCGACGCGGAGCTTCAGGCGAACGATGTGCGCCTCACCATGGGTGGCGAGCCGACATTCGTTTCGATCGACGATTTCGAAGGCGGCGAGTGGAATTCCGATGCGACCGGACCGATGAAGCGCGGCCTTGCCGACGATCTCATCCGGCGCCTGCGCGACCGGTTCGCGCCCGGCGGCTTCCTGCACTACGGACAGGGCAAATGGTATCCCGGCGAGACCCTGCCGCGCTGGACGTTTTCGCTCTACTGGCGCAAGGACGGGGTTCCGATCTGGCAGGATTCAAAGCTCGTCGCGCGCGAGAAGACCGACGCTGAAGTCGGGCCCGAGGAATCCGAGGCGTTCACCAAGGCGGTGGCGAAGGCGTTGACCATCGACACCGAAAACGTGATGCCGGCCTTCGAGGACGCATCCTTCTGGATCGCGCGCGAGCAGGGCCTGCCGGACAATGTCGAGCCGACCGATTCCAAGCTCGAGGACCGCGAGGAGCGCGCGCGCCTTGCCAAGGTCTTCGAGCATGGCCTGTCCAAGCCGACGGGCCATGTCCTTCCCGTCCAGGCGTGGCAGACGCGGTCGAGCAAGGTGCGCTGGATGTCGGAGCGCTGGAAGACGCGGCGCAAGCATCTGTTTTTGACGCCGGGCGACTCCGCGCTCGGCTATCGTCTCCCCCTCGCCTCGTTGCCTCACCTGTCGTCCGCGGACTATCCCTACAGCCACCCGGCCGATCCGACCCAGCCCTTTCCCCCGCTTTCGCCTCAGAACCGCGGACAGCGCGGGCGCACGGAACGGCAGACCCACAACCCGGATTCCGACACAGCCGATACGGTCGGCCAGTCCCGGCGCGCAGTGCCCCCCCTGCCGCCGCTGAGCGCCCGGCCGGACGGATCGAGCGCACCTTCTGGAACGACGTTCACGGCCGTTGCGCCCGAGAACGCCGAGATCCAGAGCTTCGTGCGCACCGCGCTCTCGGTCGAGCCGCGCGACGGCAAGCTGTGCGTGTTCATGCCGCCGCTCGAGCTGATGGAGGCCTATCTCGATCTTCTCGGTGCCATCGAGGACGCGGCACGCGACCTCGACTATCCGGTGCAGATCGAGGGCTACGCCCCTCCGCACGATCCAAGGGTCAATGTCATCCGCGTCGCGCCCGATCCGGGCGTCATCGAGGTGAACGTCCATCCGGCAAAGGACTGGGAAGAAGCCCAGGCGATCACGCAGGGCGTCTACGAGGATGCGCGCCAGTCGCGCCTGGGCACCGACAAGTTCATGGTGGACGGCAAGCATGCCGGCACGGGCGGCGGCAACCATGTAGTGGTCGGCGGCGCGACTCCGCTCGATTCGCCTTTCCTGCGCCGCCCGGACCTCCTGAAATCGCTCGTTCTGTTCTGGCAGCGCCATCCCTCCCTGTCCTATCTGTTCTCGGGTCTGTTCATCGGTCCGACGAGCCAGGCGCCGCGCATCGACGAAGGCCGCCACGACCAGCTCTACGAGCTGGAAATCGCCATGGCGCAGGTGACGCAGGATGCGTCCTCGACGCCGCCCTGGCTCGTCGATCGGCTGTTCCGCAACCTGCTCATCGACGTGACCGGCAATACGCACAGGGCCGAGATCTGCATCGACAAGCTCTATTCGCCGGATGGCCCGACGGGCCGTCTCGGCCTCGTCGAGTTCCGCGGTTTCGAAATGCCACCCGAACCGCGCATGTCGCTCGCCCAGCAGCTTCTGATCCGCGCATTGATCGCAAAGTTCTGGAAGGAGCCGCAGCAAGGCAAGTTCGTGCGCTGGGGCACCAATCTTCACGACCGGTTCATGCTTCCCGAATTCGTCTGGCAGGATTTCACGGACGTGCTCGCCGATCTCACCCGCTCGGGCTATCCGATGCGGCCGGAATGGTTCGAGGCGCAGGCCGAGTTCCGGTTCCCCTTCTGCGGCAAGATCGAGCGCGAGGGCATCGAACTGGAACTGCGCCAGGCGCTCGAGCCGTGGCACGTGATGGGCGAGACCGGCGCGATCGGCGGAACCGTGCGCTTCGTCGATTCCTCGGTCGAGCGGCTGCAGGTGAAGCTGTCGAACTTCGACAAGGCGCGCCACATCGTGACGTGCAACGGGCGCGAGGTGCCGATGACCCCGACCGGCACCGGCATGGCGGCCGTCGCGGGCGTCCGGTTCAAGGCGTGGCAGCCACCCTCCGGCCTGCATCCGACGATCCCGGTGCACGCGCCGCTCAGATTCGATATCTACGATCGCTGGTCGAGGCGTTCGCTCGGCGGCTGCGTCTATCATGTGGCGCATCCCGGCGGTCGCAACTACGATACGTTCCCGATCAACTCCTATGAAGCCGAGGCCCGACGCCTGGCCCGCTTCGAACCGTTCGGCCACACGGCGGGTCACTACGAACCGGTCCGCGAGACCGCCGATCCGTCCTTCCCGATGACGCTCGATCTGAGGCGTCCGGCAGGCTTGTCGGTCATCTAGGGCGAATTCGTCCTGTCCGCCGCGTGCCAGGCCGGCTCCGGGGGTTCGACCTGTTCGCGCGTTCCCGCCGTCGGCGCGGGGACAGGGCGAACGAGCTGCCGAGACCCGGTGCGGCCACAGGTCCTTGCCATCGGATGCGCGAACGCCGTCCGGGCAAGGCGCCCGTTCGGTCGCCGCAGGCGATCGAACGCGACGATCCGGGATCGCGGCGGCGCTGATTCAAAGCAGGCCGAGCGCCTGACAGTTGGAAAACGCGACGAACCGGTCACTGCCGGAATGGGCCGCCTCCCGCAGCACGGTCGTGCCCTCGGCCGGATCGGTTTCGGTGCGGAAGATACCGCTGCGTTTCGCCCCGCCATCCGATCGATAGGCGTTGTAGAAGCCGCAGCTGACCAGCGTTCCGTCCACTCGCCGCCCGGTGTCCATGCCCAGAATGGTCATGCGCCAATTCGGACCGAACCCCGCGAGAACCGCGCGACGAACCGACCCGTCCTGTTCGATCGTCAGATCGGCGGGAACTGTCTTCTCGAACCGTTCGCCGCCGGTGCTCGTCATCGCATCGACGACGTCGGCCATTTTGGGAAACGGGTTCGTTGGCATCGTCATCGACCCGAAGCCCTGCGGCCCGGCGCATCCCGACAGAAGCCCCGAGAGCATGAGTGTTCCGACAATTCTCTCGATCACGGTCAATCCCATCCGTTCTGGTCTGTTCGAGCTTGCGGACCGTTCTCTTCTAACCCGAACCCGGTCTCCTCGGTAACCCTCCACTGCGCGTTAAAATTGCGCCCGGCGCCCGGCATCGCAGTCCGGCGCGGAAAACCGGCGCGGGTCCGACGAGGCGGCCCTATGCGCGATATCTGTCCCAGGCGCTCAGGCGCTGGACAACCGGCTTCGTCGTCGAACGGTAGATCGTCTCGCGCAGGAACGAAAGCTCCTCGTCGAAGGCGTCGTCCTCGACCTCGATCCACCAGCTTTTCGGGTTGCCGTCCGTTCCATCGTTCCAGACATAGCCGCGTGCCTTGAGACAGTCCTTGGTCTCGAACGGGCTGCCCCGCGCATAGATCCGCAAGCGCTCCTTGCCGCAGGACCGGAGGAGTTGCACGAACGGCGCGGCGGCATTCGTCGCCGATGGCGCGGCCATCACTTCGAGCAGCGCGTGACAGTCGTCGATGGCGCGATGCCCGGTGTGAAACAGCCCACACTGGGCAATCAGATAGACGAGCTTGCTGCCTTCGAACCCGAGCGCCTGCCAATCCACTTCCGCGACCGAGCACGCCCAGGCTTTCTCCTTGAACGCGTCGTGCAAGCGTTCGCAGAACGGGCGGTCGAACCGAGCATTGTGCGCAATGACGAGATCGGCGGGTGCGACGAAGGCGGAAACGGCGTCCGGATCGATGCTCCGCCCCTCGACCATCGCATCCGTGATCCCGGTCAGGCCCGTGATCTCAAGGCTGATCGGCACCGACGGCTGCCGCATTTGCGAAAACACCCCGATCACGTCCCCGATGCCGTTCTCGTCGTAGGTGAAGGCCACCATGCCGAGTTCGATGATCTCGTCGCTCCGGTGATCGAGACCGGTGGTCTCGGTATCGAGAATAAGACCGATTCTGCCCGTCGCCCCGCCCTCCCCGGTGCCGACCACCGGTCGCGGCACGAGTTGCCGGAGAATCCGGTAGCGGCCGCTCGCCTCCAGCCGCCGCGCCATGTCCTCCTCGTCGAGAACGGTCGACCGAGCATCGACCGTCGCCGGCGGCACCGGCGCCTTGCCCGGCCGCCCGATCCCGCCACCCGGACCGGCGGACGGATCGAACAGGTCGGCCTGCCAAGCGCCGTTCGGATCCTGTCGCTTCCGCATGCCTGCCATGGATGATCTGCCATTTCTGCATCTGTCGCTCGTATCGAGCCCCATCCATGCCGTTGGGGCGGTCGAGCCGCAAGGGCTCGGCTCGGCTTCTCCCCCGCCGGCGTCCGAAGGACCCTGGACGCGGCGCCGCTCAGCGGCGGAACAGGCAGGTCAGCTGGCCTTCGATGGTGCGAACGAGAACGGGAAGGCCGAACGCGTCCGAGATCACCGCCTCGGTGATAACGTTCTCGGTCGCGCCCTCGCAGGCGATCCGCCCGTTCCGCATGACGACGATACGGTCGGCATAGGCGGCGGCGAAATTGATGTCGTGGAGAACGACGACGATGGTCTTGCCGAGATCGTCGGCGGCGCGCCGCATCAGGCGCATGATCTCGGCCGCATGGCGCATGTCGAGACTGTTCAGCGGTTCGTCGAGAAGAATCGTGTCGGTATCCTGGCTCAGCACCATGGCGATAAAGGCGCGCTGGCGTTGCCCGCCGGACAGTTCGTCGAGAAACCTCTCCGACAGCTCGCCGAGCCCAAGGAAGTCGATGGCGTCCCCGACCTTTCGACGATCGTCGGGCGTCATCCGGCCGCGCGAATGGGGAAAACGCCCGAAGCCGACGAGATCGCGCACGGTCAGGCGCGAGACGAGGGTGTTGTCCTGCCGCAGGATCGCCAACCGTTTCGCGAGGTCCTCGCCGCGCACGCGCGCCACGTCGAGGCCCGACACCAGCGCGGTGCCGCTGTCGATCGGCAGGAGGCGCGCCAGCATCGACAGGAGGGTGGACTTGCCGGCCCCGTTCGGACCGATGATCGCGGTAAGTCCGGAGCCGGGAAGCGAGAGGCTCACCCCGTCCACCACAAGTGTGCGGCCATAATGCTTGGACAGGTTGCGGGCTTCGATCATGCGGCGCCTTTCTTCAGCAGCAAAGCCAGGAAGACGATGCCGCCGACGAACTCCACGACGATACCGAGCGCGGTATCGAAGTGGAACACGTGTTCGAGGATGGTCTGGCCGGCCAGGAGGGCGATCATGGCGAGAAGGCTCGCCGCGGCAAGCGTCGTCGCATGGCGGCGGGAGCCGACAAGCGTTCGCGCCAGACTCGCGACGATAAGGCCGAAGAAAGCGACCGGGCCGACGAGCGCGGTCGAAACCGCGACGAAGCAGGCAACCAGCGCAAGAACGACGAGGACCGTCCGGCGATGGTCGATGCCGAGCGAGATCGCGATGTCGCGGCCGAGGGCGAGGACGTCGAGAACCCTGACGAGGCGAGCGACCGAAAGGGTCGCCGCCAGGATCAGTATGGTGGAGATTCCCAGCAGCGTCGGATCGACGCCGTTGAAGCTTGCGAACATCCTGTCCTGCACGACGATGAAATCGTTCGGATCGATCAGCCGCAGCATCAGGCCGGACACGCTTCGGAACAGGACGCCGAGCACGACACCGATGAGAAGCAGGCGATGCATGCCGCGCATGCCCGTCGCGAGGAGCGTTCCGTAGAGAAGGCAGGCGAACCCCATGAGCGTGATCGTCTCCGCCGAAAACAGGAGCAGCGGATCGATCGCCACGGTGAAGGCCGCGCCGGCCGAAAAGACGAGGACGGTCTGGATCAGACCGTACAGCGCGTCGAAGCCCATGATCGAGGGCGTCAGGATACGGTTGGCCGAGATCGTCTGGAAAAGGACGGTCGAGACCGCGATCGCATGGCCGACGAGGACCATGGCGAGAAGCTTGGTCGCGCGAAACGGCAGGACGAACGACCAGGACCCCCTCGCCCCCACGGTCATGAAGAAAGCCGCGCTGACGAGAACGAGCGCAACGAGGACGAGGAATGTCGGGCGATGCTCCGCGAACGGACGGCTCCGCGCCGCGTCCGATCCGCTTTCGGCGCGCCACACCGTTCGGTGGCCGAGACCGGCGGGCGAAGACGCATCAGCCACGCGCCGTCCTCCCGGAAAACAGCAGCGAGAGGAAGACCAGCGAGCCGATCAGGCCCATGGTCGTGCCCACCGGGATTTCGTATGGGGCGCGCACGATGCGCCCGACAATGTCGCAGGCAAGCACCAGCGCCGCGCCCGACAGGGCGACATAGGGAACCGTCCGCCGCCCATTGTCGCCGGCGAGGATCGAGACGAGATTGGGCACGACGAGCCCGACGAAGGGAATGGCCCCCACCGACACGATCGTGACCGCCGAGACCAGCGAGACCAGCACAAGGCCGAGGAACACGGTCTGGCCGTAGGAAAGGCCGAGCCCGATCGCCACGTCTCGTCCCATGCCGGCAATCGTGAAGCGGTCGGCCGCGAGAACGGCGAAGCCGGTCAGAGCGAACGCGATCCACAGGAGTTCGTAGCGTCCGGCGAGAACCATGGAAAAATCGCCGGTCATCCAGGCACCGAGCGACTGCATCAGATCGTAGCGATAGGCCAGAAAGCTCGTGCCCGCGCCGATGATGCCGGACAGGATCAGGCCGACGAGCGGCACGATCAGTCCGGTTCGAAGGCGAAGCCGCGCGAGAATCGCCATGAAAAGCACGCCGCCCGCAAGGCCGAACCCGGCGGCGACAAGCATTTTTGCGAAAACCGGCATGGCGGGTGCGAGCAGCGTGACGGTCAACATGCCGAACGCGGCCGATTCCGTGACGCCGACCGTCGAGGGCTCGACGAACCGGTTCGAACTCAGCATCTGCATGATCAGGCCGGAGACGGCGAGACCGGCGCCGGAAAGAAGGGTCGCGAGCGTCCGGGGCAGCCGGCTGACGAACAACAGTTTGAGATCGTCCGCGGAAAGGCGCCCCGAAACGATCGTGGCCGCGGAAAGATCGCCCGCCCCGACGAGAAGGCTGATCAGGACCAGACAGCCGAGGCCGAAGCCGGACGCGAGAAGGGCCGATCGATGAGTCACGTGAAGGCTTTCAGGAAAAGCTCCGGCAAGGCACCAGCCCCGCCGGACGATCTGCGGACATCGGGAAAACTCAGGACGAGCCCTTCCGCAGGGCTTCGCGGATCTGGTCGACGCTTTTCTGCATCGACTGCAGGCCGGAGCCCGCCAGATACCAGTTGGCGGCATCGAGATAGACGACGCGGCCGTTCGTCCAGGCCTTGGTGCCGCGCACCAGTTCGTTGTCGAGGAGCGCGGCGGCCGACCCCCTTCCGATGGCGGCGTCGCGATCGATCACGAAGAGCCAGTCGGGGTCGGTCTTCGCGATATATTCGTGCGAGACCGCTTCGCCGTGATTGCCCGTGTCGAGGCCCGGATCGGCCGCTTCGATGCCGAACCCGGTATGCAGCACGCCGAACCGTGAACCCGGCCCGAACGCGCTGATGCGGTTTCCGGTGGTCAGCACGATCAGGCCCTTGCCCGCCCCTTCGGCCTCTTCATTGAGGGCGGTGATCGACGCCTGAAGCGTTTCGATCGCCTCGTTCGCAGCATCCGCCTTGCCGAAGATCGTGCCGAGCGCCCGGATACGGTCCATCGCGCTTTCCAGATAGTTCGCCGGATCGACCGACATGTCGATGGTCGTTGCAATGTCCGAAAGCGCCTCGGTCTGGCTGCGCGACCGTCCGCCCGTGATGACGAGATCGGGCGCGAGCGCGTTGACGGCTTCGAAATCAGGTTCGAACAGCGTTCCGACCTTGGCCGTCCCGTCTTCGGCATAGTCGGCGAGATGGGCCGGATAGGGCGCGGCCGGTACGCCGTCGATCGCAACGCCGAGGCCATCCAGCGTGTCGATCGTGGCAAGATCGTAGACGACGACCGTCTCCGGGGATTGGGGAACCGTCCTTTCGCCCTGGTCGGTCGCGATGCTGACGGTCGCATCCTTGTCCTGCGCATGGGTCGGCAGGGCCATTGCCGCCGTCATCGCAAGGCTTGCGGTAAGCGCAAGCACGTTCGTAAGGCCTCGGAAGCGGCGGGCGGCGACATTCTTTGACGAGCTCATGGCGAACCTTCCTGGTACGGCGCGATCGCGCGCAAGACCGCCACCGACTGCATGAACATGACAATACTTGTCAACAATAAAGCGGTGATGGAGCCTCGCGCATGGATGAAACCCGACGCGGTTTTGCTGAGCCTGCACTGTTTAGAATCGTTCGAAACTTAATTTGAATGGTTTCCAAAAAGGAAGACGCACAGCGAACACGGTCCGACAAGCCAGCATATCGGCCAGCGACGGCATCTTAACTTGACTCGAGTGATCCTGTTTTTGTAAGGCAATCCCACGCCGAGCGAAAGTTGCCCATGTCGACCAGCCGCAAACCGATCCAGTGCGTCCACGCTCGAGGATGCGTACGACCCGACGCCGCTTGGCTGGCACGGTCGGCCTCGACGACGGGCGTTCTTCGGCGCGGCAACGAACCTGCCCGGCGCGAAAGAAGGGCGCGGCGATGAATTGCGAACATGCCGGAGCGCAGGTTCGCCATCTCTTCCGTGAGCTGTGTGACGAGGCAGGTGCCGAATGTCGCGAGAGCTTCGGGCAAATCCTGCGGCGATCGGACGATATCGGCGCGCACGGCCACCCGCTGCGCGACCATCTGCGTCCGGTTCGCCTGACGCGCACCTGCCTCGCGCTGCGCACGAACGGCGCGCCCTCGAACAAGATCGCCAGGGCGCAGATCCACCGGATGCTGTCGCGGTCGATCGTTTCGCTCGTCGCGACCGCCTGGCTCGTCGACGAGCGACTTCCCGTGGGCGCGGCCGATGACGCGATCAGGCTGTGCGACCCCGAGCTTGCGACCGGCATGCCGACGGCGGGTCTGCGAACCGTGGACCGCGGAACGGTCGAGGAGTTCGGCACGATGATCGGCGCGATCGCCCGCCGTCTCGAATGCGTCGGCGACAGGCGCGCCACCGTCGCACCGACGATTCAAGCGAGCAACATCGCCATCGGCATGCTGTCCCCCTGGTTCGGGCTTCGCCGTCACGGCGCCGCACCCGAACGCGTCGCCGACGGCATGAAGCGGTTCCTGGAGATCGCCGCCCCCGACTTCGTCTCCGCGATCGACTGGCCCACTGCGGGACCGGACGGCACTGCGGACATCGTCGCGGAGCGCGCGCCCGCGCGGCCGGTCCGCGCCACCTGCTGCCTCAAATATGCCTGTGCGTCGAAGCGGTTCTGCGGAACATGCCCGCTTCGCAGGATCGATGCGGCCGGCAGCGCTACCTGAAGCTTGCAGGACCGTCGGAGCGCGTCCAGCTGTCCCGACCGCACCGGACCGTGCGCAACGAAGGCCGGCAACCCTTGCTTCACCGCACCGCCGACCATGCCGGGCGCCCCGCCTCGGGACACCCGGTCGATCATCGGACCGCCGGACCGCAGGGCCCTCTAGAACGAAGCCTTGAGACTGGCCCAGAAGCGCCGTCCCTCGACGACGGTGTTGTACTCGTCCGGGGTCACCTCCTCGTCGAAGAGATTGTAGACGGCGGCGTTGACCGTCACGTTCTGCGAGATTTCGTAGGTCGTCCCGATATCGGCGGTGAAGTAGTCGGGATATTTGCGCGCGACGATCTTACCGTCCCCATCATAGACCGGCTTGCCCGACGAGCCGATGCGCAGGCCCGCATTGGTTTCCTCGCCATGGTAGAAACCGGCGGCATAGACGGAGAGACCCTCGACCGGAGTGAACCAGTCCGCCCGGGCATTGGCCTGGTGTTTGGGGGTGCGGGCCAGCGCAAAGCCGGCATAGTCTCCGGTCTTCTGCTCGCTCTCGGTATAGGTATAGTTCGCGATCAGGCTCAGACTGTCCATGGGATCCCAACCCGCGGTCAGTTCGACGCCGCGGATGCGGGCGGCATCCACATTGTAGAAGGTGAACAGCGTATAGTTCGGATCTTCGCTCCAGCGAACGAACTTGCCGTTGGCGTCGTAGACGCGGTCCGACTGGATCTTGTCCTCAAACTCGGTCCAGAACGCCGTCGCCCCCAGCCGCACGCCGTCATAGCTGTCGAAGAGAGCTGCGACTTCGTAATTGGTCGAGGTTTCGGGCTGGAGATCCTGATTGGCGAGGATGACCCCGCACGGGCTCTGCCGCGCCGGCAGCGCCGACGCCGGACCGTAGAAGCAGCCGCCGCCCCCCGTCGTATAGGCGTAGCCATCGGCGATCTGGCGGATTTCCGGCGCCTTATAGCCCGTCGAGACGCCGCCCTTGAACGTCCAGTTGTCGAGCGGGCGCCAAACGCCGTAGAAGCGCGGCGACCAGTTTTCGTCGTAGATCTCGTGATGGTTGAAGCGGACGCCGCCGGTGAGCGCGAACGTGTCCGTCATCTGCCATTCGTTCTCGGCGAACAGCGAGAACTGGTCGACGGAAAATTTCTCGTCCTGCCCCGTGCGCCGGCCGGGATTCTGGTCGGTCAATTCGTTGCCGATGAACTGGCCGCCCATCGTCAGCGTCTGGCCGCCCATGAACGCGAACGGCTTGACGATCTTGGCGTCGGCGACGGTGCTTGCGATCTCCGGCTCGCGGTCGTCCCGCAGATAACCGCCGACATTGTCGCCCCTCTCGCTCTCGCGCCGGCCGACCTCGTGCTGCACCGACGCGCTCGCCGAGCCCCAGGAATAGTCGCCCTCATAGGTTACCCGGGCGTGCTCGCGCTCGTAGGTGCGGCGAAGGTCGCTGGCGCGTGCCGAATATTCGATCGTCCGACCGACCGTCGTCTCCGTCTCGACCGATGTGACGCCACCTTCGAGGATGAGGGAATGGATGGCGTTCGGGGACCAGGACAGGCGCGCCGACACGTCGCCGGTCTCGTCCGCGCCCGTTCCGGACACCAGTTCGTCCTCCTCTCGCGCAAGGCCCCGGCCCCAGACCTGAAGCCCGAGACTATCGGTGACGAGCGGCGTGCCGGCATAGAAGCTTGCCTGGCCGGAATGTCCGTATCGCTCGTCGAACTGCGCCGTGCCTTCGAGTGTGACCGAGCCGCTGAGACGTTCGGGAACCCTGCGCGTGATGATGTTGATGACGCCACCGACGGCCTCCGACCCGTAGAGCGTCGAGGCGGGTCCCCGCAGCACTTCGATGCGCTCGATCGCCTCGAGCGGCGGAATGAAGTTCTGCTCGTAGCCGGACGAGCCGTTCGGTCGCGACTCGCGCGTGTTCTGGCGCACGCCATCGACGAGAATCAGCGTGTAGGCACCCGGCAGGCCGCGAATGTAGATATCCTCCTCGTTCGCATTGCCGGTGACGGAAACGCCCTGGACGGCGCGAAGCGCGTCCGTCAGGTCCCGGAACTGGCCGGTCTCGAGCTGTTCGCGCGGGATCACCGAGATCGAGGCCGGCGCATCGGCGACGTTCTGTTCGAAGCCGGACGCGGTCACGACCACCTGGCCGAGCGCGATCGCACCGGGAGCCGCAGCCTCGAGGCGTTCGGCGGCCGGTTCGTCGGCGCCGTCCGCCGCAGCACCGGCCGTCGCATCCCCGAACAGTGAAAGATCGACGATGTCCCCCTCCTGTGCGACTGCCGGCGAAAGCGTCAGGGCGAGCGCCGAGACGGTGAGCGCCAGAACGGCGCCCGGCCGGCGGCGGGACGTGTCGGGTCGAAACGGGAACGGCATGGGAAACTCCAGAATGATGGCCACCGTCTTGAAATGCGGAACCTTGCGCGAACCTCTTGAATATGACAAAAAGAATCAACTTATTGATCGCTCGTCCGGCAGGTCGGCATCCGGAGTGTTGCAGAAGCGGCGGTTTTCCGGAGAACTTCTAAAGAGGAACCGGGCCCTGTCTGCCGTCTGGACCGCTCCCATGGATGGCGATGGCGCGAGGAACGAACGCTCGGCGCGCCTCGACCGGGTGCACCTCTCCTTCGAACCGGACCCGGGCGATTGCGACAACATGAAGAGGCCTTCGGCATGCTTGCATCGTCGACATTCGTCACCACCGAGAACGCGCTTCGCTACAAACAGGCGCTGGCGAAACATTTCGCGCACAAGATCACGGTCCACGAGACCGCGAGCGACGCGACCTTTCATTTCGACGCCGGCACCGGGCGGGCCGCGGTTGGCACAGACGGCTTGTTGCTCGAGGCGCACGCGCCGAAGGCGGCCGATCTGGAAACCATCCAGTCCGTGCTCGAAAGCCATCTGAAGCGCTTCGCGTTTCGCGAGCCATTCGACAGGCTCGACTGGCAGGGGTGCGCCTTGCCGGCCGTGCCCATCACCGCCGCACGATCGTGATGCATGCGCGCCTTTCCGTTTCATGACATGCAGGCCGCGACAGATCACCGGCACCGGTCCTTGCCGCAGCAAAGCCATGACTTGATCGATGCGGGCGGGCTCGCGCACCGGATCTGGATCAAGGCGTTCGGCGCGGCGCCGGCAGCGGGCTGGCCGACCCTCGTCCTGCTCGATGGCAATGCGAGCGTGCCGCTCGCCTCGAGGCTCGGCGAGAAGGAACATGCCGGCCCGCTTCTGATCGTCGGTATCGGCTATCCGGAGGACGACCGCCAGACGATCATCAGACGGCGCTACCGTGACCTCACATCGCGTGCGTCCCGGGACGGCATTCCGACTCGAGATCCGCAGACGTCCTACGAGACCGGCGGGCGGGACGCTTTTCTCGCCTTCCTCACCGACCGGGTTCTGCCGTTTGTCGAAACTCTTGCGCCCCTCGGTCGAACGACGCTTTTCGGCCACTCGCTCGCCGGCCATCTTGCCGTCAACGCCGTTCTGACCAGCCGTTTTCCGGCTCGATCGATCGTTGCCGCCGACCCTTCGGTCTGGTGGAACAGGCATGATCTGATGCGCGATGCCGAAGCGTTCCGCCAGACGAGCCTTGCGGACCATCGCGGCGCGGTCGCCCATCTGCGGATCATGATGGCGGGGCGGCGGCTTGAACGCGAAG
The DNA here is from genome assembly GCF_034321785.1 of Fulvimarina uroteuthidis. Lineage (NCBI taxonomy): Bacteria > Pseudomonadati > Pseudomonadota > Alphaproteobacteria > Hyphomicrobiales > Aurantimonadaceae > Fulvimarina > Fulvimarina uroteuthidis. Next base: position 158,904 of record NZ_JAXLPB010000006.1, on the reverse strand, counting down.
GGCTCGACGCAGACGCAAGGCGTCGGATCGAGATGTTGCGGACCGGTCCGGGCGGCGCGGATCTGGCGGCCCGACTTTCAGGCGACCCGCGTCTTGTCGTCTCGCTCTCGGTTCATCCTGAACAGACCCATGGCTCGATTGTGAGGCCGGCGATCGACGAGGCGATCCGTCTTGCGGGCATGCCCGGATGACACAGGGTGGAACGCGCTCGCGACGCACGCCGATCCGGCGGAAACGCGCGTCAAAGCTTGTCGAGCGGACAGGGTCGGTCCTTGCGATCGCAGCGCCTGCGATAGACATGCTCCCACCGCGCGAGACGCCCCATGCCGTCGAGCCGTTCGATCAGGATGCGGAACAGCGCCTTGCGCTCGCCTTTGCTGCGGCGACGCTTGAACGTCTTCTTGTCTGCCTTCGTCATGCCGCAGCCCACGCAAATCCCGCCCGGGCGTTTGCAGATGCCGATGCAGGGCGATGGCGCCTTGCGCCACAAACCGGCCATGTTCAAAACGTCCTTCGTCGTCTTCGGTTCTGGAAAGGATTGCCGCCTTCACGACCCCATGCGGCGTGAAGCCTCGCGAAAGAAGCCGCTTCTGCCGCACGTCCGCGGCAAGCCGACACCACGGCACCACCGGCTTCCGTCGCCGATTGCGCAGCGCCCGGCAAGCTGGTATTAAGGTGGATAAGGATTGTCAAGTTTAGAACCATTCGAAACTGCACGAGGATCGCGGCTTTCATGAGTGCCGTTTCTGTTCAACGCAAGCCCCTGCCGGATGCGTCCACCGAGAGCGCCGTCATCCTGCCGTTCGGCAGCCGCGGCTGCCCTACGACCGCCCGCCGGAACTCCGAGATCAGCGCCGGCGATCTGGACCGGTTGAACCGCTTGCGCTGGCTGGCGCTGAAGAGCAAGCTCGCCCCCAAGCCCGATATCGAGCGCGCCTGTTTCCTCCTGTCCGGAACGCAGGAGCGCGCGATCGAACCGGTCGCCAACGCCTTCTTCCGCGGTCTGGTCAGTCACGGCTCGCGGACCATCGATCTTCACCGGCCCGGAACGCGGAACCCGTCGAGCGACGAGATCTGGATGCTCCGGCTCCTGAGTGCGTTCGACCGGGGCGAAGAGAAGGAGGGCGCGGCGCTGGTCTCGTGGAGAGTGCGGCCGCAGGGACGCCGTTGGATGCGCTTTCTCGCAGCATCCCTCGCGGCGCTCGTTTGAACGAACAATCGGGTGCCGGCTTCAGTTAAACGTGCAATTCATGGCTCGGGGGTTGTTTGCCCTGTCATCCGCATGCTCTAGAAAGAGCCCTAGAGACTCCAGACCATACGGACCTCGATCCCATTCGATATCCGTGATCACCAGCAAACCGAAGGAGACAATCATGGGCCTCGTCGCCGCGAAAATGGAACCGAACGCCAAGCAGGAAATCGTCGAAGGCCTTACCCAGGCGCTCGCCGAGACGACCGTCACCACGATGAAGGCGCAGAACTTCCACTGGAACGTCACCGGCATGGCATTCGGGCCGCTTCACGAACTGTTCCAGAAAATCTACGAGGATCATTTCGAAGGGCAGGATTTCCTCGCCGAGCGCATCAAGTCCTTCGACGCCCATGCCGAGGGCCGCTACGCGGTCTTCCTCGAGCGCTCCGTGATCGAAGAACATGACGGCCATACGGACGCGAAATCCATGGTCGAGATCATGATGAAGGATCAGGAAACCCTGTCCTCCACCCTGTCGGCTCTGGCGGAAGTGGCCGAGGAACATGGCGACTGGGCGACCAACGACATGGCGACGAACCGGATCGAGGTGCACGACAAGTTCGCCTGGATGCTGCGCGCCCACCTCAAGACGACGGCATAAGTCGCCCTAGACCGGCTTCGTCGACCCGCTTCGTCAAGAGGGCGAGTGAGTGCGGGTCGATTCTAAAAGGAAGGGCCGCGCGCTCCGCAAGGAGCGTGCGGCCTTTTTGTTTGCGCGGCGCTGAACCGCGCAAGGGCCCGTCACGTCGTGCGCCCGACCGGGCCCAACCCACTCAGCGGACGAGGGCCGCCGTCCTGCGCCTTGCCGGGGACCCCTGGCCTCCGCGCACCTATCCTTCTTCGATCTCGATCGGACACGGAACGCCTTCGCGTTCGCATTTGTGTCGATAGGTGTAGGCCCAGAACGCCGGGTTGCGGCCAGTCTCCTCCAGCCGGCCGATCAGCGCGTTGATGAACGCCCTCTTCTGCGCCGCGCCTCCCGAATGGGGAAAGGCCTGTTTCTCCAGCTTCGTCATCGAGCAGGCGATGCACCGGCCCTGCCGCTTGTATTTGCATACGTCGATGCACGGGCTCGGCGCACTCTCCCACGCCGCTTCTTCGCCGCCCGGTTCATCCCTGATCACTTGGCTCATCCACCCCATCCACAATCGACGCCCGCCGCAAGCGGGCAGCCTTGTTCGACATCGCGGCCGCACAGTCCGATTTCAAGTCGCAGTCCGGGCTCGTCGCGGGTCACGCCGCCCTCAGGCGGCGATCTCGCTGTCGATGCCGAGCGTGCGGTGGAGATAGGCCTTGTTCTTGGTCAGGTCGGCAATGGTGAAGCGGCCGAGCGTGGAAAGAAAGGCGTTGAGGGCTTCGCGAAGCGCGCTGTTCAGCTCGCAGCTGTGGATGAGCGGGCAGTCCGAACCCGACTCGAAGCATTCGGCCATCGAAAATCCCTCTTCGGTCAGCTCGACGACTTCCCGGAGATTGATGTCGCTCGCATCCCTCGCAAGGCGAATGCCGCCGCCCCTTCCCCGTACCGTCTCCACCATGCCGGCGGCGACAAGAGGCTGCAGGATCTTGAACATGAAAGGCTCTGGCGCCGAATAGGACTTCGCGATTTCACCCAGCCGGCTGAGGCGGTCGGGTTTGGCAGCGAGATACATCAGGATCCGGATCGCGTAGTTGGTCTGGCGCGTCAAGCGCATGCGGTGGACCTCCGTTGAACAAGACTTTCTTCATCCAATTTAGAACCTTTCCAGTCTTTTTGCCAGCCCCTTTGCCGGACGCTCGGACCCCTCGTGGATCGGACGAAGTCCGCGGTCGATCCCCGCCTCGCGGCGAATCCTCACAGCAAGATTAAATCAGCTTTCGAATGCCGCCTTGTGAACACCGGCATCCTGCCCCCACGAGAGCCGGCATGGGCGCGTAAAACCGGGCTCACTTGCCACCGATCGGGGTTCGCAACGCCCGGACCAGCAGGATGGCAAGGCCGAGAAACATGCCGACCGCCAGATCGTCGGCCACCACGCCGACGCCTCCGGCCATGGCCTCCATCCGATCGAAAGGCCAAGGCTTCAGACGATCGAGCAGGAGGAAAAGCGCGCCGAAGCCGGCGGCACCGAACCACCCCGTCCTGCCGAGCAGCGCCAATCCGGCCAGATATCCGGCGACCTCGTCTGCCACGATCCGGCGGTCGTCCCGGATCGACAACAGATCCTGCCAGGCCTCCGCCGACCATGCACCGACGATCGCGACCGAAAACGCGGCCAGGGCAAGCGCCAGGGCCGAGCGTCCTGCCAGAAGAACCGCAAGCGGCCAGACGCTGGCAACGGCCAAGCTTGCGCGCAGCGGTTCGACAAAACCGGCACCGAACCAGCTTGCGATCAGCAGCGCGGCATGACCCCCAGGGCCGATGGCCTCGGGAAGCAAGGCGATCGAGAATTCAGGCAGCATGGATGGGTCAATCCCCGGGGCGAGCGCGAATGTCGTGCGACATCCGGGAGATTGTTCCGCAATCGCACCCTTCAAGTCCTCTGAATCCTCGCCCAGGCACCGATTGCACGGGCGGTCGGCGGAGCGGACACGGCATTGGATCGCCTTATATCGCCGGCAAAGGGCGTGCGCGGCCGCAATGCGATGGCGGTCTGCGGCACTGTCCGGCGGCAGGGCTGCCGTGCCCCCCCCGGCCCATCCAGCCGCGCCCGGCGACGATCGAGAGACGTTCGTCCTCAAGCATCGACCCGACAATCGGAATTGCCTGCCGGAAAGCCCGATGCGTGACATCGAACGGATTGTCACGGCCTCGTTTATCGGAAGAGGCGCGCGATGCTCTAGAAGCCGAGGGCCTCCTCGCTGAACTCGACGACGGCCATCCGAACGAGGGGGATCGACAGGGAGCACACGAAGCCGTGCGCCTCGTAGCGCAACTCGGCCTTGCCGCCCATTTCCCTTTCGATACTGAGGTGCAGCAGGCGCGAGCCGAAGCCCTTGCGGTTCGGCGCCTGCACGACCGGGCCGCCCTGTTCGGACCAGTCGAGCGTCAGGGTCGAGGGATCGGCGTCCCGTTCCCCCGGCAGAAGCGCCCAGGCGACGTGGACCGAGCCGGTCGGCACGGAGAGCGCCCCGTACTTGGCGGCATTGGTGGCGAGTTCGTGGATGACCATGCCGAGCGCCAGGGCTTCGCGCGGCTCGAGGGACACGCTCGGGCCCTCGATATGGATCTGCGCTTCGGAATAGGGTTTGAGCTCGTGCTCGAAGAGTTCGCGGAGGCAGGCGACCTCCCAGCCTCCGCGGGTCAAAGCATTGTGCGTTTCCGACAGTGCGAGAAGGCGCCCTTCGAAGCTCACGCGGAACTCCTCGGGGCTGTTGGCGTTCCGGGCGGTCTGCCGGGCGATCGACTGGATGGTCGCCAGGGTGTTCTTCACGCGATGATTGAGTTCGTTGACCATCAGGCGCTGGCGCCGTTCGCTCAAGGAGACGGCGGCGAACGCCTCGTGCCGGTCCGTCACGTCGAGGATGACGCCGATCATCCGCCGGGGACGGCCGCGCCCGTCGCGCATCACCCGACCCCGAAGATTGACCCAGCGCGCATCCTCCGTCAGGCAGTATTCCGCATTGTAATCCGAACCCGTCGCCAGTGCGGCTTCGAAGACATGGTCACGCTTCTCCCGTTCTTCCGGCGACAGCCGGAAGAGAAATTGCTCGTGCGTGAAATCGTCCTCGCGCTTCACGCCGCAAATATCCTTGCCCCGCGGGGAGATCTGCAGGGCGTGCGTGCGAAGGTCGAGTTCCCAATAGCCGACGCCGCCCGCCTCGAGCGCCGAGATGACGTTGGCCCGCTGGTCGGAGAGGGAGGCCATCAGCGCCAGCAGCAGGATCAGGAGCGTGCCGCCGGCAACCGAGACCGCCAGCACGTAGGGCGGCGCGCCGTATGGCTCCAGCCGGACTTCAAGCGTGGGAATGAGTTCGAGGGCTGCCATGGCCGTATAGTGCATTCCGACGATCGCCGCACCGAGGATGAGGGCAGCGATCACGCGCAGGCTGAACGACGGCTCCCGCCGCGCAACGAGAAGAGCCGCCGTCGAGGCGGCGATCGCGATCAGCAGCGACAGGACGACGAGGCGCGCATCGTAGCCGAGGGAGACGGCGGTGCGCAGCGCCGCCATGCCGACATAATGCATCAGGCAGATACCGATGCCCATGACGCTTCCGGCGATGAAAACGTGCGAAAGCCGCGCATTGTCGCGCGACGCGAAGAAGAAGGCCGCGCCCGTCGCCCCGATCGCCAGAACCATGGAGAGGAATGTGAGGAGCGGATCGTACCGCACGGCCGATCCCGGGTCGAAACCCAGCATCGCGACGAAATGCATGGACCAGATGCTGAGGCCCATGGAAAGCGCGGCGATGGCGAGCCAGACAAGCCTTGCCTGTCCCGGATTGGCCCTCACACGGCGAAACAGATCGAGCGCCGTCCATGAACCGAGGACGGCGATGAGGAGGGACAGCAGGACAAAGATTGGATCGTGGCTTGCGTTCATCTGGTCCTGTTGTCGAAGTCGAATCGCGGCTGCCCCAAGGCAGGAGAAGACGTGATCCTCGAATTGGTCAAGCACCTTTCGCTTGAACCCGACCTGAACGACACGCCGTGTGTCATCCCGGTAATTCAGGCATCCGGCATTCCCGATCACCCGGACGCGCGTTTCCCTACCGGGCATGGGTTCTCAGGCGCCTCGGGGCATGCGACGGCTCAAGCCTTGCACAAGGCCCGGATGATATCCATTTAAGCAGTGTGCAGCGCGCAGCCTTACGGGGCTCGCGCGCCAAGAGCTTCTCGGTTCGTTGACCACGGATGTACTGGCATTCAAACCGAGACAGCTGCACCGTCCTCAACGGACGCGCTGAGCCGCCGAAGGAAACTTCTGGCGGCTTTGTTGTGTCCGCTCGCGATTGCGCGCGAAGACGCCCCGGACGGAAAGCCGCTTCGGACCCTTTGTTGTCCGGCACGTTCAGAGCCGCCTTGCCATGCCATCATGCGCGTCGGGACCGATGACGAGGTGGACGTCGGCTGCGCGACGAAAGCTCGGGCGATCAGCGGGACGGCAGAGCGGACTTCCGGCGCGAGATTTTGGTCGATCACCGCATCCATCGTCCAGGGCCTCAGCCGACACGCGCATCCTGCCGATGCCCTTGCAACTCCGGGCGATCGAGACAAGGGACACCATCGCCCCAACACGCCCCGCTCTCGACCGGAGCCGTTCGGCCCTGACGGGGCTGGACCTAGCCCTTGACCCCGGCCGAGACCATCACCGCGTCCGTCACGCGCTTCTGGAACACGAGATAGGCAAGGATCACCGGCGCGGCGGCCAGCAGAGCCAGAGCCATGATGCGACCGTAGGCGATGCCGAAGGTGTCGTTGACCTGCGTGATACCCACGGGGATCGTCATCATGCTTTCGCTGCTGGCGATCAGGAACGGCCAGAAGAAGTTGTTCCAGGCGCCGATGAAGGTGATGATGGCAAGGGCCGCGGTGATGCCCCAGTTCAGCGGCAGATAGAGCTTGAACAGCAGCGTGAACTCTCCGCCGCCGTCCAGAAGGACCGCCTCGCGCATCTCGCGGGGAATGGCATCGAAGAACTGCTTGTAGACGATGATCACGACTGGAACGACAAGCTGCGGCATGATGATTCCGGCCCAGCTGTTCACGAGCCCGAAATCGTTCATCAGGATGAACTGCGCGACATACAGCGCCGGGATCGGCACCATGAAACTGGCCACGATCAGGAGATAAAGCAGCTTGCGGCCCGGAAAGCGCAGCTGCGACAGGGCATAGGCGCACATCATGCCGGTAAATAGCACGACAGCCGTGATGATAACCGATGTACCTACCGAATTCAGATACCAGCGCGGGTCGCACCACGTCCTTGCACTCGCGCGCCAGGCGCAGGCTGAAGGCCATGTTCTCGAACACGGTGAGATGCGGATAAAGCGCGTAGGACTGAAACACCATCGCCACGCCGCGCTTGGCGGGGTCCTCGTCCGTCACGTCGCGCGAGCCGATGCGGATCGTGCCCGTGCTCGTGTCCTCCAGTCCCGCGATCATCCGCAGCAAGGTGGACTTGCCGCAGCCCGACGGTCCGATGAAGACCGCGAATTCGCCCTTCTCGATGCTGATGTCGACGCCGCGGATAATCTCGACCACGCCGAAGGATTTGGTGACCGCTTCCAGCCGAACGCCGCTGTCTGCGTTCATCTGCTGTTGTTCCGCAATCTCCATCGTCACTGCACGGCAATGCGGATCAGGTGATAGGACAAAGGCGGCAGCTCGGCCCGCAGCGTGCCGTCGTCCACCGACAGCCTGTCGCCCTTGCGCGGGGTGATCCGGAAGGGATCGGCGCTGGTATTGGCCTCGCGCGCGCCGATGCCCTCGCCGCCCAGCACCTGATGGTCGATCAAGCGGGCGTCCCGAAAGCCGTTCAACGCCAGATCCAGCTCCATGGCCTCGTCTGGGCTGCGGTTGATCGCGAATATCGCCAGCGACCGACCGTCCGCCGCGTGCACCGCGGCGATGTCGAGATAGCTGACGTCGTGCGCGACCTGCGCATTGTAGCGCGGCCCGTCCACCGCCACGTCCAGCGCCGTACCGCGCCCGTAGAGGCTGGCGAACTGATAGGGGTGATAGATCGAGGTCGCCCAGGCCTTGCCGCCCTTTTCCGCGCGGATCGGGGCGATGACGTTGACGAGCTGCGCGATGCAGGCGATCTTGACCCGATCCGAGCGCCGGATGAATTCGTTCAGCAGCCCGCCCACCAGAAGCGCGTCTTCCAGATTGTAGTCCTCTTCCAGAAGCTCGGGCGCCTCCGGCCAATCCCATTCGCGCCAGTTGCGGGTGTCCTGCTCGCGGTTGTGATACCACACGTTCCATTCGTCGAAGCAGATATGGACGTCGTTCTTGGCGCGCTTCTTGGCCTTGATGAAATCGATGACGCCGCCGATGGCCTGGATGTAGCGACCTGTTTCGTCGATCTTGGCGAAGTAGTTCAGCGTATTATGGCTGGTATTGCCAAAATACTTGTGCAGCGAGATGTAATCGACATTCTCGTAGCACTCGTCCAGAACCTGTCGCTCCCACTCGGGATAGGTGGCCATCCGGTCGTTGGACGATCCGCAGACAACCGTCTCGATGCCGCGACCGAAGGCCTTGACGGCCTTGGAGGTCTCGTCGGCCAGACGCCCGTATTCCTTGGCCTCCTTGTGGCCGATCTGCCAAGGCCCGTCCATCTCGTTGCCCAGGCACCACATCTGCACGTCATAGGGATCTTCGACACCGTGCTGGCGGCGCAGATCGCTCCAATAAGTGCCTCGGGGGTAGTTGCAATATTCGACGAAGTTGCGTGCGTCCTCGATGCTGCGGGTGCCGAGATTGACGGCCAGCATCATCTCGATCCCGGCATCTTTGGCCCAGCCCGCGAATTCATTGATCCCGACCTGATTCGTCTCGCGCGATCGCCACGCCAGATCCAGCCGCACCGGCCGCTGGTCCCTGGGGCCGATCCCGTCTTCCCAGTTATAGGCCGAGACGAAGTTGCCGCCCGGATAGCGGATCGCGGGAATGTCGAGGGCGCGGACGAGATCCAGCACGTCCTCGCGGAACCCCTGCGCATTCGCAGTGGGGTGATCGGGCTCGTAGATGCCGGTGTAGATTGCACGACCCATATGTTCGATGAACGCCGAATACAGGCGGTCGTCGATGCGGGCGATGGTGAAATCCTTGTGGATTGTTGCGCGCGCCTTCACATGTCCCTCCCCCTGGATCCGTCGGAAGGAAGGTACCGGCGGGGTCAGCTCGCGATCAATTGATTTGGTCCCCATCCTCCTTACCAGAATTGGTAACGCCGTTTTGATCGAGGAATGTCTTGACCAGCGAGAGCATCAGCTTCGCGCCCGCCGAAAGACTCCGGTCGCGTGGGCGCAGGACGTGATAGGGCTCTATGATGATGGGTTTGAGGGTCTTCAACAGCGTCAGATCGGCGGAGAATGGCGGCCTCAACAGCAGGTCCGCAACCTCCTGCGTGACCGCCGCAATGATATCGGAATCGCGCAGCAGCGCCATGATCGCCACGACCGAGGCGGTCTCGATCAGATCGCGCGGCATGTCCACGCCCTCCCCGCGAAAGGCGATCTCGATGGCATGGCGGATCGGAGCGCCCTGCTCCTGCATGGTCCAGGGAAGGTCCGCGATCTCGGCAAGCAGCAGCCGGTCGCGGTGGGCCAGCGCATGCTGGCGGCGAACCATCAGCAGAACGGCCTCGTCGCGAGCGGGCGACACCTCGAATTCGCGGGCGTCGACGCCGGGCGCAACCCGGCAGATCGCAAAGTCGAATTCGCCCCGCTCGAGCCCCCACATCAACCGCGAAGAGGATGACACATCCAGCGACACCTTCAGGAAAGGCGCCCTCTGCTTCATCTGAAGGGTGGCGGGAATGACGGCAGCCAGCGCCGCGCCCGTCACCGCGCCGATCCGCACCGAGCCCGCCGCGCCGTCGTGATGGGCCATGAAGTCATGCGCCATCTGGTCGATCTCATGGACGATCTTCAGGGCGCAACGCCCCAGCACCTTCCCGGGCGGCGTGGGCGTCATGCCCTTCGCGTCCCGCTCGAACAACGCGACGCCCAGCTTGCCTTCGATCTCGGACAGCATCCGCGAGGCGGCCGGCACGGTCATGCCGCAAGCGTGGGCGGCAAGGCTAAGCTTGCCGAGACGTTCGATGGCCGCGACCAGCCGCAGTTGCACCGGCCTGAGAGATCGAAGGTAAAGCTCCATTGCCCAGTCTCCATGCATCGAGCAAGCGCAGGTCCGCCCGTCTGCCAGTATGGCCCCGGCGCTTCCCCATACGCTACCTGGAATGTCTTTCATGCTATCGCAAGGGAGGGAGACGCGTTCCGGGCAAGACCATGAGAATGTCCTGACACGCGTGTCGTCAGCCCGGTCGGCTAGGACAAGCAGGCTGCATCTTCGTGCTTGTGTCCGCACGTGTCTGCAGCGCGTCGTTGATGCGCGCCAGGTTCAGCATATTCACAGCCGTTTCGGCAAACGCCGCGGTAGCTGCATGAGCCGACCTGTGCCACGGAACTCTCATCCAGCCGCGACCGGAATTCGGCTGATATCGGCCCGCCACCCAAAAGGCCGCCACCCGCTCGCACAGAGAGGGGAACAGCGCCAGCCCATCATGCGTCACCTCCATGTGGAAGAGAATCACTCGATGCGGCGACGCGCTACCCCTGAGGCTGGCTATCGGTGCGATGCACGAAGCGAAACCGATCCGTTCCGCCGGATGCAATTGCGTCGATCGGTGACGGTTTGCCCGGGCAGCCACGATACGGAGCCCGTGCACGCCGAGCGATCTCGTGGTAGCGTCGGGCAATGTCGAATGCTTTGAGACTTGCCAGGGGACCGTTCGGCCGTGTTGCGCTTCTCGACATGGATCGCCCCCTCGTGCGTCACGCGCACCCGCACTGCCACATTCTTCTCAAGGTCGAGGGGGCCGATACACAGTTTGCCGTCGGCAATCGCATCGTGCCTCTCACGGACGAGAGCGCCGTCCTGATCAATGCGTGGGAGCCTCATTCCTACTCCCATCACCAGAACCAGCCCGCCACGATCATCCTCGCGCTCTATATCGAGCCGCGCTGGCTCGGTGAATTCCGCCCGAACTGGAAGGCGAGCGGCGCTCCGGATTTCTTCACGCGGTCGGTCGATGCGACGAGCCCCGCAATTCGCAGGCTGACCCGACAGCTCGCCGAGGCGATGGTTCATCAGCCAGGCGGCGCGGACGAACACGAGCGCCTTCTGGCGGACCTCATGATCGCGGTGATCGAACGCTTTGCCGATTGGCGTGGCGTGCCCTCCTCCCTGCGAGCCGCCGCCTCCGCGATCATCGATCCCCGAATCAGAAAGGCAGTCCTGTGGATGCAAGCCGATCCCGGCGCGGTGTCCGATATGAACAGTATCGCCGTCGCGTCCGGCCTGTCGCGCGCTCAGTTCTTCCGCTTGTTCGAGGCTTCGCTCGGCGTCAGTCCGCGCGTCTACCTCAACGTCTTGCGCCTGGAGCGGGCGGTGATCGCCGTGAGCGACGGAACCGCCAGTTTCACGTCCGTCTCCCAGACTCTCGGCTTTTCGGTCCCGGCGCATTTCTCGCGTTTCTTCCACGACCATGCCGGCTCGCCTCCATCGACGTTCCGCAATGTCGCGCGATTGCAGAGCGTCGATTTTGAGACGCTTCGGTAAGTCGCGCGACGCCTCGGGATCGCGCCCGGGGGCCTTCCGTCCCTAACCTCCCAATCAAGACATTCGGAGGAGTGTCAGGGAGGTTCAATGACGATCAATCCGCCAACCGATCGCTGGATCGGCCGCTCGGTGCCGCGTGTCGAGGACGCGGCGCTTCTGACCGGCCGCGGCCGCTTCATCGATGATCTTGCGACGAGCACGACAACGCTCGATGCGGCGATCGTCCGCTCGCCGCACGGTCACGCAACGATCCGTTCGATCGATCTTGCCGAGGCGTTGCAAAGCGAGGGCGTCGTCGCGGTCATCACCGGCGAGGACATCAAGCGGCTGACCCGATCGATGACGGTCGGTGTCAAGGCGAACGTGGAATGCTGGCCGATCGCCACGGACCGGGTCCGATATGTCGGAGAGCCGGTCGTGATCGTGGTGGCAACGAACCGCTATCTCGCCGAGGATGCCGCTGAGCGTGTCGTCGTCGACTACGAGACGCTTGCCGCAGTCGTCGAGCCCCTCGCGGCGCTGTCGAGCGACGCCCCTGTGCTCCATCCCTCGCTCGGCTCCAATCTTATCAACGAACGCTCGTTCTCGTATGGCGAACCGGAGGAAGCGTTCGCGCGGGCTCCCCACCGTATCGGCATCGAGACCGTCTATCCGCGCAATTCGTGCACCCCGATCGAGACCTATGGCGTCATCGCATCTTACGATCCGGGCGAGGACGCCTACGAGATCGAAGCCAATTTCCAGGGACCGTTCTCGATCCATGCGGTCGTCGCCCGAGCCCTGAACGTGCCGGGCAACCGCATGCGGCTGAAGACGCCGCCCTCTTCCGGCGGCAGCTACGGCATCAAGCAAGGCGTGTTTCCCTATATGATCCTGATGGGGGTGGCTGCGCGCATCGCCGGCCGCCCGGTCAAATGGATCGAGGATCGGCTCGAACATCTCTCCGCCTCGGTTTCGGCGACGAACCGCGTCACGAAGCTGGAAGCTGCGGTCGAGGCCGATGGCCGGATCACGGCGCTCGCCTGGGATCAGCTGGAAGATTGCGGAGCTCATCTGAGAGCCCCAGAACCGGCGACCCTCTACCGCATGCACGGCAACATGACCGGGGCCTACGCGATCGAGAACGTCTCGATCCGCAATCGCATCGTCCTCACCAACAAGACGCCGACCGGCCTCAACCGCGGCTTCGGCGGACCGCAGATCTACTTTCCTCTCGAACGCCTGATGCAGAAGATCGCGTGGGAACTGTGTCTCGATCCCGTGGCGGTCATTCGGCGCAACCTCGTTCCCGCCGATGCCTTTCCCTACCGCACGGCGATGGGTTCGCTCCTCGACTCCGGCGATTACGAGACCGTGCTCGATCGCGCGATCACCGAGGGCGGTCTCGCCGAACTGATCGAGCGGCGCAAGTCGGCCCGGTCCGAGGGGCGCATCTACGGTATCGGATTTGCCGCCGTGATCGAGCCGAGCGTCTCCAACATGGGATACATCACCTCCGTCCTGACGCCCGAAGAGCGCGAAAGGGCCGGCCCGAAGAACGGCGCGCAGGCAACGGCGACCATCGCGATCGATCCTCTTGGTTCGGTGTCGGTGAAGGTTGCCTCGGTGCCTCAGGGTCAGGGGCACCGCACCGTGCTGGCGCAGGTCGTCGCCGATGCATTGGGACTGGAACCGGGTGCGGTGTCGGTCGTCGCGGACGTCGACACGGGCCGGGACGCATGGTCTATCGCGTCGGGCAACTATTCCAGCCGTTTCGCGCCGGCCGTGGCCGGAGCGGCCAAACTCGCGGCGGACCGGTTACAGGCAAAGCTCGCGAAGGTCGCGGCCGGCAAGCTCAACACTGCGCCGGAGGATATCGCATTCGCAGGCGGACGGGCGTCCTCGATCAAGAACCCGGACAATTCGGTCTCCTTCCCGCGTGTTGCCGCAGCCGCCCATTGGGCACCCGGGACCCTGCCCGATACCGTCGATCAGACGATCCGCGAGACCGTGTTCTGGACGCCGGACGAACTCTCGGCTCCGAACGCCGCAGACGAGGTCAACTCCTCGCTGTGCCACGGTTTCATCTTCGATTTTTGCGGGATCGAAATCGATCCGAAGACCGGCGAAGCCCGGATCGACCGCTACGTGACGATGCACGATTGCGGCACGATCCTTCATCCGGCCATGGTCGATGGTCAGGTGCGCGGCGGGTTCGCTCATGCGCTCGGCGCGGCGCTTCTGGAAGAATATGCCTATGGCGCGGACGGAAGCTTCCGGTCCGGAACGCTCGCCGACTATCTGATCCCGACCGTGATGGAAGTTCCCGAACCCCTGATCCTCCATCACGAAACACCCTCGCCCTTCACACCGCTCGGCGCGAAGGGCGTCGGCGAGGGCAACTGCATGTCGACGCCGGCCTGCATCGCAAACGCGGTCGCCGACGCGATCGGGGCGGAAAATCTCACCCTGCCGCTGACCCCATCGCGGATAAGGGAACTGATCGCCGACGACGAGCCGCAAGCCAAGAACCCGCCGCGCGGGAACGACAGCTCGAAGCGGGCCGGCCCGCGAAAGCTGACCGGCGAAGGCTCGGCAACGGTTGCAGCGCACCGCGAGAAGGTCTGGGCGATGCTGCTCGACCCGAACACGCTCGATGCCATCATTCCCGGCTCGCACGGGGTGCGCAAGGCGTCCGACACCCATTTCTTGGCCGACGTGACCCTCGGCGTGGGCCCGGTGAAAGGCCGCTACAAGGCCGACATCGAACTCTTCGATCTCGACCCGCCGAACGCCGTCACCCTTCGCGGCAAGACGACGGGCGCACTGGGTTTCGGCGAAGGCGAGGGCCGGATCACGCTGAGCGATGCAGGCTCCGGCAAAACATTGATTTCGTATACCTACGAAGCGGGAATTGGCGGCAAGGTCGCCTCCGTCGGCGGGCGTCTGCTCGACGGCGCGGCGCGTGTCGTCATCGGCCAGTTCTTCAAGGCCCTCGCGAACCATGCCGGCGGCACCAGCGTCCCGGGCAACGGTCTTCTTGCGCGTCTGCGAGCGATGATCGGAGGTGGCGCATGAAACCGGCTCCGTTCGATTATGTGCGCGCCGAATCGCTGGATGAGGCTTTGAGCGCGCTTGCCGAAGGCGGTGACGAAGCCCGCGTCATCGCGGGGGGGCAATCGTTGGTTCCGATGCTCAACATGCGCCTCGCGCGCCCTGCGATCCTCGTCGATGTAATGCATATCAGGGGGCTCGACCGGATCTCGGAGGCGAAAGGCCGGATCGAGATCGGCGCGGGCGTGCGTCAGGTCGCGCTGGAACGATGGGCACCGCTTTCCGGCATGCTGCCGCTCGTTGCCGCGATGTTGCCATGGGTCGGGCACGCCCAGATCCGCTCCCGCGGCACCGTCTGCGGTTCGCTCGCCCATGCCGATCCGAGTGCGGAATTGCCCCTCGCTCTCCTCGCCCTCGGTGGCGAGGTGCGGCTGCGCTCGAAAAAGGCCAAACGCGTTCTGTCAGCCGCCGACTTCTTCCTCGGCATGATGGCGACTGCGGTCGGTCCCGGCGAGATGATCGAGGCGATCAGTTTTCCCACCCATGCGATAGGAACGGGAACGGCCTTTCGAGAGATCGCCCGCCGTCATGGCGACTTCGCCATCGTCGCCTGCGCGGCGGTCGCAAAACCGGGTGGCGCGGTTCGCCTCGCGGTCGGCGGCGTCGCCGATATCCCGCAGGCTGTCGCGCTGCCGGATCCGTCCGATCCCGGTTTCGACGACCAGCTCAACGAATTCGCCTGGAGCCTCAACGCTCGGGACGATCTGCACGCGAGCGCACGCTACCGCCGCGATTTGGTTCGCGAACTCGGGCGGCGCACTGTGGAGGAGGCTATCCAATGCCGAAGCTGACGAAAGACACGACGCACGAGATCGCCTTCACGCTGAACGGGCGCAAGGTCAACGTACGGGCCGAACCCCGTATGCTCCTGACCGACCTGATCCGCCATGCGGTCGGCGCGACCGGCACCCATGTCGGTTGCGAGCACGGGGTTTGCGGCGCCTGCACCGTCCAGATCGATGGCGAGCCGTCACGCGCCTGTCTGATGGTCGCGGCGCAGGCCGAAGGTGCGGATATCCGAACCGTCGAGGGGATCGAACCTCGTCCCGGCGAACTGTCCCCGCTCCAGGCGGCGTTCCGCGAGCACTTCGCGCTCCAATGCGGCTTCTGCACCGCCGGCATCCTGATGAGCCTCGACGCGCTCCTCTCCCGAAATCCCGATGCGAGCGAAAAGAACATCCGCGAACACCTGTCCGGCCATCTCTGCCGCTGCACGGGTTATGCGCCGATCGTCAAGGCAGCGCTCGCCGCCCAACGGCACTTGAAGGAGGAACTTGCCCATGCTTGATCTTGGAACCAGCTTCATCGCAAGCGTCGAGCGCGACCCGACGGCTCTCGCGATCTGCGATGGCGACCTGGAACTCACTTACGAGGTCTGGTTCGGCAAGGTGTCGGCCCTTGTCGCCGGTCTCGACGAGATCGGTCTGAAACCCGGCGACCACGTCCTGACTATCCTGCAAAATCGCTGGGAGAACGCTTCCCTGCATTGGGCCTGCCAACTTGCCGGACTGATCGTGACGCCGCTCAACTGGCGGGCAAAACCCGAGGAGATCGACTTTACGATCGAGGATGCCGAGGCCAAGCTCGTCGTCTTCGAGGCGATCACGGCCGGTGCCGTCGCGCAATCGAACAAGGCTGCGAACCTGCCTCGGCTCACGCTCGGCGAAGCTGCGGATGGCATCCAGTCCCTCAGCGCGATGATGGAGGCGTCCGCACCCGACGCCTCGCCACGGGCGAAAGCCGACGACTGGTCGCTGATGCTCTACACATCCGGGACGACGTCCAAGCCGAAGGGCGTGCCACGTCGTCACCATGCCGAGCGCGCTGCAGCGATCGCCCATGTGGCGCAGAACCTTTACCGGCACGGCGAATGCACCCTGGGGGTCATGCCGCTCTACCACACCATGGGGGTGCGCTCGCTTCTGGCGAGTTCCGTCATCGGCGGTAATTTCGTCTGCCTTCCGCGCTTTGATGTCGAAGGCGCGCTCGCGACGATCGAAAGACGAAGCGTTACCAATCTCTATCTCGTGCCGACGCTTTATCACGACATCCTCCACCATGAGAACTTCGCGAAGGATAGGGTCGCATCGGTCACAAAGCTCGGCTTTGCCGGCGCCTCGATGACCGACGGCCTGATGACGAAGCTGCAGAAGGCGTTCGAGCCCGAGCTATTCGTCAACCACTACGGCTCCTCGGAAGTCTATACCTTCACCATCGATCAGAACGCTCCGGCAAAGCCAGGCTCGGCGGGCCGCGCCGGGATCAATCAGCGGGTGCGGGTGGTGCCGCTCGGAGCGAAGGATGCGAGTACGCCGGCCAAGGTGGACGAAGAAGGCGAGATCATCGTCGCACTTCAAGGCGACGAAAGCTTCGAGGGCTATTGGAACAGGCCCGAAGCCGACAAGAAATCTCTGCGCGAGGGCTGGTACTTCACCGGAGACACCGGCTTCTTCGACAAGGACGGCGACCTCTTCGTCACCGGCCGGGCCGACGACATGATCATCACCGGCGGCGAGAACGTTTCGCCTGTCGAGGTCGAAAGCTGCCTGTCACTTCATCCGCATGTCGTCGAGGTCGCAGTCGTCGGCCTGCCGGACGAGCGCTGGGGCAAGATCGTGACCGCCTTCGTCAAGCGTTCGGCCCCGGTCGAGGTCGACGATCTCGACGCCCACTGCAAGACCTCGGGCCTCGCCAATTTCCGTCGCCCTCGAGCCTACGTCTTCGTCGAAGACATTCCCAAATCGCCGGTCGGCAAGCTCCTGCGCCGCAAGCTCGTCGCTGGCGAATACGCCGTAGAGGCCGGTTCGCACGCGGAACGTCAGACCGCACTCTCCTGATTCAATTTTCCGAAAGACCCGTCCAGCCATGAGCAAGACCTACACCTTCACAGATCCGCGCCTGTCCGAACTCGACGGCTTTCGCGTCGAAATCTCAGCGGACAAACGACGCGCCGATGTGATCCTCGATCGCGCGCCGCTCAACGTCATCTCGATGGAGGCGCGCGATCAGTTGCGCCTCGTCTTCGAGGCTCTCGACGAAGACGCCGATGTACGGATCATCGTCCTGTCAGGCACCGGCGAGCATTTCTCTTCCGGCGGCAACATCAGGGGCTTCATGGAAGCAAGTCCCGAACACGTCTCGAAGCTCGCCTGGAATGTCGCGGCTCCGGCCCGCTGCTCCAAGCCGGTGATCGCTGCCAATCGCGGCTACACGTTCGGCGTCGGGTTCGAAATCTCGCTTGCCTGCGATTTCCGCATCGTCTCGGAGACCTGTCGCTACGCGCTGCCGGAACAGAAGCTCGGCCAGATTCCCGGTTCGGGCGGCTCGGCGCGGTTGCAGAAAATCGTCGGCGTCACGCGGACCAAGGATATCGTGATGCGCTCCAAACGCATTCCCGGTCGCACGGCGTACGATTGGGGCATCGCGACCGAGTGCGTCGAGGACGGAGAGCTGGAAGCCACGGTCGATGCGCTCGTCGACGAGCTTCTGGAATTTTCCCCGCTCGCCCAGCGCACCGCCAAGAAACTGCTCAACGATACCGAAGACGCCCTCTTGACCACCGCGATCGAGATCGAGGGGCTGAACTACAGCCGTCTGCGCCAGTCGGATGACTTCAAGGAAGGCGTCGAAGCCTTCCACGAGAAGCGCAAGGCAAGCTTCACCGGACGCTGAGCGCATCGCCATCAATTCGCGTGAAACCCCAAAAGGCGAGGAACCGGGGGGGGTCACGTTCAACACAGGGAGGACATTATGGAAACTGGAAAGCACGGGCTCATCGAGCCCGGCCCCGGCATCGGTGCCGGACTTCGAGATCTGACAGGCAATATCAATCTGAAGACGGCAAGCGCCGGGCTCGTCGCTGCGATCTTCGGCTGCTCGGGACCGGCGCTGATCGTGATCGGCGCAGCCGACGCCGGCAGCTTGACGAACGGCCAGACCGTCGCCTGGTTGCTCGCGATCTACGGCCTCGGCGGCCTGATCAGCCTCTTGATGGGTCTTTACTACAAGGTGCCGATCACCGGCGCCTATTCGATCCCGGGGGCAGCGCTCGTCGCCGGTTCGCTGGCGGTGTTTCCGTTCGATCAGGCTGTCGGCGCGTTCATCATGGCCGGCATTATCGTCCTCATCCTCGGTGTCACCGGGCTGATCGGAAAGGTCATGCGTTGGCTGCCGATGCCGATCGTGATGGCGATGATTGCCGGAGCCCTGATCCGGTTCGGGATCGGCGCCGTCAACGCCGTTTCCGCACTTCCGATCGTCGTCGGCGCGGCGGTGGTCGCCTTCTTCCTGTCCATGCGCTTCCTGAAAGCCGTCCCGCCGGTTCTGTCGGCCCTGGTCGTCGGGCTGGTCGCCGCCGCCGTCATGGGGTCGTTTGGGGGGAGCGACGCCGGCATCAGGTTCGTGCTGCCGGAATTCACCGCGCCGACGTTCTCGATCGACGCCTTCCTGGCCATCGCCATACCGCTCGCGATCCTCGTCGTAGGTGCCGAGAACGCCCAGGCGACCGGCGTTCTCCTCGCCGAGAAATACAAAGCGCCGGTCAATGCCATGACCATCATATCCGGCGTCGGAGGGATCCTTGCCGGCTTCCTCGGCGGCCACAACGCCAACATTGCCGGTCCGATGACCGCCATCTGTTCTTCGGACCAGGCCGGCGAAAATCGGGACGGCCGCTACGCCGCGACCGTCGTCAACGGGGTGCTCTTTGCAGCCTTCGGTATTTTCGCCGGCGCGGTCGTGCCGCTGATCCTGATGCTTCCCGGACCACTGATCGGCGCCGTGGCCGGTCTTGCGATGATCAATGTCCTCGTCATGGCGTTCCAGTCGGCCTTCTCGAAGGCTGCGGGCTATCAGATCGGCGCCTTCGTCGCTTTGATCATCGCCATGTCGAACATCTCGATCCTGGGAATCAGCGCTCCGTTCTGGGCGCTGCTTATCGGCGCGACCGTCTCCATGCTCGTCGAGAAACCGGCCGTTTCCAAAGACGACGGTTCTGCGAGCGTCGGTGCGAGCTCGGTCGCCTGACACATCGGTTTCCAACATCGAACGAACGCCGCGCCCGAGCCATCGCGCTCAGGCGCGGCATTCGTTTGGCGATGCTGGATGATTTCGACGGAACGAGCCAGCGCTCGTTCAAGCGCCCGTTCGTTTGCGTCTTGCCGTCACATACCGGCCGATCCGATTCCGGCCGCAACCGCGGTAAACCGATACTGATGTGCGTCTGTCGGTAATCAGACACCGAGCGTTCACGGGCCAGCGGAGCTTCCGGCCGGGCGAGCGTCAAAGCCCTTCGTCAGGTTCATCTCGCTCAGCGGGAGGGTCGTTTCGCCT
The DNA here is from genome assembly GCF_034321785.1 of Fulvimarina uroteuthidis. Taxonomy (NCBI): domain Bacteria; kingdom Pseudomonadati; phylum Pseudomonadota; class Alphaproteobacteria; order Hyphomicrobiales; family Aurantimonadaceae; genus Fulvimarina; species Fulvimarina uroteuthidis. The sequence continues at coordinate 138,958 of NZ_JAXLPB010000006.1, read as the reverse complement.
GCAAGCTGGTCGGCGGTTCGGCAACTTCCTCAGGCGGAACGACTGGAACGGAAGCCAATTCATCCCGTTGCCTTATTAGACGGCGGGGAATCTCCAGTTCCACACGAAGGGATCTCCTCCATGGCCGATTCAATGCGGGGCTCTGTGCTCGGATATCGGCGGACACCATTTCCGAGGAGATTGACGTGGGCAAGTTACCGAAAACTGTGATGAGTGGACTGTTGGCACTCTCCTGCGCATGGCCCACATCAACCTTGGCCGCTGCGATCACCAGAGACGATGTGAACGGGGCCAAGCTGGCCGAGCGATCGGACGTCGCTGCAGGCGACCTCAATCCGGTGATGATCAAGGCTCAGATCCTGCTCGACCGGTCCCATGTGTCGCCGGGAGTCATCGATGGTTACAACGGCGAGAACCTCACCAAGGCGCTTTCGGCTTATGAGACGATGAACGACCTGACGGTCGACGGCGAACTCGACGAAGAGGTCTGGGAACTGCTGGGCGGCGAGAAGAACGCCGATCTGTTGGTCGAGTACGAGATCACCGCGAGCGATACCGACCGGGATTTCATCGACGAAATCCCCAGCGATTACGAAGAGTTGGCCGAACTCGAGTCGGTGGGCTTCACCAGCATCGAGGAGATGCTGGCCGAACGTCACCATATGGATATCGAATTGTTCAAGGCCTTGAACGACAGCAAGGAGTTGACCGAGGGCACGACCATCCTCGTGGCCGACATCGGCGATGCGCGGACGGGCGTCACGATCGACCGCATCGAGGCTGACAAGGACCGCGCCCAGATCCGCGCCTATGACGAGGACGACAGGCTGATCCTTGCCTATCCCGCGACGATCGGCAGCGAAGAGAATCCGTCCCCCGAGGGCACGCACCAGATCAAGGCGATTGCCATAGACCCGACCTATTCGTATCGCCCGAGCGAGAACTTCCAGCAGGGCGACAATGATGAGCAGCTGACGATCGCTCCGGGTCCCAACAACCCTGTCGGCAACGTCTGGATCGACCTGTCGGAGCCGACCTACGGCATTCATGGCACCTACGAGCCGGCCAAGATCGACAAGGCTGCGTCGCACGGTTGCGTGCGGCTGACCAATTGGGACGCCAGGGAACTGGCTGAACTTGTGGAGACCGGAATCGACGTCGAATTCGTCGACTGAGACCGCGATATTCGAGCCTGTTTCCCCGACATGTCGCGGCTGCGGAGCAGATCCGGCCTGGACTATCGTGAAAGATTGCCGGAATCGAGGATGATGCGCTGTTGCACTCAATCGTTCGCTTCCCGCCGGTGTGATGCACGTTCGGTTGCCGATATCCATCGGATCTTCGGTCGCGCGGGAGGCTGCCCTCGTGGACGCAGGTCAGCGTCGCGCCTGACGCGACATTGAATCATCGACAAGGAGTGAGTTCTACCGGGCTGCATGCGTCACCTGTGCTGAGACCCAGCTGGCTCCGACGCTGAAGAGGGGTGAGAGCGTCACCCTCGACGATCGCGGGGGGGTGACGAAAGAGTGGAGGCCGCCGAGATCCGGAAGGAGAAAAGGCGCCGGGTTCCCGGTCCCTCGGTTCCGCAACCCAGACCCAATTCCGATCGGTTCTGCCCAGTCGAACCCCATCGTCGAGCGGCAACCGTGCAGCGTTTTCCACGCCATGAGGGCGCCACAAGACCCATCCGCGAACTCTGCCGCGCAACAGAGGGTTGGGTTCATCCCCAAGGCAGCTACACCGGTGCCACCCCGGACAGATTATCATCGAGCCGATTGGATGGTCGCAGACGAGAGGTTTGCACCCCGACATGGGAATCGTGACGCGAAAGACCTTCGGATCAGTCTTTATTCATACCTGCTTCGTTCGCCCGCGATGTTGTGTGGGACATTTGTGGCCACGGGAGCGCGACCACCATTGCCGTTCGAGCCGGATGGTTGACAGACCACGTCGAACTTCAGCCCAGCGTCACGGCGTATGTCCAACGCTGCCCGATCAAATCGCGTGATCTGCCAATCTGGTTACATCGGGTGGTTCAGCCGGAGCCGGCAAGCGCGGAGTTTTCCTGGAATTCGTCGTAATCGAACGGGTCGGTCTGCTCGACGTCGCCTTTGGCGTAGGGAAGCGTGTACTCTGATGCGTAGGGCGTAAACTCATATGCTTGGACGCCATATCCCGTGAACGGATAGGCATAGTAGCCGTCGGCTTCGAAGGCGATATCCGGCTGCACGATGACGGCCTGCAACGTACCCTTCTGGTCGAAGGCGAGATCCGCGAGATATCCGTAGTCGGTGCCGTCGTTCAGGACGACGTCGTCACCCATCATCGCAGATACGCGGTAGCTGTCTTTCGAAACGCCGTTGCCATCGCCTTCTCCGAAGATCGAGTAGGCGTCCGTGTCATCCTCTTCGATCGCGGCCGTCACCCCATCGGTGCCGGGTGTCAGGTCCAACCTGTCGAAGGGGATCGAGATGACCGTCTCGCCAATACCGAGAAACCCATCGGAATTGATGATCACACGATCGATGACGCCGTTCCCGCCAACGACAATATTCAGGACCTCGCCGATCGGCTCTCCGTCGGTCCCCTGCACATCTTCGTCGAGAAGCCCCTCGGCGGTGAAGCCGTCGGCATAGTTTTCGATATCGAAGCCTGCCAGCGCCGCGACGGACGTGTCCGGCTCGTCGCTTCGTTCGGACGACGCCGAGCCTGCGGTGCCGCTGGATCCGTCATCCTGCGCCTCGGCTGTAGGAAGGCAGGCCACCGTCAGCGAAGCAGCCGCGACGATGCCGAGTAAAGCGGGGTTTCGATGGAACAGCATGATGTGTTTCCTTTGAGTTGCAGGGGTTTTCCGGAACGCACCGCATCGTGCTCCCCGTCGAATGGTCGCTGGTTCGAAGAGGTTCGAACGCGACCGGGCGGCCAAACGGACGCGGCTTTTCGACCGTTTCCGCGCTCAAGACGCGCAGGCATGACGGAAGGATCATCGTCATGCCCGCTTCCTTGGTCCCGATCGGCTTACGATGCGGTGACCTCTCGGGATTTGGGAGTTACTGCGCGGGCTTGTCGAGGCCGAGATCGCGCATCTGCTGCTCGACCATCATCGGATCCCACATCTGCGGCGAGGCCGGATCGGTCTGCGTGGCCATGTACCCGGTCTGCGCCGGCTCGCCGGCCATTTCCTCGACGGTCTTCGCGGTGCCGTCCGCCGTTTCCGCGTCCGCACTGCGCGATGCATCCGATGATCCCGGGCTCGTAGCAGCGACTGCGATCGGCGCGCCGATGCCGAGGAGTGCACCGGGCGGATCGACGATCATGAACACCGGATTGCCGGCGGCGTTGGTGCCTTGGAGAACGAAAGCGCGTTCGACGACCGTGACATCGGACATGCCGGCGCCCTTGGCGCTCTCCATCGCGCTGTCGCGGGCCATCCGGTCATCGGCGCTCGACGCCGAGCCGCTCGACTGCGCATCCGTCTGCGCGGCGGGTGCCTGCGATGGGTCCTGGGCGAAAACCGGGGAGACGAAAAGCGCAAGCGCTGTGGCGGTCGAAAACAGGAACTTCATGATGTCCTCCTTTTGAATGTTTCGATGCATGAAAGCGGCGAACCCGATGGGGTCCGCGCAATCGATCGGCGAGAAAGGGAGGGACGCTCCGAGGAGAGCGCAGCGCCTGTTTCGTTCCCCGTCTCCGCCTTGGTCTGGTTCCCTCCACGGAAACCAAACCCTTTCGAACGACCAGCAACGATCGGTCACTTCGAAAACATGTACTAAGCCAACCCTATGAATCGGCGCCTGTTCCAAGAATTCTGAAATTTAATGAAGACGTCCTTCGCAGGAACACATGGCAACCGAGACGAGGACCCCGACCCATGATCTTCACACACGCTCGATTGCACGTCCGAAACAGACAGACAGACCTGTCGGCATGAAAAAGCCGGCGCGTCTTTCGACACGCCGGCCGTCACTCTAACGACAGGAGAGACAAGGATACAGCATCAGGAGATCAGTTGCTGGGCTCTGTCGTCGAGTTGTCATTGGAGCCGGACGTCGCGCCGCTGTTGCTGTTGCCGGAGTGCGGCGATGCCGTGCTGCCGGCCGACGGTGCCTTCTGGGCGCCCATGACGCGACCGCTGGTGTCGATCATCATGAGAACCTGCTCGCCATCGGGGGTCTTGGCCTGAACCATGTAGGCCGCGTCCATGATCGATGCGTCCTCATATCCGGCCTTTTCCAGAGCACCCAGGACCTTTTCCTGCGATGCGACCATGTCCTCGGTCGACATCGACGACGACGTGCTGTCGCCCGACGTTGCGGCGGCACTGTCGCTGGTCGCCGCGTCCGGCGATGACGTGCCGGAATCGCTTGTCTGAGCCATCACAGGCGAAATACCGAATGCGAGGACGGCGGCGGTGAGAAGTGTCTTTTTCATAATGATGTTTCCTCGGTACGAGATAAGGGAGCTTTTCAAAATCCCGGCGGCCTCGAGCCGCCAGGAGAGGCAAAACATGAAAGGTCAGCGATCTTAGACGTCGAAGAAGCCGCCATCGCCCATGTCGTCGCCGACATCGCCGAACTCGGGCTCTTCGAGGGCGCCGCTGTCATCGGCATCGTAGCCATCATAAACGCCAGCGTTGAACTCGTCTTCGGTCAGCGAGCCGTCGCTGTTCGCGTCCCAGGAGTCATAGACGCCGCCTTCACCGAAGCCCGTGTTGAACTCTTCCTGGTTGATACCGGCGGTGCCGTCAGTATCCCAATCAGAATAAGCTTCCTGCGCGAAGGCTGCACCGCTTCCGATTGCGAGATTGAAAGCAGCGGCGGAGATGAACGTCGTGATACGATTAGTCATCGGGAACTCCTAGATTGATCGTAATTAATCAGATTGCAGCCGCATCATGCGACCTTGCAGAGTTAAGCGATGCGGATATTGTCCGTTCCACCATTTTGAAAATGTAATGTTTGGGAAAGGTGATTTGGTGCGTCGCCACGCGTGTCGAACGTTTCCCTGACGGACCGCCGCATCCAGCGCAACAATTCAAAGAGTATGGGATCTGGTCGTCGCTGGAGTTCTCGAGGCGGCCTGACAGGAAATCTCGGTCCCGCCGAGATCGCTGTTCCGGAACCCCGTTGCGGGAAGCGACCGGCACGGGGATCGAAGCGCGGGTCCGCGCATGGGTTTCGTAGGCGCAGCCCGGCGCTAGATGAGGTTCCACCATCTGGTCGAATGAAGGAAAAGCTAAAATGCTCAATTGCACTCGTCATGGCTCCGGCCCGCCGCTGCTTCTCGTACACGGCCTCGGCGGCTCCTGGCGGTCGTGGTCGACGATCCTCCCCGCCCTCTCCGCCTCACGGGACGTTCTCGCTCTGGATCTGCCGGGGCACGGCGATACGCCAGCGGATGCCACCAGCGATACGTTCGCGGGGCTTGCGGACAGTGTCGAGACGTTCATTGTCGAAAACGATCTGGTTGGGGTGGACATCGTCGGAAGCTCGCTCGGGGCACGGATCGTTCTCGAAATGGCACGTCGCGGAAAAGCTGGAGCGACGATCGCGCTCGATCCCGGCGGGTTCTGGCAGGGATGGGAAAGAACCTATTTCCGCTCGACGCTTGCTGCGTCGATCCGGCTCGTGCGTGGCCTGGAGCCTGCACTTCCGACCCTTTCCCGATCCGCTCTTTCCCGGAGCATGCTTCTGGCACAATTGTCGGCGCGTCCCTCCAAGCTGGATGGAGAGATGGTGGCGGCGGAACTGAAGAGCTTTGCCACGACGAAGACCTTCGATGCGCTCGTGCGTGACCTTGCCTCGGCTCCCGGACAGGAAGGACCCGCAGCATTCTCGTCCCGACCTGTGGTCATTGGATGGGGTCGGCAGGATCGTCTGTGTCTTCCACGTCAGGCGGCTCGAGCGACGAAAGCGTTTCCGTCCGCAAAGCTGCACTGGTTTGAACAATGCGGGCATTTCCCGATGTGGGATCAGCCGGAGGAAACGATCCGGCTCATTCTCGAAGAAACCGGATAGTCCGGTCTCTGAAACGGCTGCTCTCGCCGCCCGCGTCTGATCGAAGCCGAAAGCTGCCGGTCTCGACAGGCATGAAACGAACACCGGCATCGCCAAGTGACGTATGGGCTTGGTGAGGGCGTTCTCAACAATTGTCTCGACCAGATCCGCCGTCAGGCGTGATACCGAACACGTATACCGAAGCTGGAACCCCATTGGCTTGGCATCGCGTTGGTGAGCCAATTCCTTCCAGACGCCGAGCCAATCGCCCATTCCCGCGCGCCGTCACCGCCCGTTCCAAGCGCCGGAACAGACACTTCAACGAGCGGACATCCTAGAATGTCAGACGCGGCGACATTGTTGCCTTGACGAAAAGCGCGTTCATCGCCGCCTCTATGCCTTCCGAAGGGCTGACCTCGAAAAACAGTCCGGGAGAGGCACAGGCTTTCATCGCCGGACCGATTTCGTTCTGGAACGGCCTGATCCACGTATTGTACCAATTGTTGGACGGAAGCGGCAGGTAGGTGGTGTATAGCACCGCAATCCGCGTTCCGTCCTTCTTGATCTGGTCGCAATATTGGTAGTCGATGGGTTCCTGACAGCGCGTTCCCGTCGGTAATTTCTTGCAGCCCAAGGGCTTGTAGGCATCGGCGACGCCGTCGGATACGAAGAAGAGGATCTGCTCGCGCGCTAACTGGCCCTTCTCAGGGGCCACAGGCTTCGGTATCGCCTTGCGAGCGGCTTTCAGGGTTTCATCGAACGCGGTCAACTGATCCGATTTGTAGTTCTGGTGGGGGATTGTCATCAGGTCCACCTTGCTCGTCATGGTGCGAACGAGGTCGAGATCGTTGGAAAGCGGTGCGACTTCGGTGAAGCCCATGTTTTCGGCCCTGTAGCCGAACGAATAGACCGCCATACGGTATTGATCGCTGCCGATTCGCGTTGCTTTCGCCGTTTCCGTCAACCGCTGGGTCGCCTCGCGGACGAGGTCGATCCGCATCTTGACGCCAAGGGATTTGGCGAGTTTGTAATAGTTATTGGTGCGGTCCAACTGGTGGCAGGCGAAGGCGCACTTGTCGGGCGTATTGTCCTGCAATCTTCGAATGTCCGCGGACGTCGCGCCCACGCCCATCGAGGGCGTGTTGTCGAGCAGCATGTAGAAATCGACCGGCCCCTGCGTTGCCACCTCGGCTTTCGCGACGCCTGTCACATTCAACGTCTCCATGCCGAGGAACGCGCCGAAAAACAATTTCACGTCCGTCGAATATCTGATCTCCGACGTGATCAGCGATTTGGCTTTCGTGACTTTCGGTTCGATCTTCGTGTGACTGCTGTCGCGATCGATTTTCGCGTTGGCATTGAACAGACTGTAAACAAGGGTTTCCGCTTCGCTCACACGACCTTCGGCGTCCTGCTTGACCGCCAGTTCATATCCTTTCGAACCGATAGCGACGGCGGAAAGGACTGCAATATTGGCGGCGCTGCTGAGATCGTCCTTCACCCACTTCACGTGAGAAACATCGATGACCGTTCCCACGCTGACGACAAGCGGGACAAGCAGGAGTGCAAACAGCATTCCGAACGTGCCTGACGTATCGCGAAGAAAGGAACGCATCAACCATCTCCCTCGGACCTTAGCGTAAGCGGTCCTTTATAGGAGCTTCGTCCTTAATAATTTTCCCAACGCCGACTGCTGCTGAGATGGAAGAATCGACCGGTGTGGCGCAGTTGACGCTCGGTGGCGATGCGGGATTTGAAGGATCGCAAGAGTACGCCGGGCGTGCATTCGCCGACTGAGACCGGTCGATTGTCTGACGTGTCAATCATCGACGCGCACAAGCCGAAGCACATGTCCGAGCGAAGCAGAATAGGGCCGTATGCCACCCGTGGCGTCGACGCAGACCTTTCTCGGACTGTCGGTGGCTCAGCCCGAATTCTCACGCACAAGCACCAAGGCTGCTTGTTGTAGACGCACTATTCGGCGTCCTCATCTCCGTTCGAACTCCGATCGCCACAGCGTCCGAAGAAACAAGGCTGTTCCCTACATATGTTCGGTGCGCGTTCCATCTTCCTTGGGGCCGCGTGCGACGATCATAAGCTGATCGTCCGGAAGAGGTTTCTGCAAGTCGCCCGCCTCGGACCAATCCGCGTTCATCCACACGTCGATTTCGTCCGGCGTTCGCAGGATCACCGGCATTGCCTTGGGATGAATGGGCTTCACGACGGCATTGGCATCCGTCGTCAAGAACCCGAACAGATCCGCGTTGATCTCGCCTTCCTTGACCTTGCGAACGCTGGTCCAGTTCGTCCAGATCCCCGCGAACGCCATGAGGGGGCGTTCTTCGCTCGCGGCGAACCACACCGGAGCCTTCTTGCCGTCCCGTTGCGTTTCGTATTCGGAAAACGATGTGAACGGCACCACGCAACGATGCTCCACCCCAAGCCAACGCCGCCAGTGCGGGCTTTTCACGTTTCGAACATTCGTGACGCCGGGATCTGTCTTCCGGCCCTTCAGAACGAAGCCGGGCGATGGCATCCCCCATCGCGCCAAACTCAGTGTTCGCTTGCCCTCGGCCTGCCTCACGATGGGCGCCATGGTGTCGGGAAAGACGCCGGGAAGCGACTGAAGATTTCCAGCGCGATCCTCGATAGCCCGCGTGAACGCGCGAATGGCGGCCTGCCCTTTGGTGATCGAATACAGATTGCACATGTGGAATAACCGCCGTTCTCATGCCCCCTCTTCGGATCTAGCGGACATCAGAATATTGTCTTCCGCCGGCGGGGACGAGGTCGCCATTGCGCGATGCTTTCTCGATCGAGATCGTCCAGAGAGGTATAGCGGACATAGGCGGGCTTCGCTCCGCACCATGAGCATCGGAAGCTTAGAACCTCCACGTCCGCTGTCGGCGGAATCGCTTCCCTCAGATCCGAGCACCGATACACGACGCGCTTGCCGCAAACGCAATGTATCCGGATACCAAATCCGCGCCGAAGCGCCTCTGCGAAATTTCGAATCGTTCGAACCATGCCGCAGCTTCACACGAGAACGCAAAGCGAACAAACTGCGGTCGCCGCGATCCTCACGATGCCCTCGCCGTGACACCGACTGAGAGCCACCTTATTCGATCAATCGGGGAAGCGTTGGCCGCTTCGGTGAGCGGATCATTTCAGGACTGGGGCGTTGGGTCAGGCGAGCGATAAGCCGACCGCTAACGTGTTTCGGGAAAAATCAGTCCGGAGTGCAACGCCGATCTGTTCGAAGTTTCGCGCCGCGCCACAGCCATGCGCCATGTCGCATTTCATGTCGCACGGATTTGCCGATGCTGAATGGAAACCCCTGTAAATCAAGGGAAACGCTTGCGACACGGCCGCGACATGAAATAGGGCTGTATTTCCGCTAAGCGCTTGAAAAGATTGGTAGCGGGAGAGGGACTTGAACCCCCGACACGCGGATTATGATGCGAAAGAACATCCTTTAGCACCTTGATTTTCTTGGGTATTTTCGTCATCGCGCTTTGGCTGCGCTTGCCCAAACAAAAAACTTGTTTCCGCATACTCACATAAATTTAACTGCAAAACCCATCTTTCGGCTCATGCAACCTTAACTAACGTATCATTATGAGTTTGACGCAGCATCCGAGCTATCGATCGTCCAACCGTATCGCAAACATCCGATCTGTCCAAGGCGAACGCAACATTTGCTTCGATGAAGCCCTCTTTTGAACCACAGTCAAACGTTGTGCCGTCAAAGGGCAACGCAGCGAATGCTTGATCCATTGCAAGCGTTCGCATTGCATCGGTAAGCTGAATCTCTCCGCCCATTCCTCGTTCCTGGGTTTCGAGCACATTGAAAATTTCCGGCTGAAGGATGTAACGTCCGGAAATCGAATAGTTCGACGGCGCGGTAGCAGGTTTAGGTTTCTCGACCATGTCTGTCACTCGAAAGCCCTTTCCCATATCCTGACCTTTGCCAACGATGCCATATCGATCAGTCTCGTTCGGATCACATACGTCGACGGATAGGATGTTACCGCCGGCGACGTTGTAGAACTCCACCATCGATGCAAGACACCCCTTCTGTGCCTTCATAACCATGTCGGGAAGAAGAACCGCGAACGGCTCGTCGCCGACCAGTTCTCGGGCGCACCAGACTGCATGTCCCAGACCGAGAGGAGCTTGCTGGCGTGTAAAGCTTGCCATTCCGGGTTTTGGCTGCAGCGCCGAAAGGACAGTCAACTGCTCGGTTTTCCCCCGGCTTACGAGTGTATCGACCAGTTCGGTCTGAACGTCGAAATAGTCTTCGATGACGCCCTTGTTGCGGCCGGTTACGAAGATCAGATGTTCGATGCCGGCGTCCCAGGCTTCATCAACGACATACTGAATGACCGGACGGTCAACGATGGTCAGCATCTCTTTTGGCACGGATTTCGTGGCTGGAAGAAAGCGTGTTCCAAGACCAGCTACAGGGAAAACAGCCTTGCGGATCGTTCGCATAATATCTTCTTTCGAGTTCGTCCGAAGCAATTACATAGTTTTTATTTGGAAACGGCTTTAGCACTTCCATCTGACTTTACAATCATTCGTCTGATCAGGCCACATATTATACTTTGTGTTTTGCACGGCTCCGATACCGAAGCGTGTATCCTTGGTGGAGCGCTGGCTGTCCTGTGCTCGAAATATGCGTTCGGCTTCGCTCAACCGGTTCAGCTTGAAATTGGCCCAGCCTCTTAGAATCTCCCCGCCGTAAGTCTTGCCGCCACGCGCCTCGCGTTTATCAAGGGCGTTCAGAGCTGCCTGATAGTTGCCCGCGTCGAACTGACTTTTGGCATCAACCATCAATTTGTCTGCGCCCCCCCCGGTAGAGCGCACCCGTACAGGTTTCGATTCCGTTACATTCAACCGTTTCTTATCAGAGCGCGTAGATCTCACGGCAGCCTGGTGTACAACCGGGCGATATTCTTTGAAATCGGAGAGAGCGGCATACCGGTCGCCGTATTCGGTTTTAATAGCAGACAGCGCCGAGTTGTCCTTTTCGCGGCTCGCAACAACGGCAAGGCCGACAACTCCTTCCTCGCTAGGCTCCCAAGAGACGGACTTTTTGAACCATTCTCCAGCATCTGTGATCTCATCGCGGGCGATGAAATACCATCCAAGCGTCTGGGCGCCCAAAGCGGACTTGCTGTCATCGACGACCTTCGTAAAGCTGTCTAGATCGCCACGATCCAATGTCTCGTCGTCTTCGAGTCCGTTGATCCGATCTGCTACGATCTCGATGTAGATCTTGCCAAATTCTGGAGAACGATCGCGGTATCGTAGTGCGATCATCTCTGCATTGTCGAGATCGTCGAGATTACGCAGCGAAAGAATGTAACCCTCGATTGCTTTGTCGTCGGCGCCGGCCTGAAATGCTTCCTCGAACCATTCGCTGGCGGCCTGGTATTCTCCTCGTGAATAATTATACCAGCCGATAATTGCGGCGTCGTCACCGTCCGGCTGACCTTTTGCGAACTCTTGAAAGCGATTGAGTTCGGCGGGATCTATCTTTAAATCAGGTATTATGGGGTTCGAAATTGCCTCCGCGATAGCCGATCTTACTTTCGCGAACTGAAGCCCATCAAATTCGTTCATTCCGTCCGGTTGCGTATCACCAAGTGCCAACAAAGCGTCGACACCTTTCTGAGGAAGCAGCGCAGATGCCTTTTCGAGGGTTGCACGCCGCTCCCCGCGGTCTTCGCAGTTCACGAGTATATATCTGTAAAGGTCGAAAGCGTTCGCATAATCGTCGGTACGCGCAAACGCCTCGCCGACCCGCCAAAGCGTATCCATATGTTCACAAACGAGAAGATTAGAATGATCCCGGGCGACCGCGATCGTTCCGGACCAATTGCTTCGATCCGAATTCGCTTGGATTGCTGCCCGCGCCTCGCCTTCTGTAAGTTTAGCCAGAAGGTCGGTCGAAGGACGATAGTTTGGGTCCGCGTTCTGGAGATTTTCAATCTTTTGGCGCGCCTCGAGATATTGGCCAGCACCAAAGAGATCCCATACCGGCTGTTCGTCGACGGTGCTTCGCGGCGCAAACAGATCCGACGGCGGCGCCCACTGGGGATGCAACGTCTTCAGGCGTCGAATCTCCGCCCCGACACGCTCCAAATTGCGTTGATCGGCATAGTAACGCAGCGCCGTCTCGTCGATGATGTTCGTGTCGAATTTTGTCGCGTCCTTCGGCCCGGTACCTAGATCCATTTCGAATGGCTTCGTCGGTCCAGAGCGTTGTGGTGTCTGCACAGCCTGAACTACGGGGACGAACGGGTTGCTTGAGCTGGCTTCCGCTGGTGCTGCATTGGATGTCGCGCCTACCGGCTGAGCACTTGGCGCAAACGATGACGACGCGCCGCGGGTCTGCGCAGGATAGAATTCGTTGAGGGTCGTTCGAGCCTGATCTGAAAGCCCGACGGTCGTTTCTGAACTCTGGGGAACAAGCGGAATAGGGACTTTGGCGAAAGGATCGGCGGTTGCCTGGGCAAATCCGACAGGAGTGACGACCAGAAACGACGTTGAGAGAAAAGTGGCTATGAGAAGCGCACGGGAACGGATCATGGGCATTGGGAATACCTCTCTGAAAACGCAATCAGGGTAAGAAGCTGTAGAGTGCTGGAATAGTAAGTCGAAGGTTCGAAGGTTTCCGTAGACGTGAGATTCGTGTGATGGCCGAGACTGCAAAGCGTCAACTCATGGATCGCGCCGTATCCGCGGCCCCTTATCGGTTCTACGGCGGTCCGTGTTTTGACATCGATTATGTCGAGACCGGCTTCGCCTCCACCGCTCCAGGCGGTGGCAAGCGCTTCAAGGAGCTGAGGGTCAGGCTTTTGGCTCCAGGCAACGTAAAGGGGAATCCGAAGCGCGTTGTAGCCGAACACAGGCTCGAACCCATCCGCCGAAACGGGGTCGTCGCCGCCCAGAGCCGTCCACTCGCTCGGCAGTGTCTTGCCTGAAACAATGACATCACGCAGCAGTCTCATCCCGCTCTCGCCAAGATTAGACTTCGCGAGGACCGGCATCTGTGCCGCGAGCTCCTCGATAGCCGGGAACACCCAGTAGGAAAGATTGACGACGGGGCCGTCGGGCCGATCCTTGCCGGAAAAGCCTTTGGTTCCGGGAAGGAGGACGGAGCCATACGGTGTCACTATCGTCGCCTTTGAAACGATATCATCGACAATGGCTTCGGCTTCCCGGAGATAATCGCGAACGTTCCATTTTTTGTAGGCTCGCAGGAGAGCCCAGGCGATCAGCAGGTCACCGTCCGTCGCATTGTTCATGTCGCTCACATGAGGATCGGCGCTCGGATCCCATTTCCAGGCGGCCAAACTATCATCGCGGACGAGAAGTTCGCGCTCCGTCCAATCCCAGAGACGATCAAAGGCCTCACGGTCCCCGAGCGTCGCAGCAATCAGCATTCCGTAGCCCTGTCCTTCGCTATGGCTTATCGCACCGTTCTCGCGATCAACGATCCGTCCACCGTCAGCCATGAAGATGCTGCGATAGAGTTGCCATGCTCCTATCGTCAAATCGTTCTTCCGTTCGCTGGGGTGCTCCACTTGTGCCGGTTTGGGATTCGCGACGTATTGGATCCAGCGATCCTCGACCGACCATTGGCTTTCTGTTTTACGACCCGAGGCCATGCCGGACGAAATCACGAGAATAGTGAATACCAGGAGGGCGAACTTCATTTGGTGTTCGCTCCAACCCGGCCAATTAGCGCCCGTGTCGACAGCCCGAGTAGCAACGCGATCAAAGAGAGACCGAGAAGATATTCAAGGAGATGACGCGATAGCCATCCTGCGAAAACAAGACGCAGATTGCTGACGGAGCGTGGTTGGGTTTCGAAGAGACGTTCTCCCTCGGCAGCAAAACTCACCAACGTACCATCCGGAGCAAGGGCCACCGCAGCACCTTGTAACTGCTGCCAGTTCGACGGTTCCGTCAGTTCGATAATACCCTGAGAGAGAGAATTTTGATCCGGTCCCGCAACTACAGTCCAGGTTCTTGGAACTGGGCCGGGCGTCGCTGCTTGAGAAATGACGGTTAACGCTGTGGCCTTGTCCGGAATATTCCCCAAAGCGACGAATCCTTTCGTTTCGAGGAAAGACGACAGACCCGGAAGCCTTCCAAATGCCGAGCGCGTACCTTGGAAAAATGCAGAGATACTGTTCCTCAGTTCATCGAGCCGTTCGGTGAGGTTGATCGGCTGTTCGAAGCTGGCAAAAAACGTTGCTTTAACCGGCTCTAACAGCCTCGATCCGCTCGAGAGCGACACTTTATCATCAACGATTTCCGAGACCGACGATTGAAAGGCGGTTCCGTCCTCAAGACCCGTTGCGCGAAGAACTTCACTAGGGAGTGTTGCGTAAGTTCCAATCGCCAGGACATCAGCCTGACCATCGTCCCGCAAGCCAGTTTGAAGCGTTACCGGTCTGATCTGCTTTGATGCTTGTGCGATCCGAGCAATAAATGTCGCGGCTCCGCCAAGCGTAGCTGCGGAACGATCCGTCACGAGAAGGGAGAGCGGTTGATCTGACCTTGGTTCACTATAGGCCGATCCATTAGCTATGAGTGCAAGATCGGGAAGGTGGCCAATCTGTGCAACCTTTGGGAGCTGTAAAGTCGATGTGGATCGAATGGCGAAGCGGGGACGAAGATCCGCCATCACAGTCGGATCACAGGCTACGTCCGCCATGTTAAGGAGAGAAGCTTGGAACGTTATCTTGTTCTTGCCAGGTTTCATGAAGCCGAGAGGGATTTTAATTGTCTGATCTTCGATCGTTCCGCTCAAAGTCGATCTCAGCGGAATTGCGGTCACCTGTCGGCCATTTGCGTTAATAACGAGCGATGCATCGCTCGACAGGTCCGCAGCGTAGGCTGCATCCAGCGTTAGTTCGGCTCGGTCGTAGTCGGCCGGATAGAAGTCGGACGGAAGCGAGAAGGTGATGTCTGAGCGATAGAAGCGCCCGGAGAACTCGCTCGTATCCAGTCCGAGATCGCTCAGAGCGACCGGCTCGTTCGCTTGTAGGTTGGCACCGTTTCGCCTTTCGAGTGCGGCGAGTCCAGTATCGGTACCCGCCGGCTTCAAAGTCCCGGCAAGATCAACGAGATCGGAAATCGCGCGATCGCTCGAGTTTCTCTCACCATCTCCAAGAACTAGTCGTGAAGGCGTCTCCCGCGTCCCTGGCTGATACACGATACCTGGGGAGAGCGTCTGCTCATCGCGGGTATGCCAACCCTCGGCAGACTGACCTCCTGTATTGGCCAGGAGGACGTCGAGGCCAGGACCCATTGCGACTGACGGGCCGATTGTCACGAGCGGCCGCGAGATGTTGCCAATGATGGTGAGGGCCTGTGCGATTGCCATCGCCTGACTGACTTGCGTAGCGTCTGGCGAGGACGTGGGAACAACTATGTTGATCCGCGTTCGGTCTGTTCCGACCCCGGCGATCGTTGCAAGGTCTGATAGTTGGTTCATGGGGATCGATGCGAGACCAAAGTCAATGCCGCTCGCCGCCGGGTCGATCTGTGTCCAGAGTTCATAAGTTCCAGGAAGCGAGCAGTCGACGCGATGATTCTGGTCTGTCATGATCTCGATCGCGTTGAAACCTGGTTGGAGAAGTCCGGCCGGGAGATCGGCCTCGACACGATCGGCCTTTCCTGTCCCCAGCCGTGTCTGAGCGACTGGCACCCCGTTCACGCGAACGTTCAAGTTAGAGGTTTCTGGCATGACGGAGACGGCACTCTGCAAAGCAAGGACAAACTTTGCGTTCCGCGTCGTTTCAATGGGAGTCACGTAGAACGGGATCGTTAGCGTCGTCCGTTCGCCTGACAAAAAGAACTCATCGGTGCTCGCATCAAAACGCCTCAAAGTGCTCGAAGGCGTCTGAACGTCGTTGAGCGAGACGGCGACGTTGGTAGCACTTCGGTCTGCCGCAAATGGGTTCGACTGGTTCTGGGCCTGTGCCGCACCCAAGGATACAGCCGAGCTGAGAGCTGTGATCGCGGTTGAAACGAGAAGCATTCTTGAAAAGTAGAACATGAACCGAGACCTCAGTAACGAGTTTGTTCGGAAGATACGGCAGCACCACTTGGGTAGACCGCTGGAGCAACCGGCTTCGACGGCATGGCAGATGGTTCGTCCCTGTCGAAGAGGAGGTGATGGAACGCTTGGAACGGGCGAGCGAGTCCCCAGCGTATAAAGCCAAGCGAGCCGCGGAAAACGCCTCTGGCCACCTGCCGGCCAGCGCGGTGCTTGCGAACAATATCGAGATCGGCAACCATCAGATTGGCGAGAGTTGCATAATGCTGGGTACCGGCTCGGAAGTTCACCCCTAGAACAAGACCTTGATCGGAGCTTGTAAACGAGCGAATCTCGATCGGGATCGACTGGAGTGTACCGCGGCCGGAGTGCGAGTTCACTAGAAGGCGCGCCCGCCGATCGTCAGGTAGGTTCGCCATGTCGGACAGTACCGTCACCTTCGCTCCACCGAGTGAAACGTCCTCGACCGAAACATCGATACGCTCGTCCCCAAAGAACAACTGCCCTTCCCGCTGGCTCGCAAGACGGGGCGTCTGACGACGCTCCATACGCTCGGTTACGACTCCCAGAGCTGCTCCGGCGACGATCAGATTGAGGAGGTTCCAGGCGCCGACAACGAGGAGCATTCCGCCGATTTCGGGTTCCGTCTGGAAGCGGTAGGCTACAACTCCAGTTGCGAAAAGAAGGACGCCAAAGATCGCAAAGTAGGGCCACGCAAGTTCGGAGAGCTGGTTGCGGTCGAGCGTCTGACCTTTTGCCGTTACGTTGAAGGTCGGACGGCGAGGGTTGAGAATGACGCTGACGATCGCGCGCAGAAGGTAGACGGACTGAACGTACTCATAAAGGTCCGACACCCAAGGCCAACGAACCCGCCCGTATAGGTAGTTACGCAAGAGTTCGCCAGCAATCAGATACGAGACTGAGTAAGCGATGAACTCATCGACCGACGCATCGAAGATTTTCAGATCGAACAAGATAAGGAGCAGCGGGGCGACAAGAAACGCGAGGCGGACGAAGGGGAAGAACCAGAACATCATGCTGGACATGTAGCAGAGCCGCTGGGGCAAGCTGAGCCCAGACCTGAACAGTGGGTTTTTCAAGAGCATGATCTGGAGCATGCCACGGCACCAGCGGGAGCGCTGTCCGATGAAGCTCGCGACGGTGTCAGGCTGAAGACCGACGACCATCGGCCGATCGACATAGAGGCTGTTCCAGCCGCGCGAATGAAGATCGAGAGCCGTCTCACAATCCTCGGTGATTGAGACACCGGAGAAGCCGCCTACCTGTTCCAGCGCACTTCGTCTCAGGACCGCTGCGGATCCGCAGAAGAAAGCGGAATTCCACTTGTCGAGACCCTTCTGGATCTGGCCGTAAAACATCTCGTTCTCAGACGGCATGTGCTGGAACGTCGAAAGGTTCCGCTCCAACGGGTCTGGATTGGCGAAAAAGTGCGGTGTTTGGACAAGGAATAATTTTCGGTCCTCGATGAAGTGTCCAACGGTTTCCCGAAGGAATTCTCGTGCCGGTGCATGATCGGCATCAAAAACGACCACGAGGTCACCGCGGGAATGAAGGAGCCCGTTGTTGAGGTTGCCCGCTTTCGCATGAACGTTTGCAGATCGGGTCAGGTAGGTGACCCCGAGTTCTGTGCAAAGGTGCTGAAGTTCGTGATGACGGTCGATCGCTGCAGACGCTGCAGCTTTGTCAGATGACAGACGTTTTTGGTCTGTGCCACCATCGTCGAGCAGAAAGATGCGAAGCTTCTCGGCCGGATAGTCCAAGCCTTTCGCCGCCGCTAGGGTCAGACTCAGAATGTCGCTGCTCTCGTTGTAAGACGGAACGAAAACGTCGACGCTTGGCAACTCCTCATCGGGGAACTGCGCTGCCCGCGGCCGTTCTATTGGATCTGCGACGACGAAGAGGCTGAGCGCCAGCATCAGCAGACAATACATTTCGGCGCCATAGAGAAGGATCGCCGGAATGAAACTGATAAGGTCGTCGGGAGACGGAATGGTCGATGTCGTTCTCCAGTAGGCGTAGCGGAAAACGACAATGGAAATGGCGGATAAGAAGACGTACCGCCAGACTCCTTCCAGTCGAATTATGTAGATCGCTGTTGCAACTGCGAGTGCCGTAGCCGCAATATTCCACTGGGCATCAACACTGACAGGCTGCTGAACCAAGATTAGAAAAGAGAGTGCGAAAAATAGCCAAGCGAAACCGCACAACCGTTTATACATATTAACGCCCTATGTTCCAGTAACAAACACGCCAATGTCTTTGCTACGCTGCGGAACAGTAAGCACGCATTCTTGTAAACAGTCAATGAACGGTAATTCGTTAATGCAGATCAAGGTAAAAACATAAAAATTTCTTTATATACACTAACTATTTAAAATCTAATGAATATTTTAAATGTACTGTTGGAGAAAGCTTCGCGACGCCGTTGGGCTATGATACCAACTCTTGCATTGGCTGACTCTGACCGGCGGATAAAGGTCTGGGCTGCCATCCACCAGGGTCCAAGTTCAGCCGGCACGGACCGCCACTTCGCCCCGTTCTCATGGCGCTAGAGGATGGCTTCGATCGTACGCCGAAGGTGCGAACTCGGGACCTTGGCATGCGGGCAACAGATCTCGGTCAGTGGCTCCAGCACAGCCCATTGCCGATCCGTCAGAATCAACGCTGTCCTTCATTGGAAAAGCGGTTGACATAGAGTCGGGATCAGGCGCTAACAGGTCCTAATCTCATTTCAATGATCACGTCGGGAATTCGTATTTGCGGATAATACCCCAAATCTGCTGGTTCGTTGACTTGATTTGTTCAAGCGAAGCATAAAACTCTTCTAGCGTTCGGGCATCGAGGCGGCGCGAGCCATCGAGCCTGATACTGTCCCTGGATTCTGAGATACGCAGATTTATGGTCATCGCCGGCTGGTTGTCGCTGTCGAAGGCGTAAAGACAGTGATTATAGTGGTTTCGAACTTTCTGACCTTTTAATAAAGCCCGCATAGCACTGAGAACGGCGTCGCGGCGCTCGGATTCGACCCGGTCCAACTTTGCCAACCGCTCTACCAGCGATATCCGCGCTCTAGACGCACCGAGTGTGAGGAAGATCACTGTTGCGGTCTCCTTATCAACGGCCGCCAATCCCGCGATTAGATGGACCAGCAGGCTTTCCGTATTTGTCCAAGTATAGTTAAGTTCGCCGATCAACCGGAGTATCTCGTCGAAACGACCGGCGGAGTTGCTGGCGGGAATATCCATGCTTGCTCTCCGTCAGGTCGTTCCTGACATCGCGATGAAATAAGAAGCGGCTTCCGTCCTGTTCGACACCTTCAGCTTGCGCATGATTTTGTGAATGTGCAGCTTGACCGTGTGTTCGGACACGCCGAGCTTTTTTGCAATAATCTTATTTGGCCTGCCCTCCGACAGAATTGCCAGCACTTCGAGTTCGCGCTGCGTGAGATGCCGCAAAGCGCCGGCACCGAAAATCCGGTCGTCGTGCGAGCCATCACGTACCTCTCGCTGCGGCGGCGCGTCCGGATGCCGTTCCGCTTTGCTATTGTAACGACCGGAATAAAGAAAACGCATGGGGACATACTCGAGACCTTCAAAAATGGCCCGCATCGCCGCCAGCCAGAGATCGAGGCGAACATCCATCGGTAGAATACTTCTGACGTAGGGCTGCGAAAAAAAGGCCGCCATTGCATCTTCACTTGGCACGCCTTCCGTCGCCAGAATGATGGTCACCTTCGGAAACCGGTCTTGAATGCCCTTCGCCTGACCCAGAACCTCCCACCCATCTGTCCCGTCCAGAACGACTAATGCATTGTGCATCGCTGTACCGTCTAGCTGGAGATCGTCGGCATCCAGGGCCGCAAATCGAATGTTCCGGTTCATAGCCGCAAGCGCGTCACGGTAACACAATGGGAATAAATTCGGCTCGGAGAGCAATATATATCGTGTACGAGTTGCTCCGTCGAAGCTATTTGTTTCGGGACCCTTGGAGTGAATGCGCGCAAGCGAACTACGCTCTCCAAATACTTGTAAAGACACCACTTTTCCTCCCCGAACTTTTCGTTAAACTCCTCGCAGTCGCAGTCGCACTCGCGGTTGCACTCGCATATTTCCTAAGCTTCGAACCATCTAATCATATTATCAGTCGCCATTCCGTAAAGATAGATAATCATTCGGCTAGTTCGCATGCCCCGGTCAGAGCCTTTGTTTAGCGCTACAGGATAATCAACCGGAGAGGAATTCGGCGTACCATACCGATTCGGTTAGCTAGCACTTGTAACTCAGACTTGACGCACATCTGTGACAAACCGAAAAATTGCTTTTTTTCAAAAGGTTGGCGGGAACGCTCCAACTTCGGCCGGCAGCCATGCGGTTATCAATCCAATTGCCGGCTTTCTCTTAGCAATATATTAAGCAAAAGTGGAGCTGCATTAAGTCTTCCATAAGGTGTACGAACTCAAGAAAGAATATCAAGAGATATTCAATCATTATCCGAAGCGCGCTTTCGTCACTGATGTTGAAGATACTGATGCTTAATCGAAACCAGGCAGCCAGATGCTACGCGAAAATGAACGCAATGCGGTGCTGTCCTTTAAACATATGAGGACGATACAATGTCTAATAAAAATAACAATAACTTCGGGATCTTCGAAGATATTGTCGACCATTTCCCGACTCAGGGTGATGACGGAGATACAATTATCTACAATAAGGATGTAGATATTGATCTGGGTGGCTGGGGACACAAGCCCGGTCAGGATCAGGATCAGGATCAGGATCAGTCCCAAGATCAAGAACAGGATCAATTCCAGGGCCAGTATCAGTTTTCGAAGTCCGACAATGAGAACGACAACGGTAACTCCAACCTCAATGCCGGTCTTAATGCCAACCTGAACGGAAACCTCAACGCCAATCACAATTCGAGCACCAACCACAACTCGAACGTCAACGAGACTAAGACCAACGTCGACGTGGATGTCGATCTTGGTCTCGATAACTTCGACCCGACCGATGATGACTTTGCCGACTTCGACATTGGTGGCAATGCCGATTTCGACAATGTGCTGTTCAATAAGGACGGCGAGGTCTCGGTTGATCCGGGCGATGATATCAGCCTCTCAGACATTCTCGACAGCGCCCTGAACGGCGACGGCAACGACAGCGCATTCGTACTCAGCCAGGATGCCCGCGTGGTCGATAATGACACGCTCGACCGGCCAACCGTCACGAATGAAGGCGGGACGTTCAATCAGAACGGTGATGCACGCGGAGGCACCGCGACGTCCGCCGACGGCATCAATGCAGGTGGTGAGGGCGGTCTTGGCGGTCGCGCCGGTGACGCTTCGGGTGCCACGGGGGGCAACGGCGGCGCTGCGCTCGGCGGCCTCGCCTTCACCCTAGGCGGCATCGGCGGACAGGCCTTCGCGGACGATGTCGAAGCCGGCGATGGTGATGATGGCGGCGATGCCGGTGCCCTGTCGGCAGCGATCGGTGCCGTTGCCGCGGGCCAGGCAAACGGCGGCAACAACAATGATGCCGACGGCGGCGAAGCGGGCGACGGTGGCGACACCGATGCGACTAGCGGTGGCGCGGGCAGCACCACAGGCGGCGATGCCGGTGATGCAGTGGCCGTAGCCGCGACGGTTCCGGTCGCCATCAGCGATCCCGACAGTGACGCAGGCGCAGGTGGCGGTGCCGGCCATGGGCTTGGCGCTCTTCTCGGCTTCAATAAAGGCGGTGACGGCGGCGATGCAGGTGCAGCCAATGTCACCGGTTCGATCGCCGAGGCGCTCGGACTGTCTGGAGCCGGCGTCGATGATGGCGGCGACAGCGGTCAGACGACCGGTGCCACCACCGGCAATGCCAACGCCGGAGCAGGCGGTGCAGGCGGTGCAGGCGGCGACACGGATGCCGGGGACGGCGTGCTGCTCGATGCGGCCTTCGGCACCGCCTATTCGCTGAACGGTGCACTCGGCGGTGCCGGCGGCGCGGGCGGCTCAGCATCCATCGACGACATCATGGCCGGCATGGGTCGTGGTGGTGACGCAGCTGGCGGTGCAGCATTTGCCGGTGCTGGCGGTGCTGGTGGTGCCGGCGGAACCGCCACGGGCGGTGCCGGTGGAGTTGGTGGCGACGGCGGCATGTGGGGCTCGAATGTCGGTGACGACAGCATCATCGAGGCAATCTCCAATGCCACGGCCGATGCCAACATCGACACCTCCGCGTTCAACCAGTCGATCGTGATGGGTGCCAACATCCTCGGCAACCAGGTCGACATGACGGTGGTCGGCGGCAACTACGACTCTACGCTCACTGGCGAAGACGACAGCTAAGTTTCGAACAGCTGAGCCTGCACTCCCCAAGCAGGCTCCCCCCTCCTGTTCGATCTCGACGGCGGGCTTTCCCCGATTTTAGAGCCCGCCGTTCTTTCAAAGATGCGGAGGCTGTCATCCGCTTCTTTCTGGCTCCCAATTTCCAGTAAACTTGGATTGTCGTGATGGATATCCGCAGCGAGGAAATTGCCCATTTTATTGGCCTCTTCGCAACGGCCGAGGAAGAAGGCCGGGCTCGATCGAGCTTCGAGAGCTTCCGCGAAGGCCTCGGCGCAAACTTTTCGGAGACCGATCTCCCACTATTTCAGGCTGACGTGCAAGACAGTTTTCTCCTCACCCTTTACCGGCCTAATGTAGAATATACGCCGCCGGAATTCTTTCTACGATCTGCTTGGACCGGACCCGGACCGGAAGCCGAACCGCCCATCGTCCCGATGCCGGACGTGTGGCAGAACTTCGGTGGGATTGTCCTAGCCGCAGACGCCTTGCCCTTCCCGTTTTACCGTCTTACCGTTTCAGGCTCCTTCAAGATGAAGTATAGCGTGGAGCCGCCGGCCGATCAGGTTGCAGTGGTCATTCTCCAGAACGCATCGCTCTTAGATGTCGACATCGTGATGTTTGGCGAGGGCATGTTCAGTGTCGGCGAGATTGTTGTGAATTTCGAGGGTTTGGAGCGGGCGATTGCAATCGCCGAGACGCTGCAGCCGTTCGATATGGAATTTGATCCACCGCAGAACGAAGCAGCGATTGCGGCGATGATCGAAGAACTGACCATGCTCGTGGACGCGATCGATGCAAACGGGACGAGCTCGGGGTCCAGCATTCGCGGTGAAGACGCATCGGGCATCTTCGTTGACGGGCTCGAAGTCACTGAAAGACCAGACCTTGCGCAAAGGCTTGCGGAACGAGACCTGACGGAACCTGAGACGATCGCTGCCGAGCCCTCGACATTCGCCAAAGGCCAGTCAACCGCCGGCGAAGGGGTCGTTGATGTAATCTCGTCATTTGAGATGGAAAGCGGTGACAACAGGCTGACGAACGAAGTCGTCCTCTACGACGCCATGCTGTCTGGGCCGAATATGTATGTCGGCGGCAATTATACGGGCGTAGATATCATTGTTCAGACCTACGTTCTGTCCGACCGCGACGTGGTGGACGGCGTTTCGTCCATGGCCGAGCGGATCGAAAACGAGGCGGTGAATGTTGCAGAGCGGCTATTCTTCTCGAACGATCCCTTCGCCGGACTGGACATGGCTTCTCTTGCGCTTCCCGTCAACTTTACCCTCGCGACCCTCGAAGGTAATTTTCTCAATCTTCAATGGATCGAGCAGACGAGCCGTCTCGTCGATGACGACTGGATCGGAGCGACCCGCACGGGTGCTGCTACCTATCTCCAGACGGGAGGCAATGGCCTTGCCAATTCCGTACGCTTGATCGAACTCGGCAAGAGCTTCGACCTGATCGTCGTCCTCGGCGACGTCTGGAAGGCCAACGTCATCTCTCAGACGAATATACTAGTCGACGAAGACCACGTCACGCGTTTCCCGGCTCAAAAGCCGGAAAAGTTGGCTCTCGAGCAGGGGGACAATCTCGTCTGGAACGAAGCATCGATCAAGCATTTCGGCGAGACGACGCTGCATCAGATGACTGGCGAAAGTAGCGCGCTTTTCGACGCCCTGAGGGACGGACCCGGCGCGGTGACACTGGATATGCTTCAAAACTCCATCTTCGCCGGGCTTGGGTCCTTGGACATCCTCTTGATAAAGGGAGACTATCTCGAGCTCGATTACATCGAGCAAACGATCATAGCATCTGACTCCGACCATCTACGGATTGATGAGAACAACGGCCCGCTCGGGGAAAACAGCTTCGAGACGGGCGGCAATACCGCGATAAATGTCGCATCTATCCTCAGATCCGGCTTTGACCAGCATGTGGAAGTCGCCGGCAGCGTCTATTCGGATGCCTTGATCCACCAAGCTGGTTTCCTCGACGATCTGGGCAGCGTTCCAACCGATCTTGCGCTCGCTGGCGATCTCGCGAGCGAAGCCGTTCTGTTTCTCGCCGACGACATGCTTCCCGGACAAACGCACGACATGCACACGGCCCAGACGATGCTGCCGTCCTTCCAAAGCACCGATGACGTGCTTCAGACTATGCTGGCTTGAGGAGTTAGTTCATGACCATGGTTGACGACCCGGTGTCCACACGCGAACGCCGCAGCCATGCGCCGAGTGCCGATTGGGACCAGCGGATGACCGCGGCTCTCGATGAATTGAGGTCGATCGCGCGCGAGGACGAGCGCGAACGTTTCGACGAAAAGGAAACATCGGTCAGAGAACATGACGCCGCCGATCAACCGACCATACGGCTTCCGCCAGGCTCTGCGTCGGCAGGCCTTAAGGCGGAACGGATGGAAGCCGGCGCGGCGAACACCAAAGCTCCGAATGCGCGCACCTTGTACGACGATCCCGTCGCCGAGAAGCCGTTGGCCGACAAGATCGAAAAGACCGGCCCGCAGACGCCGTTCTCGGCGAAAACGATCAACCTCGATCGCGGGCCGGTGCGCACGACGGACGACGGCGGCAAACCACCCTCGGGAACCGGCGGAGGCGGCGGACGCGGCGGCGGCGGCGGCGGCGGCGGCGGGACCTTTCACAAACGGCTCGGCTCGATCGATTTTTCTAAGAACCTGCGCGACGGGCTTTCGGCGATAAGGCGAAACCTCATCATCGTGATGATTTTTACCTGTGCGACAAACGTCCTCGTCCTTGCCATTCCAATCTATCTCTTCCAGATATCGGACCGCGTGCTAACCAGCCGCTCGATCGACACGCTCATGATGCTAACTTTGGTGATCGTCGGTGCCGTTCTTCTCAACGGTTTCTTCGACGCCATCCGCCGCTTTATCCTAATGCGCACGGCTGTCGAATGCGCCGTCAAGCTCGGCGCGCCCATCCTCAGCGCCGCAGCGCGCGCCTCATTACACAGCAATGGCCGGGAATATCAGACGCTCGGCGATCTCCAACAGATGCGGGCCTTTCTCACCTCTGGCACGCTCCTGTCGATGCTCGATGTCCCGTTCGCCCCGCTCTTTCTTTTGGGCATCTTTCTCGTCCATCCCGATCTGGGCGCGATCGTGGTCGTTGCAGCCCTCGGACTTCTCATTATCGCGATAATCAATCAGCGTCTGACGGCCAAGCCCTTTGCGACGGCGAACCAGCATCTGAGCCGGGCCAATCTCCATCTCGATTCGATGTCGCGCAATTCCCAGATCATCAATGCGTTGGCGATGATACCGGAAGCCGTACAGATCTGGGGCAGGGACACGGCTGCATGCCTTACCTCGCAGGTCCAGGCGCAGGACCGGAACATTGTTGCCGCCGCGATCTCCAAATCGTTCCGTCTTCTAACGCAGGTCGCGATGCTCGGCTGGGGTGCCTATCTAGCGATCGAGGGCGAGATTACCGGCGGGATGGTCATTGCAGCCTCGATCATCGCCGGCCGGGCTCTGCAACCGATCGAAGGCGCGATTGAAGGCTGGAACCAGTTCGTGCTCTCGCGCGGATCGTACAGCCGGATCGCGGCGCTACTCAAATCCTCGTCGCTTAATCTGGAACGCCTCGTCCTGCCTAATCCACAAGGACGTCTCGACGTGGAGCGTCTCCTCTATGTGCCGGACGGAACGAAACGGGTCGTCCTCAACGCCCTCACGTTCACCCTGAAGGCTGGAGACTCGCTCGCCATTATCGGCGACTCGGGCGCAGGCAAGACGACACTCGGAAAGATGTTGGTCGGCTCGATCGTGCCGACATCGGGAGCCGTACGGCTCGATCTGATGGATATTCGCAATTGGGACCAGCGCCAGTTCGGCCAGAACATCGGCTACCTTCCCCAAGACGTCCAGCTATTCCCCGGCTCTATCAAGGACAATATCGCCCGGATGCAACGGGACGCTTCAGACGAGGACATTTACCACGCCGCACAGCTCGCCGACGTCCATGAAATGATCGCCTCGCTGCCGCAGGGCTATGAGACGGTCGTTGCAGCCGACGGTGCGCCGCTCTCCGGCGGCCAGAAACAGCGCATTGCACTCGCGCGGGCGTTTTTCGGCCGGCCTCGCCTGATCGTCCTCGACGAGCCGAATTCGAACCTCGACACGGCGGGCGACATGGCGCTCGCAAGGGCGATCGAAAAAGCAAAGGCACAGGGGATAACGATCGTCACGATCACCCAAAAACCTGCGATTCTGACCAGCGTCGACAGGATCATGGTCCTGTCTCAAGGCGGGATCGCTTTGATGGGTGAACGCACGGAAGTTCTAAAAACGCTGGCCGAGCGTTCACAGGGTCCCCGCCTCGGCGGACAAGCGAGCTGATGCTAACGCTCGGCCAAAGGGCTAGACCATCGCTCTGAAGATCAGACCCCACTTCAGTCGTTTGGGAAGCGGGACGCTGTTTTCCAGTTCAACACTCTTGCAAAGGAAGATGGGAACATGCTGCGGGCAAACGACAATCAGCCGGAATGGTTTGCCGGCGTTCCACGCGGCATCGCGTTTCATACGGTGCTCGGATGCATCATGCTTGTCGGCGCTTTCGGCGGCTTCGGCGCCTGGGCTTTCTCCGCCCCGCTTGCAGCGGCCGTCATCGCACCGGGCAGCTTCGTCGCAACTGGGCAGAACAAGGTCGTCCAGCATCTCGAAGGTGGCATAATCGAGGAAATATTGGTCGAGGAAGGGGCGATCGTCGAAAAAGGCCAAGCAATTGTGAAACTCGACGAGACGAGCGCGCTTGCCAAAGATCGTCAGCTCTGGCTGAGACACGTCAGGCTCGAAGCAATCAATGCCCGCCTGCAGGCCGAATATGGCGCGCTCGAGACGATCAACTTCCCGCCGATGCTCACCAGCAACCGGGGCGATTTCGAGGTGTCCGACATTCTCGACAGCCAGCAATTGAACTTCGAGGGGGCTCGGGCCAAACTCGAAGCGGAAATCGCCCTGCTCACTCAAAACAAGGAAGCCCTCGATTTTCGCGCCGAAGGTTATCGCAAGCAAATGGCTTCCGTGGACCAACAGCTCGGCCTGCTGAAGGAAGAACTCGAAGGCAAGCTCTTCCTTCTCGACAAGGGCTATATCAATAAGGTCCAGGTCACCGCCTTAAAGCGTGCGATCGCGGAAGCCGAAGGCCAGATCGGCCGCCTCTCCTCAGAAGTCGACGAGACCGTCTCCCAAAGCGTAAAATACGACCAGCAGGTCGAGCAGGTGCTCGCGGCCTACCGCCAAGCCGCGCTGGAAGAGTTGCAGGCGATCGAGGCCGAACTCGATACGGTCCGCGAAGAACGGCACAGCACCTCGAACATTTTGAAGCGTGCTACGATCCCTGCGCCGGTCGAAGGCACAATTGTTCGCCTATATTACCATACCGCCGGCGGCGTCATTGAGAGCGGCCGTCCGATCGCGGAAATCACGCCGGCCAATGTACCGCTCATCGTCGAGGTCCAGATTCCACGCACGGACATCGACAGTGTCGAAATCGGTCAGGAGGCCATGGTGCGGCTGAGCGCGCTTAACCAGCGCACGACTCCGGTCCTCATGGGTGAAGTCTTTTATATCTCGGCCGACGCAATTCCTGATACGACGAGTGGTGTTCAGCACGAGATCTACATTGTGCGAGTCAAGTTGGCATCCTCCGAGCTCAGCCGTGTCCGCGGCTTCGCTCCGACACCGGGAATGCCCGCCGAGATCATGATTCAGACCGCCGAGCGCACCTTTTTCGAATATATCGCAAAGCCGGTGGTCGACAGCATGTCACGTGCGTTCCGCGAGAACTAGTTTCGGATGCGAACGGAGTATGAAGCATGCGCTACTCGACCCTTTCAGCTGCGCCGAATTGAAAAGAAATTGAATGGAAAATTTTTCTAGATTAATTACTTCCGCATCTAACGTGACGCGCACCGTTCGACCTGAGCAAATTGGGACTTTTGGCAGTGCATCTTCGTTATCCTTTTGGCGAATGATTCCGAATGAACTAAGATACGCATTACCAGATGTTCCCGGCGCAACCGCACTTGAAACCTTGATTCCGCAGAAACCTCGGAGTCCCAACCCCGGCATTCGCCCTGCCCCCTAATTGGAAACATAACGCACCTCAGGAGATGTCTTCGTGAGGTGCGATGAAACAAGCGCGCGTGCTCGCGGACGCGGACTTCAAGCGGTTGATGGCGGCGGTAGGGAGAAGCATACTGCTGCCCCAAATCGAATGGCGTTCATGCTGCCTTACTTCGCGGGCCTTTGGGTGGGCGGGATAGTTGGGCTAACGGTCGCTGATGTTGTCGACGGCGAGCGGCAGATCCGAGAGCAGCTTCTTTTGGTTGCTGCTATAATCAAAGGCGGTTATGCGCGGGTAGCATTTCTGAACGAAAGCCTCCGTAAGAAAATCGAACGCTATCTGACCGAATGTCCGCCGGGGGCATCGCGCTCGATGTCGACGCCATTGCGATCCACTCAGAGGACGACGTCGGCCTATTCGCAGTCCGGGAGCGCCGTGTTGCCGAAGCTGCCCCTGCCGTTGCAGCGGTTCATCATCATGATGGCGAGACCGGTGATGATGATCCCCGCGCCGAAGGCTGCCTGGCCCTCCCAGTTCTTGGTACGTGAGGCCTGCGCCTGGAGCTTTTCCCTTGCCTTTACCTGCGCCTCCGCAAGGCGCCGGTCCGTCTCGTCCTCTCGTGTCAAAATCTTGATGCCCTCATCAAGGAAGACTAGGGACGCCGTCATAATCGGCTTGTCGTCCCGGACCGCCTTGAATGCCATCGATGCAGGAAGGCTCTGGCACTGCGCCATCCGTATGCCCATCAAGCCTCGGATGATTGCAGCCAGCCTGTCGCCGCGATCCGCCCGCCGTTCTAGTTTCGCGAAGCTGATAGGCGCCTTCGCCGATAGTTCCGGATCGTAGAAGTCCTTCATCTCGACCTTCACACCGATCGCCACTGGGCGCCTCGCTTGAATGTCGAACCGGATCTCTGGCTCTCCAGCGCACATCTCGCCCACCAGCCGTGGGGAGATGGTATTATAGATGATCGGGTATTCCCCCGCCGTGGGCGGCGTCGGGATGCGGTCACAGTTCCTATTCAAATCGGAAAAAATGGGCGGCTCCATCACTACGGACAGGAACTTGCTGTCAAGGCGGGGGGGGAGTCTTCCAACGCATGGCGCATCTGGTGGACGATTCTGCTGGTGTCCGGAGCCCCCTCATCTCGCCCCCCTTGAGGGCATTCATGAGTTCGCGGTAGCCACCCATAATGACTTGATTATGCTGGTAGTAGCGTGGCCAATTCCGGGAACACTCTTCGCCATCACACAGATATCCGAGTCCGCAGGCTGGGCCTGGACTGGATCTCCGGAGGCCACCAGGGTGAAGGCGACAGAAAAAGCCAACGAACGAAAAGACAAACTGGCCAAAAACATGAGCAGATCCTGTTATCACAAAGACATATATCATAGAAAAATCCCGAATATTTAAAAATATATTTAAAATAGAACAGTAATTTATATGAGTTCGACGGACATGAACCCGGACAAGCTTTTGGTTAAGCACATAAGGAGCGGCAGTCCAACGGACCTGTGCGTTCTCGTGCTCCGTCGTTAGGTCACGGCAGAACCTCGACGCGCATTTCAAACGGCACCTCGGACGTGGTAGGGGATAGCTGCCAAACCTCAAGCCGATACGTGCCACGGCGGGTCTTGAATTCCAGATCCTCCCTCATGTCGCCTACGCCGGGTACCGTGACGGCCACGTTGCCGTCCGACCGGAAGCGAATCCGCGCGGTCTGTCCGTCTCCGACATCGATCGAGTAGCAGATCCCTGACGGCAACGGGTCCCTGGGATCCTCCGGCGGAGCCACCCCGCGCACTACAGCGGATGTCGCCCCCGTCTCGAATTTCAACGGGGTACAATTTTCCCTCGCAGCGGCGGTCGAAACCCAGACGCCCGCCGCCCAGGTGGCGTATGCGAGCACCGCAATTCGGAAGCTAAATGTCGTCATTGCGGCTATCCACTCGATCCGCTTGCCATTTCGGTAAAGCGCCCCAACCCTCTCAGTCTAACGCAATTACGAGCAGTATAGCAGGAAAAGCTCCGCAGCGATAGGCGCAACAAAGGCGGTGCATGCGTGAGGGCAGTGAACGACAATTGATCTTCGATTACATCTGGCAGAAATTTTGGTTTGTATTAAATTGCCTTATTGTAGCGATGCTCGTATGCCAGGCCAGCGGGATTGCCGTGCATTTAAGGTGAAAGGTGTTCCAGCTTCAGCATAGGGAGTTGGGCTAGTCGTTCTGTTCTTTGGAGGTGTCGATGCGCAGCGTGAATGGGTTTCTCTCGTTAGCTTTCATCGTAGCGGTGGGTTTGCTAACTCCGAGCCATCCTAGCGCGGCACAGTCACTGGACGTGCCGTTTGTCGTCCTTCCCGATCGGGAAATCGCCGGCTGCGCTAGCAGCGTCGTCGCTGGACTTGATCCAAACGGAGACGGCTTCCTCGCTGTCCGTACAGGCCCGGGGACACAGTACCGGAAGATCGGCGAGGTCTATAATGGAGAGATCGTGGGCACCTGCGACGCTCGTGGAGCTTGGGTGGCGATCATCCATGGCCCCTCTAAGAAGCGGGGTTGGGTGCATGGCGGTTGGCTCCGTGACCTAGCCGGCTGATGCTCTGAGCTCTCAATATTAGCTGCAGACACGAATGCCTTTTGCAGTGCCGAGCCCGCAGGGCCGACTTAATCGTCAAGCTTAAGAGATGCGAACTGCGGGAACGGTGTCCCGCTGTGTGGTGTAGCCGTCGGCGTTGGCCGCGCGGCCTCGGCCCCGCCCGATTGAAGAGCACGCCAAGGCTGGCAGGCTGACGAGGGGATTGTTCGGTTAGGTAATTGTGCAGCCATGTCTGACCAGCCGTTGGTGGCCCAATAGAGTATGGAAGTAACATAAGGAAATGCACATTCTCTGACATTCCGTCCGATCGGCGGCGCAAGTTGTTGATCCTGCTGACGTCTTGCTGCTCGCGTCTGAGCGGTCGCCCTCCCCGTCAAACGGAAACATAATGGAAAGCACGGACAGAGGCTTTTCGTGAGGTTTCGGTGAAGCAAGCGCGGGTTTTGACGGACCAGGAGTTTCGTCGACTTTTGGCGGTGATCGCGCAGAGCCGACACGGCGCGCGCAATCGGCTCGCCCTGATGCTGTCGTATCAGGCAGGTTTGCGCGTCGGGGAGATTGCCGCGCTGAAGCTTGCCGATGTCATCGACAGAGACGGCGGGGTTCGGGATCAAATCCGTCTCTGCGCGGCCGTCACCAAGGGCGGGCATGCGAGGGTCGTATTCGTGAACGATCGCCTCCGAAGGGAAATAGCGTCGTTCGTGAATGGGATGCATGAGAACGCGGACCGATCCGCGCCCCTGCTGGTCACGCAGAAGCAAACGGGTTTCTCTGCGAATACGCTGTGCCAGTTGATGGCGCGGCTCTACGGGGAAGCTGGATTGGACGGCGCGACCAGCCATAGCGGCCGGAGATGGTTCATCACGCGGCTTGCCCATTCCGGGGTCAGCGCGAAGGTCATCATGACGCTGGCCGGTCACAAGCACCTGGGCACCACCCAGCGCTATATCGACGTGAACGACGACATGATGCGCGCGGCTGTCTCGATACTATGACACGTTACTCAATTTTTCGTTCGCAGCCAGGATCTTTTGAACTCCTTGATGGGAGATATCGAATCCTCTTTTTTTTAGCGCATCGCTAACCGCGCGGAGCGATTTGCCGTTTGACCTCATGGTAAGCATGAGTCGTATTATCTCCTGCTCCGACGGGTTCTCAACTAAATTTAGTGACTCGTCGACATCCCAGCCAAAAGGTCGCCTTCCACCTAGATACTTTCCTTCAGCCCTAAGGCGGTCCTTTGTATGCTGTTGATATCCAATCTTCGATCTTCCTGAATAGACATACATCATAGCTAGTAGTGAGTTGAATCCGCGGAGCTTAATCTCTCTCAGTTCGACTATAAATCGCATATCTTTGAACGTAATGCAAGCAGAAATTTCTTCAGAGATCTCCTTTGGATTTCTTCCGACTAGCAAGGTATTATATACAAGCAAGATCTCGTCGTTTTTTGAACTGAAAAACCGTCTTAAACTCTTTCTTTTTGCAATGGGTGGTGTTGTCTGTTCTATCACTTCAGAAATTTCTTCGATAATTTCAATATGATGATCAATTGCGTAGGTTTTAATCTCTTCAAATTGTTTTTCTACCGTGGGTAAGTATCCGGACTCATCCCCCTCGATCCATGCTGCATAAGCATACGCTCGTGCTCTCATACGATTCTAGCTCCGTTGGTTTCGGAGGCGATCCAATCGCATCCGCCGCCGCTCCGTTCTAAATTCGAAACGTCGTGCAGTCGAATTGAATTCGGGGGTTCAGAAATGTTTGTCTACTAATCAATTATCATATGGACAATCATCAGGTTTCGGGCCTAATATCAGGTCGAGGACGAGATTCGACAGGAAGCTCACCTCCTTTTTGTAAACCCTTCGATCATCATGGAGACATTATGGCTAGCCAAGTAAGGCATATCCTTGCAGCATTCCCACAAGGGAATCTTATCCCACTCGACCTCGCCGCTGGTCTGAAGGTCCTTCCAGACGGTCGCGTCATCATCATTGACAGCAACAACGATGTGTTGATCATGTTCGATCCGGCCGATTTTGAAGGCGTTGAGCGCTCGCTCGTTCTTGAAACGCTTCGGCGTTTGCTGACGGCAATTTCGAGAGGAAAGGTTGTAGAACTGCCCGAATGGTTGCAGTAGTTTGACCCTTATACCCGGCGGCGATCTTCGCCGCCGGGCTTTCAAAACGCTGGTGTAAGTCTCCCATTGGGGCTCTTTACCCGACTACACCACCGCCGATCCCCTCCCCCGTTTCCTCGAGGTCATCATGCCCAATCGTATCGCGGCTCCGCGCGACACGTCCGATCCCGCACGTCCAAAACTGGTTGCCGAGGTCGGCATAGATGCGGAATGGGTTACACGTTCGGATCCACTTGGCGAAAACCCATACAACCAGATCCTTAGCTATCAGGCAGTGCTTCATCACGCCGGTCATCGCGTCCCGCTCGTCGTCTACCCTTCCGGCTCCACCAAGCGACATCGTCTCTCCCTCAATGCCCTCTTGAAGCGTCTGGTTCGTCTCGCCATCACAAAACGGGTGCTGCCGGGCTTGCCGGATCGGGTCGAGATCTACGCTCATTTCCTTCGAGCCGATCTCACAAC
Source organism: Fulvimarina uroteuthidis (assembly GCF_034321785.1). NCBI lineage: Bacteria > Pseudomonadati > Pseudomonadota > Alphaproteobacteria > Hyphomicrobiales > Aurantimonadaceae > Fulvimarina > Fulvimarina uroteuthidis. Next base: position 105,219 of record NZ_JAXLPB010000006.1, on the reverse strand, counting down.
GTTTACGGATTTCTGGCCCCGAAAACGAGAGTTCGATGGTTTCGGCCGAACGTTTACGGCTCGCTCAATTCGGGAAGTCATCGATGTCTCTGATGAAGACCTTCAGGGACGCCGTCACAGTTCCGAAGCCGTGTTTTTCCGCCAGGGGAAGAAGCCTCCGCACATCATGCTGTGCCGGTTTATCGACACCATGTTGTTGACGCCGGGCCGAGCCGGATTGGCTATCGCGGCGAATATCATCGGCATGGAGAAAGTGTCGCTACCCGCCGGTTATACGATCGACCGAATGGATCGGCTTCTCAAAAACGACAAAGCCGCGTTCGAACGCTACGCCCTGCACGACGCGGAGATTGCCTTGGAATATGGTCTTCGAATCAAACGCATGATGACCGACGCGGGTCTGCGGCGACTGCCCACGACACTCGCTTCCGCGGGGATCGGCCTTCTGAAGTTGAAGAGCCGAGAAGCCGGCATCGATCTCAACAAAGCTCTCGGTCTGGAGGTCGTGGCTAAAACCGAGTTTCACGAGGGCACAGGGAAATACCGTACGAGAAAGACCGTCGAGGCTTCATTCGAGCGTCAGATTTACGAGGAGTTCGCGGCCATCGCCTATCAAGGCGGTCGGGGTGAGAGCTACTGGTTCGGTCCGACGCCCGTCGGCGTGTTCCACGACTATGACTTGCCCGGCGCTTACACCACCGCGATGTGCGCGCTCCGTGCTCTCGATTACGAGAACGCTCGCTGGACCAGGCATGTGGACGATTTCGGCCCCTTCACCGTGTCCGCCGTTCGCGTGAAATTTCGCTTTTCGTCGGACACCCGGTTTCCCTGTCTCCCTGTCCGTGTTCGAGAAACCCTTGTCTTCCCGCTCGAAGGTATCAGCGTCTGTACGGGGCCGGAAGTCTTTCTTGCCCGATCAATGGGTGCCGAACTTGAGATCATTCAGGGCCTCATCATTCCGAACGCCGACACGTTTCCCATCTTCGGCAGCTTCGCCAAGCATGTGAGCGAGGAGCGTCGACGCGCGGGCAAGGGAACGTTCGCCGAGAAGATCTGGAAGGAAATCGGCAACAGCGTTTACGGGAAGCTTGCCCAAGGCGTGAAGCAGAAGCGAGTCTTCGATCCTCGGCGCGGCCGATACAATGAGATGCCGCCCTCAGCGATCACTGCAGCGTTTCCCGCGGCATTCGTCACCGGTTTCATTCGTGCGGTTCTGGGCGAAATCCTGAACGGTGTTTCCAAGGATCGGCTCGTCGTCAGCGCGACCACGGATGGGCTTCTCACGAACGCGCCGTTCAGCGAGCTTGTTCTCGATGGCCCGCTCTGTATGGCTTTCCGCCGCCTTCGCATGGACACGTTCGGTACCGACGACATACTCGAAGAGAAGCATCGGGTTCGCCAAGTGGTCGCATTGAAGACTCGTGGGCAGCTGACGGGTCAGTCCGAGCCGGGTCATCCGATCGTGCTGGCCAAAGCCGGGGTCAAACCGGACGTGCCGTCGGACCAGCACAACGAATACATGCTGCGGTTGTTTCTGGATCGCGAACCCGACCAGCGTCATCACCAGCACTCGCTGATTGGCCTGCAGGAGCAATGGAAGACTGAAAGCGATCTCGTGGCTGTCACTCGCCACGTACGATTGAACCTCGAATACGATTTTAAACGCCGCCCCCATGAGATCACGGAAAATTCCGTTCGTCTTCCCGGTCCCTTGTTTATGCTCAAACCCAATGCGGGTGCGTCCACGGCAATCGCCGATCCTCTCGTGCGAACCCATGTGGCATTCGACACCGTGCCGTTCGCCACCGCCGATGAGGCTTTCACCGCGATGGAGCGCTTTCGAGGTTGGACCAGAAGCTACAAGCGAGTCTTGAAGACCCCAGCCGATGTCGCCGCGTGGCAGGCCTACCAAACCCTCATCGACTCGACTTCGGAGATCGAAGGCGTAGGTATTCGATCCGATGGCTCTTACGGTCATCTGTACCGTCAATTCCTGCGCGCGCTGGTTCGTGACGAATGGGGGCTCGGCTTGGACGGCCGCAGCTATCAGGATGTCGTGGATTGGCTGCGAGATCGGGGGTTCGAAAGCTCGCGAGACGATTTTAAGAACGCCAAGCGGAAGGGCGCGAAGCTGGCACCGCAGAGCATCGTGGTGGATGAGGACACGATACCGCTGTTGCAGGCCATCGCCGGTGAGTTCACTGACATGGATCTCGTCGCGATGATCCATCCAGATCACTTGGAACGGGCATATGAAGCTTTGAATCTCAAACCGTGGTAAGCGTTTAACAGGATCTGCCGAAGGCAGATCCTGTTCAGACTCTCGCTCCGGCTAGAGGCTCGTGGGTCCTACTTTTTCTGTTTCCACCTTCAATCGAGTTAGTGTCACTCGATACGAGATCCGACGAAACATCTCCTCATCGAGTTGCCCGACGAGTTCCAAAAGCTCGTGGGCATTCTGGCCCCGCTCCATGTGAAGGGCGACCCTCAGAACCCGCGTATTGAGCTCAAGCATCGTACCGATGGCGGGCTCGCGCTGGGTTGCAATGAGGTTCGAATAATACCGAGAGCTCCGACCCAACCAGACCGTCGAGAAGTGAACCTGACTGTGGGTGAAGCCGCCGTCGCGAAGGCGTTGGTAGACGTGATGGATCATGAAGTGCTCCTTTTGGCTTATTTAGCCGAGACCTTGGAGCCTACTTTATAAATAGCACTAAAGGAGAGTGCTATGACTTCAATAGACCAAGTAAGAGCCGCGTTGATCGCGACGAACCATCATCGAACCGGTAAGATCATTCAATTGTCACCGGGCATGCAGGCGCAGGCGGACAAGTTGGCCGAGGTGGCGTCGTACGCGCGGATCGAAGGGCTGAACAGTCGGCTTCACGAATGCGGAGAAGAGGACCAATGGGGCGGGCAGATGGCGTGTCGGATCCCGGCCTGCCCGCGATGCTTCATGAACTACCGACGCAAGGAGACGGCGATCTCCATCAAGAAACGTTTTGCCGGTGTTCACAACGACAAGCTGGCATTCCTCACGCTGTTGCTGGACCCGTGCGGGGATCCAAGCTCCGCGCAAGGGGAGTTCGAACGCGCCAAGCGCCGGATGCGCAACATGGCAGATCGCAAGTGCCGGGAAGACCCGCGATGGCGGGGGGTTCAATGGGTGTTGTATCTGGAGCTGGACCGGACCAGCGTTCGGGAAAACGAAAAGGCCGGTCGCAACACGCGAACCTACTTCCAGGCTATCGTGGAGGAGAAATGGCTGCAGCCGGATGATACGATTTGGTGTCCCCACCTGCATGGGATCGTGGAGCTGGGTGCGATCAGCCGCGATGAGTTCGCCCGGACACTGCGGGAGTACGGTCATGAAACGCCCTATCAGGTTGATGTTCAAGCGTTCGATGCGAGCCGCCGGGTGGAGCGGAACATTCAGCGGGTAACCCGATACAGTTTGAAGTTTCGGATTGAAGAGGACTTTAAACGGGACAAGCCGGTGCCGGGGGCGGAGACGGAGGAACCAGCGGAGCCGATGGAGCGAAAGTGGTGGAGCCGAGAGGACATAACGGCGCTGCTGGCATGGCACGCCGAGGGTCGGGGGTTTCAAGGGATGCGATTTGTTCGAAAGAAACCCAAGGGCAAAGGGAAAGAAAAAGCGGCTCTAACCGAGGGTGTTCGTGTGAACCAACGGGGTATTGGTGATGATGGTGGTGATGGAGAAGCAACTGGGTGTGAGAGTGTCGTCGGGTTTAGGTATGAATATACTATACAAGAGACGAACTGGCATTCAGAACTGCTTGCCGTCGTCGACGACCGCGCGTTCAGAACCCCCATGGCCCGACTGCTTCTGGACGAAACGTTTGCCGCTGGCGAAGCTGGATGCGGAATTTTGTTAAGAAACACGTGGTGCCGAAGCGCCGCCGCGCTCCGGTCCCCCAACTTGGCTCACACAGCGTCAACGCCGCTGGCATGCTCGGCTTCAGCGTCTCTGACGCGTTCAGTCTATGACGCGCGCTGTTGAGCGTCTGAGGGCAGCCGTGACGCGCCCTGCCCTGTCCGACCGTCCTGCCGATATCATGAAGCCCCTGAGAGCGTCCGCAGCGCGTAGATACGGCCGACCGGGAAGGTAGGAGCGGTGGATCGGAAAGTATCGCTGCCGATCATCGTCGGCTGGCAGCCCCACCGAGCTCAGCCAACCATTAACCAGAGCCATACGCGATCCCAGCTGACGGTCGCTAGTGGACGTTGGTCGGCGTAAACTGAACGAACTCTTGAATGCCGACTTCCGCCAATGCCTTGTTGAATTCCTCCAATGCCGCAGCATCGGTGGCGAACAGGTCGTCCCAGGTGGTGGAATTGTTCTCAGCGTCGACGACTTCCAACGCCCATCCTTCGGACGAGCCTTTAATCCGGTAGATATTCATCTCAACGGTGACGCTATCCTGGGTGCAAGGGCCGGAAAGCTCGGAGTACTCAATCTCCGGGTCTTCGCCGTAATCAGTCATGGTTTTGATCCTCACGCTTAGGCCCTGTATCGATCATACGCAGAGAGACGTCGGACAATGGGCTCAGCCTCCGACCGATATATCTCCTGTCGCAGGAATTTCAGCTCAGCTTCGTAGGCAGTCTCGTCAATTTCAGTCCACCAGCTTTTTGCTCGACCATCGGAACCGTCATTCCATCGGTAGCCGCGAGCTTTGAGAATGTCCTTGGTATCGAAGGGACTGTTTTGTGCGAACACATGCAGACGGTCTTTTCCGGCCGAAGCCTCAAGCTGCAGAAACGCGCTTTCAGCAGAAACCCCCGTCGAGGACGTCAAAACTTCCAATAGCGCATGGCAGTCATCCACGGCCCGATGTCCGTTATGGAAAAAGCCGCACTGGCCGATCAGATAGACCAGCTTGTTGCCTTCAAAACCAAGAGACGTCCAATCAACCTCTGCAACCGAGCACGCCCATGCCTTGTGGGAGAAGCCGTCGTGAAAGGCTTCGCAGAAGGGGCGGTCGAACTTCGCATTGTGCGCGATCACAAGCTCAGCGCCGGCGATGAAAGCTGAAATTTCGTCTGGATCTATGCTGCGGCCCGCCACCATGTCCATGGTAATGCCGGTGATGTTGGTGATCTCCGCGCTTATCGGAACAGCTGGTTCGCGCAGTTGGGAGAAGACGCCAATCACGTCCCGCACACCGCTGGCGTCATAGGTGAAGGCCACCATGCCCAGTTCTATGATTTCATCTTTTCGATGATCCAGCCCGGTCGTCTCCGTGTCCAGAATGATGCCAATGCTCTGGCCCGGAACGACCACGTGGTTTTGCACGATGGGGCGCGGTGTTAGCTGGCGCTGAATGCGGTACCGTCCGGTTTCTTGCAGCTTTTCAACGACGCGTTCTTCGTCATCCCGAGCCATGGGCCAGACGAAGGCCTGCGCCTTTTTGTTGCTGTTGCCGGGTGCTCGCGCAGCCGGAGCATTGTCCGGCTCCGTAGCGAAGAGGTCGGCCTGTCGCGCGTTGCCGGCGTATCGCTGTTTCTCAATATCCGTCATCACCGCTACGCCATTCCCGCCCTGTCGTGAGGCAATCTTACTCTGATTGCGGCGTTACGCCCAGTCGGCAGGACGCTCAGAGAGCCCGTAGCGCGTAGATGCGGCAGTCCTGCAAGCCGAAGCGTGCGGTCGTTGGCATCAGCGTGATCGAGCTTCCTAGGGCGATCGTGAAGTGCAAGGCGCTCTGATAGGCCGGCTCCACCGGCACTGTGGTTCGGAAACCGTCCCGGGTCATGCAGGAGATCCAAATGCCGTCGATCGCGTAGTCCGTGGTGTTGGTGACGACGAACCGCAGCCGTCCGGTTTCCGTGGTCTCCGTCTCCAACCTCGGGAGTTGTTCCGGCATGCGCCGGAAGTCCGCGTGCGCGACGCGGCATTCCGATCGGTTGAGGTCGTACCGGTCAACGTCGTCGAACCGAGCCTCGAAGACTCGAACCGAGTTCACGCTGTCACCCGGCGCCAGCCAATGCCCGATGCCCGCACCGTTCCGCCCCCACGGCTTTTCGCGTGGCGTGCCGTCGCGGTAATAGCCTTGGCATTCAATCCGCAGGCTCTCCAGCCACATCGCGCTGAGATTGGTGAAGCTGACCCGAACAGTGTTCCCGGAGATGCTCTGCGAAAGGCTGATGGGAACGTTGTCGGTGATCCTCACGCTTTCCGCGGTGGGGATCACCATTCGGAAGATGTATTCGGCCTCCCAGGCCGCAAACAGCGCGCCAACGACGATCGTGATGGCCAGAAATCTTGAACCCCAATGCGCAGCAATGGTGGCGATGTTCGAGGCGATCAGCGCGATGATCCCATAGACTACGACCCGTACTATTTCCACGTCCGTGAACGCCAGCGCGAGGATCGCGACCGATAGGAAAAGCCCGAACATTCTGGCTTGACTGAACGCCAGAACGATCGGCAAGGACGCGGCGCGGATGATGAGGTCGAGGTTTCGCGTCACTGGGGCTTCATTCGTTTCGGCGGGAAGAGAATGCTGGGTTTGCGCTCGCCGAGACTCCAGCTCGCCAGGTTCGCATCAAGCCGTGCCGCGATCCTCATCAAGCTGGCGACGTTAATCAGCGCCGCCGCGCGCTGATCTTCGGAAACCTCGGCCTGCCCGATCCGAAGGGTGACACGGCGAAGGACCTCGTCCAAAGCGGCGAGGTCCTCGTAAAGGCGTTCATATTGTTGGAAAGCCGGCCTGGTCGGGCGCACGAAGTTGCCGCCCTGCCCCATGTCTACGCTGCCTGTTTGCTGGACCGAAGCGCCCGGCTGCGCGCGGCGGCGGCTTCGCCCAGCTGGGTGTCCAGCTCGCCCGCATCCACTGCGGCGATCAGCGTGTCGATGAGCCCCGGAAGCTGCGTGAACTCGGCGATCTCAATCGCGTTCTTGCCCTTGGCCAGTTCGATGGTCTTGCCCGCATAGCGCAATGAGAAGAACGTCTGGCCCGCCGCATTCTCGAACCAAGCGGACCGGAACCGCTTGCGCTGTTCCACCTGCACGCGCTCGTCGGCTTCGTTCTTGCGCCAAACCATGTGCGTGGGCACGAACGCCTCGCCGGCGATCTTCGCTTCTGCCGCGCGCTTCTGCTCGGCCAGCGCCTCGATGACCTTGGCGCGGGTCCGCTTCACCGGATCTGCCTGCGCGTTCATGGGTTCCGCTGTGGCCAACTTCAGTGCCTTCAAATGGGTCATTGCTTCGTTCCCAAACATCGTTGTCGATATCCCGGATAACGATGCCGATGAACTCAAAGAGCAACCGAAGATTGTCAGAACGCACGAAGCCAGCGCCTCGACACCAAGACGGCAAAGCCCATTGCAACCAGCTGATAAGTCGGATAGCTTCGCTGCGCGCGCCGTCCTCGCATCCTTCATGTCTCTCAAAAAGATCGACGCGATAAGAACGCGGGCGAACTCACCGAGCATTGCGATTGCCGCAAACACCCCATCGACAACAAGGCAGATCCGTTTTCAGCCTTGCACAAGGCGTAAATGTTACCCATCTTCGTAGCGTGCAGCGCGCCCCTTAAAGGGCTTGCGCGCCAGGATCTTTCTCGGATCGTTGACCACGGATGTACTGGCAACCACGCCGAGAAAGTCGCACTGTCCGTTTCGGACACGCTGAGCCGCCGGAGGAAACTCTTGGCGGCTTTGTTGTACGCAGCGGATCTCTTCGTTGCGCGTCGCGTAGAACTACTCTTCGTGCTCGGAGCCGTCATGTCGCGAACCTCGAGCTACAATGGTGCGGGCGTCATTGCGGGCAGATTGCCAGTAGTATCGCTTAGAGCCTTCGTGGATTCGCGGATCGCTGCTTGGCCTTTTGTGAACGCGTTGAGATTGCACATAAAGATCTCAGGTTCGGCTTAATTAGGTACAGTCCGCCTTCGTAGTTTTCTCGTTACTCGTCGACCGTATCGAATGTTTCAAAACGGTCCTTGATCGAATTCGACATCGACAACCAAGCCCGCCGATCCATCAACTGCTATCGAGCCATTTAGTTTTCGCACGCAACCTTCGATGATTTTCCAGCCAAGCGATTTTGATGCACGAAGCGTTTCCTCTGCATTTGCAAGACCAATTCCATTGTCAGCGACGGTCAATCTTATTTTGGTTCCGACACGCGCTGCGGTAATCGTTACAACGCTGTTTCTGTCATTCGTTGAGGGCGCGTGCTTCGCAGCATTCGTCACAAGCTCATTGATTATTAGTCCTAGTTCCGTTGCCGTATCGAACGATACCAGCAATGGGGGGCCTTCGGTTTCAATGGCGAGCCCACTCTGGGCAAGAGCGACACGCAATCGTTCCGTTAGCGTCTCGATATGTTCGCGGATGTCAACATGGGTGACGTCGTCGGCTCGGTGCAGCAGGTTGTGCGCATTGGCGAAGGCCTGAATACGGCCGGTCAGGTCGTTGAGAGCGCGGCGTGTCTCCGCGTGTTCGGACCGACGAGCCTGCATCAGGGCAAGCGATTGGATGATCGCGAGATTATTCTTAGTGCGATGATGCATTTCGCGTAGCAGAAACTGCTGTTCAGCAAGCGCGTCACGTAGTGCCCGGTTCTGTTCGCTCAATTCCTCGACAGGCGAGCCGTGGGTTGCAGTGACGAGCGCTTCGGCCGCAGTCCTAGCCAAATCGACCGGTGCATTCACAGTCTTCAGGTTGAGTGCAAGCTCAACAATGGTGCCCGCCTCACTGGTGTTGATGACGAAGTCGTCGACGAGTTTTTGTGATCCGCTTAAGCCGAGACCAGGCCCCTTATGCGACTGGTGACGGCCCCGCAGCATTGCATCGACGTCCCTAATTCCATGCCCACGATCGTGAACGCGTGCGAGAAGACGTACGCCGCGGCTGGTGGTGTTGAATGAGAATTCGGCTACGCCGTTTTCGCCATATTGATAGGCGTTGCGGGCAATTTCAGAAACGGCAGTGGCAAAGCGGATCTGGTCACGGCTCGGCGCCTGCGCGACCTTGGCGATCAGCAACGCTGAGCGACGCGTATGAGTGACGTCGCCGTCCAGTTCGAGACTGATGGAGGTCACCACCGATTTCATGTATGCGGCCTCACGACGACGATTCCGGCGTCGTCGCTGCCGCGCCGCCGCAGCTTATAGAGTGTCGCGGCAATGATACCGGACTCTCGAAAGAACAGCGAGCGCGGCTCCGGAACACGTGGAGAACTTTTTAGGCCGTCCGTGCTCAAGATCAGCATCGCGTCATCTGACCAATCGTGTTCAGTCGGACGGGGGCGCCTTGTAGCAGCTCCCAGAATGCCGGGCTGCGAAGGAATGCCGTACTGGTTGCCGTCCGAAGTGTGGATAGAACCGCGGACGTTACCGAGGCCCATGGCCCGCAATTTACCCGCTGCATGCGGGATCTCAACGATGAGAGCGGCGGCGCCACGGCTACCACTTAGCGCGTCCGCGACCTGTCGTTCAATATCCTCCAGGGACTTAGATCCGGCCACATCAAAGGCCTTTAGACCGGTCGAAGCGACCTCGGCGGCGGTTGGGCCATGGCCGAGAACGTCCATGAGCATCACCATCGTTGAATGCTTCCCTGGCCGGATCGCAAACGCGTCGCCACCGGCGTCAAAGCCGGGCATGGGGACGATCAATCCGGTGACATCGTAAGGAGATGAGGAGACTGGACCGGGCGTTTCGCCGACCGTCGCCATCACCGTCGTACCATGCGAACCGCTATAAATGTCGAAGCGGTCGGCCTGGCGCTGCATTGAGCCCATGCCGCCGCCGATGCCGCGCGGCTCTTCTGTGACAGTTGTATAGCCATCGGCCATCGCGGCTTCGACGTTCGGAATCCCGGGTCCGTCGTCGATCGCCAGAATCGTGACCGACGCCTTGATGCGCCCCCGGCCGCCTTTTCCACTCGCTGTACGCGCATCGACAAGAAGCTCGCCATTGACTGCATGGCGCACGAGATTGGTGCAGGCTTCGGTGACAACGATTGCCAGCCTTTCCAGTGCATCGTCCGGTAATCCGACAGCCTTGCCTGCCTGTACGGCAGTCCGGCGCGCAGTGCCAACTTGGCTTTCTTCGATGACAGGCAGAGATTTCATCTTTGACCACATTCCAGCGTAACGATCGTCCCGGTACTTGACGAGGACGTGATGTCGAACCGATCGACTAGGCGTTTCGCACCGCCGAGCCCAAGGCCAAGACTCTTGCCAGTGCTGTATCCGTCCGAGAGGGCGAGATCGACGTCTTCGATCCCCGGCCCGCGATCCGAACATTGCGCAATGACCCTGCGGTTCGCCCCCAATCCAACGATCTCGAAGGTTATGCGACCGCCGCGACCATAGTTGACGGCGTTTCGCGCGATCTCGGATACGGCGGTAACGAATTTGGTACGCTTGACTGCGGATGCGCCGATTTCTCCCATCGCTTTCATCGCAGCTTGCCGCGCAAAGGCAACGTCCTGCGACTTTGCTAAGGTCACCGTTGTCATCGAGTCAGCACCAGTCGCTATGCACGGCCGGACATGATCGTCTTGATCGCCCGGTCAGCGGTGAGCGCCGTCTCCACGCCATCCAGCGTCATGCCGAGTTCGACAAGGGTCATCGCTACGGCAGGTCGCATTCCTACGACGATCGTCCGGGCGTTCATCATCCGCGCCATCTGGGCCATAGCTCCCAGCATGCGGCCCGCAAACGTGTCGACGATCTCAAGACTGGAAATGTCGATTATTACCCCATGGGCGCCTTTGCGAGCCACTTCTTCGACCAATTGATCCTGCAAAGCGACGATATCCTGATCGTCGAGATCGTCACGGATAGCGACTATGACGCAGCCGCCGATAGTGATGATGGGAAAGTTGCTTTTCACCTGGGTCACGGCTTTACCGCTGACCCGGGGCAACGCCGATCCGATCGAACGCATAGGCGAGGCCGCTTTGCAAATCGACACGGGTCGTAATGTTGGGAAGGTCGACGCCGAGATTTACCACCGTCTGGGCGATCTTAGGACTAATTCCGCAAATCACACATTCGGCGCCCATTAGTCTAACTGCTGCGGCCGTTTTCAGAAGATGCTGCGCCACCAAAGTGTCTACGGTAGAGACGCCGGTGATGTCGATAATGGCGATCTCGGCCTCCCACCGGACAATAGCGTCCAGAAGATTTTCCATTACGGTCTGGGAGCGGAACGAATCGAGCGTCCCGATCAGCGGAACCGTAACGATGCGCTCCCAGATCTTGACGACCGGTGCGGACACTTCGGTCATTTCGGCGCGCTGGCGCTCGATGATCGCTTCGCGCTTCGTCACCAAAGTTTCGATCGCATGCAGGACGATCTGGTCGACAATCCGCGTCGTGTTCCAGATTTCCTTCATTAGAATCTTTGGATTTTCGCCGTGTTCGGCTTGTAAAACTTCTAGGAGAGGCTGTTTGAGTGAGCCGATGAACCAGCCCATCTCGGTCGTCGAGACGCCGCGTTCGGTGCGGTTTTCAGCAATTTCCTCTAGTGTTTCGCGGACGGGCGCCCAGCCGGAGTCGGACAGGTCGAAGCCGTCGTCGTTGGCGGTGTCGGGCATCACGCGTGCCATAGCGCTCAGCAGAGCACGACTTTGCTTTTCCGATTCTTTGGCTGAGACGAGATCTGTACGCTTGACGCCCTCCTTCGACTGAACCTTCAGCCAACCCGCCAACACCCGGTCGTAGTCATCAACAAGGATCGACGCAGTCGTCACTTCTTTCGCCATATCATTACCTTCTGTTCAAATGTCGGCGTCGGTGGCGCGAGGGATTTGACAATACAAATTGAGCTTCTTGTGAAGCATGTGGGCAGTGTCCGTCAACGCGATGAACATTTACGGCTCTCTCTAGCTAAATTTGGAACCGTGGAGGTGCGTTCGGAATACTGGACCAATGCCTAGACTGGATCACTTGGTGATGAGGACGATCCGAGAATTCGGAAGAAGACGCGGTATTCCAGAGAATCCAAAGCCACGGTCGCGCTGGATACAAATGTGGGTGAGCTGACTTTGGCGAACTGGTCAGGAAGCACGGGGTTCATCCCAACGTGGTCGGTCGATGGAAACGTCTGACCATTAAGAACATGGTGTGGGCGTTTTGGCCTGTGTTGCCGAACCGACGTTCTCATCGAAAACTAGCGCGAAAGCTCAACTGTTCTCCTACCATTTTCGTTTGTCCGGCGACCATTGACTTAAGCTTTCCCGATCCAGACCTTCGAGCGCTGTGAAACGCACATAGCTGGGCTTCTCACCGCACCACGAACATCGAAACGGCAACTGTTCAATATCCGCCGTCGGCGCGATGGCTTCACGAAAATCCGAACACCGGTGAACCACTCGCTTGCCGCAAACGCAGTGGATACGGATGCCAAGGCCGCGCCGAAGTCCCTCTGCGAAGTTTCGAATCGTCTGAACCATTTGGGCATTCTGCACGAGAACGAATACGGAACAAACTGCTTTCGTTGTGATCCTCTCGATGCGATCATCAAGACAACGAATCGATCAACGGAGACCGTGATGGGCGAGCATCGTGAGCAGAGTGAACATCCCACCGATGACATCGAAGAGGATGTCAACGAAGCCATCGGCCTTGTGGGTGGCGATGCTCGTGTGGCCGTTCGTGGGCTGATCCTCGGTCAACGGCAGCTGCAATCGGAGATCGCCGCTACTGTTTCCGCTGGGTATGTGCGACGGAAGCCTCAAAAGCGAAATGTTTGATCGGCTTTCGGTGTGAGGTTGACATTCCCGCTAACGACCGCTTCGCGCCCATACGCACCATTATCGCTCAGGGAGGAGCATGCATCTTCCTACGACTCAGCATTTGTCGCTCGGCGAACGCGCAACAGCCTTTTCGCGAGAGATCGCTTCAACTCTCCGAGCTCTTCGAGCATGGCATGGGGGTGATCTTCGTTGAGCATCGCAAGAACATCGACATTAATTGCAGCGTGAACCTGCATGATCTCGTCTCGCGCCTTTATCCCTGCGTCCGTCAGTTGCAGCATCATTTTGCGGCTCTTGTTGGCATCAAGGGTTTCAGTCACGAAATCCCGGGCGATTAACGGGTCCATTCTTTTCGCTATCGTCTGGGGATGCACGTCAAGTTTTTCTGCGAGGTCCCGAGCAGCAATCGGCATATCGGGATCGAGAAGAAGAAGTGCTTCGTTCTGCCCGCTATGAAATCCAATCCCCGCGAGGCGCAAGCTAATCAGGGCACGTACCGTTTTCGACATTGTAAGCAGGGAAGCGGTGAGATCGGCTTCGTCAGACTCCCTCGTCTCTTTCCGAATTTTTTCGCAAGGCTGCCGCTGTTTAAAAGCAATCTGGTAACAATCCATCGCTCGCTCGCATTTGTTGCCGGTGCCGCTAATTTTTTAGCGACATTTTGTATTCCGTGGCGATAGCTAATCCGCGTTAAAAGTTGTGAAATTTTAAGCCAGCTAAACAATCTGGAATGTGCGCCATATTGCTCCAAAGCGAGCGTGTTCAAAAGTTCGTAGAGTATGGGATCGCCGGCAGCATTGCGCCCATTGCGGCCGTTCGGCTGAAGCCAGCCGGCGACCGAAAGCAGACATCCACCAGCCGTCGATCGATGGCGCATCCATTACAATTGGGCGTTCTCATTGACATCATAGAGCTGACGAGCTCGATGCGACCGAGCCGATAGACCAGTGAGTAGTTCTTGGCCTGGGCGTCCGGGTTGCGCTATGAAGGTTCCGGTGTCGCAGCATCGTGGGGGTATCATGCGAAAGGTTGGCGACACTGATGTCGAGGGCAATGAAACGCTCTGGAAATACTTCCGTCTGGAGCGCTTCCTTTCAACGCTGGCGGAGAGCCGGCTCTATTTCGCCTCGGCCAATCAGTTCATCGATCCGTTCGAAGGCGCCGTCGCCGTCCAGTTGGATGTGCCGCCGCCTGATCCGCGCTACGCCGGAATGGAGAGCGCGGAGCATGCCTTCTTCCAACTGAAGCGGTTGACCAAGATAAGCTGCTGGCACCGCGCCGCTTATGAGAGCGATGCGATGTGGAAGCTCTACGCTGGAGAGCACAAGGGCATCGCCATCTGCACGACGCCCGATCGCATGCGCGCCGCCTTCAAGCCCTTCCGTCTCAAACCGGAATATGGCGTCGAGGATCTATGGGGTGGTCCGGTCCAATATGTCGACCTAACCCAGATTCGGATGCGCCGTGTTGCCATGCTCGACCGGTTCTTCTTCAAGCACAGGGCCTTTGAATGGGAGCGGGAATACCGGCTCGCAATCTCCGTTCGAATGGCGGAGGAATTTGGCGTCCGCGTTCCTGAACACGGCATCCTTGTCGATGTCGATTTTCCCGTTCTGATCGCACGTATCGTGCTCGGCTCGACCACCACCGCAACCGAGCGCGCCACGGTCGCTCAACATGTGGTAGCCGCCGGGCTGAGCGATCGCCTCGAGCTTTCCACCCTTCTCGGCCGACCCCGCTATGTCTGAGGCCAAACGAGCAGGCATGAGAGCAACGCGAGACCCACCAAAGTGCTATCCTATTCGGACACCGCTCTAACGATCTCGGAAACGCTGCAGACCAACGCGATCGTGTGGAACCACTCGCTGCCGGAACAGGAGATGGGGCCAAGCCGGCGCATCCTCGAAGACCTTGGGTGCCTCGCCATTGCCGGCGGTTTCCCCGTCATCGCGTATGTCGTTCGGAACCGCGCCGAACTAAGCGATTTGTTCAAGCAGCTGACAACGGAGGCCGAGCAGGGGTTGAGGCCCGTGCTCCACGTCGATGCTCACGGAACGGTTGCCGACGGTCTCCTGCTTGCGCCGCGGCGAACGTATTGGCTGGACAAAACTTGGGGGCAACGTCACAACCAACGGCTGTTCGCGACGTTGCGGAAAAAGAGAGGCTTGGCAGGTGACCCGACCGATCTTACGTCTGCGGCGCCAAACTGCCGACAAAGGCTTCCGCGTTCAGTTCGGTTCGCAGGAAGTTGATCGTCTCGGGAAACCCATCTAATCCGACGACCCTGACTGCTCCTGGTGCACGGGCGTGCATACGGACCAATGTTGCCGTGCAGAGATCATCCGGAACTACGGCTTCGTGGTAGTCGTGGTGGCCCACCCGATACGAGTCGCCACACTTCATCGTCGCCTCGCTCACGACATCGGCCTGAACCCGGAACGCCGTCCTGCGAAGAACGTTCGAGGTCGTCGATCGATAACGATCCCCAGCGTAGCCCACCTCGTAGAGCGGCTTTCCGCCGACTGGCACGGTCTGCACATTGTACCTAATATTTGTAAGGCGACCCTGTAGGATCCAGCTATCCACATGTCGGTCGTGCGTATGGACAAAGGCAGGCATTCCGGCGATGACGCGGGGTGCCTGCGGCCAGAAGTGAAAGCGCCATTCCTCTTCGTCTGACCGGCTTAGTAGTACGACATGGAAGCCATGTGGGTGAAGAAGGGCGCTGGGATTCGTGCGGATGAGCCAAGCCTTTATCTCGGCTAGGAGGATATCCGCAGGGGTTGACCGAACACGTTCATGCTTCAGGAATGAAAAGCATTCAGCGGACATACGGTGATGGGTTCGCGAGGCTCGATTTCGCTTTAGGTTCCAAGCGGATGATCTCCTTGTCATAGACGATCGACGTGATAGCTGTGGGCAAGCTCCCGTCTCCTTGGTTCTCAACTCTAAACGCGTCCGCGCAGATCCAGTCAAGTTCGGTCGAAAAGGCCGAGTAGTCGCTATCGGACCTTCGAAAGCGCATTGCGGTGTCCTTCGGATCCTCACGCGTCACCAGAAGTTCGTCGGCAGTCCCCTCGATCCTAAATGTCGAAAGACGCGTGGTCAGAAAAAGTTCAATGTCGATCAGACCAAGGTTTTCTCGCGATGCTTGGATCAGAGCTAGTATGGTCGCGAGCACTTCCGTTCGTACGTGGTCGACGCTCCAAAGCTTATGGTCGAAGGACGACGTGCGTCGGAAGTTCGCGTAACGCTCGCAAACCGCCGCGTTGCGCAAATCGAGCAATATGACCCGGACTTGCATCCTGCGCCGCGACTGTCGTGCTTGTCTAACGAGGATTGGAAGTATGTCGGATCGAAAGTGCCGACCCGTCCGCACGAATATCCTGTAGTCCGTGGCGTTGGACGCAATCCGCTCCAGTGCCGTTCCAATGTCTTGAGGCAGAATCGAGGATCTTGCGGCAAGATCGTTGGGATCCACGAATAGGTAGGTAAGGTAGAGGCCAGACATTAGGGCGAAGGCGCCGCTAGCCACGACTGAAATGAGCAGGTTGCTGAGGGCGCTCCAGATGGGTGTGGGCGGCGCTAGGATTGCGATCAGGAAAACGCCGCCGACTGAGACAGCCAACACAACGAACGATGTGAAAAGAAAAATTCGCTTCTGGAAAGGCGAACTGAGGACGCCGGAAAGTGTCATGCTCTAAGAACTGCCCGCTGTTGGTGCCAATCACCGGATTGGCCGGATCAAACCCTGTTGCGATTGGCGATTCAAGGCGCATGCGGATATTGCCGTTCCATAATAGCGTTTTTTGCCTTCGTGGTGCTGCAAGAGTAAGCCAGTGGCAATGTGCGCTCTGAAGCGGCGTAGCGACTGTCGCCTTTGTCGTGGAAGGGTCGAAACCCGAATGTCAGCTTTCCGCCTACTATGTCCTGAAGGAGTCGGTCCGGTTCTGGCCCTGTCCAGCCTATCGCGCGCCCCATTCCGGCCGAAGGCTGTCTTTCATTCGCTCCACCTGAACCTGGGCGTAATGCTTGTCGATCATGGTGATGGAGGTGCGGGTGTTCCGAGCCAGGTCATGGATGGGAACGCCATGGGCCAACTGTTGGCTCAGGTGGAAATGCCGGAGGCTATAAGAGGTTCGTCGCACACCGCGATGGTCCGTCTGGAGATCGCACACGCGTAGCAGTTCGGAGAAGCTCTTCTTGAAGCTCTGAATGCGGCTGCCATCGATGTTCGCGAACACCGGGTCCTCATCGATGGGTTCGCGTCCGGTGCCCTTCTCGAACACATCCCATAGCATGTCGAACCACGTGAGCGCCGCCAGTTGCGGCACAAGCGTTCCGCTCTTGCCCTTACCCCGAACCCGAACGCGGATGTCACGCTCGCCGATGGGCTTCTTGCGGGCATCGCGATAGCCCAGAACATCGCCCCAATTGAGGTTCTTGCTTTCGGTGGGCCGCATACCCGTCAGCGCGGAGATCTCGATGTAGCAGTGAAGGGCAATCCGATCGCGGCGCGTATGATCGTCCAGTCGGTCCAGACGCCATTGCCGGCCGTCCTTGGCTTTCGTGATCCGTGCGTCGGCTGGGTCCGTGTGCAGCATGATAGGGTCAACGAGACGCGATAGGCTCGTCTCGATAAGCCTCGCGTATTCGTCGGGCTCAAAGCTGGGTCGGCGGTTGTCAACGCGCCGCCGCACTTTGATCGCCGGCACTTCCAGCGACCGCACATATCCCCATTTCGTGGCCTGCGAAAACACCGACCGCACGATCACCAGTTCGCCCCGTTGGCGGCTCAACGAGGGTGTCTCCCGTTTGACCCCGCGCTTCAGGGCCCGTCCGTTTCGCTCGTACCGAATATGCGTGATGTCCTTGCCCGGACCGTCTGTCCAATAGGTGCGCCGCCATTCCACATACCGTTCGAGGTCCGCCTCGGTAATCGCATCCACAGGCCGATCGCCAAAGAAGCCCACGAGGTAACGACGAATAACCGGCGGCCAATCCCGGGCATGATGCGTGCTGCGCTCGTCTCGTTCCACCTCTTTGAGCAGCTGTTCGATGAAAGCTTCGGCCATCTTGGAGAACGGCATCACCGTGGGCTCCAGGCCGCTCTTCGCGCGGTAGCTGGCCTCGGCCCAGACCTCATACGCCTTGCGCTGGGCCTGACGTTCGTCGTCCGTTTCCAGAGATTTGCGAATTTGACGGCCCTTCATGCTGAACCGCACGGACCAGTTTTTGCTGCCCTTTCGCTGGAAAAGGGTGAACGGCGGGGACACGTTCTGTGACATCGGCCCGGCTCCAATGGCGTTACGTTGGTGCCCTGCTCTGCGCTAAAACTGTGCTAGGCCCTCGAAGGCATCGTACCGGAAGCCTTGATAACAAAGCACTTCTTCCCGCGCTGTGCTGGGACTGTGCTAGCGTAAAACCAGCACAGCCGGATGCAAAGAGCGGCTTCAAACTCTCTGGCAAGCTATTGATCTACAAGGGAAAATGGATGGTAGCGGGAGAGGGACTTGAACCCCCGACACGCGGATTATGATTCCGCTGCTCTAACCAGCTGAGCTACCCCGCCATACGTCTGTCTGCGCCCGCGCGGAGCGCTCCAAATCGTGGGGGCTCTATAGGCGGGGACGAGCGCGCCTGTCAACGGGGTCGTCGCGCAATCACCCGGACGCGAACGGATGCCGTCCGGCGGCCAGGCGGCCGCCGGACCGGACCGCCGCCTATCGCTCGATCCAGAAGGCCGGCAGCCAGTATCCGTAGAGCGGCGTCACGTCCGGATGCCGGACATGGGCCCAGCGGGCAAGGCGCTGTTCGGGCAGGTGGAACAGCGGGATCACGTAATGGCCCGAGACGAGCACGCGGTCATAGGCACGCACGGCGGTCACGAAGTCCTCGCGCGTGCGGGCCACCACCATGGCCTCGATCAGGGCATCGATCGCGGGGTCGGCGGTGCCCGCATAGTTGAACGAGCCCTCGACGTCCTTCGATATGGAGCCCCAGCGATAGACCTGCTCGGCACCCGGCGAGAGCGAGGCGGCATAGGTCGCGATGATCATGTCATAGTCGAACCCGTTCTTGCGGGCCTGATATTGCGAATCGTCGACCGTGCGAAGCGTGATCGAAATCCCCAGCCGCTCCAGCGTGCGCTTGAACGCCAGCGCCATGCGCTCCTGCTCGGAGGACTGGGTCAGGATCTCGAAGCTGAGCGGCCGTCCCTCCGGCCCCACCAGCGTGCGCCCCTTGAAGTCGTAGCCGGCCTCCTTGAACAGACGGAGCGCCTCGCGAAGCACGGTGCGATCGCCGCCGGAGCCGTCGCTGACGGTCGGCGCGTAGGTGCCGTCCATCACCTCCGGCGAAACGGCGTCGGGAAACGGCGCAAGCAGCGCCTTTTCCGCTTCGCTCGCCGGAATTTCGGCGGAGGAGAGCTCGGAGTTCTCGAAGAACGACGCCGTCCGCTCGTAGGCGCCGTAATAAAGGTTGGTGTTCGCCCATTCGAAATCGAACAGCATGGCAAGCGCCTCGCGCACCTTCGGATCGGCGAACTTTTCGCGGCGCGTGTTGAACACGAAGCCGAGCATGTTGGACGGCGCCCCCACCTCGAAGGTTTCCTTGACGACGCGGCCGTCCCGCACCGCAGGGAAATCGTAGGCCGTCCGCCAGTGATTCGGATCGCCTTCGAGATAGACGTCGTTGTTGCCCTTCTTGAACGCCTCGAACTGCGCGCTCGAATCGCGATAATAGTCGATGACGATGGTCTGGTAGTTGTCGAAACCGCGGGTGATCGGCCGATCCTTCGCCCAGTAGTCGGGGTCCTTCTCGTAGACGATCTGCTGACCCGGTTTCACCGACTTGATCACGTAGGGCCCCGAGCCGATCACCGGCTCGAGCGTCGTCCGCTCGAACGTCTCGCGATCGAAGGCGTGCTCGGGAAGGACCGGAAGCCCGGCGATGAGAAGCGGGGTCTCCCGGTCGGCCGTCTCGTCGAAGGTGAAGCGGATGCCGTGCTCGCCGACCTTCTCGATCGTCTTGGCCGGCCGCAGCCAGTTGGCGTAGAACGGGCGACCGTGCTCGCGCAGCATCTCGACGGTGAAGAGAACGTCCTCCGGGCGCACCGGCTTTCCATCCGAGAACGTCGCCTCGGGATCGAGCTGGAACTCGATGAAGGTGCGTTCCGCGTCGGTCTCCACCGTCCTGGCCAGAAGCCCGTACATGGTGAAGGCCTCGTCGCGGCTGCGCTGCATCAGCGGCTCGAAGACGAGATTGCCGAACTGGCGGTCGAACCAGATCCCCCGCGCGGTGGTCAGCGCGCCGCGCACGATCACCGGATTGAGATTGTCGAAATTGCCGTAGACGCCGTAGCGCATCGTCCCGCCCTGAGGGGCATCCGGATTGGCATAGGGCATGTGCTGGAAATCGGCAGGAAGGGCCGGCTCGCCCTGCATGGCGAGCGCGTGCGTCGGTTCTGCGCGCGGAGCGGTCGGTGCAAGGCCAAGGGCCAGGAAAAGCACACCGGCAACGATACCGGCTGTCGAAGGCATGCGCATCAAGATCGGTCTCCATGGAAATCGGGCGGAGGTTTCAGGCCCGGCACAAGGTCCCTCCATCGTCTGTTCCGCCCTGCCCTAGGTCTTCAATTGGCCTTATTTGCGTCAGACGGAACGCCCCGTTAAGGAATGTGGCAAACGCGCGTGGCGGCCCGTCGGGGGTTCCCGTCAGACGTTTCATCGGCGGCGGATCGGACCATGCCGAGCGCCGCGCAACCCGGTTCGACTTTCAGTACAATAGAGGCTCCCAACGATGCATCGCCACTCAACGTCCCTGACGATTGCCGCCGCCTTCTTCAGTGTCGCAACCCTTGCCGGCGGAGCGCTGGCTCAACAGGCGGCGCCTGCCTCCGCCCCTCCTTCCGTACCCGGCGAATGGTTCAAGGTCTGCTCCGAGCAGGGTGAGAACAATATCTGCAACACGCAGTTCACGCTCGTTGCCGACACGCGCCAGCTGATCACGGCGATGAATCTCATCGAAGTCTCCGGCAAGGTCAACCAGAAGGTCGTGCAGGCCGTCGTCCCGACCGGCCGCGTCATTCCCGCAGGCGTCCAGGTCAAGATCGACGATGCCGCCCCGGTGGCGCTGAATTATTCCGTCTGCTTCCAGGACCGCTGCATCGCCGAGGCCGAACTGACCGATCAGATCGTCGCCAGCATGAAGCGCGGCCAGCGGATGACCGTCACCTCGATCAATTTCCAGCGCCAGCCGAACCCGGTTCCGGTGACGCTCGAGGGCTTCACGGCCGCCTATGACGGCGAGCCGAAGGATGCGTCGGAAATCGCATCGCGCCAGCGCGAGCTCAACGAAGCGCTGCAGCAGCAGGCCGAGGAGCGCCGCCAGAAGTTCGAGGCCGCCCAGGACGCGGCCAAGAGCGGCGCCGGCGCGAGCGAAGGCGATGCACCCGCCCAGTGATGCCGGTCCCGCGTGCCGGCCCGCCGGTCGCGGACAATGTGCCAGTCACATGAGAAAAAAGGCGCCCCGCTGTCACCAGCGCGGCGCCTTTTCCGTTGGCTGCTCGTCCCGGGAACAGGAGCGGGCCGCTCAGGCACCCTTCCGGGTGAATTCCAGATCGGACACGACCACGTCCTCGCCCTCGATCTTTTCGATCACCTTCATGACGAACGCTTCGCCGTCCTGGTTTTCGATGGTCATGCGCGCCGTATTGTCGTCGTAGATCGTCTTGTTCCACGTGACCTGAAGGTCGAGCGTCGCGCCGTCGCGCTTGCCGTTGAGCTTGGCCGGCCCGCTGCCAGAACCGGTATAGACGCCGTTATATTCCCCGGTTTCAGGATCGAGGGTGAGCTCCGCGCCGATATCCCGGTTCAGCACCAGCATGGCACTGCAATTGCCGGAAAGCTTGAACTCGGTCTCGGCCTCGACCGCGCCCGACATGTCGCAGGAGACGTCGACAGGCTTGGGCAACTGCTCGATCTGCACGCTGCCGCCGCCTTCCCATCCGCCGTCATAGCGCGAAAAATAGGTCTCCGATTGCGCCAGCGCGCCGAGCGGGGCGATGCCGAGCGCCGCCACGGCCACGGCGATCGTCTGTCTGGTCCCAGGCTTCAAATTCAGGTCCTCCGGTTCGGTTCATCCCATCTTCGCATCGCAATGCCGGCAGCATTGCGGTCGCCGGGTCCAGCGCGGGAAAATGACGGATATGTTTGACGATACGCCGCCTCCCATTGTGCATGTGCCGGGATCTGGCGGCATCGGACATGCCTCGATTTCCATGAAGGAACGTCGCAGGCCCGGCTGCGTTGCCTCCCCAGTCAACGAATTCTCATATATCGGAGCCTGACCCCATGGATATCATCCGTCTCATCTGCGCCATCATCCTCCCGCCGCTCGGCGTCTTCCTGCAGGTCGGACTGGGAAAGCATTTCTGGATCAACATCGTTCTGACCCTGTTCGGGTTCATTCCAGGCATCATCCATGCGATCTGGGTCATCGGAAAATATTGATCCCACGACCACCTCTGGGCGCCGTTTGCGTCCGATGCTAAGAAGCCCGGCAACACCGCCGGGCTTTTTCGTGTCCGCCGGACCAGTTTCGCGTCCTGAGGAAACCGTCAATTGCCAAGCTTTAAGAGCGACGATGTCGCCATCCATTTCGTCGACGAAGGGCCGCGGGACGGCGAACCCGTTCTTCTGGTTCACGGCTTCGCGTCATCGATCCGCTTCAACTGGACCGATCCGGGCTGGATCGAGACCCTGACGGAGGCCGGTTACCGGACGATCGCCTTCGATCATCGCGGGCACGGTTCGAGTGACAAGCCGAAGGACGAGGCCGCCTATACGCCGCACAAGATGGCTGCGGACGCCTTCAGACTGCTGGATCATCTCGACATTCCGGCTGCGTCGTTCTTCGGCTATTCCATGGGCGCTCGCGTCAGCGCGTTCGCGGCGCTGGACCGACCCGATCGCGTCACCAGGCTCGTTCTGGGAGGTCTGGGATACGGCCTCATCGAGGGTGTCGGCGACTGGGACCCGATCGCGAGGGCACTGCGCGCGCCCTCCCTCGACGAGGTGTCGGATCCGCGCGGGCAGATGTTCCGCGCCTTCGCAGATCGCACGAAGAGCGACCGGGAGGCGTTGGCCGCCTGCATCGCCCATTCCCGCGACGAGATCACCGAAGCCGAAGCCCGCAGCATCCTGACGCCGACCCTGATCGGCGTCGGCTCGCGGGACGACATTGCCGGCTCGCCCGACAGGCTGGCCGAAATCATGCCGAACGCGCGCGCCCTCACCATAGCCAATCGCGACCATATGCTGGCCGTCGGCGACAAGACATTCAAGACGGCGGTACTCGGCTTCCTGGCAAGCTGATCGCGCGGCGGAGGCGCGTCGTCGACATGCGAACCTTCGCCGCTTGGAAGACGAATGAAATCCGCCTATCTTCACGAGTGTGCGACGCACGAAACAATTCGGGCAACCGTCCGAAACCTCCGATGAGGAGACTGCCCGATGGTTCATAGAAACGCTTCGAACATCAACGCCGTTCAGGCGATGGATCCGATCTGGGACAGCCTGCGCACCGAAGCCATGGCCATGGCGAAGGCCGAACCGACGCTGGCCGGATTCGTCTACGCCACCATCTTGAACCAGAACAGCTTCGAGGCGGCGCTGGGCCACCGGATCGCGCAGCGGATGGATCATGGCGACGTGCCCGCCTACATGATCTCGCAGGCATTCGAGCAGATGTTCGCCGATGACCGCGACATTTCGGACATCATCCGCACCGATATCCAGGCCGTGCTCGACCGGGACGCGGCGTGCGAGCGCTATATCGAACCCCTGCTCTACTTCAAGGGCTTCCACGCCCTGCAGACCCACCGGCTGGCCCATTGGCTGTGGAAACGCGACCGCCGCGATTTCGCGCTGTTTTTGCAGTCGCGGTCCTCGTCCGTCTTCCAGTGCGACATCAATCCGGCCGCGCAGTTCGGGCGCGGCATCTTCCTCGATCATTCGACGGGTATCGTCGTAGGGGCGACGGCGGTCGTCGCCGACGACGTCTCCATCCTGCAGGAGGTAACGCTCGGCGGCACCGGCAAGGAAGATGGCGACCGCCACCCCAAGGTCGGCAAGGGCGTGCTTCTGGGCGCCGGCGCGAAGGTTCTCGGCAATATTAGGATCGGCGAATGTTCGAAGATCGCGGCCGGCTCGGTCGTGCTGCGCGACGTGCCGCGCTACGCGACCGTTGCGGGCGTGCCCGCGCGCGTCGTCAGCGTGCGCAAGGGCTGCCAGCCGCCAGCCCGGGTGATGGATCAGGGCATCGAACGCTGAGGTGACGACCGGCCGGAAGGGTGCCGCGCGCCGCCGTAGCTGGGCTGTTGTCGTGCTGATTGTCGTGGCTGCCGCACATCTCGTGTCCGGCTCGGCATCGGCGGCGTCGGTGCTCGGCCCCTACCGGATCGAGGCGAACTCGATGGCCCCGAACGTCGTCGACGGCGACATCGTGCTCGTCGATCCGACCTTCTCCCGCATCCCGTTTGGGGATCTTTCGGCGGGTTCGGATCTGCCGCCAACGGGCGAGCCCGCGCGTGGCGACATCGTGATGTTCACCGCGCTCAATGGCGATGGCGTCTATATCAAGCGCATCGTCGCGCTGCCGGGCGAAACTGTTTCCCTGCGAGGCGGGCGCGTTGCGATCGAGGGGACGGACATCGCGGTCGCGCGGGAAACGGACGACGGGACCGGCGGCGATGGTATCGATGTGGAGCGTGCCGTGGAAACACTGCCCGGCAACGTGTCCTACGCGATTCTCGATCGCGGAGATTTTCCGGCGGACAGTTTCGGGCCGGCCACCGTGCCGGAAGGGCATTATTTCGTTCTCGGCGACAATCGCGACAACTCCGTGGACAGCCGTGCAGGCGAGATCGGGATGATCCCGCGATCCACCATCATCGGCCGCGCCTGGACGCTGGACTGACACGCGAGGGGGGCGCTTCGGCTCACGGGGGGCCAGTTCGCGGGCACCGCAACCAATGACGGGACGAGCAGCGCCGCCATGGTGCGGTCGAACCGGCGACGGCGCCTTCTGCTCGACGGGACCCATGCGAGCGACGTTTCGACGACGAGCGACAGGCCGGAGAACGGCATGCCGGCGATCGGGAACAAGGCGCGGCGAAAGACGAATGTCGATCGCCCGCCCGGTCAGCCGTCCGCGTTGAGGAACGGGCGCACGACCTGCCCGTCGGCGAACTCGCCGATCCGCTTGATCTCCCATTGAAGCGTCGTACCGGAGGTGTCGCGGACCCGCTTGCGGACCGTCTCGCCGAGCGTTTCGAGATCACAGGCGGTCGCGTGACCGGTGTTGATCATGAAATTGCAGTGCATCTCGGACATTTGCGCCCCGCCCACCATCAGGCCGCGGCAGCCGGCGGCATCGACCTCCTTCCAGGCCGAACCGCCGTCCGGGTTCTTGAACGTCGAGCCGCCGGTCTTTTCCTTCACCGGCTGGACGGTTTCGCGATGGTGCTGGACCTCGTCCATCCGCGCCTGAATCTCGGCGGGATCGCCGGGCTCTCCCTCGAAGATCGCGCGGGTGAAGACGAGGTCCTTGCTCGCCGAGGAGTGTCGATAGGCGTAGCCCATCTCCTGCTGCGACAGAACGTGCTTGTGCCCCTCGCGATCGACGGCATGGACTTCGACCACGCGGTCGCAGGTTTCGGTGCCGTTGGCCCCGGCATTCATCCGCAGCGCGCCCCCGACGGAGCCGGGAATGCCGTGATAGAAATGAAAACCAGCCAGGCCCGCGTCGAGCGCAGCTGCTGCGAGGCGCTTGTCGGGACAGGCCGTGCCCGCCGAAAGCCGCGTTTCCGACACGCGCTCGACGGCGCCGAATCCCTTGGCGGACAATCGCACGACGATTCCGGGAACACCGCCGTCGCGCACGAGGAGGTTCGACCCGATGCCGACCACCGTGACCGGGACATTCCGCGGGATCGCCGCCATGAGAAGAGCCAGATCGTCCTCGTCGGCCGGCATGGCGAGAACGTCCGCCGGTCCGCCGACGCGAAACCAGGTGATCTTGTCCATTCCGGCATCGGCCGAAAGACGGCCGCGAAACGCACCGAGACCGGCGCGCAGATCAGCGAGGAGAGCCGCACCGTCCCTCATGCCTTGACCGCCCGCTCGCGCAGGTCTTCCAACTGCTTGGGCAGGGCGTAGGCCCATTGGGTGATCGAGCCGGCACCCATGAGAATGACGAGATCGCCCTCCTCGGCCAGCTGGTTCACGAGGTCCGGCAGTTCGTCGGGTCCGTCGATCAACCGCGCATCGCGGTGACCGCCGAGCTTGATCCGCTCCACCAGCATCTCGGAATTGACGAACTCGATCGGCTCCTCTCCGGCAGCATAGACCGGAGCCATGACCACCGTGTCGGCATCGTTGAAACAGGAGGCGAAATCCGGGAACAGCGCCTGGAGGCGGGTGTAGCGGTGGGGCTGCGCGATCGCGATGACGCGACCGGTGACGGACCCGCGCGCGGCCGCCAGGACCGAGCGGATCTCCACCGGATGATGGGCGTAATCGTCGTAGATCGCGATCCCCTCGACCATGCCCGTCAGCGTGAAACGGCGCTTGACGCCGCCGAAGCTTGCCAGGCCCTTGCGGATCTGGTCGGCGCTGAGCCCGAGTCGGCTGGCGACCGCGATCGCGGCGGTCGCGTTCGAGACATTGTGCTTGCCGGGCATGGGCAGGCTGAGTTCGCCGAGCGCGATCTCGGTGCCCTTCACCCGGTCGCGCACCGTGACCGAGAAGAGCGACTTGCCGGGCTCGAAGGAGACGTTCTCGAAACGAACGTCCGCCTGGGGGTTCTCGCCATAGGTGATGACGCGCCGATCCTCGATCTCGGAGACGACGCTCTGGACCACGGGATGGTCGATGCACATCACCGCGAAGCCGTAGAAGGGGACGTTCTCGACGAAGGAGCGGAACGCCTCCTTCACCTTGTCGAACGTCCCGTAATGGTCGAGATGCTCCGGATCGATATTGGTGACGACGGCGACGTCGGCGGGCAGCTTGAGGAACGTGCCGTCCGATTCGTCGGCCTCGACGACCATCCAGTCCCCGTCGCCCATGCGCGCATTGGTGCCGTAGGCGTTGATGATGCCGCCATTGACCACTGTGGGATCGAGGCCGCCGGCGTCGAGAAGCGTGGCCACCATGGAGGTGGTGGTGGTCTTGCCGTGGGTGCCGCCAATGGCGATGGCCTGGCGGAACCGCATCAATTCGGCCAGCATCTCGGCGCGCCGGACGATGGGCAGCAGCTTCTCGCGTGCGGCGGAAAGTTCCGGATTCGAGCGCTTGATGGCGGTCGAAACCACGACGACCTCGGCCTCTCCCAGATTGTCGGAGCGATGACCGATCGAAATCTTGACGCCCTTGCCGCGCAGCCGCGCGACATTGGCGTTCTCGGACTGGTCGGAGCCCTGTACCTTATAGCCGAGATTGACCAGGACCTCGGCGATTCCGCTCATGCCGATGCCGCCGATTCCGATAAAATGAACCGGACCGATATTGGGCGGCATCTTCATGGCAGGGTCTCCTGAACGTTCCTTGGGAAAGCTGCGCCGGACATTCGGCGGCGCCTCGATCGGTTGATGTCCCGATACAGTATCGGCGCGGATAAGAAAAATCATGTCTTGCAGACGGATGCGCCCCGGATGTCGCCGGGTCGTTTAACAATTTTGTCCTCGCGGTTGGGCGGCCGTGCCCGTCCGCGGTCTTATGCCGGCCGGTCGGCGGAAGCGGTCGGGGCCCCTCGGGTCGCCGCCAGGGACTCCACCAGATCGGCAAGCCGGATCGCGGCATCCGGCATCCCCGTTCGTCTGGCGGCCGCCGCCATGGCGGTCGCCCGGTCGGGGTCGCCGGCAAGGTCTGTGACGATGGCCGCGAGCCTTTCGGCCGACAGATCCGCCTGGCGCACGACGAGCGCGCCGTTCTCGGCTTCGAGGCGCGCGGCATTGGCGGCCTGATCGTGATCGAGCGCATAGGGATAGGGCACGAGGACCGCAGGCCTGCCGATCACGGCGATCTCCGACACCGTGGACGCGCCCGATCGGCTGACGACGAGATGCGCCGCGCCGATCCGGCGGGCCATGTCGCCGAAGAACGGCGCCACCTCGGCCTCGATCCCCGCGTCCCTGTAGAACCGCTCCACCTCGGCCGCATCGTCCTTGCGCGCCTGCTGCGTGACGTGAAGCCGCCTTGCGAGCGCCTCCGGCAGCCGTCTGACGGTCTCCGGCATGATCTGCGAGAAGAACCGGGCGCCCTGGCTGCCGCCGAACACGACCAGCCGAAACGGGCCGTCCGCCAAGGGCGGCGCGTAAGCGGTCTTCGCCGCTTCCAGAACCGCAGCGCGGACCGGATTGCCCGTCACCACCATCTTGGCCGCGAGCGAAGGGTCGGCCTGATCCTGGGCGATGCCGGCGGCGATCCTGTCGACGCGTCCGGCCAGAAACCGGTTGGCGCGGCCCATCACGGCGTTCTGTTCGTGCACGATCGTCGGACGGCCGGCCCGGCTTGCCGCCATCAGCGGCGGCACGGTCGGATAGCCGCCGAAGCCGACCACGACGTCCGGGCGGATCTTGCGCACCAGATTGCCGGCCTGGCGAAACCCCTGCCACAAGGTCCAGAGGGTCCGCGCGATCCTGACCGGGTTCCGCGAGGCGAACGTCGCCGAGGCGATCGTGTGGACCCCGTCGCCGGGAAAGGTCTGGGTGAAACGCCCCGCCCGGTCATCGGTCGCAAGATGAACGCGGTGGCCGCGCGCGACGAGTTCGTGCGCCAGCGCTTCGGCAGGAAAGAGATGGCCGCCCGTGCCGCCGGCGGAAAGAAGGATGGTGCTCATGAAGACCCCGCTAGCGCCGGATCGTGTCGGCTTTGCGTTCTGCGCCGCTTCGAGGCTCGGGTCGGGCCGCCCGCGACGCCGGCCGCAAGCTCCACCCGACGCCCTCGGGCGCGCCGCGAACCGCCAACGATCGATCGGTCCGGTGCGTGTTATGCCTGTCGTCAGACCCCGTGGATCAGGGCCGTGCGTTCCATGAGCCGGTCCGTGTAGGAACGGTTTTCCGGTCGCCTGCGCGTGAGCGCCAGAACGAAGCCGGCGCTGATCGAGATCGCGATCATCGACGAACCGCCGTAGGAGATGAAGGGCAGCGTCATGCCCTTGGCCGGGATGAGCTGCAGGTTCACCGCCATGTTGATGATCGACTGCAGGCCGAAGATGAAGACGAGACCGGAGATCGACAGGCGCACGAAGATATCGCGCTGCGATACCGCGACGGAGAGCCCGCGCATCACCACGAAGGCGAAGACGGCGGCGAGCACCACGCAGGTGATGATTCCGAACTCTTCGGCGACGACCGCGAAGGCGAAGTCGGTGTGACTGTCGGGCAGCAGCCGTTTGACGGTCCCCTCGCCCGGACCCTGTCCGAACCAGCCGCCATTGAGGATGGCCTCGCGCGCGGTGTCGGTCTGGTAGTTGTCGCCCTCGCCGGTGAAGAACCGGTCGATACGGCTGGCCACGTGATCGAAGACCTCGTAGGCGAAGAACGCGCCCGTCAGGCCGATCGCGGCCAGGAGAGCGATCCACAGCCAGGGCATGCCGGCCATGAAGAACAGCCCGCCCCAGGTCGCGGCGACGAGCAGGGTCTGCCCGAGATCGGGCTGCGCCACCAGCAACGCCACGGAGACGAGAAGCAGGATCAGCGCGCACAGATTGCCGGGAATTTCGGACCGGCGGGCGTTTTCGGCAAACAGGAACGCACACACCACGACGAAGGCCGGTTTCATGAACTCCGACGGCTGGATGTTGAGCACGCCGAAATCGAGCCAGCGGCGCGCGCCCTTGATTTCCGTGCCGATGAACAGCGTCATGATCATCAGGAGAAGGGACACGCCGAGCATGATGATCGCCGCGCGCTGAACGCCGCGTGGTGTCAGCAGCGAACAGGCGAACATCACGATCGCCGACGGAATCAGAAAGAAAATGTGCCGCTCGACGAAATGGAAGGGCTGAAGCCCGATCCGCTCGGCGACGGGCGGGCTTGCCGCGAAGGACAGGACCGCTCCGCCGATCAGGAGAACGAGAAAGGCACTGAGCAGCCAGGGGTCGAGACCGCGCCACCAGTCCGATACCTTTATGATCTTGCTGCCGGAATCGCTCATTGTCCCGCCTCGTTCCCCTGTCCGCGCAACGTTTCGACCGCTTCACGGAATGCATCGCCGCGCACTTCGAAGTTACGATACTGGTCGAAGCTGGCGCAGGCCGGGGATAATAGCACGGCCGACGGCATTGCGTCGGATGAAGCGTCCCGGGCGGCGCTCGCGACCGCGTTCGGCAGGGTCGCGGAAATCTCGAACGGAACGCTCTCGCCGAGGGTCGCGGCGAACTGCGGCGCGGCCTCGCCGATAAGATAGGCCTTCACGATCCTTGGAAAGAACGCCGAGAGCCCGGCGATCCCGCCCTCTTTCGGAAGGCCGCCGGCGATCCAGTAGATCCGCTCGAACGAGGCAAGCGCGGTGCCCGCCGCATCCGCATTCGTCGCCTTGGAATCGTTGATGAACAGGGCATTGCCGATCCGGCCGACCTCTTCCATCCGGTGAGCCAGTCCGGGAAAGCTCTTCAAACCGTTGGCGATATCGCGCTCGATGAGCCCGCACAGCGTCAGAACGGCAACGGCCGCGGCCGCGTTCTGCCCATTGTGACGTCCGCGAAGCGATCCGATCGCGCCGAGATCGAAACGCGCCTCGGGGTAGCCCTCCATGCGCCGCAGGACGGCACCGTCTTCGTAGAAGGCTCCATTCTCGACCGGCCCTCGCCCGCTGATACGAACGACGCGGCGTCCGGCGCCCTCGAGCCGGTTGCCGATCGCGCGGCACCATTCGTCGTCATCCCCGACGACGGCATGGTCGGCGCCCGCGACAAGCCGCTCCTTCACGGCGGCGTAATGCTCCATCGTGCCGTGCCGATCCAGATGATCCGGCGTCAGATTGAGCAGGAGGCCGACCGAGGGCTGGAGCGTCGGCGCGAGGTCGATCTGATAGGAGGAGCATTCGACGACATAATGGTTCTGCGGAGAAGGATCGGCCAGCGTCAGCACCGGGACGCCGATATTGCCGCCCAGCTGCGTGTTTCGTGCGCTCTGCGCAAGACAGTGGGCGATCAGCGCGGTCGTCGTCGATTTCCCGTTCGTCCCCGTGATCGCCACGAAGGGCGATTCGGGTGCCTTCATCCGCCGCTCGCGGCCGAAGATCTCGACATCGCCGATGACCGGAACGCCGGCCCTTGCGGCCAGATCGACCGACCAGTGGGGCTTGGGATGGGTCAACGGCACGCCGGGGGACAGGACGAACCCATCGAGCCTCGACCAGTCGATCTCGTGCAGGTTCCCGGTCGCGATGCCGGCGGCGTCCGCCTTGGCGACGCTTTCCGGATTGTCGTCGAACGCAACGAGATCGGCTCCGCCTTCGAGCAGCGCCTGGGCCGTCGCAAGGCCGGAGCCGCCGAGACCGAAGAGGGCAATGCGCTTGCCGGCGAAGCTTTCGATCTTCATCCTGTTACCGCAGCTTGAGCGTGGAAAGGCCGACGAAGGCCAGCATGAACGCGATGATCCAGAACCGGATCACGACCTGGCTCTCGGTCCAGCCGAGCTTCTCGAAATGATGGTGGATCGGCGCCATGAGGAACACCCGTTTGCCGGTCAGCTTGAAGCAAACGACCTGGATGATCACCGATAGCGCCTCGATGACGAAGAGACCGCCGATGATCGCCAGGACGATCTCGTGCTTCGTCGAGACCGCGACGGCGCCGGTCATGCCGCCGAGCGCCAAGGATCCCGTGTCGCCCATGAAGATGGCGGCCGGTGGCGCGTTGAACCACAGGAAGCCGAGGCCGGCGCCGATCACCGCGCCGCAGACCGGCGCGAGCTCGCCCGTGCCTGCGACGTAATGGATCTGCAGATAATTGGCGAAGTTCACATTGCCCGAGAGATAGGCGATCAGCCCGAGCGCGGCGATGGCGATCATGATCGGCACGATCGCGAGCCCGTCGAGCCCGTCGGTCAGGTTCACCGCATTGGCGGCGCCGACGATGACGAAAGCCGCGAACCCGACGTAGAACCAGCCGAGATTGAGCAGCAGCTCCTTCACGAACGGAAAGGTCAGCGACGTCGCGAACGTCCCCTCCGCGCCCATGACGATGAGAAGCACCGCGATTCCGGCGATCAGGAATTCGAGGGCCAGGCGAGCCTTGCCGGAAAAGCCCTTGTCGCTCTGCTTGGTCACTTTCAGATAGTCGTCGTAAAAGCCGATCGCGCCGAATCCGATGGTGACCAGCAGCACCGTCCAGACATAGATATTGGTGAGATCCGCCCACAGAAGCGTCGAGACCAGGACACCGGAAAGGATCATCAGCCCGCCCATGGTCGGCGTTCCGGCCTTCTTGAAATGGGTCTGCGGTCCGTCGGCGCGGATCGGCTGTCCGCGGCCCTGACGCAGTCTCAGCGCCGCGATGATCGCGGGCCCGAACAGGAACACGGAGATGAATCCGAAGATCATCGCCGCGCCGGTGCGAAAGGTGATGTAGCGGAAAATGTTGAAGATCGCGATCTGGTCGGCGAACTGTCCGAGATAGGCGATCATCGCGTTGAATTCTCCGGTGTATCGTCTGGTACGGACGTCGTGTCACCTGTAGGCGGGGCCTCGTCAAGGGCCACGGGCCGGGGCGGGTAGCGCGTCAGTAGTCCCTCGACCAGCTTTTCCAGCCCGATGCTGCGGGAGGCCTTGACCATGATGGCATCGCCCGCGCGCATCTCCGACAGAAGTTGCTCTTCGGCATCGGCCGGCGCGTCGTGCAGGGAGGATTCGATCGCCTCCGGCAAGGCGGATTCGAGCGCCCTGATCTCCTCGCCGACGAGAAAGACCCGGCTGACGCCTGCGGCCGCGAGCGGCTCGGCAAGGCCGGCATGCAGGTCGCCGCTGTGGCCGCCAAGTTCCTTCATGTCGCCGAGAACCGCGATCCTGCGACCGTTCTCGCCGAGCCTTGCAAGGCGCAGCGTATCGATCGCGGCCCGCATGGAGGCAGGGTTCGCGTTGTAGCTGTCATCGAAGACCGTGATCTCGCCGCCGGACGGCATGGCCAGGCTGTAGCGCTGCCCCCTGCCCTTGACCGCCTGCCAGCTCGAGAGCCGCGCCGCGACTGCCTCGACGTCGGCGCCGGCCACGTGGGCAGCGCCCAGAACCGCGAGCGTGTTCTGGGCGAAATGCTTGCCCGACATGGCAAGTTCCACGGACACCGAGGTGCCCGCAATATCGGCGATGAGCATCGAACCGGCGTCGCCGGCCTCGAACTCGGTCATTCTGAAATCGGCGCCCGGGGCCTCGCCGAACGTCATCACGTTCGTCACGCCGGCGGCCCGCGCGGCGCTGGCGAGCCGCATGCATTTCGGATCGTCCGAATTGACGATCGCGGTGCCTCCGGCGACCAGCCCCTCGAAGATTTCCGCCTTGGCATCGGCGATCTCGTCCAGATCGCGGAAATGGCCGAGATGGGCCGCGGCGATCAGCGTCACGATGGCGGCGTGCGGGCGCACGAGCTTGACCAGGGGACGGATCTCGCCGGGATGGTTCATCCCGATCTCGAAGATCGCATAGCGCGTCTCCGCCGGAAGGCGGGCAAGGCTCAGCGGAACGCCCCAGTGATTGTTGAAGGATGCAAGGCTTGCGTGAACCGTACCGTTGACGGCAAGGCCGTGACGCAGCGCCTCCTTCGTCGTCGTCTTTCCGACGCTTCCCGTGACGGCGACGATCTGCGCTTTGGAACGGGCCCGCGCAGCTGCGGCCAGGCGCCCGAGCGCGTCCAGAACGTCGTCGACGACCAGCATCGGAGCCTGAAGACGCCCCAACGCCGGAATGCGCCGCTCGGACACGACATGCAGTGCCGCGCCGGCCTTCTGCGCATTGATCAGAAAGTCGTGGCCGTCGAACCGGTCGCCGGCGATGGCGAAGAACGCGTCACCCTTCTCGACCGTCCGGCTGTCGATGGAGATGCCCCGGATGCCGGCCGGCATGGTGCCGATCGGGCGGGCCCGCATGGCTTCGATCAGGACATCCGTTTCCCATAGAAAATCGCTCACGCCATCGTCTCCGCAATGGCCGCCGCCACTTCCTCGTGATCGCTGAAATGATGATTCACCGTGCCGACGAGCTGGCCGGTCTCGTGCCCCTTGCCGGCAACGATCACCGTGTCGCCCTTGCCGGCTTCGGCAATCGCGGCGCGAATGGCGTTGCGGCGATCGCCGATCTCGCGCGCGCCGGTCGCCGCCGCCATGATCTCGGCGCGGATGGTGCCCGGATCCTCCGAGCGCGGATTGTCGTCGGTGACGATCACGACGTCGGCGAGCCGCGCGGCGATCGCGCCCATCATCGGCCGCTTCGCCCTGTCCCGGTCGCCGCCGCAACCGATGATCGCGATGACGCGGCCGGTCGTGAACGGACGCACGGCCTTCAGCACATGCTCGAGCGCTTCGGGCTTGTGGGCGTAGTCGACGAAGACCGGAACGCCGTCCTTCGTCGTGCCGGCCTTCTCGAGCCGGCCCGACGCGCCCTTCAGCGTTTCGAGGGCCGCGAGCGCGGTTCGCACCGACGTTCCCGTGACGATGGCGAGACCGGCCGCCACCAGAGCGTTCGACATCTGGAATTCGCCGGCGAGCGGCAGTACGATCCGAACGATGCCGTCCGTCGTCTTGATCTCGGCCACCTGACGATCGCGCTCGTGCTCCAGACGGCTCAGCGTCAGGAGCGTTCCGGCCCGGCCCGTCGTATGGACCGTGCAGCCGGCCTGCCTTGCAGCATCGATCGCGCGGGCCGACCAGGCGTCGTCCGTATTGATGACGGCGGGGGCGCCCGAAGGCAAAAGCCGGGTGAACAGTCCCATCTTGGCCGCGAAATAGCTTTCGAGATCGGGATGATAATCCAGATGGTCGTGGCCGAGATTGGTGAAGGCGCCGGCGGCGAGCCGCACCCCGTCGAGGCGGTGCTGGTCGATGCCGTGGCTCGACGCCTCCATGGCGGCGTGCGTCACGCCCTCGCCCGCAAGTTCGGCCATCAGCCTCGCAAGTGCGATCGGATCCGGCGTCGTCAGCGTGCCGTATTCATCGCGCCCCGGCGACACCACGCCCGTCGTCCCGATCGAGGCGGCCTGTTCGTTTGCCGACGTCCAGATCTGGCGAACGAAGGAGGCGATGGAGGTCTTGCCGGCGGTTCCGGTGACGGCGACGATGGTTTCGGGTTGCCTGCCGAAGAAGCGCGCCGCGATCCGGGCAAGGGCGAGCCGGGGATTGTCCGACCTGACAAGGGGCAGGTCTGTCTCGATCCGGGCATCGCTGGCGCACAGGATCGCGGCGGCGCCGCGGGCTTTCGCGTCCTCGACGAACGCTGCGCCGTTCGCCTTGACGCCGGAGACGGCCGCGAACAGAAATCCGGGCTCGACCTTGCGGCTATCGAGCGTCAGGCCTGTGATCTCGATGGCGGCGGCTCCGTCGGGAGCCAGGCCGAGTTCGTCTGCAAGTCGTGCAAGGTTCATGCGGGTCTAAGGTCCGGTTTTTCTTGTTCTGACCGGTGTCGGGGTCGCGCCACCGTTCTCTTCTGCAACTCGATGATTGCATGAACCGGAATTCCAAACTCGCGCGGCGGTATTAGGGCAGCCGCCTGCCGACCCGCATCCTCAATAGGATACGAGAAGCGTTTCGCCGGTCGGGCCGAGGTCGGGCTTCACGTTGAGAAGAGGGGCGGCCCGGCGAATGACGTTTCCGGCGGTCGGTGCGGTGTTCATGCCTGCCGTCGCATAATATTTGCCGGGTTCGGGCTGTGGCTCGTCGATGTAGATCAGAACGATATATTGCGGATCGTCCATCGGGAACGCCGAAAGGAAGGCGTTGAACTTCTTGTTGTCGGAATAGCGTCCGTTCACCACCTTGTTCGCGGTGCCGGTCTTGCCGCCGACCCGGTACCCGTCGATCTCGGCGTAGTTTCCCGAGCCGCGCTGATCTTCGACGTTGAGCCGGAAAAGGTATCTCATGTCGTCGCTGGCCGACTTGGTGATGACTTGCGTCGCCACGGCGGCGGCCTGCTCTTCCGTGCGCGGCAGGAAGGTCGGGGGGATCAGCTTGCCACCATTCATCAGTGCGCCGGCGGCGACGGCCGTCTGGAGCGGTGTCGTGGAGATTCCGTGCCCGTAGGAGGCGGTGATGGAGTTGACGAGCTTCCAGTTCTTCGGCTGCGTGGGCGTCGCCACCTCCGGCAGTTCGGTCTGCAGCCGCGACAGCAGGCCGAGCCGCGTCAGGAATGCCTGATGGCCCTCGATGCCGACGAGTTCAGCCTCTTTCGCCGAACCGATGTTCGAGGAATAGATGAACACCTCCTCAAGGGTCAGGACGCGCTTCTTGCCGTGGAAATCCGAAATCTGATGCCCGCCGATGCGGATCGGCCGCGAGGCGTCGAACTTGGAGAGCAGGTTGACCTTGCCGGTGTCGAGCGCCATCGCGCTGGTAAACGACTTGAACGTCGAGCCCATCTCGTAAAGGCCCGCCGACGTCCGGTTCATGCGATCCTTTTCGAGCGCCTGTCTCGGATCGTTCGGGTCGTAGTCGGGCAACGAGGTCATGGCGAGGATCTCGCCGGTCTTGGCGTTCATCACGACGCCGCCGGCGGCGATCGAGCGATAGCGCGTCATCGCTTCCGACAATTCGTCGCGCAGGATGTGCTGGACCCTCAGATCGATGGAAAGCTGGACCGGCTCGAGTTCCGCGTCGA
The DNA here is from genome assembly GCF_034321785.1 of Fulvimarina uroteuthidis. NCBI lineage: Bacteria > Pseudomonadati > Pseudomonadota > Alphaproteobacteria > Hyphomicrobiales > Aurantimonadaceae > Fulvimarina > Fulvimarina uroteuthidis. The sequence continues at coordinate 68,614 of NZ_JAXLPB010000006.1, read as the reverse complement.
CCGCGAGCCCGGAATTCTGGAGCGCCAGATAACCCTGGTCGTCGATATATTTCTCCATGCCGGCAATGCCCTGATTGTCGACATTGACGTGGCCCGTCACGAAACCCGCGGTCGTGCCGCCGGGATAGAAGCGACGCTTCTCGGTGCGAAATCCGATGCCGGGGACGCCGAGGTCGAGGATGGCCTGTTGCTGACTGGGCGTCAGCTCGCGGCGCAGCCACAGGAAGCCGGCTTCGCTGGAAAGGCTGTTATAGAGCCATTTCGGATCGAGATCGGGCAGCACCGACAGGAGCAGCTCGCTCGCCTCGTTCGCATCCACGATCTTGCGCGGTTCGGCAAACAGCGAGGCCACGCGGATATCCGTCGCAAGGACGCTCCCGTTGCGATCGACGAGATCGGGCCGCGAGGCCATGATCTGGTCGGCCGCACGGAAGGACATGGTCCGCGCGTCCGGCACGGTTCCCCATGTGACGAGACGCACGCCGATGGCACCGTAGACGCCGACGAACAGCACCATGGCGATCACGAAGCGGCTCTTATTGTCCGGGGTCGCGTTCATGCGGTCGCCATGGCGCACGGCGGCCCGGCGTTCGCGTTTGGGTTCGGGACTGGACCCGGTCTTTTGCGATTTGCGCGAAAACATCACTGCACCGCCGTATTATTGGAAGCGAGAAGTTCGGCTTCGATATCCTCGATCGTCAGATCCTTGGGGATGGGAGGCGCCGGCAGCTGATGCTCCGCGACGATCTGGTCGGGGCGGATCTCCATCAGCTTCAGGTCTTCGGCATAGGTCTCGGCGAGCGCCTGAAGGCGCGCGGGCTGATTGTAGAGTGTCCAGTCGGCCGAGAGGATCGCGATCGTTTCCTTCTCGGACGCGATCTTGCGCTCCACTTTGCGGATCTCGTTCTCGACGAGATCGGTTTCGTGCTTGACCGAAAAGGTCCACGACGCGGCGCCGATCAGGGCGACGATCGACAGAATGTCCAGGGTTCTCAACATGATCGGCTCAAATCCTCGACAGTTCGGCTAAGGTCGGCAGGGAAGCGAAAGACAGGTCGGCGGCAGAACCGCGGGGCGGTGCCGCAAGGCGCGTCCCGGATCGAAGCTTGGCGGAGCGGGCGCGCGGATTGGCCGACGCTTCGGCCTCGCTGGCGGTGATCGCCTTGTTGCGGGCCAAAAAGGTCGGCTCGGCGACCGCAACGTCCGGCAGGTGGCGCGAGCCGCCCTGCGTGCCGGCGCGATCAAGGAAGAAGCGCTTGACGATCCGGTCCTCGAGCGAATGGAAGGAGACCACGACGAGGCGCCCGCCCGGCTTCAGCAGTCGCTCGGCCGCCGTCAGCGCCCGCGCGAGCTCGCCGAGCTCGTCGTTGACGAAGATGCGCAGGGCCTGGAAGCAGCGCGTTGCCGGATCGATCTTGTCGTTCTTGCCGCGACCGACGGCCCTGCCGACGACGCCGGCCAGATCGAGGGTGCGCGTGAAGGGCTCGGCCTCCCGCCGCGCGGCGATCGCACGGGCCGCGCGGCCCGCATGGCGCTCGTCGCCGAGAAAGTTGAAGATCCGCGCAAGATCGCCGACCGAGAGCGTGTTGACCACGTCGGCCGCCGTTGGCCCATGATTTCCCATGCGCATGTCGAGGGGGCCGTCCTTCTGGAACGAGAAGCCGCGCTCGGCCTCGTCGATCTGCATGGACGACACGCCGATATCGAGGACGATTCCGTCCAGATCACCGGCATGATCGGCGAGAAGCGTCTCCATGTCGCCGAAGCGGCCCGGCACCGGCCGAAGCCGTCCCGCGCTCTGCGCGGCGAGCGCATGGGCCGTCTCGATCGCCCCCGGATCCCGGTCGATCGCGATGACCGCCGCACCGGCGCTGAGGATCGCGCGGCTGTAACCGCCCGCCCCGAACGTGGCGTCGACGACCTGCGCGCCCGGCGCCGGGTCGAGCGCCGCGATGACCTCGGCAAGGAGGACGGGAACATGTCGGGTCGGTCCGCCAATGGTCGGGCCCTCGTGCCCACCATGACCCGTCATGTTTCCGTCGTTCCCGCCGATCTCGTTTTGGCGGCGCGTGTCTTCGCCGCCCTTTCCCGGAGGGCCGAAAGCTTCTCCTCGAAATCTTCCGGCCGCCAGAGCTGAAACTTGTTGCCGACACCCACGAAGGTCGCACGGTCCGTGATGCCGGTATGCTCGCGAATGAGGTCGTTGATGATGATCCGCCCTTCCGAATCGGTCTTCAGGTAGGTCCCGTCGCCATAGGCGAGGATCGCAAGGTCCTGATATTCCGGCGAGAACGGATCGAGCTTCTCCATTTCCAGTTCGAACTCCCTCGCAAGGTCCGGCCCGCCGACGTTCATGACGGGCAGATCCAGGTTTCGCATCGCGAACAGGTCGCGAATGTCCCGCGACGCCAGCACCTGACGATAGGCCGCCGGAACGGAGATCCGCCCCTTGGAATCGACGCTGTGGACGTAGTGGGAGAGAAAGCGATCCATCAGTCCGCGACCGCCCGGCGGAGCTTGCTGCGGCATGCATGGCACTCTCCCCTGAAACCGGCCAAACGCAAGACGAAGCCTCTCCATCGGCGCGAACGACATCGCCGCGCCGGACCAAATCCGGTTCCGTTTTCGTCTCGCACCGAGGCCGAAAAACGAACCGCTTCAACCCTCCAAAAGATGACTGACGGGATATCATGGGGCCTTGTGGGCGTCAATGGACGGAGGCGGTTGGAACATGGTTCGGAAAGACGTCCCAGACGATGCGATAGAACCGGTTAACACCCCGTTAAGATTGACGAAATCTAACCGTACATGCCATGGCCCACAAAGTCCCATAGGGGTCGATCTGCCCCTGGGGAACAGCGCCTCGGGCATCGACAATCCCGCTCGCGCAAGGCTTTGCTTAGCCAAACACTCAAGTTGACTGAATAATTTCGATTTTCACGAAAGCTTCACGATTCGATAAGCTTGGAAGTAGCAGTCCCCCGCGGTTTCGGGGGGCGCAGATTGCACCGCGTGCGAAGCGCCGGCATGAGGCGCTCGACGCCGCTCGAAACGCCGCTGGATCGGCGAGCGTCAGCCGGCCTGTAAGCCGGGTTCTGTTCGCCCTCGACCCCGAAGGCCCGAAGGCTTGGCGACCATTCCTCTGGGACGTCCCTCGCGAGACGCCTCAAGCAACCCACCCGGACGGCTGTCCCGGAAAAAGGATGAAAGGCGTTCCCGCCTTTCGCACCGTCCCTATTCGGTCTTGCTCCCGGTGGGGCTTGCCGTGCCGCCTTCGTTACCGAAGACGCGGTGGGCTCTTACCCCACCGTTTCACCCTTACCCCGCCACCAGTTGGGCTCGGCGTCCCGTTCGACGGGGAACGCGCAGCCGAACTGCAGGCGGGGCGGTCTGTTTTCTGTGGCGCTATCCCTGAGGTTGCCCTCGCCGGACGTTATCCGGCACCGTTTTTCCGTGGAGCCCGGACTTTCCTCCCTCGCCGCCTTTCGGCACATGACGAGAGCGGCCGCCCGGCCGGCTGACGATCCGGCATCTGCAGGTTCGGCTCGAAGAAGTCAAACCCCATGCAGGCTCACGCGCTTGGCGTGCGATCGGCGAAAGGCGAGCGTTCGAGCGCGGCGAGCAGCCTGTGAAGGGTGTCGATGGTCGAGATATCGGCGACGCCGTCGACCCGCGCGGGCCTGAAATGACGCTGGAACGCGATCGTTGCGAGCCTCGTCGCCTCGTCGAAATCGCCATCGATCGCAAGGCCGTAGCCATAGGCCGACAGCATGGCCTGGAAGGCCGAGACCGGCTCGCCGCGATCGCCGCGGGACAGGTAACGTCCGCCACGCATCGGCGCCGGCGCTACGAGATGACCGATTCCCGCCCGGTGCAGCTCGTCCCAGGGAAAATGTTCGCCCGGATCCTCCTTGCGGTCCGGCGCGATATCGGAATGGGCGAGCACGAATTCCGGCCTGATGGCGTGCCGGCCGAGAATATCCCTCGAAAGCGCGACGACGGCGTCGATCTGGCGTTCGGGAAAGGCGGGGAGGCCGCCGCTGTGGCCGCCATTGACGATCTCGATGCCGATGGACGTGGAGTTGATGTCGTTGCGACCGCGCCAGGAGCCGACGCCGGCATGCCAGGCGCGCATGGCTTCGGGCACCATCTGCACGATCCGCCCGTCCTCGTGGACGAGATAGTGGCACGAAACGCCGCTTTCCCGATTGCACAGCCAGTCAAGCGCCTGATCGCCGGTTCCCATCCCGGTATAGTGGAGAAGCAGGATATCAGGCGTCAGCCCGCCCCGCCGCTCGTTGACGTTCGGCGACGGGCGAACCTCGCAGTCGAGTGCCGGATCGCAGATCACGCCGCGCTCTTTCCCGAAATGAGTTCGTACGCCGTATTGATCGCCTTCATCCGCTCGGTGGCGATGAACAGGAACTCCTCCGGAACGCCCCGCGCCTGGAGCTGGTCGGGATGGTTTTCGCGCACGAGGGTCAGGTACCGCTTCCGGGTCTCCCTCGCCGAACTCTCCGGATCGATGCCGAGCACGGCATAAGGGTCGTTCGGTCCCTGGACATGGCGCATCTGCATGCGCTCGAACGCGGTTTCCGAAAGGCCGAAGATCCGCGAGACGTCGTGAAGGAAATCGAGCTCGCGCTCGTGGATCAGCCCGTCGGCCTTGGCGATGTGGAACAGCCCGTCGACCACGTCCGCGAGGAGCGGACAATCGGCGGAACCGTCCGAACAAAACGCGCGCAGGCGTTTGGCATAGGCCTCGTAGCCGGCCGTATCCTGCTTGGCGATATCGTAGAGGCGGAAGACGTTCCGGGTTTCCTCGGGAGGGATCTCGAGAATCTCGCGGAAGGCCTCGACCTCGTCCATGGTCACGATTCCGTCGGCCTTGGCCATCTTGGCCGAAAGCGCGATGATGGCGACCGAGAAGGCGACGCTCCTGCGTGTCTCCTCGTCGCCGCTCCACGCCGTGCGGAGCGCCTCCAGGATCGAATCGATCGTGGCCCGGCCAGAGGCGGCCAGCGTCTGCAGAAGTTCGCCCAATCGCGAAAATATGCCCATTGCGCCGTCGGCTCCTCGCTTGCCAAGGATGGGAAAGTGGTCACCCGCCACCGGCTTTCAACATACAAATTTTTTGCAATGCGGCATACACGCCTTCTTCCCGTTCCCGCCTGTGACGATTCTGTCGCGCACGACGACCCGTCGACAGTCTCGGATCAGCGCACCGTGAGAAAACGCCTCAATTGCAATAATTTCGCCGCTTTCCCGACGAGTTTGGAACGCGGGGAACAGTTTGGGGGGACGCCATGCGCGCTTCGAAGCATCGGCCGGAACGCAGTGGCGTGTCCGGCACCGGAAACGCGGGGCGCCGCAAGCCTTCCCTGATCGGTCGAAGCCTTCTCGGCGTCGCGCTGGCGCTCGGCCTCCAGGCCTGCAGCGCGTCGACGCCGCTCAGCAACAAGTCGCTCGGTCTCGGCTATCCCGGCATCGCCTTGAGCGAGTTCAAGGGAAAGACGCCGGGGGACTATCCCGTGCACGGCATCGACGTGTCGAAATATCAGGGCGACATCGACTGGCAGACCGTCGCCCGCTCCGGCATCGAGTTCGCCTATCTGAAAGCCACCGAAGGGGGCGACCAGCTCGATACCCGCTTCCTCGAGAACTGGCGCGAGGCCAAGAGCGCGGGCGTTCCGCGCGGCGCCTATCATTTCTGGTACCATTGCCGGCCGGGAACGGAGCAGGCCGACTGGTTCATCCGCAACGTGCCGAAGGATCCCGGCGCGCTGCCCCCGGTCATCGACGTCGAATGGACGCCGTTCTCTCCGACCTGCACGAAACGGCCCCCGCGCGACGAACTCATAAGGGACGTGTTGTCGATGGCCGACAAGCTGGAAGCCCATTATGGCCAGCGTCCGGTACTGTACATCCCGATCGACGTCCATCGCGAGCGATGGGTCGATGCGACCAACAGCCACGAGATCTGGGCGCGCGCCGTGCGCGATCATCCGGACAATGTCTACGAACGCCGCAAATTCCGCTTCTGGCAATATACCGAAACCGGATCGGTCCCCGGCATTCGCGGCGGCGTCGACAAGAACGCCTTCGCCGGAACCCGGGCCGACTGGAACAAGTGGCTGAGCCACCACCGCCACGGCTGATGGGCTGAAGCGCCGGCCCGGCGAACCGTCACCGGACAGGACGGCGCGGGTCATCGATCCGCGCCGCTTTCCCAAGCTCCGGCCTGGGCTCGCGGTCCGGCCCGTCCGACGCGTTCAAAACTCCGCCGTCCTCGCCAAGTCGCGACCGCTTCCGGCGCCGCCGATTTGTGCCGGCGCGCCGCGATCCCCATATCGGCGGTCGATGCACGTTTCGCGAGGTTAAGGCGACCATGACGACCACCGACACTCTCCTTGAAGCCGACCGCCGCCGCCGCTTGAAGCGGATCGGAAAGGTCGCGCGGCTGATGGATACGGCGGTCCGCATTCCCGGAACCGGTATCCGGTTCGGCGGCGACGCCATCGTCGGCCTGATACCGGGCATCGGCGATGCCGGCGGCGGCCTGATCTCGCTGTGGATGATCAACGAGGCGCGCCGTCTCGGCATGCCCAATGCCAAGATCGTCCGCATGCTCGCCAATGTCGGCGTCGATGTCGGTCTCGGCTCGATCCCGCTTCTGGGCGATGCCTTCGACCTCTACTTCAAGGCCAACCGACGCAACTTCGACATCATCGCCGATCATTTCGGCGAACACGAGATGCGGGACCATGTGGCGGAGGGCCGCGAGATGAAGGACATCACGCCGAAGACGCCCCCGCGTCGCTGAACCCGCCGACCGCGACTGTCGCACGATTGTCATATCCGCCTGTCAATCCGACGCTTCGGTGGTGGTGGCCTTGAAAGAGCGGTGCCCCGATCCGAGGGCCCCGCGGTCGATGCCGCAAGGGGTGAAGCGCGATGAAGCGAGGGACCCGTGGACGACCAGCAGCCGACCCGTCAGCGCCGCGACATCTTCTTCGCCTTCCTGAAGCTCGGCTTTACCGCCTTCGGCGGTCCCATCGCCCATATCGGCTATTTCCGGGAGGCGTTCGTGGTCTCGCGCCGCTGGATCAGCGAGGACCGGTTCGCAAGCCTTCTGGCGCTCTGCCAGTTCCTGCCTGGCCCCGCCTCGAGCCAGCTCGGCTTCGCGATCGGCCTGTCGCGTGGCGGATATGTCGGTGCGCTGCTCGCCTGGACGGCCTTCACCCTGCCCTCGGCCTTCGCCCTCATGCTCTTCGCCTATGCGGCCGGAACGCTCAGCGATGGGCTCGGCGCCCAGATCATCGGCGGGCTGAAGATCGCGGCCGTCGCGGTCGTTGCCCATGCGCTTGCCGGCATGGCCCGCGCCCTCACCCCCGATGCGAAGCGCGCCGGCATCGCCGTCCTCTCGATCGCAATTCTCGCTTTGTCTCCAGGGCCGATCGGTCAGATCGCGGCGATCGTCGCCGGAGCGGTGGCCGGATGGCTGTTGCTCGAGGCGGGCAGGATCCCGGACGAAGCGTCCATGGGCCTGGCAGTTTCGCGGAGGGTGGCGATCGGCTGCCTTGCGGTCTTCGCGCTGCTGCTTGCAGGTTTGCCGCTGCTTGCGGCGACGGCGCCGCTCGCCGAGTTGCTGTCCGGCATCTACCGCGCCGGCGCTCTCGTCTTCGGCGGGGGCCACGTCGTCCTGCCGCTTCTCGAAGCCGAGACGGTGGCGCCCGGCTTCGTATCGGACGACGCGTTTCTGGCCGGTTACGGCGCCGCGCAGGCGGTGCCGGGTCCGCTCTTCACCTTCGCGGCCTATCTCGGAACCGAGGCCGGCGGCCCGGTTTGGGGCGCGCTTGCGCTCGTCGCGGTCTTCGTGCCCGGCATGCTGCTTCTCGTCGGCGTGCTGCCCTTCTGGAACGCCCTGTCCGCATCGCCGCGCATCCGCGCCATGCTTGCCGGCGCGAACGCGGCCGTCGTCGGCATTCTGGCGGCCGCGCTCTATGATCCGGTGTTCACGAGCGGCATCGAGGGTCTGCCGAGCTTCGCGCTGGCAAGCCTCTGCTTCGTCATGCTGCACGGCTGGAAAGCGCCGCCGGTCGCGGTCGTTCTCGTCGCGGCGATCGGCGGACCGATCGTTCTGTGATCGGCACCAAGTCCGGGCGCGGGCGCGCCTACCAGCGCCGCGTGCCGGCGAAATAGCGCTCGGCCTTCTGGCCGAACGCCTTGCGAAGGGCAGCCTCCTCGTCCCGGATGAAGCGGGCCGTGATCACGAACGGAAAGCCGAGCGCGACGATCACCGCGCTCAGCGCACCCAGCCAGACCGCGACGCCGAGAAGAACCAGCGCCATGCCGGTGTAGATCGGATTGCGATTGATGCGGAACGGACCTTCGACGATGAGCGCCTTCGGCGTCTCGCCCGGCTCGATCGCGGTCTTTTTCCGGCCGAACCAGATCGCCGCCCAGATCGCGATGGCGAATCCGCAGACTGCGAGCATGGCCCCCAGGAGCGCCGTCACCGGCTGTCCGAACGCCACGATCGGCAGGACGTCCGCCACGATCCATTCGGCGGCGAAGAAGCCGGCGGCCCAGACGGGGGGAAGATCGGGAAATCTGTCGCGCATCGCCATGGGCGTCCTGTCCTATTCGTCGTCGTTCCGGCGTCCGGCCGCCTTGTCCACGTCGAAGACGACATGGGCCACGTCCGAGCCAAGCTCGAACTTGCCGGTCTCGAACCCGAGATTGCGCGCCATGCGGATCATGTTGGTGTTTTCCCGCAATATCTCACCATAGACCTGTTTCAGCCCGCGCTGCTTGGCATAATCCAGAATGGCGTTCATCAGTGCGTAGCCGAGACCCTTGCCCTTCATGTCGGAGCGCACGAGAACCGCATATTCGGCCTTCTCGTTTTCGGGATCGGCGATGAGGCGAACCACGCCGAACACTTCCGCCCGGCCATAGGCCGCGCCCGACCGCGTCGCCACGAGCGCCATTTCCCGGTCGTAGTCGATCTGCGTGAAGCGGGCCGCCATCTCGTGCGGAAACTGCTTCATCGGCCCCATGAAACGCAGCCTGAGATCGTCGGGGTCGGTGAGCGACACCATTTCGGCAAGCGCCGTCTCGTCGTCGGGACGGATCGGACGAAGCACGTAGCGCTCGCCGTCCTTCAGTTCGCTGGCCCGCTCCAGGGCATGGGGATAGGGGCGGATCGACAGGCGGTCGGCGCCTCCCGTCATCGGCCGCACCGCCACATGGCCGTCGAGCGCGAGCACGCTGTCCGACCGCACGAGCAGCGGGTTGATGTCGAGCTCGACGATCTGCGGCAGGTGAACCACCATTTCCGACAGCCGCACCAGAATGTCCGTGATGATGCCCGAGGGCGCGGCGGGTACGCTGCCGTAGCCGGCCAGCACTTTCGAGACCTGCGTGCGGTCGATGATCCGGCGGGCGAGCGCGGAGTTCAGCGGCGGCAGGCCCACGGCCCGGTCGCCGATGACTTCGACGGCCCGCCCGCCGCGGCCGAACAGGATGACGGGCCCGAACGTCTCGTCGGTCGCGATCCCTGCGATCAGTTCCTGCGCATCGGTCAGGTCGGCCATTGGCTGGACCGTGAAGCCGGTCAAAGACAGGTCCCGCGACAGTGCCGCGATGTCCGCCGCCATTCGACGGGCAGCCTCCGCGACCTCGTCCGGGCCGCGAAGGCCGAGGCGCACGCCGCCGAGATCGGATTTGTGGGCAATGTCGGGCGAGACGATCTTCAGTGCGACCGCGCCGCCGAACGCCGCGGCGTGGCGAGCCGCTTCCTCCGCGTCCCTCGCAAAGCGCGTCTCGATCACCGGAATGTCGAAAAGCCTGAGGAGTTGCTTGCTCTCGGGCTCCGACATGACCGCCCGGCCCTCGGCGAGCACGGTGTCGATGAGATCGCGCGCGGCCCTGATCGCAAAGCCGGAAATGTAGATGCCGGCTTCGGGCGTTTCCATCAGGTCGCGCTGGTTCGCCTGATAGCGAACCAGATGGGTGAAGGCCCGCACCGCCTTCGAGGGGCTTTCGAAGGCGGCGATCCCGTTCTCCTCGAACGCGCCTCTGGCGGAGCGGGCATTCCTCGCCCCCAGCCAGTTGGCAAGCACCGGAACCGTCTTGTGCGCGTTCTTGAAGGCCGAGACCGAGCCGGCGATCTCCGGCCCGCTCGTCACCGCATTCGGCGAATGGATCACCAGGATCGCGCCCTGCCCGTTCTGGCCGGCGAGCGCCTCGAGCGCCGCGGCGTAGCGCGACCCGTCCGCATCCCCCAGAAGATCGATCGGATTGCTCCGCGACCATTGCGGCGGCAAAAGACGGTCGAGCGCGTCGAGCACCGTGTCATCGAGGGCCGTGAGATGACCGCCATAGGCTTCCAGCGCGTCCGTTGCGAGAACGCCGGCCGCCCCGCCATTCGTCACGATCGTCAGCCCGTCGCCCTTGATCCGAACCCCGGCCGCCAGCGTCTCGGCGGTTTCGAACACCTCCTCGATCTTGTTGACCCGCAACAGACCGGCCCGGTCGAACGCGGCCCCGTAAACGATGTCGCTGCCCGCGAGTGCGCCCGTATGGCTGAGCGCGGCGCGCGACCCGGCAGCGGTCCGTCCCGATTTGATGACGATCACGGGGCGGGTGCGAGACGCGATCCGGGCGGCGGACATGAATTTCTTCGCCTGCGTGATGTTCTCCGCATAGAGAAAGATCGCGCGGGTCCGCCGGTCGCCCGACAGGAAGTCCAGCATGTCTCCGAAATCGACATCGGCCATGTCGCCGAGCGATACGACCTGCGAAAAGCCGACCGAGCGCTCCTGCGCCCAGTCGAGCATGGTATTGATGATCGTCCCGGACTGGCTGACCAAGGCGATGTCGCCGGCTTTCGGCGCGGTTGCGGCAAAGCTTGCATTGATGCCGAGATGGGGGGCGATGAAACCCAGCGAGTTCGGACCGAGAATGCGCATCAGGCAGGGGCGCGCGATCTCAAGCACATCCTGGAAGACCGCGCTCGTATCGTCGAACGCCCCGAAACCGGAGGACACGACGACGGCCGCGCGGCACCCGCGTTCGCACAGGGCACCGATGGTCTCTGGCACGCGCGAGGCCTTGACCGCGACGATGGCGAGATCCGGCACGCCGGGAAGTCCGGCGACGGAGGCGAAGGTTTCGCGCCCCATGATCGCCGCCCGGTTCGGATTGACCAGCCAGACCTCGCCCTTGAACCCGCCCGACAGCAGGTTCTCGCACAGCACCGCCCCGACCGTGCCCGGCTTTGCGCTCGCGCCGATCAGGGCAATCGATTTCGGCCGGAACAGCTTGTCGAAGTTTCGGGTCGTCATGGGCTTTCTCCACGCATGTGGGGACTTCGGATCCGGGCAGGAATTCGCTTCGGCGGTCCGCACCTCGCCCGGTCGCAAGGCGCCCCACCCCTCGCCATGAGATGTCGTCGCCGGCCCCACATGCAACAGCCCGCCGGCCGGCGCGACGATGGGGCAGTCTTGCCGATCGCCGGAAACCGCCCACGTGTCGAGCCCTTCCGCAGAGGGTTCGCCGAACGTCACCGGGCCTGTTATATCGGCACCAACGTGACGATACGAGAACGGGACCCAGCCATGCCACACTCGAACACCCCTCCCGTTCCCGACGCCTTCTTCGATATTCACACGCACGGCTTCGTCCGCGTGGCCGTCGCGACGCCGGCGGTTCGCAACGCCGATCCCGCCTTCAACGCGCGTGCCATCGTCGATCAGGCACGGGAGGCCTCGGACCGCCATGCCGATCTCCTCGTCTTTCCCGAATTGTCCCTGTCTGGCTATGCCAACGACGATCTCCATCTTCAGGATGCCCTGATCGCGGGAACATGGACCCAGCTGAAACAGCTTGCCGAAGCCAGCCAGACCCTGACGCCGCTGCTTCTCGTCGGCGCAGCGCTCGAGCGGAACGGCCGGCTCTACAATTGCGCCGTCGCCATCCATCGCGGCGCGATCCTCGGGGTCGTCCCGAAGACCTATCTTCCGAACTATCGGGAATATTACGAAAAGCGCTGGTTCGCGTCCGGCGACGGCACCGAGGGCCTGACGATCGAGATCGCCGGGAAAGCCGTGCCCTTCGGTCCCGATCTGCTGTTCGCCGCCAGCGGGATGCCCGGTTTCGTCGTCCATGCCGAAATCTGCGAGGATTACTGGGCGCCGTTCCCGCCTTCGATCGACGGCGCCCTTGCCGGCGCCACCGTCCTTTGCAACCTGTCGGCGTCGAACATCACGATCGGCAAGAGCCGCGACCGCCATCTCCTGTCCGCCTCGCAGTCCATGCGTTGCCTGGCCGCCTACGTCTATTCGGCGGCGGGACACGGCGAAAGCACGACGGACCTCGCCTGGGACGGCCAGGGCGGCATCTACGAGCTCGGCGAACTGATGGCGGAGTCCGAGCGCTTCTCGCACGCGCACGCCATCCTCGTCTGCGACGTCGACACCGACCGGATCCGGCAGGAACGCTTGCGGATGCCGACCTTCAACGATGCGGCGGCACGCCGCCTGCATCCGGAGAAGCGGTTTCGCAAGGTGATGTTCTCCCATGCGCCGGCTTCGGCGATCACCGATCTGACGCGCCCGATCCGGCGATTCCCCTTCGTTCCCAACGACGCCGACAGGCTGGACCAGGATTGCTACGAGGCGTTCAACATCCAGGTGGAAGGTCTGATCACCCGCTACAGGGCGACACCCGGCGACACGATGGTGATCGGCATCTCCGGCGGTCTGGATTCGACCCATGCGCTGATCGTGGCGGCCAAGGCCTGCGACCGGATGGGCGTGCCGCGCCAGAACATTCTCGGCTTCACCATGCCGGGCTTTGCGACGAGCGACCATACGCGGTCCAACGCCTGGACGCTGATGCGCGCCATGGGCATTGCGTGCGAGGAGATCGACATCCGGCCGGCGGCAAGGCAGCTCCTCGCCGACATGGGGCATCCGTTCGCCGACGGGGAGCCGGTCTACGACATCACCTTCGAGAACGTTCAGGCGGGGCTGCGCACCGACTATCTCTTCCGGCTCGCCAACCAGCGCGCTGGCTTCGTCATCGGCACCGGCGACCTGTCCGAACTGGCTCTCGGCTGGTGTACCTACGGCGTCGGCGACCAGATGAGCCATTACGCGGTCAACACCGGCGTGCCCAAGACGCTGATCCAGTATCTGATCGGCTGGTGCATCCGCTCCGCCCAGTTCGACGGCGAGACCGATGCGGTGCTGCGGGCGATCCTCGACACGGAAATTTCTCCCGAACTCGTCCCGCAGGATGCAAGCGGCGGCATCCAGAGCACGCAGGAGAAGATCGGACCCTACGAACTCAACGATTTCTTCCTGTTTCACATCCTGCGCCACGGGCTGAAGCCCTCGAAGGTCGCGTTCCTGGCGCTGCACGCATGGCGATCGACGGCGTCGGGCCGCTGGCCGGCCGATTTCACCGACGAGAAGAAGCACGCCTACGACCTCGACACCATCGCCCATTGGCTCGAGAAATTCCTCTTCCGTTTCTTCCAGACGTCGCAGTTCAAGCGTTCGGCGCTGCCGAACGGGCCGAAAGTGTCGCAAGGGGGCAGCCTGTCACCGCGCGGCGACTGGCGTGCGCCTTCGGACGGCAAGGCAGACGTCTGGATCGCGGAGTTGCGCACGGGATTGGGCCGTTGAGCGAAAAGCGCCTGCGATCCGCTCGCGCCTCGACGTCGATGCGGGACTCCAAGAACCGGACATTCAGGGGCTCGCTGCGGCGTCAAACCCGTCCGACAGTCGCAGGCGACACATCAGCATCGCCTGCGACTGGAGGCTTGTCGCCTGGCGCGCCGGGCCGATCGAAAAACCGGATCTTATATTTTCGCCCGGCGCTCCAAATCCTCGACGCTTAGCCGGCGGGCCGGCTTTATGCGACCGCAAACACGGAATGCGCGCGATTCTGCGACCGCCCGGTGGGACACAGTGTCGCTATTTGATGTCAGCTGGCTACCGAGATCCTGTTTGACTTCGCTTTCTGATGTAGGGTCGCTTTCTTAAGAAATGTTCATGTCCTGTGACGAAGACCGTGATGACGATCCCCCGCGACTTTAAAAGCATTCAGAACGTCTTCGCCGTCATCGAAATCCTTCGCACGATCGATGACAAGGCGGGGCTCGTGTGCGCGGTGGGCGATCTCAGCCGGGATTTCGGCTTCGACAGTTTCGTCGTCACGCGGCTGCCGGTGAAGGAACAGCGCGTTCGCCCGCACGTCCTCCTGCATTCGGGCTGGGACGACTGGCTCTACAATTACGATCGCTCGCGTTATTACCTGGCCGATCCGGTCGCCCGGAAATGTTTCGAGACGGTCGAGCCGTTTTCGTGGGCCGAGGCTGCCGGAGGCAAGCTTTCGCCGGAGGCCGTGAAGATAATGGACGACGCCGCCTCGCGGGGCATGCAACGCGGCCTTGCCATTCCCATCATCGATCACTGCGGATTCCACTCCGTCGTCTCCCTCGTGGGGGGCCCGGACGATCTGCAGGACTTCGAGAAGCGGGCCTTGCAGCTCTTCGGCTATTACGTGCACGGGGCGGCCGAGCGGATCGCCAGGATACAGGCCACATCCGCCACGCTGAGCGAGCGCGAGCTGGACATTCTGCACCTCCTTGCCTGCGGCAAGACCATGGGCACGATCGGCAAGGAACTGCAGATCTCGGTCGAGACCGTGAAGACGCACGTTAAACGTGCAAGAGTCAAACTTCAGACGAAGAATGTGCCGCAGACTATCGTCGAAGCAATGCGCTCCCGGCAACTATTGGTTTAGTGCTGTCCCCCTTTGGGGGGATAGTGAGCCTTAAAGGCTCATGCCACCTTCCGCCTCGGTTCTCATACAGAGGTGGCAAAACATGCACGTCGTCGCAATCGATGCGGACAATCGATCGAAATTCAATGCGGAACTCGACCAGCATTTTCGGTTGAGAGCGGACATCTTCGTCGGTGAGCTTCAATGGACCGATCTGACCGTGAAAGACGGGCGCGAATATGATCAGTTCGATCATCGCGACGCCGTCTATATTCTGGCGATCAATGCCGGCGAAGGCGTCGTGGGCGGCCTCCGGCTTCTGCCGACGCAAAGACCGACCCTGATGAGCGAGATCTTTCCCCAGGCCGCCAACATGGCGGACATGCCGACCGGTCCGAACGTCTACGAATGGACGCGGTTCTTCGTGGTTCCCCATTGGCGCGGCGAAGGCCGGCAGTCGCCCGTGTCCGGCATCCTGTTCTGCGGTCTCTTCGAATATCTGCTGCGGGAACAGATCGAGACCGTGCGCTGCATCGGGGAAACCTGGTGGATGCCGCGCTTCATCGGGTTCGGCATGTCGCCCCGCCCCCTCGGCATTCCGATCCGGCACGATCGGTGGTCGCTGACGGCCTTCAGCTTCGAGCCGTCCCATCAAGCGCTTGCCAGCCTGCGGAAGGTGCACGGCATCGAGCATTCCGTGCTTGCGACGGACCGCGGCGACGCACGAAAGGGAGACATCGTCCATGTCTGACCTTGCCGAACTGTTCCTGACGGACGAGCGGCTTGCGGGAAAGCGTGCCTTGCAGGAACTTCTCAACGACCTGCCGATCGGGCTCGGCCGGCGTGACACCGCGACGATGCTGGCCTTTCTTCACCTCACGGCGGGCCACGACCTCTGCGTCGAACTGCACTCAGACGAAGCGGGAAACCTGACCCTCAGCCTGAAGAAGGCGAACTGACGAGTCGCCCCTCGGCACGGGATCACGCGAAGCCATCACCGCGCCATCGGGCCCTTGTGCCTAGGCAGGGTTCGAGGCTCGCGGGCGCGGGTCGACGTGGGAAACCCGAAGAGGCCGGGCGCCGCACGCTCAGGTCTTGGCATCCCAGGACGCGATCGCTTCCTTGAAGACGCGATCGCCCGGAAGCCCCTTCTCGATCGAAACCAGAGCCCGCCGTCCCGTCGCATAGGCGATCGGAATATCGATCCATTCCTGGCTTTCGAGCAGCGCGAGATTGTTCTCGACCGCCTGGTCGAGATTGTTGAGGGCGATGATGAAGAACCCGTCCGAAATCTTGCCGGCCACCCCGATCAGCGGCTCGCCGCGCGCCTGCTCGGTCTGTTTCAGGGCGAGCCTCTGAACCGTGGCGACGTTTCCGCCCGGGAAATCGTCCGGCGTGTCGAACATGATCTCGATCACGTGGCTGGCCGGAAGCGTCGGGTCCGCATTGCGGCGGATCGTCATCGTCATGGTGACGTTCTCCTCCGGAATTTCGGCGACCGCACGGATGGCGGGTTCGGGCGGCTGGCCTTCGATCGGCGGTTCGTTGACCACGGACCAGACGACGTTTCCGGTCTCCTGGGTTCCCGGCTGATCCGCCGTGCGCTCCTGATAGAACACGGTCCGCTGGGAGACCGGGACGGCGCCGTCGGCGCCCTGGTCGATCGCGGCCGTTTCGGACGGCGCGGCGTCCGCGGCTGCGTCGGGCGCGCCCGCAACGGCGGGATCGCCGCCGATCTCGCTCGATACGGTCGGCGTGGTGCCATCGCTTCCCGGATCCTCGGCAAGGGTCGCGGCCGCGACGTCCGTGCCTTCGCCGAACTGGTTCGGCTCGCGCTCGGCCGGCCCCGCATCGACCTCCGTACCGTCCGGCTGCAGCCGCTGTGTATACTGACGCGTCGTCTGGCCGGCGTTCGCTGCGGGCGGCGGCGCATCCGCGGCCGGTTCGGCTCCGGTTGCGGCCGGTGTCCCGCCTGGCGCGTCATCGGCCCCGTCGGCTCCCGGATCGAGCGTTGCGACCGCGTCCTGGCCCTCGCCCAGGATCGCCGTGGAAATCTCGTCGCCGTAGAGCCAAGCAGCGGCACCGAGGCCGCCGACGATGACGACGAGCGAGACGATGGCGAGCAGCGATCCGCTCCTGTTGCCGTGACGAGCCTTGCGCGGCGGCACGTAGGCCGGCCCCGAGACATCGGCCTCGGGGATCGACACCGCGCCGTCTTCGTCGGCATAGCTCTGGCGGTCGAGTGCCGGCTCGTCGCGGTCGCGGAAGCGCTCGTCGTCATGGGTGTCGTCGCGGGTATAGTCGGCATCGGCCTGGGCATCGGCCGGCACGAAGGCGCCGACCTCCCGTCGGTCGTGACCGCTCGCCGCCTCCGGAACGAAGGGCGCGTAGCCGTCGTCCTCGTACGCTTCGGGGCGTCTGTCCTGGTCCTGCCAAGCGTCCTGCTGGCCGGCATAGACGCCGGGCGCGGCATGACCCTCGTCTTCGCCGACATCGTAGCGCTCGTCGGGTTCCGGCACGCCCGGCGTGCCCCAGGACGAATGGCCGCCGCCCGCCTGCGGCATCGGGTCCGTCGGCGGATAATCCGATGGGGCGAGCGGAGCGTCCTCCAGCCGATCCTGCACCACTTCGGCCTGGACGCTCTCCTCGGTCGAGGACCTGGCCTCGGCGGGGAGAACGGGATCGGCGGGCTCGACCGAAGCGGAAGGCTCCGGCTCGACATGCGTCGGCTCGTCAGGCCCCGCGGCGTCCGCGAAGACGCCGTTCTCCAGATCGAGATAATGCTGTTCGGTCGTCTCGATCGCATCTTCGAGGGCGTTCAGCCTTGCTTGCGCCACGCCATCGGACAGCGGCGGATTCGCCGCCGCTATCTGCCGCTGGATCGCGGCCCGGGCCTTGTCGTAGACCCGGACGCGCATATCGGGCGTCGAGCGCGGAAGACCATCGATTGTCTTGCGAAGTACGCCGCTCAAGTCAGCCATGAAACGCCACTGTCCAGTTCTACCAATGCCGAATGAAATCCGAAGGAAGTCTAGTCCTGAAACGGATCGCGAACAAGTATCGTATCGTCCCGCTCGGGCGACGTCGACAGAAGAGCCACGGGCGCGGAAACCAGCTCTTCGATGTGCCGGACATACTTCACGGCCTCGGCCGGAAGATCGTTCCAGCTCCGGGCGCCGCGTGTGGTGCCGCTCCATCCGGAGAGCGTCTCGTAGATCGGCTCGAGCGCTTCCTGGTCGGATAGACTTGCCGGCAGATAGTCGATCACTTCACCGTTCAGCCGATAGGCGGTGACGACCTTGATCTCCTCGAGCCCGTCCAGAACGTCGAGCTTTGTCAGCGCCAGACCGGACAGTCCGTTGATCGCGACCGCCTGGCGCACCAGCACCGCATCGAACCAGCCGCAGCGGCGCTTCCGCCCGGTCACGGTGCCGAATTCGTGCCCCTTCTCTCCGAGGAAGGTGCCGATCTCGTTCTGCTGCTCGCTCGGAAACGGCCCCTCGCCCACGCGCGTGGTGTAAGCCTTGGTGATGCCGAGAACGTAGCCCACCTGCCCCGGACCGGTGCCGGAGCCGGCCGCGGCCTGTCCGGCCACGGTGTTGGACGAGGTCACGAACGGATAGGTGCCGTGGTCGATGTCGAGCAGCGAGCCCTGCGCGCCCTCGAACAGGATGCGCGCGCCGAGGCGCCGCTTGTCGTCGAGCAGCTTCCACACCCGGTCGATGAACGGCACGATCTGGTCGGCGACGCTCGTCAGCTCTTCCAGAATGGTCTGATGCTCGATCTCCGGTTCGCCGAGCCCGCGGCGCAGCGCATTGTGATGGGTCAGGAGCCGCTCGATGCGCGCCGGCAAACCGTCGATATTGGCAAGATCCATCACGCGGATCGCGCGCCGTCCCACCTTGTCCTCGTAGGCCGGGCCGATGCCGCGGCCGGTGGTGCCGATCTTCATGCCCTTGGCGGCGGCGTTCTCGCGCGCGGCATCGAGCTCGCGGTGCACCGAGAGAATCAGCGCGGCATTGTCGGCGATGCGCAGATTGCTCGGCTCGATGGTGACGCCCTGCGCTTCGAGCCGCGCCTTCTCGCTGACGAAGGCATGCGGGTCGAACACCACGCCGTTGCCGATCACCGAGAGCTTGCCCTCGCGCACGATGCCCGAGGGCAGCAGCGACAGCTTGTAGGATGTCCCGTCGATGACGAGGGTATGGCCCGCATTGTGGCCGCCCTGAAAGCGCACGACGACGTCGGCCCGCTCGGACAGCCAGTCGACGATCTTGCCTTTTCCCTCGTCGCCCCATTGCGATCCGACGACGACGACATTGGCCATGGTTATGCACTCCTGCTTCAACGGGTTCGCCCACACCGGGGCGGCGTGGACTATAGAGAACCGATCCGGCAGATGCGAACGCCTGGGGCTGATTCTTTGGACTTTTGCCCGAATTTGCAGCGCCAGCCTTGCCCGCCGCTTGCGCCACGGCGGGTTCGGCTGCCGACGGCGCGGTCATCGACGGCGATGCGGCCGTCGCGACGGGCCGTCACGGCAAGGTTTCATCGCGCCCGACCCGGCGCTAGAAGGGGCGATGATTCGCATCCTCGCCCATCCCTACACCCTGCTCGCGCTCACCACCCTGTTCTGGGGCGGCAATGCGATCGCCGGCAAGCTGGCGGCGGGACACGTCTCGCCCATGCTCCTCACCCTCATCCGCTGGACCTTCGCATGCCTGTTCATGGCGCCCTTCGCGCTCTCTCACGTCAAGGCCGACTGGCCGGTCGTGCGCGAACGGTTCGTGACGCTGTTTCTCCTGGGCGCCTGCGGCTTCACCCTCTTCAACGCCTCGCTCTACACGGCGCTGAACTATACGACGGCGATCAACGTCACGATCGAGCAATCCTCGATGCCGCTCATCGTCTTCGTCCTCAACTTCCTCCTGTTTCGCACCGGGGTGACGGCCTTCCAGGTGGCGGGCTTCCTGCTCACCTTCGTCGGCGTGGCGCTGACCGCATCGCACGGAGACCTGACGACGCTGCTCACCCTCTCGCTCAACCGGGGCGACGCGCTCATGCTTTTCGGCGTGCTCGTCTACGGCACCTATACGGTGGCCCTGCGATACAAGCCGAACCTGTCCTGGCAATCGACGATCTTCTGCCTCTCGGTCGCAGCCCTTATCGCCGCCATCCCCTTCGCCCTTGCCGAATACGCGCTGGGCGCGACCAACCTGCCGGACGCCCAGGGCCTCACCGCCGCCCTCTACACGGCCATCTTCCCCGCCCTCATCGCCCAGTCCCTCTACATCAAGGGCGTCGAAGCCATCGGCCCCAACCGGGCCAACCTCTTCGTCAATCTGGTGCCGATCTACGGCGCGATCCTCGCCGTGCTGATCCTGGGCGAGACCCTTCACGGCTACCATCTCGCCGCGCTGGCCTTCGTGATCGGGGGGATCTTGCTGGCGGAGCGGGGTGGCCGGCGGGCGGTGTAGGCGACAGCCCGGATGGACACGGTCGGCGCCGCTCGGACGGAGCGCCTGCCCTTATCGTCACCCCGGCCTCCGAGCCGGGATCCATTCCATAGCTCGTGCAGCTATGCGGTGGGGGCAAAGCGGAAACCTCACCCGTCGGCCGTCCAGCGGAATGGATCCCGGGTCAGGCCCGGGATGACGACGCTTCTTTGGTGTTCGTCACTGGATGGGCTCCTACACCGCCGTGCGCCGATGGCATTTTACGGGTCAGGGGTCGTCGCCGTGCAGGCGACAATTGCATCGGCACACTCGATGCCGAAGACCGTTACTCGGCATACCTGTTTGACCAGCCTCGGTACGCGGTAACCGGGTGCAATCGGCCGTAGCCGGGCACTGGGCTTGGCCAGGTCAGACAAAAGCTCCGCGTTCTCGTCATCCCGGCCTCCGAGCCGGGATCCATTCCGGAGCCCGTGCAGCTATGCGGTGGGGGCAAAGGGAAACCTCACCCGTCGGCCGTCCAGCGGAATGGATCCCGGGTCAGGCCCGGGATGACGACGCTTCTTTGGTGTTCGTCACTGGATGGGCTCCTACACCGCCGTGCGCCGATGGCATTTTACG
>NZ_JAXLPB010000006.1:0-47641 GCF_034321785.1 Fulvimarina uroteuthidis | reverse complement strand
TAGCCGGGCACTGGGCTTGGCCAGGTCAGACAAAAGCTCCGCGTTCTCGTCATCCCGGCCTCCGAGCCGGGATCCATTCCGGAGCCCGTGCAGCTATGCGGTGGGGGCAAAGGGAAACCTCACTCGTCGGACGTCCAGCGGAATGGATCCCGGGTCAGGCCCGGGATGACGACGCGTTTTGGTCGTCTTCGCCGGTCCGACCGCCCAGACGCAAAACGGCGGGTGCGTGAGCGGACTCACACACCCGCCGCGAGGCGATCGGATCGAGGAAAGTTTTATTCGGCCGAAGGCATGTCGAACTTCAGGGGCATGGCGCGGTGGATTTCCTTGTAGGCGCGCACCTCGTCGAGAAGGGCTTCGGGCACCGGCGAATCGACGTAGAGGAGAGCGATGGCGTCGCCGCCGCGCTTGTTGCGGCCGAGCTGGAAGTTGGCGATGTTGACGCCCGCCTTGCCGAACACCGTGCCGAGAAGGCCGATGATGCCCGGTGCGTCGTTGTTGGTGGTGTAGACCATGTGCTCGCCGATCTCGGCGTCGAGATTGATGCCCTTGATCTGGATGAAGCGCGGCTTGCCGTCGGAGAAGACGGTGCCGGCGACGGTGCGCGTCTGCTTTTCCGTGACGATGGTCAGCTTGATGAAGCTGTCGAAGACGCCCGACTTGTCGCGCTTGGCTTCGGTCACCTGGATGCCGCGCTCCTTCGCCATGATCGGCGCGGAGACCATGTTGATGTCGGCCATCTGGCTCTTCATCAGGCCGGCGAGCGTTGCCGAGGTCAGCGCCTTGGTGTTCATCTGCGAGACGAGACCGTCATAGAGGATCTCGACCGAGTGGATCGCCTCTTCGGTCACCTGGCCGGCGAATGCGCCGAGGCATTCGGCGAGCTTGACGAAGGGGGTGAGGATCGGGGCTTCCTCCGCCGTGATCGACGGCATGTTGATCGCGTTGGAGACCGCGCCGCGCATCAGATAGTCGGCCATCTGCTCGGCGACCTGAAGCGCGACGTTCTCCTGCGCTTCCGTAGTCGAGGCGCCGAGATGCGGGGTGCAGACCACGTTGTCGAGACCGAAGAGCGGGGAGTCCTTGGCGGGCTCGGTCTCGAACACGTCGACGCCGGCGCCGGCCACCGTGCCGGCCTTGATCGCCTCGGCGAGATCGGCTTCGACGATGAGGCCGCCGCGCGCGCAATTGACGATGCGCACGCCGCTCTTCATCTTGGCGAGCGCGTCCTTGTTGATCATGCCGCGCGTCTTGTCGGTCATCGGCGTGTGCAGGGTGATGAAGTCGGAGCGCCCGTACAGTTCGTCGAGCTCGACCTTCTCGATGCCGAGCTGGGTGGCGCGCTCCTGGCTGAGGAACGGATCGAACGCGATGACGCGCATGCGCAGGCCGACGCCGCGGCTCGCCACGATCGAGCCGATATTGCCGCAGCCTACCACGCCGAGCGTCTTGCCGGTCAGCTCGACGCCCATGAAACGCGACTTCTCCCACTTGCCGGCCTGGGTGGATGCGTCCGCCGCGGGCAGCTGGCGGGCGACGGCGAACATCAACGCGACCGCGTGCTCCGCCGTCGTGATGGAGTTGCCGAAAGGCGTGTTCATCACGATGACGCCCTTCTTGGACGCCGCCGGAATGTCGACATTGTCGACGCCGATGCCGGCGCGCCCGACGACCTTCAGCTTCGTCGCGGCCGCGATGACCTTGTCGGTGACCTTCGTCGCGGAGCGAATGGCGAGGCCGTCATACTGGCCGATGATCTCGAGGAGCTTGTCCTTGTCCTTGCCGAGGTCCGGCTGGAAATCGACCTCGACGCCGCGATCGCGGAAGATCTGGACGGCGGTTTCGGACAGGGCGTCGGAGACGAGTACGCGGGGTGCCATGATGATGGTCCTTGAGAATGGGGCGCTGCCGTGGTGGGCGCGCCGAAAATTGAAATTTGCGAATGTCGTCACCCCGGCCTCCGAGCCGGGGTCCATACCTCTGTCCGTGCGTGCCGTTCAGTTCACGCGACCGGTTAGCGGGGAGCAGATGTGAGTTCCTAGGAATGGATCCCGGCTCGGAGGCCGGGATGACGATAGATCGAGTGCAGGATCAGCGTCCGTTCGCTTGGATACTCGGGACGGAGCCCGAGGATAACGAAACGCAAGAATGGGGTGCCCCCTCAGGCGGCCATTCTGAGCGAGGCCTTCTGCGCCTCGAACGCCCAGCCGACCCACGGCATCAGGGCTTCGACATCGGCGGTCTCGACGGTCGCGCCGCACCAGATGCGAAGGCCGGGAGGCGCGTCGCGATAGGCGCCCACGTCGAGGGCGACGCCTTCGTCCTCCAGGCGCTTGGCCACGCCCTTGGCGAACGCGGCCTGCTCGTCGGCGGACAGCGCCGTCACGTCCGGATCGGTGAACTGAAGACAGACCGAGGTGTTGGAGCGGATCGCCTTGTCGGCTGCGAGGAAACCGAGGAAGCCATTGGCTTCCACATAGGTCTCGACCGCCTGGAGATTGGCTTCGGACCGCGCTTTCAGAGCTTCGAGCCCACCAATGCGTTTGCCCCAGGCCAGGGCATCCAGATAGTCCTCGACGCAGAGCATGGACGGCGTGTTGATGGTCTCGCCCTTGAAAATGCCCTCGATCAGCTTGCCGCCCTTGGTCATGCGGAAGATCTTCGGCAGCGGCCAGGAGGGGGTGTAGCTTTCGAGCCGCTCGACGGCGCGCGGGCCGAGGATCAGCATGCCGTGGGCCGCTTCCCCGCCCATCACCTTCTGCCAGGAGAAGGTGACGACGTCGAGCTTGTCCCAGGGCAGATCCTGGGCGAACGCAGCCGAGGTCGCGTCGCAGATGGTCAGGCCCTTGCGATCCGATGGAATGGCATCGCCGTTCGGCATTTTGACGCCGGATGTCGTTCCGTTCCAGGTGAAGACGACGTCACGGTCGAAATCCACCTCGGCGAAGTCGACGATCTCGCCGTAAGCAGCTTCGAACGTGCGCACGTCGGCAAGCTTCAGCTGCTTGACCGCATCGCTCACCCAGCCGGCGCCGAAGGATTCCCAGGCGACGACGTCCGTGCCGCGCTCGCCGAGCAGCGACCACATGGCCATCTCGACCGCGCCCGTATCGGACGCGGGCACGATGCCGATCCGATAATCGGCGGGAACGTTCAGTAGGTCGCGGGTTTCGTCGATCGCGCGGGCGAGCTTGGTCTTGCCGACCTTGGCGCGGTGGGATCGGCCGAGGGCCGCATCCTTCAGAGCCTCGAGGCTCCAGCCGGGCCGCTTGGCGCAGGGACCGGACGAAAAACGGGGATTGGCCGGACGGGTGCCCGGCTTGGAATTCTGTGTCATCTTATGACTACCCTCTCAGATAGGCGCGCCTCGTTGGGGAGGCGTGTCCCACCGACGGTGGTATGACGTTCGCGCCGGAGGGTCAAGCCGCATTCTTCGAGAGGGCGGGATTTCGCGGACCGGCGGAGCCTTGCCGCGCTCTCCCGCGCAGATGGGCAATGCTCGTTTCGAAGCGCATCGCCTACCAGAGAGAGTAGCGAAGGCCGACGGAAATCGCATGGCGCTCGAAGCCATCGTCTTCATGTTTCAGACGGTATTCGTCGCGGGACGCCAGCTCCGTGAATGTGGCCGAGGATGACTGACCGCCCTCGATATCCGAAAAACGATATCCGACGTCGAGTTTCAAATTCTGGCTGACATCATACGAGACACCGGCCATCAGCGAGTAGGTGAAGCGCCAATCGTCGGTCTCCTGGGAAGCGTAGCGGAACGCACCGCCGAAATCGCAACCCCCGCCCGCATAGGAACAGGTGTTGTCTTCGAACTTCAGATGGGTCGAGCCGACACCGCCGCCGACATAGGGTGTCAGACCGACGAAAGTGCCGAGGTCGACATAGGCGTTGGCCATGACCTGCCATGCGGTGATGTCAGCGCTGCGGACGACCTCGAACTCGTCGACATTGAATGTGGCTTCCGTCTCGAACCGCGTCGCGGTGACATCGGCGCGAACATAATCCGTGAAGCGATAGCCGGCACCCACGGTAACCTCGGCGCCGCCATCAATTTCGGCACCGTCATGCTGGCCCTGAGCAAACCGCGAATTAAACGTGGGATTCCACCGGTCGACCGTCCATTGCGAGTCAGTCTCGCTCTCGAACGCATATCCCACGTCGCCGCGCAGATACCAGCCATTGCCGATCTCCACCGGCTGCAGTTCGGGCGCGGCCTCGTAGATCGGCGTCGAATAGATCGGCGGCAGGTCGGCGGCCGATGCGTGCGAGACCGCCCAAAGGCAAGTGCTCGCGGCCAGGACCGTTACGAATTTCGTCGTGTTCATCATCACCGTCGACCTCGAATGAATGAAAGGCGGTGCATCGCTGCGTGACCGATGCTTCTGACGGGACAATGCAGGATAAATCTTAACGCCTCGTTAACCGTGTTCCTTAACCATCTTCGTTAATCCATGTTCACGCAGGGCGACGGCGCCTGGCACGCCGCCTCGCCACCGATCGGACCGCCCCCCCCCGCCGGATGTCGAATATCGCGATGAACCGGCTCCGCAGAAACAAGAAGAGCCCCGATCGTTTCCGACCGGGGCTCCTGATAGGCCTGGTGCCTGATGGCGCTTACTTGTAGACGACGTCGCTGTAGAGCGGCTCCGGCTCCGCGTAGAGCGGGGCGGGTTCGGCAAAGACCGGCCCGACCGGGACCGGGGCCTTTCCGAAGCCACCGCCACAGCAACCGCCGAACTCGTAGCGAAGACCGGCGCGCACCGTGTGGATGTCGAAGCCGTTGTCGTGACCCTGTGCGCCGGACGCACCGGCGGCGATGTCGAGAGCGTCGAAGCCGAACGCTTCGCCGCCATTGACGTGGGTCCACTTGTAGCCGGCGTCGAACTTGAGGTTCGAGGTGATGTCGAAGCTGGCACCGGCCGTCAGGCCGTAGGCGAAGCGCCAGTTGGACATGCCTTCATGGGTGAGCGTCGTGCCGCAGAGGCTGTTGCCGCCATGATGTCCGCTCTTGGACGCCGCAAGGTAATCGCCCTTGCAGTCGAACTTGTTCTTGAGCGCCGAGTAGGACACGTGGGCAAAGCCGAGGCCACCGCCGACATAAGGCGTGATGCCGGCATAGGTGCCGAGATCGGCATAGGCGTTGGCCATCAGGACCCACACATCGGATTCGGACTCGTCGTCATAGCTGCACTGGTCGAACGGCACGTTGGCGCAGGCCGTCGAGCCGCGCAGATCGTTCTTGAAATAGTCCGCCGTCAGGTCGATACGGGCGAAATCGTTGAAGCGGTAGCCGACGCCGCCGCTGATCAGGGCGCTCTTCTCGAGCGTGATCTCGTCGTAATTGTAGGACTCGAAGAAATCGCGGTAGACGGTGTGGTTGGTCACCGGATTGTACTGGCCATAGCCCCGCTCGAGGTAGCGATAGCGACCGTTCGTGGATTCCTCGAAGCGATAGCCGACGTCTCCGCGAAGGTACCAGCCCGAGGTGGAAACGGGTTCAGGATGGATGATCGGAGCCGGCTCGACATAGATAGGCGGCTCGATCAGATCTGCGGCATGGGCCGAGAACGAGATGGTCGTCAGGGCGCCAAGTGCCGCGACGGTGGTCAACAGACGTGAATTCATTGCGATTTTCCCCGCGTCAACGGCGCTGGGCCCCCCGGGTGGAGACACTGGCCTTAACGAGGAAGGTAAATGAGACTGGTTAAAAGTTGATTACTTCGACGACCCGTCTTGTTCGCAATGAAGGGCGCATATGCGCCTTTCATCTTCGCGAAACTTTCGATCGCAGAACACAATCCTCGGTCGGCCGCCTGCGATCGCAAGAAGACCGCGACCTGCCGCTGCGAAGGGAGCGGCCGTCAGTTGCCGGTCTGCCCCTGCTGGATGGCCGTATACGGAATGTTGAACGAGGAATCCTTGATGTCGCCGCCCTTCTGGACGTTGTAGATCATCACCGTGGTGTCGCGCCCCTGTTGATCGCGGATCGTCCACTGCTTCAGATCGCGCGTCGCGGGATCGAACATCATGGTGATGGTGGAGTCGCCGAAGATCGACCGGTCGCCCATGACGATGGTGGTGAGATCGGGCTCTTCCTTGACGCTGCGAATGTTGGCGGCCCCAAGATTGATGCGCCGATCGAGCAGCAGCTTCAGCGGCGTCTTGGACAGGGGATAGGTGTCCCAGGTGTTGAGCTTGCGGTTGTTGATCGCGACCGTCGAGCCGTCGGCGATCACGCGAAGCGGCGACGAGGTGTAGTCGAAGCGCACCTTGCCCGGACGCTCGATATAGAACTTTCCCTCGCTCTGGCGGCCGTTCGGATCGAACTGGACGAAATCTCCATGCATGGAAGGAATCTGCGAGAAATGGTCCGCGATCTGCTGGGCCGCACCGCCCTGGGCGCTGGCCGGGGCCGTGGCAAGCGTCACCGCCGGAGCCGCGACGCCGAGTGCAAGCGCCACGGACAGGGTGATGCGCGCGCCAAGGGTGCGGGCTTTTGAACTGAAAGTCGAACGGGTCATCGGTGTTGCCATCTTCGTGATCGGTTGGTCCCGCCCCCGCCGTCCCCGCCGGTCTGAACACCGGCATGGATAGGCGAGGACACTGGGTGTTTGCGGACTATATGTTCGTGCCATTGGGGCATTGCGATGACGCCAGACATGACCCTTTCGTCATGAAGCGCGTCTGAACGGGTCGTTGCCCGCTCTCGTGGAAACGTCAGAACTGCTGGAAGGACCCGAACCCGCCGATGGCGACGAAGACGGCGATCATCATGAAGACGATGCCGAGAATGATGGTCGGGCGATAGCCGAAGGGCCTCGCCCACGGCCAGATCGGCACGGCCATGATCATGACCAGAAATGCGACGACGACGATGATGGGTCCGAGACCGACTTCCATGGAGACGCTCTTTCGACGAATGACATGCACTGCTCCCGTCACATGCATGCCATCGTCGGAAGGTCAATTGACAAGACGGATCTCCGGGCCCACGTCCCATTGCGTTGGCAAACTGAAGAAGACGACATCCATGGACGATCAGACACTCCCGATCGAAGGCCCGCAGGCAGGCCCCCTCACCCGGCGCCGAACGATCGGCGTGAACGTCGGTGGGGTTCTCGTCGGCGGGGATGCGCCCGTGGTCGTCCAGTCGATGACCAATACCGATACGGCCGATATCGACGCGACGGTGGCGCAGGTCGCGGCGCTTTCGAAGGCCGGCTCGGAGATCGTTCGCATCACGGTCGACCGGGACGAGGCGGCGGCGGCCGTCCCGAGGGTGCGCGAGCGGCTGGAACGTCTGGGGCTCGACGTGCCCCTCGTCGGCGATTTCCATTATATCGGCCACAAGCTGCTTGCCGATCACCCGGCCTGCGCCGAAGCGCTCGCCAAATACCGGATCAATCCCGGCAATGTCGGCTTCAAGGACAAGAAGGACCGGCAGTTCGGCGCCATCGTCGAGACGGCGATCCGCTACGACAAGCCGGTGCGCATCGGCGTCAACTGGGGCTCGCTCGACCAGGAACTCCTCACCCGGCTGATGGACATCAACAATGACCTGCCCCAGCCGAAATCGGCCCGGGCGGTCACCCGTGAAGCGATCATCCAGTCGGCCCTGATGTCGGCCGAACTTGCCGAGGAGATCGGGCTTGCGCGCGAACGCATCATCCTGTCCGCCAAGGTCTCGAACGTGCAGGACCTGATCACCGTCTACCGCGACCTGTCGCGCCGCACGAACCGCTGCCTGCATCTCGGCCTGACCGAGGCGGGCATGGGCTCGAAGGGCATCGTCGCCTCCTCGGCCGCCATGGGCATCCTGCTTCAGGAAGGCATCGGCGACACGATCCGCGTCTCGCTGACGCCGGAGCCGGGCGGCGATCGGACGCGGGAGGTTCAGGTCGCGCAGGAACTTCTCCAGACCATGGGCTTTCGTCAGTTCCTTCCGATCGTCGCGGCCTGCCCCGGCTGCGGCCGCACGACCTCCACCACGTTTCAGGAACTGGCCGAGAAGATCCAGAGCGACATCCGCGAGAACATGCCGGTGTGGCGCGAGAAATATCCGGGCGTCGAGGCCCTTAACGTCGCCGTCATGGGCTGCATCGTCAACGGCCCGGGCGAATCGAAGCACGCCGATATCGGCATATCCCTGCCCGGCACCGGCGAAAGCCCGGCTGCGCCCATCTTCATCGACGGCAAGAAAGCGGCGACGCTGCGCGGGCCCAACATCGCCGCCGATTTCCAGCTGATGGTGTCCGACTATATCGAGAACCGGTTCGGCGCCGGCAGGGACAAGACCCCGTCCGTCGGCTAGAGCATGGTGCGTCTGTTCGGACGCGCGATGCTCTCGCTCTCTCTTTGGTTTGCCGCATCGACGCTTTCCGAAAATCGATTTGGATCTTGGGGCCGAGGCTTTCGCCAACCGGGAGACTGTCCGGTCCAAGCGACGTGTCGAAAGCGGCACATTTGGCGGAGCGCGCGCCGAACGATCCGGCTGACGAACGCAGACCCGTTGCCGATGGTGGCAAAACGTCGCTTCGGCGCATTCGGGCCGCCCCCACGCAAGGCTTGGATATGCAGCGGGAGCGAACGCCCCGTGCGCCGCGCCGGAATTGCGCGGAAAGGGCGGCGAGGTTCGACCAGACTGCGTCGCGAAGGGTTGCGTTATCCTCCGGCTTGGGCACATTCAGGTCGTGAGACTTATGAAGTTCATTTCAAGCGAGAGGTACCCGGTGCGAACATCCGCAATCGCCGCCGGTCTGGGGCTCGCCATGGGCCTGTCGCACCTAGCGGTTTCGCCGGGTCACGCTCAGAGCGCGCAGACAATATCGGGGCAGGAAACCGATCCCGGCGCGTCGAACCCGTCGACCCCACAAACCGCAACCGGATCCCCGCCGGCCGCGGAAGACGCCACGCTGGCCGTCGAACCCGGCGCGGTGCCTGAGACGGCGTCCGAGGTCGTGCAGCCGACCAAGAGCGTTCGCAAGGCCAATCCGACGCCGCAGGACATCTGCACGCTGATCGCGCAGAACGCGGACCGCGTCATGATGAACCGCGATTTCTTCGCCCGTCTGATCTGGAAGGAAAGCCGCTTCGACGTCGGCGCCCTGTCGCCGGTGGGCGCGCGGGGAATCGCCCAGTTCATGCCCTATACCGCCAAGGAGCGGGGCCTGGCCGACCCGTACGATTATGTTGAGGCCATCAAGCATTCCGCGCTCTATCTGCGCGACCTGAAGAACGAACTCGGCAATTGGGGACTGGCCGCGGCGGCCTACAATGGTGGCATCAACCGGATGAAGGGCTGGATCGCGCGCGGTGCGACCGGCAACCTGCCGTCCGAGACGATCGACTATGTCAATGCGATCACCTATCGCCCGATCGAATGGTTCCTGGAATCGGGCCGCGACGTCGAGAAGCGCCCGCTCGACGAGGAGTTCTCCTTCATCGAATCCTGCGCGCGCCTGCCGATTATGAAGACCCGCGCGGTCTTTGCCTCGACGCAGGCGCCCGAGGTGATCAGCCAGCCCTGGGGTGTCCAGGTGGCCGGCCATGCGAACCGCTCTGTCGCGCTGAAGATGTTCTCGCGCGTGCGCTCCTCGTTCGGTTCGGTGATCGGCGCCAAGCAGCCGATGGTCGTGCGCACCCGCGCCGCCGGCATGGCCCGCATCTATGCCGTGCGGATCGGCGCCGACAGCCGGAATGAAGCCGACACCCTGTGCGGGCGCCTGCGCGGGAACGGCGGCTCCTGCATGGTCGTGAAGAACTGACATTCACCCCGAAAGGGAAGAGAATGCGCATGGCGGCCCGCCGCCTGCAGCCGTTCAAGTCGCGCGGCGGCGAGGACGTTCGTCGGAGCCCATTCTGGCGAAGAGATTGGCGGCGATCGCCCCTGAAATATTGTGCCAGACCGAAAAGATCGCGCTCGGCACCGCGGCCAGGGGCGAGAAATGCGCCGTCGCAAGCGCGGCGCCGAGGCCCGAATTCTGCAAGCCGACTTCCAGCGAGACCGTCTTCGCCTTTCGCGCCGGCAGTCGGAAAGCCCGCGCTGCGGCGTAGCCGAGCACGAGACCGGCAAGATTGTGCAGCGCGACGATCATCAGGATTGCCAGGCCGGACGTTGCGATCCGCTCCTGGTTCACCGCGACGACGGCGGCGACGATGAGCACGATGCCCGCGACGCTGACGAGCGGCAACACGGAAATCGCAGCGCGCACCGCGGTCCCGAAATAACGCTGGCAGACAATGCCGAGCACCACCGGAACGAGGACGATCTTCAGGATCGAGACGAACATCGCGCCGGCATCGACAGGCAGATACTGGCTTGCGAGAAGATAGACGAGAAGTGGCGTGAGGATCGGCGCGAGCAGCGTCGAGACGGACGTGCAGGCGACGGAAAGGGCGACGTCGCCCTTGGCGAGATAGGTCATCACGTTGGACGATGTTCCCCCCGGGCAGCAGCCCACGAGAATGACGCCTGCGGCGACCTCCGGCGACATCGGTATGATCAGCGTGAGAACCAGCGCCGTCAGCGGCATGATCACGAATTGCAGGACAACCGCCAGCGCGACGTCGAACGGGCGGCGCGCCACTTCCTTCAGATCGTCGAAGGAGATCGTCAGCCCCATGCCAAACATGATGATGCCGAGCAGCGGCACGATCCACGGCACGAAGGAGGTGAAAACGTCCGGCAGGAAAAAGCCGAGCGCCGCAAAGAGGATTGTCCAGAGCGCGAAGGTGCGACCGACGAACGTCGACAATTGCCCGAGAGCGAGAAGCATGTACGAAACCAGTTCAGGCCGGAGGAAAAATCGCGCTCCTCATACCCTGCCTTCAGAGCCCGTCAAACCATAAGACGCCCGTTTCCGTTCGCGACGGCCGGGCTACCGGTCCCGCGCGGCGATGAAGCGGGCCGCGTCCAGCAGGGTTTCGGCACGCTCGCCGAATGGCGCAAGTTCCATCTCCGCCTGCCCCACAAGGCCGGCCAGACGGTCGCGGGTCCAGGCGATCCCGTGAAGGGACGGCAGGGTCTTCTTGCCCCGCTCGCGGTCCTTGCCGGCGGCCTTGCCGAGCTGGGCGGCATCGGCGGTTTCGTCGAGAAGATCGTCCGCAAGCTGGAAGGCGAGACCGATCGTCTCGCCGAATCGCCTGAGCCGCGCCCTGTCGGCGGCTTTTGCGGCACCCGCGATCGCGCCGGCCTCGCAGGCGAACGCAATCAAGGCACCGGTCTTCATCGCCTGCATCCGGGCGATTTCGCCTTCGTGCAGCGTTCGGGTTTCGGCCGCGAGATCGAGCGCCTGCCCGCCCGCCATGCCGGCCGCGCCCGCATCCTGAGCCAGTAGCACGCAGAGGGCGATCCGCGCCTCCGCCGGGATCGCGCTCGGCTGCCCGACGAGTGCGAAGGCGAGGGTCAGGAGGGCGTCGCCGGCAAGAATCGCCGTCGCCTCGTCATAGGCCCTGTGAACCGTCGGCCGGCCGCGCCGCATGTCGTCATCGTCCATTGCCGGCAGATCGTCGTGAACGAGCGAATAGCAGTGGATGGCCTCGAGGGCGCAGGCGAGGTCGAGAACGTCCCGCTCGTCTGCGCCGAACAGGGCCGCGCTCTCGATCAGAAGAAACGGCCGGAGCCGCTTGCCGCCGCCGAGCGCGCCGTGTCGCATGGCGGCGAGAAGCCGTTCCGGTGCGCCGGCCAGCGCCGGGGACCGTCCCGACAGGATGTCGGCCAGCCTCGCCTCGACGAGATCCGCGGTTTGCGCCAGGCGTTGCTCGAACATCGCGGCTCCTTCCGGCTTTCCTTGAGATGGCGTCGAGATCGGCTCGGCGTCCCGCGAGGCGCCGGGCGGAAGCCCCGAGCGCCCGGCGGGCGCGAACCCGTCGCAGCGCCCTCATTGCCCTGCGGTTTTCCGCCGTCTAAACCGAACGGGTCCGATCGCCAACACCGCCGGCGAACCTTTTCGCAAGACATTTGGTCCCTTCGATGCTGCGCAAGACCATCCTCGCACTTCTGGTTGCAGCCGCCGTGCTGATCGCCATTCCCCTCATTCTGGTCCCCATCTACACGTTTGCGCCGATCCATCCCGTTTCGACACTGATTCTGCGCGATCACTTCACGTTCAGGCCCTATCTGCGCGAATGGGTCGACCTCGAGGCCGTCGCGCCGGTCATGCGCTACTCCGTCATCATGTCGGAAGACGGCCAGTTCTGCCGGCACGACGGGGTCGATTGGGGGGAGATGAAGGCGGTCGTCACCGATTTTCTCGATGGCGAGGAGACGCGCGGCGCCTCGACCATTCCGATGCAGACGGCGAAGAACCTCTTCCTGTGGAACGGACGCTCCTACATCCGCAAGGGCATCGAACTGCCGCTCGCCCTCTACCTGAACCTCGTCGTGTCCAAGGCCCGCATTCTCGAAATCTATCTCAACATCGCGGAGTGGGACACGGGCGTCTACGGCATCGAGGCGGCCAGCCAGCATTATTTCGGGCGATCCGCGGTCGATCTCACCGCCCGCCAGGCTGCGCTGCTGGCGGTCACGCTTCCCAACCCCGCGGGCCGCAATCCGGCCGCCCCGACGAAGCGCATGAACGCGCTTGCCGACCGGGTTCAACGCATGGCACGCGCCTCCGGAGAGTATGTGGCCTGTGTGAAACCCCAATGACGAGCGAGGGCTTCGGGACGACAACCCCTTTGCAAACGTCGCAGGGTTTGCTATGCGGGCCGCAAGATTTCCCGTCATGGTGAAGCCGAGCCATTCGCATATCGCTTGCGAAGCGACCGGCTTTGACGATACGGGAGGCCCGAATGCCGGCATCGGCACCAAGGCGAACAGTTGAACGATAGACTCGGTCGAGACGACGGGTGGGCTCGCCCCTCCACGGGACCGACATTGAGCGGAGCTTACAATGGCCGTACCTAAAAGAAAAACCTCCCCGTCCAAGCGCGGCATGCGCCGTTCGGCCGATGCGCTGAAGGCAGCGACCTACATCGAGGACAAGAACTCCGGCGAACTGCGCCGTCCGCATCACGTCGATCTCAAGACCGGCATGTATCGCGGTCGCCAGATCCTGACGCCGAAGGACTGAGGATTCGCCGCCACGTGCGGCAGATCTCGAAACGAACTTTTTCGACCCGGCGCCTTTCCAGGCGGCCGGGTTTTCGTGTGTCCCGATTCGGCGCGGCCGTTCGTCTGCGACTGGCCGCCCCGATACGGCGCTTTCCATGGACCGGGCCGCCGATCGAACCATGTAACGGACTTGTCCCGCATCGTTCGCCGATCGGTACGTCCGGCAGAGGAACGCCCCGCATCATGACCCGCGACGCCATCTCCCGACGCATTGCGACGTTCACGGCACTCACCGGCGCCCGGACCCCCGTCGGCCTTGCTGCCATGGCGGGCGCCTGCCCGCCGGCGCTCTCGGTGGCCGTCGCCGGGGCGGGCGGCATGGGCGCCTGCGGTGCCCTGCTCTACACGCCGGACGAGATCGCGGCTTGGGCAAGGACATTCCGCGAAGGCTCCGACGGTCCCTTCCTGATGAACCTCTGGGTGCCGGATCCCGAGCCCGAACGCGACGAAACCCGCGAATCGGCGCTGCGCGCCGCGCTCTCGGCATGGGGGCCGGAGGTTCCGCCGAGCGCCGGCGACGCACCGCTGCAGGATTTCGCCGATCAGGTGCGCGCGATCGTCGATGCGCGGCCGACCGCGTTTTCCACCGTGATGGGCTTGCCGTCCGAAGAGGTGATCGCGGACGTCAAGGCCCACGGCATGCTCTGGTTCGCCACCGTCACGAGCGTCCGCGAGGCGCGACTTGCCGAACGTGCCGGAGCCGACGTGATCGTCGCACAGTCGGGGGAAGCCGGCGGACACAGGGGTGCGTTCGACGCAAGCTGCGCGGAGCGCCAGACGACCGGCATGCTCGCACTCCTTCCCGCCATCGCGGATTCGGTGCGCTGTCCGGTGGTGGCGGCAGGCGGCATCGCCGATGGTCGCACGGCGATCGCCGCCCTCGTCCTCGGCGCGTCCGCCGTCCAGATCGGAACCGGCTTCCTGCGTGCGCCGGAGGCCGGCACGAACGCTGCCTGGGCGCATGCGCTGGCCGGCCTCGAGGCCGAGGATACGGCCCTGACGCGCGGTTTTTCCGGACGGACCGGCAGGGCGATCCGAACGCCCTATGTCGAGGCGATCGAGGCCGGCGAGATACCCGATCCCGCGCCCTATCCCGTCCAGCGCGGCCTCACCGCCGCGATGCGCAAGGAGGCGGCGGACAAGGGCGATATCGGACGGATGCAGGCCTGGGCCGGCCAGTCGGCAAGGTTGGCCGAAGCCCGGCCGGCCGGCGAGATCGTCGCCGGCATCGCAGGCCAGATCGACGCGTTCCTGGCCTGATTGCGCGAGGACGAGAGGGCTTGCGTCAATCCTTCTCGGTCAACCGATCGATCTTTGCCTGCATGGAAGCAAGCTGGTCGCGCATGGCGTCGAGCTCCTTCTTGCTGTCGTCCGACGGCGCGGCCTCGTCCGGGGATTGGCTGTCGGCAACACCCGGCACGAAGGGATTGAACATCGCCATCGCCTTGCGGAACATCTCGGTGTTGGTGCGCACCTGCGCTTCCATCATTTCCATCGGCGTCTTGCCGACCGCACTCGTCATTGTCTCGCGGAAGCGAACCTGCTCGCGTGCCAGCGCCGACATGGACTGCTCGAGATAGCTCGGCACCACCATCTGCATCTGGTCGCCGTAAAAGCCGATAAGCTGGCGCAGGAATGCCGTCGGCATCAGGGCCTGGCCCGTCTTGCTCTCCTGCTCGAAGATGATCTGCGTCAACACCGCATGGGTGATGTCGTCGCCGGTCTTGGCGTCCTGGACGGTGAACTCTTCGTTTTTCTTGATCATCGTCGCCAGGTTTTCGAGAGTCACATACTGGCTCGTGCCGGTGTTGTAGAGCCGACGATTGGCGTATTTCTTGATGATCGTTCCGTCAGAATTCTTGGCCATGCCTTCGTATCCCCAAAGACAATTTCAGTTGCGACGCACATTGGAAATGCAAATTCGCTGCGCTGCATCAGGAGTGGCATATTTCTCAAGCGTTTCCAAACCGAATTCAGTCCCACCGTTCCCTGCTGCTTGACCGACGTCTTCGGTCCATGCATCGGGCCGGCGCGCGCTCCCACGGCGATCATTTGACTTGGCGGCCCGAACGCTCAATTTGGATGGTAAAGCGATCTTTCACCGGCGGCCGATGGGCACGGTCCGGCAAGGCGCTGGGGAAAACTTGAGGGAGTGAACACATGAGTCATACCGAATCGATCGTCATCGCCGGCGCAGCACGCACCGCCGTCGGCTCGTTTCTCGGCGGATTGTCGAGCGTCCCGGCGCACGAACTCGGCGCGACCGCGATCAAGGAAGCCCTGGCGCGCGCCAAGGTCGATCCCGGCGAGGTCGACGAGGTGATCATGGGCCAGATCCTGACGGCGGCGCAGGGCCAGAACCCGGCGCGTCAGGCCGCCATGGCCGCAGGCTGCCCGAAGGAGACCACCGCTTGGGGTCTCAACCAGCTGTGCGGTTCCGGCCTTCGCACCATCGCCATCGGCATGCAGCAGATCGCCATGGGCGACGCCAAGATCATCGTCGCCGGCGGCCAGGAATCCATGTCGCAGGCGCCGCATGCGCAATATCT
Organism: Fulvimarina uroteuthidis; assembly: GCF_034321785.1. NCBI lineage: Bacteria > Pseudomonadati > Pseudomonadota > Alphaproteobacteria > Hyphomicrobiales > Aurantimonadaceae > Fulvimarina > Fulvimarina uroteuthidis. The sequence goes on along the minus strand of NZ_JAXLPB010000006.1, from coordinate 31,966 downwards.
GCGCTCCGGCCAGAAGATGGGTGACATCAAGCTGGTCGACACCATGCTGAAGGACGGCCTGCTGGACGCCTTCAATGGCTACCATATGGGCAACACCGCCGAGAACGTCGCGAGCCAGTTCCAGATCACCCGCGAGATGCAGGACGAGTTCGCCACCACCTCGCAGAACAGGGCAGAGGCGGCGCAGAAGGCCGGCCGCTTCAAGGACGAGATCGTTCCCTTCACGGTCAAGGGCCGAAAGGAAGACACGGTCGTCGAGGACGACGAGTACATCAAGTACGGCGTGACGGCTGACAAGATCAGCAAGCTGCGCCCGGCCTTCGACAAGGAGGGCAGCGTCACGGCCGCCAACGCCTCCGGTATCAACGACGGCGGCGCCGCCGTCGTGCTGATGACCGAAACCGAGGCTCAGCGTCGCGGGATCACGCCGCTGGTTCGCATCGTCTCGTGGGCGACCGCCGGTGTCGATCCGGCCATCATGGGCACCGGACCTATTCCGTCCTCGCGCCGCGCCCTCGAAAAAGCCGGCTGGAAGATCGGCGACCTCGACCTGGTCGAGGCCAACGAAGCCTTCGCCGCGCAGGCCTGCGCCGTTAACAAGGAACTCGGCTGGGATCCGGAGATCGTCAACGTCAATGGCGGATCGATCGCGATCGGTCATCCCGTTGGCGCCTCGGGTGCGCGCATCTTCAATACGCTGATCTTCGAGATGCAGCGCCGCGGCGCGAAGAAGGGCCTTGCGACACTCTGCGTCGGCGGCGGCATGGGCGTTGCCATGTGCGTCGAGGCCATGTGATGGGCCGGACAGCGATCGGGAGGCACGGGACCGCAGGTCTCGTACGCTGCGCATCGCAGCGTGCACGCGCCTGCCTCAGACCCAAGCCCTGAACCTTTCGACCCCTCGCCCTCGGGCGGGGGTTTTTCATCGAGCACCCCCGAGAGTTCGGAGCAGATCCCTTGGCCGAGCACGCCCCCTCCATCGCCGACAGCACTCGGCTCCAGCCGTTCGAGCAGCTCGTCTTCTCCGGTGGCGGCACGCGCTGCTTCTGGCATGGCGGATTCTGCGAGATCGTCCGCAGGCCCCTGGGCCTCGAACCCAAGCGCGTTGCCGGGGCGTCGGGCGGCGCGCTCGCCGCGGCCTGCTTCATCGCACGGCGCGAGGACAAGCTGCTGACGACCATGGGCGATGCATTCGCCGACCGAGACCACAATGTCAGCACCTCCTCGGAGGAGGTGGACGAAGACGGGCTCACGCCGCACCAGCGCATCTACCGCGAGGTGGTGACGGAGGTGTTCGACGAGGATGCCGTTCAGACGATCGTCGACGGGCCGCAGTTCCAGGTCCTGATCGCCCATCCGCCGTCCGAGACCTTCCCGAAATGGTCGACCTTCCCGATGATGGCCGCCTATATGCTCGATCTGTCGATCCGCTCGACGCCCGATGTCGAATGGCCGAAAAGGCTGGGTGCCGATTCGAGCTTCGTCGATGCGCGGGAGGCGGCGCGAAACGGCAAGCTGGCCGATCTCCTCTGCGCGGCCGCGGTCATCCCGCCGGTGTTCAACGTCGAGGGATGGGAAGGCCAGAAGGTGATCGACGGGGGCATGACGTCCAAGGCCCCCATCCCCGAACCGGACGAAGGACGCACGCTGATCCTTCTGACGCGTCGTTTCCGCAACCTGCCCCAGACCGGACGGCGGCTCTACGTCCAGCCGTCCGAGGCCGTTCCGGCCGACAAGATCGATTTCACCGATCGGGGCAAGCTGCACGAGACTTGGGAAGCCGGCCGAAAGGACGCGGAACTGTTCCTGGCGGGCGAAGAGGCCGGACTCCTGTCCGGCCGATGATCGGACGGGCACCGGCGCCGACCGGAGCACCGTCGGGACAAACGGGACCGATTTCCGGAAGCCCGATGCGTGACAGCACCGAGATGGCTCCAGACTCGCGCGTGACCTGACGCACGAGGCTCCAAATGTCAGCAGAGCGATCCAAAGCCGATCGGATAGATCTTGCGCATGCCGGTCACGAAGGCCGTCGCGGTCTTTCGGGCGAACATGCCGGAAAAGGCGCGATCGAGAACGTTGAGCCCGCCGGTCGTGACTCCGAAGGACGGAAGAATGAGGCGTGTACCGTCCCCCACGAAGCAACTGCCCCGCAAAGTCCGTCCGGCGCCCCGCACCTTGGCGACCGGGTGCAGGTGTCCGGCGATCTCGCCGCGGGACGGCGCGGCCGACGGCTCGTGGCGCAGGACCAGATGGCCGAGCGCCAGGGTCTCGCAAGTGTCCCCCCCCAGACCGGCGGGCGGTTCGGGATCGTGATTGCCGCTGATCCAGACCCAATCCTTGCCCGCCATCAGCGCGACGAGCTTTTGCCGGTAGATGTCCGGCATCCGTTCGGCGCCGGACCGATCGTGGAATGAATCCCCAAGGCAGATGATACGGCGCGCGTCGCAGCGTGCGAGGACCCGCTCCAGCAAGGTCAGCGTCATCGCCGTGTCGTAGGGCGGCAGCATCATGCCGCGGCGGGCAAAGGCCGCGCCCTTTTCGATGTGCAGGTCGGAGACGATCAGCGTGCGCTGGTCGGGCAGTAGCATGACACCGGCCGGATCGAGCTGGACGCCCTCCCCGGCGATTTCGGTATCCAGCCGCTCGCAATCATCCTGCCGCATGCGCCGCGCCAAAGCGTTCATCGATCACCGCCGCCATTCGGTTTCTTCAGGATCTTCCCGTTCCGTTCTTTTGCCGGGCAAACCGCGCGAAGGCAAGCCGATGCGCGCGGCCGATGGCGAGTCCGATGGTCGCGGGTTGATTCCGCGCGGCCCGTGGGCCAAGAGTGCGCCGCAATATCAACCTGTGCCCTTTGAACAGGCGGCGATGCCGGGCGCTTCTCCCCGGTCAATGTCTTCGTCGCACCCTCGCGGGCCCTTCGCCCGCATCCGTCCTGCGTCCGGCGCCTGCCCTTCGGGCCCACCGAGCGAGCCTGCCGTGCGACGCCAACAACCGATCGTCTGGAGCCCATGGTCTCGACCCACACTCTGAGAGCCGAATGGCTCGGCAATGTTCGCGGCGATCTCCTGTCCGGTCTCGTGGTGGCCCTCGCCCTCATCCCTGAGGCGATCGCGTTCTCCATCATCGCCGGTGTCGACCCGAAGGTCGGCCTCTACGCGTCCTTCTCGATCGCCTGTCTGACGGCGATCTTCGGGGGACGCCCCGGCATGATTTCCGCGGCAACGGCCGCGACCGCCGTCCTGATGGTCACGCTCGTCGCCGATCACGGGCTGCAATATCTCTTCGCCGCCACCGTGCTGGCCGGTCTGCTGCAGCTCGTCGCCGGCTTCCTGAAGCTCGGCGACGCCATGCGCTTCGTCTCCCGGTCCGTGATGACCGGCTTCGTCAACGCGCTCGCCATCCTGATCTTCATGGCGCAGATTCCCGAGCTCGTCGGCGTGCCGTCCCTGACCTACGTCATGGTCGCGCTGGGCCTTGCCATCATCTATCTCCTGCCCCGCCTCACCACGGCGATCCCGTCGCCGCTCGTGGCGATCCTCGTGGTGACGGCGCTCGCCGTCTTCTTCGAGTTCGACCTGCGGACGGTGGGCGACATGGGGGCCCTGCCGGATTCGCTGCCGATCTTCCTTCTCCCGGACGTGCCGCCGACGCTCGAAACCCTGCAGATCATCCTGCCCTATTCCCTCGGCATCGCCGTCGTCGGTCTCCTGGAATCCCTGATGACGGCGCAGGTCGTCGACGATCTGACGGACACCGGCTCGGACAAGAACCGCGAATGCCTCGGCCAGGGCATCGCCAACACCGTCACCGGATTCTTCGGCGGCATGGCGGGCTGCGCGATGATCGGCCAGTCGGTGATCAACGTGAAGTCCGGTGGGCGAACCCGCCTCTCCTGCTTCTTCGCCGGCGTTGCACTGCTTTTCCTCATCGTGGTTCTCGGCGATCTCGTCGCGATCATTCCGATGGCCGCGCTCGTCGCGATCATGATCATGGTCTCGATCGGGACGTTCTCGTGGGATTCGATCGCCAATCTGAAGACCCATCCGCGCAGATCCTCGACCGTCATGCTCGTCACCGTCGTGACCGTCGTCTGGACGCACAATCTGGCCATCGGCGTCGTTGCCGGCGTGCTTCTGTCGGGCATCTTCTTCGCGGCGAAAGTCGCGCAGCTCTTCGCGGTCGACAGCGACCTGTCGGAGGATCGGCGCCACCGCACCTACCGGATCCAGGGTCAGCTGTTCTTCGCATCCACCGGCGACTTCGCGAAGGCCTTCGACTTCCGCGAGGACGTGGACAAGGTGACGATCGACGTCTCCCGTTCCCACATATGGGACCTGTCGGGCGTCGGCGCCCTCGACCGCGCCGTCCTCAAATTCAGGCGCGAGGGCACCGAGGTCGAGATCGTCGGCCTGAACGAGGCAAGCCGCACCCTCGTCGGCCGCCTCGGCGTCGCGGACGAGCCTGACGTCCTTGCCCGCATGCAATCGCACTGACTAGACTGATTTCGGGGCCGTTCGCCCCGGAGGCTGCGAAAGGGCGCGCGGACGGCGCGCCGGGACCGATGCTTGAAGAGGAAACATGGTGGCGAAAATCCTGGGGCTGATCGACGGCTCGCAGTACACCGCGAGCGTTCTCGACAATATCGCCTTCGCCGCCAAGCGCCTGCGGGCCGAGGTGGAGCTGATCCATGCCATCGGTCGCCGCGATATCGGCTCGGCGCCCTCGGACATGTCGGGTAGCCTCGACCTCGGCGAGCGCGAGGAACTTCTCAAGGAGCTGGCCGCGCACGACGAGCAGCATGCCAGGCTCGCCCGCAAGCGGGGCCGCCTCGTCCTGTCGGATGCGGCCGCAAAGCTCGCCGCCGACGGCGTCGAAACCGTTTCGCACGACCTCGTCCTGGGCGATCTCCTCGAAGAGATCGAGAGGCGCGAGACGGGTTGCGATCTCGTCGTGCTCGGAAAACGCGGCGATGCGGCGAATTTCGCCAAGCTCCATCTCGGGTCCAATCTCGAACGCGTGATGCGCCGCACGAGCGTGCCGGTGCTGATCGCCGCGCGCGCGTTCCGCCCGATCGAACGCGTGCTCGTCGCCTATGATGGCGGCCCGAGCATTTCGAAGGCGCTCGACTGGCTGCGCGTCTCCCCCCTGTTGAAGGGGACGCGGATCGAAGTCGCGAAGGCGACCGGCAAGTCGTCCGACGCCGAACTCGACCGGGTGTGCAAGACCCTGAAGGCCGAAGGCTTCGACGCCCGCGCGAAACTGCTGACCGGCGATCCCGACGATGCGGTCGTCGCCGAATGCGAGCGCGAGGCTATCGATCTCGTCATCGTCGGCGCCTCCGGACATTCGAGCCTTCGCCGCTTTCTCGTCGGATCCACGACGAGCGAGATCGTGCGTGCCTGCAGGCGTCCGGTTCTGCTCTTCCGCTAAGGCTTCGTTCACGCTGCTTGGCCGATGCGCGACGGCGCGGCAAGATTGTTCACCAATCGCGCCTAACCTTTGCGCCAGGCGACCCACCCGACCGAACGGCGTGACAATGACGAAACCGAACATCACGATCCAGCATGTGACGGCGAGCGAACGGCCGATCGAGGCCGTCATCATCCTGCCGACGTTTCGCCGGCCCGATCATTTGGTGCGGACCCTCGATTCCCTGAAAGCGCAGGAGACGGCCCGGTCCTTCGCGATCATCGTGATGGAGAATGACGATGAGAGCCTGGCAGGGGCGAAGGCCGCAAGGGCCTGGTTCGAGGAGAACCCCGCCCAGGCGGGCATCGCGCTGATCGCCCACGATCGCGGCAATTGCTCGGCGTACAATGCCGGCATCCAGACGGCGCTTGCCCACTATGCGGACTTTTCCCACCTTCTCATCATCGACGATGACGAGCTTGCGACGAAGCACTGGCTGGACCGCCTCATCGAGGCGAGCGAAACATATCGTGCGGATCTGGTCGGCGCGCCGCAAACGCCCGTCTTCGAGGACGTGGCCGCGAGCCGGCGCTGGGCCAGGCATCCGGTCTTCACGCCGCACTACAAAAGCAGCGGCCCCGTTCCGATCCTGTTTTCGTCGGGCAATGTCGCCATCCGCCGCCGGGTGTTGCAGGCGATGGGCCCCGAATGGCTCGATCCGGCGTTCAACTTCATCGGCGGCGGCGATGCGGACTTCTACACACGCGCGAAGGATCGCGGCTTCACCTTTGCCTGGTGTGAGAACGCGCCCGTGATGGAGACCATGCCCGCGCGCCGGACCGAGGCGTCCTGGATCAACGCGCGCTCCGTGCGCAACGGCGCCATCTCCTCGATCATCGAGCGTCGCCATGGGACGGGCGCCCAGGGCGGGCTGAAACGCCATGTCCGCAATATCGCTCTTCTCAGCGCCTCGCCGCTCCGCTCGATCCTGCTGGCCGTCCGGACCCGGTCCCCGGCCATCGGCCTTTATCATGTGCAGGTGGCGGTCGGGCGCTTCATGGCGGAGTTCGGACGGGTGGCCGAACAATATCGGCAACCGGAAAAGAACTGACCGCGCTTCGCGCACCGCCGAGCCTTTGAACGCGGGACGGACGTCCTATATCGAAAGGGTCCCCGCATGAATGGGGCGTTCCTCATCGATAAGAGATCCTGTCGCAGCGATGCCCAACGACCGCCTCCGCCTTCTCGCCGTTGATCGTGACGATCTCGACATCGTGTCCGCCCATTGCCAGGATGCGATCGTCCGCCTCGGCGACTGTCATTTTCGCGCGAAGGAGCTGCAGTTCGCGGTCGAAATGAACCGGTTTGCCTGGGAATCGGCCGCCACGCGAAGGCTCAGCGTCTTTTCGGCGCCCCGATACGAGCGCAGGCGCTCGGCCCTGCACTTCGACCGGGTAACGAACGTTCGCCGGCAGGGCCTCGACCATTCGAATGACGATCAGATCCTCGTGCTCCTGGCGATCCGTTTCGAAGAGACCGAGGCGCCTTCGGGCAGGATCGACCTGATCTTCGCCGGCGGTGCGACGATCCGGCTGGAAGTGGAGGTGATCGAAGCGCAGCTCGCGGATGCGGGCGGCGCATGGTCGACCGATTCCAGGCCGGATCACAAGCGCTCCGCCTCGTGACGACGGACATATGACGGAAACGCAAGAAGGCCGCTCGAAAGCGGCCTTCTTGCGTTTTGGGATGCTTGTCTGGGCGCCCTGCCCATCAGCTTCGACACGGCACCGAGCGGGTGCGGGCCCGAATGCCCGCAAAGCTTGGCCATGCTGAGAACCCGCGCCGGACGTCGACGGGGTTTCCTTTCACCCGATCAGATATGGATCGGCTTGCCATAGGCTGCGGCCATGGCAGCCTCGCGCATGGCTTCGGAGAGCGAGGGATGGGCATGGCTCGTCAGCGCGATATCCTCAGCCGATCCGCCGAACTCCATGATGAGCCCCGCCTCGACGATGAGGTCGCCGGCCTGCGCACCCAGAATATGGCAACCGAGAAGCTTGTCGGTCTTCGCATCGACCAGCATCTTCACGAAGCCGTCGGTCGCCAGCATCGCACGCGCACGGCCATTGGCCATGAAGGGGAACTTGCCGACCTTGTATTCGATGCCGGCCTTCTTCAGCTCCTCCTCGGTCTTGCCGACGGAGGCGACCTCGGGCGCTGTGTAGACCACCGAGGGAATCGCGTCGTAATTGACGTGGGCGGACTGTCCGGCCAGCTGCTCGGCGAGCGCCACGCCTTCGTCCTCCGCCTTGTGGGCCAGCATCGCGCCGCGCACCACGTCGCCGATCGCATAGATGCCGTCGACACTGGTCTTGAAGTGCTCGTCGATCTCGACGCGGCCCCGATCATCGGTCTTCACGCCGGCGTTCTCGAGCCCCAGATTCTGGGTGAACGCCCGACGTCCCGTGGCGACGAGAACCACGTCGGCCTCAAGCGTCTCGCTGTCGCCACCCTTCGCCGGCTCGAAGGTCACCGAGGCACCGCCGCCCTCGTGCTTCTCCACGCCCGTGACCTTGGCGCCCAGCTTGAACGTGATGCCCTGCTTGACGAGCAGCTTCTGGAACGAAGTCGACAGTTCGCCGTCCATGGGGCCGAGCACCTTGTCGAGATATTCGACCACGGTGACCTTCGCGCCGAGGCGCGACCAGACCGAGCCGAGCTCGAGGCCGATGACGCCGCCGCCGACGATGATCATCGTCTCGGGCACGCGTTCGAGCGCGATCGCCCAGTCGGACGATACGATCGTATCGGCATCGAAGGTGAGGTCGACACCTGGAATGCCGGAGACTTCCGAACCCGTGGCGATGACGATGTTCCTGGCGGACAGGGTCTCGCTCGAACCGTCGTCTTTCTCGACCTTCACCGAGCCCTGCGCCTCGATCGAGCCGGTACCGATATACCCGTCGACCTTGTTCTTCTTGAACAGGTAGGCGATGCCGTCGACGTTCGACTTCACCGTCTTGTCCTTGTGGCTCATCATCGCCGGCAGATCGAGTTCCGGCGACACCTTGATGCCGAGCTCGGCATAGTGATGACCGGCCTCGTGGAAGCGCTCGGAGGCGTGCAGCAGGGCCTTGGAGGGAATGCAGCCGACATTGAGGCAGGTGCCGCCGTAGGTCTTGCGCTTTTCCACGCAGGCGACCTTCATGCCCAGCTGCGCCGCCTTGATGGCGCAGACATAACCGCCAGGGCCGGAGCCGATGACGACGAGATCGTAGGTTGGGGTGTCAGCCATGAAAATGCTTTCGGACAGTGCGAGATGGGCGCCGGGCCCGGTCGGCTCGGCGTGAGGCTCGATGGACGCCGGATCAGAGATCCAGGATCAGGCGCTCGGGGTCCTCGAGGCTTTCCTTGACGCGGACGAGGAAAGTGACCGCTTCCTTGCCGTCGACGATCCGGTGATCGTAGCTGAGGGCCAGATACATCATCGGACGGATGACCACCTGCCCGCCGATCGCCATCGGACGCTCCTGGATCTTGTGCATCCCCAGAATGCCGGACTGGGGCGCATTGAGGATCGGCGTCGACATCAGGGAGCCGTAGACGCCGCCATTGGTGATGGTGAAGGTGCCGCCCTGCATGTCCGAGACGCCGAGCTTGCCGTCGCGCGCGAGCCGCGCCAGGCGCCCGAGCTCCTTCTCGACCTCGGCGATCGTCATCCGGTCGGCATCCTTGATGACCGGGACGACGAGCCCCTTATCGGTGCCGACGGCCATGCCGATATTGCAGAAGTTCTTGTAGACGATCTCGTTGCCGTCGATCTCGGCGTTGACCGCCGGAATCTCCTTGAGCGCATGGCAGACGGCCTTCGTGAAGAAGCCCATGAAGCCGAGCTTCACGCCATGCTTCTTGTCGAAGAGATCCTTGTACTTCTTGCGCATCTCCATGGTCGCGGTCATGTCCACCTCGTTGAAGGTGGTCAGCATCGCGGCCGTATCCTGGGCGCTTTTCAGGCGCTTGGCGATGGTCTGGCGAAGCCTTGTCATCTTCACGCGCTCTTCGCGCGCGCTCTCGTCCGGCGCGGACGCTGCCCGCTGCGGCGCCGCCTTCGGCGTCTCCTGCGGGCTCGAGGGCGCCGCACGCGAAACCGCTTCCAGAACGTCGCCCTTCAGGATCTGGCCGTCGCGTCCCGATCCCGTCACCTTATCGGCGGACATGTCGTTCTCGGCCATCATCTTGCGGGCGGACGGTGCCGGCGGGCGGCTCGATCCCTCGGCCTCGCCACCCTTGTCGCCGCGGGCCGGCGCATCCGAGTTCTGGTTCGCGCCCTCCGGCGAGCGGTTGGCGACGGCCGAGCCGCTGCCGTCACGGCTCGATCCGCCGGACGCGCCGTCCTCGATCTTCATCAGAAGGGCGCCGACCTTGACCTCATCGCCTTCGGAAACGGCCAATTCGCGGATGACGCCGGCTACCGGCGACGGCACTTCCTGCGCGGCCTTGTCGGTTTCGAGCTCCAGGAGAGCCTCGTCCACCGCGACCGTGTCGCCGACCTTCTTGAAGATCGTGCCGACGGTCGCTTCGGTGACCGATTCGCCGGCGGAGGGGACGACGACCTTCGTCAGGCTTGCGCCGCCCTTCGCTTCACTCTTCGATCCACCCTGTTCCGAATCCTGCGTGTCCGACTGGCTTTCATCGCCATATCCGCCCGAACCGGACGATGCAGCAGCCTCGTTCGCCTTGCCGGAGGGCCGTTCGGTGGCCTCGGAGGACGCGGTGTCCCCGGCGCCTTCCCCTTCGCCGATCGTACCGATCAGGGCTCCCACCTCGACGGTCTCGCCTTCCTTGACGACGATCTCCTGAAGGACGCCGGCGGCGGGCGCCGGAACCTCGACGGTCACCTTGTCGGTCTCGAGCTCGACCAGCGTCTCGTCCTGCTCGACATGGTCGCCGACCTTCTTGAACCACTGGCCGATGGTGGCTTCGGAGACGGATTCGCCGAGGGTCGGAACTTTGATTTCGGTGCTCATGGTAAAGGTCTTTCGGCGTCTTGATAGGTTCGGATCGGTGAAACGTAGGGGGGGGTCGGATCTTATCCGAGCGCCTCTTCGAGGAAGGCTTCGAGCTGCTTGACGTGGATCGACATGGTGCCGGCGGCCGGCGATGCGGCAGCCGCCCTGCCGGCATAGCGCACACGCGTCTTGGCGACGCCGATATGTTCGAGCACCCATTCCAGATAGGGGTCGATGAAGGACCATGCGCCCATGTTCTTGGGCTCTTCCTGGCACCAGACCATTTCGGCCTGCTTGAAGCGGGAAAGTTCCTTGATCAGCGCCTTTGCCGGGAACGGATAGAGCTGTTCGAGCCGCAACAGGTAGACATCGTCGATGCCGCGCTTCTCGCGCTCCTCGTAGAGGTCGAAATAGACCTTGCCCGAGCACATCACGACGCGGCGGATCTTGTCGTCGGACACGAGCGTCGTTTCGGAACCCTCGATCCGTTCCGCATCGTCCCACAGAAGACGGTGGAAGCTCGTATCGCCCGCCATTTCGTCGAGCGTCGAGACCGCGCGCTTGTTCCTGAGCAGCGATTTCGGCGTCATCAGGATCAGCGGCTTGCGGAAGTCGCGCTTCAGCTGGCGCCGCAGGATGTGGAAATAGTTCGCCGGCGTGGTGACGTTGGCGACCTGCATATTGTCTTCGGCGCAGAGCTGCAGGAAGCGTTCGAGGCGCGCGGAGGAATGCTCGGGCCCCTGGCCCTCGTAGCCATGCGGCAGCAGCAGGACGAGACCCGACATGCGCAGCCACTTGCGCTCGCCCGACGAGATGAACTGGTCGATGACGACCTGGGCGCCATTGGCGAAATCACCGAACTGCGCTTCCCAGAGGGTCAGGGCGTTCGGCTCGGAAAGCGAATAGCCATACTCGAAGCCGAGCACCGCTTCCTCCGAGAGCATCGAATTGACGACCTCGTAGATCGCCTGGCCTTGCGAGATGTGGCCGAGGGGAATGAACCGATCCTCGGTTTCCTGATCGTACAGGACCGAATGGCGCTGGGAGAAGGTGCCGCGCTCCGAATCCTGGCCGGAAAGACGGACCGGATGGCCTTCGGCGACCAGCGATCCGAACGCCAGGGCCTCGCCCGTCGCCCAGTCGATGTTCTCGCCGCTCTCGATCATCTTGGACCGGTTGTCGAGGAAGCGCTGGATGGTGCGGTGGACGTTGAAGCCCTCCGGCACCGCACAGAGCTTGGTGCCGATATCCTTCAAGGTGGCGAGCGGCACGCCGGTGGCGCCGCGGCGCGGCTCGTCCTCTTCCTCGGCGCGACGAAGGCCGGACCATGCACCGTCCAGCCAGTCGGCCTTGTTCGGCGAGTAGGACGAACTGCCCTCGAACTCGTCGTCGAGCGTCTTGCGCCACTCGGCGATCCGGTCGTCGACCTCCTGCTGGCTGATCAGACCTTCGGCCACCAGTTTCTTGGAATAGATCTCGAGCGTCGTCGGGTGCTCGCGGATCACCTTGTACATCTTGGGCTGCGTGAACGCAGGCTCGTCGCCCTCGTTATGGCCGTACCGGCGATAACAGAACATGTCGATGACGACCGGCTTGTGGAACTTCATCCGGAATTCGATCGCGATCTTCGCGGCGTAGACCACCGCTTCCGGATCGTCGCCATTGACGTGGAAGATCGGCGTCTCGACCATCTTGGCGACGTCCGAGGGATAGGGCGAGGAGCGCGAAAAACGGGGATTGGTCGTGAAACCGATCTGGTTGTTGATGATGAAGTGGACCGAACCGGCGACCCGGTGACCGCGCAGCGCGGACAGGTTGAAGCATTCCGGCACGACGCCCTGGCCGGCGAATGCCGCATCGCCGTGCAGGAGCAACGGCAGGACCTTGGCGCGGCTTTCGAGCGGCACCGCCTCGGTGCGCTTCGAGCCGGCGATCTGGTCCTGCTTGGCGCGCGCCTTGCCCATGACCACCGGATCGACGATCTCGAGATGGGATGGGTTCGCCGTCAGTGACAGGTGGACGTGATTGTCGTCGAAGCTGCGATCGGACGACGTTCCCAGATGATATTTCACGTCGCCCGAGCCCTCCACGTCCTCGGGCTTGTAGGAGCCGCCCTTGAACTCGTGGAAGATCGCGCGGTGGGGCTTGGCCATCACCTGGGAGAGGACGTTGAGGCGGCCGCGATGGGCCATGCCGAGGACGATCTCCTTCAGGCCCAGCTGGCCGCCGCGCTTGATGATCTGCTCGAGCGCCGGGATCAGCGCCTCGCCGCCGTCGAGACCGAAGCGCTTGGTGCCCTTGTACTTGACGTCGAGAAACTTCTCGAAACCATCGGCTTCGATCAGCTTGTTGAGGATCGCCTTCTTGCCCTCGCTGGTGAAGGTGACGCCCTTGTCGGGTCCTTCGATCCGCTCCTGAAGCCAGCCCTTCTCGACCGGGTTCGAAATGTGCATGAATTCGACGCCGAGGGTGGAGCAGTAGGTGCGCGTGAGAACGTCCAGCATTTCGCGGATGGTCGCGAACTTCATGCCGAGAACGTTGTCGATGTAGATCTTGCGGTCGTAATCGGCTTCCGTGAAGCCGTAGGTCTTGGGCGACAGCTCGTTATAGTCGTCGTCGGGCTGGTTGGCGATGCCGAGCGGGTCGAGCTTGGCATGCAGATGGCCGCGCACGCGGAAGGCACGGATCAGCATCAGGGCGGACACCGAATCCTGACGGGCACGGTTGGCGGCCTCCTCGGTGATGCCGACGCCCTGCTTCTGGGCCTCCTTCTTCACCTTGGTGTCGATCTTCTGCTCGACCTGACCCCAGTCGCCGTCGAGTGCGGAGACGAGTTCGCCATTGGCCGCGATCGGCCAGTTCTGGCGCTCCCAGGATGGCCCCGAGGCGCTCTTGCGCACATCGGCCGTCTCGTCCTTCAGGCCCTTGAAGAACGCGGCCCACTCGCCATCCACGGACGCGGGATCGTCCTCGTAGGATGCATAGAGCCTTTCGATGTAATCCGCGTTGCCGCCGTAGAGAAACGAAGTTTCGGCGAACACTTCGTTGGCGTCATCATTGCGTGCCATGGGCGTCTTATCGCGAGGTTGCGGGACCCCGCCTCCTAACTCTCGTGAAGGACAAGCGAGGCTCCGCCTGTCTCGTAACCTGTACATGACGGCGATCCGTCGTGGCCGGGTACAACCCTGTGCCATTTCGAGAACGCCGTAAAGCTCATTCGTTTCGGCAAATGGGTAGAAAACGGGTCACAGACAATGCCGCTCCCCAGCTTTCCCCCATGCCGTACCGGCGATCCTGCGATCAGCCCTTCAAAAGTTCGACGAGGGTCCTGCCGAGTTGCGCCGGCGACGGCGACACGCGGATCCCGGCCGCCTCCATGGCTGCGATCTTGTCCTCCGCGCCGCCCTTGCCGCCGGAGACGACCGCACCGGCGTGTCCCATCGTCCGACCCTTCGGGGCGGTGCGGCCGGCGATAAAGCCGACCGTCGGCTTGGCGCGACCCTTGCGCGCCTCGTCGGCGAGGAACTGGGCGGCTTCCTCCTCGGCCGAGCCGCCGATCTCGCCGATCATGATGATCGACTGGGTCGCGTCGTCGGCAAGGAACATTTCGAGCATGTCGATGAACTCTGTGCCCTTGACCGGGTCGCCGCCGATGCCGACCGCGGTCGTCTGGCCGAGTCCCTCATTGGTGGTCTGGAACACCGCCTCGTAGGTCAGGGTGCCGGAGCGCGACACGACGCCGACCGAGCCCTTGGAGAAGATGCTGCCGGGCATGATGCCGATCTTGCACTCGTCCGGCGTCATGACACCCGGGCAGTTCGGCCCGATGAGACGCGACTTCGAGGCGTCGAGCCGGGCCTTCACCCGCACCATGTCGGACACTGGAATACCTTCGGTGATGCAGGTGATGAGATCGATACCTGCATCGATCGCCTCCTCGATGGCGGCGGCAGCGCCTGCGGGCGGCACGTAGATGACGGAGGCGGTCGCGCCGGTCCGATCCTTCGCTTCGGCAACGCTCGCAAAGATCGGCAGTTCGGTGCCGGACTTGTCCCCAGCGCCCGCACCGGCCGTCCAGTTCTCGCCGCCCTTCTTCGGGTGGATGCCCGCGACCATCTGCGTGCCGTGATAGGCCAGCGCCTGCTCGGTGTGGAACGTTCCGGTCTTGCCGGTGAGGCCCTGCACGATGATCTTCGTGGACTTGTCGATGAGAATGGACATGGATGCTCAAGCCTTTGCTTATGCCAGGAAATCTTCGATAAAAGGATTGCAGACCCGAACGTCGCCGTAGGTCTGCCCGTGGTTGAGGTCTTCGGTGTAAACGAGATCGAGCCCCGCGCGAGACGCTGCGATGAGGATCAACCCATCCCAATGGGAAATGCCGTATCGGTTCGCCTTCTTCAGAGCTTCGACGACATCGTCGGGCGACAACGCCACGACATTATCGTCTCGCAATGCCGCAACCCAGGCGAGTGCCGTCTCTGCCGGGTATGAGAACTTCCGGCGCATCACGCTGTAGAGTTCCAACATGACCTGCGTCGATGTCACGACGGCCCGCGTCTGCATGAGATGACGAGCAGTGTCTCGCTTCGATGGATCGGGCGCCATGACATCTGCGGCGTACGCAATGATGTTGGTATCAAAGAAGGCCGCGTTCACGCAGCACCTCATCATAGAGCGCACTGCGATCCAAGGGAGGCTCGGATCGCCGATCGCTCAAGCGACCATCGCCGCAGGACCGATCTGCCGAATCGAACAGACGCCCCCAGATTTCCGCCCGGCTCGCCTGCTTAGTCTCCCGACCAATTTCCTTTTCCAGAAAATCCCGAACCATCGCATTCACGCTTGTCCGCCGCATGGCGGCAAGAACGCGCGCCTTGTCGAGCAGCTCTTCGTCGATCGCGAGGGTGATGTTCTTCGTCATGGCCATTTCGTCCACACCGGATATGCGCTCCACATATCCCGTGTGATCCGAGAGATCAACCGTGACGATCCTCGAAAGCCCAATCTGCGTCCTGCACCATAAGAAAAAGGGCCGCCCTTTCAGGCAGCCCTTCATCAACTTCAGCGCTGTTCGAGATGCAGCTTACTCGGCCGCGTCGTCGATCTGGGTCAGGAGATTGTCGCTCTCCACCATGTTCGCGGCCTTGCGGCGATCCTCGATGATGAGGTCGTCGCGCGAGGTCGCGATGCGGCGGATCTGCGTCATCATTCCGCCGGTCCCGGCCGGGATGAGACGCCCGACGATGACGTTCTCCTTCAGGCCCTGCAGCGTATCCATCTTGCCGGCGACCGCGGCCTCGGTGAGGACGCGGGTGGTCTCCTGGAAGGAGGCCGCCGAGATGAAGGACGGCGTCTGCAACGAGGCCTTGGTGATGCCGAGGAGCACCGGGTTGCCGGATGCGGGCTTGCGACCGTTCTCTTCCAGCTTCTCGTTCAGCTCGGCCAGCTCGATCCGGTCGACATGGTCGCCCGGAATGTAGGTCGAGTCACCCGACTCGGTGATTTCGACCTTCTGCAGCATCTGCCGGACGATGACCTCGATATGCTTGTCGTTGATCAGAACGCCCTGCAACCGGTAGACTTCCTGGATCTCGTTGACGAGGTAGCTCGCCAGAGCCTCCACGCCCTTGATGGCCAGGATGTCGTGCGGCGCCGGATTGCCGTCGAGGATGTAGTCGCCCTTTTCCACGAAGTCGCCTTCCTGGAGATGGAACGGCTTGCCCTTCGGGATCAGATATTCGGCAGGCTCGACACCCTCTTCCGCCGGCTCGACGATGATGCGGCGCTTGTTCTTGTAGTCGCGTCCGAACTTCACCGTGCCGTCGATCTCGGCGATGATCGCATTGTCCTTCGGCTTGCGGGCCTCGAACAGTTCCGCAACGCGCGGCAGACCACCCGTGATGTCCTTCGTCTTGGCGCTTTCCATCGGAATACGCGACAGGACGTCACCCGCCGAGACCTTCTGACCGGGCTCGACGGACAGGATCGCGTCCACCGACTGGAAGTAGCGGGCATCGTTTCCGCGCGCGAGCTTCAGGATCTCGCCATCCTTGCCGAGGATCTTGATCGCGGGCTTCAGGTCGGTGCCGCGCGGGCTTGCCCGCCAGTCGATGACCGCACGCTTGGTGATGCCGGTCGATTCGTCGGTCTGCTCGGTGACGGAAACGCCATCGACCATGTCCTCGAATTCGATCGTTCCTTCGAGCTCGGTCAGGACCGGGCGCGTATAGGGATCCCACTCGGCGATACGCTGGCCGCGGCGCACGCTGTCGCCATCGTCCACATAGACGCGCGAACCGTAGGTGACCCGGTGCGAGGCACGCTCCTTGCCCTTCTCGTCGAGAATGAGGATCGCCATGTTGCGGCCCATCGCGACGAGATTGCCCTCGGAGTTGCGGACGACGTTCCGGTTCCGGATCGCCACCTTGCCCTCGTAGGACGCCTCGAGGAACGACGAATCCACCACCTGCGCCGTTCCGCCCATGTGGAACGTACGCATGGTGAGCTGGGTGCCCGGCTCGCCGATCGACTGCGCCGCGATGACGCCGACGGCCTCGCCCATGTTGACGGGCGTACCGCGTGCCAGATCTCGGCCGTAGCACACGCCGCAGATACCGGTGCGGATCTCGCAGGTCAGCGCCGAACGGATCAGGATCGACTGGATGCCAGCCGCCTCGATCACCTCGACATCCGGCTCGTCGATCATCCGGCCCGCCTCGACGATCACGTCGCCGGTGAGCGGGTGGAGGATGTCGACGAGTGCCGTACGGCCGAGAACCCGCTGGCCGATGGACGCGACCACCTGGCCGGCGTCCACGATCGGCTGCATGGTCAGGCCGTTCTCGGTGCCGCAATCGGTCTGCGTGATGATGCAGTCCTGCGCCACGTCGACGAGACGACGCGTCAGATAACCGGAGTTCGCGGTCTTCAGCGCCGTATCCGCGAGGCCCTTGCGGGCGCCGTGGGTGGAGTTGAAGTATTCGAGAACGGTCAGGCCTTCCTTGAAGTTCGAGATGATCGGCGTCTCGATGATCTCGCCCGAGGGCTTGGTCATCAGGCCGCGCATGGCCGCCAGCTGGCGCATCTGGGTCGGAGACCCGCGGGCGCCGGAGTGCGACATCATGTAGATGGAGTTCATCTTCTTCTGACGACCGTCCTCGTTGAACTCGATCGCCTTGATGCGTGCCATCATCTCGTCGGCGATCCGGTCCGTGCACTTGGCCCAGGCGTCGACGACCTTGTTGTACTTCTCGCCCTGGGTGATCAGGCCGTCATTGTACTGCTGCTCATATTCCTTCGCGAGCGCCTGCGTCTCCTCGATCATGCCCTTCTTGGTCTCGGGGATCAGCATGTCGTCCTTGCCGAACGAGATGCCGGCGAGGCAGGCATGCTTGAAGCCGAGCTGCATGATCTGGTCGCAGAAGATCACCGTCTCCTTCTGGCCGCAGTGGCGATAGACCGTGTCGATCATCTTCGAGATCATCTTCTTGGTCATCAGCTGGTTGCAGACGTCGAAGGGAACCTGATGGTTCTTCGGCAGAAGCGCGCCCGTCAGCATGCGGCCGGGGGTCGTCTCGTGGATCTGCGACACCGGATTGCCGTCGGCGTCGATCGTCTTGAAGCGTCCCTTGATCTTCGAGTGAAGCGTCACCGATCCGTTGTAGATCGCATGCTCCAGTTCGCCGATGTCGGAGAAGACCATGCCTTCGCCGGGCTCGTTCTCGTTCATGATCGAGAGATAATAGAGGCCGAGCACCATGTCCTGCGACGGCACGATGATCGGCGCGCCGTTGGCGGGATGCAGGATGTTGTTGGTCGACATCATCAGGACGCGGGCTTCGAGCTGCGCCTCGATGGAGAGCGGCACGTGGACCGCCATCTGGTCGCCGTCGAAATCGGCGTTGAACGCGGTACAGACGAGCGGGTGCAGCTGGATCGCCTTGCCCTCGATCAGAACCGGCTCGAACGCCTGGATGCCGAGGCGGTGAAGCGTCGGCGCGCGGTTGAGCAGAACCGGATGCTCGCGAATGACCTCGTCGAGAATATCCCAGACTTCCGGACGCTCCTTCTCGACGAGCTTCTTGGCCTGCTTGACGGTGGAGGAATAACCCTTGGCGTCGAGACGGGCATAGATGAACGGCTTGAACAGCTCGAGCGCCATCTTCTTCGGCAGGCCGCACTGGTGCAGCTTCAGCGTCGGACCGGTCACGATGACCGAGCGGCCGGAATAGTCGACGCGCTTGCCGAGAAGGTTCTGGCGGAAGCGGCCCTGCTTGCCCTTGAGCATGTCGGACAACGACTTCAGCGGACGCTTGTTGGCACCCGTGATGACGCGGCCGCGGCGGCCATTATCGAACAGGGCGTCGACGGCTTCCTGCAGCATGCGCTTTTCGTTGCGCACGATGATGCCGGGCGCGCGAAGCTCGATCAGGCGCTTCAGGCGGTTGTTGCGGTTGATGACGCGGCGGTAGAGATCGTTAAGATCGGACGTGGCGAAGCGGCCACCATCAAGCGGCACCAGCGGGCGCAGGTCGGGCGGGATCACGGGAACGATCGTCATGATCATCCATTCGGGCCGGTTGCCCGACTCGATGAAGTTCTCGACGATCTTGAGGCGCTTCATCAGCTTCTTGGTCTTCAGCTCCGAAGACGTCGCGGCAAGCTCCTCGCGCAGCTTGGTCGCGATCTCCTCAAGCTCCATGGAGCGCAGCAGCTCCTGGATCGCCTCGGCGCCTATCAGCGCCGTGAACTGGTCCTCGCCGAACTCGTCGACGGCGAGCATGTACTCTTCCTCGGAAAGCAGTTGTGCTTCCTGAAGCGTCGTCAGGCCCGGCTCGGTGACGATGTAGTTCTCGAAGTAGAGAACCCGCTCGATGTCCTTCAAGGTCATGTCGAGCAGCGTCGCGATGCGGCTCGGCAGGGACTTCAGGAACCAGATGTGGGCGACGGGGGCGGCCAGCTCGATATGGCCCATGCGCTCGCGGCGCACGCGCGAGAGGGTAACCTCGACGCCGCACTTCTCGCAGATGATGCCCTTGTACTTCATGCGCTTGTACTTGCCGCACAGGCACTCATAGTCCTTGATCGGGCCGAAGATGCGCGCGCAGAAGAGACCGTCGCGCTCGGGCTTGAACGTGCGGTAGTTGATCGTTTCCGGCTTCTTGATCTCGCCGAACGACCAGGACATGATTTTTTCAGGGCTCGCCAGCGAGATACGGATCGTATCAAACGTCTGCGCGGCGACCTGCGGGTTGAAGATATTCATGACCTCTTGGTTCATGGCTATTCTCCTTCGAGGCTTTCGCCTTCTAATAGCGATGCGCACGGGCGACCGCTGAAATTTATCCGATACGCGAACGCTGGCACGCCTGCTTCTCGCAGACATGCCAGCGGGTTGACCGCCTCAAACGGCGGCCTTGGTATCGCGCGGCCTTATTCGGCCGCGTCCGGAAGTTCCTGCACGCCGCCGGCATTCTCCGGGTTCAACGCAAGATCCACATCGAGGCCCAACGAACGCATTTCCTTGACGAGAACGTTGAAGCTCTCCGGAATGCCCGATTCGAACGCGTCGTCGCCGCGAACGATCGCCTCGTAGACCTTGGTGCGGCCCGCGACGTCGTCGGACTTGACCGTCAGCATCTCCTGCAGCGTGTAGGCCGCACCGTATGCTTCGAGGGCCCAGACCTCCATCTCGCCGAAGCGCTGTCCGCCGAACTGCGCCTTGCCGCCCAGCGGCTGCTGGGTGACGAGCGAGTAGGGTCCGATCGAACGGGCGTGGATCTTGTCGTCCACCAGATGGTGCAGCTTCAGCATGTAGATGTAGCCGACCGTCACCTGACGGTCGAACGGCTCGCCGGTCCGCCCGTCATACAGCGTGACCTGCCCGGACCCGTTGAGCCCGGCCGTCTCCAGCCACTCCACGATGTCCTTCTCGTTCGCGCCGTCGAAGACCGGCGTCGCGATCGAGACGCCCTTCGACATCTGCTTGGCGAGCGTGATGACGCTGTCGTCGTCGTAGTCCTTGACCTTCTCGTTGCGTTCATTGTCGCCGAGAAGGGCCGAGATCTCCGCCCGAAGCGGCTGCGCGTCGCGGCTTTCGTGGAAGGATTCCAGCATCGCGCCGATCTTCTTGCCCATGCCGGCGCATGCCCAGCCGAGATGGGTTTCGAGAATCTGACCGACATTCATGCGCGAGGGCACGCCGAGCGGATTCAGCACGATATCGGCATGGGTGCCGTCCTCGGTGAACGGCATGTCCTCGACGGGCACGATGCGCGAGACCACGCCCTTGTTGCCGTGACGGCCGGCCATCTTGTCGCCGGGCTGGATCTTGCGCTTGACGGCGACGAAGACCTTCACCTGCTTCATGACGCCCGGGGGCAGCTCGTCGCCGCGCTGGACCTTCTCCACCTTGTCCATGAAGCGGGCTTCGAGTGTCTTCTTCGCATCGTCGTAGACGCGGCGCAGATCCTCGAGTTCGCCCTGGACCTTCTCGTCCTCGACCGCGAACATCCACCACTGGGAACGGGGATATTCCTCCATCACCTCCTGAGTGACGTCCGTGCCGCGCTTCAGCCCCTTGGGGCCCGCGATCGCCTGACGGCCGGACAGCATTTCGATCAGACGTCCGTAGACGTTGCGGTCGAGAATCGCCTGCTCGTCGTCGCGGTCCTTGGCGAGGCGCTCGATCTCCTCGCGCTCGATCGCCATGGCGCGCTCGTCCTTCTCGACGCCGTGGCGGTTGAACACGCGGACCTCGACGACCGTGCCGTAGGTGCCTGGCGGCATGCGGCTCGACGTGTCGCGCACGTCGGAGGCCTTCTCGCCGAAGATGGCACGCAGGAGCTTTTCCTCCGGCGTCATCGGGCTTTCGCCCTTAGGCGTGATCTTGCCGACAAGGATGTCGCCCGGCTGGACCTCGGCACCAATATAAACGATGCCGGCCTCGTCCAGATTACGAAGCGCTTCTTCCGAAACGTTCGGAATGTCGCGCGTGATCTCTTCCGGTCCAAGCTTGGTATCGCGCGCCATGACCTCGAACTCCTCGATATGGATCGAGGTGAAGACGTCGTCGGAGACGATGCGCTCGGACAGGAGGATCGAATCCTCGTAATTGTAGCCGTTCCAAGGCATGAACGCGACGAGCACGTTCCGGCCGAGAGCGAGATCGCCGAGATCGGTCGAGGGACCGTCGGCGAGGATATCGCCCTTCTCGACCCGGTCACCCACGGAGACCAGCGGGCGCTGGTTGATGCAGGTGTTCTGGTTCGAACGCTGGAACTTCATCAGGCGGTAGATGTCGACGCCGGAGCGCCCCGCCTCGAGGTCTTCGGTCGCCCGGATGACGATGCGGGTCGCATCGACCTGATCGACGACGCCGGTGCGGCGCGCACCGATCGCAGCGCCCGAATCGCGCGCGACGATCGATTCCATGCCGGTCCCGACGAACGGCGCCTCGGCGCGCACCAGCGGCACGGCCTGACGCTGCATGTTCGAGCCCATGAGCGCGCGGTTCGCGTCATCGTTCTCGAGGAACGGGATAAGCGCGGCCGCGACCGACACGAGCTGCTTGGGCGACACGTCCATCAGATCGACGTTCTCGCGCGGCGTCATGAAGACGTCGCCCGAGTGACGGCAGACGACGAACTCGTTCTGGAACGTGTTGTCCTCGGTCAGGATGGCGTTCGCCTGGGCGACGTGATGCTTGGATTCCTCCATGGCCGACAGATAGACGACCTCGTGCGTCACGACGCCGTCGACGACCTTGCGGTACGGGCTTTCGATGAAGCCGTATTTGTTGACGCGGGCAAATGTCGCCAAGGAGTTGATCAGGCCGATGTTCGGGCCTTCCGGCGTCTCGATCGGGCAGATGCGGCCGTAATGGGTCGGATGGACGTCACGGACTTCGAAGCCGGCGCGCTCGCGCGTCAGACCGCCGGGTCCGAGCGCCGAGAGACGACGCTTGTGGGTGATCTCCGACAGCGGATTGGTCTGATCCATGAACTGCGAAAGCTGCGAGGAACCGAAGAACTCGCGCACGGCGGCGGCCGCCGGCTTGGCGTTGATCAGATCCTGCGGCATGACGGTGTCGATCTCGACCGACGACATGCGCTCCTTGATCGCGCGCTCCATGCGCAACAGTCCGACGCGGTACTGGTTTTCCATCAACTCGCCGACGGACCGCACGCGGCGGTTGCCGAGATTGTCGATGTCGTCGATTTCGCCGCGGCCGTCGCGAAGGTCCACCAGCGTCTTCACGACCGCCAGGATGTCTTCCTTGCGCAGGGTGCGGACCGTATCCTCGGCATTGACGTCGAGGCGCATGTTCATCTTCACGCGGCCGACGGCCGAGAGATCGTAGCGCTCCGAATCGAAGAACAGCGAATTGAACATGTTCTCCGCGGTTTCCATCGTCGGCGGCTCGCCGGGACGCATGACGCGGTAGATGTCGAACAGCGCATCCTGGCGCGTCTCGTTCTTGTCGACGACCAGCGTGTTGCGGATGTAGGAACCGATGTTGACGTGATCGACGTCGAGCACGGAGATGGACTCGTAGCCGGCATCGATCAGGACCTGAAGGGTCTTCTCGTCGATCTCGTCGCCGGCTTCGAGATAGACCTCGCCGGTTTCGAAATTCACGATGTCCTCGGCGAGATAGTTGCCGTAGAGCTCCTGCTCGGTGACGCGGAACGCCTTCACGCCCTGCTCGGCGAGCTTGCGCGCCTGCCGGGCCGTGATCTTCTTGCCGGCCTCGACCAGCACTTCGCCCGAATCGGCGTCGATCAGGTCGGTGACCATGCCCATGCCGCGCACGCGCTCGACGGAGAACGGCGCACGCCAGCCCTGCTTGTCCTTCCGGAACTCGACGAAGTCGTAGAAGGTCGACAGGATCTCCTCGCCATCCATGCCGAGCGCCATCAGAAGGCTCGTCACGGGGATCTTGCGGCGGCGATCGATGCGCGCGTGGACGACATCCTTGGCGTCGAACTCGATGTCGAGCCAGGATCCGCGATAGGGAATCACGCGGCCGGCGAACAGCAGCTTGCCCGACGAATGCGTCTTGCCCTTGTCATGGTCGAAGAACACGCCCGGCGAACGGTGCATCTGCGAGACGATCACGCGCTCGGTGCCGTTGACCACGAAGGTGCCGTTGCCGGTCATCACGGGCATGTCGCCCATGTAGACGTCCTGCTCCTTGATGTCCTTGACGGACTTCGCGCCCGTATCCTCGTCGATATCGAACACGATGAGGCGCAGCGTCACCTTCAGCGGCACCGCATAGGTGAGATCGCGCTGGCGGCATTCCTCGACGTCGAACTTCGGCGGTTCGAACTCGTATTTGACGAATTCGAGCATCGCCTGGCCCGAAAAGTCGGAAATCGGAAAAACGGATTTGAAGACGGCCTGAAGGCCGTCATCGGTGCGGCCGCCTTCGGGCTCGTCGATCATCAGGAACTGATCGTAGGAGGCCTTCTGGACCTCGATCAGGTTCGGCATTTCCGCAACTTCCGGAATATGTCCGAACACTTTGCGAACGCGCCTGCGACCGCTGAACGTCGTCGTCTGTGACATCGTCGCTCCTCTCGTAATGGTTCGCCCTTGACCAGGGGGCTTTCAATCTCATCTCCCTTCCGGGAGAATCCCATGCGCCGGCAATGCGCGCGGGACGAACGTCAAACGAAGCCTCAATGCACCCGAGGCCCTGCGTTTTCACACGGCTCCCAATCGCGGGAGCCGTCTGAAAACGCTTCGTCGAAGCCTGCCGATCGCCGGGCTTCCGTCAGCGTTCGAAGCACCGCCCTTCGTGGCGAGACCTCTTTTCCAGCACGGAAGGCGGGACGGCATTGCGCCGTCCCGCCCCGTTGAAACAATCTGTTTCAGCGCAGCAAAAGCCGCACTTACTTGAGCTCGACCTTGGCGCCGGCCTTCTCGAGCTGTTCCTTGACCTTGTCGGCCTCGGCCTTGTCGACGCCTTCCTTGACGGGCTTGGGCGCGTTGTCGACGAGGTCTTTAGCTTCCTTCAGGCCGAGACCCGTGAGAGCGCGGACTTCCTTGATGACGTTGATCTTCGAAGAACCGGCATCGACGAGCATGACCGTGAACTCGGTCTGCTCTTCGGCAGCCTCAGCGGCCGCACCACCGCCGGCAGCGGCGACGGCGACGGGAGCTGCTGCGGACACGCCCCATTTTTCTTCGAGCATCTTCGACAGTTCAGCCGCCTCGAGGACGGTCAGGGCCGAAAGGTCTTCAACGATCTTTGCAAGATCAGCCATGATAATTTTCCTTTACGATTCGAACTTGAGTTGGAGCAGCGAGGAACCTTGACCTCACGCCGCTTCGTCCTTCGTGGCATACGCGTTGAAAACCCGGGCGAGCTGGGCCGCCGGGGCCTGAACGACGGCTGCGATACGGGTGGCCGGGGTCTGGATCATGCCCACGAGCCTTCCGCGCAGTTCGTCGAGCGACGGCAGGTCGGCCAGAGCCTTCACACCGTTCGCATCAAGCGTTGTGGTTCCCATGGCACCACCGAGAATGACGAGCTTGTCGTTCTTCTTGGCGTACTCGTTGGAAACCTTGGCCGCTGCAATCGGATCGCTCGAATAAGCGATCAGGGTCTGGCCCTCGAACAAGTCCGAGATGCCTGCAGCGTCCGTGCCTTGAAGAGCGATCTTGGCAAGGCGGTTCTTCGCGACTTTGACGGTTCCACCGGCTGCGCGCATTTGTGAACGAAGATCGTTCATGTTCGCGACCGTGAGTCCGGCATAGTGGGCCACGACGACGACACCAGAATCCTTGAAGGTCTGGTTGAGTGCCGTGACGAATTCGCGTTTTTCCGCTCTTTCCACTGCCTCTCTCCTGTTTGGCTTCAGGTCCTCATGCGAGGGTTGACGGAAGCCGGTTGCCTTTACGCCGCTTTCGAAGGGGACCTTCGAAACGACGTTCGGAGATCCTGTCCCCCTGGCCGAAATCGTTCACGCTCCATGCGGAACCGAACGACGGCGCAAGGCATTCAGAGGTTCGAACCGACGGGTCGGGATCGCTCCCGAAACATCGGACATCACCCCGTCTCATGAAGGCTTTCGGACGATTAAGAGCCAACCTTCCGGCTGGCCCGCCTTACAATCTCGGACAGGCACTTGAGGAGGCGGCCGAAACCACCTCCCTTGTCATCCGGGTCGCCCCGGAATTTTGTTCACGCGTGAGCAACGCATATAGACGCGAAGCTCGCCCGTTGAAAGGCCACGGCCTCGATCAGGCGCCGGCGCCGGTGTTGACGCTCGAGGGCTCGACCTTGACACCCGGGCCCATGGTCGAGGTGATCGCCACACGCTTGACATAGGTGCCCTTCGCGCCGGCTGGCTTCGCCTTGTTGACCGCATCGGCGAACGCGCGGATGTTTTCCGCGATCTTGGCCGAATCGAAGCTCGCCTTGCCGACGCCGGCATGGACGATGCCGGCCTTCTCGACGCGGAACTCGACGGCGCCGCCCTTGGACGCCTTGACGGCGGCCGTCACGTCCGGCGTCACCGTTCCGACGCGCGGGTTCGGCATCAGGCCGCGGGGACCCAGAACCTTGCCGAGACGACCGACGAGAGCCATCATGTCGGGCGTCGCGATGGCGCGGTCGAAATCGATCTTGCCACCCTGAACCTGCTCGACGAGATCTTCCGCGCCGACGATGTCGGCGCCCGCCGCACGGGCTTCGTCGGCCTTGTCGCCACGCGCGAACACGGCGACGCGAACATCCCGGCCGGTCCCGTTCGGGAGATTGACCACACCGCGAACCATCTGGTCCGCATGACGGGGATCGACGCCGAGATTCATGGCGATCTCGACGGTCTCGTCGAACTTCGTCGAAGCGGCGCGGGTCTTGATCATCTCCACCGCCTCGTCGAGACCGTAGAGCTTCTCGCGATCGATACCTTCGCGGTTTGCGCGGACGCGCTTTCCAATCTTTGCCATCGTGTTAACCCGCAACCTCGAGACCCATGGACCGCGCCGAACCTTCGACCATCGCCATGGCGGCGTCGATATCGTTCGCGTTCAGATCCTGCATTTTCTTTTCGGCGATCTCACGCACCTGGTCGCGCGAGATCTTGCCGGCGGATTCCTTCCCCGGAGCCTTCGAACCCGATTTCAGGCCGGCGGCCTTCTTCAGGAAATAGCTGACCGGAGGGGTCTTCATCGCGAAGGTGAAGGACTTGTCCTGGTAGTACGTGATGACGACCGGGATCGGGGAGCCCTTTTCCTGCTCCTGGGTCTGCGCGTTGAACGACTTGCAGAACTCCATGATATTGATGCCACGCTGACCGAGCGCGGGACCGATCGGGGGCGACGGGGTCGCCGATCCGGCCGGAACCTGCAGCTTCAGCTGGCCCGCAATTTTCTTAGCCATTCTTTCTGCCTTCTGTTTTCAGGGCCCGCTGCGCTTCGGCATGCGGGCGTTCGCAGTTCGCGGTCCGGCTTGCAGGGCCTGGCTTCGAAAAGTCCCGGCTCGCCTCCCGCGTTCGACCGGAGCGTTAAGGCGCTCCGACGATCGGTCAGACCTTTTCGACCTGACCGAATTCGAGATCCACCGGCGTCGCGCGCCCGAAGATCGAAACTTCCACCTTGAGGCGAGACCGTTCGTCGTCGACCTCCTGCACGATGCCGTTGAACGAGGCGAACGGACCGTCGGACACCCGCACCTGCTCGCCGATGTCGAACATCACGGTCGGCTTCGGACGATCGACGCCCTCCTGAATGTGACTCAGGATCTGCTCGGCTTCCTTCTCGGTGATCGGCACCGGCCGGTTGTCGGGACCAAGGAACCCGGTGACCTTCGGCGTGTTCTTGATCAGCGAGAACACCTTGTCGGTCAGCTCGGCCTTGACCAGGACGTAACCGGGGAAGAACTTGCGCTCGGCGTTCACCTTGCGACCGCGCCGCACTTCGACGACGTTCTCCTTCGGCACGAGGATCTTCTCGAACTTGTCGGACAGACCCTTCTGCCGGGCCTGCTCCTCGATCGACTCCGCGACCTTGTTCTCGAAGTTCGAATAGGCGTGAACGATGTACCAGCGAGCGACCATTAAATTACGAAAACTCCTGCAGTCGCTTTTGTCTCAAGCGCCAACATTATCAAGATTTGGATTTCAGGCGCCGGCATTCATGATGAAGCCGACGGCATAGCCGAGGACCAGATCTGCGACGAAGAAGAACACGGCCGCGAAGGCCACCATGATGAAGACCATGATGGTCGAGATCGTGGTCTCGCGCCGCGATGGCCATGTGACCTTCGCGGTTTCGCTACGCACCTGCTGAAGAAACTGGAATGGATTGGTTTTGGCCATGCTCACTCGACTTGGTGTTCGATCGACTGTTTCCGTCACGAACAAAACGCGTGCAGGCCGTCATCGACCCCACGCGTGATAGGTTTCGCATTCATTTATACGTCTCGGCCGCGATTCACAAGGGGGTTCGGAAATCGACCCGGCCATGCGGGAAAGGCGATGGCAGGGGCAGTAGGGCTCGAACCTACGACCTGCGGTTTTGGAGACCGCCGCTCTACCAACTGAGCTATACCCCTATCGCGGCTGACCTCATAGAGCGATGGAAGGCCGACTGCAAGCCGAATCCGACAAGGAGCGCGGCAAGGCGATCGAAATCCGGTGGATCCTCCATCGGCGGGAGCTTCCGGTCAGGCGGACCGATCGCCCTTCGAGGCACGTTCGATGGCCTTTTCCTTCCGCGTCCTCGGCTTCAGGTCGCGCAGGAACCGGTCGAGGCGTCCCTGCAGGCGCGTCAGCGAGAACAGGCGTTCGATCGCAACGCTCGTGTTCTCGGCACGGCTAGCCAGCACTTCGAGCCCCGTGGCGGCGATATCGGAGCCCGAAATGTCGGGAAACCGGCGGCCGAGTTCGGCATAGGCGTTCACGGGTTCGATCCCCGCCATCTGAAGCCGGCCCGAACGGGCGAGAAGACGCAGGCACGTCTGCTCGTAGATCCAGTCGTGGTCGGCGAAGAGCTTCCACTGCAGCGAACGCTTTGCGGTGAAACCTTCGAGATGAACCTCGCAGCTTGTCGTCTCGGCCAGCCATACGGCCAGGGCGAAGCCGCTCGTCGGCTTGTGGCTCAGCGGGTAGAAGCGATCGAAATAGGCGGCGAGCTGCAATTGGCCCGCGCGCCGCCCGCCGAATTCCTCGGCGCCGCTGAATCGTTCGCCGTCGTCGCAGGCGAGATTGAGAACGCCCGCGAACCGATCCGGCGGAAAGAACCGGAGAATGTCCGCGACCTCGCGGCGGTAGACGATGTTGGCGCCGACCGGGCTCGAGCGCGCGACCAGCAGTGCGTTCTCGGCAAAGGGCGCGTCGAGGACCTTGTAGACCTTGTTGAAGAAGACGTAGAGCGCATCGCGTCCATGCCGGCGCACGGCGGCCGCGATCTCGACCGCATCGCTGTTGGCGATCAGCACGATACGCCGGTAGCCTTCGAAATATCGCTGCCATTCGTCCGGCCGCGCGAACCACTGCGCCATGTCGTCGTCCTCGCCGGTCGGCCCGATCGGACCGTCAGAACCCTATCGCTGCTGGACGTGGAGCGTCCGGTCGCGCGCGGCGAACCATTCGTCGGCGTAATCGTCGTTCTTGTACTCGTCGAAATAGGGACCGCCATCGGTGAAATGGACGTTCTTGGCATCCGGATTGTGATCGTATTCGTTCACCAGCCAGTTCCATTCCGCCGGAAGCGCGCCGATCTTGTCGTCTCCGTCGAGCCATTTGAACTGGTGCAGTTCGAGGCCGGTCGCCGTGTTCACGAAATCCGGCGTCAGCGCCTTGCATTTGGCATTGTTGAACAGGATGACGCTCGACCAGTTCTTCTTCTCGTACTTGGTCTGCGTCTGGCCGAGGAACTTGGTCTCCACCTTCGGCACGTAGTCGTGCTTGACGCACATGACGGAACAGGCCTCGTCGCGCAGCGCCCACAGTTCGGCGATGTCGACGCGCATGAGCATGTCGCAGTCCATGAACAGGCTCCAACCCTCGAAACCGCTCAGATAGGGCACCAGGAAGCGCGAGAAGGAAAACTCGGTCGACTGAAGGGAATTGCGCTCCCGGGTGAAGATCCCTTCCAGATTGGACAAGACGATCGGCATGAACTGCACAGGCATCGTCGATTTCTCGAGAATGCTCTGGGCCAGCACATGATAGGCGACGACTTCCTTCGTGTCGAAACCGACAAAGACGCGGGCAACATCATGTGACATGGGGGGATCTTCTTTCATTCTGTCTTCGTCTCAGGGCGGTCGCGTGAGGCGGAACCGGTCCGGCCGAGGCGGTCGAACGCCATCAGATGCCCGACCCTCGAGGGCTTTCGCCGAGGGCTCGGATATATCGTGAAAGCGCGATTGTCTTCAAGACCGATCTTGCCAATTCGCCGCCGCGCCGCACCTTTCCGAAACGACCCGCCCGAATAGATCGCGCCCCGTGGTGTCGGCCGGTCGATCAACAGAACATGCGTGACGAGCTTTGGAAACCGAGACAGCCGACACACTCGAACCGATCGAGATCATCAAGGAAAAGCGTCATTCGTCGTTCTGGCGGTGGCGTATCGCACGTCAGGTCGAAAAAGCGATCGCTGATCCCGCGGCCGCGCGCGCCCGCGTCCAGGCCTACGCCGCCAGCCTGTCCGGCAGGCTTCCGGGCGAGGATGCCGGCGCCGTCATCCTGGCCGCCTGCGACGAGCGCTACCTGAAAGCGTTCGCACGCCCCCTCCTCCTCTCGCTGGAACGCCAGAACGAGCCCCAGGCCGTCCACCTCCACCTTTGCAAACCGTCAAAGGCCTCGCTCGACCGCCTTGCGGACTTGGCCGCCGCCCTGTCGAACGTGCGCCTGACCTGGACGATCGATGGGTGCGACCTTGCCCGCGGCTTGCCCTTCCGCACCGTCTATCTCGCCGCCGCGCGCTTCTTGGTCGCAAGCCTCGTCATCGAGAGGACGCGGGCGCCGCTCCTCTGCATCGACATCGATACGATCGCCAATCGTCCCGTCTGGCCGACCTTCGACGCCGCGCGCGAGGGCGCCGACATCGTCGTGATCCAGCGCAGGGACGAAACCAGCGATACGCGGCGCGTCCGCGCCGGTGCCTTCGGCATCAATCCGACGCCGGACGGGCTGGGCTTCGCGCAGGCGCTGTCGGCCTCGATCGCCGCGATCCTTCCCAAGCGGCCGCGATACCATCTCGACCAGATCGTGATCTTCTATCTGATGACGCGGCTCGCCAAACGCGGCAATCTGAAGATCGCCGACATGCCGTCCGCCCTGTCCAGCTTCGATTTCGACGAGGACGCCGTGTTCTGGATGGCGAAGGGCTGGAAAATGAAGAATTCTTCGATATTCCAGGACGCTTCCGCGCAGGCCGATTCGACGTTCCCGGACATTTGAGACCGAACCCCATGCCGATACCATGCCCTCGCCTTGCCGCAACGGTGCGGACGCCATCATGATGGACGCAGCGCACATCGAGGCATTTCGCCAGCGCCATCGGGCCTGGCTCGACAAGCTCGACCTGATCGATCGACCATGGCTGATTCTGGGCTCGGCGCCGGATCCGACCGTCCCGGACGATCTGCGTTCGACCTTCGCCCGGATCGACATCAACAATGCGGGACGCACGGCGGCGGAACTCGGCCTCGGCCGGGCTGATCTCACGCTTCGCGCCAAGAAGAAATCATGGCAGGAGCATTCGCACGTCGACACGCGCGCGCTTCTTTGGATCCACACCGCCCCCGAGATCGCGTTGCGGCTGCTGCTGCTCAACAAGCCCTACGATCATATCGGCAAGGTCGCCCGCCTGAAGCGGCGGGAGCGCGAGGCGATCGTCACCCATGTGTCCGAGGCTTCGGTCGAAGCGATCGGAGATCTCGGCAAGGTGACGAACGGCGTCGCGGCGATCTGTTACGGTCTTTTCATCGGCGTTCCGAAGATCGTCGTCGCGGGTCTCTCGCTGTCGAAGACCGGACATTCCTACGACGATCTCGGCCGCACCCGGCGGCAGATCGACGAGGATCGCTTCATTCTCGAGCGATTGAAGGATCGGCCGAACCTCTTCACCACCGAGCCCGATCTCGCGCAGGAAGCCGAGATCAAGCTGTGGCCGGGCTCCGAAGCCGCCTGAACCGGCCGCGTCGTCCCGGTGGGCGACAAGTCGCGCCGCGATTGTGTTCCCGCGCCGAAACGCGAAAACGGGCCCTCTCGGGCCCGTTCGCGTTCATCTCTTCGAGGCCGTCGGCAGCTTACGGATCGGTCTCCGATCGCCCTACGCGACGATCGAAGCCACGATGCCGGCGCCGTCACGCGAAAACGGGCCCTCTCGGGCCCGTTCGCGTTCGTGTCCACAAGGGCCGTCGGCAGCTTTCGGATCGGTCTTCGATCGTCTACTCGACGATCGAAGCCACGATGCCGGCGCCGACGGTGCGGCCGCCTTCGCGGATTGCGAAGCGCAGCTTCTCTTCCATCGCGATCGGCACGATCAGCGTCACGTCCATCGCCACATTGTCG
>NZ_JAXLPB010000005.1:0-390810 GCF_034321785.1 Fulvimarina uroteuthidis | reverse complement strand
CGACAATGTGGCGATGGACGTGACGCTGATCGTGCCGATCGCGATGGAAGAGAAGCTGCGCTTCGCAATCCGCGAAGGCGGCCGCACCGTCGGCGCCGGCATCGTGGCTTCGATCGTCGAGTAAGGCGTTTCAAGTTGGGCGCGCCCCGGCCTTAGCGGGGCGCGTTTTTTCTTGGGCCTTCTGATTTCGGAAGGCAGGTGGTTCGACCACCATGCGAATGGCTGACAAGAAGACATAACGTTCGGAAAGCGCCGGCATGACGGAAGGCTCCGACAGAGGACGAAAAACATGAACGGCCAGAATATCCGTATTCGCCTGAAGGCGTTCGATCACCGGGTTCTCGACGCCTCGACGCGCGAGATCGTTTCGACCGCCAAGCGGACCGGTGCCAACGTTCGCGGACCGATCCCGCTTCCGACGCGGATCGAGAAGTTTACCGTGAACCGTTCGCCGCACATCGACAAGAAGTCGCGCGAGCAGTTCGAAATGCGCACCCACAAGCGTTTGCTCGATATCGTCGACCCGACGCCGCAGACGGTCGATGCGCTGATGAAGCTCGACCTCGCCGCCGGCGTTGACGTCGAGATCAAGCTCTGATTCGAGCGGGGAAGGAATGAGACCCATGCGTTCAGGAGTGATCGCTCAGAAGGTCGGGATGACCCGCATCTACACGGATGCTGGTGAACATGTCCCGGTCACCGTCCTGAAGGTCGAGAACCTGCAGGTCGTCGGTCAGCGTACTGCCGACAAGAACGGCTACACCGCCGTTCAGGTCGGCGCTGGCCTCGCCAAAGTCAAGAACACGTCGAAAGCCATGCGGGGCGTCTTCGCCCAGGCTTCCGTCGAACCCAAGCGCAAGCTCGTCGAGTTCCGCGTGACGGAAGACAACATGATCGATGTCGGTGCCGAGATCACCGCCGATCATTTCGTCGAAGGCCAGATGGTCGACGTCACGGGCACCTCGATCGGTAAGGGCTTTGCCGGTGCCATGAAGCGTCACAACTTCGGCGGCATGCGGGCCACGCACGGCGTGTCCGTCTCGCACCGTGCCCACGGCTCCACCGGTCAGAACCAGGACCCGGGCAAGGTGTTCAAGGGCAAGAAGATGGCCGGCCATATGGGCCAGGTTCGCGTCACCACGCAGAACCTCCAGATCGTGCGCACCGACGCCGACAAGGGCCTGATCCTCGTCCGCGGCGCCGTTCCGGGCTCCAAGGGCGGCTGGATCGAAGTCCGCGACGCCGTCAAGGCGACGTTGCCCGAGAACGCACCCAAGCCTGCCGCTCTGCGTGGAGCTGCGCGCAACGGTGCTGCCGAAGAGACCACGGCCGCTGCCGAGGGAGCTGAATAATGGACATCACGATCAAGAAGCTTGACGGCGCCGACGGCGATACCGTCACCTTGTCCGAGGCGATCTTCGGCCTGGAGCCGCGCGAGGACATCCTGCACCGCATGGTGCGCTACCAGCTGGCCAAGCGCCAGCAGGGGACGCATTCCACGCTCGGTCGCTCGGACGTCGCGCGCACCGGCGCCAAGATGTACCGCCAGAAGGGAACGGGCCGCGCCCGTCACTCGACGGCCAAGGCTCCGCAGTTCCGCGGCGGTGGTATCGCCCACGGCCCGACGCCGCGCAGCCATGCCCACGATCTTCCCAAGAAGGTCTGCGCTCTGGCTCTCAAGCACGCGCTGTCGGCCAAGGCGAAGTCCGGCGGCCTGATGATCATCGACGAGCTGAAGGCCGCCGAAGGCAAGACCAAGGGTATGGTCAAGACCTTCGCCGATCTCGGCATCGAGAACGCGCTGATCATCGATGGCTCGGCGCTCGACCAGAACTTCGCTCGCGCCTCGCGCAACATTCCCAAGATCGACGTTCTGCCGATCCAGGGCATCAACGTTTACGACATTCTTCGTCGCCAGACGCTTGTTCTGTCGAAGTCGGCCGTCGACGCACTCGAGGAGCGTTTCAAATGAGCGATGTTCGCCACTACGACGTCATCACCTCACCGGTGATCACCGAGAAGTCGACGCTGTTGTCCGAGAACAATCAGGTCGTCTTCAACGTCCCGAAGACCGCGACCAAGCCGCAGATCAAGGCGGCCGTCGAGGCTCTGTTCGAAGTGAAGGTCGAAGCCGTCAACACGCTTATCCGCAAGGGTAAGGTGAAGCGCTTCAAGGGCCGGATCGGCAGGCAGAGCGATCAGAAAAAAGCCGTCGTGACCTTGGCCGAAGGCCAGTCCATCGACGTCTCGACCGGTCTTTAAGACTGCAAGGACCGGAGGAAGCACATCATGGCACTTAAGAATTTCAAACCGAACACGCCGAGCCAGCGCCAGCTGGTCATCGTCGACCGTTCGGGTCTTTGGAAGGGCAAGCCGGTCAAGCATCTGACCGAAGGCCTTTCGAACAAGGGCGGCCGCAACAATACCGGCCGCATCACGGCCCGCTACCAGGGCGGTGGTCACAAGCGCACCTATCGCATGATCGACTTCAAGCGTCGCAAGCTTGACATGTCGGCGACGGTGGAGCGTCTCGAATACGATCCGAACCGGACCGCGTTCATCGCGCTGATCCGCTACGAGGACGGCGAGGTCTCCTACATCCTCGCGCCCCAGCGTCTTGCCGCCGGCGACCAGGTGGTGTCCGGCAAGACCGGCATCGACGTGAAGCCGGGCAATGCGATGCCGCTGTCGGCCATGCCGGTCGGCACGATCGTCCACAATGTCGAGATGAAGCCCGAAAAGGGCGGTCAGATCGCACGTTCGGCCGGTGCCTATGCCCAGCTCGTGGGCCGCGATCCGGCCATGGCGATTCTTCGCCTGAATTCGGGCGAGCAGCGCCTCGTCCCGTCGTCCTGTTTCGCGACGGTCGGTGCGGTGTCCAACCCGGACCATGGCAACATCAATCTCGGCAAGGCCGGCCGCAAGCGCTGGCT
This sequence comes from Fulvimarina uroteuthidis, assembly GCF_034321785.1. NCBI lineage: Bacteria > Pseudomonadati > Pseudomonadota > Alphaproteobacteria > Hyphomicrobiales > Aurantimonadaceae > Fulvimarina > Fulvimarina uroteuthidis. Next base: position 387,877 of record NZ_JAXLPB010000005.1, on the reverse strand, counting down.
CGGCAAGCGTCCGCACGTTCGCGGCGTCGTCATGAACCCGGTCGACCATCCGCACGGTGGTGGTGAAGGCCGGACGTCCGGTGGTCGTCACCCGGTTTCCCCCTGGGGCAAGCCGACGAAGGGCAAGCGTACCCGTTCGAACAAGTCGACCGACAAGTACATAATGCGCTCGCGCCACCAGCGGAAAAAGTAAGGGATACTCTCAATGACACGTTCCGTCTGGAAAGGCCCGTTCGTTGACGGCTACCTTCTTAAAAAGGCCGAAAAGTCGCGCGAAAGCGGTCGCAACGACGTGATCAAGATCTGGAGCCGTCGCTCCACGATCCTGCCGCAGTTCGTCGGACTGACCTTCGGCGTCTATAACGGCAACAAGCACATTCCGGTTTCGGTCAACGAGGACATGGTCGGACACAAGTTCGGCGAATTCTCGCCGACGCGAACCTATTACGGCCACGGCGCCGACAAGAAGGCGAAGAGGAAGTAACCATGGGCAAGGCGAAAGCTGAGCGTCAGCTCAAGGACAACGAGGCGAGAGCCGTTGCCCGCACCATTCGCGTCAGTCCGCAGAAGCTTAACCTCGTTGCCGCGCTCATCCGCGGCAAGAAGGTCAACAAAGCCCTCGCGGATCTCGAATTCTCGCGCAAACGTATTTCCGAGACCGTCAAGAAGACACTTGAAAGTGCGATCGCAAACGCCGAGAACAACCACGACCTCGACGTCGATTCGCTGATCGTCGCCGAGGCCTATGTCGGCAAGTCCATTACGATGAAGCGCTTTCACGCCCGGGGCCGCGGCAAGGCCAGCCGGATCGAGAAGCCGTTCTCTCATCTGACGATTGTCGTTCGTGAGGTTGAAGAACTTGAGGAGGCCGCGTAATGGGTCAGAAAATCAACCCGACCGGCTTCCGGCTCGGGATCAACCGTACCTGGGACAGCCGCTGGTTCGCCTCCGGCCGCGAATATGGTTCGCTTCTCCATGAGGATCTGAAGATCCGCAAGTTCCTGCTCGACGAGTTGAAGCAGGCCGCGGTGTCGAAGATCGTCATCGAGCGTCCGCACAAGAAGTGCCGGATCGCGATTCACTCGGCACGTCCGGGCATTGTGATCGGCAAGAAGGGCGCCGACATCGAGAAGCTTCGCAAGAAGCTGTCCACGATGACGGATGCCGAGACGCACATCAACATCATCGAGGTGCGCAAGCCTGAGACCGACGCGACGCTCGTCGCTCAGTCGATCGCCCAGCAGCTCGAACGCCGCGTCGCCTTCCGTCGCGCCATGAAGCGCGCCGTCCAGTCGGCGATGCGCCTCGGTGCGGAAGGCATCCGTATCAATTGCGGCGGCCGCCTCGGCGGCGCCGAGATCGCTCGTACGGAATGGTACCGCGAAGGCCGCGTGCCTTTGCATACGCTGCGCGCCGACGTCGACTACGGCACGGCCGAAGCGGTCACGGCATACGGTATCTGTGGCGTGAAGGTCTGGATCTTCAAGGGCGAAATCCTTGAGCACGATCCGATGGCCTCCGAGCGCCGTCAGATCGAGGGCGAAGGCCAGGGTGGCAATCGCCGCCGTGAGCACGCCTAAGCGATTAGCATTCGGAGAATAGAAGATGCTGCAACCAAAGCGCACAAAATACCGTAAGGCGTTCAAGGGTCGCATCCATGGAAACGCCAAGGGTGGTACCGCACTGAATTTCGGTGCATACGGCCTGAAGTCGATGGACCCGGAGCGCGTGACGGCGCGTCAGATCGAGGCGGCCCGCCGCGCGATCACCCGTCACATGAAACGCCAGGGTCGCGTATGGATCCGGATCTTTCCGGATCTGCCCGTGACCTCCAAGCCGACCGAAGTCCGTATGGGCAAGGGCAAGGGTTCCGTCGATTACTGGGCAGCACGCGTCCATCCTGGCCGCATCATGTTCGAAATCGATGGGGTCGACGAGCTCATCGCCCGCGAGGCGCTGCGTCTGGGAGCTGCGAAGCTGCCGGTTCGCACGCGCTTCATCCAGCGTATCGCCGAGTAAGGAGAGTTTGACGTGAAAGCTTCCGACGTCAGAACGATGACCCAGGACGAACTCACCGACGAGCTCGTAAAGCTGAAGAAAGAGCAGTTCAATCTGCGTTTCCAGCGTGCCACGGGTCAGCTCGAAAACACCGCCCGCGTGCGTCAGATTCGTCGCGACATCGCCCGGATCAAGACCATCTCCGCCCAGAAGGCGGTTGGGGCTCAGGCCTGAGGATCAACATGCCAAAACGAATTCTGCAGGGGACGGTCGTCTCCGACAAGAACGACAAGACCGTGGTCGTCCTGGTGGAGCGTCGCTTCACCCACGCGCTCTTCAAGAAGACCGTGCGCCGGACCAAGCGGTACAAGGCGCACGACGAGACCAACCAGTTCAAGGTTGGTGACCGCGTCGCGATCCAGGAAACGCGTCCCATTTCGCGTGACAAGAACTGGATCGTCGTCGTAGAGGACGCCGCAGTCGCGGGTTGAACAATTTTTCCGGGAGTGGCGCCTCGAGAGGGCGTTCCCGGCAGTAGCTTATAAGGCGAGCTGACATGATTCAGATGCAAACAAACTTGGACGTGGCCGATAATTCGGGCGCCCGCCGCGTTATGTGCATCAAGGTTCTGGGCGGTTCCAAGCGCAAGTATGCTTCCGTAGGCGACATCATCGTCGTCTCGATCAAGGAAGCCATCCCGCGTGGACGCGTCAAGAAGGGCGATGTTGCAAAGGCGGTCGTGGTTCGCACGGCCAAGGATATCCGTCGTGCGGACGGTTCGGTCATTCGTTTCGATTCGAATGCCGCGGTCCTGATCAACAACAACAAAGAGCCCATCGGCACCCGCATCTTCGGCCCAGTTCCGCGTGAACTGCGTGCCAAGAACCATATGCGCATCGTGTCGTTGGCACCGGAAGTTCTTTAAGGGGGAGCGGACGATGAATAGACTCCGTAAAGGCGACAATGTCGTCGTGCTCGCCGGCAAGGACAAAGGTCTGTCGGGCGAAATCGTCAAGATGATGCTGAAGGACGAGAAGGCTCTCGTGCGTGGCGTGAACATGGTGAAGCGTCACCAGCGCCAGACCCAGAGTGCTGAAGCCGGCATCATCTCCAAGGAAGCGCCGATCCATTTGTCGAACCTTGCGCTTGCCGATCCCAAGGACGGCAAGGCGACCCGCGTCGGGATCAAGGTGAACGACGATGGCAAGAAGGTTCGCTTCGCCAAGCGTTCGGGAGAAGAGATCAATGGCTGAAGCCGCAACCTCTTATGAGCCGCGTCTCAAGGGCGTGTATCGCGACGAGATCCGGGGCAAGCTGCAGGAGCAGTTTTCCTACAAGAACCCGATGCAGGTTCCGCGGATCGACAAGGTCGTGATCAATATGGGCGTCGGCGAAGCCACCGGCGATTCAAAGAAGCCGGCGAACGCCGCAGAATCGCTCGCTTTGATCGCCGGGCAGAAACCTGTTATCACGCACGCCTCGAAGTCGATCGCCGGCTTCAAGGTGCGTGAGGGCATGCCGATCGGCACCAAGGTCACGCTTCGTAAGGACCGCATGTACGAATTCATCGACCGCCTGGTGCAGATCGCTCTGCCGCGCGTTCGTGACTTTCGCGGCCTGAACCCGAAAAGCTTCGATGGCAATGGCAACTTCGCCATGGGCATCAAGGAACATATCGTTTTCCCGGAGATCAACTACGACAAGGTTGATCAGATGTGGGGCATGGACATCATCGTTTGTACGACGGCGACTTCTGACGAGGAAGCGCGCGCTCTTCTGACCGCGTTCAACTTCCCCTTCCGCCAGTAACGGCATTCGAGAAAGGATCACATCATGGCCAAAAAAGGCATGATCGAGCAGAACAAGCACCGTCGCGAGATGGTTGCGAAGTACGCCGCGAAGCGGGCCGCCCTCAAGGCGATCACGAAGAATGCGTCGGCGTCGATGGAAGAGCGTTTCAAGGCGCAGCTCGAACTGGCGGATCTTCCGCGCAACGGTTCGAAGGTGCGGGTGCGCAACCGGTGCGAGGTTTCGGGCCGTCCGCGGGCTTACTACCGCAAGCTCAGAATGAGCCGTATCGCGCTGCGCGAACTCGGCAATAACGGCCAGATTCCTGGTCTCGTTAAGTCAAGCTGGTAAGGGAACACGATTATGCAGTTGTCCGATCCACTTGGCGATATGCTGACCCGCATCCGCAATGCGTTGATGCGGAACAAGACGAGCGTTTCGACCCCGGCGTCGAAGCTCCGCGCGCGTGTTCTCGACGTTCTGAAGGACGAGGGTTACATCCGGGGCTACACCACCACCGAGCACGGGGCCGGCAAGACCGAGTTCGACATCGAGCTCAAATATTACGAGGGCGCCCCGGTCATCCGCGAGATCGCCCGCGTCTCCAAGCCTGGTCGGCGCGTCTACGTCTCGGCCAAGACCATTCCGCAGGTCGCAAACGGTCTCGGCGTGACAGTCCTTTCGACACCGAAGGGCGTTATGGCCGATCATGCCGCGCGCGAGCAGAACGTGGGCGGTGAGGTTCTCTGCCAGATCCTCTAAAAGGGTCTTGCGTGGAACGTCACAGAGCAAACGGACAAGGTTTCGAATATGTCTCGTATTGGTAAGAAGCCGGTCGCTGTGCCCAATGGCGTGACTGCCTCGGTTGAGGGGCAGACGGTCAAGGCGAAGGGACCGAAGGGCGAGTTGTCGTTCGTCGTCAACGACGAAGTCCTCGTCAAGATGGAAGACGGGTCGATCACGGTCGATCCGCGCGACAAGTCGAAGGACGCCCGGTCGAAGTGGGGCATGAGCCGCACGATGATCGAGAACCTGATGGTCGGCGTCGTCGCGGGCTTCCAGAAGAAGCTCGAGATCTCCGGCGTCGGTTACCGCGCGGCCAAGCAGGGGAACAATCTCCAGCTGTCGCTCGGGTTCTCGCACGAGGTGATCTACAACACGCCCGATGGCATCGACATCGTGGTGCCGAAGCCGACCGAGATCGTCGTCAGCGGCATCGACAAGCAGCGCGTGGGACAGGTCGCCGCGGAGATCCGCGAATATCGTCCTCCCGAGCCCTACAAGGGCAAGGGCGTGAAATATGCCGGCGAACAGATCGTCCGCAAGGAAGGCAAGAAGAAGTAAGGTCATGGTTAGCAAAACCGATACACTACGCCGCCGGGCCGCACGTATTCGCCGTTCGATCAAGAAGGTCGCAAACGGTCGCCCCCGGCTCTCGATCCACCGCTCGTCGAAGCACATCTATGCGCAGGTCATCGACGACAGCGTCGGTCGTACCCTCGCTGCCGCTTCGTCGCTCGATTCGACGTTGAAGGGTGATCTGAAGACGGGCGCCGACGTTGCGGCTGCCGCCGCCGTCGGCAAGCTCGTCGCGGAACGGGCCAAGGAAGCCGGCGTCACCGACGTCGTGTTCGACCGCGGCGCGTTCATCTATCATGGCCGCGTCAAGGCCGTGGCGGAAGGGGCCCGCGAAGGCGGCCTGAACTTCTGATCTTTCGCCGCCCGGTATTTTGTTGTATCGGACGGCTTGAAAACTCCAGGAACGGGCTGCCGGTCGGCGCCCGTTCTTTCGCAATGACGCCTCCGGAAAAAAATAAGGACTAGGATATGGCGCCTCGCAACGACCGCAGGGACGACCATGATGATGGTTTCGTCGACAAGCTCGTTCACATCAACCGCGTCGCCAAAGTCGTGAAGGGCGGCCGCCGTTTCGGCTTCGCCGCTCTCGTCGTCGTCGGCGATCTCAAGGGCCGCGTCGGCTTCGGCCACGGCAAGGCACGCGAAGTGCCCGAGGCCATCCGCAAGGCGACGGAAGCCGCCAAGCGCGATCTCATCTTCGTGCCGCTGCGCGACGGCCGTACGCTGCATCATGACGTGCATGGTCGCCACGGTGCCGGCAAGGTGCTGATGCGCGCCGCGGAAGCCGGTACCGGGATCATCGCGGGTGGCCCGATGCGCGCCGTCTTCGAGGCCGTCGGAATGCATGACGTCGTCGCGAAGTCGCTCGGTTCCTCGAATCCCTACAACATGGTTCGGGCAACGTTCGACGGGCTCAAGCAGGCGACGCATCCGAAGGATGTCGCGGCCAAGCGCGGGATCAAATATTCCGAGCTGCAGGCTCGCCGTCAGGCCGCAACCGGCCATTCCAACCACCAGGAATCGGCTGAGGAGACGTCCGAAGCCGCTTGAGGCTTCGTTCGCTCATCAGGTTGAAGGAGATAAGTTCGATGGCTGACAAGACAGTGACGGTCGAGCAGACGGGCAGCCCCATTCGCCGTGCAAAGGAACAGCGCCAGACCCTGACGGGTCTCGGCCTGAACAAGATGCACCGGCGTCGCACGCTCGAGGACACGCCCGCCGTTCGCGGCATGATCGCCAAGGTCGCCCACCTCGTGAAGGTGGTCGAAGAGGCTTGATTCGTCGGTGGACGGCGGCAACGCGGTCCACCCGGAACAATTTTGCAAATGCGGTACGGGCCCTCGTCGCGAACTTTCGCCTGACGCGTCCGAAATCGCCGGAGAAACACTATGAAACTCAACGAACTGCATGACAATGAAGGCGCGACCCATTCGCGCAAGCGTGTCGGTCGCGGTATCGGCTCGGGCAAGGGCAAGACCGGCGGGCGGGGCGTGAAGGGACAGAAGTCCCGGTCGGGTGTCGCCCTCAACGGTTACGAGGGTGGCCAGATGCCACTTTATCGTCGCCTTCCCAAGCGCGGCTTCGTGAACATTTTCGCGAAGAGCTTCAACACGGTCTCGCTCGGCCGCCTGCAGCAGGCGATCGACGCGGGTCGTCTGGATGCGTCGAAGGAGATCGACGTTGCCGCTCTGATCGCCGCCGGCATCGTGCGTCGTCCCAAGGACGGCGTTCGGGTTCTCGGCGACGGCGAGATCTCGGCTGCGCTGAACCTCAACGTTGCCGGTGCCTCGAAGTCGGCCGTCGAGAAGGTCGAGAAAGCCGGCGGGTCGGTCAAGACCGCCTGATGAGTCGCCCAGCGCTCTCGCCGGCCGCGAGCGTCCCGCTCGCATAGCGATACACGACATGGCCCGTTCCTCCCGTTTTCATGGGTGGGGCGGGTTTTGTTTTGTGGAAAATGCCGCTTCGACGGCAGTTGCTTGCGTCGCCTGCGTCCGCGGCTTATGTGTGCCCGGCGTGGCGCAGTCTTCCCCGACGCGACCGCTTCCGCATGTTCAGGAACCGGACCTGGTTCTGAACGCGAATTTCTGGAGAAATTTCCCATGGCATCGGCTGCAGAACAACTAGCCGCCAATCTGAACTTCTCGGCCTTCTCGAAGGCCGAGGATCTCAAGAAGCGGATCTGGTTCACCCTTGGCGCGCTGATCGTCTACCGGCTCGGCACCTATATTCCGATGCCCGGCATCGATCCCGACGCCCTGTCGCAGGCGTTCCAGCAGCAGTCGACCGGCATTCTGGGGCTGTTCAACATGTTTTCGGGCGGCGCCGTCGGGCGCATGGCGATCTTCGCTCTCGGGATCATGCCGTACATTTCGGCCTCCATCATCATCCAGCTGATGACATCGGTCATTCCCTCGCTCGAGGCTCTCAAGAAGGAGGGCGAGCAGGGACGCAAGGTCATCAATCAGTATACGCGTTACGGCACCGTGCTCCTGGCCATGGTGCAGGCCTACGGCATCGCCGCCGGTCTGCAGACACAGGCGGGAATCGTGGTCGATCCCGGCTGGTTCTTCACGGTCTCGGCGGTCATCACCCTCGTCGGCGGGACCATGTTCCTGATGTGGCTCGGCGAACAGATCACCGCGCGCGGGATCGGCAACGGCATCTCGCTGATCATCTTCGCCGGCATTGTCGCAAACCTTCCATCGGCCCTTGCGAACCTTCTGGAGCTCGGCCGCACCGGTTCGCTGTCGACGGCCGTCATCATCATCGTCATCGCGCTGGCCATCGGCACGGTCGCGATGATCGTCTTCTTCGAGCGTGCCCAGCGCCGGCTGCTGATCCAGTATCCCAAGCGCCAGGTCGGCAATCGCATGTTCCAGGGTGACACCTCGCACCTGCCGCTGAAGCTGAACACGTCGGGTGTCATTCCGCCGATCTTCGCCTCCTCGCTGCTCCTGCTGCCGGTCACGGTGGCGAACTTCTCGAACACGGAAGAGCTGCCGGACTGGGCGACGTCCGTCGTCGCCTCGCTCGGCCACGGTCAGCCGCTCTACATGCTGATGTATGCGTTCCTGATCGGGTTCTTCGCATTCTTCTATACGGCGGTCGTCTTCAGCCCGAAGGACACGGCCGACAATCTGAAGAAGCATGGCGGCTTCGTTCCGGGCATCCGGCCGGGCGAGCGCACTGCCGACTACATCGATTACGTCCTGACGCGCATCACGGTCGTCGGCGCGATCTATCTGATCGTCGTCTGTCTGCTGCCGGAATTCCTGATATCCGCGGTGGGCGTTCCGTTCTATCTCGGCGGCACGTCGCTGCTGATCGTCGTCAGCGTGACGATGGATACGGTTGCACAGGTCCAGGGGCATCTTCTGGCGCACCAGTACGAAGGCCTGATCAAGAAATCGAAACTCAGAGGGGGGAAACGGGGCCGATGAGATTAATACTGCTGGGTCCGCCGGGTGCGGGCAAGGGAACGCAGTCCAAAAGGCTGGTGGACAGCCTGCATGTTCCGCAGCTGTCGACCGGCGACATGCTGCGGGCGGCGGTCGTCAACCAGACGGAGATCGGCAAGAAGGCCAAGGCCATCATGGATGCCGGTGATCTTGTTCCCGACGAGGTCGTCAACCGGATCGTTTCGGAGCGCATCGAGGAAGCGGACTGTGCGAACGGGTTTATCCTCGACGGTTTCCCCCGCACCCTCGTCCAGGCCGACGCGCTTGGGGAGATCCTGACGTCGAAGGGCCTGACGCTCGACAAGGTGGTCGAGATGAGGGTCGACGACGAAGCGCTGGTGCATCGCATCACCGGCCGTTTCACCTGTGCCAACTGCGGCGCGCTCTATCATGACACCGACCATCCGCCGAAGACCGAGGGCGTGTGCGACGTGTGTGGATCGACCGAGTTCAAGCGGCGGGCCGACGACAACGAAGACACGGTTCGTCAGCGCCTGCGGGCCTATTACAAGGACACTTCGCCGCTGATCGGCTATTACCACGCCAAGGGCAAGCTCGCGCGCGTGGATGGCATGCAGGACATTGACATCGTCACGCGGTCGATCCTCGAAGCGATCGAGCGCTGATCGTTTCTCCGACAGACTTTCGCGGGGCAGGGCGGTCTGCCTTTGGTTGACTTGTCAAGCGGTGTTTTCTATAGGCTACCCCTATCCGCGAATCCGTTGCGATCGAAACCGGCAAACCCGTCTGGGATGATGCCGCTTCGGTCGCCTTTGGCCGTAACGCTGATCCTGCATTTGCGCGCGGCCGCAAACCTTTGAATTTTAGGAGCACGACGTGGCACGTATCGCTGGCGTCAATATCCCGACGAGCAAACGCGCAGTCATCGCACTGCAGTACATTCACGGCATCGGTCCGGCGCTCGCGCGCCAGATCATGGAGAAGGCGAACCTCACCGAGGACCGCCGCGTCAACGATCTTTCGGATGCTGAGGTTCTTCAGATCCGCGAGATCATCGACCGCGACCATCAGGTCGAGGGTGACCTTCGCCGTGAAGTGTCCATGAACATCAAGCGTCTGATGGACCTTGGCTGCTATCGCGGCCTGCGCCATCGCCGCTCCCTGCCGGTGCGCGGTCAGCGCACGCACACCAATGCCCGCACCCGCAAGGGTCCGGCCAAGGCGATCGCCGGCAAGAAGAAGTAATCGCGATCGGGCGCTTCCGGGCGCCCGGTTCAGGTGGAGCCGCCGGAACTACGGCGGTGTCGAGATCGAACGAAAGACACTTTGAATGGCTAAAGAACAGCGCGTTCGCCGCCGCGAGCGCAAGAACATTTCCGCGGGCGTTGCCCATGTCAACTCGACCTTCAACAACACGCTGATCACGATCACGGACGCGCAGGGAAACACGATTTCCTGGTCGTCCGCCGGCGCGCAGGGCTTCAAGGGTTCGCGCAAATCGACCCCGTTCGCCGCACAGATCGCCGCCGAGGATTGCGCCAAGAAGGCGCAGGAACACGGCATGAAGACGCTTGAAGTCGAAGTGTGCGGTCCGGGCTCGGGTCGCGAGTCGGCGCTTCGCGCCCTGCAGGCGGCCGGTTTCACGATCACCTCGATCCGTGATGTGACGCCGATCCCGCACAATGGTGTTCGCCCGCGCAAGAAGCGCCGCGTCTAATAGCCTTGTTGGCCCTCGGGATGTTCCCGGGGGTTTCGCTGTTTCGTCCCGCGCCGCCGTCCTCTCCGAAGGGCCGTGGCGCGTCGGCGTGTCAGAACCCATCGCCACGAATGGATGGTGGCGAGGAAACTGAAAGGCATCCATATGATTGCTAGCAACTGGCAGGATCTCTCGAAGCCCAACAATGTGGTCTTCAAGGGCACCGGGCGCACCAAGGCTTCTCTGACGGCCGAGCCGTTGGAGCGCGGCTTCGGCCTGACGCTCGGAAACGCGCTTCGCCGCGTTCTTCTGTCTTCACTCCAGGGCGCGGCCGTGACGGCCGTCCAGATCGACGGCGTTCTGCACGAATTCTCGTCGATCCCCGGCGTGCGTGAAGATGTGACCGATATCGTTCTCAACATCAAGGAGATCAATATCGGCATGCAGGGCGAGGGCCCCAAGCGGATGGTCGTCCGCAAGCAGGGTCCCGGCATCGTCCGCGCCGGCGACATCCAGACGGTCGGCGATATCGAGATCCTCAATCCCGATCACGAGATCTGCACGCTCGACGAGGGTGCCGAGATCCGCATGGAATTCACCGTCAACACCGGCAAGGGCTACATCCCTGCCGACCAGAACCGTGCGGAAGACGCGCCGATCGGCCTGATCCCGGTCGATGCGCTGTTCTCGCCGGTGAAGAAGGTGTCCTACAAGGTCGAAGCCACCCGCGAGGGGCAGGACCTGAACAAGGACAAGCTGACCATGCAGATCGAGACCGACGGTTCGATCTCGGGCGAGGATGCCGTGGCCTATGCGGCGCGGATCATTCAGGATCAGCTTTCGGTCTTCGTCAATTTCGAGGAGCCGCAGCGCGACCAGCGCGGCATGGCCATCGGCGGCGGCGTCGGCGGCTCGGGAGCGGCGGCCGAAGAGCCGATGCAGGAGCTTGCCTTCAACCCGGCGCTTCTGAAAAAGGTCGACGAGCTGGAGCTTTCTGTGCGGTCGGCGAACTGCCTGAAGAACGACAACATCGTCTATATCGGCGATCTGATCCAGAAGACCGAGGCCGAAATGCTGCGGACGCCGAACTTCGGCCGCAAGTCCTTGAACGAAATCAAGGAAGTGCTTGCCTCGATGGGTCTGCACCTCGGCATGGAAGTTCAGGCCTGGCCGCCTGAGAACATCGACGATCTGGCCAAGCGCTACGAAGACCAGTACTGATCTGGCCTGCCGGATCGATGTAGGCTCCTTCACGGGCCGATAGAGATTTCGCACCGGCGGAGACGGCGGTGCGACGAAATCATTCAAAGGAACGGCGGCTTGTCTTCGAAGCAAGGCAAGGACGCAAAGATCCCGACCTTCAGCGAGACGCCCGGACAGGGCGCGGGCTGACTTCTGAACTTTAAGGAAACCAACTCATGCGTCACGGAAACCGCGGCCGCAAGCTCAACCGGACCTCGAGCCATCGCAAGGCGATGTTCTCCAACATGGCCGTTGCGCTGATCGTTCACGAGCAGATCGTCACGACCCTGCCGAAGGCGAAGGATCTTCGCCCGATCGTCGAGAAGCTCATCACCCTCGGCAAGCGCGGCGATCTGCATGCGCGTCGCCAGGCCTTCTCCAAGCTTCGCGACGAGGCTGCGGTCGCAAAGCTGTTCGATGCGATCGCATCGCGCTACGCCGATCGCCAGGGCGGCTACACCCGGGTTCTCAAGGCCGGCTTCCGCTATGGCGACAATGCGCCGATGGCCGTGATCGAGATGGTCGATCGCGATCCCGACGCGCGCGGTGCGCCTGACCGCGCCCGTCTCGAAGCCGAAGCCGGCGACGAGTCGGAAGCTGCGTAAGACGCAGCGTTGCACCGTGCATGATGAAAGGGGCCTTGCGGCCCCTTTTTTGTTGGCCATCTCAAGGTTTCACGGTTCGATCGGACACACCGACCGGCGGGCTTTCGACCGGCACGTCAAAAGGCATCAGGAGATCAAGACATGACGACCGACCGCGTCCTTCTGACCGGCGCATCCGGGTTCGTGGCCAAGCATATCTGCGCCCGTCTCCTTAAAGAGGGATGGCGCGTGCGCGGGACGGTGCGCGGGTCGGCGAAGGCGGATGCGGTGCGTGCGGCGATGAGCGGCCAGGGGCACGATCCGGCTCGGCTGGAGCTCGTCACGGCCGACCTGACCGAGGATGCCGGCTGGAGGGATGCCGCCACCGGTTGCCGCTTCGTGATCCACACCGCCTCGCCGTTCCCGAAGGTACAGCCGAAACACAGGTTCGGGCTCGTCGACATCGCCAGAGGCGGCACGCTCCGTGTCCTGGAATGCGCCGAACGGGCCGGCGTCGAGCGTGTGGTCCTCACCTCGTCGGTCGTCGCCGTCTATGTCGGGCGGGCGAAGCGATCGCAGACGGTTTTCGGTGAAGCCGACTGGACCGATGTCGATGGCGAGGGTGCCTATCCCTACGCGGTTTCCAAGACCCTCGCCGAACGGGCGGCCTGGGCGTTCGCGGACAAGCACCGGCTCGATCTCGCCGTCGTCAATCCGGGGTTCGTCCTCGGCCCGATGCTCGACGGGGTTCCGGGGACCTCGATCGACCTGATCCGCACCATGCTGAAAGGCCGGCTCGTCGCAGTGCCGGACGCTGCCTTCGGCATCGTCGACGTCCGCGATGTCGCAACGGCCCATGTCCGCGCGATGACCGTGCCGGGCGCTGTCGGTCGACGCTTCCTGCTGTCGGGCGGCACGCGGTCCCTGAAGGAGATCGGCGACACGATCGGGCGGAACGATCCGAAGGTGGCAAGGCGGATGCCGCGTTTCGTCCTGCCGGACTGGCTGGTGCAGGGGGCGGGGGCGCTGTCCGGCCAGGTTGCCCCGATCGTTCCGGAGCTTGGACGACGCAAGATTTTCGACAGCGGTCCGGCGCGCGACGTTCTCGGTCTTGAACTGCGGACGGCCGACGACGCGATCGCTTCGGCGGCCCGGAGCGTGCGCGAACGCTTCGACGCGTGACGATATCCGGACTGCGGCGTTTTGGACCGTGGAAAATCGGTGCCGTGGGGTAGACTTTGCAACCTGGGGGTTATTTCAGTCCGAAACGTTCGGGAGGCCTCCAGAACGTTCGCGACCGGCTGAAAGGACCCCGATGGCGACGCCCCGCAGTTTCGATACCCGAATCATGGACCATCCGGGAGGCTACGGTCTCGTCAGCCGGTTCTTTCACTGGCTCGTCGTCCTCCTCATGCTGAACCAGATCGTGTCGGCGCTGGCACGCCACTGGTTCGACGATACGCCGTTCGGGGATGCGATGTTCTCCCTGCATGTCCCCGTTGGCGTGACCATTTTGATCGTCACCATCGCCCGGATCGCGTGGGCGCTCGCCAACAGCGCCAAACGTCCCGCCCACGGCGAAGGTCTCGAAAAGCTCGCCGGCTATGGCCACGGGGCGATCTATGCCCTGCTGGTTCTCGTTCCGACGCTGGCGATCCTGCGCAATTACGGATCGGGTCGCGGGTGGTCGATCTTCGGACTGCAGATCTTCGACCAGACCGGAGCGGAGATCGGCTGGCTGACCGCTCTCGGCAGCGCCTTTCACGGCGAACTCGGCTACGTCCTCTTCGCCGTCATCGTCGGTCATGCCGCGATGGCCATCATCCATGACAGGATCCTCTATCAGAACATCCTGGCCCGCATGACGACGGGCCGCGGCCAGATCTGATCCCGGCGCCCGGCCCCTGTGCGAGACGCTCGGCGTGAGAGCGCCGGATCGCGCGGCAACAGGCGTCGGCCGACGCCCCATCCGGCGCCCGTTCCAGCGCCGAACCCGCAATCCCCCTTGCGGTCCGCTTCCCTCTGCGGTTATGGCTTTCCCGACACGGATGGGTGTCCGAGTGGTTTAAGGAACCGGTCTTGAAAACCGGCGTGCGGGAAACCGTACCGTGGGTTCGAATCCCACCCCATCCGCCAATAGAATATATATTTCAGTGGTTTAGAGCCGTTTTTGAATTTTGTGAACGCATTTACCTACGTGAAGGTGTCTAGTGTCTTTGTCTTCTAGCCACGAACTGATTGGTCGAATTCTGTCGAGCTTGATAGCCGGGGGCCTTCGAAAGCAATATCTTGAGCCCGAGGAGTTCGAGTGCGCCGATCCGCCGAAATTCTATGAGTTCATGGACGTGATGCACTGGATGGTCGAAGAACGTCTGATTCGTGTGGAAGGCATCGAAGTAGATGGTCTTCACAGAAGCGTACAGCTTACGTCGCTGGGGTTGAAAGCTGCCGAGGACAAAGCCTTCGATGAAAACGAATCAGTCCGAGAAGCTGTGGAGAAGACACCATCGGGGCTGTCTGCCGAGAAATACGCCAAGATTGGAAGCTTCGTCGGCGGGCTAATCGGCGGAATGACGAAAAGTATCGGAGGTTAACCCCCGGGTTGCCACACCGCCCGGCACTCCGAAACCAAGTTGCCCTTGAACGTGTCGACCCACTGTTGGGCCTCCGATTCGTAGACGGCCCGCCATAGGCGGTTCTTTTCCTGGCCTCGGATCGAATGCAGATGGTTCTCGAGCTGGCCTTGGATATAGTCGCAGACTGCGGTCGGGCAGTCGCGGACCCAATGGCGAGCATCTTCCGTCTTCGTCATCGCTTCGTGCCAGTTGCCGCACTGCTCACAGGCCCATTTGTGCGCCGCCTTGCGCGCATTCCCCCCGGTGTCGAACATGATGATCAGCCTTTCGGTTCGAGCGGGTGGAGTCCATACGGGTCAAGGCGGTCGAGCTCGGACTCGGCGTGGCGTTTGATCTCGGCCAGATACAGCGCGAAATGCTCACGGGTGACGGCCTCGGCTTCATTCAGGTAGATGGCGGCCATGTCGGGGCTTCCGTCCGAAAGTAGGTCCGCAGCCACCTTACGATGCGGCTCGAGTAGCCTATCCAGTGCCGCCGCTTGGTTTGCCGCTAGATAGTCGAGATTGTCGGAGTCCACCCGCATTCCGTCCCACCATATATCTAAGCCTGCTTTTGTCTCTTTCCGCACATGATCGCGGAAGGTTTCGACTGCCTGGCGCTTAGTTTCTTCAGGGTTGGTCATCATGCTACCTCTTTGTTTGCGGCCATGGCGCGCCGCTGTTTTCGATTGAGACGCGGACCGATCAGCGTAACGTTCGCCGGCTTGGCCGACCGTTTCGGTTCGATCCGCTGTCCGATTTGATCTTCCGGCCAGCGATGAATGACGCGGGTCTTCACGCCGCTTTTCGAGACTTCGGCAAGTGTAACTTGCCCTCCGATCAAGTGCGAAGTCGCCCGGCCATTACGCGGTAGCGCCATCAATCTTTGAAGCTCGAGGAGTCGGATACTGTCTGACACGGGGTCGAAGCGCTCGATATTGAACGCCATTCCGTGATGTGCCAGCTAGGCTGTGCGGGCCGCTCCCATCAGAATCGGATGCGTTAGATTGCCGACATCATCGGCGTACCGTTCGTCATGCCCTCCACGCGAAAAAACGATGACTTTCAGCCGGCCCAGCTTGTCGGACCATCCGACGATAGCGGCTGTCAGTCCGCGCGTGCCTTAGTCGTCCAGGAGGTCCGCGATCTTTTCATAGACCGCATCTAGAACTGACTCTCCGCTTTCGGAAACGTCATCGATGTCCTGATAGACGTCCGGCAAGACGCGGCTGAGGGTCAGCGCTGCGATCGATGCGCCTGTACATGCCACGAACGCGCGCATCTGCGGAATTTCGAAGCCTTTTTGAACGAAGCCGGTTACGATGCCGTCGGCGTCATAAGCCGCGGAATCGTAGGAGAGGAAGACGCGATCTTCCTTGTGACAAATATTAAGGCCGCTCATTGAACCGACTCCTTTTTCGCTTGTGAGAATGGCACGCATCGGGATCGGCATGGAGCGGACTCGCCGGCGGTCATGCCCAGCGTGGCAATTTGCGTTTCGAGGGCTGAGACCTGTTCGTTAGCTTGGACGCGAAGCGCTTTCATCACCTCGGAATAGGTGTCGGTTTCCTTCGCGGCCTCCCGAAGAGCGTCCGCCCGAGAGGCGAGACCGTCCCGCAAAGCGTCGAAGCCTTCCGGGTTCAACCGCCGGAACATATCGATTGACGAACCACGTACGCCGATCGATGACGGGCTGAAGGCGACATTGCGGATTGCCATGCCCTGACTGCCGGTCGCGACCGGTGGACTGGCTCGCCGCCTCCATGGAACGTGCGCTTCCCCCTTGCGCCGGCCGACAGGGTGCCAAGCGGGTGCAGCATTAGAGGGCTTTGGCGTAGACGTCGTGCTCATCATCATCGGGCGCGGCCCGCCATCAAACACGTGTCCGACACCGACCCATGGGCGACGGCCTGTCCATGCCAAGTCGATCCCGCGACTGGCCGCCCGGGATGCGATCTGCGTCAATCCTGGTCCTGGCGGCCCTGAAGGCGTGCCCGGTGGCTGATGAAGAGGTCTGACAGGTAATCAGCAACGACCCGAACGCGGCGCGAGTGCGCCAGGTCGGAATGCATCACGAGCCAGATCGGTTGATCGAAGCCGAGTTCATCGGCCGGGCACACCAGACCCAGAGGTCGTGCGAGAAAATGGGGTAGCACGGCCAATCCGAGGCCGGCGACCGTGGCGGAGAGCTGGGATGAAAGGCTCGTGGTCGTCAACGCGCAGGCGCGTCCTCGAAGCATGCGCTCGATCCATTGCGCCGCAGGCAGATGGCTTTGCGTTTCGGCCCAGCCGATGAACCGATCGGTCTTGAACCCGGCCGGATCCGCGTCGGCCCGGCGGGCCCGCATGTAGTCCGCGGAACCGTAGAGGCCGAAGCCCAACGTCCCGAGCCGCCGCACGGTGACATTGCCGCCATCGGGCTTGACCATCCTGATCGCCAGGTCCGCATCGCGTCGATGCAGGTTGACGGTGTGGACATCGGTGGTGACTTCGATCTCGAGGCCCGGATGGCGATCGAGCAGAGTCGGCAGTGCGGGAATGATCAGCGGGTTGGCGAGGTTCTCGGCCGTGGCGAGGCGGACTTGCCCCGTCACGCTGGCCTGCCGGTCCGCCTCAACGCCGAAGG
Organism: Fulvimarina uroteuthidis; assembly: GCF_034321785.1. Lineage (NCBI taxonomy): Bacteria > Pseudomonadati > Pseudomonadota > Alphaproteobacteria > Hyphomicrobiales > Aurantimonadaceae > Fulvimarina > Fulvimarina uroteuthidis. The sequence goes on along the minus strand of NZ_JAXLPB010000005.1, from coordinate 370,551 downwards.
CATTGCCGGCATGTTCCAGAGCTTCGGCCCGCCCGATGAGCGCCTGGCCGTCATCCGTCAGGCGGTAGCCGGTTTGATGCCGACTGAAGAGCGGCACGCCCAGGGCGCGCTCCAGCCGCTCGATCCGCCTCGAGACGGTGGCAAGTCCCGTTCCGAGCTGAGCGGCCGCGCCGCTCAACGTTCCCGCCCGGGCAATCGCCAGGAAGACCCGCGCATCGTCCCACTGAATGCCCATCATTCGATCTTCCGTTATCGGAAAACAGATTCCACAAATTCTCGCTATAATTGCCGGTCATAGGACGTCATGCTTCTCCTGACAATTGCAAGGAGAAGCCCATGCAACGCCGCACGATCGGATCGAACCTCACCGTCTCAGCCATCGGTCTGGGCTGCATGGGGATGAGCGAGTTTTATGGCCCACGGGACGACGCCGAATCCATGGCCGTCCTCGATCGCGCCGTCGAACTCGGCGTCGATTTCTTCGATACCGCCGACACCTACGGACCGCACCACAATGAGCAACTGATCGGCGAGTTCCTGGCGTCGCGCCGTCCCGAGGTGCGGATCGCCACCAAGTTCGGGATCGTCCGCACGCCGGGCGAATATCGTCGAACGCTCGACAACAGCGCAGGCTACATCCGCACGGCCTGCGAAGGGTCGTTGCGCCGATTGGGGGTCGAGCGGATCGATCTCTACTATGTCCACCGGATCGACAGTGGACGCCCCATCGAGGAAACGATGGACGATCTTGCGGCGCTGCGCCGTGAGGGCAAGATCGACGGCATCGGGCTGTGCGAGGTCAGCGCCGCGACGCTGCGGCGTGCCCATGCCGTCCATCCCGTAACCGCGGTTCAAACGGAATATTCGCTCTGGACGCGGGACGTGGAAGCGGACATCCTGCCGACATGCCGCGAACTGGGGATCGGCTTCGTCGCCTATTCTCCGCTCGGTCGCGGATTCCTGACCGGGCGCTTCGACGGCGCGACGACCTTCGGACTCGGTGACGCCCGCGCGGATCTGCCCCGTTTCGCGAAGGAGAACGCCTCCACGAACCGGCGTCTCGTCGATGTGATCGCCGAATTCGCCGATCGCAAAGGCTGCACACCGGCGCAGATCGCCCTGGCCTGGCTGTTGGCGCAGGGCGACGACATCGTGCCGATCCCCGGCACCAAGCAGCGGCGTTATCTCGAGGACAATGTCGGCGCGGCGTCGATCGCCCTCGGCGCCGATGAACTCGCCGCTCTCGATCGGGCCCTCTCGCCGCTTTCGGTCGCCGGTGATCGCTATATTGCCGAAGGAATGAAGGGGGTCGGCGCATGAACGGCAATGACCGTCGCGGCCGCGCGCTTGCCCTCCTGGCGCGCCTCGATCCTGCGGCACCGTCCCGCGTCGCGTCCAACCTCGACGGGCTGTCGCCAGATTTTCTGGAACTGGTCCTCGGCTTTGCCTTCGCCGATATCGTCTCGCGACCGGGGATCGACCTCAAGACGCGCGAAATGCTGACGGTCTCGGCCCTCATGGCGATGGGTACGGCGCCGGAGCAACTTGAATTCCACATTCGCGCCGCGCTCCACACGGGCGTCACCCGCGAAGAGATCGTGGAGATCCTGCTGCAGATCGCGGTCTATGCAGGCGTCCCCGCCTGCATGAACGGTGTGTCGGCCGCCCGGAAGGCCTTCGCCGTGCATGACGCGACGCCTTAGCGCCCACGGCGCCTGCTCAGCCTCTTCCAATCTTTCCCGCGAGGCGCAATTCCTTGCGCGCCGCCCGCTTGATCGGCGCACTGGCGCACGGAACGTTCTGGACGGTGACCGGGTCGCCGGGCGCGCAGATCGCCCCGGCCCGGCATGTCGGCCTTGCCACATCGATCATTTTCGGCGGCGTCTCGGCGGCCAGCGTTCTGGGCGTCCCGCCGGCAAGCTTCATTGGCGAAATCGGTGGCTGGCGTACCGCCTTCGGCGCCATCGCCGCCCTTTCCCTGGCCACGGCCGCCGCAATCGCCCCATCGGTGCCACGGGCGCCGGCCTCGGCGCCGGTGTCGCGACGGATCGTCCGATGCGCCCGAGGCATTCGCCCGGGCGAGGGGGCAAGACGCGACGATGGCGGGATCGTGGCGAAATCTGTGGCGGCGTGGTCACACTGGCCGGACGTTGGAATTAACCGGCTTCTTCGTTTCCTGTGCGTCTCATCCGCCGGAGGCCCGACTGTGATGGAAAAGCGCTATCGCGCGGGTTTCGCCCATGGCAAAGCAGCGTCGCGGTTCCGGGAAAAGTTCGTGACGTCGACTGCAACCATTTGAGTTGCGGTGACTTACCCATCCTGAAGCGGGGACGCAGCCACGAGGAATGTGGCGAAATTTACGAGGATTAAACAATCCGTATGCAGAATGCCGAAATGACAAATCAAAAGGTACGGTTTCCAGTGCGCCGCACAGCCATCACGCTCCTCGCCGCCATGGGCGCATTTGCGGTTCTGACCGCAAGCTATGCGACCGCCGACTTGCCGGCTCCGGTGTCCGCCGCCGTGGCGAACGACCTTGACGGCGCGAACTGAGCCTATCGCTCTTCGTATGCGGCGGAACGAGCGGCGAACCGCGAACTGAACGAAAAAGGGGTCCCGCGGGACCCCTTTTTCGTGGCTGGAGCCGTCGGGATCGGCCTTGAAATATTTGCCGCGACCGGTGCGAGGCGGTATGCCTGCAAGACGTCCCTCGACGGCGCCAACGCACGGCCCGACGATCTCCGGACCGCAAGAAGGCAACAGGACGAGCACGGGAATTGGCCGCATGGTTCACCCTCATCGCGCAGCATTGTTCGCCCTCGTGATCCTGCTGGCGGCAGGCGCGTCGGCACCGCTCGCGACGGCCGAAGGCTGGAGCCTTCGCGGCCTCTTCGGTGGCGAAGAGAGCGAGGATCAGTCAGCCACGCCGGACCCGTCTCCCGCACCCGTCCCCGAGACCTTGTCCGGCGCGCGCACCGAGGCCGTTCCGGCGAGCCCATCCGAGATCACGCTCACCTTCGCGCCGCTGGTGCGGAAGACCGCGCCCGCCGTCGTCAATGTCTATGCCGCACGCGCGGTCCCGCCGCGCCTGTCGCCCTTTGCGGGCGATCCGTTCTTCGGACAGTTCTTCGGCGGGCCGACGCGTCCGGCCGAACCGCGCATCGAAAGCTCGCTCGGCTCCGGCGTGATCGTCGATCCGGGCGGCCTGATCGTCACGAACAATCATGTCATCGCCGATGCGGACGAGGTGCGAATCGCCTTTGCGGACGGGCGGGAATTCGAGACGGAAATCGTCCTCAAGGATGCCAAGGTGGACCTTGCGGTGTTGAAGGTCAGCGATCCGACCGAAGCGTTTCCATCGATCGAACTGGCCGATTCCGACGGGATCGAAATCGGCGATCTGGTTCTGGCGATCGGCAATCCGTTCGGGATCGGACAAACGGTCACCAACGGCATCGTGTCGGCCCTGTCGCGCACCCATCTGAAGCCGGGCGACCCGGGCGTGTTCATCCAGACGGACGCCGCGATCAATCCGGGAAATTCGGGCGGGGCGCTCATCGACATGGGCGGGCGGCTCGTCGGCGTGAACACGGCGATCTTCTCCAAATCCGGCGGTTCGAACGGCATCGGCTTTGCGATCCCCTCCAATCTCGTCGCCAGCTTCATCCGCGCCGCCAAGGCCGGGGGGTCGTTCTCGCGGCCCTATATCGGCGCATCCTTCGGCCAGGTTTCGCCCGATATCGCCGAAGCCGTCGGGCTTGCGCGGCCGACGGGGGCGATCGTCTTCTCGGTCGCGGAAGGCTCGCCGGCGGATATTGCGGGTCTTGAGGAAGGCGACGTCATTCTCGAGGTCGGATCCGTCGCCATCACCGATCCCGATGCGCTCGGATATCGCCTCGCAACCGCCGGGATCGGTTCGACGACGACGCTGACGGTCTTGCGCGGCGAGGCGCGCGAGACCCTGTCGCTGCCCCTGACGGGGGCCCCCGAAACACCGCCGCGGGACGCCCGTCTCCTTGAAGGGCGCACGCCGTTCTCCGGCGCGACCGTCTGGACGCTGTCGCCGAAGGTCGCCGAGGAGCTCGATCTGCCGCTCGAGAAAACCGGCGTCGTGATCGCCGATGTCGAACGCGGTTCGTTCGCGGCCCGTTTCGGGCTCAGGCCCAGGGACATCGTCATCGCGCTCAATGGCGAGCGCGTCGCCACCAGCGCCGGCCTCGAACGGCTTCTGTCGGAAGCCTGGGGCGGGTATGAATTCGAGATCGAACGGGGCGGCCGCCGCCTGATGAGAAGGGTGCGCTGACCGTGGCCGACCTGTTTGGTGACCCCGCAGCAGACGAACGACCGGCATCCCGGCACGGAGGGGCCGCCGGACATGGGCCCGTGGCGGCGTCGACCGCAGCTGCCCGCCCGCTCGCCGATCGCCTGCGCCCGAAGACCTTGAGCGAGGTCGTCGGACAGACCCATCTGACGGGCGAGGGCGGGATTCTCTCCCGCATGCTGGCCTCGAAGAACCTCGGCTCGATGATCTTCTGGGGGCCACCCGGAACCGGAAAGACGACGGTCGCCCGGCTTCTGGCCAATGACAGCGATTACGCCTTCGAACAGATCTCAGCGATCTTTTCAGGCGTCGCGGACCTGAAGAAGGTGTTCGAATCGGCCCGGATGCGCCGGTCCAACGGAAAACCGACGCTGCTGTTCGTCGACGAGATCCACCGTTTCAACCGGGCCCAGCAGGACAGTTTCCTGCCTGTCATGGAAGACGGAACGGTCGTCCTCGTCGGCGCGACGACGGAAAATCCCTCCTTCGAACTGAACGCCGCGCTCCTGTCGCGTGCGAGGGTCCTGACGTTCAAGGCCCATGACGCCGCAAGCCTCGGCGCGCTCCTCGACCGGGCCGAAGAGATCGAGAACGAGCGCCTGCCGCTCGACGACGAGGCACGACAGGTGCTGTTGCGCCTGGCCGACGGGGATGGCCGCGCGGTCCTCAGTCTCGCCGAGGAGATATGGCGATCGGCCAAGCCGGGTGAGCTGTTCGACGCCGACGCGCTCCAGACCATCGTGCAGCGGCGGGCTCCGGTCTACGACAAGGGCCAGGACGGGCATTACAATCTGATTTCCGCCCTGCACAAATCCGTTCGGGGCTCGGACCCCGATGCCGCGCTCTACTGGCTGTGCCGGATGCTGGATGCGGGCGAGGACCCGCTCTATCTCGGCCGGCGGCTGGTCCGCATGGCCTCCGAGGATATCGGACTGGCCGATCCGCACGCGCTTCGCGTCACGCTCGCGGCCAAGGATGCCTACGATTATCTCGGCTCTCCGGAAGGCGAACTCGCGCTTGCCGAAGCCACCGTCTATCTGGCGGCGGCGCCCAAATCGAACGCGGTCTACACCGCTTACAAGCAAGCGATGCGTGCGGCCAAGGCGCACGGATCCCTGCTTCCGCCACGCCATATCCTGAACGCGCCGACGAAGCTGATGAAGGAGGAGGGGTATGGTTCGGGCTATTCCTACGATCACGACCAGCCCGACGCCTTTTCGGGACAGACTTATTTTCCGGACGAGATGGAGCGCGAAACCTATTATCGGCCGACACGCTACGGACGGGAAGAGTGGATCGGCGAGCGGCTGCAGCATCTTGCAAGGCTGAGGGCGCAGCGCGACCGGGGCGACTGAAACGACCGGCGCCGACGGACCCTGCAGGTGCCGAAGCCGCCATGGAAGGTTCGGCAATTGGCGTCAACCCGTTGAAACGGCGCGGCGCCTGTTCTAGGATTGCGGCGAATTCATGGAATCCGCGATGTGTCGAAGCAGACGCCTCGCGGATTTCTTGTATTTGCATAACAGACCGGACGGGTGCGCTCTCGAATGTCTTCGGGAGCCTGCTTCCTGCTGCAAGACCCGCCCGAACCGACAAGCCTGGCAACGATCAAGGAGAACGCCATGACGGTGGATCAGGACAAGATACCCGATCAATCGGTCTCGGAATACGAGGTCGGACAAGACAATCTGCAGAAATACGGCCTCGACATCCACAATCCGGTGTTTCCGATCTCGGCGGGAATCATCATTCTTTTCGTGGCTTTCGCCCTCATGTTTCCGGGCGTCGCGGACAGTTTCTTCGGCTGGCTTCGACCGTTCCTGACCTCGACCTTCGATTGGGTGTTCCTGATCGCCGGCAACATCTTCGTCCTGTTCTGCCTCGCGCTCATCGTGACGCCGCTCGGAAACATCCGGCTCGGCGGCGTCGATGCCAAGCCCGACTACGGCTATTTCGGCTGGTTCGCGATGCTGTTCTCGGCCGGCATGGGCATCGGCCTCGTCTTTTACGGCGTTTCCGAACCCGTCAGCCATTATTCGGCAGCCTTCGAAGGCACGGACTGGGCGCCGCTCGGCGGGGCCGCCGGCGAGCAACTCGAAGCCCGCCGTCTCGGCATGGCCGCGACCCTCTATCACTGGGCCCTGCACCCTTGGGCGATCTACGCGGTCGTGGCGCTCGCGCTCGGTTTCTTCTCCTACAATTGGGGCCTTCCGCTGACCATGCGTTCGGCCTTCTACCCGATCCTCGGCGATCGGGTCTGGGGCTGGCCGGGTCATGTGATCGACATCATGGCCGTGTTCGCGACGCTTTTCGGACTTGCGACATCGCTCGGCTTCGGCGCCGAGCAGGCGACCGCCGGTCTCAACTTCCTGTTCGGCATTCCCGATACGATGCTGACCAAGATCACGCTGATCGCGGTGATCACCGGCATCGCCCTCATCTCCGTCGTCGCCGGCCTCGACGCCGGTGTGAAGCGACTGTCGGAGTTCAACATGGTGCTGGCGATCCTGCTTCTCGGCTTCGTCTTCCTGGTCGGTCCGACAATGGATCTCGTCCGGGGCCTGTTCGGCAACACGGTCTCGTACTTCCGCGAGCTGATCCCGCTCTCCATGCCGTTCGGGCGCGAGGACGACAATTTCAGGACCGGTTGGACGACGTTCTACTGGGCCTGGTGGATGAGCTGGTCGCCGTTCGTCGGCATGTTCATCGCCCGCGTCTCGCGCGGCCGCACCGTGCGCGAGTTCATGACCTGCGTGCTCGTGGTTCCGACCATGGTGTCGATCATATGGATGACCGTCTTCGGCGGGACAGCCCTCACCGAAACCATCGGTGGCTATGCCGGCATCGTCGATGCCGAACTGCCGGTGAAGCTGTTCGCGATGCTCAACCAGCTTCCGCTGACGCAGATCACGTCCCTGGTCGGGATCATTCTGGTCATCGTGTTCTTCGTGACCTCGTCCGATTCCGGCTCGCTGGTCATCGACACGATCACGGCGGGCGGCAAGCTCGATGCGCCGACGGCGCAACGGGTCTTCTGGGCGACCTTCGAGGGGCTCATCGCCATCGCGCTGCTCCTCGGCGGCGGTCTGGCGGCGCTGCAGGGCGCGGCGATCGCCACGGGGCTTCCCTTCGCGATCCTGCTTCTCGTGCTCGCCTTCTCGACCGGTAAGGGCCTCATCGCGGAGCGCAAGAAACCGTTCCTCGAAAATGTCGAGCAGACCGGACCGGCCCCCGCCCGATAGGTCGCCTGCGGCCTTGACGATCCGCCTCCGGCCCCGAACACGCCCGTGTTCGGGGCCGAACTCTTTCCAAGGGCGGCCATCGGCGCTATCGGACGGGCATGATCAACCTTCTCCTCGTCATGGCGGGCGGCGGGCTCGGGGCCGGCATGCGACATCTCTCAAACCTTGCCGCCGTGCGCTTTTTCGGATCGGGCTTTCCCTGGGGTACGGCCTTCGTCAACGTGTTCGGCTCGTTCCTGATGGGTGTCCTGGTGGAGCTTCTGGCGCGCAAGCTCGGCATGTCGCAGCACTGGCGGATGTTTCTGGCCAGCGGATGCCTCGGCGGGTTCACCACCTTCTCCTCGTTCTCGCTCGACACCATGAACCTGATCGACAAGGGCGCGGCGGGGCTCGCGATCGCTTATGTCGCCGGGTCGGTGATCCTGGGGGTCGCCGCGCTTTTCGCCGGCCTCCTGAGCGTCAGGGCGCTTCTGTGACCGGCCTGCCAGGTGCGGTGCGTTGCCGGACGCGCTTCGGGCAGCTAGAAGAGCGCAAAACCGACGGCCTCCGCGAACCATCGCACCGGTCCCGGATATCATAGCCTCGAATTACGGAGCGACGCCCCATGGCGGCAGTCGAACAACGGCGCGTGGACGATGACGAGGCCGGATTGCGCCTCGATCGCTGGTTCAAGCTGCATTATCCCGGCCTCGGCTTCGGCCAGCTGCAAAAGCTGCTGCGGTCCGGCCAGATCCGGGTCGACGGCGGCCGGGCGAAGTCCGACACGCGCGTGACGCCCGGTCAGATGATCCGGGTGCCGCCGATGGCGGTCGATTCCCATTCCGGGGAGCGGCCCGTCTCCAACAAGCCGCTGACGGCCAACACCATCAAGGGCCAGAACGATGGAGACGTCCTCGCCCAGATGGTGATCTACGAGGACGACAAGGTCATCGTCTTCAACAAGCCGGCAGGGCTTGCCGTGCAGGGCGGCTCGGGCCTGACTCGCCACGTCGACGACATGCTGGAATCCTGGCGCAACAGGAAGGGCGAGAAGCCGAGGCTCGTCCATCGGCTCGACCGCGACACGTCCGGCATTCTCGTCGTCGCGCGCACCCGGGGCGCCGCGACCGCGCTGACAAAAGCCTTCCGGGAGCGTGAGACCAAGAAGCTCTACTGGGCGCTCGTCAAGGGCGTGCCGGCCCCGCACGAGGGCAAGATCTCGACCTATCTGAAGAAGGAGCAGACGCCGGACGGCGACCGGATGCGGATTGCCAAGCACGGGGAGGAGGGTGCCGACCACGCCCTGTCCTATTACCGCGTCGTCGACCAGGTCGCGCAGAATTTCTCCTGGCTGGAACTCGAACCACATACGGGGCGCACACATCAATTGCGCATCCACATGCTGCATCTCGGCCATCCGATCGTGGGTGATCCGAAATATTTCGAGCACGACACCAATTGGGAGTTCCCGGGCGGGGTCCAGAAACGGCTCCATCTTCACGCGCGCCGCATCATCATCCCGCACCCGAACGGCGGCGTGATCGATCATATCGCGCCCTTGCCGCAACATATGCGCCAAACGTTCAACCTGTTCGGGTTCGATGAAGCAGAACTTGAGGATTGATCGCCAAGTGTCCGGAATAAAAGCGGTTCTGTTCGATTGCGACGGCACGCTCGCGGACTCGGCAGGCCTCATCTGCGATATCATGGAGCGATGCTTCACGGCCCACGATCTCCAGCCCCCGCCGCGCGAGGCGACCCGTGCGATCATCGGCCTGTCGCTCGATACGGCGATCGCGACCCTGCGGCCCGGGCTGACGCCGGTGGAAGTCCACCGGCTGTGCGAGAGCTACCGGGCCGAATACCGGCTGGAGCGTACGCGCCCGCATTTTTCCGATCATCTGTTCGAGGGCATGGCCGAACTCGTCCGCGATCTGGCCGCGCGCGAGGCCGTCTTCGTCGGCATGGTGACCGGAAAATCGCGTCGCGGCGTCGCGGCGCTGACCGCATCGCATAACCTGACCGACGTGTTCGTCACCGTTCGAACCGCCGACGACTGCCCCTCCAAACCCCATCCGGCGATGGTCCTGGAATGCTGCGGGGAACTGGGCGTCGCGCCGATCAACGCCGTCGTCGTCGGCGACACGACATACGACATGGAGATGGCCCGATCGGCCGGGAGCCATGCGATCGGCGTCGACTGGGGTTCGCACGCGCCGGAGCTCCTGTTGCGGCGGGGAGCCGCAGCGGTCGTCGGCACCGTGCCGGACCTTGCCGCCACGCTCGATCGCTGGCTGGCGGACGGGCCCGCCGCAACCTAGCGCGTCATGCGTCTCTTCAGACGCGGAATGCGCTAGCTATCTTTTTGATTTCACGCATGAGGCGTTCGGAAAATCGATTCCGATCCTCGGGCCGATGCTCTAGGTTCGCCCACCACAGATATCTCTTTCCTGCGACGAACAGAACCGGACGGCCATGTCGAACGATCCCGATATCCTGCAGAAGATGTTCGAAAATCCGAACGCCCTCCGCCGCTCCCTGCCCAAGCGGTTTTACACCACGGTCTCACTCGGCGAGGTCGAGGGCGGTCTCTCGGTGCTGCTCGACGGGCGAACCGTCAAGACGCCGGCAAAGAAGACGCTGGTTCTGCCGAACCGTCCGATCGCGGACGCCGTTCATGGCGAATGGATGCGCCAGGGCGAGCGGATCGATCCCGGCACCATGCCGGTGGCGCGGCTTTCCAACACGGTGGTCGATGCCGTGGCGCCCGATCCTGCGCCGGTGCTGAACGAGGTGCCGCTCTATGCGGAGACGGACCTTCTGGTCTATCGCGCGGCGCATCCGGACGAGCTCGTGGAGCGCCAGCGCGAGCGTTGGGACCCGATCGTCGAATGGGCGTCCGACACGCTGGGGGCGCGCTTCGTGCTTGCCGAAGGCGTGATGCATGTCGCCCAACCGGCCGAGGCGCTCGCCGCGTTCAAGGCCCGGATCGCCCCTCTGAAGGATCCATGGACGATCGCGGGGCTGCAGCTTGCCACGGCGCTTTCGGGCTCGGCGCTCCTGGCGCTCGCGCTTCTGGAGGGCAGGCTTGCGCCGGACGAAGCCTGGGAGCTTTCACGGCTCGACGAGAACTGGAACGTGGAACATTGGGGCGCCGACGAGGAAGCCCGCATCGCCGCCCGCTACAAGCAGGCCGATTTCGAAGCCGCGGCCCTGTTGATGGGCCGGGCTGCGAACGTGCAGTGACGAAGCGGCGCAAGCCGATCCAGCTGTTGCCGGCTGTGCCTTACCGCACGATGCCGCGATAGATCGCGTCGATCGGGAGCGTCACGGCGAGGCGCGAAAGTTCGATCGCGCCCGTTTCGACGATCCGCGGCTGGTCCGGCCAGTTTCCCTCGCCATCGCGCTCCCAGAGCCAGACGCAGGCCTTGTCCTGGCGGAGGATGAGAGTGGCGTCGAGCGTGGAAAGGCTCATATATTCGAGCTTCTTCGGCCCGAAATCGTTGGCGGTGGTCATGTCCGAGAGAACTTCGAAAATCAGCTTCGGCGTGTCGGTCGTCCGGCCGTCGAGATCGTCGCTCGCCGCCTCGACCAAGACGTCGGCGTAGCGGATCGAACGCACGCCGGTCCGGATGGCGAAGTCGCCTTGCGTGACCAGGTACCGGTCCGGGTCCAATTGTTGCTGAAGTGTTCTGTCGATATTGCTGACGACCCTTGCATGGGATCGTTTGACGAAGGGCATCATGACCGGCGTCCCATCGACGAGTTCGTAGCGCTCCTCCCGCAATTCGATCCAGTCGAAGAAGGCGTCGATCGTCAGGTTTCGCGGGACCGCGTCCGGCGGATGGGTGTCGGCAAGCGCGCTCATGGCAGAACTCCGTTGCAGATGTCGTGCCAGCATAACATATGAACCGGCCTCTGGCTCCGGTCCCGGTGCCTGCCGCATCGCCGCTCGCCCGCTCCAGCTTGATCGTTCGAGACCTTTCATCTAGCGATTGAGGCGACTTTCCCGCGACGTTTTCCGGATGCTTTGAATGACCCTCGTCGATACCCGCACACCGAACCCGAAATCCTTCATCTCCGGCGCGACCGGCGACTGGGAGGTGATCATCGGCATGGAAGTCCACGCCCAGGTCTCGTCCGAGGCCAAGCTGTTTTCCGGAGCCTCGACCGATTTCGGCGCCGAGGCCAATTCCCATGTCAGCCTGGTGGATGCCGCGATGCCGGGCATGCTGCCGGTCATCAACGAGGCGTGCGTGCGCCAGGCGGTGAAGACCGGGCTTGGCCTCAAGGCGCAGATCAACAAGCGTTCGGTGTTCGACCGGAAAAACTATTTCTATCCCGATCTGCCGCAAGGGTACCAGATCAGCCAGTTCAAGGACCCGATCGTCGGCGAGGGCGTCGTGCATGTCGCGGTCGGTCCGAACAGCAAGGGCGAGTTCGAGGATATCGAGGTCGGCGTCGAGCGGCTGCATCTGGAACAGGATGCGGGCAAATCCATGCACGACCAGCATCCGTCCATGAGCTTCGTCGATCTCAACCGGTCTGGCGTCGCGCTGATGGAGATCGTCTCCAAGCCCGACATGCGTTCCCCCGACGAGGCGAAGGCCTACCTCACCAAGCTGCGCACCATCCTGCGCTATCTCGGCACCTGCGACGGCAATATGGACGAGGGCTCGATGCGCGCCGACGTCAACGTCTCCGTGCGCCGGCCGGGCGGCGCGTTCGGCACGCGCTGCGAGATCAAGAACGTCAATTCCATCCGCTTCGTGGGCCAGTGCATCGAGGCAGAAGCGCGCCGCCAGATCGCGGTCATCGAGGATGGCGGCGTCATCGACCAGGAGACCCGCCTGTTCGATCCGGTGAAGGGCGAGACGCGGGCGATGCGTTCGAAGGAGGACGCGCACGACTATCGCTACTTCCCCGACCCCGATCTTCTGCCGCTCGAGTTCGATCAGGCCTATATCGACGCCGTCCTCGCCGAACTGCCGGAGCTTCCCGACGACAAGAAGAACAGGCTGATCGAGGATGCCGGCCTGTCGGCCTACGACGCGTCGATCCTCGTGTCGGAAAAGGCGATCGCCGATTTCTTCGAGAAGGTGGCCAGGGGCCGGGACGCCAAGCAGGCCGCCAACTGGGTGATCAACGATCTTCTCGGCGCTCTCAACAAGGCCGGTAAGGACATCGAGGAGACGCCGGTGTCGGCCGAACAGCTCGGCGCGATCCTCGATCTCATTCGCGAGGAGGTGATCTCGGGCAAGATCGCCAAGGATCTGTTCGAGATCGTCTGGAACGAGGGCGGCGATCCGAAGGAAATCGTCGAGGCGCGCGGCATGAAGCAGGTGACCGATACCGGCGCGATCGAGAAGGCCGTCGACGAGGTCATTGCCGCCAACCCCGCCAAGGTCGAGCAGGCGAAGGAGAAGCCGTCGATGGCCGGCTGGTTCGTCGGCCAGGTCATGAAGGCGACCGGCGGCAAGGCCAACCCGCAGGCCGTCAACGCCCTCGTCAAGCAGAAGCTCGGCGTCGAATAGAGGCCGCCATGTATTTCGTCCGCACCGCCATGGAGCGCGATCTCCCGGCCATTTCGAAGCTTCTCGAAGAGACCTGGCACGCCACCTATGACGCGATCTACGGCGCGGCGCGGGTCAGCGAGTTGACCCGCGCCTTCCACTCGGTCGATGCGATGAAGCCCCGCATCAACCGTCCGTCCTCGGAATTCATCGTCGCCGACAATGGCGAGCGCCTCGGCGGCGTCGCGTTCGCCGCATCCTCCGATGCCGATCGCGCGCTCGTGGTTCTTCACCAGCTCTATGTCCTGCCGGCCGAGCAGCGGTCCGGCATCGGCGCGGAGATGCTCGGCGAGATCATGAACGCGTTCCCCGATGGGCGCCGGATCAGGTGCGAGGTGGAACCGGCCAATGCCGGCGCGGTCGCCTTCTACGAGGCGCACGGTTTTGCGGCGATAAGCACCGCGACCGCCATGGATGGTGCCGATGACGGGATCGAGGTCAGCGTCTACGAGCGTCCGCTCGGCTGACGGACGATGCATGTCCGCGACCCGGGGCTGCCGAACCGGTTCGATGTGACGCATGGACATGTCTCGGCGCTGCGACAGATCGCCGTCAAGCGTGCAACGCCCGAGTGCGCGCCGCGAACGATCGGGAGCGGACTGCCATGGCCTTGAAGATCTACCAGATTTTCGAACGCGGGATCGCCTATCTGCTTCTGGCGGGCATGGGCATCGTTGTTCTCCTCGCCGCCGTCAGCTTCGGCCATTCCATCCTCGTCATCTTCACCGGCCTGTCGGACCCGCTCGACTATACGGCCTTCCAGGTCCTGTTCGACCGGGTTCTGGTGGTCGTGATCGCCCTGGAACTCGCCCATTCGATCCAGCAGATGGCCGCCGGCGATCACCGGCTCGCGCAGGTGCGCACGGTCATCGTCATCGGCGTTCTCGCCGTCGTTCGAAAGCTCATTCTCCTCGAGGTCGAGACGACGTCGGGCCTGTTCCTCGTCGGTCTTGCCGCCACGATCCTTGCGCTCGGGCTGGTGCTCTACCTGATCGGGATGATCGACCGCAGCGAGCGTTCCCCGTCGCCATCACAGCATCGCGGCGACTGACGGCCGGACGGCCTGCGCTGCTGGACATCGGGCGGCATCGGTCCCATAAGAGCACCGGATATCAGCCACGCATATGGGCAGACGCGCGATGAAAGAATGGCTCCTGCAGATCTTTACATGGTGGAACGGCCAGACCCTCGGCACGCGTTTCCACACATGGCGCACCGGCAAGAAGGTCGGCGAGGATCAGTACGGCAACATCTACTACACCAATGCCGATAGGACCCGCCGCTGGGTGATCTACAACGGGCCCGTCGAAGCCTCCGCGATCCCGTCAGGCTGGCATGGCTGGATGCATCATCGCGTCGACACGCCGCCGGCCGATGAAGTCTACGTCCCGCGCAGCTGGGAGAAGCCGTCCGAGAAGAACCATACCGGCACGGACGAAGCCTACCGCCCTGCGGGTTCGCTGCTTCGGCCCGAAAAGGACCGTCCGCGCGTGACCGGCGAATACGACGCCTGGACCCCCTGACCGATCCCTCTTCGCGATGCTTGCGAGGGTCGATTCAGGACCGGTTCATCGCCGGCGGGCCATTCGGTAAGGCGCGCCCGTCGGTGTTCCCCGCAAGACCGCCGCATCGTCCGCGGCTGAGGATCATCGGCTCTTTCACGACCGGAAGTTACCAATCCCTGATGAACAGACTGCGCTTCTTCCCGTTTCGCTCCGCCCTCGTCGCTGCCCTTGCCAGCGGCACGTTCGCGCTCGGTCACACCGGTGCGTCGGCGCAGGAGCGCGTCGACAATCCGGTTGCCGTATTTTCCGGTCTCGACAAGATCACCGGACGGCTCACCGAGTTCGACGTCTTCATCGACGAGACGGTGCAGTTCGGGGCGCTCCAAGTGACGCCGCGCGTCTGCAAGACGAGCCCCGAGGGGCGAACGGCCCAGACCGACGCCTTCGTCGAGGTCGACGAGATCACCCTGGACCGCGAGATTCGCCGTATCTTCTCGGGCTGGATGTTCGCCGCATCCCCCGGTCTCAACGCCGTCGAGCATCCGGTCTACGATGTCTGGCTGAAGAGCTGCAAGACGGAGTCCGACGTTCCGGCCCCGGCCGAATAGAACGTCGTTTCGGCCTCGATCGCCTCGGCGAGGAGCAGCTGATAGTCGTCGCGTGGAATCTCGATGGCGCCGAAGCGTGCCAGATGGCCGGTCAAAAACTGTGTGTCGAGCAATGTGTAGCCGCCGCGGATAAGGCGCTCGCACAGGAACACCAGCGCGACCTTCGAGGCGTCCGTCGCCCGCGAGAACATGCTTTCCCCGAAGAATGCGCCCCCGAGCGAGACGCCGTAGAGGCCGCCGACGAGCCTTCCATCCTTCCACGCTTCCACCGAATGGGCAAAGCCCTTCCGGTATAGCGCGATGTAGAGGTCGCGGACGGTTGCGTTGATCCACGTTTCCGTACGATCGGGCGCAGGCTCCGCACACCCGTCGAGGACCGCGACGAACGCCGTGTCGACGGTGATGTCGAAGACGTTCCGACGGATCGTCTTCTTCAGGCTGCGTGAGACATGCAATCCATCGAGCGGAAGAATGCCGCGTTCGACGGGATCGACCCAGAAGATATTCGGGTCGTCCGCCGATTCCGCCATGGGGAATATCCCGCAGGCATAGGCTTTCAGGAGGATGGCCGGCGTGATGCGATAGTCCTGTCCGCCACCCGTCGCCATCACGCCTCAGTCAGCCTCGCCCTTGAGGTAATGCTCGAGCCAGTGAATGTCGTACTCGCCGCGCCTGACGCTTTCATTGACCACCAGATCGCGGAAGAGCGGCAGCGTCGTGCTGATCCCGTCGAGCACGAACTCGTCGAGGGCACGCTTGAGGCGCATCAGGCATTCCTCGCGGGTGCGTCCGTGCACGATCAGCTTGCCGACCAGGCTGTCGTAGAAGGGCGGAATCCGGTAGCCGCGATAGACCGCCGAATCGATGCGCACGCCGAGCCCGCCGGGGGCGTGGTAATGGGTAATCTCACCCGGCGATGGAACGAAGGTACGCGGATCCTCGGCATTGATGCGGCATTCGATGGCGTGCCCGGAGAAGGTCACCTGATCCTGCGTCACCGACAGGCCCTGGCCACTGGCGACCCTGATCTGCTCGTGCACCAGATCGAGCCCGGTGATCGCCTCCGTCACCGGATGCTCGACCTGAAGCCGCGTGTTCATCTCGATGAAGAAGAATTCGCCGTTCTCGTAGAGAAATTCGATCGTGCCGGCGCCACGATATTTCAGGCCCTTCATCGCGTCCGCGCAGATCATGCCGATGCGGTCGCGCTGTTCCTGGTCGAGGGCAGGGGAGTTGGCCTCTTCCCAGACCTTCTGGTTGCGGCGCTGCAGGGAGCAGTCGCGCTCGCCCAGATGAATGGCGTTGCCCATTCCGTCGCCGAAGACCTGAACCTCGATGTGGCGGGGCTTTTCGAGATATTTCTCGATATAGACGGCGTCGTCTCCGAAGGCCGCACCCGCTTCCGTGCGCGCGGTCGCCAGCGCCACCGAAAGATCGGCTTCGGTTCGGGCGATCTTCATGCCGCGGCCACCGCCGCCGGCCGATGCCTTGACGATGACCGGGAAGCCGATCTCGCGCGAGATCCGCATCGCCTCGCCGTCTTCCGTCACCGCGCCGGGTGAGCCGGGAACCACCGGAATCCCGAGGCGCTGCGCCGTCCGCTTGGCCTCGATCTTGTCGCCCATGACCCGAATATGTTCTGCGGTCGGGCCGATAAAGGTGAGTTCGTGGGCTTCGAGGATCTCGGCGAAGCGGGCGTTCTCAGACAGGAACCCATAGCCCGGATGGACCGCATCCGCCCCGGTGATCTCGCAGGCCGCGACGATCTGGGGAATATTGAGATAGCTTTCGCTGGCAGGCGGCGGCCCGATGCAAACGCTTTCATCGGCGAGACGCACATGCATCGCCGCATTGTCGGCGGTGGAATGAACCGCAACGGTCGCGATGCCGAGTTCCTTGCATGCGCGCAGCACGCGAAGGGCGATCTCGCCGCGATTGGCGATCAGGACCTTGGAGACCATCAGACTTCTATCCTCAGTCGATCACGAAGAGCGATTCGCCGAACTCAACCGGCTGGGCGTTCTCGATGAGGACTTCCCGCACCGTGCCCGAACGCGGCGACGGAATGCTGTTCATGGTCTTCATCGCCTCGATGATGCAGAGCGTGTCGCCCTCCTTCACGCTCTGTCCGATCTCGACGAAACTCTTCGAGCCGGGAGAGGCCGCCAGGTAGACGGTGCCGACCATCGGCGAGGAGACGGTGCCTTCGCCGCTTCTCGCAGGCGCGGCCGGGACGGTGCCTCCCTGCGCGACGGGCGCCGACATCGGCTGATGGGCGGGTGCCATCTGCATCTGCGGCTGCTGGTAGAAGATCGGCGCGGCTTCGATCTGGCGGGTGAGACGGATGCGGAGCTCATCGCGCTCGATCTCGATTTCGGTGAGATCGCTCTCTTTCAGGATCGAAGCCAACTCACGAACGATATCGGGGTCCAAACTCTTGTCGCTCATGATCTTGCCCTGTCGCCTTCTCGGTCGCCGTTTTTCAAGTTTCACTCATGATCGATCTGTCCCCGACGGGAGCATTCGATCGCAGCTGCAGCGTTGCTTGCACAATCCCGACGTCGAATTCAACGTCCGGCCCCCGCGAACAACGGTTTCACGCCTGTTTCGGCTCTGTGACCCGCAAATAAGGCACAAATCGCACAGTGCGAGCGCAAGCGATCCGTGCCACGATTATTCTTTCGGCGGACGGATCAGCTGCACTCGACCTTGCCGCACGCGCGCATCGAGCCGACGACGGCCTTCAGGCCTTCGAGACCGACCCTTGCCTGCAGGACCTCGTCGCCGATCACATAGGTCGGCGTTCCGTTGATGCGAAGATCGCTCGCGAGCGTCTGGATGTCCTGGAGCGCCTTCATGTTCGCGGAAGCCGCAAGTTTTTCCTCGATCTTCGCCGGATCGACGCCGAGCTCTTCGGCGACGCCGAGGGCGGCGGCCTTGTCGGCGGAGCCGCGCCGCTCGAGAAGCGCCTCGTGGAACCCGCGATATTTTTCGGGCGCGAGATCGCGAACGGCCATTGCGACCCGCGAGGCTTCGAGCGAGCCGACACCCAGGATCGGGAATTCCTTGACGACGAAGCGGATCTGATCGTCCTCTTCGAGAAGCGCCGTCATGTCCGCGAGCGCCTGCTTGCAGTAGCCGCAATTGTAATCGAAGAATTCGGTGATGGTCACGTCGCCATCGGGATTGCCGAAGACCATGCCCTCGGGCGCCGACGTCAACTGGTCGCGCGCGCTTTCGATGACGCTGGCCTGCGCGGTTTTCTGCTGTTCGTCCTGCTTGGCCTGCAGCGCGCTCATCGCCTCCACCAGGACTTCCGGATTTGCGATCAGATAGTCGCGGACGATCGTCTCGATCGCCTGCTTTTGCGTGGAGTCGAAACTTTCCTGAGCCGAGGCCGGCAAGAGTGAGGCGCTGCCCAGAAGCGCGGCAGACAGTGCGACAGTGGTGATCGAACGCATGAAACGGGTCCCTTGCCCTGACAATCCTGAATCGGGTCGGCTATGGGACAGTATCACGGCGAAACTTCGAAGCGAGTGACGACGCGACACGATTTCCGCGGCTGTTTCGCGCGTTCCGCGACCGGTCCGGGCGCTTACATTGCGCGACGTTGCGATGATATGCCAGAGCGGCGGGCGGGCAGGCATGCGTGGCCGCCCCTCGCAACGTCAAGGATCGATCTTCATGACCTCATGCTCGCGCGGCCCCTCCGCCCGGTCGTCCGCCGTCGAACCGTTTCGGGCGATGGCGTTCATGGCGGAGGCGAACCGGCTCAGGGCGGATGGCTGCAACGTGCTGTCGCTTGCCGTCGGCCAGCCTGCCTCGCCCGCGCCACAGGCCGCGCGCGACGCGGCCCATGCGATGATTCGCCAGGGCCGAATCGCCTATACCGATGCGATGGGCCGGATCGATCTGCGCCGCGCCATCGCCGGCCACTATCGTCACGCCTACGGTGTCGAGATCGAGCCGTCCCGGGTGATGATCACGTCGGGGGCCTCGGGCGGCTTCAACATCGCGTTCCTCGCCGCCTTCGAGGCGGGCGACAACATCGCGCTGGCATCGCCCGGATATCCCGCCTACCGCAACATCATGCGAGCGTTGGGGATCGTGCCGGTGGAGATCGAGGTCGGGCCTTCCGACGCCTACATCCTGACGCGCGATCATCTCGAAGCGGCCTTCGAGCGCGCGCCGTTCAAGGGGCTTCTCATCGCAAGTCCGGCAAACCCGACCGGCACCATGACGCCGCCGGCCGAAATGACGCGGATCGCCGCGTTCTGCCGCGAGACCGGCGTCAGGCTGATCTCGGACGAGATCTACCACCGCCTGAGTTTCGGGGTGGAGGAGCGCTCCGCGCTGCAGGATCTCGACGAGGCGATCATTCTCAACTCGTTCTCGAAATATTACTGCATGACGGGCTGGCGCATCGGCTGGATGGTCCTGCCGGCAGACCTCGTCAAGGCGGCCGAGCGTCTTGGCCAGAACATCTACATCTCCGCGCCCGAGCTTTCGCAGGTCGCGGGACTGGCCGCTCTCGGCGCAAGCGATGAACTGGATCGGGTGCGCGACAGCTATCTGCCGAAGCGGCGGATGATGATGGACAGGCTGCCCGCGATCGGATTCCAGGCGATCGCACCGATCGACGGCGCCTTCTACGCCTATGCGCAGGTTCCACAGGGATTCCACTCGGCAACCGCCTTCGCGGAAGCCCTGCTCGCCCAGTGCCATGTCGCGCTGACGCCCGGGCTCGATTTCGATCCTGCTCGCGGCGACGGTTTCGTCCGCCTGTCCTATGCGGGGGACGAGACGGAGATCGCCGAAGCTCTCGATCGAATCGCCGGGTTCGTCGTCCGGCATGGCTGACAGGCCGCTCGGGCGGGGAGACCGTGCGTCGCGACGCGCTTCACGTTGCAATGGCCGCAAACGAGAAAGGGCCGGTCGAACCGGCCCTTTTTCCGTGTCGTCCGTACGGCTCAGAAGAAACCGCGGTTCCACCAGCCGACGCGGCGCGGCTTGGAATCGTCGTTGTCCTCGTCGTCGGTCGCGGCATTCGTGCCGGACGTGACGCGCGGCTCGGTCAGCGGCTCGCGCTCCGGCGTTTCCGCCTCGCCATCGGCGGCGCCCGTTCCATGTTCGGCGGACATATCGGCCGATGGCGGCTCGGATGCGGCTTCGACCGGTTCGTCGGACCGCGGCGCAGGTTCCGCCGCAGCCGCTTGCGGTGCAGCTTCGGCCTCATCGGACACGGTTTCGGGCGCGGACCCTTCGTCGCCGGCGTGCGCCGCCTCGCCGATCATCGTCGCGACCGGATCGTCGAACCGCTCGTCGGCGGTCGACGGGGTCGACTGGACGACTTCGATCGGGATCACGGTTTCCGCGCGCTCGTTCGAGCGGGCGTCATCGGTCGGGGTCGACACGTCAGCGCCGACGTCCGAAGACGTGGCCTGCGCGTCCGACGAACCGGATGGCTCGCTGGAGCCAGCCGGCTTGGCTGCCTGCTTTCCCGGCGCGTCACCGTCATTCCCCGCCAGCGTTTCGGTTCCGGCGTCAAGCTTCTGCCCGCCCTCGCCCTCGCCGTTCTCGTTGGCGGACTGGCGATCGTCGCTTCCATCCCGTTGGCGGCGACCGCCGCGGCGACCACGCCGGCGCCGGCGTCGGCCGGATTGGCTGTCCTCGTCCTCGTCCGAACTCTCGTCCGACTTTGCGGACGTCTCGGCCTCGTCCTTCTCGTCCTTGGTTTCGGCGTCCGAGGTCTCGTCGTCCGAGCCGCTGCGGCGCCTGCGTCTGCGGCGGCTCTTGGTCTTCGGCTCGCGCTCCTCGGTCTCGTCCTTGCCGTCGTTCGACGGCACGAGCTCGCCGGTGGCTTCCGGCGATTCCGCCTCTTCGGACTCGTTCGCCTCTTCGGCGAGATCCTCGTCGATCTGGTTTTCCGCGTCGATCGACACCGGGCTCACGAACTCGCGCGCGATCGGCTTCGTCGCCATGCCGCCCTGTTCGACATTGATGTCGTTGTGACCGACGCTCGGATCGGCTTCGATGACGATCCGCAGGTCATGGGTCTGCTCGAGCTCGTCGATATGGTGACGCTTCTCGTTGAGAATGAACAAAGCCGTCTCGGTGGAGACCTTCACGATGAGATCGCGGCCCTTGTTCTTCTGCAGATAGTCCTCGATGTGCCGGATCGCGTGCAGCGCCATGGACGAGGTGGCGCGGACCATGCCGACGCCTTCGCACACCGGGCACGGCTTCATGGTGGATTCCAGGACGCTGGCGCGTATGCGCTGGCGGCTCATCTCCATCAGGCCGAAATGCGAGATCTTGCCCACCTGGATGCGGGCGCGATCGTCCTTCAAACAGTCCTTCATCTTCTTTTCGACGGCGCGGTTGTTCCGCTTTTCGTCCATGTCGATGAAGTCGACCACGACGAGACCGGCCAGATCGCGCAGGCGCAACTGGCGCGCGATCTCCTCGGCTGCTTCCAGATTGGTCTGGTAGGCCGTGTTCTCGATCGACATTTCCCGGGTCGAACGGCCGGAATTGACGTCGATGGCGACCAGCGCCTCGGTCTGGTTGATGATGATGTAACCGCCCGATTTCAACGTCACATGGGGCTGCAGCATCTTGTCGAGCTGCGGCTCGATGCCCTGACGGGTGAAGATCGGTGTCGGGTCCCGGTAAGGCTGTACGGCCTTGGACTGGGACGGCATCAGCATTCGCATGAAGTCCTTGGCTTCGCGGTATCCCGCTTCGCCCGAGACGAGGATCTGGTCGATATCCTTGTTGTAGAGATCGCGGATCGAGCGCTTGATCAGGCTGCCTTCCTCGTAGACGAGGCTCGGCGCGATCGATTGCAGCGTCAGCGTGCGCACCGATTCCCACAGGCGCATCAGATATTCGTAGTCGCGCTTGACCTCGGCCTTGGTGCGGTTGGCACCGGCCGTGCGCAGGATGATGCCCATGCCGCGCGGAATCTCGAGTTCCCTGACCATGTCGCGAAGGCGCTTGCGATCGGACTGGTTGGTGATCTTGCGGGAAATGCCGCCGCCCCGCGCCGTGTTCGGCATCAGGACGGAATAGCGACCGGCAAGCGAGAGATAGGTGGTGAGAGCCGCGCCCTTGTTGCCGCGTTCTTCCTTGACGACCTGAACGAGCAGGATCTGGCGGCGCTTGATGACCTCCTGGATCTTGTAGTTCTTGCGCAGGCGAACCTGGCGGACCGGCACTTCCTCGAGCGCGTCCTGCGAACCGATCTCGTCGACGCCGTCATCCTCGCCATCGCTGTCGCCATTGTCGTCGTTCTTGTCGCCGCGGCGCGAACGGCCACGGGCAGAGGAACGCCGGCCGCGCTTGGCACGCGAGCCACGCCTGGCGCGCCCGGTCTCGTCGTCGCCCGAAGCGGATGCCTCGTCGCCGTCGCCGGCCGCGTCATCGTCCGAATCGTCCTCGGAATCATCGTCCTCGTCATCGCCCTCGGAGCGAGCCGCATGCGAGCGGGAGCGACGATCGTCGCCGTCATTGCCGGAGGAATCCGATCGTGCGGAGGCCGAATCATCGTCTCCGTCATCCTCCGACGAATCGTCGTTTTCGTTTTCGTTCTCGTCCGACCCGTCACGGTCATCCGCGTTTTCCGAAACGCTGTCGTCGGACCCGTCCTCGCGGCGCGCCGAGCGTGCGCGGCGCTTCAGCTTCTTCTGCTCTTCGCGCTCGGCATCCTCGTCGTCATCGTCGTTCTCGGCCTGGGCGCGGGCGAGTTCCTCGGCCATGAGCGCTTCACGGTCGGCCTTGGGGATCTGGTAATAGTCCGGATGGATCTCGCTGAAGGCGAGGAAGCCATGACGTCCGCCGCCATATTCGATGAAGGCGGCCTGGAGCGACGGCTCGACGCGCGTCACCTTGGCAAGATAGATATTACCCTTGAGCTGCTTCTTGTGCTCGGACTCGAAATCGAACTCTTCGACGCGATTACCGCGGACGACGACGACACGCGTCTCTTCCGGATGGGACGCGTCGATCAACATTTTGTTGGCCATGGAAAGTCTCCAAGGCCCGGTCTCTGCGATTGGCTGATCGTCTCAACGATGATGAGGAAAATCGGATAGGAAACCGGGCGGCGGGTCGCACTGTGCCTGACGCGACCGACCGTGTCCGCGCGGGGAGACGGACCGATGGGACCGTTCTCCATTTCCGCTGCGATGGTCGGATTGTCGTCGACAAGACAGAGCTCCGCAAAATCGAAAGGTGACCGCCTTGCAGCGGCCGATGATATTCGGCGTGTCCGCGAACTCGCAGAGTCGGGACCGTTCAACATGCCGGGCGACGCGTCTCTGACCACATCGCACGCAGCGAAATTCTGGGAAGTCTCGAGGATGTGCATGGGGGCCGAGGAACAGAAAGCCTCTCGCCCAAATGCCCGTCGCCAGCCAACCCGGCGATCTTCCTAGATCGATCGGAACTTGCGGGCATACGGCCCGTCTGGCAAGACTTCTTACCCTCTCTTAGGCGCTGGATCGCCAAGAAACAAGCCGTTTAGCTTGTGCGAACATGCCGGGGACGCTCGGCGCGCCGGGTTTCCGCTCCATTTTGCAGCAAGTCAGGTGATGCAAGGATCGGCGTTTCCGCCCGTCATAATCCTCACCAACCCATCATCTATGGCATCCACCACCGCAATCGAACATGACCGGCTTTTCCGAATGGTCCCAACACTCCGAGCCTGGGGGTGCGCATGCTTCGTGATCGTATGCGCTATGATATCGCTCGTAAAATCAGCCGCGGCCGAGACCGCCATCGTCATGCGCGTCGAGGTTCAGGCCGGTGCGGCCGATCGGCAGAGCGTCGTCCTGACGTTCACCAGCGCGCCGGACGCGCGGCTCGTCGTCCTGCGCTCGCCGGACAGGATCGCCCTCGATCTGACGGACGCGCTTCCGGCCAGCGATCCCGAACTGCCCGATGAGAGCGGGCTGATCGAAAGCGTGCGCCATGGCGCGACCGGCCCGGATCGCTACCGCTACATCTTTCGGCCGCGCGAGGGCGTGGAGGCACGGCTCGATCGTCTGACCGTGCCGGAGGGCGAAGGGGCGGCGTATGAAATCCGCTTCTCCAGAAGCCATGGGGAAAGCGTCGTCGCGGGCAAGGCGCAACTCGGCGCGAAGGCGAACGCGGACGTTGCCGAGGGTGCGTCGGCCGCAACCTCGGAGGCAGTCGGGGACGGTGCCGAATTCACCGTGGTCATCGATCCCGGTCATGGCGGCGAGGACAATGGCGCGATCGCGAAGAACGGTGCGATGGAGAAGGACGTCAATCTCGCGGCGGCCAAGGCGCTGCGCGATGCCCTGTCGGACAATCCGAACGTGCGCGTCGTCATGACCCGCGAAGAGGATGTCTTCGTCGGCCTTTTCGAGCGCTCCCGCATCGCGCGGCGCGAGAACGCCAATCTCTTCATTTCGCTTCACGCCGATTCGATCCGCTACGAAAATCTTCGCGGTGCGACCATCTACACGCTCTCCGAACGCGCATCCGACCGGCTGTCGCTGGAAATCGCCAACAATGAAAATGCCGCCGACCGATTCGGCGATGCCGCCGATCTCGTCGAGGCGCCGGAGGTGTTCGATATCCTGTCGGACCTCACGCGCCGCGAGACCGTGGGATATTCGGAACACTTCGCCGCATCGCTCCTGTCGGAGATGAAGCGTTCCAACGTCCGGATGATCAAGAATCCGAAGCGGTCGGCGAGCTTCCTCGTCCTCAAGTCGCCGGACGTTCCCTCGGTCCTGATCGAACTCGGCTTCATGTCGAACGACAAGGACGCCAAGCTTCTGGCGGACGAGGAATGGCGACGGGACACGATGAAAACCATCGCCAACGCGATCACCGCGTTTTATGGCTTGTAGATGCGGGTTGAAACCGAAGCGTTTCCGTCGTCCCCTCAGCGCGGAACATGATTTTGCAAGTTCGTCGAAAAATGCGACAGACCATCGCTCTGCCGCATTTTACGATCAAAGCGTTAACGTGCACGCGATCGTGAAGCGCAGCACCTCGCCGCGCGTTTCGAGGCGTCGGGCGGGAACGGGCGAAGCGATGGGGATCGCTTGGTTCGAGGGGTTAACATTCTTGGATATCCGGCGGTCGTTCCACGCTGGGAAGTGGGTAAATCACCGATGATCAGACTGATCGGCTATTTCTTCGGAATCGGCTCCGTTTTCTTTCTCATCTTCGCCGGCGGTCTTGCCTGGTATGTCGAGAAGATCGGGCAGACGCTTCCCGATTACGAGGTGCTGGCCGACTACAAGCCGCCGGTCACGACGCGCGTTCACGCCTCCGACGGCGCGATGATGGCCGAATATGCCCGCGAGCGCCGTTTGTTCCTGCCGATCCAGGCGATGCCCTCGCGCGTGAAGAACGCCTTCCTCGCCGCCGAGGACAAGAATTTCTATTCCCACCCCGGTGTCGACATCGAGGGTATCGGCCGCGCCATCGTGGTGTTGGCGCAGGGTGGCCGCATGCAGGGCGCCTCGACCATCACCCAGCAGGTCGCGAAGAATTTTCTCTTGTCGAACGAGCGCACCTTCGACCGCAAGGTCAAGGAGGCGATCCTCTCGATGCGCATCGAGCAGGCCTATTCGAAGGACAAGATCCTCGAACTCTATCTCAACGAGATCTATCTCGGCATGGGCGCCTACGGCGTGGCGGCGGCGTCGCTGAGCTATTTCGACAAATCGGTCAACGAGTTGACGATCGAGGAGGCGGCCTATCTCGGTGCGCTTCCGAAGGCGCCGGAAAACTACAATCCCTATCGCAATCCGGAGCGCGCGATCGCGCGCCGCAACTGGGTCATCGCCCAGATGGCCAGCAACGGTTTCATCACCGAGCAGGAGGCCGATCTCGCCAAGAGCAAGCCGCTCGGCATCAATCCGCGTCCGACGGGCACCTATCTTGCGACAGCCGAATATTTCACCGAGGACGTGCGCCGCGAGATCGTCGATCGCTACGGCATTGACGCGCTGTACGAGGGTGGACTGTCGGTGCGCACGACGCTCGACCCCCAAATGCAGAAACTCGCCCGCACCGCGCTGCAGTCTGCGCTGGTCGAATTCGACACGGCGCGCGGTTTTCGCGGGCCCGTGAAGAATGTCGAGATCGGCGGTGACTGGGGCGAAGCGGTCGGCGCGATCGAAGCCTTCGACGACGTTCCGCAGTGGCGGCTCGCCATCGTCCTGTCGGTCGACGGCGAATCCGCCAGCATCGGCCTCCAGCCGAGACGCGACGCCGGCGACAAGCTGGGCTCCGAGCGCGAGATCGGAACGATCGCCAAATCGGACATGGCCTGGGCCATGCGCCTCAACACGGAAGAAAAGCAGGGGACCGTCGGATCCGTGTCCGAAGTCCTCGATCGCGGCGACATCGTCTATGTCGAGAAGGTCGAGGACGGCGACGGCGATGCCTGGCGCCTGCGCCAGCCACCGGAGATCCAGGGCGGTCTCGTCGCCATGGAGCCCGAGACCGGCCGCGTGCGGGCCATGGTCGGCGGGTTTTCCTACGCCGAATCCGAATTCAACCGCGCAAGTCAGGCCTATCGCCAGCCCGGCTCGTCCTTCAAGCCGTTCGTCTACGCGACGGCGCTCGACAACGGCTACACGCCTGCATCGGTCATCCTCGATGCGGCGATTTCCATGCCCGACGGCAATGGCGGCTACTGGACCCCGTCCAATTACGGCGGCGGCGCTGCCGGCCCGTCCACGCTGCGGCTCGGCATCGAGAAGAGCCGCAATCTGATGACGGTGCGGCTCGCCCGCGACATGGGCATGAAGCTCGTCGCGGAATATGCCGAGCGGTTCGGTATCTACGACAAGCTCGCGCCTTTCCTCCCGATGTCGCTGGGAGCGGGCGAGACGACGGTGCTGCGCATGGTCGGCGCCTATTCCGTGCTCGCCAATGGCGGGCGCGCGATCGAGCCGACCCTCATCGACCGCGTCCAGGACCGGTACGGTCGCACCATCTACAAGCACGACCAGCGCTTCTGCGCCGAGTGCAATGTCAGCGGCTACAGCGGCCAGGCCGAGCCCACGCTCGTCGACGAGCGCGACCAGGTTCTCGACCCCATGACCGCCTACCAGATCACCTCCATGATGGAAGGCGTGGTCCAGCGCGGAACCGCCACCTCGGTCAAGGCCCTGGGCTTCCCGGTCGCCGGCAAGACCGGCACCACCAACGAGGAAAAGGACGTCTGGTTCGTCGGCTTCACGCCCGATCTCGTCGTCGGCGTCTATCTGGGCTACGACCAGCCGCGCCCCATGGGCAAGGGCGCGACGGGGGGCGGTCTGGCCGCGCCCGTCTTCGTCGACTTCATGAGCAAGGCGATGGAGGGCAAGCCTGCGGTCGAGTTCACCGTGCCGGAGGGCATGGAGGTCATCGCCGTCAACCGCTCCAACGGCATGCGTGCCTCGGGCACGGGCGAAGGGGTCATCATGGAAGCCTTCAAGCCTGGCACGGGTCCCGCCGACAGCTACAGCGTCATCGGAATGGACGCGATCGCCTCCGACGTTCAGCGCGGAGTGGTTTCCGACCAGACGCGCCAGGCGATCTCGCAGGGCGCGGGCGGCTTGTTCTAGGCCGACTTCGCCGCGGCCCAACTAGCCAAGGCGGACCCGCACCGCTATATTCCGCGACAAGACGAGGGGCGGCGCTTGCGACCGTCCCTTTTCGTTGAATGAACATTCATGGAGGACAGCGCCGTGCGCGCCGAAATCGAACATATCGTCGACGAGACCAAGCAGACCATCGGGCTGCTGAGGAGGCATCTTTGACTGGGATCAGGCACTCCGGCGTCTCGACCATCTGAACAACAAGGCCGAGGATCCGACCATCTGGGACAATCCGGCCGAAGCCCAGGCCATGATGCGCGAGCGTCAGAATCTCGATTCCAGCATCGCCGCGATCCGCCATCTCGAACGCTCGATCGAGGAAAATGTCGAACTCATCGCGATGGGCGAGGACGAGGGCGACCAGGAGATCGTGACGGAAGCGGAAACCGCGCTTCGCGCGCTTCAGGCGGACGCCGCCAAACGCCAGATCGAAACCCTGCTGTCCGGCGAAGCCGATGCGAACGACACCTATATGGAAGTCCATTCCGGTGCCGGCGGAACGGAGAGCCAGGACTGGGCCGCGATGCTGCAGCGCATGTACATTCGCTGGGGCGAGCGCTCGAAGTTCAAGGTCGAGGTGCTGGAAGAGCAGGGCGGCGAAGAGGCCGGGATCAAGAGCACGACGCTTCTGATCAAGGGGCACAACGCCTATGGCTGGGCCAAGACCGAATCGGGCGTTCACCGCCTCGTGCGGATTTCGCCCTATGACAGCCAGGCGCGGCGCCACACCTCCTTCGCATCGGTCTGGGTCTATCCGGTGGTGGACGACACGATCAATATCGATGTGAGCGAATCGGACGTGCGCATCGACACCTATCGTGCGTCGGGTGCCGGCGGCCAGCACGTGAACACCACCGATTCGGCCGTGCGCATCACGCACATCGAATCGGGCATCGTGGTCGCCTGTCAGCAGGAGCGCTCGCAGCATAAGAACCGCGCCACGGCTTGGAACATGCTGCGCGCCCGGCTCTACGAGGCCGAGCTCGAAAAGCGCGAGGCGGAGGCGAATGCGGAAGCGGCATCGAAGACCGACATCGGGTGGGGTCACCAGATCCGCTCCTACGTTCTCCAGCCCTATCAGCTGGTCAAGGACCTGCGGACGAACGTCGAGAGCACCTCGCCGCAGGATGTGCTCGACGGCAAGATCGACGAGTTCATGGAAGCGGCCCTCGCGCAACGCGTCGAAGCGCGGCAGAACGCCGACAAGGCGGACTGAGACCTGACGGACATCGGATGGGGGCGGCGCGGAACGCGTGCCGGCCCCTTCCTGAATGACGGCGATCAGCCGATCCGGTCGATCGCGCGTCCCGCCTGAATGAAGCGCATCGGGTCGATCGCCTGGCCGTTCCGGCGGATCTCGTAATGCAGGTGCGGGCCCGTGCTGCGCCCCGTCGAGCCCACCGCCCCGATCGTCGCGCCGCGCTCGACTGTTTCGCCGATGCTCACATCGATGCGCGACATATGGCCGAAACGCGTCGTCAGCCCGTTTCCGTGATCGATCTCCACCAGATTGCCGTAGCCACCGGCAGATCCGGCGCGAAGAACCGTTCCGGACGCGGTCGAGCGGATCGGCGTTCCGGTGCGAACCGCATAATCGATCCCCGCGTGCAGGGCGCGACGCCCGAGGAACGGGTCCGATCGGATGCCGAAACGGGACGACATCAGCTTGCCGCTCATTGGCTCCTCGAACGGCAATCCCTCCGAAAGTCCGCGCAACCCTTCCAGATGGTCGAGCGCGCTGTCGAGTTCGGCATAATAGGTTTCGAAGCCGGCATCCTCGGGAACCGGCTCGTAAGGCCCGCCGATGCCGCTCTCGATGCTTGCTTCGTGCCGGATGCCGACCGAGGACAGGACGGATGCGATCTCGATCGAGCGTTCGACGGCTTCGCTGGTCAACGCCTTCAGGTTGGCGATCTGCTGCAGTTCGGCATAATCGATCGCCCGGCCGAAACCGGACAGATCATCCTGCGAGATATCGATCGTCGATTGGCGCAGGGATGCGGTCTCGATCGGGTCCAGGAGATCGGGCACCGCAGCGGCGTCGCGCGCCGGATCGGCGGGTCCCACGGCCGTGTCGGCCAATTCCGGTCGATCGTTCGACGTCGCGCCCGCGGCGGCCGGCGCCGCGCCGAACGACTCCCCGTCGAGCGGCAGTCCGGCAAGGTCGGGGCGCGGCGTCGGCACCGGGGTGCCCAGCGAAGTGAACGCGGGAAGAATGCCGTTTTCGCGCGCGCGCTCGAAGATCGGCTCGAGTCGCTCGTAGCGCTCGGCGATCAATTCCTGCTGGGTGAGGAGAACGTCGACTTTCGATTCGACCATCTTCTGGGCCACGAACTGACGGCTCGTCGCCTCGTCCAGCTGGGTGCGCAGGTTCGCAAGACGCATTTCGTAGGTCTGCCGCAGGGCCGTCTCGGTCGGCACCGTCTCGTGCGTCGACCCGGGAAGGGCAAAGTAGGCGAAGCCCGACAGGAGGATGCAGCCGAGCACCGGCAGAACCGCACCGCGCATGATCCGGCGCGGATCGACCGTCACGTGCCGGACGCTTTCGCCGCGGGCCACGACGAAGGTGATCGGTAGCCGTCTGCGCCCGAAACTCTGCCTTTGTCCAACGGTCGCGGTCATGGCGGTCAGGCACTCCAGGGCTCGTTCGAAAACCGTGCGAAGCGACCGTCTAAACGACGCTCCACGCGGCCCGATTAGAAGCGCTTAACCTTAACAAAGCCTTTCGCACTGGCGTGCGGAACGGTCGACCGGCCGTTCCGATCAGCGCGACAGGGGCGAGAGGGACCGGTAGAACGTGGGCGTGAGACCCGCTTCGGCACGCGCGCGGTCGTTGAAAGGCGGTTTGACCTCGCCCCGGAAGCATTCCCGCACCAGATCGTGAAAGCGCTTGGCGGGATCGACCCGTTGGCGCGCGCACAGGAACCGGAACCATTTGGCGCCGATCGCCACGTGCTTCTTCTCGTCATGGTAGATGATCTTCAGGATCGCGGCCGTCTCCGGGTCGCCCGCATCGGTCAGTCGGTCGATCATCGACGGCGTGACGTCGAGGCCGCGCGCCTCGAGGATCAGCGGCACGACGGCAAGGCGGGCGGCGAGATCGTGCGCGGTTTCCTCGACCGCCTGCCAGAGCCCGTCATGGGCCGGCAGCGCGCCGTAGAAGGAGTGCAGCTCCTCGAGGCGACGGGACAGCAGGCCGAAATGCTTCGCCTCTTCGAGCGCGACCGTCATCCAGCCATCGAAGAACGAGCGCGGGATCGGCTGATCGGCGAACCGGGCGACGATATCGAGCGCGAGATCGATGGCGTTGAGCTCGATATGGGCGATCGCGTGGATAAGCGAGACCCGCCCGGCCTCGGAATGGACCGAGCGGCGTTTCACCGTCCGCGGATGGACGAGTTCGGGTCTGGCCGGTCGGCCGGGGCGGTCGGGCAGGGGATCGTCGTCCGGCGCGTGGAGCCCCAGCGTGCGGGCGAACCACAGGCGGCCCGCCAGATTGGTCGCGCGGCGCTTCTCTTCGACATCGCAGGCGCGCAGCGCCAGGATTGCCGCCTGGCGTAGCGTTGACGGCGAGCGGTCGGACGGATCGCCGGCCATCAGGCGGACGCGTGGGCTCTGGCGGCCTCCAGAACCGCTTCGGCATGACCCGGCACCTTCACCTTGCGCCACAGCGTCACCACCGTGCCGTCCGCACCGACGAGGGCGGTCGTGCGCTCGACGCCCATATAGGTCTTGCCATACATCGACTTCTCGACCCACACGCCGCAGGCCTCGAGGAAAACCTTCTCCTCGTCCGACAAGAGGCGAACCGACAGGTCGTGCTTGTCGCGGAACTTCACATGCTTCTTCACCGGATCGGGCGAGATGCCGATCACCGACATTCCGAGCGCGTCGAATTCGGCCTTGAGCCCCGAGAACGCCACCGCCTCGCTGGTGCAGCCCGACGTGTCGTCCTTGGGATAGAAATAGAGGACGAAGGGGGCGCCCTTCAGGTCGGCGAGCGCGACGGTGCGTCCGGTCTCGTCGGGAAGCGAGAAGTCGGGGAGGGCTTTGCCTTCTTCGAGGGCCATCATGTCGATCCTTGTGCTTGTGGTGCCGACGGGTGAGCCGATCAGATCGGCTTGACGAGAACGTGCTTCTTGCGCCCGACCGAAAGCTTGATCGCGCCATCGCGCAGATCGCGCGCGTCGAGAGACAGGCGCTCGTCCGCGACCGTCTCGTCGTTGACTTTCACCGCCCCGCCCTTGACGTGCCGCCGGGCTTCGCCGTTCGAACCGGCAAGGTTCGCCGCGACGAGCACGCCGAGAAGCCCGGTGCCCGCATCGAGCTCGGCGCGCGGCACGCCGACGGTCGGCAGGCTGTCGGCCGCAAGCCCTTCCTCGAAGGTCTGACGCGCCGTCTCCGCCGCTTCGTCCGCGGCCTGCCGCCCGTGCAGCAAGGCGGTGACTTCCGTCGCGAGCACTTTCTTGGCGTCGTTCACCTCCGAACCGCCGAGGCTGGCGAGGCGCGCGATCTCGTCCATGGGCAGGACGGTGTAGAGCTTCAGGAACCGCTCGACGTCGGCGTCCTCGGTGTTGCGCCAGAACTGCCAGAAATCGTACGGGCTCTTCATGTCCGGATTCAGCCAGACGGCGCCGTCCGCCGTCTTGCCCATCTTCACTCCCGAGGCCGTCGTCAGGAGTGGCGAGGTCAAGGCGAAGAGATCCGCCCCTTCCATGCGGCGGCCAAGGTCGATGCCGTTGACGATGTTGCCCCACTGGTCCGATCCGCCCATCTGCAGCCGGCAGCCGTACCGCTTGGACAGCTCGACGTAATCGTAGGCCTGAAGAATCATGTAGTTGAATTCGAGGAAGGAGAGCGACTGCTCGCGGTCGAGCCGCAGCTTCACCGAATCGAAGGACAGCATCCGGTTGACCGAGAAATGCCGTCCGACATCGCGCAGGAACGCGATGTAGTTGATGTCGAGCAGCCAGTCGGCATTGTTGACCATCAGCGCGTCCGTCGCGCCCTCGCCGAACGTCATGTAGTTCTCGAAGCCACGGCGGATGCCGGCGAGGTTTGCCTCGATCAGCTCCGGCGTCTGCAGCTTGCGCGCCTCGTCCTTGAACGAGGGATCGCCGATCATGCCGGTTCCGCCGCCCATCAGCGCGATGGGCTTGTGACCCGTCTTCTGCATCCAGTGAAGCATCATGATCTGCATGAGCGAGCCGACATGCAGGCTTTTCGCCGTCGGGTCGAACCCGATATAACCGGTGACGGTCTCGGTCCGGAACAGATCGTCGAGGCGCGTATCGTCCGACGTCTGGTGAATGAAGCCGCGCTCGTCGAGCGCGTGGAGAAAGTCTGATCGAAAGCTGCTCATGTCGTCCGTGCCCTTGAAGTCCAATTCGCTCTTGCCATCGGCGCCGCGATTGTTGAAGGCTCGTTTATCAGCCTGTCGGCTGAATGCCAGAGGCGGAGAGGAAATTGACGGCGACGGACTATGGCGATCGCGCGACCTATCGCGCGATCGGACTGATGAGCGGCACTTCGCTCGACGGGATCGATATCGCGTTGATCGAAACCGATGGCGTCCTCGATGTGACGCGTGGGCCATCGCGGACCTACGGCTTTTCGACCGAATTGCGCGGCCAGCTCGAAGAGGCGCTGGAGATGGGCAAGGGGCTTGCGGCAAGAACCGAGCGCCCGGGCGATCTGCGCGCGATCGAGGCGAAGCTGACCGATCGTCACGCCGAGATCGCGCGGCATTTCGCATCCGAGATCGGCCTTGCGCTGTGCGATGTCGACATTGTCGGTTTTCACGGACAGACCGTGCTGCACAAGCCGAACGAGGCTCTGACGGTGCAGCTGGGGGACGGCGATCGTCTGGCGAGCGCGCTCGGCGTTCCGGTCGCCTGGGACCTGCGTGCACGCGACATGGAGAGTGCGGGGCAGGGCGCGCCGCTCGTGCCGGCCTATCACCGTGCGCTCGCGGCGAACCTGCCACCGGAGTTCGCCATTCGTCCGGTCGCCTTCGTCAATATCGGCGGGATCTCGAACATCACCTATATCGACGGCGACGAGGACCCGATCGCCTTCGATTGCGGACCCGGCAATGCGCTCATCGATCAGTGGCTTCAGCGCGAGGCCGGCATTCCGTTCGACCAGAACGGCCGGATCGCAAGCGAGGGCACGATCATCGAGACGCTCGCCGATCGCTATCTGAACGCGGACTTCTTTGCGAAAAAGACACCCAAATCGCTGGACCGGTTCGATTTTCCGGTCCCCGACCCAGACGACGGCGAGCTTTCGGACGTCGCCCGCACGCTGTGTTACGTCACGGCGCGCGGGATTGCGCAGGCGCGCGAGCACCTGCCCGAACGCCCGGAACTGTGGATCGTCGCCGGCGGCGGACGGCGCCATCCCACGATCCTCTCCGACCTTGCCGATGCGCTGGGCGACGAGGCCGACGTGGTGCTTGCCGAGGATTGCGGCTTCGATGGCGATGCGATGGAGGCGGAGGCCTGGGCCTATCTCGCCGTTCGCTCGATCAGGGGCCTGCCACTCACCTTCCCGACGACCACGGGGTGCCGGGAGCCGGTGAGCGGCGGACGGATATCGAAGCCGGGGACGAAGCGCGACTAGCGAAGCCGCTTCAGTTTCGGGTCCGACAGCTCGCCTGCGAGCCGCTGGTCGAGATAGTTCGAGCAACTGGCGATCAGCGGGTCGGTGTGGTCGGAGAAGAAGTGGTTCGCCCCTTCCATCGTCTCCTGCGTGATCACGATGCCCTTCTGCGTTCGCAGCTTGTCGACGAGAACCTGAACGTCCTTCGGCGGTGCGACGCGGTCCTTTTCGCCATGGATGATGAGACCGGACGAGGGGCAGGGCGCAAGGAACGAGAAATCGTAGGTGTTGGGCTGCGGCGCGATCGAGAAGAAGCCCTCGATCTCGGGCCGGCGCATCAATAGCTGCATGCCGATCCAGGCGCCGAAAGAATAGCCGGCAACCCAGGTTTCCTTCGAATCGGGATGGATGCTCTGGATCCAGTCGAGCGCGGCCGCCGCATCCGACAGTTCGCCCGAGCCATGGTCGAATTCGCCCTGGCTGCGGCCGATGCCGCGAAAATTGAACCGGAGCGTCGTAAAACCGCGTTCCACAAACATGTAGAAGAGCTTGTAGACGATCTGATTGTTCATCGTTCCCCCAAAACGGGGATGGGGGTGAAGAACGATCGCGATCGGCGCGTTCTTTTCCGGTGCCGGCTGATAGCGGCCTTCGAGGCGCCCGGCAGGTCCGGTAAAAATGACTTCGGGCATTCGGTTCCGTTTCTAAAGTCGTTTGAAACCCGTATCGCATTCCGCAAAGCTTGACGCGGAGGGTCGGGCTTCATAGTTTTCAGTTTAGAACTCTTCCAAACTGCAGACAGGCTTCGACTTATCTAGTCTGTTAGGGGCCTCTTTTTCAAGGAATTTGCGCGTTCGCCACAATCGGAGCGCCAAGCGACAGGAACTCGATGACCGGCGCGAGCACCCGGATCTATCTCGACCACAACGCTTCGGCGCCTTTGCGTCCCGAAGCGCGCAATGCCGTGGTCGATGCACTGGAGAGCGCCAACCCGTCGTCCGTCCACGCGGAGGGCCGCGCCGCGCGGGCGCTGGTCGAGGAGGCGCGGCGGGCGGTCGCAGGGCTCATCGCGGCCAATCCGGGCGAGGTCACCTTCACGAGCGGCGCCAGCGAATCGGCCAATATGGCGCTCGTTCCCGACTGGCTGGTCGGCGGCGAGCGCATCGTCCACCGCGCATTGGCGGTTCTGAAAACCGATCATTCGGTGTTCGTCGAGGGCGGCCGTTTCGAGGCCGACCAGATCACCAGGCTCGATGTGGATCACGACGGCGTTCTCCGTTTGGATTCGCTGGCGGCCTGGCTGGATCGCCTCGCTGGCAGGCCCGGCCTTCTCGCCTTCGGGCTCGCCAATTCGGAAACCGGCGTTCTGCAGGACGGCGCGCGGATCATGGCGGACGTTAACGGACACGATGTGCGGACCGTCGTCGATGCCACCCAATGGATCGGACGCCTGCCGCTCTCGTTCGACCGCGTGCCGGCGGACGCGTTCATACTGTCGGCCCACAAGCTGGGTGGACCGAAAGGGGTCGGCGCGATCGTCCTGAAGTCGACCACGACGCGGCCCTTTCCGCTCATCCGCGGCGGCGGGCAGGAAAAGGGCCGGCGGTCGGGAACAGAGGCGGTGGCCGGGATTTCGGGATTCGGTGCGGCCGCACGCGCGGCCGCCCTTGAACTTCGCAACGAGGACGGCCGCCTCGAGGCGCTCCGCGACCGGATGGACCGCGCCGTTCTCGATCGCTCACCGACGACGATCATCCTTGGGCGGGCCGCGAAACGACTGCCCAACACCAGCGCCTATCTGACGCCGGGCCTGAAGGCAGAGACCGCACAGATCGGGCTCGATCTCGCCGGTATCGCCGTTTCCGCCGGCTCGGCCTGCTCCTCGGGCAAGATCGGCCGCAGCCATGTCCTGGAGGCGATCGCGTGCGCCGACACGAACGCCGGACCGGGCTTCGATCCGTCGGACGGCGCCGTGCGGGTCAGCTTCGGGCGCGACACGAACGAGGCGGCGCTGATGCGTTTCGTCGAGGCCTATTGCCAACTCTGCGAAAGGGCGAAGCCGAAACCGCGGACCGAAACCCGCGCGGCCTGAGGCGGCGCGACATAAACACAGGGCGATGGGGCTCACTAAACCGGACCATCGTTCCTATCTCACCTTGTATACCGGGACTTCCTTTTCCGGTATGCGCAGGAAAACCCGTCCCCGGGCTTTGACCCCGGAGAGAATGGAGAATGATATGCCGGCCGTTCAGGAAACGATCGACAGCGTCGCCAAGATCGACGTCGATCAGTACAAATACGGGTTCGAAACCCTCATCGAGATGGATGTCGCGCCCAAGGGGCTCAACGAGGACATCATCAGGCTGATCTCGGCCAAGAAGGACGAACCCCAGTGGATGCTCGACTGGCGCCTGAACGCGTTCGAGCGCTGGAAGACGATGGAAGGCCCGAACTGGGCCCGCCTCGACTATCCGGAGATCGATTTCCAGGACATTCACTACTACGCGGCTCCCAAGTCGATGTCGGGCCCCGCCTCCCTCGACGAGGTCGATCCGGAAATCCTGCGCACCTACGAGAAGCTCGGCATTCCGATCCGCGAGCAGGAAATGCTGGCCGGCGTCGTGAAGCCGGTCGCCGAACCGACCTATGACGAGGATGGCAACGAGACGACGCCGCGCGAAAACCGGGTCGCCGTCGACGCCGTGTTCGATTCGGTGTCGGTCGCGACCACGTTCAAGAAGGAGCTTCAGAAGGCCGGCGTGATCTTCATGCCGATCTCGGAGGCCATTCGCGAGCATCCCGAACTCGTCCAGAAATATCTGGGTTCCGTCGTGCCGGTTTCGGACAATTATTTCGCGACGATGAACTCGGCGGTCTTCACCGACGGATCGTTCGTCTACGTGCCGAAGGGCGTTCGCTGCCCGATGGAGCTGTCGACCTACTTCCGCATCAACGAGAAGAACACCGGCCAGTTCGAGCGGACGCTGATCATCGCCGACGAGGGGGCCTACGTTTCCTATCTCGAAGGCTGCACCGCGCCCCAGCGCGACGAGAACCAGCTGCATGCCGCTGTCGTCGAGCTCGTGGCGCTCGGCGATGCGGAGATCAAATACTCCACTGTTCAGAACTGGTATCCGGGCGACAAGGACGGCAAGGGCGGCATCTACAATTTCGTCACCAAGCGCGGCGACTGCCGGGGCGACAATTCCCGCATCTCGTGGACCCAGGTCGAAACCGGCTCGGCGATCACCTGGAAATACCCGTCCTGTATCCTGCGCGGCGACAATTCCCGCGGCGAGTTCTACTCGATCGCGGTGTCGAACGGTCGTCAGCAGATCGATTCGGGCACGAAGATGATCCATCTCGGCAAGAACACGTCGAGCCGCATCATCTCCAAGGGCATTTCGGCCGGCAATTCCAACAACACCTATCGCGGCCAGGTCTCGGCTCACCGCAAGGCGTCGAACGCCCGTAACTTCACCCAGTGCGATTCGCTCCTCATCGGCCAGGACTGCGGCGCGCACACGGTGCCCTACATCGAATCGAAGAATGCGACAGCCCAGTTCGAGCATGAGGCGACGACGTCCAAGATCTCGGACGACCAGCTGTTCTACTGCATGCAGCGCGGCATTCCCGAGGAGGAGGCCGTGGCGCTGATCGTCAACGGCTTCGTCAAGGACGTCATTCAGCAGCTGCCGATGGAGTTCGCCGTCGAGGCCCAGAAGCTGATCGGGATCTCGCTCGAAGGCAGCGTCGGCTGATCGACGCATTGTCTTCATCGGAATGGTGAATTCCGTCCCCTTCTTCGGGTGCGTTCAGGCCGATCGACGGAACGCCCGGAACGGGAGTTGATTGGATCCTCGGGCCTGGCCCGAGGATGACGCAGAAACAGAGCCAGACGAACACACGCAAAGACAGCGACGAAAGACGAACATGCTCGAAATCAAGAACCTCCACGCCCGCGTCGCCGACGAGGGAACCGAAATCCTGCGCGGTGTCGATCTCACGGTAAAGGACGGCGAGATCGCTGCCATCATGGGGCCGAACGGCTCGGGCAAGTCGACCTTGTCCTATATTCTCGCCGGTCGCTCGGACTACGAAGTCACCGAGGGCGACATTCTCTACAACGGCGAATCCATTCTCGACATGGACCCGGCCGAACGGGCCGCATCGGGTGTCTTTCTGGCCTTCCAGTATCCGCTGGAGATTCCGGGCGTCGCGACGATGACGTTCCTGAAGACCGCGCTCAACGCCCAGCGCAAGGCGCGCGGCGAGGGAGAGCTGACGACGCCCGACTTCATCCGCCGGGTTAAGGCCTCGGCCGCCGATCTCAAGATCGACATGGCCATGCTGAAGCGCCCGCTCAATGTCGGCTTTTCCGGCGGCGAGAAGAAGCGTGCGGAAATCCTGCAGATGGCGCTGCTCGAACCCAAGCTCTGCGTCATGGACGAGACCGATTCGGGCCTCGATATCGACGCGCTGAAGATCGTGTCCGACGGCGTCAACGCGCTGCGCTCGCCCGAGCGCTCGTTTCTGGTGATCACCCATTACCAGCGCCTTCTCGACTACATCGTCCCCGACACGGTCCACGTGCTCTACAAGGGCCGCATCATCAAGACCGGCGGCAAGGACCTTGCGCTGACGCTGGAAAACGAAGGCTACAGCCAGATCATCGACGAGGCTGCGTGAACCCATGAGTGTGACCGAACTGCGTCCGAGGACGCCCGCCGAAACGCGGCTTCTGCAGCTTGCTGAAGCCCGCGGCGAAAACGAGAATGCCCGCCGTCCCGCGATCGAGGCCCTGCGCCGCGACGGCCTGCCCACGCGCCGCGTCGAGGCGTGGCACTATACGGATCTGCGGCAGCTTCTGGGCAAGCGCCTCGGCACCGACGATGCCGTCGCTGCCCTGCGCGGCACCGGCGAGAGCATGCTGGAGCCGTTCGTCCATGGCTCGGCCGTCATCGACCTCGATGCGCCGCAGGACGCCCATCTGCCGGCCGGCCTGACGATCGAGAAGTCCGATGAGCAGTCCGACTGGCAGGCGACGCCCAACCATCTCGATCGCTCGATCGATACGGTGCGCGCCCTCAACGTCGCCTTCGGCGCGGTCTCGAACACGATGACGGTCGCGGCCGGCACGACGCTCGACCAACCCGTCGAGATGCGCGCCGCGGCAGGCGCGCAGAGCCACGCGTTCACCCGTGTCGTTCTGGGCGAAGGCTCGAAGAGCATCTTCGTGGAACGCCTCGAAGGCGGACCGTCCGGCGTGCCCTCGACCGGCGTCAACACGCTCGATGTCGGCGCAGGCGCCGAGGTCCTCTGGATCGTCGCGCAGGAGAAGGCGTTCGACGCCACCCATCTCGGCCAGCTGTCCGTGCGTCTGGAGGCCGATTCGGTCTTCAAGCTCTTCGTCCTGAACGCCGGCGGCGGTCTCGTGCGCTACGAGGTCCACACCGAGGTCGCGGGCGAGGGCGCCGACGTCCAGATCCGCGGCGTCAACCTCCTGCAGGATGGCCAGCATATCGACGTGACGACGACGCTGAACCATACCGTTGAGAACACGACCGCTACCGAGACGTTCCGCAATGTCGTTCTCGGCGGGCACGGCGTCTTCCAAGGCATGATCAAGGTCGCGCGCGGCGCGCAGAAGACCGACGCGAAGATGGCCTGCAACTCCCTGCTCTTGTCGGACGAGGGCGATTTCTCGGCCAAGCCGGAACTCGAGATCTTCGCCGACGACGTGCAGTGCGGGCACGGTGCGACGGCCGGCGAAATCGATGCCAACCATCTGTTCTACCTGATGTCGCGGGGTATCCCCCTGGATCAGGCGCGGGCTCTGCTCATCAAGGCGTTCGTCACCGAGGTGGTCGAGCAGCTGGAGGAGGAAGCCGTCGAGAACGCGCTGAATGCGCGCATCGACGCCTGGCTGTCCGGCCACGACGCGCGTTGAGGATCGCGATCGCAAGGCCGCCGGGACCCGAGCAGGTCCCGGCGGTCTCGCGGTAAAGGCGGCGCGACGATTGACGTCACTGGCGATCCCATCTGGTCGGGCCTACCTTCGGGACAGGACGACGACAGACACGAACCAAAGGCTTGATGCATGACGGTGGAAGCGGCGACGAGACGCGAAACGACGACCGGCTACGATGTCGAGGCGATCCGGCGCGATTTCCCGATCCTGTCGAAGGACGTCTACGGCAAGCCGCTGGTCTATCTCGACAATGGCGCATCGGCCCAAAAGCCGCGTCAGGTGATCGAGCGCATCACCCACGCCTACGAGAACGAGTACGCCAACGTTCATCGCGGCCTGCATTTCCTGTCGAACGCGGCCACCGATGCTTTCGAAGCCTCGCGCGAGACCGTGCGTGCGTTCCTGAACGCACAGTCCAGCGAGGAGATCGTCTTCACGCGCTCGGCGACGGAATCGATCAATCTCGTCGCCTACGGCTATGCGATGCAAGAGATCGGCGAGGGTGACGAGATCGTCCTGACCCAGGCCGAGCACCATTCCAACATCGTTCCATGGCACTTCCTGCGTGAGCGCAAGGGCGCCAAGCTGGTCTTCGTGCCCGTCGAGGACGACGGCTCGATCGATGTCGAGGCGTTCGAGAAGGCGATCACGCCGCGAACCAGGCTGGTCGCGACGACCCATATGTCGAACGTTCTCGGCACGGTGGTGGATGTAAAGGCGGTCACCGCGCTGGCGCACGCGAAGAACATTCCGGTGCTCGTCGACGGCAGCCAGAGCGCCGTGCACATGCGGGTCGACGTGCAGGACATCGGCTGCGACTGGTACGTGTTCACCGGGCACAAGGTCTACGGACCCTCGGGCATCGGCATCCTTTACGGTAAGCGAGAGATGCTGGAGCGCATGCAGCCGTTCAACGGCGGTGGCGAGATGATCATCGAGGTGTCGGAAGAGGGCGCCACCTACAATGCGCCACCGCATCGGTTCGAGGCCGGCACCCCGCCGATCGTCCAGGCGATCGGGCTCGGCGCGGCGCTGCAATATATGGAGAGCGTCGGACGCGACGCGATCGCCGCCCACGAAGCCGAGATCGGCGCCTATGCCCACAGACGCCTGAAGGACATCGACACGCTGCGGATCTATGGCGAGGCTCCCGGCAAGGGCGCGATCGTCTCCTTCGACATCGAGGGAATCCACGCCCACGACATCTCCATGGTGATCGATCGCGAGGGCGTTGCCGTGCGCGCCGGTACCCATTGTGCCCAGCCGCTCTTGAAGCGGTTCGGCGTGACATCCACATGCCGTGCATCCTTCGGGATGTACAACACGATGGCGGAGGTGGATAAACTCGCCGAAGCACTCGAAAAAGCGCGCCGCTTCTTCGCCTGAGGAAATGATATGTCCGACGAGACCGACGTAAAAACGGCCGACACGCCGACGGCCCCCCCTGCCGAGGACACGACCGCGGCGAACGTCGCGATGGCGCAGAGTGGCGCCGCGGCCGTGTCGGCGATCCCTGCGGAAGAGCTGTCACGGCTTACCGACGATATCATCGGCGCCTTGAAGACCGTCTATGATCCGGAAATCCCGGCCGACATCTATGAACTCGGCCTGATCTACAAGGTGGACATCGACGATACGCGCGATGTCGATATCGAGATGACGCTGACGGCGCCGGGTTGCCCCGTCGCCGGCGAAATGCCCATATGGGTGGAGAATGCCGTTTCGTCGGTCGAAGGCGTCGGCCATGTGAAGGTCGAACTCGTGTTCGATCCTCCCTGGACGCCCGAGCGGATGAGCGAAGAGGCGCAGGTCGCGGTCGGCTGGTATTAGGCCTTGCCTTGAGGTCCGCGATGCGTCGACAATGTCCGGTGTTTCAACCGGGGAAAGGACGAAGCCTGTGGGCCGATTTCAAGTTCTGACCATGACGGACGCGGCGGCCGACCGCGTCAACGCCATCCTTCAGGCGCGCGAGGAGCCTGCCGAAGGCGTTCGCATCGGCGTCAAGAAGGGTGGCTGCGCCGGCATGGAATATACGGTGGAGCTCGCGACCGAACCGAAGGTCAACGAGGACGCCATAGAAAAGAACGGGGCGCGCGTCTTCATCGCGCCGGAGGCCGTTCTGTTCCTGCTCGGCACGGAGATGGACTATGAGGAGACCGTGCTGCGCTCCGGCTTCGTGTTCAAGAATCCCAACCAGACGTCGGCCTGCGGTTGCGGCGAATCCGTCGAACTGAAGGCGGCCGACCTGAAGGCACTGGCCGCGCAGCGCGCCGAAGCCTGAAAGGTTGCCTGGCCGCCTCAACGGCCGGCATGCCGCAGCGTTTCATCTGACAAAAAAGAGCGGCGGGCCGGACCCGCCGCTCTTTTCGTTTGAACAGGTGTCGACGGTGCGGACCGGCAGCAGGATCGCCCGCCGGTCCGAACGCGGATCAGGCGATTATTTGGCCGCCTCGCAGCTGCCGTCCTCGATGGACTGGAACGCCTGGTCGCCCGGGATCGTGCGGATGATGTTGTAGTAGTCCCACTTTCCCGTGCTCTCTTCCGGCGTCTTCACCTGGGCAAGGAACATGTCGTGTTCCATCAGGCCGTCGGCGCGAACCTTGCCGTTGCGGGCGAACGCATCCTCGATCGGCATCGTCTTCAGCTGTGCGATGACCTTCTTGGAATCGTCCGTGCCCGCCGCTTCGATCGCCTTCAGGTACTGGAGCGCCGAG
Organism: Fulvimarina uroteuthidis; assembly: GCF_034321785.1. Classification (NCBI taxonomy): domain Bacteria; kingdom Pseudomonadati; phylum Pseudomonadota; class Alphaproteobacteria; order Hyphomicrobiales; family Aurantimonadaceae; genus Fulvimarina; species Fulvimarina uroteuthidis. The sequence goes on along the minus strand of NZ_JAXLPB010000005.1, from coordinate 327,400 downwards.
GAGTACATGCCGGCCTGCACCATGGATGGCTTCGCGCCGGTCTTCTCTTCGAATTTCGCGCTCCATTCGCGCGCCTTGTCGTCCTGGTCCCAGTAGAATCCGGTCGTCAGCGTCAGACCCTGCGCGGCCTCGAGACCGAGCGAGTCGACGTCGGTGATGAAGAGGAGAAGCGAAGCGAGCTTCTGTCCGCCGGCCACGAGGCCGAACTCCTGGGCCTGCTTCACCGCGTTCTGCGTGTCGGTGCCCGCATTGGCGAGGCCGACGACCTGTGCGCCCGAGCCCTGCGCCTGGAGAAGGAAGGACGAGAAGTCGACGCTCGGGAACGGTGCCGCGACACTGCCGACGACTTCTCCGCCGTTCGCCGTCACCGCATCGGCCGCCTTCTGCTGCAGATTATGGCCGAACGTGTAGTCGGCGGTGATGAAATACCAGGACTTGTTGCCTTCCTCGACCATTGCGACGGCGGTGCCGTTTGCGAGCGCGTCGGTGTCGTAGGTCCAGTGCAGCCCGGTTTCAGGCGCGCAGTTCTCGTTGGTCAGCGCGTTCGTCGCCCCGCCATTGTTGATGTAGGCGACGCCCTTCTCGCTGGTGATTTCCTGCAGCGCGATACCGACACCGGAGTTCGCGCCGCCGAGAATCAGGTCGATATTGTCCTGATCGGCCCACTGACGCGCGATGTTGGCGCCGATATCGGCCTTGCTCTGGTGGTCGGCGGTCTGAAGCGACACCTTCGCGCCGTTCACTTCGCCGCCCATCTCGTCGATCGCCATCTGGATCGCCGCCTGCGAGCCGGGGCCGTCGAGTGCCGAGTAGGGACCCGACATGTCGGCGATGAGGCCGATCTTGATGGCGTTGTCGCTGATCTCGCCTGCGTCCTGCGCGGATGCGCCTGCGGCGACGAAGGTCGCTGCGCCTGCCAGAAGCATGGTCTTCATGAATGTCATGTGATTCTTCTCCCAAAGGGTTCCGCCCGCCGGCCGGAGGCCGCGCGAACGGAGATATTTTCGTTGAACGGTGCCCGTCCCACCACCGTCGGCTCGCATGTTGTTCGCTTTCGCCGCCGATGGAAAGGCTGGATCGGGCTATTTTTCCGCGGCCACATCCAAGGCGCGCATCGCGAACCGTCTGGCGAGCGGTGCGTACTTCAGGGCGTCGGGATCTGCCGCGTTTCCCGCCCGTGCCCGATCGGCGATGCCGACGAAAATGACCGCGAACCGAAACAGGGCAAAGGCCAGATGAAACGCTTCGGGCGCCGGAACGTGCGGCATCGTCTCGCGGTAGCGCGCCACGAAGCTTGCCTCGTCCGGAATGCCGAGCGCCTCGGCGTCGAGGTCCAGGATGCCGCCATACTCGTCCGACGAGGTGTGCCAGGGCATGCAGCAGAAGGCGAGATCGGCCAGCGGGTGCCCGATGGTGGACAGTTCCCAGTCGAGGACGGCGACGACGTCCGTCCCATGCGCAGCGTACATCATGTTGCCGACCCGGAAATCGCCATGGGCGATCGCGGAAAGGCCGTCATCGGCGGGCTGGTTGTCCGAAAGCCAGCGCGCGAGCCGTTCGAGTTCGACGATCGGTTCGCCGGTCGAATGTTCGAGCTGGCCGCTCCAGAGAGCGATCTGCCGGCCGAAATAGTTCTCGGAGCGTCCGAAGCGCGCAAGGCCCACCTCTTCGTAGGGAACCGCGTGCAGCCGCGCGAGGGTGTCGGCGAGGGACGCGTACATCCGGGCTCGCTCTTGGGCTGTGGCACCCTCCATCGCGGCCGTCTGGAAGACGCGCCCGTCCACCTCTTCCATCAGATAGAAGGGGGTTCCGAGAAGCGCCGCGTCCTCATGGTAGAGAAGCATCGCCGGCACCGGCACGTCGGTCGACGCCAGCGCCTCCATCGCCTTGTACTCCCGGTCGATCCGGTGCGCGCCCTTGGCGAGCGCGCCGGGCGGCTGCTTGCGCAGGATCATCCGCCGGTCCCCATGCCCGACCCGAAATGTCGGGTTGGACTGGCCGCCGCCGATACGCTGGACGTCGAAGGCCTCCGACGGACCGTAACGGGCGTCGAGGAAGCGTCTCAGCGTGTCCCGATCAAGGCCGAGCCCGGTGTTCGTCGCGTCCGTCCTCATATGTCGCTTCCGACCTTCTCTTGGGTCGCCCGTTCGCGCAGAACGAACTTCTGGATCTTGCCCGTCGCCGTCTTGGGCAGTTCGCCGAACGACCAGGCGCGGGGGATCTTGAAGCCCGCCAGATGGTCACGGCAGAACGCTTCGAGAGCCTTGGTGTCGAGGGGCGCGCCGGTTCGCGTCTCGATGAACGCCATCGGGATCTCGCCCCATTTCTCGTCGCGCCGCGCGACGACGGCAGCGATCGCAACGCCGGGATGGCGGGAAAGCACGCCCTCGATCTCCAGCGAGGACACGTTCTCCCCGCCCGTGATGATCACGTCCTTTGCCCGGTCCCGGATCTCGATATGCCCGTCGTCATGGCGCACTGCGAGGTCGCCGGTGCGGAAGACGCCGCCGGAGAACGCCTTCTCGGTTTCGACCGCGTCGCGGTGATAGCCCGACAGGAGCGTGTTGCCGCACAGGGCGACCTCGCCGATCGTCCGGCCGTCGAAGGGAACGTCCTCGCCGTCCTCACCGAGAACGCGGATGCGGTTCGCGGTCATGTGACGCACGCCCTGGCGGGCCAGCAGACGCGCGCGTTCCGCGACGCCGAGGTCGCGCTCGGCGCCCGTCAGTTCGCGGATCGACGTCGGCCCGAAACATTCGGTCAACCCGTAGAGATGGATGAAATCGAAGCCGAGCGCGTCCATTTCCTCGATCAGCGAGGCGGTCGGCGCAGCGCCACCGGTCGCGACCGTCAGCCGCCGGGACGCATTGCGCGTCTGCTTGGCGCTCGAATTGATCAGCATGTACAGAACGACCGGCGCGCAGGCGAGATGGGTCACGCCGTGCGCCTCGATCGCGGAAAACACCGCCCCGGGTTCCACCTTTTCAAGGCAGACATGGGTGCCGCCGGCAGCGGTGATCGCAAAGGTGTGGCACCAGCCATTGCAATGGAACATGGGCAGTGTCCAGAGATAGCGCGTCGACCGATCGAACTTCAGCGCCGTGACGTTGCCGATCGCGTTGAGCCAGGCCCCGCGATGGTGGAGAACGACGCCCTTCGGCTCGCCCGTCGTGCCGGACGTGTAGTTGAGCGCGATCGGCTGCCATTCGTCCGTGATCTCGGCTGTCAGTTCGAACGGCGGCGGTGCATCGGTCGACAGGAGTGCCAGGCCATCGCCGCTCGCCCCGTCGTCCGCGAAGGGTTCGAACGGAACGCCGGCCTCCTCGGCGGCGGCTCGGGCGATGCGCGTTGCGGACGGATCGGCAAGCATCAGCCGGCTGTCCGAATGGCGCAGGATGAAGCTGACGTCGGAAACCTCGATCCGCGTGTTCACGCAGTTGAGGACCGCGCCGAGGGCCGGCACCGCATAATGGGCGGCGAGCATTTCCGGCCGGTTGACGCACATCACGGAGACGACGTCGCCCTTGCCGATCCCGCGCGCGCGCAGCGCTGCGACGAAGCGCAGGACGACGGCGTGAAACTCGGCCCAGGTCCAGCTCCTGCCGCGCCAGATGACCGCCTCGTCGCCGGGAGCTGTCTTGACGGCATGATCGAGAAAGTCGAGCGGCGTCAGCGGGACGAAGTTCGCGGGGCGCGGCCTGAGATGGGCTTCCTCACGCATCGGCGTCGTCCGCGCCGGCCACGTCCCAGCGCCAGAAATCCGTGCCGAGATCGGCAAGATGGCGGCTCAGGATCATCTTGTGCACTTCGTCGGCGCCGTCGACGAGGCGGGCCTGGCGGGCATAGCGATAGATCCATTCGAGCGGCGTATCGCCGGAATATCCTCGGGCGCCGTTGATCTGGATGGCCCGGTCGGCGGCCGTGTGCACGAGGTTGGCGACGTGGATCTTCGCCATCGAGATTTCCTTCTGGCCGAAGCGACCCCGGTCGATCTCCCAGGCCGCCTTCATGACGAGCAGCCGTCCGATCTCGATCTGCATGGCGAGGTCGCCGAGCATCATCTGGACACTCTCGCGGTCGATCAGCCGGACGCCGAACCCTTCGCGGCGCTGCGCATAGTCGGTCGCGATCTCGACGCATCGCTTGGCAAGGCCGAGCCAGCGCATGCAATGGGTGAGGCGGGCGGGCCCGAGCCGTGTCTGGACGACCTTGATGCCGCGTCCCTCCTCGCCGAGAATATTGGCGTGCGGAATGCGGAAATCGTTGAACTCGAGCTCGCAGTGCCCGCCATGCTCCTCGGGTCCCATGATCGGAATGCGGCGGATGATCCGCCAGTTCGGATCGTCCCGGTGGAACAGAAAACAGGTATGCCCGCGGCGCTTGTCGTCGGAGGTCTTGGCCAGCAGCATGAAATGTTCGGCGGCTTCGGCGCCTGTAATGTACCATTTGCGCCCGTTGACGATCCAGTCGTCGCCGTCGCGCCTTGCCCGCGTCAGCATCATGCCGGGATCGGACCCGCCGCCCGGTGCGGGCTCGGTCATGGCGAAGGCGGAGCGAACCTTGCCCTCGACGATGGGTTTGAGCCAGCGCTGCTTCTGATCCTCCGTCCCGAGGGCCTCCAGCACCATCATGTTGCCATCGTCGGGCGCTGCCGCGTTGAAGACGACCGGACCGAAGATCGAGCGGTTCATCTCCTCGTAAAGAACCGACATCTCCATCTTCGACAGGCCGAGACCACCGGTCTCGATCTTGAGCTGCGGACACCAAAGACCCTTGGCGCGCGCTTTCGCGCGCAGCTCTTCCAGATGGCTCTCGCCGATATTGCCGTGGCCGTCATAGGCCTCCGGCCGGCTCTCCAAGGGAATGATCTCGCTTGCGACGAAGTCTGCGACCTGCGTACGGAGCGCTTCGAGCTCCGGCGATAGAGTGAAGTCCATCAAAGCGCCTCCCAACGCCGTTCGACCGCCAAGCGGCGTCGGTGTTCGACCGGTCCGACGGAGCGGCTCCGGTCTTTCGGAACAAGCATAAGCAAAAATCCGCCATCGACTAGGCCGCGCGGGCAAGGAACGAGAACGCCGCCGCAGGCCCGGGGTTTCGGGATCGATGCGCAGCGACAGGGTGGACGAGCCGCACACGGCCTTCAAGCGGCGCTGCATCTGGTCTAGACCGAATCATCATGGCGTCGGCCGGGCAATTGAAACTGGGGAGGAATCATATGATTGGCGATCTGAGCGGGAAGACCGCGCTCGTCACGGGCGCGTCGGGCGGCCTCGGCGCGCATTTTGCGCAAACGCTCGCGAAGGCCGGCGCGAGCGTGACGCTCGCCGCGCGTCGGCGCGACGCTCTGGAGGAACAGGTCGACGAGATCATCGGGTCCGGCGGCAGGGCGAATGCGGCCGCGCTCGACGTGACCGATCCGACGAGCGTTGCAGCCGTCTTTTCGAACGACCCCTTCGACATCGTGGTCAACAATGCCGGCGTCCAGACCACGACGCCCGCGATCGCGCTGGAAACGGTCGAATGGGACAAGGTGCTCGACACCAATCTCAAGGGCGCATTCCTGGTCGCTCAAGCTGCGGCCAAGGCGATGAAAGAGGCCGAGCGCGGCGGCTCCATCGTCAACATCGCCTCGATCCTCGGGATTCGCGTCGCCGGTGCCCTGATGCCCTACGCGGTGTCGAAGGCGGGGCTCATCCAGATGACGCGATCGATGGCGCTGGAATGGGCGCGCTACGCGATCCGCGTCAATGCGATCTGCCCCGGCTATATCGAAACGCCCCTGAACGCCGACTTCTTCGGATCCGAGCCCGGACAGGCGTTGATCCGGCGGATCCCCCAGAGAAGGCTCGGCCAAGAGAGCGATCTGGACGGCGCGTTGCTGCTGCTCGCCTCCGACGCGGGCCGCTACATGACGGGATCGGACATCGTCGTTGATGGGGGGCATCTCGTCTCGTCGCTCTGACGCCGACGGACACGCGCGGCTAGATCGCGTCACCCGATGCCGCGACGTTTCCCGGCCGTCCCGCGCGGGCCGGTCCGAAACCGGGCGCCGGTCATGCGGCCTTGCGATGCGGTATCCATCGACCGGACGCGAAAAGCCGCCGATGCCCGTCGAGCTCCGGCGGCTTTTTCCTCGGTCCGGGCCGGTCAGGCGGTGCCCGGCCTCATGCTCGTCCGCGGCGCGGTGCGCCCGGCCCGGCCCCGCTGCGCCCATACGACGAGGGCGAGCAGGAGGAGGGCCGGAATGAACATCCAGTATTTCGACGGCGGATCGGCCGGCTGCAGGACACGAACGACTTCCTGATCCCAGTCGAGACCGGCTTCGGCGGCCGGCGATCCGAAGGCGACATTGTCGATGATCATCTTGCCGTCCCGCTCGATCGTCTCGATGCCGGAATTCAACAGCTTCTCTTCGCCCGTCGCGCCTTCGCCGATCGGAACCAGCGCCACGAAGGAGAGCGGATCGCCGAGCGAGTCCACCCCATCGACACGGATCCGCAGTTGCTCGCCGGCGGGCACCTCGGCCGCCGTCTCCACCAGCAACGCCGGTTCGCGCTCCACATAAGGGGGCGAGATCATGTCCATCCAGAAGCCCGGACGGAACAGGGTAAAGGCGACCAGCAGCAGCGCGACCGACTCGTAGAACCGGCTCTTCGTCAGGAACCAGCCCTGCGTGGCCGCCGCGAACAACAGCATCGCGACCGTCGCGACGATGAAGATGAAGACCCCGTGCGGGATATCGACATTGATCAGGAGGAGGTCGGTGTTGAAGATGAAGAGGAACGGCAGAGCCGCGGTGCGCAGGGAATAGAAGAACGCGATTCCGCCCGTCCTGATCGGATCGCCGCCGGACACGGCGGCCGCGGCAAAGCTTGCAAGGCCCACCGGCGGTGTCACGTCGGCCATGATGCCGAAGTAGAAGACGAAGAGATGCACCGCGATGAGCGGCACGATCAGCCCGTTCTGCTGGCCGAGCGTGACGATGACGGGGGCGAGAAGCGCCGAGACGACGATGTAGTTCGCGGTCGTCGGCAGGCCCATGCCGAGGATCAGCGACAGGATCGCCGTCAGGAACAGGATGGCCAGCAGATTGCCGCCGGACAGCACCTCCACGACATCGGCGAGGGCCGAGCCCACGCCCGTCTGCGACACGGCGCCGACGATGATGCCGGCAGCGGCCGTTGCGATGCCGATGCCGATCATGTTGCGCGCCCCGGCGATGAGGCCTTCGATCAGGTCGATCACACCCGCGGTGAAGGAGCCCGAAAAGGTCTCGGACTTGCGGAAGAGCGCGAACAGCGGACGCTGGGTCAAAAGGATGAAGATCATGAAGGCCGAGGCCCAGAAGGCCGAGAGACTCGGCGACAGACGGTCCACCATCAACGCCCAGATCAGGACGACGACGGGCAGCAGAAAGTGCAGACCGGACTTCACCGTGGGGCCCGGTGGCGGCAGCACGGTGATCTCCTCGCTCACTTCCATCGCGTCCGACTTGAAGCGGGCGGCATAGGCGACGAGACCGACATAGGCGAGGACGAGCAATCCGAAGACGACCCAGAAGGCGTTCTCCCCGAAGACCGGCCGGATCCAGCCCATGCCGTAATAGACCGCGAAGGAGAGGGCGCAAATCGCCGCGACGCCGAAGGCCATGCCGACCAGCCATCGCAGCCAGGGCGAGGGCTCGTAGGACCGCGGCAGACCCTCCATTCCGGCCTTCGCCGCTTCCAGATGCACGATGTAGACGAGCGCGATGTAGGAAATGACGGCGGGCAGGAAGGCGTGCTTGACGACGTCGAAATAGGGAATGCCGACATATTCGACCATGAGGAACGCGGCGGCGCCCATGACGGGCGGCATGATCTGGCCGTTGACGGACGAGGCGACTTCCACCGCGCCGGCCCGTTCGGACGAAAAGCCGACCTTCTTCATGAGCGGGATGGTGAAGGTGCCGGTGGTCACGACGTTGGCGATGGACGAGCCGGAGATGAGGCCGGTCATCGCGGACGAAATGACGGCGGCCTTGGCCGGTCCGCCCTTCATGTGGCCCATCAGCGAGAAGGCGACATTGATGAAGTAGCTGCCGGCGCCCGCCTTGTCGAGCAGCGAGCCGAAGAGCACGAACAGGAAGACGAAGGAGGTCGAGACGCCGAGCGCGATGCCGAAGACACCCTCGGTCGTGATCCACTGGTGGTTCACGACTTCCGACAGCGAATTGCCCTTGTGGGCGATGATGTCGGGCATGTAGCGCCCGAGGAATGTGTAGACGAGAAAGATCGAGGCGACCACCATGAGGGCCGGACCGAGGGAACGGCGGGTGGCCTCGAGCAGGATCAGGATGCCGAGCGTCGAGACCATGAAGTCGATCTCGATCGGCGCGCCGACGCGGTTCGAGATCGCATCGTAATTGACGTAGAGATAGATCGCCGTGAGCGACCCGGCGATCGCGAGCAGCCAGTCATTGATCGGCACGCGGTCGTCGGGCGAGGGCAGCAGGACGCAGGCGACGACGACGATGGTGATCAGCGGAACGTACCAGACCGGCAGGACCCCCGTGGCCCCGCTCATGAACAGTGCGCCGATGACGATCGGAACGGCGACGCCAAGGCCGAGCTGCACTTTCGATCGCTCGCCCGGAAAGGCGAGAAATGCGAGCAGCATCGCGAAGGCGAGGTGGATCGAGCGCGATTCGGTGGTGTTGAAGACGCCCCAGCCCACCTGGAAGGGAAAGGGCGAGGCGATCCAGAGCTGGAACAAGGACCAGCAGAGCGCGACGGCGGCGATGAAATAGGCGACCGGCTTGCTCGGACTGCGTCCGCCGGTATCGGACGAGGCGACGAGCGAATCGAGATCTTCGTTCTTGTTGGTCGCGGCGCGCACGTCGACGTCGTCGATCTTGCGAGGGACATTGTCGTCGAGGCTGGAGCCTTGCGCGTGGTCGGTCTTGCCGTTGCTCATCGATCGTCTTTCCCGGTATGCGACGGACAGCCTCCGCCCAGGTGATCCGGTCGCTCACGACCGGCAGGCGGCCGGCCCCCGAGGAAACCGGCCGGACCGAGATGGACTTACAGCAGGCCCGCTTCCTTGTAGTAGCGTTCCGCGCCCGGATGCAGAGGCGCGCTGTTGCCGTCGGAGACCATCTCTTCCTTCGTCAAGGTCGCGAAGGAGGGATGCAGGGTCTTGAAGCGATCGAAGTTCTCGAACACGGCCTTCGTCACCTGATAGACGAGTTCCTCGTCGGTATCGGCGCTTGCCACGAACGTCGCCTTCACGCCGAAGGTCGCCACGTCATCCGGATTGCCGGTATACATGCCGCCGGGAATGATCGCCTTGGTGTAGTATGGGTTTTCCGAGATCAGCTTCTCGATCTCCGGACCGTCGACCGGCACGAGGTTGGCATCCACCGTGGTCGTCGCTTCCTGGATCGAGCCGTTGGGGTTGCCGACCGTGTAGATGACGGCGTCCACATTGTTGTCGCCGAGAGCGGCGGCCTGTTCGGCCGGCTTCAACTGGGATGCGAGCGCGAAATCTTCCATCGTCCAGCCCTTGGCGTCCATGACGACTTCCATCGTCGCAAGCTGGCCCGAACCCGGATTGCCGACATTGACGCGCTTGCCCTTCAGATCGTCGAAGGAGGTGATGTTCGCGTCCTTGCGGGCGATCACATTGAACGGCTCGGGGTGGACCGAGAACACCGAACGCAGCTTGTCGAACTTGTCGCCCTCGAACTGCGAGGTGCCGTTGTAGGCATGATACTGCCAGTCGGACTGGGCAACGCCCATGGCCATGTCGCCGGACTTGATGGCGTTGATGTTGGCGATCGAACCGCCCGTGGACGGTGCGGTGCACTTGTACTCGGTTTCGCGATTGACAAGCCGGCAGATCGACTGGCCGACGACGTAATAGACGCCCGTCTGCCCACCGGTACCGATACTGAAGAATTCCTCCTGTGCCTGCGCGCCGCCGGACAAGGCGGTGCCGAGGGTCAGGACGCCTGCAAGGCCCAGAGCCTTGGTGAATGAACGACGTGTGCTTCGCATAGCAGTCTCCCTATCGATGGTTCCCGCGCCGCTTTCTCGTGCCCGGGTTCGACGCAAATGATGCAGGCCAAGCCAACGCTTGGCAAGCGCAGGGCGTGTCGAACGCACAGATTGGTCGAACCATTGTGAAATAGAGCGCCAACAACCAGCTCTGGGCCTGGTCTATTCGTCGATGCCACGATCACAGATCGAGTTGCGGATTCTTGTATACTCCTTTGACATTGCTCATGACATGCCGCGCGCGCATGGCGATGAACACGAGGGTTGAAACGTAGAGAGCGATGACGATCCCGCCGATCCATTCGATCTGCAGCCACTGGCTCTCGAAGAGAAGCGTCAGGCTGAACAGCACGGCCGTGTTTCCGGCGATGTAGGTCCACTTGCCGAACCGCTGCACCGTCAGGTCGAGATTGTCGGTGTAGAGGCGGATGAGGCTGTCGAGCGAATTGATGACGAAGGTCGTGCCGACGATGACCATGGCGATGTTGAGGAAACCGTCGGTGGGAAGGCTGTTTTCGTAGTAGTAGTACAAGACGGAGAACCAGATCGCGAGCGGGATCGACGGGATGATCATGAGGGCCGCCAGCATGTGCTGCGTCTTCATGCCGCCGACGAAGCGCGAGGTGAACTGGCCGATCATGATCGACCATGCGAACCACCAGAACAGATAGAATTCGTGATAGTCCGTCAAAGGCAGGACGAATCGGTGAATGTTCGTGAAGTAGCCGCCAATATTGGCGATCGACGCGCCGAATTGCGCCAGAGACATGCCCGCGACCGCCCAAAGCAGCACGATCAGCCCGCCGAAGAGCACCGTCGAGCCGACCGAGAGGATCCGCACGAACTTGATGTTGGTGGAGGAATAGGCGGCGGCCAGAATGACCGCGAAGACGATGACGTAGAACGTCGTCACCACGCTCTCCCCGTCGCCGATCGTCGGCAGATAGAAGGGCAGGTAGACCAGGAAAAGGCTGCCGGTGAAGGCGCAGGTCGTGATGATGACGACATTGTTCACGAACCGGACGACGGGCTTTTCGAAAAATTTCACCCGCGGCTCGATCGCGCAGAAGTAGAAGGCCGTCAGAAAGTAGAACGCCCAGATCAGAAAACCCCAGAACCCGAATTCCAACGCCAGGGGGTTCGTGAAGGCATAGGCCGGATTCTCGCTCGTGTTCGCATAGAGCGGGAAATCGAAGGCCAGGGGAAACATGATCAGCCCGACGTCGAGGCCGGAGGTGAAGAGGATGGCGATGAAGACGAACATCGAGACCGGCTGCGGACCGACGAGACGCAAGTTCCACCATCGTATCGTGCAGAAGATGACGAGCCCGAAAGCGAGCAGGACGCCGAAAGAGATCAGATAAGTCATGGGCGTTGCTGGATTCCTTCCCGTTTTTTTCCGTTCATACCGGCTTGGCGCCGGCAACGCGAGACCGCGGGGCCTCGTCTCCCCTCCGGCCGGCCATTCGGCCCGCTCGACCGGAGATGTTCGGGCAGCGGCGGGGCGTCGAGACGGGCGGGCACGAAAAAGCCCGCCGGTCGTCTCGATCCGGCGGGCTCGGGCTTTGCGGGAATGGTTCGTGCGCGGCGGGCGACCTCAGCGCCTCTTCGGATCCCTGAAGCGCGGATCGTTCTTGGCGACGTCCGCGAGCAATTGCGCATTGCCGCCGGAGGCGGTCGTATCGATGCAGAGATGGCGCTCGTGCAGGACGTCGGTCACCATGATCGCGCCGGTGACGAGGCGCAGAAGCGGGCCTTCGCGGCTCGCAAGTTCCCTGGCGAGCCTGCGCGCGGTTTCCTCATCGCCCCACCAGACCGCGGAGCCGAACTCGGGCCCTTTGGAAAGATCGGTCTCGGCGCTGGCCGACGTCGCCGTCCCGCCGAGCCGTTCGACGGCTTCGATCTGCTTCTTGCGATCGTCCTGCGTCGGCCCGAGGCAGAGGACCGGAGGCCGTGCCACGAGATGGAGACGGTTCGATTCGCCCGTCGGTCCAGGCATCTCGATCGGCGTCGAAGGCCGGTATTTGGGCGTGACCGGCTTCTGGAAACGCTGGACATAGAACGGGCCGCCCGCCTTCGGGCCGGTGCCCGAAAGCCCTTCGCCACCGAAGGGCTGCGACGCCACGATCGCGCCGATCTGGTTGCGGTTGACGTAGAGGTTTCCTGCATGGATCCGCTCGGTCACCTGCTGCACCCGGTCGTCGATCCGGGTGTGAAGGCCGAACGTCAACCCGTAACCGCGACCATTGATGGCATCGACCACCTTGTCGATGTCCTTGGCCTTGAACGTTGCGAAGTGCAGGACGGGTCCGAACACCTCGCGCTCCATGTCCGAGATCGAATCGACCTTGATCAGGGCCGGGGCGAGGAAATAGCCCAGATCCGGCGCTTCGATCTGGTGCAGCAGGCGGCCCTCGGCCTTCGCTTTGGCGATGTAGTCCGAGATCTGACCATGCGCTTCGGCATCGATCAGCGGCCCGCTGTCGGAATGGATCGCCCAGGGGTCCGCCGGACGAAACGCGTCCATCGCGCCCTTCAGCATCGCAATGAAGGATTTGGCGATGTCTTCCTGCACGTAGACGCAACGACAGGCCGAGCAGCGCTGGCCAGCCGACTGGAACGCCGACTGGATGATGTCCCGGATGGCCTGCTCGGGCAGGGCGCTGGAATCGACGATCATCGCGTTGAGCCCGCCGGTTTCCGCGATCAGCGGGGCACCCGGATGGCAGTTCTCGGCCATCGCCTTCTTGATCTTCCGTGCCGTGTCCGTCGAGCCGGTGAAGGCGACGCCGTCGATCCGGGGGTCCGAGGTGAGGGCGGCCCCGACCTCCCCGGCGCCCGGAAGAAGCTGCAGCGCGTCCTTCGGGACGCCGGCCTCGTGCAGCAGCCGCGTGCCGAGATGCGCGATCACCGGCGTCTGTTCCGCCGGCTTGGCGAGAACCGCGTTGCCGGCCGCCAGCCCGGCGGCGATCTGACCGGTGAAGATCGCGAGCGGGAAGTTCCAGGGGCTGATGCAGACGAAGCGTCCGAGCGGTTCGCTCGTCAGCCGCGTTGCCTCTTCGGCGTAGTAGTTGAGGAAATCCACCGCTTCGCGAAGCTCGGCCAGCGCATCCGGCAGGGTCTTGCCGGCCTCGCGGCAAAGGACGGCGAAGATCTCGCCGAAGTTCTCCTCGAAGAGCTTTGCGGCCCGCTTCAGGATCTGCGCCCGCTCCTGCGGGCTCGCGGCCCAGGGCCTGGCCGCCTCCAGCGCCGTGTCGACATCGGCCTTCGAGGCGAACCGCGTCGTGCCGACCATGTCCGAGGGATCGGACGGATTGCGCCGTTCGCTGGCGGCATCCGGCCGGGTTTCGCCGGCGATCAGCGGACCTGCCTCGAATGAAGTGTGGCGGAACGGGGAACGGGCGTCATCGATCTCCCGCAGGTGCTCGGCGGCCTTCAGGTCCCAGCCCTTCGAGTTCTCGCGCACCGGCAGGAAGATGTCGGTTCCGGGCGTCACCGGCGGCGCGTAGCCGATCGCCTCGAACGGGTCTTCGGCCACCTGCTCGGGCGGGACCTCGGCATCGACGATCTGGTTGACGAAACTGGAATTGGCGCCGTTCTCGAGGAGACGGCGGACGAGATAGGCGAGAAGATCGCGATGCGCGCCGACGGGGGCATAGATCCGGCAGCGCGTGCCGTGATCCTTCATCACCAGCGTGTGCATCACTTCGCCCATGCCGTGCAGGCGCTGGAACTCGAACTGGTCCGTCTTGACGCCCATCTGCTTGGCCATGTGCACGATCGCCGCGGCCGTGTGGGCGTTGTGCGTGGCGAACTGCGGGTAGATCCGGTCGCGATATTTGAAGAGCTTGCGCGCATTGCCGATGAAGCTCACATCCGTCGCCGGCTTGCGCGAATAGACCGGGAAGCGCGGCAGGCCCTCCTGCTGGCTGAGCTTGATCTCGGAGTCCCAGTAGGCGCCCTTCACCAGGCGCACCATGAGCCTGCGCCCAAGCCGTTCGGCGGTCTGTGCGATCCAGTCGATCACGTAAGGCGCGCGCGGGCCGAAGGCCTGCACCACGATCCCGAAACCGTCCCAGCCTTCGAGGCGCTCGTCCTCCAGCACCTTTTCGATCACTTCGAGCGAGAGGGTCAGCCGGTCCTGTTCCTCGGCGTCGATGTTGAAGCCGATCTTCATCTTCGCGGCCTTGGCCGCGAGATCCCTGACGATCGGAACGATGTCCTCGATCACCCGGTCGTGCTGACCGATCTCGTAGCGCGGGTGGAGGGCGGACAGCTTGACCGAGATGCCGGGATTGGTCGCGATGTCGCCCTTGGTGGCGCGCTTGGCCATCTTCTCGATGGCCTCGTCGTAAGCTTTGCGATAGCGCTCGGCATCCTCGTAGGTCCGGGCCGCTTCGCCGAGCATGTCGTAGGAATAGGTGAATCCCTTCTCCTCCATGCCTTTGGCCCGTTCCATGGCCTTGTCCATGTTTTCGCCGAGGACGAACTGGCGACCCATTACACGCATCGCCTGGCCGACCGCGTTGCGGATGACCGGCTCGCCGAGACGTTTCATCGCACCGCGCATGGCCTTGAGCGGACCACTGTCGTTCTCGTCGAGAACCCGGCCGGTCAGCATCAGCGCCCAGGTGGAGGCGTTGACGAGCGAGGAGGACGACTTGCCGAGATGGGCGTTCCACTGGCCCGGCGCGATCTTGTCCTCGATCAGCTCGTCCATCGTGACGGCGTCGGGAACGCGCAACAGCGCCTCGGCCAGGCACATGAGGGCAATGCCTTCCTCGGTCGAAAGGCCGTATTCGGCAAGGAAGACCTCCATCATGCCGGGATCGCCGGCCTTGCGGATCCGCTTCACCAGATCGACCGCGATGGCGCCGATCGCCTTCCGGTCCTCCTTCGAGAGATCCGCCTCGACGATCAGACTGTCCAGAACCTCGTCCGCATCCGGATAGGGTGAAACGGGAAGAACGGATGGTGGAAGCGGCATGTCCATGGGCATTCAGGCATGATCCTTGCGTGTGTTTCGAAAGGGCCGGTCGAAGGCGCTTCGGTGAAGCCTAACCTGATTTGTGCCGGTTTGCAGCCCAATCGAAGGCTCCTCCGCCAATAAAGACGCTGCAAAACGACGCTGGCGCAGCAGGACCCTGTGCCGCTGCGTCCGATCAGAGCGAGGTGTCCGTTTCGACGGACGGCGATCGGTGCAGCGCCGGCGCAAGGTTGGAGGAACGGGCCGGAGCGGGCAGGGCGCCGGACCGCTCGATGGCGGATTGAAGCCGGTGGGTCAGGCCTCGATCTCCGCGATGATCGGGACGTGGTCCGACGGTTTCTCCCAACTGCGAACCTGCTTGTCGATGCCGACCGAGCGAAGTGCGATCTGCGCTTCCGGAGACAGCAGCAGGTGATCGATGCGGATGCCGTTGTTCTTCTGCCAGGCGCCGGCCTGGTAATCCCAGAAGGTGTAGATCTGCCGGCTGTCGTCGGTCAGGCGCAACGCGTCCGCGAAGCCGAGATGGACAAGGCGACGCAGATTGCCGCGCGATTCCGGCTGGAACAGCGCGTCCTCCGTCCAGGCCTCGGGATTGTGGACGTCTTCGGGCTGCGGAATGACATTGTAGTCGCCCGCCAGAACCACTCGCTCCTCCCGCTCGAGGAGCCCGGCCGCGTGCCGCTCCAGCCGGTTCATCCAAGCGAGCTTGTAGGCGAATTTCTCCGTGCCGAGCGGATTGCCGTTCGGCAGATAGATCGAGGCGACGCGCAACGGACCGCTCCCCGTCTGCCAGACGCCCTCGATATAGCGGGACTGCTCGTCGCTCTCGTCGCCGGGCAGGCCACGCGTCACGCTCTCCGGCTTCTGCCGCGACAGGAGGGCGACGCCGTTGAAACCCTTCTGGCCGTGGGTTTCCACATGATAGCCGAGCGCCTCGATCGCCTCCCTTGGAAAGCCCTCGTCCTGGCTCTTGATCTCCTGA
The DNA here is from genome assembly GCF_034321785.1 of Fulvimarina uroteuthidis. Lineage (NCBI taxonomy): Bacteria > Pseudomonadati > Pseudomonadota > Alphaproteobacteria > Hyphomicrobiales > Aurantimonadaceae > Fulvimarina > Fulvimarina uroteuthidis. Next base: position 311,394 of record NZ_JAXLPB010000005.1, on the reverse strand, counting down.
AGGCAGGCAATGTCCGGCGAACGCTCCTGAAGCCATGTGGTGAGCCCGTCGATGCGGGCCTTGATGCCGTTGATGTTCCAGGATGCAATCAGCATTGCGGTCAGACCTCGCCGTTCAGAATGGTCGACAGGTAGCGCGATTCGTCGGGCGCTGTCGTCATCATCGTCTGGATGAAGGCGCGACGCTCGAAATCCACGATCCCCGCCTCCCAGACGCAGGCGAACAGGTCTGGATCCGGCACGGGCAGGAATGCGTGCGGGCGACCGCGCTCGGATTTCAGGAGTGTGTTCTTCAGGCTGTCGCCATGAACCCAGCGATCCACGAGCAACCAGTCGGCATGCTCGCCGAGATGGAGAATGACGAAGCCGAGTTCCTGGCAAGCGTTCGGCTGTTGCGACGCACCGAGAAGTGGGGACGCGGCAACGAGCGCCGCGTCGACGATCTCATCATCGCGATGACGCCCAGGCCCCAGGATAACGTAAACCTTGACCGCGAAGCCCGAGATCTGCCGAGTGCCGAGGCAGCAGACGGGTCTCGGTGCGTACAGCGATACCGGGACGCCGCCTGCCACGAACGTCAGATCGAGAAGCTGGTGCCGCAGCCGCAGCTTGCGACGGCGTTGGGGTTTCGGATCTGGAAGGACTGGCCCATCAGATCGTCGACGAAATCGATGATCGAGCCATCGAGATAGACGACCGAAGTCTGGTCGATGACGACGCGGGCGCCGTCGCGTTCGAGGACCAGATCGTCCGCCTCCGTCTCGCTCGTCAGATCGTACTTGTAGGAAAAGCCGGAGCAGCCGCCGCCTTCCACAGAAACGCGCAAGGAGGTGGCCTCCGGCGATTTCGACAGGATGGAGGCGATGCGCTTGACCGCCTTGTCGGAGAGGGTGACGGGTTTTACGAGTGTCTCGCTCATGGGGTCGATCGAGGTCAGGGTGAAAGCCTGCCGCGCTCCTTGTTCGTGGGTCTTTTGAAAGGTAAGGACGCTTGAAGCCTTGGTCAATCGACGGCGCGAAATGATGATGTCATCTTCAACGAGCCGCATCGGCATGGGGCGCGAGCCGCTCAGCCCCTGCGCGGTGGATCATCGGCAAAGCCGCGGCCGGCTTTACGCCGAACCCGAAAGCGCGACCCGCACGGCCTACCAGCGCGACCGCGACCGGATCGTCCATTCGACGGCCTTTCGCCGGCTGAAGCACAAGACGCAGGTGTTCGTCGCCACCGAGGCCGACCACTACCGGACGCGGCTCACCCACACGATCGAGGTCAGCCAGATCGCCCGTGCCTTCGCCCGCGCCCTGCGCCTCGACGAGGACCTCACGGAAGCGGTGGCGCTCGTTCACGATTTCGGCCACCCGCCGTTCGGCCATGCCGGCGAGCGGGCGCTGGACCGGGCCATGCAGCCGTTCGGCGGATTCGATCACAATGCGCAGGCGCTGAAGATCGTGACGGTGCTCGAGCAACGCTACGCCGAGTTCGACGGGCTCAATCTCGCCTGGGAGACGCTGGAAGGCCTCGTCAAACACAACGGGCCGCTGACCGGCCCGCACGCGCTCGTGGCCGAATTGCCGCCGGCGATCGAGAGCTTCGACGCGCTGATGCCGCTCGACCTGGCGCGGTTCCCCGGCCTCGAAGCCCAATGCGCCGCGATCTCCGACGACATCGCTTACAACACCCACGACCTCGACGACGGGCTCCGCGCCGGGCTGATCGCCATCGACGATCTGCGCGAGCTCGAACTCGCCGGCTCGATCCTCGCCGAGATCGAGGCGCGCTATCCGGCGCTCGCCCCCGGCCGGCTCGCCAACGAGATCATGCGCCGTCACATCACGCGAATGGTCGAGGACGTGATCGCCACCTCGCTGTCCAATCTCGACACCCTGGATCCGGGCCATGCGGACGATGTGCGCGACGCGTCCTTCGCGATGATCGCGTTCTCCGACGCCATGCGGAGCGCCGTCGACGAAACGCGGCGCTTTCTGTTTCAGCGCGTCTACCGTGCGCCGAGCGTGACGCGCGTCATGGACGAGGCCGAAGCGATCGTCGAACGGCTGTTTCACCGTTTCATGGCCGAGCCTGAACGCCTTCCGGCCGAATGGTCCCACGAATTCGGGCGGATGAAGCCCCACAAGCAGGCGCGTCGGATCGCCGACTACCTGTCGGGGATGACCGATACGTTCGCGCTCGGCGAACACCGCCGATTGTTTGACCAGCCAACGCGTTTGGGCTAGCCGCAGGGTCAAACGGCAGCACAGTCTGCCTCGAGGGTCCGTTCGCGGGCGCCGCTTTGAAAAGCTCTGAAGCCATGATGAACATTTTCGCCGATTTCGAAGCGCGGGTGAGAACCGCCGTCGCAGCCGTTCTGAGCGCCGGGGGGCACGCCGTTCCCGATCTCGAACGCGTGACGGCAGAGCCGCCGCGCGACCCTGCGCATGGCGATCTCGCCACCAATGCCGCGATGGTTCTCGCCAAGCCGATGGGCCTGAAGCCCCGGGATCTCGCCGAGACGATCGCCGAAGCGCTGCGGGCCGACGCCGATATCGAGACGGTCGAGATCGCCGGGCCCGGTTTCATCAATATCCGCCTCGCGCGCGCCTTCTGGCCGCGCCATCTCGGCGAGCTGCTGACCAAGCGGATGGATTACGGGCGCGGCGAGCCGACGGGCCGGAAGATCAATGTCGAATATGTCTCGGCCAACCCGACGGGACCGATGCATGTCGGCCATTGCCGCGGGGCCGTCGTCGGCGACGCGATCGCCCGTCTTCTGACGTTTTCCGGTCACGAGGTGACGAAGGAATATTACGTCAACGATGCCGGCGAGCAGATCGGCGTTCTCGCGCGGTCGGCCTTCCTGCGCTACCGCGAGGCGCTCGGCCAGGATATCGGCGAGATGCCGGCCGGGCTCTATCCGGGGGATTATCTCATTCCGCTCGGTCGGTCGCTGCGCGACGAATTCGGCGATGGGCTCCTGGACCTGCCGCAGGACGAGTGGGAGCCGCTGGTGCGCGACCGCGCCATCGCCGCGATGATGGACATGATCCGCGCCGACCTGAGGACGCTCGGCATCGAGCACGAGGTGTTCTTCTCCGAGCGCACGCTGCACGATGCCGACGGCGGCAAGATCGCCATGGCGATCTCCGATCTCGAGACGAAGGGCTTCGTCTACAAGGGTGCCTTGCCGCCGCCGAAGGGCAAGCCCCAGGACGATTGGGAAGATCGCGAGCAGACCCTGCTGCGCTCCACCGCCGTCGGGGACGATCAGGACCGCCCGCTCGTGAAGTCGAACGGTCTCTTCACCTATTTCGCCGCCGACGTCGCCTACTTCAAGGACAAGTTCGAGCGCGGGTTTTCCGAGATGATCTTCGTCCTCGGTGCCGATCATTCGGGCTATGTGAAGCGGCTCGAAGCCGTCGCCCGGGCGATTTCGGGCGGCGAGGCGCAGGCAAGCGTGATCCTGTGCCAGCTCGTCAAGCTCTACCGCGAGGGAGAGCCGGTGAAGATGTCGAAACGGACCGGCGACTTCGTCTCGCTGGCCGAAGTCGTCGAGGAGGTCGGGCGCGATCCGGTGCGCTTCATGATGCTCTACCGCAAGAGCGATGCGCCGCTCGACTTCGACTTCAAGAAGGTCACCGAACAGTCGAAGGACAATCCGGTCTTCTACGTCCAGTATGCGCATGCGCGGGCGCACTCGATCTTTCGGCAGGCACGCGAGAACGGATTCGCCGTTGCGATCGGCGAGCCCACCGAAGCTGACCTGAACCTGTTGGACGATGAGGGCGAGACCGGCCTGATCCGGAAGCTGAGCGAGTTTCCAAGGGTCGTCCAATCGGCCGCCTTCGCCCGTGAACCGCACCGTCTGGCCTTCTATCTCTACGACCTCGCATCGTCGTTCCATGGCCAGTACAATCGCGGTAAGGACTTGCCCCAGTTACGTTTTGTTAACGCTGACGCCCCACAGTCCACTCTTGCGCGTCTGGCCCTGGTCGATGCCGTGGCGACGATCATTCGCTCCGGCCTGACGATCATCGGCGCGGAGGCCCCTGAAGAAATGCGATAATCGATCACGCTTTGGTCAATTTCGTCTTCTAGCGCTTGGATTGATACGCGTTGAGGGGCGCGCGGGGGATCGAGGGGACGAGCGATGAGCGACAGATCAGGTATCGAGCGGGGACCGTCCGAGGGTCTTGGCGCCTTCGACGACGACCCGTTTGCCGACCTGGCCCGGCTGATCGACGAACCCTGGTCGCCATCGATGCCCGCCATTCCACCGAAAGCTCCCGCGAAGACGATCGCGCCCGCGCCGGTCGAGGCCGTTCGACCCGCTCCGCCGGAACGGAGCCGCGCCACTCCCGCTCCTGCGCGCAAGGCCATCGAACCCGCACCGGCACCAAGCCGGGTCGAGCCGGGCCTTCGTCCCGATGTCGCGTCCCCTTCGAGGATGTCCGACACGAGCGAGGCCGCGGCGATCGGGGCCCTGACATCCATTGCCGGCGATCGGGCCGGCGCCAACGACGCGTCCCCCGAACGGGCACTGCCGGACAGGTCCGCCGCAAAGGGCGGCGCTCAGGACATTTTCGCCCAGGCCCGCAATGCGCCGGTGTCGCCTCCGGTTGCCCCGAACGTCCCGGTTGCCGAGACTTTTGACGACGGCGACGAATTCGACATCGATCTGTTGCTGGCCGGCGAACTCGATGCCGAATTCGCGGCGTTCACCGCCGATGGGCGCGTTGACGCGCCGATCGCCGTCGAGCCGGCCACGGCCCCTTCCGTAAAGCCGGCTGCGACCGCGCCGATGGCGACCCCTCCCGCGAGCAGGCCCGTTGCGACCGAACAGGTCGCCGCGAGATCGGCGCGACCCGTGTTCGGGTCGGCGATGCTCGGCGCGCAGCCGGCGCCGCGCGCGGCTCGGGCGCCGGCGATCGAAAAGCCGGCCGAGCCCCTGATGAACACGCTCTCGGTCGATAGCGAGGTGAGCTCCAGCGATCGCGATGCCATGGGCAGCGAGAGCTTCGACGCGGAGTTCGCGATGGCGCTGGAAGGCCTTTCTGCCCCGGCCGATCCGCTCGCCGGCAAGGTCGGCAAGGCGGAGGCCTTCGCGCCCGAGCGCCAGGCCGAGACCCCGATGACGGCGAAGGTCTTCGACGATTTCGATTCGCTCCTCGCCAGCGAGATGGCGACCCTCAACCTCGACAAAGCCGCGACCCGCGGCATCGAGCCGACATCGGCAGCATTGATCAAGGGCGTGCAGTCGGGCGAGCATGCGCGCTTCAACGTGGCCGCTCCGAATGGCGCCGACAACGAGCCGTTGCCGCGCATTCTCTCGACCTTTGCGAGCGACGACAGCCGCGTTGCCGAGGACGAGAGGCGCGCGGGCGCGCGCTTCGGGCTCGGGGCTTCCGGTCGGAAGATCGCCGCGAGCGTCGTCGTCCTGGCGCTGCTCGGCGGGACCAGCATGCTGGTTCTCGGCGGCGGGAATGGTGCGTCGGACGCGTCGGCGCCCCTCATCGTCAAGGCCGATGCCGAGCCGGTGAAGATCGTGCCGCCCAATCCCGGCGGCAAGCAGGTCGCCAACCAGGAAAGCGCGACCTATGAAAAGGTCGCAAATGGGAGCGGCTTCGCTGCGACCCAGCAGGATGCCCTCGTTTCGGCTGCCGAAAAGCCGATCGATCTCCAGCAGGAAGCGCCGCAGCAATATGAAGGTCTTCCGGGGGTGGACGCCTCCGCCTTCGCCGTCGCCATGAGCGATGCGAGGCCCGAATCGGCGGAGCCCACGCTTCAGCCGCGCCGCGTCAAGACCGTCACCGTCCTGCCCGATGGCACGATCGTTTCCGGCAGCCAGACTGAGTCGATCGAGCCGACCGCCGCCCTCATCGCCGCCGCCTCGAAGCCGGTCGACCCGCGGGCGAGCCTTGGCGGCGTGATGTCAACGATGGCGCCGGACGCCGCCGAAGCCACGCTCGAAGGCGCCGCCAGTCTCAGCGCCATCGAAGCCATGGCAGCTGCGACGGACGATCTGGCGACCGCATCGCTCGATCCCGCCGCGGACGCAACGAATGTCCCCACCAACGCAGCGGATGCCGCGATGCCTGTCGGCGAACCTGCGCCGAACGTGCCGGTTCCGGCGATGAAGCCGTCGATGCCGAACCGCCAGGTCGCGGCCCTCGAGACGGCTCCGGCACCCGGGGCCGCTCGCTCGAATGATGGGAGCGGGCCGGCCGCCCCGGTTGCGGCTGTCGCCGTGCCCGCGGGCGCTGCGGATGCGCCGGTTGCCGCCGCGCCGACGGAAGTCGCCGTGGCGCCGTCCGGCGACGCATGGTATGTCCAGATGTCGTCGCAGCCGACCGCCGATGCCGCGCGCAGTTCCGCGAACACGATCAGCACCCGCTATGCGAACCTTGTCTCGGGCCGGCAGATGCTGATCCAGACGGCCGACATTCCAGGCAAGGGAACCTATCATCGCGTTCGCCTTGCGGCATCGTCCAGGCAGGAGGCCATAGGCCTGTGCGAACAGCTGAAATCAGCCGGCGGAAGCTGCTTCGTCGCGCGCTGATCGCGGTGGGATTCGGCGGTCTCGCGACCGCCGGCTACAGGTTCGTTTCCGATCCATCATCATCAGACCGTTCTCCGCCGACGCGCGGTGGAGCGCATACGGAGTCCGCCATGAGCGACGCCAAAGCCTGGATCGCCGCGCCGCTCGGATTCGAGCCGAGCCGAGACGAGCGCCATTTCTTCGAGGGTGAACGCCCGTGGGGCTTCATCCTGTTCGCGCGCAACATCGACAGCCCGTCCCAGCTCGGCGAACTGGTCGAAATGCTGAAGGAGCTGGGCGGGCGCGAGACGACGCCGATCTTCATCGATCAGGAGGGCGGGCGGATCCAGCGCCTGAAGCCACCCTTCGCCCCCATGCGACCCGCCGCCCGCGCACTCGGCGATCTTTACCGCGAAGATCGCGAGACGGGGCTCAGGCTGGCGTTTCTCCACGGCCGCCTGCTCGCCGGCGATCTGATGCGCTACGGCATCAATGCCGACTGCATTCCGTGCCTCGACGTGCCGGTGGAGGGGGCCCACGACATCATCGGCGACCGGGCCTTGAGCGACGTGCCAGCCGACGTCGCCCGGCTCGGCCGCGCGATGGCGCAGGGCTGCATGGCCGGCGGCGTCCTGCCGGTGATGAAGCACATTCCGGGACATGGCCGCGGCCGCGCCGACAGCCACAAGGAACTGCCGGTCGTGACCGCGAAGCGCAGCGAACTGGCCGCGCGCGACTTCCTGCCCTTTGCCGAGCTGAACGATCTTCCGTGCGCGATGAGCGCGCACATTCTCTTCACCGACATCGACGACAAACGCTGCGCGACATTGTCGCCGATCGTGATCGAGGAAGTCATTCGCGGCGAGATCGGTTTCGACGGGCTTCTCATGACCGACGATATTTCGATGAAGGCCCTGACCGGAGCTTACGACGCGCGCGCCGAAGCGGCGATCGAAGCCGGGTGCGATGTCGTGCTTCATTGCAATGGCGACATGGACGAGATGCGCGTCCTGGCCAAGGGCGTACCGATCCTTGAGGGCGCGTCCGGGCGCCGGGCCGCCCGAGCGGAAGCGTGCCTGACGAAGGTTTCCGAGGACGAGGACATCGCCGAGCTCTCGGACGAGTACGATCGCCTGATGGCGGTGACGGCCTGACGATTTTCCGGCAACGAACGACGGATCCGTCCTTGCGGGTCCGCGGTCGAGGGCTTATTCCAGCGAGCGAAAGCCTTCGCCGCAGCGTCGGGGCCAAAATGTCCTCAGATCCGGAAGTTTGACGAACCCTCGTGTTGTCGCGCGCAAAAAAGCTGACCCAGCCGGCAACGGCCGCCCGCACGAGCGCGGGGGTGAGCTTTGCCGCCAATCTGACCTTCGAGAATGTCTGTCACCATTTCGGTTCGAAGGAGATCCTGTGCGGGATCGATCTCGTGGCGGAGGCCGGCGGCATCCTGTGTCTTCTCGGCCCGTCCGGATCGGGCAAGACGACGTTGCTGCGGATCGCCGCGGGCATCGAGCGCCAGAGCGAGGGCCGGCTCCTCCTGAACGGGCGTGAAATGGCCGGGCCGGGCGTGTTCGTGCCGCCGGAGCTGCGCGGTGTCGGCCTGATGTTCCAGGATTACGCGCTGTTCCCCCATATGACGCTGTTGAAGAACGTGGCGTTCGGCCTCTCGGGCCTGTCGCAGGCCGCGGCCAGGCGCGCGGCCGGTTCCGCACTCGAACGGGTGGGCCTGTCGAACCGCGGCGATCAGTATCCGCACATGCTGTCCGGTGGCGAGCAGCAGCGCGTCGCCCTTGCGCGCGCCCTTGCGCCACGCCCTTCGGTGCTCCTGATGGACGAGCCGTTCTCCGGCCTCGACAGCCGCCTCAAGGACGTCATCCGCACGGACACGCTGCAGATCCTGCGCGAGACCCGGGCGACCGCGATCGTGGTGACCCACGACGCCGAGGAGGCGATGCGGATGGGCGACAAGATCGCGCTGCTTCGCGGCGGCCGTCTCGTCCAGACCGGGACGGGAGCCGAGCTTTACCGCAACCCCGTCGATCTCTTCACCGCCGGGTTCTTTTCGGAGCTGAACGTCATCCCGGCCGAAGCGAGCGGCGGGCGCGTGATCACGGCGCTGGGCCCGGTGGGAGAGACGGCGCTGTGCGACGGAACGAAGCTGACGGTGGCGCTGCGCCTCATGGGCCTGCGGCTCGGCGAGAGCGAGGCGGGGGTCCTCGGCCGGATCGTATCGCGTCGGTTTCTCGGCGGCGTCGAACTCTTCACGGTGGTGGTGGAAGGCATCGACGAACCGCTGCGATCGCGCATGCGGGCCGGGGTCGTTCCCGACGACTGCCGCGACGTCGTCGTGTCGATCGATGCGCAGGACGTAATCATATTTGAAAAAGACGTCGGCGGTCGCTAGGTAGGGGCCTCAGGATCTGATTGCCGAGTCATTTGGCTTGGGCGCACGGAGAGTTTCATGGGTAGCTTTAGCATCTGGCATTGGCTGATCGTTCTGGCGGTCGTTCTTCTGCTCTTCGGTCGCGGCAAGATTCCCGAGCTGATGGGCGATGTCGCGAAGGGCATCAAGAACTTCAAGAAGGGCATGAACGACGACGAGGGCGTGCAGACGACGGAACGTCGCGGTCTCGACGATCAGTCCGGCCAGCCGGTTCAGCACGAGACGAAGACCGACAAGACCCCGGTCTGATCCGGTCGACCGGTTCCGGACATTCAGGGCCGAGTGTGTGAGGGGGCGGAATTGGTCTGCCTCCCGAATTGTGCCAAGGGCTGACGATGTTTCTCGATATCGGCTGGACGGAAATGCTCGTCGTGGCGGTCGTTCTGATCGTCGTCGTGGGGCCGAAGGACCTGCCTGGAATGCTGCGCGCCTTCGGGCGCACGATGAAGCAGTTCCGCTCGATGGCCGGCGACTTTCGCAAGCAGTTCGACGAAGCCCTGAAGGAAGCCGAACTCGACGAGGTCCGCAAGTCTGTGGACGAGGTCCGAAGTCTCGATCCCCGCAGGCAGATGCGCGAAGCGATGAAGCCGATGCACGAGATCGGCGACGATATCCGCTCCTCCGTCAGGGCGGCCACGAAAATGCCCGCCGATCACATCGAACCGGCAAAGTCCGAACCCACAACCGCACCGCCGCTCAAGACGTCTCCTGTCGAGATGGAGCCGCTGGACAAGCGGGCAGGTTCTTCCGAAACGCCGGTGCCGGCGACCGGTCGGTCTGACGCACCCGGCGGTCAACCCGACACGAAACCGATGGAACGCAACTCATGAGCGCTTCGAACGACGATATCGAAGCATCCTCCGCACCGCTCATCGATCACCTGATCGAGTTGCGGCAGCGTCTCATCCGATCGATCCTCGGCTTCTTCCTGGCGTTCATCATCTGCTTCTTCTTCGCCAAGGAGCTCTTCAATCTTCTCGTCGTCCCCTATCAGACTGCGTTCCAGTGGGCCGGCATGATGAGCGAGCAGGCCCGCTTCATCTATACGGCGCCGCAGGAATTCTTCTTCACGCAGGTGAAGATCGCCGCTTTTGGCGGCCTCTTCCTCTCGTTTCCGATCATTTCCGGCCAGATTTACAAGTTCGTCGCCCCGGGTCTCTACAAGAACGAGCGCGGCGCGTTCCTGCCCTTCCTCGTCGCGACGCCCATCCTGTTCCTGCTGGGCGCCTCGCTGGTCTATTTCTTCTTCATGCCGATGGTGATGTGGTTCTTCCTGTCGATGCAGCAGACGGGCGCCGGCGATCAGGCGATCATCGAGCTTCTGCCGAGCGTCTCGGAATATCTGTCGTTGACGATGACGCTGATCTTCGCGTTCGGAATGGTGTTCCAGTTGCCGGTGGTCGCGACGCTTCTGGTGCGCGCGGGCATCACCTCAGCCGAGGGCCTCGTGAACAAGCGCAAATATGCGATCGTGATCGCGTTCATCGTCGCGGCGGTCCTCACCCCGCCCGATCCGCTGTCCCAGATCGGCCTTGCCGTGCCGACGATCCTTCTCTACGAATTTTCCATTCTCGCGGCGCGATACATCGAGAAGAAGCGCGCACGCGATCTCGGCGCGGCCGAGGCGAAGGCGGACTGAATCGGGTCGGCGCGGCGGGTGAGAGCCCGTCCGCAAGGGCGTTATTGCCGATGGTCCGGAATGCATATTACGGAAATGAGACATTATGATCGATATCAAGTGGATACGCGATAATCCCGAGACATTGGATCAGGCTCTGGCCACGAGAGGCGCTTCACCGGTCTCGAAGCTGCTGATCGAACTCGACGAAGCGCGGCGTGCCCATGTGAAGCGATTGCAGGACCTTCAGAGCCGGCGCAACGATGCGTCCAAGGCCATCGGCAAGGCCAAGGGGTCGGGCGACGAGGCGACGGCGCAGACGCTGATCGACGAGGTCGCGACGATCAAGTCCGACATACAGGCCGGCGAAGCCGAAGAGCGCGATCTCGACGCGAAGCTGAAGAAATTGCTCGACGGTCTGCCCAACGTGCCCTTGGACGACGTGCCCGTCGGCGCCGACGAGGCCGCCAATGTCGAGGTTCGCCGTATCGGCGACAAACCGGATTTCGCGTTCACGCCGAAAGAGCATTACGAGCTCGGCGAGGCCCTCGGCCTCATGGATTTCGACCAGGCGGCGAAGATTTCCGGCTCGCGCTTCAACGTTCTCAAGGGCGGACTTGCGCGGCTCGAACGCGCGCTCGGCCAGTTCATGCTGAACCTCCACACCGACGAGCATGGCTACGAGGAAGTCCAGCCCCCGGTGCTGGTGCGCAACGATGCGATGTACGGAACCTCCCAACTGCCGAAGTTCGGCGACGATCTGTTCATCGGCGCCTCGATGAAGGGCCGCGCCGAGCAGACCGACGACGTGCTCTCGAAGCACACGCGTCAGGCCGATCTCGAGCGCCTCAAATCGGGGGAGATCGAGGTTCGCGACCTTGTGGCGAATGCGTTCGAGGATGCGCCGACCGAAGAGGAATACTGGCTGATCCCGACCGCGGAAGTGCCGCTGACGAACCTCGTGCGCGAAAGCACGATGCCTGCCGATGCGCTTCCCAAGCGGTTTTCCGCCCTGACGCCCTGCTTCCGCTCGGAAGCCGGTTCGGCGGGCCGCGATACGCGCGGCATGCTGCGCCAGCATCAGTTCAACAAGGTCGAGATGGTCTCGGTCACCGACGACCAGTCCTCGCAGGACGAGCTGGAGCGCATGACGGGGTGCGCCGAGGAGGTCCTCAAACGTCTCGGCCTCCACTACCGCGTGGTTCTCCTGTCGACCGGCGACATGGGCTTTGCCGCCCGCAAGACTTACGACATCGAGGTCTGGCTTCCCGGGCAGGACAGTTTCCGTGAGATCTCGTCCTGTTCGGTCTGCGGCGACTTCCAGGCGCGCCGCATGAACGCGCGCTACAAGGGCGAGGGCGACAAGCAGCCGCGTTTCGTCCACACGCTCAACGGTTCGGGGGTGGCGGTCGGGCGCGCTTTGATCGCCGTCATGGAAAACTACCAGAACGAAGACGGCTCGATCACCGTGCCCGAGGTTCTGCGCCCCTATATGGGCGGCGTCGAGACGATCGGGGGTGCGGCGTGACCCGCATCCTGATCACCAACGATGACGGCATTCATTCGGACGGTCTCGAAGCGCTCGAGCGGATCGCGGCGGAGATCTCCGACGATGTCTGGACGGTCGCACCCGAAACCGACCAGAGCGGCCTTGCCCATTCGATCACCCTGTCGACGCCGCTGCGTCTGCGCCAGATCGGCGCGAAGCGATTCGCGTTGAGCGGCACGCCGACGGACTGCGTGATCATGGCGACCCGCAAGCTGATGGACGCCCCGCCGGACCTCGTCCTGTCGGGAATCAATATCGGACAGAACGTCGCCGACGACCTGACCTATTCCGGGACGGTCGCCGGTGCGATGGAAGGGGCGATGCTCGGGATCAAGTCGATTGCGCTCAGCCAGGCGTTCGATCGCCAGCGACCGCTCGAAAACCCGTGGGCGACCGCCGAACGCCATGCGCCCGCCGTGATCGAAAGGCTCATGCACTACGATCTGCCGGGCGGCCACATCATCAATGTCAATTTTCCGGTCCGCGAACCGGATGCGGTCGAGGGCACGCGCGTGACCCGTCAGGGCAAGCTCGACTACGCGCTGAGCTTCGACGAACGCGAGGATGGCCGCGGCCATTCCTACTACTGGCTGCGCTTCGGTCGACAGACCGGCCCGACGGTCGACCGGTCCGACCTCGCGGCGCTCCAGGCGGGCTACATCTCCGTCACCCCCGTCTGCCTGGACCTTACGGCCGAACGTATGCTGGGCGACCTGGAGGACCACTTCGGCGCATGAGCGACCCGGCGAGCGATCAGGACCGGTTTTTTTCCGAACTGAAAGCCGGCTATCCCGCACTGTCCGACATCGTGCTGAAAGCGGCGGCTACGATCCCGCGCGGAACGTTTATTCCCGTGACGGGCGCGCGGCCCTACGGATATGGCGCGATCCCGATCGATTGCGGCGAGGTCATGCCGGATGCGGCCACCGCCATCCGCCTCGTCGATGCGCTCGAACTGAAGCCGGAGCACCGGGTCCTGGAAATCGGAACGGGCAGCGGCTACGTGACGGCGCTTCTGGCAAGGATGGCCTTGCACGTCACCTCGCTCGATCGCTTCCGCCGGCTCCTTGCCAAGGCGGAGGTCGCGCTCCAGCGCGCCGAAGTCACCAATGTCTCGTTGTTTCTGTCGGATGGATCGGAAGGTTATCCAGATGGCGCGCCGTACGATCGTGTCGTCATCCATTCCGCCTTCCCTGCGCCGCCGCGCATCTTCCTCGATCAGATGGCGCAACAATCGCTTCTGGTCTGCGCAGTCGGTGGCGAGGGCGAAGCCCAGACCCTCGTGCGCCTCCAGAAGGTCGGCGCGCGGTTCGAGCGTCGGGACCTGTGGAGCGTTCGCTATCAGCGGATCGGTGCGGGCATCGCGAAGGCGCTGTGACGGTCGAGGGATCGGCGAAAAAGTGCGACGAATCCGAGGCGGAAAACGACATTCAGCCATCACTCTTAACAGCAAAGTAAGATTAACGCGTTCTAATGGTCTCAAATTTCCTGTCGTTTAAGGGACAGCGATGCGTTACCGAGTTCTCAATACCCTCAAGGCCCGCGGCGTTCTGACGACCGCTCTCCTTCTCGCAGCCGGTGTCACGTCCGGTTGCTCCGGCGATGCCATCCGGCTCGACGACGGTTTTTATACCGGCGCCCTGCCGCAACCGGCCAGTCAGCAGATCGCGGCCGTAAACCAGGGCTACGGCACCAATCTCGACGGCACGATGACCGGATCGATCGCGTCCGCACAGGGATCCGCCGGCTATCCGGCCAGCGGGCAGGCGATGGCCGCCCAGCAGCCGCAATATGTTCCGTCCGCGCCGGCCGCGGACGTCCAGCGCGGCCAGTTGCCGCCACCGCCGGCGCCGAACTATCAGCCGGCCCAGCCTTCCACCGTCTTCGCTGCGAACGGGTCCGCGTCGTCGCCGGTCGCACAGAGCTCGGGTCCGGGCGCGCAGCCCACGACACTTGGCGCACAGGCTCAGGCGATCTCCAATGCCGCACCGCAGCCGGCGGCCGGCGCGAACACCACCGTCACCGTGGCCAGCGGCGATACGCTGTCGGCCATCGCAAGACGCTCGGGCGTTTCGGCCGACGCGATCCGCCAGGCGAACGGCATGAGCGGCGATACGGTCCGTCTCGGCCAGAAGCTCGTCGTTCCCACCTCGCGCCCGAACGCCGCCAGCCAGCAGGTCGCAGCCGTCGATTCCGCGCCCAAGCCCTATGTGAAGCCGACCACCTCGCCTGCGACGACGACGGCCAGCGCCGCGCCGACCGCTCCGGCGGCTGCGACGTCCGTGGCGAGCGCCGAGTCGAAGCCGGCTCCGGCCGCCGCCCAACCTGCGGCCGCGACGGAAACCCGGGTGGCGACGGCCGAGCCAAAATCCACCGTCGCCGCCAAGTCGGGCCCGAGCAGCGAAACCGCGCCGGAATCGAGCGGGATCAGCAGCTATCGCTGGCCGGTGCAGGGCAGGGTGCTGCAGCGCTTCGGCGAAAAGGTCGGCTCCAAGCGCAATGACGGCCTGAACATCTCCGTGCCGCGCGGCACGCCCGTGAAGGCGGCCGAGAACGGCGTCGTCATCTATGCCGGCGACGGCCTGAAGGAGTTCGGCAACACCGTCCTCGTCAAGCATGACGATGGTCTCGTTACCGTCTACGGCCATGCCGACGCGCTGAAGGTCAAGCGCGGCGACACCGTGAAGCGCGGACAGGAGATCGCAAGCTCCGGCATGAGCGGCGATACGGACGTGCCGCAGCTGCACTTCGAGGTCCGCAAGAACTCCTCGCCGATCGATCCGTCGAGCTATCTGCAGTAAGATCATCCATGCGACGGGCCGTTCGATGAAGATCGATCGGCCCGTTCGTTTGTCCGGAGGCGAGCGAGTGTTCTCGCTGCGTTCAAAAAGGCCCGGCGCTCAGTCGATCCGCTGGCCGAGGCGTCCGGCCAGATCCTGGATGAACTGGAACGCGACGCGGCCCGAGCGACTGCCGCGCGTCACCTGCCATTCCAGAGCCTCGCTTCGCAGGCGATCGGGTTCGACGGCAAGGCGGTAATTGGCGGCATAGCCCTCCACCATGGCGAGATAATCGTCCTGGCTGCACTTGTGGAAGCCGATCCACAATCCGAAACGATCCGACAGCGACACCTTCTCCTCGACGGCCTCGCCCGGATTGATGGCGGTCGAACTCTCGTTCTCGATCATGTCGCGGGGCAGGAGATGCCGCCGGTTGGACGTGGCGTAGAAGAGCACGTTCTTCGGACGCCCCTCGACCCCGCCTTCCAGGACCGCCTTCAGGGACTTGTAGCTCGAATCACCCGTATCGAACGAGAGATCGTCGCAAAACAACAGGATCTGGAACGGGGCCGTCTTCAGGAGGGTCATGAGTTCGGGCAGATGATCGATGTCCTCGCGGGCGATCTCCACCAGCTTCAGGGGTGCGTCATGCCCCCCCCGTTCGGCGTTGACGCTGGCGTGGGCCGCCTTGACGAGCGAGGATTTTCCCATGCCGCGAGCGCCCCACAAGAGAGCATTGTTGGCCGGCAGGCCATCGGCGAACCGCCGGGTATTGTCCAGAAGCATGTCCCGCGAGCGATCGACCCCCTGGAGAAGCTCGATCGCCACGCGGTTCACCTGAAACACCGGTTTCAAGGTCAGCGGCGGCTCGAAAACGAAGCAGTCGGCAGGATCGAGATCGGCGTTGGCGAACGCTTTCGGCGCGATGCGTTCGAGCGCACCGGCGATTCGATCGAGGACGTGCCCGAGGTCGGGGCGTTCGGTTTGCGGCATGTCGGATCTTTCATGAGGACGCGTTGCCTTGTTTTCTTGCGTTTCTGTTGCATTCGGCAAGTGCGAACGTATATTCGGCGCAACTATTTCAGAGCGCGGATCGGATCTCCCGCCGCGCTTTTCGCATGAAAGGTCATCTCCATGTTCGTCACGCAAGCCTTCGCCCAAACAGCTGCTCCGGCGGGCGGGGGAAGCGAACTGCTTCTCAGCATCCTGCCCTTCGTGGCGGTGTTTGCCATCATGTATTTCCTTATCATCCGCCCGCAGCGCAGCCAGATGAAGAAGCGGACCCAGATGCTGGAGAACATCCGGCGGGGCGATCAGGTCGTGACCGGCGGCGGTATACTCGGCAAAGTGACCAAGGTTCTCGACAATGGCGAACTGGAGGTCCAGATCTCCGAGCAGACCAGGGTTCGGATGGTGCGTGCGATGATCAGCGACGTGCGCGTCAAGGGCGAGCCGATGGCGGCCAACGAGAAATAATCCTGTCCGACCTTTGAAGCGGCCCGGCTTTCAAGGCTCGCCGCTTTCGCCACAATAGGGTGGCAGACAGTTTCGAAGCCGACGGGCGGGCGGTGCCCTGTCCGTCACGAACCACCGACCGGATCATTGAATGCTACATTTTTCGCGCTGGAAGACGATCCTGATTTGGCTCGTGGTCGTACTCGGCTTTGCCTACGCGCTGCCCAACGCGATTCCGCGCTCGACGCTCGATAGTCTGCCGGAATTTCTTCCGAGCCAGCAGGTCACCCTCGGCCTCGATCTCCAGGGTGGTTCCTACATCCTGCTTCAGGTCGATCAGGAGGATCTGGTCGCCAAGCGCGTCCAGTCCTTGAGCGATTCGGCGCGTTCGGCGCTGCGTTCGGCACGGATCGGCTATTCGTCGATTTCCGCGGGCGACCGGTCCGTGACGATCCGCCTGCGCGATCCGTCACAGGCCGAGGCTGCGGAAGAGGCGCTGTCCGACCTGACCGACCCGATCTCCTCGGGCCTCCTGTCCGGCGGTACGATCAGTGAAGTCGCCGTGACGGAACCGCAGGCCGGCCTCATCGAACTGTCGTTGACGTCCGAGGGTATCGACTATCGGATGTCGAGCGCCGTCGAGCAGTCGATCGAGGTCGTGCGGCGACGCGTCGACGAACTCGGCACGACAGAGCCGGTGATCCAGCGGCAGGGAATGGACCGGATCATCGTCCAGGTACCGGGCCTCGGCGATCCCGATCGCCTGAAGAACCTTCTCAACCAGACGGCGCAGCTCAATTTCAGGATGGTCGATCTGTCGGCCTCTCCCGAAGCGGTCGCCGATGGCGGGGCGCGCCCGCCCGCCGGATCCGAACTGCTCTATTCGACGGACCAACCGCCGGTTCCCTACCTGATCCAGCGTCAGGTGATGGTCTCCGGCGAGAACCTTGTCGACGCCCAGCCCGGCTTCGACCAGCAGACCAACGAGCCGGTGGTCAACATCCGGTTCGACAATCGCGGCGCCACCCAGTTCGCGCGTGTCACCGAGGCGAATGTCGGCAGGCCTTTCGCGATGGTGCTCGATGAGCAGGTGCTGTCCGCCCCGAACATCCGCGAAGCGATTCGCGGCGGCCAGGCGCAGATCAGCGGCAGCTTCACGGTCCAGTCCGCCAACGATCTCGCCGTCCTGCTGCGGGCCGGCGCCTTGCCGGCCAATCTGAACATTCTCGAGGAGCGCACGGTCGGACCGGGTCTCGGTGCCGATTCCATCGCCGCGGGCGAGATCGCCGGTGTCATCGGTGCGGTGTTCGTCATTCTCTTCATGGTTGCCGCCTACGGCTTCCTCGGCGTCATCGCCAATGTCGCGCTGATCATCAACGTCGTGATCCTGTTCGCGCTCCTGACCGTCATCGGGGCGACGCTGACATTGCCCGGCATCGCCGGCATCGTCCTGACGATCGGCATGGCGGTCGATTCCAACGTGCTGATCTACGAGCGCATCCGCGAGGAGCGACGCCTCGGACGCTCCGTCGTGCAATCGATCGATATCGGCTTCCAGAAGGCGTTGGCGACCATTCTCGACGCCAACATCACGACGCTGATCGCCGCCGGCATCCTGTTCTGGCTCGGCACCGGGCCCGTGCGCGGCTTTGCCGTGACCCTCGCGCTCGGTATCCTGACGACCATCTTCAGCGCCTACACCCTGACCCGCTGGCTCACCGCCTACTGGGTCAAGCATCGGCGCCCGAAGGAGTTGCCGACGGGCTTCCTCAGGCTGGCACCCGAAGTCACCAACATTCCGTTCATGAAGGTGCGTCTCAAGGCCTTCTACGTTTCCATGGCGCTGGTTGCCGCATCCATCGTCGCGCTTCCTTCGGTGGGCCTGAGCTTCGGCATCGATTTCACCGGGGGATCGGTGATCGAGGTTCAGTCGAAGGAAGGCAATGCCGACATCGGCGCGATCCGGACCTCCCTCGAGGAAGCGGGAATTCCCGACGTCCAGGTCCAGTCGTTCGGATCGCCCCAGGAAGCGTTGATCCGCATCGGCAACGCACCGGATGCGCCGGACGGGGCGCAGCAACAGACGATCGATTCCGCGCAGGCCTCGCTCGAAGCCGACTACGAGATCCGGCGGACCGAGGTGGTTGGTCCGACCGTGTCTGGCGAGCTTGCCTGGGCCGCGATCTTCGGCGTGCTCGCATCCCTCATCGGTATTCTGATCTACATCTGGATCCGGTTCGAGTGGCAGTTCGCGGTCGGGGCGATCGTCGCAACGGTCAACGACGTCTTCCTGACCATGGGGTTCATGGTGCTGACCCAGATCGAGTTCAATCTGGCCACGGTGGCGGCAATCCTGACGATCGTCGGCTATTCGCTGAACGACACTGTCGTCATCTATGACCGCGTCCGGGAAAACCTGCGCAAGTACAAGACGCGGGAACTGGGCAGCCTGCTCGACCTGTCCGACAACGAGATGCTGACGCGCACGCTGACGACGTCGCTGACGACGCTCCTAGCGCTGTCCGCCCTTTATGTCTTCGGCGGCGAGGTGATCCAGAATTTCGTCGCGCCAATGATCTTCGGCGTCGCCATCGGAACCTTCTCCTCGATCTTCGTCGCGGCTCCGATCCTGTTCTTCTTCAATCTGCGCGCCGCGGACTTCGAGGCGCACAAGAAGGAAGACGACAGCATCGAGGCCTCCGGCGCGAACAGGGCCTGACGGTTTGGCGAAGGGGATCGAAATCCGCGAGGCGCATTTCCCGGGCCGCGCGCCGATCGAGGCCTACGGCAATGGCGGGTTTCGGTTCGCCGAGATGTCGCATCGGGGCTCGATCCTCTGCCTGCCATCCGGCATCTACGGGTGGAGCGGGACGGCAGAGACGCCGTTTACGGGCGAGCGACTCGAGATGGTGTTCCGGGAAGCCGAAACCTACAAGTTCCTGCTGTTCGGAACCGGACCGCAGATCCAGTTCCTGCCACCGGCGCTGAAGGACCGGTTCAGGAAACGCGGCCTGTCCTGCGATCCGATGTCGACGGGTGCCGCGGTCCGCACATACAATGTGATGCTGGCGGAAAACCGGCCCGTCGCCGCAGCTCTCATCGCTGTCGAATAGGCCGGATCGGTGGCTGACGCACCCTCGAGGATCGCCGCCGTGAAAGCGCCCGAAAGCCTCGCGCTGATCGAGCGCGAGGATCGCGACAGGGCGCTGGCGCTGGAGTTCGTCACGCCCGACAAACGCGAAGCGCTGGCAGCTCTCTACGCGTTCGATCTCGAAACCGCGCGGATCCGGGATCTCGTCAGCCAGCCGCTTCCGGGCGAGATTCGCCTGCAATGGTGGCGGGACCTGATCGGGTCCGGCGAAAGAGCCGGGTCCGGACATCCGATCGCCGACGAGCTTCTGGCCGTGATCGATCGGCACGATCTGCCACGCTCGGTATTCGAGCGCTTTCTGGACGCGCGGGTCTTCGATCTTTACGACGACCCGTTCTCCACCACCGCCGACTTCGAAGCCTATGCCGGCGAGACGCGATCGACTCTGATCATGCTCGCCGCGATGGTTCTTTCGAAATCGGACGCGGGCGCAATCAGCGATGCCGCGGGCCATGCGGGTGTCGCCGAGACCTGCCGGATGGCACTGAAGACGCTTGCCGCAAGCCGCAGGCGCGGACAGTGTCTGATCCCGCTCGATATCCTGGCCGCGGTCGGATGTTCAGCCGACGATCTCGTGAAAGGGGAGCGGGATGCGACTAAGCGCGCGGTCGCAGCCTTTTGCGCCTACGGGCGTGACCATGACGCGAAGTGGCGTCGGCGGTTTGGCGCGGTTCCCCGAAGCGTGCGCGCGGCGTTTCTTCCGCCATCCCTGTCGGATGCCACGTTCGCCGCGGCACTAAAGTCGGATCTTTCGCTCGAGGAGACGCTGGTCGAGCCGGGCCCGATCCGGAAAAGCTGGCGCTACTGGCGCATGATGCGCGCCTGATGCCACCATCACGCGGCCCGACGCGCGAAAGGCGTGGGTCATCGGCGACCCTGTTCCCGAGAGGGTCGCAATTCGCGCTTATCCTGCGCTTATGAGACCGTTTGTGGTTTGCCGTTCGGAGGATCCGTGATGAGCGAGATGAAGGCGAAGCAGGCCGAAGGAACGTCCGGTTCGCGCTCGCGTCTGGCCCGGTTCACCCGGTCCGCGATCATGCGGACGGGGAACGCGCTCGCGCGGTTTCCGGTCGTCATTCTTCTCGTCCTCATCGCCTCGTTCGTCGCCAATCTGGCCATTGAGGAGGTTTCCGGCTTCGCCCTCGAAGATCTCCTGCGTCTTGAAGCCGCCCTGTTCGCAGGCGCCGCCGCGGCGGTCGCCGCCGCGCTGTTTCTGGAAGCGCGTGGAATGGAAGCCGCGATCCGGTATGGGGCCCAGCTTCTGGCGGCGTTCCTGTTCGGATCGGCCGTCTGGTTCGGGCTCGACTGGGGCGTCTACCCGCCCGCTTTGATTGTGGGCCTCACGCTCGCGATCCCGCTCGCACCCTATCTCGGACGCGGCGACGGCATGTCCTTCTGGACCTTCACCGTGTTTCTGGTGATCGGCACCATGCTGGCCTTCGCCGCGGTTCTGGTCTTCGTCCTCGGCGTCGTCGCGATCATCGAAATGATCGCCTTTCTGTTCGACCTGAATCCTCCCACTTCGGTCAACCGGCATATCGTCGTAACGGCGCTCACCCTCGTCGGCCCGCTGTTCGCGCTGGGACGGGTGCCTTCACAGTTCGACGAGACGGTGGACATCGGCGAGGACGAGCATTTCGTTCGCGGCATCGCGCTGCTGGCCGGCTGGGTCACGGCACCCCTGGCACTGGTTGCCGGGCTGGTGCTGTATCTTTACGGGGCGAAGATTCTGGCGACGAGCGTCGTTCCGAAGGGCGAGATCGGCTGGATCGTCTCGACCTTCTCGCTGCTTGTCGTTCTCCTGCGCATTGCGGCCGAACCGATCCAGAAGATCGGCGGTGTGGCGCTTCGACTTTTCTGCCGCATATGGCCATGGCTCCTCATTCTTCCGCTCGGCCTCCTGGCATACGCCGTCTGGACGCGGATCGAGGCGGAGGGCGTCACCATCGCCCGCTACTATCTAGCGCTCGAAGGCCTTGGCGCGGCGATCCTTACGGTGCTTGCGCTCCTGCGGCGTAGACAGTTCGACATTCGCTGGCTGGCCGGCATTCCGGTCGCCATGGTCCTGTTGTCGGCGTTCGGGCCGCAGGGGGTCGCCGATGCGGTCGGGCGCAGCCAGGCCGATCGGATCGCGCGCGTGTTCACGGGCGAACTCGACGCAAAGGCCGTCGAGGCCCTGGATGCGCGCGCGCGCGGCGAGATTCGCTCGCGGATCTACGCGCTTGCCGAAGTCGATCAGCTCGACCGGCTGAAAAACCTGTTCGCGTACGACGCGGTCGCCCGCGGCAACACTCCGCGCGAGACCGCGCGTGCCGTCATTGTGGCTCTCGATCTCGATGCGCCGCCCCAACAGGAATCGTCCGTGACGATCGCTTTCGCGCGAACCGAGCCGGTCGATATCGAAGGGTTCGACCGGATCGCCTTCGCGGTGAGGTTTGGCGCCGCGACGGCGCCTGATGCGCTATCGGACGAGGCGCAAAACCGTCCGGCTCTTAAAGACGCGGGACAAGGGTCCGATGCGGCCCCCCGGCCGACCGGCCGGATCGATCGCGAGACCGGCCAGCTGATCGTCCGCATCGGCGGAACGACCGACCGGTTCGCTTTGGAGTCCAAGCTCGCCGAAACCGAGCGCGAAGCCTCCGCCCAATCTGGCCGACGGTCGGACCTTGCGCCTCTGGAGCTCGAAGGCCGCGGCGGCAGGTCGATCCGCCTTTTGGTCACGCAGGCCTCGGTCGCGGGGGAGGGAGAGCTTGCAGGCTTTGAGGCCGATCTCCTGTTCCGCTCGTCCGAATGGACGCGTTGAGGTTCGCAGAAGCGCCTTGTCGGATCGCCGCCTCGGGAAGCCTGGTTCTCAGCTGCGATCGCCGCGGCACGTGCCGCAAGCCGGCGTCCGGCCCGCCCGGCCGGACAAGGCCTCGCTCACTCGGCGGCCAGGGCCGTTTCGGTGCCCTCCAGCCACCGGCCGAAATCGTGCAAGGCGCGCGCTGACATCAGCTTCTTCCGGGCGTTCGTCTTGTCCTTGCCTCGAAAACGCTTGACGCCGTCCGGCTTCTGGATTGCGCCGGGTTCGAGCGGCGGAAACAGGCCGAAATTGATGTTCATCGGCTGGAAGGAGCGCTTTCCACCGTCTTCCTCATGGGCGAGATGACCGCCGGTGATGTGAGCCAGCAGCGCGCCGATCGCCGAGGTCACCGGTGGCGAAGAGATCGGCTCGCCCCGGTTCTCGGCGGCGGCGAAGCGTCCCGCGATCAGCCCGATGGCGGCCGATTCGACATATCCCTCGCATCCGGTGATCTGGCCCGCGAAGCGCAGGCGCGGCAGGCTGCGAAGGCGAAGTTCGCCATCGAGCAGGCGCGGGGAATCCAGATAGGTGTTGCGGTGGAGGCCGCCGAGCCGGGCGAACTCGGCGTTTTCCAGACCCGGAATCATCCGGAAGATCTCGGCCTGTTCGCCATATTTCAGCTTCGTCTGGAAGCCGACCATGTTGTACAGCGTGCCGAGCGCATTGTCCTGCCGAAGCTGGACGACGGCATAGGGCTTGATCGTCGGCGCGTGCGCATTGGTCAGCCCCATCGGCTTCATCGGGCCGTGCCGCAAGGTTTCGGGACCGCGTTCCGCCATCACCTCGATCGGCAGGCAGCCGTCGAAATAGGGCGTGCCCTCCCACGACTTGAACTCGGCCCGGTCGCCCTCGACGAGCGCCGCGATAAAGCGCTCATAGGTCGCCTGATCGAGCGGGCAGTTGATATAGTCCTTGCCCGTGCCGCCCGGTCCGACCTTGTCGTAGCGCGACTGGAACCAGGCCTTGCTGAGATCGATCGAATCGAAATGGACGATCGGCGCGATGGCATCGAAGAAGGCAAGGGCATCCTTGCCCGTCGCCTCCCGAATGCTTTCGGCAAGCGCCGGCGCCGTCAGCGGGCCGGTCGCGATGATCGCCGGACCCCAGTCCTCGGGCGGCAGGCCGTCGACTTCCGTACGGTCGATGGTGACGAGCGGATGCGCCTCGAGAGCTTTGGTCACCGCCGCCGAGAACCCTTCGCGGTCGACGGCGAGGGCACCGCCGGCGGGCACCTGGTTCGCGTCGGCGCAGCGCATGACGAGCGATCCGGCCATGCGCATCTCCGCATGAATGACACCGACGGCGTTCGCCTCGGCATCGTCGGAGCGAAACGAGTTGGAGCAGACGAGTTCGGCAAGCCCGTCCGTCTTGTGCGCCTCGGTGCCCTGGACGGGTCGCATCTCATGCAGGATCACGCGAATGCCGCGGGATGCGATCTGCCATGCGGCTTCGGATCCCGCGAGACCGCCGCCGACGATATGGATAGGTGAATGGGTCATGTCGACGATTTAGCAGTGGGACGGGCCGGCTTAAAGGGGCAGTCTCGTGCCGCGTCCCGATGCGGCTGATGGCTGGGGTGATAAATCCCCGCTTCGCGCGGACGGCAGGCCGTCAAATCGAGGCTCACCAAGCTTCGGCGAACCGGACGTCGAACCGGGCTTGCGCGATGCCCGGGGCCGCGAAGGTCGCAATCGGGTGGGGTGCCGTATCTGGGCCTCCGGAACGCCCTTCGAGGCGCCAGCGACGTCAGCTCTTTCGCGCCCCCAGAAGATCGGACTGCAGGAACCCGATGGCGGCGCCTGTGACGAGCAGCCCGGTGGAAATCCACTGGCCGGCGGCGACCCCGCCCGTCATGTCGCTCAGCAGTCCGACGCCCACGGGACCGAGAATCTGGCCGATCCCGAATGACATCGTCATCGCCCCGATGCCGGCCGTCCAGCGGTCGATGGAGAAGTTGCGGCGTACGAAGGCGGTGGTGGACGCGACGACGGCAAGGAAGGTCGCGCCGACGACCCCGGCGGACAGGAACAGGAGCACGGACGAATCCGACAGGGCGACGAAGGACGAGCCGAGGGCGAGAGTCGCGGTCAGGACGGCGAAGGCGGTTCCATTCAGGGTGCGTTTCATGAACCGGCCCCACAGCCAGGGCGAAGCCATGGCGCCGAGCCCGATGACGATGAACACCGACGCCTGGAGCGGCACGCCCGCCCCGTTCGCGCGGACCCACGCGATGACGAACGTCATGTAGCCGATATAGCCGGCCCCGTAGAAGGCGTAGCCGATCAGGATGGGGATCATCCGCCGCAACTCGATGCCGGACCCGGCCCGGGACACGGCCTCGTCCTCCGTTTCGGGACGGCCGAGGCGGAGTGCGAAGGCAAGAAGCGTCGAGGCGATGGCCAGAAGACCCCAGGCGAGTGGCCAACTGTCCGGTCCGGCTTTTGCGAGAACGAGGGGCACGGACATGCCGGACAGGGCGATGCCGAAGCCGGGGCCGGCATAGAAGAGCCCGAGCAGGATCGCGTTGCCCTCGTCGCGTGCGGCAAGTCGGGCGGCCAGGAAGCCTCCGGACACGAAGGCAAGGCCGGCTCCGACACCGGCGACGATCCGTGCGATGTTGAGAAGGATCGGATCGCGCAAGACGACGCAGATTGCAAGCGAGGCGATGCACATCCACACGCCGATCTGAACGGTTCGGAAGGCGCCGACGCGCCGTTTGGCGTGCGCCGCCAGGAGTGCACCGGCGAGATAGCCGAGAGCATTCGTCGTGTTCAGCCAGCCGGCTGCCGAGTAGGACCAGCCGAGGTCGGCACGCATGTCGGGAAGGATGAGGGCGTAGGCAAAGCGCGCGATCCCGAGCCCGACCGCGGCCGCACACGCAAGACCGAGGACCTGCACGAGGGGCGGGCGCGGCAGGCGCTTGGCTCGATGAGCAGTCTCGTGCATGGCGGCCGCCCCCGAACTTTCGACGTCGCGATTTATCAGCGACCCGCGTCCGGCATCAAGGGCGTGGCGGGATGCTGGGGAAGACCGGTCGCGAAGGGATCGCAGATAGAGATCGGCGAGCAGATAGAAATGGGCGATACGCGGCGCGGACGGGGTTTGGGAGAACAGTGCCAGAAACAACAACACCCGCCGGGGGAGGACCGGCGGGTGTCGTAAGGACGGAGTCTACGGTTGGGAGGAGGATGTAGACCCCTTACATTCGCTCCGAAGCTCGGGAGGAGGTGAACCCGGAGCGAAACTCTGAAACTCTGAAGATTGGCGTCCGCCGGGGGGAGGACCCGGCGGACGTCATATGTGGGACCACCTTTGGGAGGAAAGTGGTGGGCCCTTCTTCTGCGAAACCCTATCGGGAGGAAAAGGGTTTCAGCAAAAAACTGATAGAGTGCTTAGCCGACTGTGCGACGCGCGATCGACGGAATGTCATAGCGAGAAATGCCGAGATCGTTCAGTTCACGCTGCGAGAGACGGTCGAGTTCCTTGACTGTGTCGCGGTAGCGCCGCCAGTTCCTATAGGATTTTACGATATCCATTGTTGCTTACCTTCACCTGACCATCTGGCCGGGATTGTTTGTTTGAAGCGCTGCACGTTTCCGCCGTTCGCTTCGTTGATTGGAAGGTAGTCGGACGAGCCCTGCCTTGGTAGCCGGTCTGCCGCATAGGAGCCATGCAATTTGTGCAGCGCACAACGCATCGGTCAGGAAAGTTGATGAAACCGCCATTCCCCAGGCGCTGGACGAATGCCGGACCCGTTCGGCGTTGAGGCGAGCGGCGCGGGACGGGCCTCGATCGTCTCCTGCCCGGGGCTTCCCTGTGGCCGCCGGGCAACAGGAACGGGCGGGTGAACCGGTTCGCCGGTCGGGCGCATCGGCACCCGGGAGTGGCCGATGATCGCAAAAGTGCTGGCGGCAAACGCAAAAGGGGCGGTTTCTGCCCTTTCGCCGCCTATATGCCGGTGATATAGAAGCCCGCAATTCACACTGGCCTTTGATCTGACCGGTGTGTTCATTCGCGGGTGTGGCGGAATTGGCAGACGCACTTGGTTTAGGTCCAAGCGCCGAAAGGTATGGGGGTTCAAGTCCCTCCACCCGCACCAGTTCCAGACAAGAACGGGTTCCACGGTCCGGCTCGACGCGCCGGCCGTCAAGACAAGAAGAAGGTTTTGAGAATGCAGGTTACGGAAACGAAGGCCGAGGGCCTCAAGCGGGAGATCGAGGTGGTCGTACCGGCCTCGGACCTCGAGGCGCGGCTTCAGACCCGGCTGCATGAGGCAAAAGACAAGGTGCAGCTGAAGGGTTTCAGACCCGGCAAGGTGCCTGTCGCTCACATGCGCAAGATGTACGGCAAATCGTTCATGGCGGAGATCGTCAACGAGATCCTCAAGGACACCCCGCGCAACGTGATCTCCGAGCGCGGCGAGCGTTCGGCCATGCAGCCCGAAATCGACATGACCGAGGACGAGGGCGAGGCCGAGAAGGTCCTGGCCGGTAAATCCGACTTCAAGTTCACGCTCTCCTACGAGACGCTGCCGAGCTTTGAGCTGCAGAGCACCGGCGGCATGAAGATCGAGCGCCCGATCGTCGACGTTCCCGACGACGAAGTGGAAGAGCAGGTCAAGCGCGTTGCGGAGAACGCCCGCGAATATACGCCGAAGGACGGCGCGGCCGAACAGGGCGACCGGGTGACCATGGACTTCGTCGGCAAGATCGACGGCGAAGCGTTCCAGGGCGGTTCGGCCTCCGATTCCAACCTCGTCATCGGCTCGAACCAGTTCATTCCGGGCTTCGAGGACCAGCTCGTCGGCGTTTCGGCCGGCGACGAGAAGCAGGTTTCGGTCACCTTCCCCGCCGATTACGGCGCGCCGGATCTCGCCGGCAAGGAAGCGACGTTCGACACGGTCATCAAGGCGGTCGCATCGCCCGCCGAGATCGAGATCAACGACGATCTCGCCAAGAAGCTCGGCCTTGAATCCGAGGAACGTCTGCGCACGGTCGTGCGCGAGCAGATCGAGAGCCAGTACGGCCAGGCCACGCGCCAGAAGGTGAAGCGGCAGATCCTCGATTCCCTCGACGAGGCCTACTCGTTCGATCTTCCCGGAAAGCTGGTCGAGGCTGAGTTCACCAACATCTGGAACCAGGTGCAGGCCGAACTCTCGCGCTCCGGCAAGACATTCGAGGACGAGGACACGACCGAGGAGAAGGCGAGGGACGAGTATCGCAAGCTTGCCGAGCGCCGCGTCCGTCTCGGGCTGGTGCTTTCCGAGATCGGCGAGAAGGCCGGCGTGCAGGTGACCGACGAGGAGCTGCAGCGGGCGA
Organism: Fulvimarina uroteuthidis; assembly: GCF_034321785.1. Taxonomy (NCBI): domain Bacteria; kingdom Pseudomonadati; phylum Pseudomonadota; class Alphaproteobacteria; order Hyphomicrobiales; family Aurantimonadaceae; genus Fulvimarina; species Fulvimarina uroteuthidis. The sequence goes on along the minus strand of NZ_JAXLPB010000005.1, from coordinate 283,707 downwards.
TGTTCGACCAGCTCCGCCGTTATCCGGGCCAGGAGCAGCAGGTCTACGAGTTCTATCAGAAGAACCCGGATGCCCTCGCCAGCCTGCGCGCTCCGATCTACGAGGAAAAGGTCATCGACCATCTCCTCGCCGAAGCCGACGTCACCGACAAGGTCGTCTCCAAGGAAGAGCTCCTTGCCGAAGACGAGGCGGACGAGACGCTCGGCGCCGCTTCCTGATAGGAGGCTACCGAGTTTTCGAGATCGAGGCCGGCGTCAAGCCGGCCTTTTTCTTTGCAATCGCCATGGCGTCACGATCTCGCCAAAGCGAGAGGTCAAGTGCGACTCTGGGCAGTATTCGGGTGAATCGAAGCCGCCTCGATGGGGCTTCGGGCGTCGGACCGCCGCACCGCGACCAGAGATAAGACAGTGACAGGATATTCCATGCCTCGCCTTTCGACGGCAATTCTCGCGTTCGTTGCCGCCTTGTTCTTCGTTTCGATCGGAACCGTCCACGCGCAGGTCCCCGGTGCAGCTTCGGCCGCCGCGACGCCAGCGGCCGAAGAGTCTGCGGCCGACCCGAGCCTCGATGACCTGATCTCCATCCTCGAAAACGAGGAAACCCGAGCCAAGTTGCTCGATTCGCTGAAGGCCGCGGCCTACAGGGGCCCCTCCGGCGATGCAGGCGACGCCACCGGCGACGGCGCTCTCTTCGGTCTCGACGCGCCGGCTCCCGAACAGACGCTTCCGGCCCAGATCGCCGACGGCGTGCGCACCTTCATCGGAAATGCGAGCGAAACCGGCTCCGAGATCCTGAAGAGCCTCCAGTCGTCCGGCGACATTCTCTCCGGCGCCGGCGCGCTCGACATTCCGGAGATCCTGAAGGCGGTCCTGCCGGTCGGTCTCGTGGCCATCATCGTGTTCGTCGTTCTGTTGCTCGGACGTCTGGTGAAAGCGCCGATCTTTCGCCGTCTCGCCAGGCAGAGCGAGAATGCCAGCCCGCTGAAGAAGCTTCTCCTTCTCGTCGTGTCGGGTCTGATCGACGCCTTCTCGATCTTCCTCAGCTGGGCTGCCGGCGTGATCACGGCAACGGTCTTCTCGAACGGCCAGCCGGGCCTCAACCAGCAGCTCTTCCTGAACGCCTTCCTCGTCATCGAGATGATCAAGGTCGCCCTGGCCGTGTTCGTCGCCCCGAACCATCCGGGCCTGAGGCTGACGCCGTTCTCGAACCGTCAGGCAAGCTACTGGTACTTCTGGTTCTCGCGTTTCATCTCCATTCTCGGATACACGTTCCTGTTCGTGGCGCCGGTGATCCGGTCGGCGACGAACGTCCAGGCGGCCGACGCGACGCGTTTCATCGTCGTCATCTGCTGCGTGCTTCTGGCGATCGGCTTGATCATGAAGAACCGCGGCACGGTTCGCGAGCGCCTGAAGCGCGCGAAGAAGGCCGGCGACAACAGTATCGGAGCGCGGATCAACGCCTTCATCGGCCAGATCTGGTGGATCGTGGCGATCGGCTTCGTGCTCGCGGCCTTCATCGTCTGGCTGCGAAGCCCGGAGGAGGGGCTGCAGTTCCTGACGCTCGGGACGCTGAAGACGATCGGCGCGATGGCGATCGGCGGCCTGATCGTTTCGGTTCTCAGCCGGTGGATCGCAAGTGGCATTCCGATCCCGCAATCCACGAAGGACAAGCTTCCGCTTCTGGAAAAGCGCATCAACAGCTTCATCCCCAATGCGCTGACCGTCGTGCGCGTCCTCGTCGTGATCGCGGTCGTGGCCTACCTTCTCGAAGCCTGGTCGATCGCGAGCTATTCGGACTGGCTGGCGAGCGCGAGCGGGCAATCCATCGTCGGTGGCCTCGTCGGCGGCGCGATCATCCTGTGCGTGGGTGTCGCGATCTACATCGCGGTCTCGTCCTGGATCGAGTACCGGCTCAACCCCAATTACGGCACGATCCCGACGGCCCGCGAGCGCACGTTGCTCTCGCTTCTGCGCAACGCCTTCACCATCGCGATGGTGGTGATCATCTCGATGCTGGTTCTCAGCCAGCTCGGGATCGACATCGCGCCGCTTCTGGCCGGTGCCGGTGTCGTCGGTCTCGCCATCGGTTTCGGCGCGCAGAAATTCGTCCAGGACATCATCACCGGCGCCTTCATCCAGATCCAGAACGCGATGAACGAGGGCGACATCGTCGAGGTGAACGGCGTGACGGGAACGGTGGAGCAGCTGACGGTCCGCTCGGTGGGACTGCGGACGGTGGACGGGACCTGGTACCTGATCCCGTTCTCCTCCGTCGATCAGGTCGCGAACTATTCGAAGGATTTCGCCTACTACGTCGCCGATATCGGTGTCGCCTACAGGGAGAACCAGGCCGATGTGGAGGCCATGATGATGGAGGCTTTCGAGGAGCTGAAGACCACGGCGGTCGCCGAGAACCTGATCGGCGAGATGGATATGTGGGGCGTTCAGGAGCTCGGCGATTCGGCGGTCGTGATGCGCGCCCGGGTGATGACCAAGCCGGGCACCCAATGGGGAGTCGGGCGCGCCTATCGCGGGATCATCAAACGCATGGCCGACGAGCGCGGCATCGAGATTCCGTTCCCGCACATGACCGTGTGGTTCGGCGAGGATCGCAACGGCAACGCGCCGCCGATTCGCATGAACGACGAGGTCGTCGAGACCGCGTCGTCGCCGCAGATCGAGGCGCATGATCGCAAGGCCGTCGCAAACCCAGAGGCAGGACCCCGGTCCGGCGATTACGGGACGACCAATCTGGCCGGCAAGCCCATTCCGCCCGGCGAGACGGACGTCGACGCCTCGGGTCCGGGGCGTGGCTAGGCCCGGCTTTGAAGGCGAGACGAAATCCGGCGCGCCTTACGCCTTGCATCACGCCTAGGCTCGGTCCTATCTACGGAACAGTTCAACACGAGATTTGATTCGCGTCGGTGACAAAGGCCGGGGCTGATAACGACCAGTGAGATTGAGAAACTATGAAGCATCCAGTCGAAACCGCGATGAACCTGGTTCCGATGGTGGTCGAGCAGACCAATCGCGGCGAGCGGGCCTATGACATCTTTTCGCGGCTCCTCAAGGAGCGCGTGATCTTCATCACCGGGCCGGTCGAGGATTCGATGGCGACCCTGGTCTGCGCGCAGCTTCTCTTCCTCGAGGCGGAAAACCCGAAGAAGGAAATCTCGCTCTACATCAACTCACCCGGCGGCGTCGTGACGAGCGGCATGGCCATCTACGATACGATGCAGTTCATCCGCCCCGCGGTCTCGACGCTCTGCGTGGGTCAGGCCGCCTCCATGGGGTCGCTGCTCCTGTGCGCCGGCGAGAAGGGCATGCGGTTTGCGACCCCGAACGCCCGGATCATGGTGCATCAGCCGAGCGGCGGGTTCCAGGGTCAGGCGTCCGATATCGAGCGTCACGCCCAGGACATCATCAAGCTGAAGCGCCGGCTGAACGAGACCTACGTCAAGCACACCGGGCAGGACCTGGAAACGATCGAGCGCACGCTGGATCGCGATCATTTCCTGACGGCGGACGAAGCCAAGGAATTCGGCCTGATCGACAAGGTCTATTCCTCGCGTGCGGATCTCGAAGGCAAGGTGGCCGCGGCCTGATTGAAAGGGCGCGACCCGGCGATCTCGACCGGAATTTTCTTTGCGGCGTTAAGCGCCGCTCAAGATCGTTTGGTCAAGATCGCATCTTAAAGTGAATCGAAGACGAAACGTCGCAAAATTGCCATCCGCTTTGCCAAGCTGTTGATCAGAGACTAAGCTGGGGCGAACGTGAGGCGGGCTTTTCGCGATAGCCCGAACCGAAAGGGAAGACGAATGAGCAAAACGAGCGGCGGCGACTCCAAGAATACGCTCTATTGCTCTTTCTGCGGAAAGAGCCAGCACGAAGTCCGTAAGCTCATCGCCGGGCCGACGGTGTTCATCTGTGACGAGTGCGTCGAGCTGTGCATGGACATCATCCGCGAGGAGAACAAGTCCTCGATGGTGAAGTCGCGCGACGGCGTGCCTTCTCCCCAGGAGATCATCGCGGTTCTCGACGATTACGTGATCGGACAGTCCTACGCCAAGAAGGTTCTCTCCGTTGCGGTGCACAACCACTATAAGCGGTTGGCGCATGCCTCGAAGAACAACGATGTCGAACTCGCGAAATCGAACATTCTGCTGATCGGCCCGACCGGTTGCGGCAAGACCCTGCTTGCGCAGACGCTGGCCCGGATCATCGACGTCCCGTTCACCATGGCGGATGCGACGACGCTGACGGAAGCCGGCTATGTCGGCGAGGACGTCGAGAACATCATCCTGAAGCTGCTGCAGTCGGCCGACTACAATGTCGAGCGGGCGCAGCGCGGCATCGTCTATATCGACGAGATCGACAAGATCAGCCGCAAGTCGGACAATCCGTCGATCACGCGCGACGTGTCGGGCGAGGGCGTGCAGCAGGCGCTTCTGAAGATCATGGAAGGCACGGTTGCGTCCGTGCCGCCCCAGGGCGGCCGCAAGCATCCGCAGCAGGAATTCCTTCAGGTCGACACCTCGAACATCCTGTTCATTTGCGGCGGAGCGTTCGCGGGGCTCGACAAGATCATCTCCGATCGCGGCCGCAAGACGTCGATCGGCTTCGCGGCCAATGTCGAGGCGCCGGACGAGCGGCGCTCGGGCGAGCTGTTCCGCCAGGTCGAGCCGGAGGATCTTCTGAAGTTCGGCCTGATTCCGGAGTTCGTGGGACGCCTGCCGGTGCTTGCGACCCTCGAGGATCTCGACGAGCCTGCCCTCGTCCAGATTCTGAGCGAGCCGAAGAACGCTCTGGTCAAGCAGTACCAGCGCCTGTTCGAGATGGAGAGCGTCCAGTTGACGTTCCAGGACGCGGCACTCGGCGCGATCGCGCGAAAGGCGATCGAGCGAAAGACCGGTGCCCGCGGCCTGCGTTCCATCATGGAATCGATGCTGCTGGACACGATGTTCGACCTGCCGACGCTGGAAGGCGTTCAGGAGGTCGTGGTGTCGGACGATGTCATCGCCGGCAATGCGCGGCCCCTCTACATCTACTCCGAGCGCACCGAAGAGAAGGAGAATGTGAGCGCGTAAGCGCCTGCATCTCGAACGTTTGATCGATCGATACCCGCAGGCTTCCTCAAAGCCTTGCGGGTATTTTCGTCATCGCGCGCGGATCGGGTCGGTTGTGCCGGCTTTCGGCGGACCTGCGGGATGTCCGGGCGCTCGGCTTGGATGATCGAGCCATCGTCCGTCCGGTTTTTCCTGCGCCGGGTAAGGGGAGTAGCTCGCCTTATCCTTGCGAAGCTGCCCTTCCATGTGGTCCTGTCTTACCCATGCTCCGGCTTCTCGCAAGCTTGGGACGCGACACTTCGGTGACGCTGCAATCGCTTGCAATAGAGGCGGTCCCGACCCACATTCGCATCTGACAAAGGCATCCGTTGGGACCGCTCGAAACGAGGGTCCGGCCGGAGGGCTGAACAGACGGCATCATGCCGAAGAAAGGTAATCCTATGTCCAATTTGCCCGAAAGCAGAGACCGGACCGAGAACGTGCTTTATCCGGTCCTGCCGCTTCGCGACATCGTGGTCTTCCCGCACATGATCGTACCGCTGTTCGTCGGTCGTGAGAAATCGATCAAGGCGCTCGAAGAGGTCATGGGTGCGGACAAGCAGATCCTGCTTGCCACGCAGATGAACGCGGGGGACGAGGATCCGTCCGCCGACGCGATCTACGATATCGGCACCATCGCCAACGTGCTCCAACTCCTGAAGCTGCCGGACGGCACTGTAAAGGTGCTCGTCGAAGGCATGTCGCGCGCCAAGATCGGGGACTTTTCCGATCGCAGCGACTGGTACGAGGCGTCGGCGTCAGTGATCGACGAGGGCGAGGACGATCCGGTCGAACTGGAGGCGCTCGCGCGCTCTGTCGTCTCGGAGTTCGAGAACTACGTCAAGCTGAACAAGAAGATCTCACCCGAGGTGGTGGGCGCGGCGAACCAGATCGAAGACTATTCCAAGCTTGCGGACACGATCGCCTCTCATCTGGCGATCAAGCTGCCCGAGAAGCAGGAAATGCTATCGCTGATCTCGGTGAAGGACCGGCTCGAAAGGGCGCTCGGCTTCATGGAGTCCGAGATTTCGGTGCTCCAGGTCGAGAAGCGCATCCGTTCGCGCGTCAAGCGCCAGATGGAGAAGACCCAGCGCGAATATTATCTCAACGAGCAGATGAAGGCGATCCAGAAGGAGCTCGGCGACGGCGAGGACGGCCGCGACGAGATGGCCGAGCTGGAGGAGCGGATCAAGAAGACGAAGCTCTCCAAGGAGGCCCTGGAAAAGGCCAATGCCGAGATGAAGAAGCTCAAGCAGATGTCGCCGATGTCGGCCGAATCGACGGTCGTGCGCAACTATCTGGACTGGCTTCTGGGTCTGCCTTGGGGCGCGCGTTCGCGAATCAAGATCGACCTGAAGAAGGCGGAAGCCATTCTCGACAGCGACCATTACGGTCTGGAGAAGGTCAAGGAGCGGATCGTCGAATATCTTGCGGTGCAGAGCCGTCAGAACAAGCTCAAGGGTCCGATCCTCTGCCTCGTCGGGCCTCCCGGTGTCGGCAAGACGTCGCTCGCCAAGTCGATCGCCAAGGCGACCGGCCGCGAATATGTCCGCATGGCGCTCGGCGGCGTGCGCGACGAGGCCGAAATCCGCGGCCATCGCCGGACCTATATCGGCTCGATGCCCGGCAAGGTCATCCAGTCGATGAAGAAGGCGAAGAAGTCCAATCCTCTCTTCCTGCTCGACGAGATCGACAAGATGGGTCAGGATTTCCGCGGTGATCCGTCGTCGGCACTTCTCGAGGTGCTCGATCCGGAGCAGAACTCGACGTTCATGGACCACTATCTGGAGGTGGAGTACGATCTCTCGCCGGTGATGTTCGTGACGACGGCGAACACGCTGAACATCCCGGGTCCGTTGATGGACCGCATGGAAGTGATTCGGATCGCCGGCTACACCGAAGACGAGAAGGTCGAGATCGCGAAGCGGCATCTGCTTCCCAAGGCGATCGGCGACCATGCCCTGAAGCAGGAGGAGTTCTCCGTCGACGAGAGCGCCCTCTACGAGATCGCGCGCCGCTATACACGCGAGGCCGGCGTGCGCAGTTTCGAGCGCGAGCTGATGACGCTTGCGCGCAAGGCTGTCACGAAGATCCTCAAGGGTGAGACCGACCGTGTCGACGTCACGGCCGAGAACATCTCGGACTATCTCGGCGTGCAGCGCTATCGCTACGGCGAGGCCGAACTCGAGGATCAGGTGGGTATCGTGACGGGGCTGGCCTGGACGGAAGTCGGCGGCGAGCTTCTGACGATCGAGGGAATCGCCATGCCCGGCAAGGGCAAGATGACGGTGACCGGCAATCTGAAGGATGTGATGAAGGAGTCCATCTCGGCGGCCGCCTCCTACGTCCGGGCCCGCGCGCTCGACTACGGCGTCAAGCCGCCGCTGTTCGAGAAGCGTGACATCCACGTCCACGTTCCCGAGGGAGCAACCCCGAAGGATGGTCCGTCGGCGGGTGTTGCGATGGCAACGGCGATCATCTCGGTTCTGACGGGGATTCCGATCCGCCGGGATATCGCGATGACGGGCGAGATCACGCTGCGCGGTCGCGTGCTTCCGATCGGCGGCCTGAAGGAGAAGCTTCTCGCGGCCCTGCGCGGCGGCATCAAGACCGTTCTCATTCCTGAGGAAAACGCCAAGGATCTGGCGGACATTCCCGACAATGTGAAGAACAGTCTGGAAATCGTGCCGGTTTCGCGTATGGGGGAGGTGCTGAAACACGCTCTCGTTCGTCAGCCGGTTCCGGTGGAGTGGTCCGAAGAAGACGAGCCGCTCAAGGGGCGATCGCCCCTGGACGACGAGGGCGCGACAGTTGTTGCGCACTGATCGCAGTGTCTGAAATTTGTACAAAAACCGCCCATCCGGGCGGTTTTTGTCTTGAATCGAACCGGGGAACGGTTTGCAACCGTTGCCGTTCTGGCCGAAGTGGGCCACATTCCCGCATCCACAAGCGCTAAGGGAAGCGCACAGTTTCAAAGGGTAGAGGACACTCAAGCATGAATAAGAACGAACTGGTCAGCGCCGTTGCCGAAAAATCGGATCTTTCCAAACAGCAGGCTACCGCTGCCGTTGATGCTGTCTTCAGCACGATTGAAACGACGCTTGCCGATGGTGGAGACATCCGTCTCGTGGGTTTCGGCACCTTCGCGGTGACCCATCGCAATGCTTCGAAGGGCCGTAACCCTTCGACGGGCGCTGAGGTCGACATCCCAGCTCGCAACGTGCCGAAGTTCACACCAGGCAAAGGCCTCAAAGAATCGGTCAACAAGTAAGGCAGCTCACGGGCTTCCTCATATCGGCGGACCGAAAGGTCCGTCAGCGCTTGGAACTCCCCTGTACCTTGATCGGTACAAGGGGAGTTTTTTGTGGCAAAGCCGAGGGTTGGCCTGCGCGGGAAGTTTCGAGGAAACCTCCCGGCGCCCGCGTGAGGCCCGGCATCGGCTCGCCGCGGTGCGGGCCGATAAAGGTCTGCGCGATTGGCGAGGCCAACGCCCGGACGACGATACCGCAGCGGACCGGCCGATCCGGTTCGGCCCGCCTTAAGGGTCGCGCGGCGCAAAGGCGGACGCACGCGGCACAAACGATTCCGACGAAGCCGCGGACCTGTCAGGAAGCGGCAGTCTCCTCGCTCGGCGACGCATCCTCGAAGAACGGTTCGACCGTACCTTTCAGCTTGATCTTCAAGGGCTTGCCGTGGCGGTCGAGCGACTTGCCCGCCTGAACCTTGATCCAGCCCTCGGACACGGAATATTCCTCGACATTCGTCTTCTGCTTTCCGTTGAAACGGATGCCGATGCCGCGTTCGAGGATCTCGCCGTCGTAAAACGGGCTGTCCGGGTCGATCGAAAGACGATCTGACAGGGATTGCGTCATGGGTCAGGTGCTCCTCGCTGAAGTCAGGGGCTCGGCAGGGCCGAACGTCCTGTTCTCGTATCCACTTCACCCAAGCCGGCACAAGCCTCCCGTGCGGACAGCCTGAAGCAAGGTCGAGCCGGCTCGGCCATTTTCATGTCTGGTTCATGCGCCATACAGGACATTGCAAGGGTAACATTTTCGCGTGCCGCCGCCGCCGAACGGGCTTTTCCGGAGAGATATCCCGGCCTTCGGTGCGGTGCATGCCGGTTAGGGACGTTCGAACAAACATGGCGACACCATCGAAGACACTGCGTGGCGTTCTCGCGGCAACGACGGCGGCCCTGTGTCTGTCGGCCGCAGCAGAGCGCTCGATGGCGCAAGGCTTCATTCCCCAGGGCGTGCCGCCGCAGGCGGTGGAATCCTATGTCGACCAGTATGGCCGGGAGATCTTTCTCGATCTCGACGGACGGGTCGTCGCCGTCGTGCAGCCCGAACCGATCGATCGCTTCGAAGAGCGCCGCCTGGAATTCGACGACCGCCGCGGCCAGGTGTTCGATCGTCCGCCCCCTCCCGGCGTGACGCTTGAGGGGCCGGCCAACATCTTCCCGGGTGGTCCGCTGCCCCGGGACAATTTCGGCGGGTTCGAACAGCCCGTTCCCCAGACCGCCGATCCGTATGATTCGGATCCGGGCTACCAGAATGCCCCGATCGAAGCCTCGCCGCTTCCGTCGCCCTCCGACGCGGCGCCGTCCGATACGATCGCGGCCGAACTTCCGCAGACGACCGGCCAGCCGTCCCCGGACGCTGCCGGCAGCGGGCTGGATCTGCCGAACCCCGACGCGTCGATCGTCGATCGTGCGCCGTCGACCATCGGGGAGGCGATCGATCAACCCTTCGTCGAGCAGACGATCCAGGAAACCGATCCCGCGCCTCAGGTCGCCACGCCGCAAGGGTCCGACAAGAAGGCGGCGATTGCGGCCCTTCAGGTCATTCTCGACCGTGCGGGCATGAGCCCCGGCGTCATCGACGGCCGCATGGGGTCGAACGTCAACAAGGCCGTGGCCGCCTATCAGGAAAAATACGGGCGCACGCTTTCGACCGGCGACAGCAGCGCCCTGGCGGATGAACTCGATGCGACCGGCGGCCCGGCCGTCACCACCTACGAATTGACGTCCGAGGACGTCAGTGGTCCGTATGTCGCCTCGATCCCGACGGATTACGCCGAAAAGGCCAAGATGCCGGAAATGAGCTTCGTCAGCCCGGCGGAGAAGCTCGCCGAAAAATTCCACATGGACGAGGAATATCTCAAGGCGATCAATCCGGGTGCGGACTTCACGCGCGCCGGAACGCGCATCAAGGTGATGAATGTCGGCGAGAACGTCACCGGCAAGGTCGCGCGAATCGTCGCCGACAAGGGCCGCGAGCAGGTTCGCGTCTACGATGCCATGGGCGACCTGATCGCCGCTTACCCGTCGACCATCGGTTCGTCCTCGACGCCGAGCCCATCCGGCACGGTGCAGGTGAACCGGATCGCGTTCGACCCGAACTATACCTACAATCCGAAGATCAACTTCAAGCAGGGCGAGAACGACAAGGTCCTGACGATCCCGCCCGGTCCGAACGGTCCGGTCGGCTCGGTCTGGATCGCGCTGTCGAAGCCGACCTACGGCATTCATGGCACGCCGGAGCCGTCCAAGATCGGCAAGACGAACAGCCATGGCTGCGTCCGCCTGACGAACTGGGATGCCTTCGAGCTGGCCAAGATGGTCCAGCCTGGTGCAACGGTCGAGTTTGTGGAGTAGGGAGCAACGCTCAGGCGGCACCGGACGCCGATTCGCGTAGAAAGCAGCCCTGCGCGACCGAAATTCGGCGCGTGAGGCAGTAATTTTCGGAATAATGCCGGCCCGGACGTGACATTGGTCCGGGCTTGGTGTAACGACCGCGTCGATTTCCTCACAATAACAGAGCCGTTGGATCGGCCATGTCGGGGTCTTATCTGCCCCGGAATGCAACGAATTGAGGCTATGCCATGAACATCATTCAAGAACTCGAAGCCAGTGAAGTCGAGCGGATCAACGCCGTTCGTCAGATTCCCGAATTTTCGGCTGGTGATACCGTGCGCGTCAATGTTCGCGTGACGGAAGGCACCCGCACCCGTGTCCAGGCTTATGAGGGCGTGTGCATCGCTCGCTCCGGCTCGGGTATCCAGGAGAACTTCACGGTTCGCAAGATTTCGTACGGCGAAGGCGTCGAGCGCGTGTTCCCCGTCTTTTCCCCCCAGCTCGACTCGGTCGAAGTCGTGCGCCGCGGCAAGGTGCGCCGCGCCAAGCTCTATTATCTGCGCAATCGTCGCGGCAAGTCGGCCCGTATCGTCGAGGCCACCAACGTTCGGGCCCGCAAGCTGAACGACGACGCCCGTCAGATCGCAACGGACCAGCGCGAGAAGGCCAAGGCCGACAAGGAAGCGGCCAAGGCCAGCGCAGCCGAATAAGACGAGACGCCCTTCTTGCCCGTCTAGGCGGAAGCGCGCGCATATGATGCATTCGAGGCGGTCCCCCCGGGGGCCGCCTTTTTGCGTTGCCGGTTTCAAAGCCGGGACATGATCGGCAGGTCGCCGGCGTCGCGAGCACCATGCCGGATCATCGCGGGAGCGCATGCCGCAGTTCGCCTGTCGCTGCCCGCCGCCCGCCGCGGGCCGGCACCGGGCGATCGACGCGCACGCATCCGCTCTTGCGGGACAGCATGGAAGGCACGGGTCGGTTCAAGCCTTCTTGGCGCAAGACGAGTTTCCCGCAGCACCGCGCCGAACCGCCGCAATCGCTGCAATTTGAAGTAAATGCAAGATAACTATATTTCTAATACTTTCTCGAAAAATGCGTCGAGGCGGGTGTAAGCCCTATGACACGTCACTGTTCTTGGTTAGTCTGACAGTCGGTCTTTGTTTCTGACGTTGGGGCGCATGGCATGGCGACGACATCTTCCGCATCGAACATTTCCGTAAGCGGGCAATGGCAACCGCTGATCGACTGGCCGATCATGGCGATCCATTCCGTCATCACGCAGGATGGTCTGCTGCTCACCTTCGGAACCGATAAAAGCGGCGCGCAGGGCGCGACCATGTATCATGATCTCTACGATCCGCTGACCGGCTCGCATGTTCTCCTCGACCACCACATGCATACGCCGACGGACGTCTTCTGCTCGGCCGCCCTGATCGTTCCGGGCTCGGACCGTATCCTGATGGCGGGCGGCGACGCCCGCCCGCTCGGCTTCACGAACGGTCCCGTGAACGACAGCAACCTGTTCTATGGCGGCATGGGGCATATGATGAGCGATCCGAGCGGCGACATGGCGACGCCGCGCTGGTATCCCAGTCAGGTGTCGCTCGAGGATGGCCGCATCCTGGTCATCGGCGGAACCGGAAGCACCGACGGCGTCCCGGAGATCTATACGCCGGGCATCGGCTGGTCGCGGCTGGAGGGCGCCGCCGATCCTGACATGATCCAGGTGCTGGACGACGACGTGTACGCAACGGCCGTCGTCGCGACCTATTATCCGCGCATCTTCACCCACACCGATGGATCGGTCTTCTACTTCGCCAATGGCGTCGGCGGCAATGGAACGCTCGACCTGATGCGGCTCGATCCGAACGGCGAGGGGAGCGTCGAGATCATCGCCTACCTGCCGTTCACGCCCGACTGGGAAGCCCCGGTGGTGATGTATGCGCCGGACAAGGTACTGATCCACGATTACGACAACGGGCTGTGGACCCTCGACATGTCGGGACCCTCACCGGTGTTCGATCGCGTCGGCGCGTTCGAGACGAGCCGAAGCTGGTCCAACATGACGGTGATGGCCGACGGGCGGGTGCTGATCAATGGCGGGTCCTCGACGCATTTCACCGAAGAAGGCGCCGTCCTCACCGCCGCCATCTGGGACCCGGACACCGGAACGCTGACCGAGGTGGGCGCCGAGGAGCAGCCGCGGCTTTATCACTCGACGGGCATTCTCCTCACCGACGGGACGATTCTCTCCTCGGGCGGAGGCGCCTCCACCCTATCGGAGAACGATTATCTCGATGGCCAGATCTACCGCCCCGGCTACCTCTTCAACAAGGATGGCACGCCTGCCGACCGGCCGGAGATCCTGTCGGCGCCCGAAAGGATCGCGTCCGACGGCACCCTGACGATTTCCGTCGACGATCCGTCGGCGATCGGCAAGATCACCTTCGTCAAGTCGGGAGCGGTGACCCACAGCTTCAACATGGAAACCCGCGCACTGACGCTGGACTTCACCGTCGGAAGCGACGGACGGATCACCGTTCCGCTTCCGGGCGTCGAGGGCGGGGCGTCGCCCGGTTCGTGGATGCTGTTCGTTTGGGACAAGGATGGCCATCCGTCGATCGCGGAAATGGTCGCGGTCGATCCGTTGATCGAGACGAGCGCGACCGCGCCCGCGGGCGATCTCCTCCTCAATGGCAGCCTCGAGACCGCCCATGCCTCCGATGGCCGCGCCACGACCGATTTCCTCTTCGGCTGGCAGGTCGAGAACGGCACCGTCGAAATCGTCGGGCAGAGCGGGTTCGACGCCCCCGCGGCCCCGAAGATCGTCGCATTCGGCGATAGCCTTTTCGACAATTACGGCGTGCCGGCCGCAAACGGGTTCGTCGCCCGGTTGGGAAGCGCCCTTTCGCTCGGCGGGCAGATCGGCACGATCGTCGAGGCGGCCGTCACGGGCGACACCACCGCCGCGGCGCGCGCGCGGATCAAGGATGCGGTGCCGCAGGATGCCGACATCGTCGTCGTCGCCCTGGGCGGCAACGACATGCTCCAGGGCATCGCGCCCTCGATCATCGAGGCGAACCTGTCCGCGATCGTCGAGACGCTCTTGGCGGGCGGGCAATCGGTGGTCCTTGCCGGCGTCGGCGCACCCGCGGGATCGGCGCCCTCCTATGCGCTCGCCGTCGACCAGGTCTATCAAACGGTCGCCGCGCGCCATGGCGTCCCGCTCGTCGCCGACCTTCTCGCCGGCACGAACCCGGGGAACGGCACCTTGCTGCCGGACGGCATTCATCCCAACGGGGTCGGCATCGCGAAGATGGTGGACAATCTCCTGCCCGCCCTGACGCAGATCCTGACCGCAAAGGCTTTTTCCAGCAACGATTTGGACGGCGAGGGCGCCGTCGTCATGGACGGCAATGACGGCATGCTGAGCCAGTCGGTTCAGACCGAAGCCGGCCAGACCTACCGGCTGGAATTCAATCTCGGCGAGATCGGCGCGGGCAGCCGGACGGCCCTCGACATCCTCTGGAACGGCGAACTCGTCACCCGCCTGGCCGCCACCGCCGGCGCCGAACGGGTCGCCCTGACGGTTTCCGGCACCGGCGGCAGCGACAAGCTGACCTTCCGGTCGCTCGGTGAGCCGATCGTGCTCGATCGCGTTTCGCTCGTCGCGTCGGACAGCGTCCTTCCCGCCCCGGCACCGGTTGCCGTGCCCGACGTCGAACTCCTGCCCAACACCCGCAACACGATCCTGCTCGAAGAGGGCGCCGGCCTGACCTACGGCACCCGTCTCGACGATCGGATGATCGGGACGGCTGGCGACGATGCCTTTTTCGGCGGCCGCGGCAACGACATCTTCGTGGGCGGCGCCGGCTACAACCAGGCCGATTACGAAGGCGTCGCGTCCGACTACACCTTCGTGCGCAATCGCGACGGCTCGGTGACCGCAACCGGCCCAGGCGCCGGCACCGATCTCCTCATCGACATAACCGGCATCTGGTTTCGCGGCGACAGCACCTGGCGCGCTCTCGACGATCTGGCTGTTCCGGCCGATCCGGCGGACCCCGATGTTCCGACCGACCCGCTGCCGCCGGTCAGCGATTTCAACATCATCACGGCCGGCGCATCCGGAGGCTATCTGGAGGGCACCGACGGCAACGATCGGTTCATCGGCGGTGCGGGGAACGATACGTTCTACGGGGGTGCCGGCAACGATCGTCTCGAAGGCGGCGCGGGCTATAATCAGGCAGACTTTTCGGGTGCGCGGGCGGACTACGTCTTCGAGCGTCTGGCGGACGGGTCGGTGAGCGCTCAGCATCGGGCAACCGGCGCGGTCGATCTGCTGGTCGACATCGACGGCACCTGGTTTTCGGGCGAAGCCCGCTGGTATGCGCTCGCCGATATCGCGGCGCAGCCTGTGACGCCCGATCCGGACCACGCTTACAACATGATCATGGCAAGCGCGGGGGGCGGCTATGTGCGCGGCACGGACGCGAACGACCATTTCATGGGCGGCACGGGCAGCGACGTGTTCTTTGCCGGTCCCGGCGATGACCTCTTCGAGGGAGGCGCCGGCTACAATCAGCTCGATCTCGCCGGCAGCTCGGCCGATTACCGCTTCACGAAGAACCCGGACGGAACGGTGACCGTGGTCAGCGCGGCCGAAGGCACCGACACGCTGCGCGACATCGACGGCGTCTACTTCTACGCGGAGAGCCGATGGTTCAGCGTCGACGAGCTGATCGCCCGGGGTGACCCGAGCCCGGAACCGGTCTTCAACCTGATCTTATCCAAGCCGAACGGCGGTTACATCGTCGGTACGGACGCAAGCGACCGCTTCGTCGGTGGCAAGGGCCAGGACATCTTCTATGGCGGGCGCGGCGACGATCGCTACGAGGGCGGAGCCGACTACAACCAGGTCGATTTCGACGGCTCGCGCGCCGACTATGCGTTCGCCCGGAACGCTTCGGGCGAGATCACGGTATCGAACGACGTCTACGGAACCGACGTTCTCGTGGATATAGACGGGCTCTGGTTCCGCGGCGAAGGCAAATGGTACGATATCAGCGATATGCTCGTCGCCGATATGCCGGCCGCCTCCGCGTTCGGGGAGACAATGCCCGATGCCCATCACGATCACGGGGTCTGAGACGGGTTCCACCCGCGCGGCCCCGGTCTAACGCCGCGCTGCGGGCCGCCGGGGCGGGCGTGCGAAGCTGTCTTTTTCGGCCGGCTTCTTGACGCCGGCCGCGTTCGGGCGAAATCTCAGCCATGACCGAAGCGCACCAGCCCCCGTCGCCCGACATCGAGATCCGCACCTTGCGCCTTGGCGATGCGGGTGAACTCGCCCCTCTGATCGCGGCCTACAATCACTCGTTCTTCCGCGGCGCCGTCAGCGCGCCGAACATTGCCTATGCGGAACAGCTGCTTCAGGATCGAACGGCCGAAGTCCTCGGCGCGCGCCTCGACGGTGAACTCGTCGGCTTCGTCGTCTTCTACGACATTCCAGACCTGTGGACCGGCATGCGCTCCGGTCTCGCCGACCACATCTATGTGGACGAAACCCATCGGCGCAAAGGCATTGCCAAGGCGATGATCGATGTTCTCGCCGAAGAGGCCGATCCGCGCGGCTGGTCGAAACTCGTCCTGCATGCGCCACGCAACCCCGAAGCCGGACGCCAGCTCTACGAGCGGGTCGCCGCACCCGCCGACTGGAAGAGTTTCGTCATCCGGTTTTCCGACCGGAGCCTGCCGCCGCGTTGATTCGGAAAGTCCCCGGACAATTTTTCGCAGCCGATCGCCGTGCGGGCGCGTTTGTCCGCATCCAATCGTTTTAGAACCTGCGATAGACGGAACGTGCGGGGAACGTCCTTCGAAAACTTGCTTTCCGGGAAGGCTTGCTTCCTTTAGAAGCCGACTGGAACGATGAGGGCGCATCTTGCTATGGTGCATCGCATCAATGCGGCGAGCGCTGCGAACATTCGAAGACGGGAAGGGCCCTGATGTCCGACGTGAAGTCCAAGCGACCGCTATCACCACATCTGACGATCTATCGGTTCAAGGCGACGATGACGATGTCGATCCTTCATCGGATCACCGGCTCGGCCCTGTATTTCGGCACGATCCTGGTCGTCTGGTGGCTGGCCGCCGCCGCGAGCGGGCCGGACGCCTATGCGAGCGCCCGAAGCTTCTTCGGCAATTTCTTCATCCAGATCATCCTGATCGCCTACAGCTGGGCGCTCATCCACCATGCGCTCGGCGGCATTCGCCATCTCATCTGGGACACAGGGCACGGGCTGTCGAAGGAAACCTCGACCAGGTTCGCCCAGGCGACCATCGCCGGCTCGCTCGTGCTCACCGTGCTGTTGTGGCTCGGCATCTGGCTCTTCGCGTAAAGGACGCCCCTCATGAAAGACATGCGCACCCCCCTGAGCCGCGTTCGCGGCATGGGCGCCGGCCACGGCGGCACCGAACATTTCTGGCAGCAGCGCCTGACGGCGATCGCCAATCTCGTCCTGATCACGATCTATCTTTTCGTCGTCGTTTCGCTGGCGACCGGCGAGTACGGATCGGTTCGCGAGGCCTTCGCCAACCCCATCGTGGGTGTCGGCGCCGCACTCGTCATCATCTCGGCCTGCGTCCATATGCGGCTTGGCATGCAGACGATCATCGAAGACTACATTCACGGGCCCCTGAAATGGGTCCTGGCGATCGGCAACATCTTCTTTGCCTGCCTGATTGCCGGCGTAGGACTCTACGCGATCATCAAGATGAGCTTCGGAGGTTGAACCATGGCGAGTAACGGAACGAACGGTCAGCCGCATCGCGAAGCGCCGAAACAGAACGGCAAGGCCTACGAATATGTCGATCACGAGTTCGACGTGGTCGTGGTCGGCGCAGGCGGCTCCGGCCTGCGGGCGACTCTCGGCATGGCCGAGCAGGGGCTGCGAACCGCCTGCATCACCAAGGTCTTCCCGACGCGCTCCCACACGGTCGCAGCGCAGGGCGGCATCGCCGCCTCCCTGAAGAACATGACGCCCGACAGCTGGCAGTGGCACCTTTACGACACGCTGAAGGGCTCGGACTGGCTCGGCGACGTCGATGCCATGCAATATCTCGCCATGGAAGCGCCGAAGGCGGTCTACGAGCTGGAGCATTACGGCGTGCCGTTCTCGCGGACCGAAGACGGCCTGATCTATCAGCGCCCGTTCGGCGGCCACATGCAGAATTTCGGGGAAGGCCCGCCCGTGCAGCGCACCTGCGCCGCCGCCGACCGGACCGGCCACGCGATTCTGCACACGCTCTATGGCCAATCGCTCAAGAACAATGCCCAGTTCTTCATCGAATATTTCGCGATCGACCTGATCATGTCCGAGGACGGCCGCTGCACCGGGGTGGTCGCCTGGGATCTCGACGATGGCAAGATTCATCGGTTCTCCGCCAAGACCGTGGTCCTGGCGACCGGAGGATACGGCCGCGCCTATTTCTCCGCGACCTCCGCCCACACCTGTACCGGCGATGGCGGCGGCATGGTGGCCCGCGCCGGACTGCCGCTGCAGGACATGGAGTTCGTCCAGTTCCATCCGACCGGCATTTACGGCGCCGGCTGTCTGATCACCGAGGGCGTGCGCGGCGAGGGTGGCTATCTGGTCAATTCCGAGGGCGAGCGCTTCATGGAGCGCTACGCGCCATCGGCCAAGGATCTCGCCTCGCGCGACGTCGTCTCGCGCTGCATGACGATGGAGATCCGCGAGGGACGCGGCGTCGGCAAGGAAAAGGATCACATCTTCCTCCATCTCGACCATCTCGATCCGAAGATCCTGCACGAGCGGCTGCCGGGCATATCGGAAAGCGCCAAGATCTTTGCCGGCGTCGACGTGACGCGCGAGCCGATCCCCGTCCTGCCGACGGTCCACTACAATATGGGCGGCATCCCGACGAACTATTATGGCGAAGTCCTCAATCCGACGGCCTCGAACCCCGACGCCGTCGTACCGGGCCTGATGGCCGTCGGCGAAGCCGGGTGCGCCTCGGTTCACGGCGCGAATCGTCTGGGCTCGAACTCCCTGATCGATCTCGTCGTCTTCGGTCGCGCGGCCGCGATTCGGGCCGGGGAAGTGATCGACCGCACGTCCGCGGTGCCCGCCCTCGACAAGGCGGCCTGCGACCGGATCATGGCGCGCTTCGACAAGGTTCGGTACGCCTCGGGCGCCAACCCGACGGCTGCGATCCGCGAGCGCATGCAGAAGGCGATGCAGGAGGATGCGGCCGTCTTCCGCACCCAGGAGACCCTCGAGCAGGGTTGCCGGCGCATTTCGCAGATCTGGGGCGAAATGTCCGATCTCAAGATCAACGATCGCTCCATGATCTGGAACTCCGACCTTGTGGAAACGCTGGAGCTCGAGAATCTGATGGCGAACGCCATCACGACGGTCTACTCGGCCGAAGCGCGCAAGGAGAGCCGGGGGGCGCACGCGCGCGAAGATTTCACCGAGCGGCTGGACGGCGAGTGGCGCGTCCATTCGCTCGCCAATCTTTCGGAAAGCGGCGAAGTGACGCTCAGCTACCGGCCGGTGCACACGGAGTTCATCGCCGAAGGCATGCCGGAAGAGAAGATGGCCCCGAAGAAGCGGGTCTACTAAGTCCTCGCATCATGCCCAGTCCTGGATCGCCGGCCTTGTGCCGGCGTTTTTCGTTGGTGCGACAGTAAGCGGCACGCGATAGGTGGGGATGATGGTTCATTGCTGATATTTAAGGCGCGTCTCGTGAACACACGCGCTATGAAGGCAGCGAAGGTCGACGCGGGAGGGTTCCCTCGGGAGCGCGTCGTCCGTCCCTTCGGCCAAACCCGCCGCCCGATCCGATCGAACTGCGATCGAGCGGTTCATGCCGGACGGATCCAGCAAAGAATTCTTGGGAGACTCCATGACATTGATTTCGAAACGCACGCTCACCGCCCTGTCCTTGGGCGTGGCGCTTTCTTTCGGCCTTGCGGCTCAGTCGTTTGCGCAGGATGCCACGACGGCCACCGAGCCTGCCGCCGGGGCGGCGACGCAGAGCGGGGGTACGGCAGCCGGTGCGACGAGCAGCACCGACGGGGCGTCCCCGATCGAGGGCGAGGCACCGCGCAACCAGGTTGGCGACAAGTTCGAACTGCCCCGCTATTCGGAAGACAATCAGGTCGAACTCATCACGGGTCTCTGCGGCATCCAGATGAAGAACATGAGCGAGGCGGCCTGCGGCTGCGTCGCCGAGCGTTCGCTGACGGCCCTGTCCGATCCGCAGCGCGACTATTTGATCGCGGCCGTGGTCGCACCGCCGGTCGCCGATCGCATGTTGGGCGACGGCCGTGTGGGCGAGCCGGACCAGAAGACGATCTTCGCCTTCCTGGAAAAGGAATCGGCCACCTGCCGCGCCGAGAATGCATCGGCTGAAGCCCCGGCAGGTGATCCGGCCACGGGCAATGGCTCCGATGCGGCACCCGCCACGTCGGGCGCGCCGGCCTCTGCACCAGAAACCGACGCCGCGCCCGAAACCGGCAACTGATCGCGAACCGGGTCGGTTCGTCATCCCACAAAAAGGCCGGGTCGAAACGACCCGGCCTTTTTGGTGTCGGCGATGGTCTGTTCGGGCCGTTCCCTCAGGCGCCGGGCCCGTTGATCACGGCCATGGTGTCGTCGATGGTCTGCAGATTGTGCCTCAGAACGACGGGCTGCTCGGCCAAGGTGAAGGTCGACGGATCGCGCCCGAGGGCTGCGATTTCCTGTTCGATCGCCTCGCGGGTCGACGTGCAGTTCGCATAGGCCAGATTCGCGGCGACGTTCTTGTCGAACGCGTTCGGCGCGACCTTCATGGATTCGTCGTAATTGCAGAAGGCGTCCGCGCGCAGGGCCTGCTCGAACTCGGCGGAGATCGTCGTTCCCATCTCGCGCTCGATCGCGCTCCGGCGGCTGTTGTAGTTCTTCAGGTAGGTCTGCGACATTGCGAGGCGGCACTGCGCATAGACAAGCTCTCCGGGCTTCAGGAGAAGGCTCTTGCAATGGGCGTCTTCCTGATAGGCGGTCGGGCTGATCGCATCGACGAGCGGCTCGTCGCCGCCGCTTGCACAACCGGCCACGAGACCGGCCGAGAGGATCGAGATCAGTGTTCCGAAGACACGCATCGATTTGTCGCTTTCCAAAATCGCCATGATCGGCTCCGCGCGTGACGCAGCTGCAGAGACGGCTCGTAACCTTGTCTGTGAACCGAAATTCCTAAAATCCGGCAAACCTATGGCCGGATCCGTAAAGGTTAACCAGGGCGAGGCGTCCAGGCACGGTTGCCGTGCCCGGCAGTGGGCCGAAAAGCGCGAAGTCGTACGCGCCGATTCGAACTCTGGAGCGCGTAGGAGAGCCTGTCTCGTCGCTGCCAGGCGTTCGATACGCAACGGGACGATCGCGGACCTTGAAGAGCGTTTGCGCTTCTAGACCCTAATTGCCGGTGTCCGCGTCCATTCCGCCGGCGGGGCCGGCCGGTTCGGCGCTCGCATCATCGGCACGCGACTGTCCGTCCGCTTCCCGGTCCGAGTCCGTCATGTCCCTTTGGATCTCCTCGTGGCTTAAGCGGACCGCTTCGATCAGATCCGGATTGACCGATTTCGCCGCGCATGTGCGAACGGCCGCGACGGTTTCCTGCTGGTCGAGATCCTGTTCGCGAATGGGGCACACTTCGCTGGCCAGTTCGGGCGGCAGCGCGATCGTCAGGGGAACGTCGGAGACCGAAAGCGACAGCCCGTCCGCAAGGGTCGTTCGAACCTTCCAGTCACCCAGGGAGACGTCCACCAGGTCGGAGACGATCGCATCGGCATCTTCGATCTCCGACGCCTCGGCGTCCGGCAATAGCGTCTGTGCCTCCTCGCTGAGAAGCTGTTCCTCCATGACCGCCGGGGCACCCGGCCCGGACGGCGCTTGCGCCAAGGCGGGCTGCAGCGCAAGACCGAGCGCGGTGAGGCTTGCGGCGAGAACGGGTCGGTGACGTCGCATAGGGTCGTCCTTCAGATGGAATCGGCTCGTGGTCTAGCGCAGATGTTGGCGCGCCGCACCATTTTGCCAAGAAAGAGCGTTCAAAAAGGGCATGGTTTGGACCGTAGCCGTCTTCGATGTCAGAATATCGAACGCAAAAGGGTCATCCACACGTTGACCGCAGCCCGAAAGGAAAGGCTCGACGCCATGACGATCCGGATCAACGGCGAGACCGACGCCCTCATCATCGTCGACGTCCAGAACGATTTCTGCGCGGGCGGGTCGCTGGCGGTGCCCGATGGCGACGCCATCGTCCCGCTGGTCAATCGCCTGGCGAGGCGCTTCGACCTCGTCGTCGCAACCCAGGACTGGCACAGTGCGGGCCACGCGTCCTTCGCCAGCACTCACGGCAAGGCTCCGTTCGAGACGGTGGAACTGTACTACGGCACCCAGGTGCTCTGGCCGGATCATTGCGTGATGGGCACGTCGGGTGCCGCCTTTCATCCGCGTCTCGACGTCCCCGGCACCCAGATGATCGTCCGCAAGGGGTTCCATCCGGGCGTCGACAGCTACTCCGCGTTTCGGGAGGCCGACCATCGGACGCCGACGGGGCTCGTCGGCTATCTGCGCGAACGCGGCGCCAGCCGTCTGTTCGTCTGCGGCCTTGCCCTCGACTTCTGCGTCAACTGGACGGCGCTCGACGGATGCGAGGCCGGGTTCGAGGTGGTCGTGGTCGACGATGCCTGCCGCGCGATCGACATGAACGGATCGCTCGGCGAGGCGAAGGCAGCCATGGCCGGGGCCGGCTGTCGGTTCGCCAACACCGGTGACATCGCCGATTTCTAGCCCGCAAACGCTGCGCACGGGCACGAAAAAGCCGGCGCAAGGCGCCGGCCTCATGCGCGGTAGGTCCTGCGGATCAATCCTTAAGATCGTTCGGGCCCTTCTTCAGATCGTCGGTATCCTCGTCGACCGTCACCGCGCGGGAGGGACGGCGCTCCAATTCGCCGCCAAGCCGGTCCGGGCTTCCCGGCCGGTCGAAATCATTGTCGTCGGAGGGGCGAGCCTTGGGCGCCTGTTTCTGGTAGCCGAGATCTTGGTCGCGGTCCTGCACGTCCGGCTGGTTCTGCTGGTTGTCGAACTTGGTCGGTCCCTTGGTCATCGGCGATACGCTCCTCGACAGGTCTTTGCATGGGGTTCGGCGCGCGGCTTGCCCGCGCGCACACTGAACCTCTCTAACCCGGCAGGGGTGCGCGGCGTTCCAGAACGGGCCTCGGATAAAGTGACACGCCGCCTCCTTTGTCCTCGATCATCCGGCAACCTTGTGCCCGGAACGTTCGCCGCCACATTAGGGGCAGGACAGCACCGAGGAGCAACGAAATGGACGCCAAGAGCGATTACGATTTTCCCGTCACCCGCACCGAGGAAGAATGGCGCGAGATGCTGACGCCGGAGCAATATCAGGTCATGCGCCAGCATGGGACGGAGCGTCCGGGCAGCTGTGCGCTGTTGAGCGAGAAGCGCGCGGGCACGTTCACCTGCGTCGGCTGCGGACAGCCGCTGTTCATCGCGGGAACGAAATTCGAGAGCGGCACCGGCTGGCCGAGCTTCGACACGCCGGTCGAGGGATCGGTCGAGGAAAGCCGCGACACGAGCCACGGAATGGTGCGCACCGAATGCCATTGCAGCCAGTGCGGCAGCCATCTCGGGCACGTGTTTCCCGATGGTCCCCCGCCTTCGGGTCTGCGCTATTGCATCAACGGCGTGGCGCTGAACTTCGAGCCTGCCGGCGATTGAGAAACGCCTCTTCCGGAACGACGAAAGCCCGCCGCGATCCGATCGCGGCGGGCTTTTTGCCGTTGAACGAAATCCTCATGCCCGCGATCAGACGATGACGGCTCCATCCTCGTAGGCGCCCCGGCGCACGATGACGGTCGTGCCGACCGAGACGCGGCGTTCCAGGTCGATCACGTCCTGGTTCATCATACGGATGCAGCCGGACGACATGGAGCGGCCGATCGTGTGCGGCTCGTTGGTGCCGTGGATGCGGTAATGGGTATCGCGGCCTCCGCGATAAAGGTAGAGCGCGCGTGCGCCGAGCGGGTTGTTGAGACCGCCGGGAACGCCGCCGGCGAACTTGCCGTAGCGCTCCGGGTCGCGCTTGATCATGTTGTTCGTCGGCGTCCAGCCCGGCCAGTCGGCCTTGCGCTTGATCGTGGTCGTGCCGGCGAAGGAGAAGCCTTCCTTGCCGACGCCGATGCCGTAGCGCATGGCGGTCCCGCCCTCCTGTACCAGGAACAGATAGTGGTTTTCAGGATCGACGACGATGGTGCCGGCCTTTTCCCTGCCGTTCCACGCCACCTGTTTGCGAATGTTGCGCTCCTGGAGAACCGACGGCTTGATGCCCGGAACGATCCGGCCATTGTCTTCCATCGGGCCGTACATGCCGGACAGGCCGTTGCCCAAGGCGTAGCCCAGGACGCGGGTCGGTGCCCCCGACAGGCTGGAACAGCCGGTCAGGCCGAGCGCCGCCGTCAGGGCGAGGACGGCGAGCGCGCCGCGACGAGATTTCTGCATTGGGCTGACCATCCGGCTTGTTCGGCTGCGTTACGCGTGATCGTGGCGGTCTTTCGTGAAAAACCCGTCACCGGCGCCGAGGACGGGACCGTGTCACGCGACGATTTCCAGTCCATCGTGCAAATGCGCGATGCACACATCAAGGAAAAGCGCCGCGGCAACCTCATCCCCTCGCGCATTCGCGCGCGGAATGTGACAGGGGTGCAACAGCTTGCGACCCGCGCGGACGGATCGTCATTCGGCAGGGCGACTGCCTTCCGGATCCGCGCGTGCGTGGCGGCGCTTGAACAGACCGCCGTCGGCGAGAAGGGCGCAGACCAGCGCGCCCGTGCCCAGAACGCAGAAACCGATGAGCAACGGCACGATCGTCCCGTCGTACATGTAGCCGATGATCGCGCCGAAAATGCCGCCGCCGAACGTCTGCATGAAGCCCAGCACCGAGGATGCGGTGCCGGCGACATGGCCGAGCGGATCCATCGCAAGCGAATTGAAGTTCGTGCCGATGAAGCCGAAGAAGCAGAAGTTCAGCGTCATGACCGGAACGAAGAACCAGATCGGCGTCGCGCCGTTCAACTCATATGCGACGAATGCATGGATGAGCGCGAGACCGAGAAAGCAGAACAGCGCCCCATGGGACAGCCTGCGCATGCCGAACCGCTCGACCAGACGCGAGTTCAGGAACGAGGCGATGGACATGAAGACGGCCGTGATCGAGAAGATGATCGTGAAATAGGGTCCGAGCCCGTAGGTGACCGTGAAGATCTGCTCGACCTGGTTGATGAAGCCGAAGAGCACGCCGAAGATCAGCGCGGTCGCCATCGTGTAACCGAAGGCGGTCCGGTTCGTGATCACGATCTTGAAGGCTTCGAAGACGCGAGCCCCGGTCAGTTCCCGCCGGTCTTTCGGATCCAGCGTCTCGGGAAGGCGGATATAGGCCCAGAGACTGATGCCGATCGCGAAGATGGCGATCGCCACGAAGATCTCGCGCCAGGACCCGAACAGCATGATGCCCTGGCCGATATTCGGCGCGATGATCGGGATCGCCATGAACACCATCATCACCAGCGACATGACGCTTGCCATCTTGCGACCGGCGAAGCAGTCGCGCACGACCGAGATCGCGATGACCCGCGTTGCGGCCGCGCCGACGCCCTGAATCGCGCGAAGCGTCAACAGGAATTCGAAGTTCGGCGTCGCGATGGCCACGATCGAGGCCGTGATGTAGATGGCGAGCCCGCCCAGAAGAACAGGTCGCCGTCCGAAGCGGTCCGACAATGGCCCGAAGATCAGTTGTGCCGCGCCAAAGCCGAGAAGATAGGCGGTGATCACCAGCTGACGCCGGTTTTCCTCGGCAACGCCGAGGGCCGAGCCGATATCCTGAAGGGCGGGAATGAAGATGTCGATCGCCGCCGAATTGAGCGCCATCAGGCAGGCGATGAGGATCACGAGCTCCCAATAGGGAAGCCCGCGCGTTTCGGCGTTCGGGACGGCGGACATGGGGGGCGCTTTCGGTTCATTGCATGGTCAAGGCAAAGTGTGCAGCGCAGCAATTCCCGCAAGTCTTCGAAACAGTTCGTTTCACAAAAGGACGCGCAGCGCACCGCGACCCAAGGCCTACTGCCAAACGACGAAGGCCCGCCATAAGGCGGGCCCTCAAAAGTCCGTGTTCGATGCCGTGGCGCGAACGCTGATGATCTAGCCTTCGGCGCTGGCCGGTGCCGCGGCCGCCGTCGCGATTCCCTTTTCCTCGAAAAGCGCCTTCAGCTCGCCCGCCTGGAACATCTCGCGAATGATGTCGCAGCCGCCCACGAACTCGCCCTTCACGTAGAGCTGGGGGATCGTCGGCCAATCGCTGTACGCCTTGATGCCCTGGCGAAGATCGTCGGATGTCAGGACGTTCACGCCCTTATACTCGACGCCGAGATAGTCGATGATCTGGACGACCTGTCCCGAAAAGCCGCACTGGGGAAATGACGGCGTGCCCTTCATGAAGACGACGACGTCGTTCGACTTCACTTCGCTGTCGATCCATTCGTTGATGCCGGACATTGTGAACCTCTTGGTTTCGACGGCGACCCGTGCCGGGACGCTGATTGGTTTCAGGTCCGAGATAGACCTTCGGCGGAGCCTTCACAAGCAACGCCCCCGGTGCAAGGGCGAATTGCCTGCGGAATGCCGCCGACACGGCGTGCGTCCGTCATCCGTCGGAAGGCCACGCCTGCGTCCGATCGCCGATCACTCGGCAGGCGCGCTCGTCTGCAGCGCCAGTGCGTGGAGCTCTCCGCCAAGCTTGCCCTGCAGCGCCTTGTTCACGAGCTGATGCTGCTGGACCCGGGACTTTCCGCGAAAGCTCTCCGAGACGATCTCCGCCGCATAATGATCGCCGTCGCCGGCCAGATCGCGGATCGTCACCGTGGCGTCGGGAATGGCGTCCTTGATCATCTTTTCGATATCGGCGGCGTTCATCGGCATGGGCGAAGTTCCTCGTCGTGATGTCTCACCGCCAAACCTAGGCGCGATCCGGTCCGCCTGCAATCGGCGAACTCGGCTCGCATCACGCGGCCGCCGGCTGCACGATCTCGCCGGACATGAAGTTCGGGAACCAGCTCTCGTGGGCGACCGTCATGTCGCGGACGTCGAGATCGAGGCGGTTCTCGATGACGAGGCGTCGTCCGCCAACCACGCCGAGCCGGCGCAACGGCACGTCGGCGGCGCCGGCCTCGCGTTCGATCCGTTCCGCCGCGTCGGGTTTGACGGCGACGATGTAGCGGGCCTGGTCCTCGCCGAAGAGAAGTGCGTGACCGCTTCCCCGGCCTGCATCGACGCTGGCGCCGCGGGCGGATGCCATGCACATTTCGGCGAGCGCGATCGCAAGTCCGCCGTCGGACAGATCATGGCAGGCCTTGACCGTGCCGCCGGAGATCAGCCCGCGGACGAAATCGCCGTTCCGGCGTTCCGCGATGAAATCGACGAAGGGGGGCGTGCCGTCCTCGCGGCCCTCGATTTCCCGCAGATAGATCGATGCGCCGAGATGGGTGCCGTCGCCGCCGACCAGGAAGAGGATGTCGCCGTCTTCCATCGCGCCGATCGAAGCGGTCTTCGTGCGGTCCTCGATGAGCCCGACGCCGCCGATGGTCGGGGTCGGGAGGATGGGCTGTCCGTAGGTCTCGTTGTAGAGCGAGACGTTGCCCGACACGATCGGAAAGCCGAGCGCCTCGCAGGCGGCCCCGATGCCTTCGATGGCCTTGACGAAGACGCCCATCAGATCCGGCTTTTCCGGATTGCCGAAATTGAGATTGTCGGTCGATGCGAGCGGTTCGGCGCCGACGGCCGTCAGATTGCGCCAGCATTCGGCCACCGCCTGCGCGCCGCCGCGATAGGGGTCGGCCTCGCAATAGCGCGGCGTCACGTCCGAGGAGAAGGCAAGCGCCTTCGTCGGATGCTCGTCGACGCGCACGACCCCCGCATCCCCGCCGGGTCGCTGCAGCGTGTTGCCCTGGATGAGCGTGTCGTACTGTTCGATCACCCAGCGCCGCGAGCACAGGTCGGGCGAGCCGAGAAGCGAAAGCAGGGTCTGCCCGAAGTCCGACGGCTCGCGCAGACTGCCGGCCGGGACCTCGGCACGCAGTTTCGGCTCGACCCAGGGCCGATCATATTCAGGGGCCTCATCGCCCAGTTCCTTGATCGGCAGATTGGCGACTTCCTTGCCGTCGAACAGGATGCGGAAGCGCCTGTCGTCGGTCGTCTTGCCGACGATCGCGAAATCGAGACCCCATTTCACGAAGATCGCCTCGGCGACGTCGCGCTTGTCGGGCGACAGGACCATGAGCATGCGCTCCTGGCTTTCCGACAGCATCATCTCGTACGGCGTCATGGAGGTCTCGCGCACCGGTACGGTGTTGAGGTCGAGTTCGATGCCGAGATCGCCCTTCGCGCCCATCTCGACGGCCGAGCAGGTGAGGCCAGCCGCGCCCATGTCCTGGATCGCGATGACCGCACCGGTCTGCATGAGTTCCAGGCAGGCTTCGAGCAGGCACTTTTCGGTGAACGGATCGCCGACTTGCACCGTCGGGCGCTTCTCCTCGATCGTCTCGTCGAATTCCGCGGAGGCCATGGTCGCCCCGCCGACGCCGTCGCGGCCGGTCTTGGCGCCCAGATAGACCACCGGCAGGCCGACGCCCTTGGCCTGCGAGGTGAAGATCGCATCCGTCCTCGCAAGGCCCGCTGCGAACGCGTTGACGAGGCAGTTGCCGTTGTAGCGGGCGTGGAAATTGACCTCGCCGCCGACCGTCGGGACACCGAAGGAATTGCCGTAGCCGCCGACGCCCGAGACGACGCCGGCCACCAGATGACGGGTCCTTGGGTGGTCAGGCTCGCCGAATCGCAAGGCGTTCATCGCGGCGATCGGCCGCGCGCCCATGGTGAAGACGTCGCGCAGGATGCCGCCGACGCCCGTCGCCGCGCCCTGGTACGGCTCGATGAAGGAGGGATGGTTGTGGCTTTCCATCTTGAAGACGACGCACAGTCCATCGCCGATATCGACGACGCCGGCGTTCTCGCCGGGACCCATGATCACGCGCTCGCCCTTGGTAGGCAAGGTGCGAAGCCATTTCTTCGAGGACTTGTAGGAACAATGCTCGTTCCACATGGCCGAGAAGATGCCGAGCTCGGTGAACGTCGGATCGCGATCGATGAGACCGCGCGCGCGCTCGTATTCCTCGGGTTTCAGCCCATGGGCCGCAATGAGTTCGGGCGTGATGGCGATATCGTTGTCCATGACGTCTTTCGCATGATGCTGTTCGTCGATGGCAACGCTGTTACAACATCGTGCGCCGGCGACAAAGTCCTGCCGAAGCCGCCGCGAACGGCGCTGTCATGCCGTGCGATCAGCCCGTCATGCCCGGCGCGCCCGGCGGCGGAACGAGACCGATCGTCTTGAGGACGAGCGCCATGATGAACATCGCGCCCAGCCAGTGCCCGCAATGCAGCGCGATGGTGCCCGCCGTGACCCCGCGATAGCCAAGCGTCACGACGAGGGCCGGGACGACGAAGCCGATCCAGATGACGACGGCGCTGCCGAGCGCCATCACCCATTCTCCGGCTTCCGGCGGTGCGAGGATCAGGGCGCCCGCAAGGATCGCGCAGAGCCAGAATTCGGCGACGAAGGCCGCGGCAAGGAACCCGGTGCTCCGCGTTCCCGCCTCGGGGGCGGACGCAACGAGCCTCGTGCAGAGAAGACCGAAGACGAGGCTTGCGGCCGTCGCGGCGAAAATCGGAATGGCATTCATGACGATGTAGACCATCTGCGCTTCATTCCCCGGTGATCGCGGAGGCCGCCACGGCCTCGTTGTGCACCAAAGGCTACCGCCGGACGCCCCCGAATCAAGGCCTGCCGATTCCATCGACCGGGCGCCCTCACAATCGGCTCCCGTTTGCCGAACGAATTGGCTATGAAGCGCCGATGGGACGCGATGGAAAAACCTTCTTCGGCATCGAGCGCTCGCTCGGCGGTCGCAAATGGCAGGCGGCGCTGGACGAGCGCGGCGAAGCGCTGGCCCTCGCGATCAGTCAGAAACAGGGAATTGCGGAGATCGTCGCGCGGGTCCTGGCGGCGCGGGACGTGGGCGAGGACGATGCCGCGACGTTCCTGGCGCCGCGCCTGCGCGACCTGATGCCCGATCCTTCCGTTCTCACCGACATGGACAGCGCGGCCGATCGTCTCGCGAACGCCGTGGAGCGGCGGGAACGGGTCGCGATCTTCGGCGATTACGACGTCGACGGCGCTTCGTCCTCCGCGCTCCTGTGGCGCTATCTCCACCATTTCGGGATCGACGCGCGCATCTACATTCCGGACCGGATCACGGAAGGCTACGGTCCGAACGTTTCGGCCATGCAGGATCTGGCGTCCGAGGCGAGCCTCATCGTCACGGTGGATTGCGGCACATCCAGCTTCGAGCCGATCGAGGCCGCGAAACGCGCCGGCGCGGACGTCGTCGTCCTCGACCATCACCAGACCGGTCCGGATATTCCGGCTGCGAGCGCGCTCGTCAATCCGAACCGCCAGGACGATCTTGCGGGGCTTGGATATCTCTGCGCGGCCGGCGTGGTCTTCATGACGCTCGTCGCCGTCAACCGCGCGCTTCGTCGGCGCGGACGGCGCCAGGGCGATCTGCCCGACATCCTGTCCTGGCTCGACATCGTCGCGCTGGCGACCGTTTGCGACGTCGTTCCGCTGGTCGGGCTCAACCGCGCATTCGTGGTGCAGGGCGTGAAGATCATGCGGGCGCAAAAGAGCGCGGGCATCGCCGCCCTGACCCGTGTGGCCCGCCTGTCCGGTCCCGTCGAACCGCATCACCTGGGCTTCCTCATCGGCCCGCGCATCAATGCCGGCGGGCGGATCGGAGACGCGGCCCTCGGCAGCCGTCTCCTCTGCCTCGACGATGCCGAGGAGGCCGACGCGCTCGCGGTGCGTCTCGACGGTCTCAACCAGGAGCGACAGGCGATGGAGCAGCACATGCTGCGCGACGCCGAAGAGACCGCGATCCGCGAGATCGGCGAGGGCGAGGGGCCCGCCGTCCTCGTCACCGCGTCGGACGAATGGCACCCCGGCATCGTCGGCCTTCTGGCGTCCCGTTTGAAAGAGCGGTTCCGGCGGCCGGCCTTCGCCATCGCCTTCGATCGGAACGGACGCGGCTCGGGTTCCGGCCGTTCGATCGCCGGCGTCGATCTCGGGCGGATCGTGCGCGATGGCGTCGGCGAAGGGCTGCTTCTGAAGGGCGGCGGCCATGCGATGGCCGCCGGCATCACCATCGAGCGGGCAAGGCTCGGCGAGTTCCGCGCCTTTCTGGACGACAAAGCGAGGAATGCCGTCGCGGCGACCCGGGCGAGCGATGTCCTGAGGATCGACGGTGCGCTCAGCGCATCCGGGCTGACGCTTGACCTCTATCAGTCGATCGAGGCGGCCGGGCCCTTCGGACAGGGCCATGCGACACCGATCTTCGCCCTGCCGAACCACCGCATCGTGAACGCTTCCATCGTCGGCCACGCCCATGTCCGTGCGACGCTGGCCGGCCCGTCCGGCGGCAAGGTGGATGTCATCGCTTTCAAGCAGGCCGACACGGAGATCGGCGGGCGGCTCCTGAACCGCGCCGACCGCCCCGTCCATGTCGCGGGCTCCCTCTCGCTCGATCGCTTTCGCGGTCAGGAGAGCGTGCGGCTCCGCGTCATCGATCTCGCCGAGGCGAAGGATTGAGCGGCGATCGATCGGGAAGATCGAGGGGATATAGGCACGCCGCCCGGTGTTCGGGCCTGCGGCCCTTTACGTTTAGCTCGGGATCATGCGCGCGGCACTCGGCGGTGGCACGCGGACAGCGTTCGGCGAAGGCGCAGCCGTCCGGCGGGCGATAGGGATCGGGCAGTTCGCCGGTATCGCCGCCGGCGCTCACGCGCTTTTGGCCGGGCACCGGTGCCGAACGCAGCAGCAGATCCGTGTAGGGATGGAGCGGCGCGCGAAAGGCGCTTCTGTCCGCCGCTTCCTCCACGACGCGCCCGAAATACATGACGGCGAGTCGCGTCGCGACGCTCTCGACGACGGCCAGATCGTGGCTGATGAAGATGTAGGTGAGATCGCGCTCGCGCTTCAAGGTGCCGAGGAGGTTCAGCACCTGCGCCTGCACCGAGACGTCGAGCGCCGATACCGGCTCGTCGAGAACGATGATGTCGGGTTCGGCGGCGAGCGCGCGCGCGATGCCGATGCGTTGAGCCTGCCCGCCCGAGAACTCGTGCGGATAGCGCTCCAGAACCCTCATATCCAGCCCGACGGCTTCACACAGCTTTTCAAGCTTTTGTTTTCGCGCCTGTTTTCCCAGTCCCAGAAGATATTTCATCGGGGCTTCGAGGATCGTGTCGATCCGGTGGCGCGGATTGAGCGAGGAGACCGGATCCTGGAACACGTACTGGACGCGTTTGGCCAGCGCCCGGGCGCCGCCCTGCGTGAGGGCTCGGCCATCGAGGGCGATGGAGCCCTCGCTCGGCGCATCGAGCCCCACCAGCATGCGGGCAAGGGTCGACTTGCCGCATCCCGATTCGCCCACGATGCCGAGCGTGTCGCCGCGATGAAGGTCGAAATCGATGCCGCGAACGGCGGTGAGTTCAGGCTTCCTCGTGCCGAGGATCGAGCGACCGCCGCCGAACCGGCGCGTGAGCCCGCGCACTTCCAGAAGCGCGCTCATGCGTGCGTCTCCAGCCGTTCGCCCGGTGTCAGCGGATGGAGGCAGCGCGCTTCGATCGCCCCGCGCTTCGAGCGCATCGGGATCTCTCCGCGTCGGCAATCGGTCTTCGCGCGGGGACAGCGATCGGCGAAGGCGCAGCCGTCCGGCAGGCGATCGACCGCAGGCGGGCGTCCCCTGATCGCGGCAAGGCGCCGGTCGGGTTCGCCCATCACCGGCACGCAGTCGACGAGCATCCGCGTGTAGGGATGGGCAGGGTCCGCCATGACCTCCGCGGTCGGCCCGGTCTCGACGATCCTGCCGGCATACATGACCGCCACGCGATCCGCTATTTCGGAAATGACGCCGAAATCGTGAGTGATGAAGAGAACGGCGGTCCCGCGTTCGCGTCTGAGATCACCCAGCAACTTCAGCACCTGCGCCTGCACCGTCACGTCGAGAGCGGTGGTCGGCTCGTCGGCGACGATCAGCTTCGGATCGTTGGCGAGCGCCATGGCGATCGAGACGCGCTGGCGAAGTCCGCCGGAAAGTTCGTGGGGATAGGCATGCATGCGGGTTTCGGGGTTGGGGATGCGAACCTGCCGCATCAGCGCGACGGCGCGGGTGCGCGCCTCGCTTGCCGTGACGGCCTGATGGGCGCGGATCGCCTCGACGAGCTGGTCGCCCGCCGTCATCAGCGGATGGAGGGTCGCCAGCGGGTCCTGAAACACGTAGGCGATCGCACCGCCGCGAAGCGCGCGCAGGCGCGCGTCCGAGACGTGCAGCAGATCCTCGCCCTCGAACCCCACCCGGCCGCCGACAATATGGCCGGGCGGCGAGGGCACGAGGCCGGTGAGGCTCATGGCGGTGACGGACTTGCCGGACCCGGACTCGCCGATCAGCCCCAGGCACTCGCCGGCCGCAATGGTCAGATCGACGCCGCCGACCGCCCTGTGCACGCTGCGTCCGACTGAAAACTCGGTCTGGAGGTTTTCCACGTCGAGAACGCCGGACCCGCCGCGATCCGGATTGGCCGTTCGCGGGCGCGAGTCGACACTCGTTCGGGCCGAGGGCCGGGCGAGCGCGCCCGATTTCAGGCGCGGATCGAGAACGTCGCGAATACCGTCGCCGAGAAGGTTGATCGACAGGACGATGAGAAAGATCATCAATCCCGGCACCAGCGAGACGAAGGGGGCCGTGAACAGGACCTTCCGGCCTTCGCCGAGCATGGAGCCGAGATCGGCCTGGGGCGGCTGGGCGCCAAGGCCGAGAAAGGAGAGGCCTGCGGTTTCCAGGATCATCCAGCCGATGGTCGTGGACAGGGTGATGACGATCGTCGGCAGGACGTTCGGCAGGACCTCGCTGACGATGATGCGAAGGTTCGACTTGCCGGAGAGCCTCGCCGCATCGACGAAGTCCCGCCGCGCGAGCCCCACCGTCAGACCGCGAATGTTGCGGGCGAAGAAGGGCACGTTGACGATGGCGATCGCATAGAGCGCGTTGACGAGGCCGGGACCGAGGATGGCGACGATCGCGAGCGCCAGCAGAATGTAGGGAAAGGCCATCATCAGATCGATGACGCGCATCAGGATCTGGTCGGTGCGCCCGCCTGCATAACCGGCGACGAGGCCGATCGCCGAGCCGAGGACGGCGGCGATGAGCGAAGCGGAAAGACCGACGGCGAGGGAGACGCGCGTACCCCAGATCAATCGGGAGAGCATGTCGCGGCCGAGCGCGTCGGTGCCGAGAAGATGGCCGTTCGACAAGGGGCCGGCGAGGCGTCCCGCCGGATCGGTCGCGTTCGGATCGGCGAGCGGAAGGATCGGGGCGGCAAGCGCCACGAGGATGACGAGCGTCAGGACGGCGAGGCCGAAGGCCGCCAGCCGGTTGTTGAGGAGCAGGGAAAGCGGCGAGGGCCGTTCGGTGCTTCGTCCATGTCCGCTCTCCAAGGTGTCGGCCACCGCGCTCATTTCAGCCTCGGATCGAGCATGACCTGCAGGACGTCGGCCATCAGGTTGAAGAGGACGTAACAGGCGGCGACGACGAGAACGCCGCCTTGCACCAGCAGAATGTCGCGCTGGGAAATCGCGTTGACCAGCATCGCGCCGATGCCCGGCCACTGGAACACGGTCTCGATATAGACGGCGCCGCCGAGGACGAAACCGGCCTGGATGCCGATCACGGGAATGACCGAGACCAGCGCCACCCGGAACGCGTGTCCGTAGACGACCTTGCGTTCCGACAGACCCTTGGCCCGCGCCGTGCGGATATAATCCTGGCGCAGCACCTCGAGCATGGCCGTGCGGGTGAGGCGGGCGATCACGCCGGTCGCCACCACCGCCAGCGTGACCGCCGGCATCACGAGATGGTAGGCGACATCGAGGAAGCCGCCGCCACCATAGATCGCCTCCATGCCGCTTGCGGGAAACAGACGGACCCGCACCGCGAAACAGAGGATGAGAAGGAGGCCGAGGAGGAACGAGGGGACCGAGATGCCGACGAGCACGAGAAGCGTGATCGCCTTGTCGGCAAGACCGAACTGGCGGACCGCCGAAACGATGCCGGCGAGAAGCCCGAGGATCGAAGCCAGGACGAGCGACGCGCCGGCGAGGATGAGGGTTGCCTCGAAGCGCTCAAGCACCTCGTCGATCACCGGTCGGTTCAGCGCGTAGGAGCGGCCGAAATCGCCCTGCAGCACGCCGGAGACCCAGGCGAGGTATTGTTGCGGCAGAGACTTGTCGAGGCCGAGATCGGCGTTGAGCGCCCTGACGTTTTCGGGCGTCGCGTAGGAGCCGAGGATAGCGGTCGCCGGATCGCCGGGAATGAGCGCGATCATCGAGAAGACGATGACGGACAGCCCGATCAGCACCGGAACGGCGGCGAGGAGGCGCTTTGCGATGATGGCCGTCATGGTTCCGACCGTCCATCATCGCGGATCGCTGCAACGAGCCTTACGTTCAAACGCTCAGCCTTTCGAGACGTCTTTCAGGATGAGGAGGAAGCTCGGCTCGAGGGAGAAATTCTGGACCTGCGACCGTGCGACGGCGTTCTGCTTCCAGTTGGCGATGAAGGCCCACGGCGCGTCCTCGTGAACGATCCGCTGGATCTGGTTGTAATAGGTCGCGCGTTCGGCCTGATC
Organism: Fulvimarina uroteuthidis; assembly: GCF_034321785.1. Classification (NCBI taxonomy): domain Bacteria; kingdom Pseudomonadati; phylum Pseudomonadota; class Alphaproteobacteria; order Hyphomicrobiales; family Aurantimonadaceae; genus Fulvimarina; species Fulvimarina uroteuthidis. The sequence goes on along the minus strand of NZ_JAXLPB010000005.1, from coordinate 248,045 downwards.
CGTCGTCCGACGTGCCTTGTCCAGCAACGCGTCGACCTCCGGGTTGGCGTAATATCCCGAATTGAACCCGCCTTCCGACGGCACGGCGTCCGATCGCAGCGCCAGGAAGGGAAGCGTATCGGGATCGTTCGTCATCCACGCCATTTCCGCCATGTCCGCTTTACCCTCAAGGCCCTGGTTCACGTTGGAAAGAAACGTGTTCCACTCATAGGTCTCGATCCGGGCGGTCAGACCCACTTTCTCGAGATCGGCCTGGATGGCCGCGGCCATCGCCACCGGATCGAGCATGCCGGAACCGCCTTCGGCGACGTAGAACGTCACCGTCTGGCCGCTTGCGCCGGCCTCCTCGATCAGCGCGCGCGCCTTTTCGGGATCGTGCGGATAGGGCTCGACAGACCCGTCGTTCGCCCAGGTGAAGGCCGGTGGAATCGGGCCTGCCGCGACGTCGGCCGTGCCTTGGAGAACGTTCTCGGCAATCGCCTGCTTGTCGATCGCATAGTTGACGGCCTGCCGGACGCGCTTGTCGGCGAACGGCCCCTCCCTGGTGTTGAGGATCAGGAACCAGAGATGGGGTCCGGCTTCCTCGAACACCTCGAACGTCGCATCGTCGCGAAAGGTCTGGAGGCTGTCGGCGGGCACTTCGACCATCATGTCGAGGCCGCCCGACAGCATTTCGGCGACCCGGGTGTTGGCATCGGTGACCGGCCGGAACACCACAGCTTCCAGAGCCGGGGCGCCGTCCCAATGCTCGGCAAAGCCGGTCGCAACGACCCGCTGGTTGGCCGCCCACTCCTCGAACTCGAACGCGCCCGTGCCGACGGGATTGCGCCCGAATTCCTTGCCGAACGTCTCAACGGCCGTCGGCGAGACGATGAGGCCCGTCGGATAGGCAAGGTTCGACAGGAACGGCGCGAACGGCTCCTTCAACCTGAACTCCACCGTCGTCGGATCCGTCGCCGTGATCGTATCGATGGCCGAGAAGAAGAAAGCGAGGGGAAACGGACCGGTATCGTGAAACGGATGGTCCTCCTTCAGCATGCGTTCGAAGGTGAACTTCACCGCTTCGGCGTCGAACGGCGTGCCGTCGTGAAACGTCACGTCCTCACGCAGTTCGAAGGTATAGGTCAGGCCGTCATCCGAGATGCTCCAGTCGGTCGCTAGAGACGGTTCGACCTCCAGCGTGCCCTTCTTGAAGCGGACGAGACCGTCATACATGTTGACGAGGATGCGGAAGTCGTTGGTGGCCGTGCTCGCCTGCGGATCGAGCGATTTCGGCTCCGCGATCTGACCGACGAGCAGCACACCCGGCGGCGTTTGCGCGAGGGCGGGCGTGGCGAAGAGAAGCGAAAAGGCCGCGATGCCCGCGGTGAGCCATTTGAACACGAATGCGCTCCATCTGGTTCGGCATTGATACTCAAGCATGGCCGAAACCACAGTGGTTTCAACCCGTCATCGGCCGGAAACGCACCATTCGGGCCGATCGTCCCCGGGCCGAACCGGCGCCGACGGCATGGTTTGCGCCCATGACGGCGTGATCACGAAACCGGATCGCGGCGGGCCTAAACCGATTTTATGGCGCATCCCGCCAGCTGGCGACTTTACTGTCGCGCTGGTTCGAACAATACACGGACATGATAAGGCGGACGTCTCAGCAGACGCCGTAAACCCATCGAAAGGCCGACCATGATCAGAACCGACAAAGTCCGCGAAATCCTCTCCTGGTACGAGGGTGAAACGCCTGGTCTCAAATCCAACCTTTCGCGACTTCTCATGCATGGACGCCTCGCCGGCACAGGTCGCGTGGTCATCCTGCCGGTCGACCAGGGATACGAGCACGGTCCCGCCCGCAGCTTCGCGCCGAATCCGGCCGCCTACGATCCCCACTATCTCTACGAACTCGCCATCGACGGCGGCGTGTCCGGCTACGCCGCGCCCCTCGGTCTTCTGGAGCAGGGCGCCGACACGTTCGCCGGCGAGGTGCCGCTTATCCTGAAGCTCAATTCGGGCAACTCGCTCGTTTCGGGCAATGATCAGGCGCTGACCGGCACCGTGGAAGACGCGATGCGCCTCGGCTGCGTCGGCGTCGGCTTCACCATCTATCCGGGCTCCGAATCGTCCTACGAAATGCTCGAAGAGCTGCGTGAACTGAGCCTCAAGGCCAAGTCGCGCGGTCTCATGACCGTGGTCTGGTCCTATCCGCGCGGCGGCAAGGTGACCAAGGACGGCGAAACCGGCCTCGACGTCATCGCATATGCGGCCCACATGGCGGCGCTCATGGGCGCGACCATCATCAAGGTGAAGCTGCCGGCCGACCATCTCGATATCGATGCGGCGAAATCGACCTACGAAAAACACCCGGTCGACACCACGAGCTCCGTGGAACGCGTCAAACACATCATGCAGGCATCGTTCAACGGCAAGCGCCTCGTCGTGTTCTCCGGCGGTGCGGCCAAGAACACCTCCGAGCTCCTCGAGGAAGTCCGGGCGATCCGCGATGGCGGCGGCAACGGGTCGATCATCGGTCGCAACTCGTTCCAGCGCTCGAAGGAAGACGCGATCGAGCTTCTGAACGCGGTCATGGACATCTACGCCTGACGATCGGCCACCGACCTGTCCACGCGCGACGTTCGCGATCGAAAGGGCCCGCCGCGTGCGGGCCCTTTCGATTCCGTCTGAACGGCGTAAAACGGAGTCTCGCTACGCACGGGCGATGCGCGTTCGGCTGACCGCGTTGCAAAACAGTGTCCGCGAGGGAGAGGATGAAACTGAATGTCCGCGCCGGGAGCCTGATGCTCGCCGCATCGCTCGCGGCCACGGTTCGCCCCGCCGTTTCAGCCGAGCTTCTGGTGTTCGAGCAGGCCGGATGCCCTTACTGCCTGAAGTTCGACATGGAGATCGCCCCGGACTATGCGCAGAGCGAGGTCGGCCGGCGCGCGCCCTTGAGGCGGGTCGATATCTTCGACGATCGCCGCGGCGGTTATGACGATATCGAACCGGCCGTCTTCACGCCGACCTTCGTGATGATCGACGATGCCGGCGAGGAAGTCGGCCGCCTCCAGGGCTATCCCGGCAGGCGATATTTCTATGGCGAGATCCAGCCGATGTTCGACAGGCTCGCCGCGACCGATCAAGCCTCGAAGGGCGCGGCGCGTCCGGCCGGTCCTGCGTCACGGCAGGAATGACAGCGTCGAACGGAAGGCGAGCGCCACACGAAAAAAGGCGCGGGCTCGAAGCCCACGCCCTTCATCGTTCAATCGTCATGTCCCGAATGACCGGGCGCCGCATCGATTACTGCGCGGTCGTGCCGTCCGCGTTGAAGGTCTTGAGGTAGGCGATGACGTTGTCGAGGTCTTCCTGCTTCTTCAGACCGGCGAAGGCCATCTTGGTGCCCTTGACGGTGCCGCGGGGATCCGCGAGCCAGGTGGACATGAGCTCGTCGCTCCACTCTTCCTTGTCGGCCGCCCATTCGGTGAAGGCCGGCGAGAAATTGTAGCCCTCGGCAACCCCCGGCTTCTCGCTGAAGACACCGTTCAACTGCGGGCCGATGCCGTTCTTGGCGCCTTCGCCGACTTTGTGGCAAGCCTGGCAGCGCTTGAAGACGTTCGCGCCGGCTTCCGCATCCTGCGCCTGCACAGGGGCCGCCAACGAGAGTGCAAAGCCGGCGCTTGCGGCGACAAGAGTGAGATAACGCATAAGTTTCCTCCCGAAAAAAAGGTTCGTCAGTACCCGACCGACACCGTCATATGTGACAAGGCCGCCAGTTTACAATTGTTCCAAGTCAACACTGACGATTTCATGCACACTTTCGCGTGCCGACCGTCGGACCCGCGGTGGTCGGCGGCATCAGGCCAGGACGTCCAAGCCAAGATCGGACCGCCGCGGCAAATCCGCTCCCTGCCGCGAGCAGGTGATCGCGGCCGCTTTCATCGCGAACCTAAGCATGGCGTGGATTTCCTCGGACGTGCAGCGCGAAAGCCCCTCGCGTGAGAGACGGTCCTTCTCCATCAGCCAGACGATGAGGCCGGCCTGGAAGGTGTCCCCGGCACCGACCGTATCCACGACGGTGATACGCTGACTGTCCTCGAAGGCGCGTATGCCGGACCGCGTGGCCGCTTTCGCGCCCTTGCCTCCAAGCGTGATGACCACAATCTCTGCGCCTTGCTCCAGCCAGTCCGCCTGAACCTCCTCGATCGGGCGTCCGGGATAGAGCATGTCGAGATCTTCCTCGCTGGCCTTCACGAGCGTCGCCATCGGCACGATCTCGCGCACCTTGTCACGCCATATCCCGACGTCGGGCTCGATCGAGAGACGGATGTTCGGATCGTAGGAGATGAACTTGGTGGTGCTTTCCCGTTTCGCCAGCGCGATCAGCGTCGAGGCCGTCGGCTCCGTGACGGTCGCGTAGGACGCCAGATGCAGGCCGACGACGTCGCTGAGCTCGCCCGGCAGCTCGTGGGTCTCGATGGAGCGGTCCGCCGTTCCGTCGATATAGAAGTCGTAGACGGCGGTGCCGGTCTCGTCGAGCGATACGATGGCGAGCGTCGTGTGCCGGTCCGTCGGGATCGAGTAGCGGCGGTCGATCTTTTCCTGGTCCATGAAGGCGGCCAGCTTCCTGCCGAACAGATCGCTCGAGATCTTGGTGAAGAACCCCGCCGGGTGGCCCAACCGTGCAATGCCGAGGGCGACGTTCAGCGGCGAGCCGCCGACACGGCCGGACAGTCCGATCGCCGCGACATCGTCGCTCTCCTCGATACCGAACAGATCGAACAGCGAATCGCCGCATGACAGATACATGAAATGAAATCTCCCTCGTTTGGCGCACCATATCGCCGCGCGGGCGATAGATCAGCGGTTCTGGGCCGCCAAACCCGTAAATATTTGCAGGAGGCCCGGCCGATCGCTTTCCCGCGAGCGCACGACAGTTCGAGGCGTGTGAGGTCAGGTGAGGGAAAAGGTGCCGAATGCCGGGATCTTGATCGAAAGGTCGCCGGGATTGATGCCGGCGACCAAACCGAGGAAATTGATCTCCAGACCGGCCTCCGGCCCGATCACGATGCCCGCATATCCGAACAGCGACGCACGAAGCTCGGAGCGATCGCGGTCGAACGAGGCAAGCTCGCCATCGGCCGGGTAGTCGCGCCCGACGGCGACGGGAGACAGCATCACAGGCAATTCCGGGACGTCCCTGAGGACCGAGGCGACGAACGTGTTCGAGTTCGGGCCGGGAAAGATCCTGTAATCGCCATGCTTGGAAAAGCGATATTGGTCGATGGCGGCACGCAATTTCGGAATCAGGCGTTCGGCGTCTTCGCCATGCGCCTCGGCGAGAATATAAGGCGTGTTGGAGTACCATCGCGCATCGGCATCATAGCCGTTTCGTCGCAGCGGATTGCCCCAGCCGACGACATCCCAGCGTTCGTATTCGCTCTCGCCCGGATCCTTCAGGACCAGCCAGGAATGCTCCGAGATCGCACCCTTGATGCCGCCGGTTCTGGCGGCCATCACGTAGACGACGGCGTCGGTCACCTCGCTCGCTCGCGGCAGGACGCCGGACGAAGACCAGTTCGCTTCGCGCCAGGACCGCGGATTGTCGCCGATCCACCAGAGCGCCCCCGAAAGAAGCACGGGCAGGACGAACACGACCAGAATGAACAGGAGGACGAGGCGCACGAACTTCATGGAACTCCGGGGCGGGAAACAGGCAGAAGGGATCGACCGGCGTCATCGATACGGGCATACTGGGCCGCAATTGGGGCGCACCCGTCATCGCCGGGCTCGCTCGATCCCGAATTGGCATCCTTCGCGTCTCGTTCCAGATACGCAGCGACGATCGGCCACACATCCAGGACGCACGCTTGACCAATCCCGTACTCGTCGAATCCACGCGCGGCTCCCTTGCCGAATGTCTGTACAGGGGGGCCTATGCCGTCGTGGACGGCGATGGAGCCATCGTCGCCAGCGCCGGAAACATCGAACGCCCGATGTTCCCACGCTCCGCCATCAAGGTGTTTCAGGCGATCCCGCTGATCGAGACGGGCGCGGCGGACCGGTTCGGGCTTTCCGACGCCGACCTCTCGCTCGCCTGCGCCTCCCATTCGGGCGAGACGGGCCATGTCGCCCGGGCGCAAGCCATGCTCGCGCGCGCCGGCCTCGACGCGGCCCAGCTCGAATGCGGCTGCCACTGGCCCTTCGACGTGCCGGTGGCGCTCGCGCTTGCCAGAACGGGCGACACGCCCGGGCAACTCCACAACAATTGCTCGGGCAAGCATGCCGGCTTTCTCTGCACGGCGGTCCATGAGAACGAGACCCTGGATCGGTACGTCGCGGCCGATCATCCGGTTCAGGCGCGCGCCCGGCAGGTGATCGAGGATCTGACCGGAACGGATCTCGGGGCCGATGCCTGCGGCACCGACGGGTGCTCGATCCCGACCTATGCCGCCCCGCTTCGCGCCTTCGCCATGGGTTTTGCCAAGCTCGTCTCCGGCAAGGCGGTGGCGGAGGACCGCGCGCGTGCCGGTCGCCGGCTGATCGAGGCCTGCATGGCCCATCCGTGGGAAATGTCGGGCACGAACCGGGCCTGCCTTGCTCTCATGCAAGCCGCGCCCGGGCGGGTGTTCGCCAAGACCGGTGCCGATGGCGTTTATTGCGGCGCGATCCCAGAACTCGAGTTCGGGTTCGCCCTGAAGATCGACGATGGCGCGACCCGGGCTGCCGAATCGCTCGCGGCCGCGATCATCGGCCAGGCCTTCGCTTCGTCCGACCCGGACATCGCGCGATCCTACGATGCGCTCGCCCGCACCGATCTGAAGAATTGGGAGGGCCTGACGGTGGGCGAAGTGCGACCGGTGAAGCCGGCCTGAAACGCGCGAGAGGCGCACGGGCCACGAAACGTTCGCTCCACCACGAGCCGTCCCCCATTCGAACCCCACGAAAGCCGGATCTACGACGTTGAACGACATGAGCGACCGCGACTTCCTTCTCTTCCTCGCCGACGCGGCGGATGCCGTGACCATGCCGCTGTTTCGCCAGCCCATCGGCGTGGACAACAAGCTCGAGGGCGACTTCGACCCGGTGACCGAGGCCGACCGGGCCGCCGAGCGCGCGATTCGCGATACGATCCGTGCGCGATATCCGCAGGATGCGATTCTCGGCGAGGAGTATGGCGAAGAGGGCGAAAGCGCCCGCAAATGGGTGATCGATCCGATCGACGGAACGCGGCTCTTCATTTCCGGCGTTCCGCTCTGGGGCACGCTGGTGGGACTGACCGAGGACGGGCGCGCGACCACGGGCGTCATGTCGCAACCCTTTACCGGCGAGCGGTTCATCGCCGGACCCTGGGGCGCGGAACATGTGCGGCACGGGGAGGCAAGGCCGATCTCGGTTCGCAAGACCACGCGGATCGAGGACGCCGTCATGTTCACGACATCGCCGCGTCACTTCCACGGCGAGGTGCGCGAGCGCTTCGAGGGTCTCGAAGCGGCAACGAGACTCACCCGCTTCGGCACCGATTGCTACGCCTTCTGCATGCTGGCGTCGGGACATGCGGATCTCGTCGTCGAGCGCGATCTGAAGCCCTACGACATCGTCGCGCTGATCCCGATCATCGAGCGGGCGGGCGGGGTCGTCACCGACTGGAGCGGCGGGCGCATGGAGGAGGGCGGTCACCTCGTCGCCGCGGCGACGCCCGAACTCCACGCGGCGGCGTTGAGAATGCTGAACGGCTGAGGCCGCTGTCTTAAGGCGGGAGTGCGGCTTTCGCAGACCGGCGCTTCTACTCATATCGGCGGGGAACGGACGGTCAGGCCTGCGGACGCGCCCGCGTTCTTCGGCCGCGTCCGTCCCGTTCCGAAAGCGACGAACGCCGGCTGAACGCCTGTCGTAACGTTTGCCGCGCCGCCCGGGACCGCGATATCTGCGCGGCCCGGCTGGTCATTCCATCGTCGCACCCGCATTCGATGCGCATGCGACGATGAAGGGTGCGTTCGGCGTCAGGCGTAGGCGCCGTGACAATGCTTGAACTTCTTGCCGGAACCGCAAGGACATGGTTCGTTGCGTCCGACCTGGCCCCATTCGTCCGACTTGTCGGGATTGACCCTGAGGCCGTCGGCGGCGGCGGGCGTGAAGTTCGCGGTCAGCCGGTCCGAACCGTCACCCATCGTGTCCTCGCCGGACGTCGCGTCGAAGTGGTGGGCTTCCATTTCCTCGGGCAGCGAGGGCGCGGTCTGCTCGCTGGCCTGCTGCATGACCTCCACCTGCATGATCTGCGTGGTCACGCGTTCGCGCATGTTGGCGAGCATGCTCTGGAACAGCTCGAACGCTTCCGATTTGTACTCGTTCAGCGGATCGCGCTGGGCATAGCCGCGGAAGCCGACGACCGACCGCAGATGGTCGAGATTGACCAGATGCTCGCGCCAGAGGCCATCGATCGTCTGGAGAACGAGCGAGCGCTGCACATAGGCCATCATGTCCGGGCCGAAGCGTTCGGTCTTGTCGGCGACCAGCTTGTCGGCCGCCTCGATCATCCGCTCGCGAATGTCGTCCTCGGCCACGCCTTCCTCGTTCGCCCATTCCACGACGGGCAGGTCGAGGTTCAGGATCTCGCGCGTATCGTTGCGAAGCTCCGCGGTCGTCCACTGCTCCGGATAGCTCTTTTCGGGAATATGGCGCTTGACCAGATTCTCGATCGTCTCGTGGCGCATGTCGGTGGTCGTCTCGTCGACCTCCTGCGGGCTGGCCTCCATCAGCTCGACGCGCTGGTCGAACACGACGCGGCGCTGATCGTTCATGACGTCATCGTACTTCAGAAGATTCTTGCGGATGTCGAAGTTGCGCGCCTCGACCTTCTTCTGGGCCCGTTCGAGGGCCTTGTTGATCCACGGATGGACGATCGCCTCGTCCTCCTTCAGTCCGAGCTTCTGCAGCATTCCGTCCATGCGGTCGGAACCGAAGATGCGCATCAGATCGTCCTGGAGCGAAAGATAGAACTTCGACCGGCCGGGATCGCCCTGGCGGCCCGAACGGCCGCGCAACTGATTGTCGATGCGCCGCGATTCGTGGCGCTCGGTGGCAAGCACGTAGAGGCCGCCATTCTCGATCGCCTTCTGCTTGAGGAGCGCGGTCTCGGCGCGGATCGCAGCTTCCGCCTTCGTGCGTTCGGGCCCTTCGGGCATGTCGCCAAGCTCGTTGTCGATCCGAAGCTGGGGATTGCCGCCGAGCTGGATATCGGTGCCGCGACCGGCCATGTTGGTGGCGATCGTGACGGCACCCGGCACGCCGGCCTGTGCGACGATGCCGGCCTCTTCCTCGTGGTGACGCGCGTTCAGGACCTTGAAGTTCTTCAGGCCGTCCCGCTTCAGCCGTTCGGCCAGAAGCTCGGATTTCTCGATCGACGTCGTGCCGACGAGGATCGGCTGCCCGCGCGAATGGGCGTCGATGATCTCGTTGCTGATCGCCTTGAACTTCTCCTCGAAGCTCCGATAAACCTCGTCGTCCTCGTCGATCCGGGCGATGGGGAGGTTGGTCGGCACCTCGATCACGTCGAGCCCATAGATATCGCCGAACTCGGCCGCTTCCGTCTGGGCCGTGCCCGTCATGCCCGACAGCTTTTCGTACATGCGGAAATAGTTCTGGAAGGTGATGGAGGCCAGCGTCTGGTTTTCCGGCTGGATCGTCACCTTCTCCTTGGCTTCCAGCGCCTGGTGAAGACCTTCGGAGAAGCGGCGACCCGGCATCATGCGGCCAGTGAATTCGTCGATGATCACGACATCGTTGCCGCGAACGATGTAGTCCTTGTCGCGCTGGAAGAGATGGTGAGCCTTCAGGGCGTTGTTGATGTGGTGCACGACGGCGACGTTCTCGATATCGTAGAGCGAGGCCCCCTGAAGATGACCGGCCGCCTCCAGAAGGCGCTCCAGCTTCTCGGTGCCGTCCTCCGTGAACGTGACGGTGCGCTGCTTCTCATCGAGATCGAAATCCTCCCGCGATAGCTGCGGGATGAAGCCGTCGAGCGTCATGTAGAGGTCCGAGCGGTCGTCGAGCGGCCCGGAGATGATGAGCGGCGTGCGCGCCTCGTCGATCAGGATCGAGTCCACCTCGTCGACGATGGCGTAATGGTGTCCGCGCTGCACCATCTGGGCCCGCTCGTACTTCATGTTGTCGCGCAGATAGTCGAAACCGAGCTCGTTGTTCGTGCCGTAGGTCACGTCGCAGGCATAGGCCTCGCGCCGCTGGGCATCGCTCATGCCGTGCACGATGACGCCGGTCGAAAGCCCCAGGAACCTGTAGAGGCGGCTCATCTCAGCCGCGTCGCGGCTGGCGAGATAGTCGTTGACGGTAACGACGTGGACGCCCTTTTCCGAAAGGCTGTTGAGATAGACGGCCAGCGTCGCGACGAGGGTCTTGCCTTCGCCGGTCTTCATCTCGGCGATGTTGCCGTTGTGAAGGACGATGCCGCCGATGATCTGCACATCGAAATGCCGCAGGCCGAGCGTGCGCTTCGACGCCTCCCGGACGACCGCGAAGGCGGGCACGAGCAGATCGTCCACCGACGTGCCGGCCGCGATCTTCGCCTTGAACTCGTCGGTCTTGGCGCGCAGTTCGGCATCGCTGAGCGCCGACAATTCGCCCTCGAGGGCGTTCACCGCATCGATCTGATGACGATGTTTCCTGACGAGCCTGTCGTTCGAGGAACCAAGCAGTTTACGGGCGATCCCGCCGAAACCCAGCATGAACCAGTCCTTCTCGACCTGTTGCGATTTGACCGGTCATCTACACCGGACCGAGCCCGGCCGCCGCGCTCTCGTAATGACCCGCGATTGGCCACGGGGAGCCTTGGCAAAAGTTAATCCGAAGGCGGCTGGACTTTCGGGACGGGCGAGAGATAAGAGTGCCCCAAACCGATGTCAACGGCGCACATGCTGCCATTTCCGCTCGGCGCAGGCATTGTAAGGCCATGTTTCCGGTGGTTTGTCGATGCCCCGAGGGCCATTCCGGCCGGTCTGTCTCATCGCATGTTCACGTCTACGAGGATGAAGCCCCATCATGGCCCACAGCAAACATCTCGGTCTTATCGCCGCCACGCTCGCCGCCGGTCTCCTGTCCGGCGCTGCGGCCTTCGCGCAATCCCCGGTCGTCGCGACGGTCGGATCCGAGGAGATCACGGAAGCCGATCTGGCGGCGGCGCAGGCGGAGATCGGCAGCGATTTCCAGCGCGTCCCCGAGGAGCAGCGCAAGATCGCGGTTCTCGCGGCGCTGATCGACATCAAGGCGCTCGCCCAGGAGGCCGAGAAGGCCTCGATGCAGGACAATCCCGAGACCACCGCCACCATCGACTTCCTGCGTGATCGCACCCTGCACAATGCCTATTTCGCCAAGGAGGGCGTCGAGACGGTCACCGAGGAGGAGCTGCGGGCGCGCTACGAGAAGGAAATCGCGGCCGTCGAACCTCAGGAAGAGGTGCATGCGCGCCATATCCTCCTGAAGAGCGAGGCCGACGCCAAGGCGGTGATCCAGGAACTGCAGGACGGGACGGATTTCGCGGAACTCGCCAAGGAAAAATCCACCGGTCCGACGGGTCCGAACGGCGGCGATCTCGGCTTCTTCTCCGCCGGCCAGATGGTCCCCGAGTTCGAGAAGGCGGCATTCGCGCTCGAACCCGGTTCGTTCACGACCGAACCCGTCCAGACCCAGTTCGGCTGGCACGTCATCAAGGTCGACGAGAAGCGCAAGGCCGAAGGGCCCAGCTTCGAACAGGTGCAGGAGCAGATCCAGCGCGTCGTGCTACAGGAAAAATATGTCGGCCTCGTCGGCAAGGCGCGCGAGGAGCTCGGCGTGACCTATGTCGACCCGGCGGTGAAGGGCCAGATGGACGAATTGAAGGCGCAGAGCGATGCGGCCGCCGCAGCTGCCGCGCCGAGCGAAAGCACGCCGGACGCCAACTGAGGGATCGCTGGAATTTTCTTCCGGCCGCCAATATGCGAAGAGACCGTCTGTCGAGGGCGGTCTTTTTTCGTTAGAGCGACCCGCTCCGTTACCTGACGCTCGATAGGGATATCCGAATGGCGCATAAGTCCGATCCGAAGACGGCACCCAACATCTCACCGCTCGCACCCGAAGCGATCGCGGACGTGCCGGGCATTGATGGCGTGCGTATCGCCACCGCCGCGGCCGGGATCAAGCATGCCGATCGCACCGATCTCCTGATGATGGTGTTCGACAAGCCGGCCGCGGTCGCGGGCGTCTTCACGACCTCGCGCTGCTCGTCGGCGCCGGTCGATGTCTGCCGGCGCAACCTCCTCGTCGGACGGGCAAGGGCTCTCGTCGTCAATTCGGGCAACTCGAACGCCTTCACCGGCAAGAAGGGCGAAGAATCGACGCGCCTGACGGCGGAAGCGGCCGCGAAGGCCGTCGGATGCGAGCCCAACGAGGTGTTTCTGGCCTCCACCGGGGTGATCGGTGAACCGCTCGACCCGAACAAGTTCGTCGGGCGCCTTGCCGGTCTTGCCACCGAGGCCACGCCCGATCGCTGGCGCGACGCCGCCGACGCGATCATGACCACGGACACCTATCCGAAGATCCTGTCGGCCAGCCCGTCGATCGGCGGCGTGGAGGTCACGATCAACGGCATCGCCAAGGGTGCCGGCATGATCGCGCCGGACATGGCGACGATGCTCTCCTTCATCGCCACGGACGCGCCGATCTCGGCGCCGGTGCTGCAGAGGATGCTCACCGACGCCACCGCGCCGAGCTTCAACTCGACCACCGTCGACGGCGATACGTCGACGTCCGACACGCTCCTGATGTTCGCGACGGGCACCGCCATGGCCCGCGATTGCCCGGCCATCACCGATTTCGACGACAGCCGCCTCGACGAATTCAAGGCCGCCCTCGGCGGCCTCTGCCTCGATCTGGCGCGACAGATCGCCCGCGACGGCGAAGGCGCGCGCAAGGAAATCGTCGTGACGGTGAAGGGCGCGGTGAGCGATCGTTCGGCCAAGCGGATCGCCATGTCGATCGCGAATTCGCCGCTCGTGAAAACCGCCGCGGCCGGCGAGGACGCCAATTGGGGCCGCGTCGTCATGGCCGTCGGCAAGGCCGGGGAGGAGGCCGACCGGGATCGCCTGCAGATCTCGTTCGGCGACGTGCGCGTCGCCGTCGACGGCGCGCGCGATCCCGACTACGAGGAAGCGGCGGCAGCGGCCGTCATGAAACGCGACACGATCGAGATCGGCGTCGACATCGGGCTCGGCGAGGGTTGCTGGACCGTTTATACCTGTGATCTCACAAAGGACTATGTGGGCATCAATGGCGACTACAGAAGCTGAAACGACGATGCAGCTCGCCAAGGTCCGGCGCCTCGAAGCGCTGGGCTTTCGCGCATTTCCGGCGACATTGACCGAGTTCGACGGCACTTGGGCGATCCGCCTGACCCCGGCCTACCCGGCCAAGCGCCTGAACTCGGTCAACCCGCTCGACCCCGCCGACAATCAGCGCCTTGGCGAGCGGATAGGAATGGCGGCGAAGCGGTTTCTGGAAGTCGGACGCCCGCTGACCTTCCGCATGTCGCCCCTGGCGTCCAAGGCGCTGGTGGACCATTTCGATCGCGAGCACTGGACGTGCTTCGACGAGACCTGCGTCCTGACGGCCGACCTGTCGGATATCGATCTCGGGGGCACGATCGATCGGTTGCCATTCAAGGATGTCGAACGCTACGTCGCGGCCAGTCTCACCGTCCACGGCCGGTCCGGGCGGCTGGCAAACGGTCTGAAGCGCGTGATCGAGGATATTGCGCCGGTGAAAACCATGTTCGTCAGCCAGTCGCCTGAAGGCGAGCCGCTCGGCGTCGCGATGGCGATCCACGAACGCGACATCAGCGGGCTTCTCGACGTGGCGGTGGCGGCCGAGCGGCGCGGAGAGGGGCTCGGCCGCGATCTCGTCCGCTCGGCCCTCGGCCATGTTCGTCACCGGGGCGCGAAGTCGGCCTGGGTCCAGGTGGAGGCGAACAACGTTCCGGGCCTGTCGCTTTATCGCTCGCTCGGTTTCAGGGAAGCCTATCGCTACGTCTACCGGACGCCGCCTGGGGCCAAGCCTTGAGCGAGGCCAGGGCGAGCCGGCCCATTCTTCTCGTCGCCGCCTGCGCCCTGATCGATGCGGACGGGCGTATCCTTCTTGCCCAACGACCCGAGGGAAAGAGCCTTGCAGGCCTCTGGGAGTTCCCGGGCGGCAAGGTCGAGCCGGGCGAGTCGCCCGAGCAAAGCCTGATTAGGGAACTGCGCGAGGAGCTCGGCGTCGAGACGAGAGAGTCCTGTCTCGCACCGCTCACATTCGCCAGTCATCGCTACGAGACGTTTCATCTCCTGATGCCGCTCTACGTGTGCCGGCGGTTCGAGGGAATGGCACGCGGTCTGGAAGGTCAGGCGATCAGATGGGTGCGCGCGAGGGATCTCCGCGCCTTCGCGATGCCGCCAGCCGACGAACCGCTCATCGCCCCGCTCGTCGAACTCCTCGGATAGGCCGGGTCTTGGCCTCTCGAACGCGGTCGTTTACGGTTTGAAAACACCCGGCCCATATTGATGAAGGGCGTTAAGGGTGCATTCACTACGGCCTGTCAATCTCGGTGCGTCGGAGAATAGGTGGACAAGCGATGACGGAATTCGAAATCAAGAGTCGCGATCTCGACGAGTTCGACCTGACCTCACCCATCGCGCAGCTTCGCTCGCTCCTTGTCCGCGGCTCCATCCTGTTCGGTGTCGCGGTCGTCGCGGTCGCCCTCGTGGTCGTTCCGGCGATCAGGGGCGAGGGTGATACGCTTTCGGCGATGAGCGGCTCCAATCTCGACATGATGTCCACCGGCTCGATCACGAGCGGCGGGCAGTCGACGACCTACCGCGTTCAGCGAAGCATCCTGCAGCCGGACGCCGCCCCTTGCATCTTCTGGCCGGATGGCCGTCAACAAGGGGCCTGCTGATGCGCTCGATCGTGGGCACTGTCCGCTTGCCGCGCCGATCGCCCTCGGCCGGGGCCGCGTCGAAAGGCTGCGTGGCGGACTATCGCAGATGCTCGTCCGGCGCGACCTCGATCGAATACGTCCTCATCGCGGCGATCATGTCGGTCGCAACCGTCAGCTCGATGAACGCCCTCGATCTCGACACGCAGTTCTCCGCAACGCTTGCCCGGGTGGTTGCCGCCCTCAACGGCGAATAAAGCGTCGACGAACGCGCCTGGCGCTCGGTTCGGTCAGGACTTTCGGCCGAGGACATCCTTCAGGCTGATCTCCGCACTGCCGCGGCGCGCCGGTTTCTGCTGGCTTTCGTGCGGTGTCCATCCCGACAGATAGATGAAATCGAACGTCGCCCGGATGCGGCCGTCCCCATCCGAAAAGCGATCGGCGTAGATTTCCGCGGCGCGGACGAACAGACCCCGCGTGGCGGGCCTCCGCGAGCGCTGTGCCAGACTGTTGGACAGGCCCATCCGTCTAAGGTCGCGCATCAGGTCGAACATCGTATCGTAGCGCACGGTCAGCCGGTCGGTATCGGTCACCGGCAGGGCGAAACCGGCCCGTTGCAGCAGCGCACCCAGATCGCGGATGTCGGGGAACGGCACCACCCGCGGCGAGACACCGCCCGTGATCTCGGCCTCCGCCGCCAGGAGCGACTGGCGCAGTTCGCTCAACGTATCGCCGCCCAGAAGCGCTGCGGAAAAAAGTCCGTCGGGCCGCAAGGCCCGCCTTATCTGGATCAGGGCCCCGGGCGTGTCGTTCGTCAGATGAAGGCTCAGATTGGACAGGACGAGGTCCAGGGAGCCTTCGGCAAAAGGCAGGGCCTCGTCGTCGGCAACGACGACCGACGTCTCCGCCGGCAACAGCTGCGGATGCGGAGCGCTCGCGACGACGCCCCTGACGTTTGCGAGCGGACGGATCCTGTCGCGCATCGCACCGTAGGCGTCGTCGACCAGCAGCGTATGCGCGAACTCGCGCACCGTCACGTCAAGCCGGTCGGCGAGTTCGCCGGCGGACACATCGTGCAGGAACCGGACGGCGTCGTCCGGCTGGCGACCGCGTTGGCGAACCCGCCGCCTCACCATCATGTCGCGATCGATGATGGTCTGGTTCGTGGGGGCCTGGACTGCCGACATGAAAGACGCCTTCGCTTCTGAAACCCGGACATAGGCATTCCCGATCGGAGACGATATGGTCTTCGGGCCCGCAATGTCGATCCGTCGCGGCGGGAGACCGCAGCGGTCGAAGGCACCTGAATGTCCGGCAAGGGCTCGAACGGAGGTCGTCGATGATTGAGACATTCGCAACACCGTTCCGATCGCTTGGACGGATCGCGAGCGATCTCCTGTTTCCGCCGATCTGCACCGGATGCGGCGTCGGTGTTTCGCAACCGGGAGGGCTCTGCCCGTCCTGCTGGACGGAGTTGCGCTTCATCGAACGCCCGTTCTGCGACGTGCTGTGCACGCCGTTTTCCTTTGATCCGGGAGACGGCACGGTCAGTGCGGATGCGATCGCCGATCCGCCGCCGTTCGAGCGATTGCGGGCGGTGGTCCTCTACGACGACAGGGCCCGCAGACTGGTTTCCGCGCTGAAGTACAGCGATCGGCTGGATCTCGTGCCGCTGATGGCGGCCTGGATGGCGCGGGCCGGGCGGGATCTTCTGGACGAGGCGGACGTGATCGTTCCGGTGCCCCTGCACCGGATGCGGCTGTGGCGTCGCCAGTTCAATCAGGCGGCCGAACTCGGGCGGCGCATCGCCGCGGCCCGCGGACTACCGTTCGCCGCATCCGCGCTCGTCCGTGTGAAGGCGACCCGAAGTCAGGTGGGCCTACGGCGAAGCCAGCGGCAGTCGAACGTTCGCGGCGCGTTCCGGCTATCGCCTGCCGGCGGCGCGGCGATCGCCGGGCGCCGGGTTCTTCTCGTCGACGACGTCTTTACCACGGGCGCGACCGCATCGAGCGCGACGAAGGCGCTGAAGCGCGCCGGCGCGGCATCGGTCGACGTGCTGACCTTCGCCCGGGTTGCGGCCTTCGAAGGATGAAGCCATATCGGTTCCAACCTCAACCTCTTCCTGCAAGGTAGAACATCGCATGCCCGACATCACGATCTACACCCGCCAGCTCTGCGGCTTCTGCGCCCGTGCGAAGAGCCTTCTCGATCAGAAGGGCGTGTCCTACGAGGAGAAGGATGCGACCGGCTCGCCGGCCCTGCGGCAGGAAATGCGCGATCGCTCGAACGGCGGCTCGACCTTTCCGCAGATCTTCATCGGTGACACGCATGTCGGCGGATGCGACGATCTGTTCGCGCTGGATCGCGCAGGCAAGCTCGATCCGATGCTGCAGGGTTGACCGCTTCACTGTCTGGAGACTGACGTCATGAGTGTGTTTCGCGCAGCGGTCCTGCAGATGCGATCGGGTATCGATCCGGATAGGAACGCGGATCGGTTCGCGGATCTCGTCGAGCAGGCCGTCGCGGCGGATGCGGACTACATCCAGTCGCCCGAAATGACGAACATGGTCCAGCGCGACCGTGCCGGCCTCAAGGCCCGCCTGAAGAGCGAGACCGAAGACCCCGTCGCCAAGACCGCGGCGCGTCTTGCGAAGGCGCACGGGGTCACCATTCACGTGGGATCGATCGCCGTCGCGCTCGATGCGGACCGGGTCGCCAACCGCGCCCTGGTCTTCGGTCCAAACGGCGAGACGATCGCGACCTACGACAAGATCCACATGTTCGACGTCGATCTGGACAATGGCGAAAGCTGGCGCGAATCACGCACCTACCGGCCGGGCGACAAGGCGGTCGTCGCAGCGGTCGAACCGAAGAACGTTCGCGCCGGGCTCGGCCTCGCGGTCTGCTACGACATGCGGTTCCCGCACCTGTTCCGCGAGCAGGCGCTTCTGGGCGCCGGCGTCCTGACCGCGCCTGCCGCCTTCACGCGCCAGACCGGCGAAGCCCACTGGCATGTTCTGCTGCGGGCCCGGGCGATCGAGAACGGCGCCTTCATGGTCGCGGCGGCGCAGGGCGGTCGGCACGAGGATGGCCGCGAAACCTACGGCCATTCCCTGATCGTCGATCCCTGGGGCCGCATCCTCGCCGAGGTGCACGGGGACGAGCCCGGTATCGCGGTCGCAGAGATCGATCTGGCGCAGGTCGCCGAAACGCGATCGAAAGTTCCCAATCTCGCCAATGCGCGGGCGTTCGATGCGGGCGGCAGGGCGATCGACGTGACGCGGACTGGATCGTTCGCCCCGGCCGGCGCGCCGGTCGCGTGATCCACTTCCTCCTGAAATGCGGCCAGGGCCATCGGTTCGACGGATGGTTTCGTTCCGGCGCGGATTTCGAAACCCAGCTCGGACGCGGTTTGATCGCTTGCACCGTTTGCGGGTCGGCCAATGTCGAGAAAGCGCTGATGCGCCCGGCGCTTGCAATCGGAAAACGGGCAGATGAGGTCGAGACGGGGCCGAACGAGGCAATGCCCGTGACCACGCCGGATCATGGAACCGATCGCGTCGCGACGGCTGCTTCGGGCTCCGCCGCATCGGATGTCGCGCCTGAGAAGGCGGCCGCGGCCGTCAAGGCGCTTTGGAGCGAACTGCAGCGCCGTGCCCGGGTCCTGCGCGAGATGTCAGACTATGTCGGACCCCGGTTCGCCGAAGAGGCGCGCAGGATCCATTATGGCGAAACCAAACGGCGCGGGGTCTATGGCGAGGCCAGCCGGGCGGAGGTCGAAGCCCTGACGGAGGAAGGCATCCTTGCGGTGCCGTTGCCCGCCTTGCCCGAAGACCAGAACTGATAGGCGATGGAAACGGACGCCACCTCGTCGCGCCACGGTCCGAAACGCGGATCGGCGTTCGGGGGCGACTTAACTCAAGTCGAGCATGCGGGCCGGTTTGGGAGCCGGTCTCTCCTCGTGTGCCGGTGTGACGGCTCAGCCGATGGCGCGGCGGGCCAGCGTGATGCCCTTGGCGCGGCCGGACCGTGCCCCTGCCTCGGACTTGAAGTCCAGAGCCTGCTGCCTGAGGAGATCGCCCTTGGCGCCCGCGAGCGTGCGCAAATCCTTCAAGTCGCAAAGCAGAACGACTTCGAAGGCGAGGGTTCTGAGGTGCACGCGGCTGTAGCAGAAGAAGCCGAGCTGGGCCCGCTGTTCGCCGGGAATTTCGAGAATGAGATCCTCGCGAACGAATTCGTCGGCCCTCAAAAGCCTGGCGAGCAGGTCGAGCGCAATCGGACAGGCCTGTTCACGAATGGAATTTTCAGAATGGTGCGCACTCATGGTCGTCCTCTTTGCTTCGGCCTGAGACCACGCACAGGTGGACGCTACAGCCGGGCCGAACGGCGCTTCATGCGCGATGGCCAAAGTTTAATCGGTCATGGTTACCCAAAGGTTGATCGATCCGTCCTGATCGACTGATCTATCCGAATATCCGCCTCACGTCGCCGTGATGTCAGGCCCGTTCTACCAACCGAACCTGATCCGAGGATCAAGTCCGTGTTTCCGTTCGCTTTCTCGGCCCCGTCAGACCTCCGGGCGCCGGGCGATGCTCATGAAGTTCACAGCGGTGTCGGTCGAGCGTTTCCAGGCATCCTCGAGGGGATGATAGACGACGCCCAGCTCCTCGATCACGGTCAGTCCCGCCGCGCCGACCGGTCCCTCGATCTCCTCCGGCCTGACGAGCTTTGCGTACTGGTGCGTCCCCTTGGGCAGCCAGCCGAGCACATATTCGGCGCCGATGATCGCGAATGCCAAAGCCTTGGCCGTGCGGTTGATCGTGGCGACGAAGAGGAGGCCGCCGGGCTTTACCATCTCGGCGCAGGTCGTGAGGAAGAACGGGACGTCAGAGACATGTTCGACGATCTCGAGCGCGAGCACCACGTCGAACTTGTGCCCCTGGGCAGCGATCGCTTCGGCGGTGGTCGCCCGATAGTCGATGTCGAGACCGGCCTCCGCGGCGTGCAGCTTCGCGACCTCGATGTTCGTCTCCGAAGCGTCCGCCGCCATCACGTCGAAGCCGAGCCGGCGCATCGGTTCGGCCATCAGGCCGCCGCCGCATCCGATGTCGAGGAGCGACAGGCCCTCGAACGGCTTCGTCGTGCCCAGCACACGGTCGAAGTTCAGGGCAGCCTGCTCGCGAATGATCTCGAGGCGAACCGGATTGAACTTGTGAAGCGGCTTGAACTTGCCCCTCGGATTCCACCACTCGGCCGCGAGCCGGGAAAACCTGTCGATCTCGTTCTGGTCGATCGTGGTGCCTTGCGCCTGGCTCATGGATCCGCCTCTTTGGTTGTTCAAATTCACTTCTAGCGATTTTCGTCTAATGGGTGCGAAGTCAAGGCGGCGGAAACGGGCTTCGCCTGCGGCCTGACGTCTTTGTCCCGGCGTCCAGCAAAGGGCAGGGTGCCTTCGCCCCGTTGTCAAACCACGTCGCGTCGTCTAGGGAACACGCGCTCCGAACGGCTGCTTGGCCGTGCCGTCATCAATTCATAACCCGAAGGACTTCGCTGCGGACACCGATTGCGTGCCTCCGCAGCTTCGCTCGATATTCCCATGGCCCGTCTCGTAATGAAATTCGGCGGCACGTCCGTCGCCGACATCGATCGCATCCGGAACGTGGCTCGGCATGTCAAACGCGAAGTCGATGCCGGTCACGAGGTGGCTGTCGTCGTCTCCGCCATGGCGGGCAAGACCAACGAGCTGGTCGCCTGGTGCCGGGAGGCAAGTCCGATCCACGATGCGCGTGAGTACGACGCGATCGTGGCCAGCGGCGAACAGGTCACGGCCGGACTCCTGGCGATCGTCCTCCAGTCCATCGGCATCAATGCGCGGTCCTGGCTCGGCTGGCAGATCCCGCTGAAGACCGACGACGCCCATGGCGCGGCGCGGATCGGCGAGATCGACGGCGGCGAGATCGTGCGCCGGTTCGGCGAAGGGCAGGTGGCGGTCGTCGCCGGCTTCCAGGGCATTGCTCCGGACAATCGGATCGCGACCCTCGGTCGCGGCGGCTCGGACACGTCGGCCGTGGCGCTCGCTGCCGCACTCAAAGCCGACCGCTGCGACATCTACACCGATGTCGACGGGGTCTATACGACGGATCCCCGCATTGCGCCGAAGGCGCGCCGCATGAACAAGATCGCGTTCGAGGAAATGCTCGAAATGGCCTCGCTCGGTGCGAAGGTCCTCCAGGTCCGTTCGGTCGAACTGGCAATGGTCCACAAGGTCCGCACCTTCGTGCGGTCCTCGTTCGACGATCCCGATGCGCCGGGCATGGGAGATTTCGACAATCCTCCCGGTACGCTGATTTGTGAAGAGGAAGAGATCGTGGAACAGGAAGTCGTCACCGGAATCGCGTTCTCGAAGGACGAAGCCCAGATTTCGCTCCGCCGGGTGCGCGACCGCCCCGGTGTCGCCGCCGCGATCTTCGGTCCGCTGGCCGATGCGGGTGTCAATGTGGACATGATCGTCCAGAACATCTCCGAATCGGGCGAATCGACCGACATGACCTTCACCGTGCCGGCGGGCGATCTCGCCAAGGCGGTCGAGGTGCTGGAGCGGACGAAGGCGGAAACCGGTTTCGATGCGATCCAGAGCGAAGCCGGACTGACGAAAGTCTCCGTCATCGGCATCGGCATGCGCAGCCATACGGGCGTCGCCGCGACCGCGTTCAAGGAGCTTGCGCAGATTCCCGTCAATATCCGCGCGATCACCACGTCGGAGATCAAGATCTCGATCCTGATCGACAGCGACTTCACGGAACTCGCGGTACGCCGGCTCCATTCCAAATACGGCCTCGACAGGGTCTAAGCCGATAGCCCCGCCACGGGGCGAATGCGTCCGATGATCCGGATCGAAGTGGCATCGAAGCTGCCGCGATGCGGCGTGCACCCCCTGCCTACACCGTAAGTAGTTCTCGCCACGGTCGCATGCGGACTTGAAGCCATTGGGAAGCGTGGCTAAAGACAGTTTCAGCGTAAGCAACGATGATCGATTGCGGGACGCATCCGGGGAAATCTGTGCCAAATCCGGGCAGTTGACGACGAGACCGGGAACAGTGTCAGGCAACGACCGGTTTCACGGAAAATATTGGAAGTCAGTGGAAGACGGGCGGGTCGCGTGATCGGAAGTGACATATCAGGTCCTCGCGTTCTGATGCGCAGCGTTCGGTCCTTGATGGCCGAATCGCTCGATCGTCAGACACGGCTCGATCGCATCGTCGAGCTCATCGCGCGCAACATGGTTGCGGAAGTCTGCTCGCTCTACGTTCTTCGCGCCGATTCCGTGCTGGAACTCTACGCCACCCAGGGCCTGAACCCCGGATCGGTGCATCTTGCACAGCTGCGTCTCGGCGAAGGTCTCGTGGGCACGATCGCGGCGACGGCGCGTCCGCTCAATCTTCCGCAGGCCCAGCATCATCCCGCCTTCACCTACATTCCCGAGACGGGGGAAGAGGTCTACAACTCGTTCCTCGGCGTCCCGATCCTGCGGGCCGGGCGCACGCTTGGCGTTCTGACCGTTCAGAACAAGGTGGAACGGCTATACCGGGAGGAAGAGTCCGAAGCGCTCGAAACCGTGGCGATGGTCGTCGCCGAGATGATCGCCGCCGGCGGCCTTGAGGGCCTGTCGCGTCCGGGCGTGACCCTCGACCTGTCGCGGCCGGTGACCTTCACCGGCCTGCCGCTGTCGGACGGAATCGGGCTCGGCCACGTCGTGCTGCACGAGCCGCGGGTGATCGTCACCAATCTCTTCAACGAGCATGTCGCCGACGAGATCGAACGGCTCAACGAGGCGCTGGCGCAACTGCGGACCTCCATCGAGGACATGATCTCGCGCCGCGACGTGTCCGGCGAGGGCGAGCACCGCGCGGTTCTCGAAGCCTATCGCATGTTCGCCTACGATCGCGGCTGGGTGCGGCGTCTCGAAGAGGCCGTGCGCAACGGCCTGACGGCGGAAGGCGCGGTCGAAAAGGTCCAGTCCGACATGCGGGCCCGGATGATGCATCTGTCCGATGCCTATATTCGCGAGCGGCTGCACGATTTCGACGATCTCGCCAACCGTCTGCTGCGCCAGCTCATCGGCCATGCCAATTCGGCGATCGACGATATCGACGACGCGGTTCTCGTCGCGCGCAACATGGGCGCCGCCCAGCTTCTCGACTACAGGCGCAACCGCCTGCGCGCCCTGGTGCTGGAGGAAGGCGCCGCGACGAGCCACGTCGTCATCGTCGCGCGGGCGCTCGGCATTCCGGTGGTCGGACAGGCCGCCGGCATCGTCTCGATGGCGGAGAATGGCGACATCGCGATCGTCGACGGCGAGGAGGGCTGCGTTCATCTTCGCCCCATGAGCGAAGTCGCGGGCAACTACGCCGAGAAGATCGCATTCCGCTCCAAGCGCAAGGAGCGCTATGCCGGCCTGCGCGACAAGCCAGCGGTGACCCGCGACGGCGTCGGCGTCGATCTCCAGATCAATGCGGGGCTGCTTGTCGACCTGCCGCATCTGGACGAGGCGGGGGCACAGGGGATCGGCCTGTTCCGCACCGAGCTCCAGTTCATGATCGCCTCGACCATGCCACGCGCCAACGACCAGCAGAAGCTCTACGAGGCGGTCTTCGAGGCCGCGCACGGCAAGCCCGTGACCTTCCGCACGCTGGATGTCGGGGGCGACAAGGTGCTGCCTTATCTGACGAAGGTGGCGGAGGAGAACCCCGCGCTCGGCTATCGTGCGGTCCGCCTCTCCCTCGACCGGCCGGCGCTCATCCGCACCCAGCTTCGCGCCCTGATGAAGGCCGCGGCGGGGCGCGATCTGCGGTTCATGGTTCCGATGATCGCCGACGCCTACGAGCTGCATGCGGTTCGCGAGATCGTGGATCTCGAACTCGCCCATCTGAGCCGTTTCGGCTACGAGCCGCCGCGGCGATTGCTGTTCGGCGCCATGCTCGAAGTGCCGAGCCTGCTGTTCCAGCTCGACGATATCATGCCCCATCTGGATTTCGTCTCGGTCGGCTCGAACGATCTCTTCCAGTTCTTCTACGCGGTCGACCGGGGCAATCCGCGCGTCGCGAACCGGTTTTCCGACCTGTCGTCGAGCTTCCTGAAGGCGCTGAAGTCGATCGCCGACGCGGGCAAGCGTCACGACGTTCCAGTGACGGTGTGCGGTGAGATGGCGGGGCGGCCGATCGCCGCAATGGCGCTACTCGCGATCGGGTTTCGCTCGATGTCGATGGCACCGCCATCGCTCGGCCCGGTGAAGGAAATGATCCTTTCGCTGGATGTCGAAGCGGTGCGCGAGCTTGTCGAGGCCTGTCTTTCCGAACAGGATCCGGCGTCGGACCTCAGCCCGGTGCTGGCCCGGTTTGCCAAGGCGCAGGGCGTTCCCCTATAGCGACGGCGGCGTTTTTCGCGCGTCGAGGCCTTTCGCAGATTGGCCTGGAGGCTTAATTACGCCGTTACGTCGACGACGTTCCCGTCTCGAAGACCCGATGATAAGGCGCGAACGAAACGGACGTGCCGGTCGATCCGCATCATTCGAAAGCTTTCCTGCCTCATGGCCAATCTGCCGACCGCCGCACTGAATGATATCCTCAATCGATTCGAGCGCCTCGAAATGGATATGGCGAAGGGCCCCGAGCACGAGATCTATTCCAAGCTCGCCAGCGAATATGCCTCGCTCGAAGACGTGGTGCATGCCATTCGCGAATTTCGCGATCTCGAACGACAGCTGATCGACGCACAGGCGATCCTCTCCGATCCGGAGGCCGGTCGGGACATGCGCGATCTGGCCGAAGCCGAGGTGGACGATCTGAAGGCGCAGCGGGATGCCCTGCGCGGCCGGATCCAGCTTCTGCTCCTGCCCAAGGATGCAGCGGACGCAAAGGGTGCGATCCTGGAAATCCGCGCCGGCACGGGCGGCTCGGAAGCCGGGCTCTTTGCCGGCGATCTTTACCGGATGTATCAGCGTTATGCCGAGGTGAACCGCTGGAAGGTGGAAATCCTTTCGGCGAGCGAAGGCGAGATGGGCGGCTTCCGCGAGGTGATCGCCTCGATCAAGGGAAACGGCGTATTTTCCAGGATGAAGTTCGAGTCCGGCGTCCACCGGGTGCAGCGCGTGCCCGAAACGGAATCGGGCGGGCGCATCCATACCTCGGCAGCCACGGTCGCCGTGCTTCCGGAAGCGGAGGATATCGACGTCGAGGTTCGGCCTGAGGATATCCGGATCGACACGATGCGCGCGTCGGGCGCCGGGGGCCAGCACGTCAACACGACGGATTCCGCCGTGCGGATCACCCACCTGCCGACCGGCATCGTCGTCACCTCCTCGGAAAAGTCCCAGCACCAGAACCGGGCGCAGGCGATGCAGGTGCTGAAGGCGCGTCTCTACGACATGGAACGTCAGAGAGCCGACGACGAGCGCTCGGCCACCCGCAAGGGTCAGGTGGGTTCGGGCGATCGCTCCGAGCGCATACGAACCTACAACTTTCCGCAAGGACGGGTCACCGATCACCGCATCAACCTGACGCTGTACAAGCTCGACAAGGTCATCGAAGGCGAGATGGATGAACTCGTCGATGCATTGGTGTCGGATCACCAGGCGCGGCAACTGGCGGCCGTTGGCGTCGATGACTGATCGCGGGGGCGCCGCGGCGTCGAGCGTCACGATCGGCGCTGCGCTCCGGCAGGGAACCGCCCGGCTGCGCGCCGCGAACGTCGCGACCCCCGATCTCGATGCCCGCCTGTTCATGGCCGAGGCTCTCGGTCTCGAAATGTCCTCGCTTCTCGCACGGCGCGAACGTTCCCTCGAGGAGCCGGCGCGGCTGCGCTTCTCGACCTTCGTGGAACGCCGCGAGACCGGGGAGCCCGCGCACCGGATCATCGGGCGCCGCGGCTTCTACGGGCACGAATTCGCTTTGTCGCAAGGCACGCTCGAGCCGAGGCAGGATACGGAAACCCTCGTCGACTTGGCGCTCGAGACCCTCGCGGCGTTCGGCACAGATCGTCGCTTGCGCATTCTCGATATCGGGACCGGTTCGGGTGCTATCGCTCTTTCGCTGCTGGCCGCCTGCCCGAACGCGACCTGTATCGGCACGGATATCTCTGCCGACGCCTTGCGAACCGCCGAACGCAACGCGCTGGCGCTCGGGGTCGCCACGCGCTTCGAAGCGATGCTCGGGGCCTATTGCGCCGATGCCAGGGGGCCTTTCGATCTCGTCGTGTCGAACCCGCCCTATATTCCGTCGGCCGATATTGAAGGTCTTTCGCCCGAGGTTCGCCTGTTCGACCCGATCGAGGCGCTCGACGGCGGCGGCGACGGATTGACGGCCTACCGCGCCATCGCCGCACGAACGCGCGACGTCCTTCAGAAGGACGGATCGGTTATTGTCGAGATCGGGCAGGGGCAGGACGCCGATGTCGCGGCGATATTCGCAAGCCAACGGTATGAATTGACGGAGTCGCGCGCGGATCTCGGCGGTATCGTGCGCGCCATGCATTTTCGATAAGGAACCCACGGGATCCACGAATTGGGACGTTTTCGCGCGAATGTTGCGCAAAACCCTTGGCAATCGGGGGTGGGAGGGCTTGTCGGGGAGGCGTTTCCCCATTACGATCCATGGAACAGCGAACTGAATCGGCCAAGTATTTCTTGCGTCACGCCGGGCCCCGTCCCCGAGGCGCGAGACGTTCGAAGCGCTGGAAATCGCGCGCCTCGGATGCCGAGTTGCCCCTTTGGCGATCGGCTTATCGACGGAATCAGACAGTGATGGATCGCGGTGCGCCTGACGCAGCCGCACGCTCGGGCCACATGCGCCCCTCCCACGTTAAAAAGGATGATGATCGACCATAGCGCGATCATTGGTAAAAAGTAGGATGAACATGAGGCCAGGACAGCAGAAGAACCGGATGCGCGGGCGTGGACGCAAGGGTCCCAACCCGCTTTCCAGGAGCTATGAGTCGAACGGTCCTGACGTCAAGATCCGCGGGAACGCCCAGCACGTTGCAGACAAGTACGCCCAGCTGGCGCGCGATGCGTCCGCTTCGGGCGATCGCGTGATGGCGGAGAATTACCTTCAGCACGCCGAACATTATTATCGCATTATCGCTTCGGCCCAGCCCCAGGGGCAGAACCAGAGCGACGATCGCGACCAGACCAATGACGACGATGACGACGACGCCAATTCGGGCAATGATCGTTTCGACCGCCGCGAATTCGGAACCACCAACGCCGGCAACGACCAGCAGTCGGACAATGGCGGCAACGGCCACTCCTACAACAATGGCAATGGCGATCGGCAGGATCGCCAGAACAACAATGGCGGGGGCGACCGCAACAACCGGCCCGATCGCAACGATCGTAACGAGCGCAGCGACCGGCCGGTACGGACCGATCGCATGGATCGCAACGATCGGGGCGAGCGCAACGACCGGGGCGAGCGTAATGACCGCAACGATCGCGGCGAGCGCAACGATCGGCCGGACCGCGGCGACCGCAGCAATGAGCGTCGTGACCGGGAGGCTGGCGATCGCAACGAGCGTCGCAATCGCGAGGGACGCAACCGCGACGGCAATCGCGAGCGGAACAATCGCGACGACCGGCCGCGCCGTGACCGCGAGACCGTCGCCGAAGCCGAGCCTGTGGCTGGCACCGGCCCCCAGCCGGTGATCGCCGATCAGGCGACGGCCCGCGACGAGGCTCCGCGTCATGGCAACCGCGACGTGGCGAACGAGCCGAACCGCGCCCGCGACGACAATGGCGACGAGGCGGTCCGGGACACGGCCGCATCTGCCGACATTCAGGGCCATTCCGAGACGGGCTCGGCCCAGCGGGATTCGGTCGAGGATGCAAAGCCGCGCAAGCGCGGACGTCCGCGCAAGGCTGCGGTCGAGGCCGACGCGTCCGAGCCGTCCGCCGATGCGAAGCCTGCCGATCAGGCCGACGGCGTTGCCGATGCGGACGCGCCGGCGCCGAAGCGGCGCCCCGGCCGCCCGCGCAAGGCCAAGGCCGAGGAGAGTGCTGCGGACGGTGATCGGACCGGCGAAGATCCGGACAAGTTGCCGGACTTTCTCCTTGCATCCAACGGCTGAAGAGCGGTGACCTTGAAGGCCCGGAAATCATGTACGATTTCCGGGCCTTCGCATGTTCGGATCTGGCTGGCGGAGGAACGTCCGCCTGTCATTCGACCTGGACCTTGGCGGCCAGCGGATGACGACCGGTTCATCGCCGCGGGAGGGGGAGCCGGCGGCCGCGACATTGCGCGTGGGAATTATTGACATCCTCGATCCGCTTCGTAGGTGTCACGCGATAGGAGAGTGCGTCGCGCGTTTTTCGGTCCTCCGTGCCGAGGAGCCGATCGCGGCTGCGGGAGGAGATTGACTTGACGCTACGTATCATTCTTGGAATCGTCCTCGGGGGCATTCTGGGCTGCATCGCAACCGGGGCGGCAGTCGCCCTCATCGCCGGCGGAGATTTCGCCGCCTTCGTGACGGATCCCGGCAAGCACGGCGTATCGATCGCGATTGCCGTCGTGCTGCCGGCCTTCTTCCTCAGCATGTCGATGGGCTGGGCAATCTTGGTCGGCATTGTCTGGTGCGACGTGGTCGCCGCGGTCCTGACCAAGTTCGTGTTCGGAGGCGCCGATGCGCCGTGGAGCATGTTGCTCGGCTTCAATCTGGTCTACGCGGTCGTCGCCGTTCTGGTGTTTGCGGCGCTCGCGGCCGATCCGCTGCAGGCAAGACGGGCGTTCCGCCGGGGCTGACCGGCGAAACTCGGCGCTGAAAGGTGTAGGCGGGCTCCTTGGGGAGCCCGCTTTTTTGTGTCCGGGCGGCCAGGATCTGCTTTAATCGCCAAGGCGGAATATCCATATGTTTCGAGGGCGGCTTGCCGAGACGATCAGGGGGCCGCGCTTCCGAAACATGATCGAGCAGTGCCTCTCGCAGGGCCGGGTCGATAAGGGAGACGATCGATGAATATCGAGAAATACACCGAACGCGTCCGCGGCTTCATCCAGGCGGCCCAGACCATGGCCGTCTCGCGCGATCACCAGCAATTCACGCCGGAACATCTCCTGAAAATCCTTGTCGACGACGAGGAAGGGATGGCGGCTGGCCTCATCGAAAAGGCCGGTGGGCGGCCGCAGGATGTGCGGCTCGCCGTCGATGCAGCGCTCGACGCCCTGCCAAAGGTGACCGGTGCCGGACAGATGTATCTGGCGCAACCGCTGGCCAAGGTCTTCGCCACGGCCGAGGAGATCGCCAAGAAGGCGGGCGACAGCTTCGTTTCCGTCGAACGGCTTCTTCTGGCGATGACCATCGAGAAGGCCGCGAATACGTCGGACATCCTGAAACGCGCCGGTGTCACCGCAAGCGGTCTCAACGATGCGATCAACGCACTGCGCAAGGGTCGGACGGCCGACAGCGCGACCGCCGAAAGCGGCTACGACGCCCTGAAGAAATATGCCCGCGACCTGACGGCGGTGGCCCGCGAGGGCAAGCTCGATCCGGTGATCGGGCGGGATGACGAGATCCGTCGCACGATCCAGGTTCTGTCGCGCCGCACCAAGAACAATCCGGTGCTGATCGGCGAACCCGGCGTCGGCAAGACGGCGATCGCCGAGGGTCTGGCACTGCGCATCATCAATGGCGACGTGCCGGAATCCCTGCGCGACAAGCAGCTGATGGCGCTCGACATGGGCGCGCTCATCGCCGGCGCGAAATATCGCGGCGAGTTCGAGGAACGGCTGAAGGCCGTCCTGTCCGAGATCTCCACGGCTGCAGGCGGCGTCATCCTGTTCATCGACGAGATGCACACGCTGGTCGGGGCAGGCAAGGGCGATGGTGCGATGGACGCCTCGAACCTCCTGAAGCCCGCGCTCGCCCGCGGCGAGCTCCACTGCGTGGGCGCCACGACGCTCGACGAATACCGGAAGCATGTCGAGAAGGACGCCGCGCTCGCCCGCCGCTTCCAGCCGGTCTTCGTCAGCGAGCCGACGGTGGAGGACACGATCTCCATTCTTCGCGGCCTGAAGGAAAAGTACGAACAGCACCATCAGGTCCGGATCTCGGATTCGGCCCTGGTCGCTGCGGCACAGCTTTCCAACCGCTACATCACCGATCGATTCCTGCCGGACAAGGCGATCGACCTGATCGACGAGGGCGCGGCCCGGCTGCGCATGCAGGTGGATTCCAAACCCGAGGCGCTCGACGAGATCGATCGCCGCCTGATGCAGTTGAAGATCGAGCGCGAGGCGCTGCGCAAGGAAACCGACGACGCCTCGAAGTCCCGGCTTGAGCGCCTCGACAGCGAACTTGCGAACCTCGAGGAAGAGTCCGATCGC
Source organism: Fulvimarina uroteuthidis (assembly GCF_034321785.1). Lineage (NCBI taxonomy): Bacteria > Pseudomonadati > Pseudomonadota > Alphaproteobacteria > Hyphomicrobiales > Aurantimonadaceae > Fulvimarina > Fulvimarina uroteuthidis. The sequence continues at coordinate 217,733 of NZ_JAXLPB010000005.1, read as the reverse complement.
ATCACGCAGACCTGGCAGGCCGAAAAGTCCAAGCTCGGCAGGGCCGCCGACCTGAAGCGCCAGCTCGACGAAGCGCGCAACGCGCTCGCCATCGCGCAGCGCGGCGGCGAGTTCCAGCGGGCCGGGGAGCTCGCCTATGGCGAAATTCCCAAGCTCGAGGCCGAACTGCGGGACGCCGAAGCCGGGGACCAGTCGGGCGCGTCCTCCATGGTCGAGGAAACCGTGACCGCCAATCACGTGGCTCAGGTCGTCTCCCGCTGGACCGGCATTCCTGTCGATCGCATGCTCGAGGGCGAACGCGACAAGCTGCTGCGCATGGAAGACGCGCTGGCCAAGCGCGTCGTCGGGCAGGGCGAGGCGGTGCAGGCGGTGAGCCGTGCGGTGCGGCGCTCGCGGGCGGGTCTGCAGGATCCGAACCGGCCGATCGGCTCGTTCATCTTCCTCGGGCCGACGGGTGTCGGCAAGACGGAGCTGACCAAGGCATTGGCGCGGTTCCTGTTCGACGACGAGGCCGCGATGGTTCGCCTCGACATGTCGGAGTTCATGGAGAAGCATTCCGTGGCACGGCTGATCGGAGCCCCTCCGGGCTATGTCGGCTATGAGGAAGGCGGCGCCCTGACGGAAGCGGTTCGCAGGCGGCCCTATCAGGTGATCCTCTTCGACGAGATCGAGAAGGCGCATCCGGACGTTTTTAACGTCCTGCTCCAGGTGCTCGACGATGGACGCCTGACCGACGGCCAGGGGCGCACCGTCGACTTCCGCAACACGATGATCATCATGACGTCGAATCTTGGCGCGGAATTCCTGACGGCGCTTCAGGACGACGAAGATGCCGAGGTCGCCCGCGACCGGGTGATGGCGGTCGTCCAGTCGACGTTCCGGCCGGAGTTCCTGAACCGGGTCGACGAGACGATCCTGTTCCATCGGCTGCACCGTTCGGAAATGGGCGCGATCGTCGATATCCAGATGCAGCGCCTGGAGGCGCTTCTGGCGGATCGCAAGATTCGGATCGAGCTGAGCCCGGACGGTCGGGAATGGCTGGCGCAGAAGGGATATGATCCGGCTTACGGTGCGCGTCCCCTGAAGCGGGTCATCCAGAGGGAGGTGCAGGACCAGCTTGCCGAGGAAATCCTTCTCGGTAAGCTGAAGGACGAGGACGTCGTCAAGGTTTCGGCAGGATCCGATCGGCTGATCTTCCATGTCGTCGGATCGAAGTCCGCGGCGGACGGCGAGCAGATCGCCGCCTGAACCAACGTTCGAACGTCATGCTTGAAAAGGCGGCGAAAGCCGCCTTTTCCGCAGTGGGGCCCCGCCTCTCCCCATCGGGCGTTGAGGGTTCGGGATGAAGAACATTCGACGAGACTTTGCCGGATGGACCGCCGCTGGTCGTCGGGCATGAAACGCAACGAAACGTCTGGGACGAAAACATCATGAGAACAGTCGAATTTGCCGATGGGCTGACAATGTCCGTACTGGGGCAGGGGACGTGGCGAATGGGCGAGGACGAGCGTCGCCGCGAGAGCGAGATCGCCGCTTTGCGCCTCGGCGTCGACCTTGGCATGACCACCATCGACACCGCCGAGATGTACGGTTCCGGCCGATCGGAGAGTTTGGTGGGCGAAGCCATCGCACCAGTGCGGGACGACGTCTGTCTCGTCTCGAAGGTGCTGCCGTCCAACGCGTCCTATCGCGGCACGATCGCGGCCTGCGAGCGGTCCCTCGAACGGCTCGGCACCGATCGGCTCGATCTCTATCTTCTCCACTGGAGCGGTTCGGAGCCTGTGTCCGAGACCGTTCGTGCGTTCGAACGGCTGAAGGAGGACGGAAAGATCCGGAATTGGGGCGTTTCCAATCTCGATCGGAACGATATCGAGACCGGCTTCGACCTCGACGACGGTCTCGCTCCCGTGATCAATCAGCTTTACTACAGTCTCGAAGAGCGCGGCATTGAGTTCAGATTTCTCGACTGGATGCGTAGCCGGGGGATCGGCGTCATGGCCTATACGCCTCTCGGCGAAAGCGGAACGCTGCGCACGAATCCGGTCTTGGGCGAGATCGCCGCGCGCCACGGTGCGACGCCCGCCCAGATCGCGCTGGCCTTCGCCTTGCGCCAGCCCAGCCTGTGCACGCTGGTCAAGGCGTCCTCGCCCGAGCATGTGCGCGAGAACGCGGGCGCGGCCGATATTGCGTTGACGTCCGCGGATCTGCGTGCCCTCGATGCGGCGTTTCCCCCGCCGGACCGCGAAAAACCCCTCGCCATGATCTGATCCACCCCGCTCCGGGGCGCGCTCGGCTTGACCCGGCGGTCACTCTCGGTTAGCAACGCCCATCGTTCCGGTTTCAAGGCCGGCGCGGTAAATCAACGTGTCCCGTGGGCCTGAAGCGAATTTGCTGTTCGCAGGCCCTGTCGGCTTTTCCCACGGAGGAGAGCAGAGGAGGGCGCGTTTCCTTGAACGCCCGGCGGCGCGAGCAACCGGGCTTCTTTATTTGTCAAAGGAAATGCGATGACAAAGCGCACATCTGCGAAGTACAAGATCGATCGCCGCATGGGCGAAAACATCTGGGGGCGTCCCAAGTCTCCGGTGAACCGCCGTCAGTACGGCCCCGGCCAGCACGGCCAGCGCCGCAAGGGCAAGATGAGCGACTTCGGCGTGCAGCTGCGCGCCAAGCAGAAGCTCAAGGGTTATTACGGCGACATCCGCGAGAAGCAGTTCCGCGGCATCTACGCCGAAGCGGCCCGCCGCAAGGGCGATACCTCCGAGAACCTGATCGGCCTCTTGGAAAGCCGCCTCGACGCGATCGTCTATCGCGCCAAGTTCGTGCCGACCGTGTTTGCCGCGCGTCAGTTCGTCAATCACGGCCACGTCAACGTCAACGGCGTTCGCACCAACATCCAGTCCTACCGGTGCAAGCCGGGCGACGTGATCGAGGTCCGCGAAAAGTCCAAGCAGCTGGCGATCGTCCTCGAATCGATCGGCCTCGCCGAGCGTGACGTGCCTGAGTACCTCGTCGTCGATCATAACAAGATGGTCGTGACGTTCCAGACGGTTCCGGGCCTGCACGACGTGCCGTATCCGGTCCAGATGGAACCGAACCTCGTCGTCGAGTTCTATTCGCGCTGATCGATCTCGATCCGCCGCACGCATTATCGGAAGGCCGTCCCCCGGGGCGGCCTTTTTTCGTCGCGGGGGCTCCGGGGGCGATTTCGAGACCGGCGCCGATAGGATAAGACGATCGCCAATCGCAAAAAAGGACCCGAGCCCGATGCTTGAGGACAGAGCCGCGAAAGACGCGAACCCGGTGACCGGGTTCGATCCCGATGGGGAGTCGGACACCGATGCCGGTGCGCATCCTCTGTTTGCCGGTGCGCCCTCGTCCGTCTCCTTCAAGAAGCTCCGCAAGCGCCTGCTGCGCGAAGTGCGCGAGACGATCGCCGCCAACGCCATGGCGCGACCGGGGGCGCGCTGGCTGGTCGGGGTGTCGGGAGGCAAGGATTCCTACGGCCTCCTGGCGATCCTGCACGATCTGAAATGGCGCGGGCTCCTGCCGGTGGACATTCTGGCCTGCAATCTCGATCAGGGCCAGCCGAACTTTCCCAAGCACATCCTGCCGGAATGGCTGTCGCGTTTCGGGATCGCCTATCGCATCGAATATCGCGACACCTATTCGATCGTGACAGAGAAAGTGCCGGAGACCGCCACCTATTGCGCGCTGTGCTCGCGCCTCAGACGAGGCAATCTCTACCGGATCGCGCGCGAGGAAGGCTGCGAAGCCCTCGTGCTCGGGCACCATCGCGACGATTGTCTCGAAACGTTCTTCATGAACCTGTTCCACGGCGGGCGGCTTTCGGCGATGCCGGCAAAGCTGCTGAACGACGAAGGCGACCTTCTCGTATTGCGGCCGCTGATCAATTCGGCGGAGGAGGATCTGGCGCGTTTTGCGCAAGCCATGGCGTTTCCAATCATTCCCTGCGATCTATGTGGAAGCCAGGATGGCCTGCAGCGCAACGTGACGAAAGCGATGCTGAGCGATCTGGAGACGCGGTTTCCGGGCCGCAAGGCGGTGATGATGCGGGCGCTCGCCCATGCGAAGCCTTCCCATCTGCTCGATCCGTCCCTGTTCGACTTCGCCGGCCTGATGCCATCGAACCAAATGCACGAGGAGTGACCCGACTTGGCTGACAATCCCATCGATCTCGATCGACTGACCGAAATTCTGAAGCGCGCCGGTGCCGAGACGATCATGCCCTCTTTCCGAAATCTCGAGGACGGCGCGGTGCGCGAGAAGAGTTCGGCGATCGACCTGGTGACCGAGGCCGACGAGGCGGCGGAACGCTTCATCAAGACGGAGATCGACAGGCTGTCCTCGGGGATCCTGTTCGTCGGCGAGGAGAGCACCGCGAAGGACCGCAGCCTTCTGGACAAGATCGCGGACGCAGATGTCGCGGTCATCGTCGATCCGATCGACGGAACGTCCAATTTCGCGGCGGGCATCGCGATGTTTTCGGTGATGGCGGCGGTGACGGTCAAGGGAGAGGTGGTCAGCGCGGTCGTCCACGATCCGGTCACCGGCGATACCGTGCGCGCCGAGAAGGGGGGCGGCACCTACTGGCTGCTGGCCAATGGCGACAGCCGCAAGACCCGGGTCAACTGGCCGGTACCGCTCGACGAATCGATCGGGATCGTGTCGTCGACCTATTTCGAGCCGAAAGCGCGATCGGCTCTGTTCAGACGTCTCGATCAGGTGAGGGTCGTTGCGAACTATCGCAATTCCGGTCACGAATACCGCATGCTGGCGACCGGCGGATGCCATTTCAACCTGTATGGCCAGGTCATGCCCTGGGACCATGCACCGGGAACGCTGCTCGTGTCCGAGGCCGGGGGGCACGTCGCGTTCGCCGATGGCGAACCGTACCACCCGTCGCGCCACCACGGCGTTCTCGTCAGCGCCTGCAGTCGGCAAACCCACCGGTCCGTGACGACCAAGATCCTCGGCATCGAGCGCCCGCTGTCCTGACCGGCAGCGGTCGCGCTGACGTCCACAGACAAAAAGAGCGGCATGTCGTGCGACATGCCGCCTGATCATTCGGTGCGTCTGGGTCCTGTTCGTGCCGTCGGCAGGACGGAAAGCTCCGGCCTAGCCCGCGAGCTTCGTCGCCTCGGAATCGACGTCAATCATCTCATGGCGAAACCGATCGAGCATCGTCGTCGGCACCCGGTTGTAACCCATGCGTTCCGCCTGAATCACGGCGCGTCGGAACACTTCGGATTCGCTGTCGGCCCGAATGACTCGCGCGCATCCAGGAATAATTCCCGAGCAGTCCAATTCATACATGTTCATCCTCCCAGATGTATCAACCAATAGGAAAAGGCATAACGCTTCAGATGCTTCCGTCGTTCCCTTTCAGTCTGTGAATGTCTTATTAACTTATAGAAAAAGAGCGCGGTCAATACCGTAGCGGGCAAAGAACCCGATTCTGACGCAAGCGTGTTTGAAAGTCCGGGCTGCGATCCGCGGGGCGTCAGGGCCATTTCACCACGGGCGGCATGGACGAGAGAATCGACTGGACGTTGCCGCCGGTCTTCAGACCAAAAAGCGTGCCGCGATCGTAGAGCAGGTTGTATTCGACATAGCGGCCGCGCTTGATCAGTTGCTCCTCGCGGTCTTCGTCCGTGAAGGGCAGGTCGACGTTCTGCTTGACGATGTGCGGGTAGACGACGATGAAGGCCTTGCCGACATCGCGTGTGAACGCGAAATCGGCATCCCAGCCGCCGTTCTCGTTGGACGAGTGCAGGTAATCGTAGAAGATTCCGCCGACGCCGCGGGTTTCCTCGCGATGGGGAATGTAGAAATATTCGTCGCACCACGCCTTGTAGCGGCGGTAGTCGGCGACCTTGGAATGACGGTCGCAGACGAACTGCAGCGCCTTGTGGAAGGCGCGCGTGTCGGCATCGTCCTGCGTGCGCCTGCGCTCCAGCGTCGGGGTCAGGTCGGCCCCGCCGCCGAACCATTGCCGCGTGGTGACGACCATGCGGGTGTTCATGTGAACTGCCGGCACGTTGGGATTGCGCAGATGGGCAATCAGCGAGATGCCCGAAGCCCAGAAGCGCGGATCGTCTTCGGCCCCCGGAATGTTCTTGCGGAATTCCTCGGAAAATTCGCCATGGACGGTCGAGGTATGGACGCCCACCTTTTCGAAGACGCGCCCGTGCATCATCGACATCAGGCCGCCGCCGCCATCGTTCTCGCGGCTCCACTCGGTGCGCTTGAACTGCCCCGGCTCCAGACCGGTTTCGGCGCCATGGGCCTTTTCGAGGTCCTCGAAGACTGCGCAGATGCGATCGCGCAGGGCTTCGAACCAGGCCTGGGCGGTGGCCTTCTTCGTCTCGATGTTCTCCGGCAGCCCCTCGGGCAGGTTCGGCCGTTCCATATGCTCACGCTTTCTCGTCTGCCGCGATCTCCGGGAGATCGGTGTATCATCTTCGGTATGGCGGTTGCCTGCCGCTCTGGCAATGAAAACTTGATGGAATGGCCGGCTTTCAACCGCTTGCGGAGCCTTTCCGCCCAGGGTGCGCCATCACCCGTTTACCGATTCGCAATCATGTCGAGCGCACGCTAGATAGGACATGTGGAAAATCTGCCGATCCACATTTTTTGCCAAGTGAAGGACATGCGAGCGCGATGATGCCCGGCCAATTCGACCCGCCGCTGAACGGACTGCGCCGGCAGCTGCATCGTACGCGCGCGACCGGCGGCGACCAGTCGGGCGAATTCGTCCGCGAAACCTATGTCCTGCCGAGGGATGAGGCCCGCACCAAGGCGCGCGAATGGTTCGACCGCTATCCGAAAGCCGCTTACTGGACGCAGGTCGAGAGCTGGCGGGTGGTCGATGGGGATGCCGTCGAATTCACCATGCGCCGACTGCCGAGCGCGGACTGACGGCGTTCCGCGGCAAGATTCCGGGCGACTGATTCACGTTCGCGCACGGCCTACAAGGTCGCAAGGTCGATTATCGAAGGGCGCGCAGGTCGCAGGACCGCTGCCGGATCGAAGCGGAAACCGCCTCGCAGGGATCAGGGGCCGGAAAACCGGCCCCTTGCAGTTTCAGAGCCAGCCCGAAAGGACGCCGAGGCCGCCGACGGCGAACAGGCCGCCTGCGGCACGCGCCACCATTTGGCCGTGCCGGCCAATCGCCCGCGCGGCTGCAAGGCTTGCCAGGACGCCGGCGGCATGGAGCAGGGCGGTCGCGAGAACGAAGCCGAGCGCATAGGTCAGCCCCCCGGAATTCGCCGGCATCTCAGTGCCATGCGCATGTCCGTGGAAAATGGCGAAAACCCCGACGAGGGCCATGGCGAGACCGAGCGGCAGGGAGCGGCCGAGGGCGGCCGCGCCGCCGATGACGACGATCGACAGAGCGATCCCGAGTTCCACCATGGGCAGATCCACGAGATTGATCCCGAGAGCGAAGCCCACGACCATCATGGCGACGAACGCCGCCGGCACGAGCCAGAGAGCCCGTCCCCCGAGGACGAAGGCAAGAATGCCGACGCCGACCATGGCGAGCACGTGATCGAGACCGCCGACCGGGTGGCCGAACCCGTGCAGGAAACCACTCGCTTCGCCGCCGCCCGTATGGGCGAACGCGACCGCCGGGGTCAGGACAAGTCCGAGGGTTAAGAGAATTTTGCGCATGCTGCTCCTTTGTGGGACCCGCCGTCCCATGGGCGTTGGTATTCGACGGCCGGTCTCCTGACTCTGGACGTTTCGACCCTCCAGCCTTCCCGGATATCTCCAGTGGCGATGTCGGAAGGGCGCTGGTCCATCACAGTCGCGGGGGCGGTGCCGGTCTCTCACCGGCTTCCCGTTTCACTTCGAACGAAGCACCGTCGCGCGCATCATAACGGACTGCGGGCCGAAAGCGAGCCCGGATCCCCTCGTCCACAACCGGGCGGCATGAACGCCATGCGTCCCGGGCAACAGCGGAGCCCGTCACACGGGATATTCGACACCGGTCAGCTCCGTCGACACCGCCCAGAGCCGCGCCGCGAGTTCGGGGTCCCGTGCCCGCTCCGTGGATTTTGCAAGGCCGGCTGGACCTGCCGTTTCGCCGCGTCTGCTCGGCCCGACGTAAGCGCCGCCGGAAACCGCCTGCGACGTCGCCGCCGCAAGCGCCGGCCAGGCGCCCTCGTTTGCGCTGTTCAGGAAGAGACGTCCCGGCACCATGAGAAGCCTTGCCGGCCCGGGCAGGAACCGCATCAGGTTCGTGTCCGCGACGCCCGGATGGCAGGCGAGTGCCATCGTCTCCGCTCTCGCCGTTCTCAGCCTCCGGTCGAGTTCGTACATGTGCAGGAGATTGGCGAGCTTGCTCATCTGGTAGCGCTTCAGCCGGCTGTAATGGTCGTGCGCGTGCAGATCGCAAAAGTCGATGCGGCCGTTTCGATGGGCGATCGAACTGGTCAGGATCACGCGCGACTTGGGCCGGTCCTTCAGCGTCCGGAGCATGAGGCCCGTCAGGGCAAACGGTCCGAGGTGATTGACGCCGAACTGGAGTTCGAACCCGTCCTTCGTGCGTCCGAGCGGCGGCACCATGACGCCGGCATTGTTGATCAGCACGTCGATCTCCTCGTCGGCGTTCGCCCGTGCCGCGGCGTCGCGGACCGACGAAAGATCAGCCAGATCGATCTCGATAAAGCCGAGATCGGCATCCGGGCATTCGAGACGGATTTGCGCAACGGCCGCATCGGCCTTCGCGGCCGACCGGCAGCCGAGAACGACCCGCGCGCCGCGGCCAGCAAGAGCTTTCGAGACTTCCAGGCCGATGCCCGAATTGGCGCCGGTGACGAAGACGGTGCGCCCGGTCTGATCCGTGACGTCGGCGGCGGTGAAGTTGTTCAGCATGGTGATTGTCCAGGATGGTTCGTGTGCGCTCTCGTCATGCCCGCCGGACCGGGAGAAGAGATCGATCCGCCGCGATCGTCCGGTTCGGTCCGCCCGCAGCCCCGTCACGGGGCGTGGGCCTGTCAGCGGCCACGCAGTTGCCGGACCGCTTCGCCGGCGACGAGCGCGACGGACGCCGAAAGGTTCATCGAACGCGCGCCCGCGCGCATCGGAATCGTCAGGCGGGCGTCCGCCGCAGCGTGCACTTCGTCCGGAACGCCGGCGGTCTCGCGTCCGAACATGAGGATGTCGCCGCTTTTGAAATCGAAATCCCAGACCACGGCGTCGGCTTTCGTCGTCATCAGGAGCAGGCGTCTTGCCTCCGCCTTTCGCCAGGTTTCGAATGCTTCGAAATCGACATGCTTCGTCAGCGTGGCAAGGCTCAGATAGTCCATCCCCGCCCGCTTCAGCGAGCGATCGGACAGTTCGAACCCGGTCGGCTCGATAATCTCGATGCGCAGGCCGAGGCAAGCGGCCGTGCGCATCACCGCTCCCGTATTGCCGGCAATGTCGGGCTGATAGAGCGCGATCGAAATCGTCATGGAGCCTCGTATCTCGTCATCTTCATGTTTAGTGCCGTGCGTAACAGGGCGCACTGGAGGGGCTGGAAAGCCGGGTGTGATCGGCTGACCAAAGCGCCTATATCACCGAGGAGCCCGGTACGCATCGATGACGCCGTCGAACGCTCCGGCGTTCCGTTCCCCGCTCCTTGATTTCGAGCCCAACGACACGCGAACGCAGAATGGTTTTTCATATGTTTGGCTTCTTCGAACGGATGGTCGATCCGTTTCCGGACGCACCCGTCGGCGCGCCGCCGACCCATTCGGTTCGCGCTTTCGTCTGGCATTTCGCGCGTCCGTTCTCGCGGGCTCTGTTCGCGCTTGCGGCCCTCACCATCGTCTTCTCGGCCATCGAAGTCTCCTTGTTCTCGTTTCTCGGCGAAATCGTGGACTGGTTCGCCAACTCCGATCCGGACACGTTCCTGGTCGATTACGGCTGGCACCTCTTCGGCCTCGGCATTCTCGTTCTGTTCGTCATGCCGGGTCTCATACTGATGGACGGGCTCCTCAGCTTCCAGGCGATTTTCGGCAATCTGCCGATGCGGTTCCGCTACACCATGCATCGCTGGCTGCTCGGCCATTCGGTCACGTTCTTCCAGGACGAGTTCGCCGGACGGGTCTCCCAGAAGCTGATGCAGACGGCGCTCGCGGTGCGCGAGGTGATCACGAAATCGATCGACGTCTTCCTCTACGTCGCGGTCTATTTCACCGGCATCCTGTTCGTCGTCGGCGCAACGGACTGGCGGATGGCGCTGCCCTTTCTCGGCTGGCTTGCGCTCTATCTCTGCGCGCTGGTCTATTTCGTGCCGCGCCTCGACCGGGTCTCCGAGCGCCAGGCGGATGCGCGCGCGGAAATGACCGGCCGCGTCGTCGATGCCTATGCCAACATCCAGACGGTCAAGCTCTTCGCGCACACGCGGCGCGAGGCCGACTATGCCCGCACTTCGATGCGGATCTTCCTCGATCCGGTCTACGGACAGTCGCGTCTGATGACGCAGCTCATCGTCACGCTGCAGCTCCTCAACTCGCTGCTCCTGTTCGGCGTCGGCCTGGTCGGCGTCCTGTCGTGGACGTCGGGCGCGGTGACGGCCGGCATCATCGCGGCCGCGATCGGCCTCGTCCTCAGGGTCCAGGGCATGAGCCAGTGGATCATGTGGGAGGTCTCGGCGCTTTTCGAGAACCTCGGCACCATCCGCGACGGCATGGCGACGTTCAGGCTCAAGCACCAGGTGACGGACGGATCGAAGGCCGAAGAGCTGGCAGTCAAGAAGGGCGAGATCCGGTTCGATTCCGTCGACTTCCACTATGGCAAGCAGGGCGGCGTTCTCGATCATTTCTGCCTCGACATCCGCCCCGGCGAGAAGATCGGTCTCGTCGGGCGGTCGGGGGCGGGCAAATCGACGATCCTCAATCTTCTCCTCCGCTTCCACGACGTGGAGCGTGGCCGGATCCTGATCGATGGCGTCGATATTCGCGACGTGCCGCAGGACGCGTTGCGCGAGAAGATCGGCATGGTGACGCAGGACACCTCGCTGCTGCACCGCTCGATCCGCGATAACATTCTCTACGGCCTTCCCGATGCGAGCGACGCCCAGGTCGAGGAGGCGATCCGGGCCGCGAAGGCCGACGACTTCATCGCCGAACTGGTCGATCACAAGGGCCAGCGCGGTCTCGATGCCGAAGTCGGCGAGCGGGGCGTCAAATTGTCCGGCGGCCAGCGCCAGCGTATCGCGATCGCCCGCGTTATGTTGAAGGATGCGCCGATTCTGCTGCTCGACGAAGCCACCAGCGCGCTCGATTCCGAAGTCGAAGCCGCCATCTCCGACAATCTCTACCGCCTGATGGAGAACAAGACCGTCATCGCCGTCGCCCACCGCCTGTCCACGATCGCAGCGCTCGATCGGCTGATCGTCCTCGATGAGGGCCGGATCGTCGAACAGGGCACGCACCGGGAGCTTGCCGCGTCCGGCGGGCTTTATGCCCAGCTCTGGGCGCGCCAGGCGGGCGGCTTTCTGCCGAGCACGGAGCCGGTCGCAAACGACGAAGCAAGGGCCGCCGAATAATGATGGACGGGTTTTTGAAGCGGTTCGAACACGTCCTCGACCCGTTCGAGGATCAGGGCGATCCTGCGAGCCGGGAGGATGGGGCGAACGGCGTCAACCGCATCGGCCATCTGGAACCGCTGCCGGACACGGCGAACGCGTTCATCTGGCATTTCGCCAAGCAGGCCAAGTGGCCGCTGATCGGGCTCCTCGTCATCGGGGGGCTGACCGGCCTCATCGAAGCGGTCATGTTCACCGGCGTCGGCTGGCTGATCGATGCGATGGAAAGTACGGAACCCTCGCAGCTTCTCGCCGAACATTTCTGGCTGATCGCCTCGCTCTTCTTCGTCACGCTGATCGGACGGGCGCTCGTGCTGTTCGCCGGATCGGTGCTCGAGGAACAGATGATCGCTCCCAGTTTCTTCAACCGCATCAGGTGGCAGAGCTACCGGCGCGTGATCGAGCAAAGCTACACGTTCTTCCAGAACGATTTCGCCGGGCGGCTTGCACAGAAAGTGCAGCAGGGCGGCCAGGCCACCGGCGATTTCGTCATCACCATCCTGCAGACCTTCTGGTCCTTCGTCACCTTCGTGATCCTGACGGCGACGATCCTCGGCGCAATCGACTGGCGGATGACCGCCGTTCTGGCGCTCTGGTCGCTCGGCTATGTCTGGATCATCCGCAACATCCTGCCGCAGATCCGGATCCTCGGGCGCGAACGGGCGAACGCCAATTCGGTGTGGACGGGCCGCGTCGTCGACAGCTTCACCAACATCCTCTCGGTCAAGCTGTTCGATTCGACGCGCAAGGAAGATGCCTTCGTCAAGAACGGTTTCGCCAACTATGTCGAGGCTGTGCGCCGGCTTTGCCGGGCGCTGACGACCATTCGGACCGCGATCGCCGTTCTCAACGGACTGATGATGACGGGTGTCGGCTGGGTGGCCGTCATCGGCTGGCAGGCTGGATCGATCTCGACGGGCGGCGTCGCCGCCGCGCTCGGGCTCGTTCTGAGGCTGAACCAGATGTCGGGCTGGATGATGTTCAACATCAACGGGCTGGTGCGCAATTACGGAACGATCCAGGACGCCGTCGCTACGATCAGTCCAAGACCGACGCTGGTGGACAAGCCGGACGCCGCGGTTCTGTCCGTCCGGAAGGGCGGGGTTTCCTTCGAGGACATCACCTTCCATTACGGCAAGGGCAGCGGCATCATCGAGCATTTCAACCTTACCATCCGGCCGGGCGAGAAGGTCGGTCTGGTCGGCCGGTCGGGCGCGGGCAAGACCACGCTCGTCAATCTTCTCCTGCGCCTCTACGATGTCGAATCCGGACGGATCACGATCGATGGGCAGAACATATCGGCGGTGACCCAGGCCTCGCTGCGCGCGGCGATCGGCGTGGTCACGCAGGATACCGGGCTCCTGCATCGCTCGATCCGCGAGAACATCGCCTATGGGCGCAGCGATGTCAGCGACGCCGAGATCTACGAGGCGGCGCGGCGCGCGAACGCCGCGTCCTTCATCCCGACCTTGCGCGATCCGAAGGGCAATGCCGGATACAAGGCGACCGTCGGCGAGCGCGGCATCAAGCTGTCCGGCGGCCAGCGCCAGCGCATCGCGATCGCCCGCGTGCTGTTTAAGGATGCGCCGATCCTGATCCTCGACGAGGCGACGAGCGCGCTCGATTCCGAGGTCGAGGCCGCGATCCAGGAGAACCTCAACGTCATGATGCAGGGCAAGACGGTGATCGCGATCGCCCACCGCCTGTCCACGATCGCATCGCTCGATCGGCTGATCGTCATCGACGAAGGCCGGATCGTCGAGGAAGGACGCCATCAGGACCTGATCGGGAAGGATGGGCTTTACGCCCAGCTCTGGCGCCGGCAGTCGGGCGGCTTCCTCGGCGAACTCGCGGCCGAGGCCGCGCAATAGGCGCCCGGCCATTCCAGACCATTTGCCGGCGCCCGCGATCGGCCGCACTCGCAACGGTGTCAGGTCCACACGGGTCCGGCGCCCCGAAGGGCCCCGCCCGGCGATCGAGAGACGTTGCGTCCCGGGGCTTCGACACCGACCCGTCGAACGCCGCGTCCTACTGCTGCGCGGTCCATGTCTCCACGGCCATGGTTTTCGAGCCGAGGAAGGTCCAGACGCCCTCGAAGCCGTTCTCGCTCTCCACCATCAGGGCAACGCCCACATCGTCGTTGCCGGACGTATATCCGACGGCCAGCACCTCGTCGTCCCCCAAGGCGGTTCCGGTAAACGTGTCGTCGCCGATCGTGTAGGAGAGCGCGAACGTGTCGCCGACACGGGAGACGAGAACCTCTCCCTCATAGCTCGATCCATCGGGATTGTAGCCGGACACGGCGTAGACGCCGGAGGGATCGGCAAGGGTCGGCGTTGCGAGCATCAAGGTGGCGATGGCGCCGCCCAAAAGAAATCTGAGCATGAATGTCTCTCCAAAACGGCGCCAAAGACGGGCCGCAACGCCCTTATATCATCGGCCGAGCGAAGATCACGCTTCCCATGACGAGAGAATTTTTCGGCGATCCGGCCTTGCGCCGTCGCGCGCAAGCCGTCGCATTGGGAGTGGAGACAGGCGCTTTGCGGAACCGGTCAGGCGGCGCTGGCGAGAAACGCGGCTTCGGCCTGCTTGATCGCCGGCGGCGTGCCGACGGTCAGCCACAGCCCGCTCAGCCGAACGCCGTAGAGACGTTCCGATTCGATTCCCGCATCGAAGATCTTGTTGAGGGAGAACGGTTCGGCTTCGTAGCCTTCGAAGACGTCCGGCTTGAAGATGCCGGCCCCGGCATAGATGAAAGGCGACATGTCCCGCTCTTCGCGCCGGGTCAGCTTGCCGCTCACATCCATCACGAAATCGCCGCGTCCCTCATAGCCGGTCGACTGCGCCATGTCGGCGATGAGGAGGCTGACATCCATGAGGTCCGGCCGCCAAAGATCGGCCAGCACGTCGAGATTGGCCCGGTAGCTCTCGATCCAGAACGTATCGGAGTTAAGGACGAAGAACGGGTCCGAACCCAAGTAGGGCAGGGCATTGACGATGCCGCCACCCGAATCGAGAAGCTCGTCCGGTTCTTCCGAGATGACGATTTCGAGGTCGCGTCGCTTGCGCAGATGGGCCCGCATGAGGTCGGGGAGATAATGAACGTTGACCACCACGCGCTCGACCCCGGCGCGCGCCAGCGAATCCAGCCCGTAATCGATCAGCGCCTTGCCGCGCACTTCCACGAGAGGCTTGGGGACCGTCGACGTGATCGGCCGCAGCCGCTTGCCGAGACCGGCGGAGAGCATCATCGCCGTTTTCGGCCTGACAGGTTGAACGTTTGGGATGGTCATAGCTGCCATTGCCTGCCCGAGTGAGTTCAGTGCTTTTCGACGATGCCCCAATCGCTGTAAAGCGATTTGACGGCCGAGAGCGTTGGGTGATCGAGGGTTCGTTTCAGATAGCTTATAATGTGTGGCATGTGACGCCGGTAATTCGGTTTGCCGTCGCGCACCGCGAGCCGGACGAAGATGCCGAGGATCTTCGTCGCGCGCTGCGCCGCCATGACAGCATAGTCGCGTTCGAAGAAGAAAGCGTTGAAGTCCGGATTGTCCTTGCGCCGCGCGGCGACGTAGGCGGCGACGAGCGAGGCCTCGAGTTCCGGCGACATGGCGACCCGCGCATCCTGGGCCAGCGAGGCGACGTCGTAGGCCGTCGGACCGATCATCGCATCCTGGAAATCGATGACGCCGATCCGCGACGTGCCGATCGCATCGGGCTGCCAGAGAATGTTCGGGGAGTGGAAATCGCGAAGCACCAGCGAACGCTCGGTGTCGGCGAGTTCCGAGAAGGCCATCGACCAGGCCTCGGCGAACCGGTCGCGTTCGTCGGCGCTGGCCTTGCGGCCCAAAACGTCCGGCACATACCAGTCGACGAGAAGTTCGGCCTCGATCATCATCGCACGCGCGTCGTAGTCGGGCACGCTGTGCTGGCTGGCGTCGTCGACGGGCAGGTCCCGCGACCAGATCGTCAGATGAAGGGCCGTGAGAAACTCCATGGCTGCGCGGTATCGCTGCGGATCGGGCTGGCCCGTATCGTCGAGGAGCGTCCTTGCGCCGAGATTGTTCGTCACGAGAAGGCCGCGTTCGAGATCCTGCGCGATGATGCTGGGCGCGCAGAAACCGGCATCGCGCAGCGCCCGGGACACCGCCACGAAGGGGCGCACGTCCTCGGCGAGATGAACGAGCTGGCTGTAGGGCAGGCCGTCGCGGATGGGCGGGCCGTCGGCCTGCCGAGGCGAATCCATGACGACGAGATCCGCACCGTCCGACAGGATGGTCTCGTAGCGCCGGCTCGATGCGTCGCCGGTCAGGTGACGGCGTGCCGCCTGCGCACGATCGATGCCCGCGAGGAACGTCCGGATCTCGAGGGTTCGCGTGACGCGCTGGACGGCGTGACCGCGCGCCGCGACCGCGGCGCGGCGCCCGTCGTGATCCTCGCTCGTCTGGAATTCGATGACGATGTTCGCCCGGGACAGAACCGCAGGCACCTTCTGCGGCCACTCGACGATCGCGGCACCCGTCTCGAGCGCATCCTCGAAACCGAGCTCTTCGATGTCGGCCTCGTCGCCGAGCCGATACAGATCGAAATGCGAGACGGGAACCCGCCCGCCATAGGCCTGGACGAGCGTGAAGGTCGGCGAGGGCACCTCGAGATGCGGATCGTCAGCCAAGGCGCGGATCAGCGCTCGCGAAAGGCTGGTCTTGCCGGTGCCGAGGTCCCCGATCAGGGCGACCACGTCGCCCGGCTTCAAGATCAGGGCGAGATCGGAGCCGAGCCGTTCGGTGGCAAGGTCGTCGGCGAGGTCGATGACCGCAATCGTCGTCAAATCGGTCATGGCCGCGATACCGTTCCCATTGTCCGCTGTCTGAAGAGCGCTGCCCTCGGGTTCGGCGCTCGTACGGAACTGCTTTAGGTTCATTCGGCGGCATCGCGATAGGAGGATGGGCTGCGCCCCGCCGGTTTGCCCTGGCCTGTTGCATCGCTGCCGACGGGACCCTGCGGACTGGATCCGGTCTGGCGGGCGGGCAACGCACAGACGATCCGTGTTCCGCCACCTTCGGGCGTCTCGACGGAGATCTTTCCGCCGTGCAGTTCGACGAGGCTCTTGACGATCGAAAGGCCGAGGCCCGGACCCGACGATCGGCCGCCTTCGGCGTTCGCCTCGAAGCGTTCGAAGATCTTCTCCTGCTTGTGCGCCGGAATGCCCGGTCCCCGGTCGGTGACCGCGAAGCAGATCTTCGCCTCGTCCTCGCTCCGATAGGCCGCCAGCGCGATCTCGGAGCCTTGCGGGGCGAAGTTCGCGGCGTTCGACAGGAGGTTGTAGAGGATCTGCGTCAGGCGGGCGCCGTCGGCTTCGAAAGCGCCGCCGCTGCGTTCCAGATCGATGCGCAGTTTCAGATCGTTTTCGTGCAGCCGCTCCTGGACGCCTTCGACGGCGTTCTCGACCCGCGAGGCGATGTCGACCGTCGAGACTTCCAGCTCCATGATATTGGCGTCGATCGTGGCGAGATCCAGCGTGTCGTTGACCATCGCCAGGAGCGAGCGCGTGGACGAGTTGATATGTTCGAGATATTCGCTCTGGCGCGGGTTCAGGGAGCCGAGTTCCGGCTCGCCGAGCAGCTGCGAGAAGCCGATGACGGTGGTCAGCGGCGAGCGCAGCTCGTAGCTCATGAACGACACGAAATCGTACTTGATGCGATTGGCTTCTTCGAGCGCGTCGTTCTTCTCCAGCAGCATCCGCTCGGCGGCCCTGGCATCGGAGACGTCGGAAAATGTCAGCATGGTCTGGGCATTGGGGAGCGGCACGGCCTTGTAGGCGAGCGTCAGACCGCTGGAGAGCTGGATCTCGCCGGCTTCCGGGTCGCGCCCCATCTCGTCGATCGAGGTCACGAGAACGCTGAGCCCGTGCCAGCCGTCGCCCGATGCCGGACCCAACTCGATCGCGACCTTCGCAAGCTCGCCGAATGTCTGGATGCGCGGCTTGGTTTCCAGATAGCTCTCGTCGAGGCCGAACATCGTGCCAAAAATCGGATTGGACAGGCGCAGCCGTCCATCGCTGCCGAACACGGCGACGCCTTCGCCGAGATAATCGAGCGTCTCGCGCTGAAGCTGGGCGACCGTCTTGACTTCCATTTCCAGCTTCAGGCGCTCCGTGATGTCCTCGAACACGAAGGTCGCCCCGCCCTGGGGATGCGGCGTCGCCACGACGCGCAGCGTCTTGCCGCCCTTGAGGTGCCACATGGTCTCCGTCGGCCCCGTCGCCTTGTAGGCGGCCAGATCCTCCTGGCGGCGCTGGCTGGGAAACGCGGTCTCGGTCGGCAGCACCCCGGCATGGCGCAGATGGTCGAGAAAGGCGACATGATCGGGATCGGAATTCAGGAACTCGTCCTTCAGCCCGAACAGCTCCTTGAACGCCGCATTGTTGTAGGCCAGACGCGTGTCCGGATCGAAGCGCGCCACCGCCGTCGCCAGCTTGTCGAGGGTTTCGGACTGGCTTTCGATGGTCTGGCGCAGTTCGCGGCGGATATTCTCGGTGTCGGAAATATCGATGGCGAGCCCTGCCGAGCCGAGCGGGCCGGCGATTTCGGTGATCTCGAAGATATGCCGGTCGGCGTTGACGACCGTCGACAGCTTTCCGGTGAACATCGAATGCTCGCGAACCGCGGCGGCCACGGCCAAGCGGTCGGTCTCGCCGAGAAACTCGGTGCGGCTGGCGATCGTATCCTCCGGCGAACCGCCTTCGACGGCCGCGGAATAGGCCTGGTTGACCCAGAAGAGGCGGCCCTGGCCATCGCGCAGCCAGGCCGGGATCGGCACCGTGTCGAGGAGCGCCTGCATGGTATCGACCGTGCCGAGCGCTTCGGCGAGTTCGTTTCCGGCGCGCTGCAGCTTCGCGCGCAGACCGGCCATGTGGGTGAACCGGACCAAAGCGAGATCGCCATGGGTCCGCCCGTCCACCTCGATCAGCTCGTCGGCCCGGGTATGAAGCGAAATCAGGAAGGGGGTGGCGCGATCGATGAGGCGTTCGATGTGCACGGCAAGTTCGCCCGCGGCGTCGCTGGGCAGCCAATCCGCAAATTCCAGAAAGCGCTGCGGCGTGTGCGGCGCCGCCGCTTCCTTCGGCAGTTCGCCGAAGACCCGCGGCGCATCGCCGGCCTTGTAGGCGAGAAGGCGCTGGTCACTCGCGGACAGGATCGCCGTGAGATCGTTGTTGGTCTGGTCGAGGCTCTTGATCTTCGCGATCAGCGCGTCGTTCTCGCGGGTCAGCGCCGCGCGATACTGCATGAGGTAAACGGCGCAAACCATGGCGACGCCGACCGCGATCGCGATCAGTGCCAGGATCGTGACCGAGGCCGACCCGTCGAAGGGCGTGGACTGCGCATGGGCGGGTGTTGCCGATATGAAACCGAGCGAAAGCCCGAGCCCCCCGGAGGTCACGAAGAGCAGCGTGTCGGATCGGGTGCCGTGGCGCGAGTGGGGAGATTCTGCGAACGCCGCGCTTGTCGTATGTTTCCCGTTCGAAGCCGAACCACGACGATCGGTCCAGTCCTTTCGACGCAGAATCCCACACTCATCGCCCATCGTGTCGATCCTCAACTTCGCTATCAATTTGAAACCGGACACACTGTCGAACGCAACACTCACAGGGCAACCGTCCGCAACCGCAATTGCCGTCCTGCCAGCATTATTAAGCATACCCAAAAACGGTGCAACGCAGCGCCTGTTGGAATTCAAAAAGAAAAAGCCGCCGAAGCAATTGACTTCGGCGGCTCTCGCAAGTTCGTCGGGGCGAACGACTGGACTTAGTAGCGGTAATGTTCCGGCTTGTAAGGGCCGCTCGGCGAAACGCCGATGTAATCAGCCTGGCTCTGGCTGAGTTCGGTCAAGTTTGCGCCAAGCTTGGCAAGATGCAAACGGGCAACTTTCTCGTCCAAATGTTTCGGCAGAACGTAGACTTCGTTCCGATACTGATCGGGCTTCGTGAACAGCTCGATCTGCGCGAGCGTCTGGTTCGTGAAGGAGGCCGACATGACGAAGCTCGGATGTCCGGTGGCGTTGCCGAGGTTGAGAAGGCGGCCTTCCGACAGGAGGATCATCCGCTTGCCGTCGGGGAATGTGATCATGTCCACCTGTGGCTTGATGTTCGTCCACTGGTGGTTCTTGAGCGCGCCGACCTGGATCTCGTTGTCGAAGTGGCCGATGTTTCCGACGATCGCCATGTCCTTGAACGAGCGCATATTGTCGATCGTCACGATGTCCTTGTTACCGGTCGTCGTGATGATGATGTCGGCTTTCGGGCCGGCATCCTCGAGCGTGACGACCTCGAAGCCGTCCATGGCGGCCTGAAGCGCACAGATCGGGTCGACCTCGGTAACCTTGACGCGAGCGCCGGCTCCCAGGAGAGACTGGGCCGCACCCTTGCCGACATCGCCGTAACCGCAGACGACCGCGACCTTGCCGGCCATCATCACGTCGGTGCCGCGACGGATGCCGTCGACGAGGCTTTCCTTGCAGCCATACTTGTTGTCGAACTTCGACTTCGTGACGGAATCGTTGACGTTGATCGCCGGAAACGGAAGGAGACCCTTCTTCTGCAGCTGGTAAAGGCGGTTGACGCCCGTCGTCGTCTCTTCCGTCACGCCGATGATCGCGTCGCGCTGTCTGGCGAAGAAGCCCGGCGTCTCGCCCATGCGCTTTCTGATTTGGGCGAAGAGGACTTCCTCTTCCTCGCTGCCGGGATTGGACAGGACGTCCTCGCCGGCCTCGGCGCGTGCGCCGAGCAGGATATACATCGTGGCATCGCCGCCATCGTCCAGGATCATGTTGGATGGCTGGCCGTCCGGCCACTGGAAGATGCGGTCCGTGTAGGTCCAGTATTCCTCGAGGGTTTCCCCCTTGATGGCGAAGACCGGGACGCCGGTCGCGGCGATCGCGGCCGCGGCGTGATCCTGCGTCGAGAAGATGTTGCACGAGGCCCAGCGAACCTCGGCGCCGAGGGCCGTGAGGGTTTCGATGAGAACGGCCGTCTGGATCGTCATGTGAAGCGAGCCGGTGATGCGCGCGCCCTTCAGGGGCTTTTCGGCGCCGAACTCTTCGCGGCAGGCCATCAGGCCCGGCATTTCCGTCTCGGCGATGTCGATTTCCTTGCGGCCGTAATCGGCGAGCGAGATGTCGGCAACGATATAATCGTTCTGTTCGGCCATGGTCGGCATCCTTCGTTTCGAAAAGTCGTTCGCGATCGATGGGAGAACCGCGTGTCCACGGCTCCTTACCAGCAGGCAGCCCGGATCTCAAGATGATATAAAGAAATCTTTATGTCTTGATGTTAACGAAGGGTGCCGAGGCGGTCGGTGGACCCTCGAGCGTGGCTGCCGCGACCGCGCGGCGGCTCACCCTTTGCCGGCGCGGCAAGAAGGCGCGCCGTCGCGATATGATGGCAAGTTGTGAACCGAACCCTGGTCGTTCGGCAGGCCGCGTGCAGGACGTCGCCTGAAGTCGCGTCGGTTGCGCGTGGTCCGCCCCGTCGCGACGCCGCCGCGGGGAACCAGTCAGCTCTCCTCGCCGAACCGATCGTCGACAAGCGTCTTGAGTGCGGTGAGGACGGCGGTCGCATCGCGGCCGGTCGCCGATACGTGGACGTCGCAGCCCTTGGTGGCCGCAAGCATCATCAGCCCCATGATCGACTGACCCCCCACCGTCATGCCGTCCCGCTTGACGGTGACTTCGGCATCGAAGAGGTCGACGGTCTGGACGAACCGGGCGGATGCCCTGGCGTGCAGCCCGCGGCGATTGCAGATGGTCAGCACCCGCTCGACCTTCGCGTTCGGCTGATCGGGCGCTTCGTCTTCCAGAGGATAGGCGCCGCAGTCGCCGGATTGTTCAGAAACTTCTCTCATGGTTTACGCTCCGCTGAGCACACGGCTCGCGATGTTGATGTATTTCCTGCCCGCTTCCTGAGCGTCCGCCAAGGCCTCGGCGATCGGCTTGTCGACGCGGACGCTCGCCAGCTTGATGAGCATCGGCAGGTTGACGCCGGCAAGCACGTCGACGCGCGTTCCGTCCATGACGGAAATGGCGAGGTTCGATGGCGTGCCGCCGAACATGTCGGTCAGGATGATGACGCCTTCCCCGCGC
Organism: Fulvimarina uroteuthidis; assembly: GCF_034321785.1. Taxonomy (NCBI): domain Bacteria; kingdom Pseudomonadati; phylum Pseudomonadota; class Alphaproteobacteria; order Hyphomicrobiales; family Aurantimonadaceae; genus Fulvimarina; species Fulvimarina uroteuthidis. The sequence continues at coordinate 195,997 of NZ_JAXLPB010000005.1, read as the reverse complement.
TCGGCCAGGGCGACCGCCTCGATGATATCGGTGCGTCGCTGCTCCATATCGTCTTCCGGCCCGATGGAGATCGTCTCGAACGCCTCCTGCGGCCCGACGACGTGCTCCAGCGCGTTGCGGAATTCCTCTGCCAGCCTGCCATGGGTAACGAGTACGAGACCAATCATGTAAGCGTTGACGCTCCGTACGAAGTCAGCGGCATCGTGTTCTCCGAATATTGGGGTCCGCACACGCAACGGTTCTGCGCGTCCGGACCATGACTCTAGCCGGGATGGCTGGCGCGAGGATCGCCTCTGCCGGGAAGCTTCACAGTTTCGAATGAGTTTGCAAGGCGAGTCTCAGCGAACCTGCAAGTTATCATCAGTTAGAAGCGATAAAATCACATCCGCCGTGAACGCTGCGTCTCGCCTTGGGACGGCGATCCGACGAATGGCCCGCCCCAGGAGTTCGCATTCTTGCATGGTTTTCTCGGGAAGACGCATGAGGTCTTCCGCCGCGACGAGATCAACAATGAGTGATAAGGCGGCAGGTGCCGTCGGCGTTTCGCGGATGATGCCCACCCCGGAAATCTCGATCAGACCCATCAGGACCGGCGGTGCGGACATGATGACGTTGGCCTCGCAGCGCTTGAGATCGACCCGGTCGTCGCTGATTAGTCCGGCGTCGAGCGACAGCGAGGCGGCTCGGCGAAGCAGCGAGATGCAGAGGCTCGATTTCCCGCTGCGGGCCGCACCGCGAATGAGGATCCCGTAGGACCCGACACGAAGCGCGGTGCCGTGTATGTTCTCGCCCATGATGGTCCCGTCAGATCCCGGTCGGTATCGATACGATGAATCGTGCGCCCTTCACGTCCGTCCGCTCGATGACGTTTTCCGCCCGGATCGTACCGCCATGGGCCTCGACGATCTGGCGGCTGATCGAAAGGCCGAGACCGGAGTTCTGGCCGAACGCTTCGGCGCCCGGGCGGTCGGTGTAGAACCGCTCGAAGATCCGGTCGATGTCCTCGGCTTGGATGCCGGGGCCATTGTCCTCGACCGACACGACGAGGCGGTTCGTTCGGCGGCGGACGTCGATGTCGATCCGCCCGCCATCCGCCGGGACGAAGGATCGGGCATTCTCGATCAGGTTCGTGAACACCTGGCTGAGGCGAAGATCGTGCCCGATCACCTGAGTTCCGCCCTTCATGTTGGGCGGCACCGGCTGAACGCGCAGATTGATCGCCGTCGCGCGGTCCGGCTTGACGCGCCCGCGAATGCCTTCGACGACCGATTCCAGAAGTTTGGCGACATCGACCACGTGCGCCTCCTGGCGCGCCAGCTCGGCGTCCAGCCGCGACGCATCCGAGATGTCGGTGATCAGCCGGTCGAGGCGACGCACATCGTGCTGGATGATTTCGAGGAGACGCTCGCGGCTCTTCTCGTTCTTGGCCAGTGGAAGGGTTTCGACCGCGCTGCGAAGCGAGGTGAGGGGGTTCTTCAGTTCATGGCTGACGTCGGCGGCAAAGGATTCGATCGCGTCGATGCGGGCGTAGAGCGTCCGGGTCATGTCCTTGAGGGCGACGGCCAGATTGCCCACTTCGTCCGCCCGGTCGCCGAAATCGGGGATCTCGGCCCGGTCGTTGACGCCGCGCCGCACCCGCACGGCGGCGGCCGACAGCTTTCTGAGCGGGGTCGCGATGGTCGACGCGAGCAGGACCGACAAGGCGATCGTCACGAGCGCCGCGACCGCGAAGGTGCGCACGATCGCAGTCCGCTCGGCCTGGACGATCTTGTCGATATCGCCGCCCTGGGTCGAAAGGAGGAGCACGCCGAGTACGGCCCGGAAGCGTTGGATCGGCACGGCGACCGAAACGATCAGTTCGCCGTTTTCCGTCGCGCGAACCACCGTGGCGGGTCCGCCCGTCAGCGCGTTGACGACTTCCGGATAGGTCGTGCCGGAACCGCCGGGTGTTTCCTGATAGGTCGGCAACCTGTTGCTGGAAAACAGCCGTTCGAACCAGCCGACGACGTCGCCGATCAGCGTGCCATCGTCGAGCTCGACCGGGGGCAGATCGTAGCGCAGCACCTGACCCTGCGCATAGAGATGGCGGGTGTCGAGAATGAGATTGCTGTCGCGATCGTAGAGCCTTGCGCGGGTGCGCGTCGGCGAGATCAGACGTCCAAGAAGCGGCGCGATCCGCTCGGGTTCGATCGGAAAATCGAGGCTCTCAGAGCCACGCGACGAGGGCGTCAGCGTGTCGCCGGCCTGAAGCTCCAGCAGGCGCTCTGGATCGAGCGTGATCGAGTTCGTATCGATCGTCGCCGAGGAGGCGATCGCCGCCGCCATGATCTCCCCTTGCGTCAACAGGCTCTCGACCCGCGCGTCGATCAATCCGGCGCGGAACTGGTTGAGATAGAGAATGCCGGAGACCAGAACGATCAGTGCGACGAGATTGAGGAAGACGATGCGCCGCGTCAGCGACGAGAACACCGTATGCGACAGAAGCCAGCGCAGCCGGAACAGCGATCTGCGAACCACGGGAAAACGCCGCAAGCGCCTGCGCCGCGACAGGCCGCGCCTCGGGATCGTCTTGTCGTCCTTGCTTGCGTCGGAGACGGATGCCATCGATGCCGCGCAATCCTTGAGTTCGAGAGAGCGGATACGATCGAGATATCCGGCCTGTGTCCACGGGGTCTGTGACGTCATGCGCCGCGGGACGGGGCGCAAGGCTGCGTGCAGCCTTTAAGAACCAGCGGCAACGCTACATCTCGCGGAACCGGTAGCCCACCCCATACAGCGTTTCGATCATGTCGAAATCGTCGTCGATCGACTTGAACTTCTTGCGCAGGCGCTTGATGTGGCTGTCGATCGTGCGATCGTCCACATAGACCTGTTCGTCGTAGGCCGCATCCATCAGCGCGTCGCGCGATTTCACGACGCCCGGACGCTGGGCGAGCGACTGGAGGATGAGGAACTCCGTCACCGTCAGCGTTACCGGCTTTCCCTTCCAGGTGCAGGTGTGACGCTCCTGATCCATGACAAGTTGGCCGCGCTCGAGGGACGTTTCCGGATTGGTGACGTTGCCGGGCCTGACCGGGCTCGCCTCGCGCGCTGCCCCGCGCCGCAGGATCGCCTTCACCCGTTCGACGAGGAGACGCTGGGAAAACGGTTTGCGGATGTAATCGTCCGCGCCCATTTTCAGACCGAACAGTTCGTCGATCTCCTCGTCCTTCGATGTCAGGAAGATGACGGGAATATCGGATTTCTGGCGCAGGCGCCGCAGAAGTTCCATGCCGTCCATGCGCGGCATCTTGATGTCGAAGATTGCGAGATGCGGCGGGCTTGCCTGAAGTCCATCGAGAGCGGACAGGCCGTCCGTATAGGTCTCGACCTTGTAGCCTTCGCTCTCGAGCGCGATCGCCACGGATGTCAGAATATTCCGGTCGTCATCGACAAGCGCGATGGTCGGCATCGAGTCTCTTCTCCTCTCGCCGGCCGTTCGATGGTCATCGATCGCCGACGGTACAATTCCAAGTGGCCGACGATCCGGTCGATCGGCGCAATCCTGTTCGTCCCAAACGTTTGGCACGGCTTCGCACGACCGCACTCACTGCCTTCAAATGTGGCAAACCCAGCTGTTTTCAATCCATGGGTATCATGCGGCAGGGCGAAAACAAGCTGCAGACGGCGCGCGAGCCTCAGGTGCCGGGGTGATTTGCGGGCCGTTCTCGCGTTCGCGGCCGGTCGGATCCCGCGAGGAATACGACTTCGATCCATCCTCACGGTCGCGCGCCGAAACGAACCGTCGGGCCGAACGAAAAAGGCGGCGGTCCTGTCCGGATCCGCCGCCTGAGATGTCGCACGTGTCGCGCTCTTCCATGCGGGACCCTCGGGCCCCTGCGCCGCCAAACGTCCCGATGGACGAACTTGGCGGCGTGTCATTTGATTTGACGCTAGCGCTTCCTGTCTCTTCTCCGGAAGATCAGCGCTAGCGTGAAGTCGAATTTTTACAGGATGTCGATCTTGACGTTGGCGGTGCCGGACTTGACCATGCCGATCTTCGAGGCAGCGCCCTGGGACAGGTCGATCACGCGTCCACGAATGAACGGACCCCGATCATTGATGCGCACGACGACGGACTTGCCGTTGTTGCGGTTCGTCACCTTGACCTTGGTTCCGAAAGGCAGCGTCTTGTGGGCGGCGGTCATGGCGTTCATGTTGAACGTCTCGCCGTTCGCCGTGGTCCGACCGTGGAAGCGCTTGCCATAGTAGGAAGCATGTCCGCCGCTGGCGGAAGCGGCCGACACGATGTCGGTCGTCGCAACGGTCGTGCCTGCGGACGCGAATGCCAGCACGGCTGCGGTGAAGACGGTCTTTGCGGAAAGTTTCATGCGGTATTCTCGTATGTTCTCGCGCGCAGCGTCGTTTCCGACATTCGCGCTACCCCAGTTTCATCGGCCACCGACCCCCAAGGTCCCTCGTTGCCGCCGACGGATGCTGTATCCTTAAGCTTCTTGACGAGAACGTGATGACTTTGCGACGAGGACAAGGTCATTCTGTGCGGTGCGGGAACTTTTTCAAATTTTCGGTAAGCGATTGAAACTTCGTTAGGAAAGAGGCGGCTCGGCGTTCGGTCGCGGGATTTGGCGCTTGCCAAGCGGGGCAGACTCTTGCTGAATCCGGCCAAGGCCCATGCTGACCGCCGGACGGGCGCGAGGCTGCCGGCCGAACCGAGAGGCAGCGCAGTCATGACGATAGACGTTCCGGAGCCGGCGACAAAACTGCGTCGGTCGGCTTTTCATCGGCTGGCACGTTCGCGCTCGGAGGGGCCGTCTTGATCGTGCTTCCCGACCTTGCCAGCCTGCCGACGCCCTGGACGGAACATGGCCTCAGGGACGCGCTCGCGAGTGCGGCGGTCGCCGCCGGTTTCACGCATGTGGCCGCCCTCAGCCTGCCCGCCACCGACGAACAGGGCCTTCAGACCCGCTATCTCATCGGAAACTGGTCTGCCGCGTTCCGGCGTTCCTACGAGCAGGCAGATCTTCACAAGCACAAGGTCGTCGCCTCGATGCTGACCGCCGATCCGATGCCGTTCGAATGGGATATCGACACGCTCTACGGAATTTCGGACCCGCAACCTTCCCCGGGCGCGCGGCTCCTGGCCGGAGCCGGCTGGTCGGAAGGGGTGTTCCTGCCGGTCCACGGGCTGACGGCCTTTTCCGGTGCTTTGTGTTTTGCCGGGCCCGAGCCGCTGCCGCCACGCCCGGCGATCCGGGCGCTGCATAGTTTCGCCTTTGCCTTCTTCGGGATGCTGTCGGCCGTAAGGTTCGAGGAAAACCGCAGGAACAATCCGCTGAGCGCGCGCGAGCGCGACTGCCTGCGGCTTGCCATGCTGGGCAAGACCTCGTCCGAGATCGGCACGGTCCTCAGCCTGTCGGAATATACGATCTCGCAATATCTGACGGCCGCCCAGCGAAAGCTCGACGCGTCGAACCGCACCCACGCCGTCGCCCTGGCCGCGCAGCTCGGCTACCTGTCGTGAACGTGCTGCCGAAGGGCGTTCGGCACATCCCGGCCCATCTTTCGCGCACGGATCAGGAAGCGCTCGTCGACGACATCCGACGCGTGGTCGAGGCAGCACCCTTGTTCCAGCCGGCCATGCCGAAGACCGGAAAGCCCCTCTCGGTTCGCATGACGAATTGCGGCGCGCTCGGTTGGGTCGCCGATCGCGCGGGCTATCGGTACCAGCCGCACCATCCGCGCACCGACGCGCCCTGGCCGGCGATCCCGGAACGCCTGCTGGCTCTTTGGACGGAGGTCAGCGGCCATGACGTCCCGCCGCAGGCCTGTCTCGTCAATTTCTACGACGATGCCGCAAAGATGGGACTGCATCAGGATCGCGACGAACGCGATCTGACCGCCCCGGTGGTCTCGATCTCGCTCGGCGACGATTGCCTGTTCCGGGTGGGCGAGACCACGCGCGGCGGCCGGACCACGTCGATCAGGCTGCGGTCGGGAGACGTGGTGATTCTCGGCGGGGCCGGGCGGCTCTGCTATCACGGGGTCGATCGCATCTATCCGGCCACATCCACCCTGTTGAAGAAGGGTGGCCGCATCAATCTGACCCTTCGCCGGGTGACGGCGCCGGGCGAACCCTTTGCCTGAACGTTCGTGGGTGGCACGCAAGAGGCGGCCCCGCACCGAAGGCCGGGCGCGGTGCTTCGAAAGGCCGGCGCCAGGGCATGGGTTTTGCGTCGTTCGGTTCCCGGCAACGGCGATCGCAAGGGTGCCTCTGCGGGGCGGAACGCGTTTTCCCGTTCGCCGCCGATGCGGCCGGGACCTTCCGCGAACGAGCCGTTTTTTCCGTGACCGCGCCGATATTCTCTATAGATACCCGGTCCTGGATCATCCATCGATCGCGTGCGCGCCACCATACTGGGGGTGCGTTCGAAACCAAAAGGGGGGAAATGCATGCAGACCATTCTCGTGACCGGGGCCGGTAGCGGAATCGGCCGGACGACGGCTCGAACGTTTCTGGAAAACGGATGGCGCGTCGCGCTCGCAGGGCGCCGGGAGGAGCCGTTGCGCGAGACGGCGGAAGGCTTCGAGGACAGCGCGGTGGTGCTGCCGTTCGACGTGACCGACCCGAAGGCGGTCGAGAGCGCCTTCGTGGAGATCGCCAACCAGTTCGGGCATCTCGACGTCCTGTTCAACAATGCCGGCGTCAATCTTCCGGCAACGATGATCGACGAGATCGCCGTCGACGACTGGCTCAACCTCGCCTCCACCAACATCACGGGCATGTTCCTGTGTGCCCGCGCGGCGTTCGCGCTGATGCGCCAGCAGGATCCCCAGGGCGGTCGCATCATCAACAACGGGTCGATCTCGTCCCATGTGCCGCGCTTCGGATCGGTGCCCTACACCATGTCGAAGCATGCCGTGACCGGGCTCACCAAATCCCTCAGCCTGGACGGGCGGAAGTTCGACATTGCCTGCGGCCAGATCGACATCGGCAACGCACTGACCGACATGGCGCAGAAGATGACCGAAGGCGTGCCACAGGCCGATGGCTCGATCGCGATCGAGCCGGTGATGGACGTGTCGCACGTCGCCTCGTCGGTCCTCCACATGGCGAAGCTGCCGCTTTCGGCAAACGTCCAGTTCATGATCGTCATGGCGAGCGCCATGCCGTTCATCGGGCGCGGCTGACGTCCCGCCGCTCTCAGCCCGCCGACCAGCCGCCGTCGATGATGTGCGCCTGGCCGGTGGTGAAGGCGCTCTCGTCGGATCCGAGATAGACGGCGAGGGCGGCAATCTCCTCCGGGCGGCCGATACGGCCCATGGGCTGGCGTGCGATGAAGGCTTTCTGGGCCGCTTCATAGTCGCCCGTCGCGCGCCAGCGATCGTGCAGGGAGGGACTCTCGACCGTTCCAGGACAAATGCAGTTCACGCGCACGCCCGTTGTGACGTAATCGAGCGCGACCGATTTGGTCATGGCCACGATGGAGGCCTTGCTGAGCCCGTAGATGAAGCGGTTCGGCGCACCGATGATCGAAGAGACGACCGAGGCGATGTTGACGATCGAGCCGGACCCACGCTCCACCATGGTGGGAAGGGCGGCGGCCATCGAGTGGAACTGCGAACGCACGTTGAGGTTCATTGCGAAATCGAACTCTTCGTCGGTCGCCTCCGCGATCGTGCCGGAATGGACGAAGCCGGCGCAGTTGACGAGAATATCGGGGTTCGCCTCCCTGACCGCGGCCTGGAGCGCGGACTTGTCGGTGACGTCGAGCGCGAACGTCCTGGCGTCGAGGCCGGCCAGCAGATCGGATTTCAAATCCGTCGCGGTCACCTGCGCGCCTTCGCGCACATAGGCTTCGGCGATGGCGCGGCCGATGCCTTGGCCTGCGGCGGTGATGAAGGCGCGTTTTGCGTTCAGTCTCATGATACTCATCCCGGAATCTGCACGTTTCGATGATTCGGCCACGACCTCACATCACGGCCCCGACCTGCCAGGGCACGAATTCGTAATCGCCGAGCCCCTGGGCCTCGGATTTCGTCTTCTCGCCGGAGGCGATTCGCAACCACATCTCGTAGATCTCGCGGCCGACCTCTTCCACGCTGCGAGCGCCCGAAAGGATGCGCCCCGCATCCACGTCCATGTCGCCGGACATCCGCTGGTACATTTCGGTGTTGGTGGCGATCTTCATGGAGGGCGAGGGCTTGGCGCCGAACGCCGATCCGCGTCCGGTGGTGAAGGCGACGAGATTGCAGCCGGACGCGATCTGCCCCGTCACCGAGGCCGGATCGTAGCCGGGGGAATCCATGAAGACGAAACCGCGTTCGGTCACCGGCTCGGCATAGCGGTAGACGCCGTTGAGCGGCGTCGTCCCGCCCTTGGCGGCCGCGCCGAGGCTCTTTTCGAGGATCGTGGTCAGGCCGCCGCGCTTGTTGCCGGGCGAGGGATTGTTGTCCATCGAACCCTTGTTGCGGGCGGTATAGTCTTCCCACCAATGGATCAGCTCGATGAGCTTGTCGCCGATCTTCCGGTTGGCGGCGCGGGCGGTCAGAAGATGCTCGGCGCCGTAGATTTCGGGGGTTTCGGCGAGCACACCGGTGCCCCCCTGGGCGACCAGAAGGTCGCAGGCATAACCGAGCGCCGGGTTCGCGGTGATCCCCGACCAGGCATCCGACCCACCGCATTGCAGCGCCACCATCAGCTCGGACGCGGGGCACGCCTCGCGGCGCACGTCGTCGACCAGGGGAAGCATCGTCTCGATGGTCTCGATCCCCTTCGCGATGGTCTCCCGAAGCCCGCCTTCGTCCTGAATGTTGAAGGTGCGGAACAGCGGGCCGGGCGTCAGGCCGTAGGCCTCGATCAGCCAGTCGATCTGCATCATCTCGCAGCCGAGGCCGGCCATCAGCACCCCGCCCACATTGGGATTGCGCGCATAGCCCCAGAGCGTGCGCTGCAGGATGCCGAAGCCGGTTCCGTCGCCGCCCATGGCGCAGCCCGTGCCGTGGACGAACGCCGTCACCCCATCGACGTTCGGATAGGCGGCCAGCTTCTCCGGCGTGAAATGCGAGGCGATCATCCGCGCGGCGGTCGCCGAGCAGTTCACCGAGGTCAGGATCGCGATGTGGTTGCGGGTTCCGACCCGGCCGGACGCCCGGCGATATCCCTGGAACGTGTCGGCGGTCTCGGCGGGCGCGACCGGCCGCAGGTTCGTCGAGAACTCGTAGTCCATGTCGACATTGCGGAATTCGAGATTGTGCGTGTGGACATGGGCACCGGCCGGAATGTCCTCGCCGGCATAGCCGATCACCTGCGCATATTTGACGACCGGCGCACCCTTGGCGATGTCTGCGGTCGCCATCTTGTGGCCGCGTGGAATCAGCTGTTTTGCGCCCTCGACGCCGACTTCGAGGGGCGCTGCGGCGGTGACGACATTGTCGTTTGGGGACAATCGAACGGTTTTCATGAGAGGCCTTCTACACCACAATTGCCGGGCGACTACAGGAACACCGTCGTGATCGGCGGGAAGAGGAAGATGACGGCAAGGATCAGCAGCTGCATGCAGATGAACGGCAGGAAGCTCTTGAAGATTGCGGGCAGCGTGATGTGCGGCGGCGCGACGGACTTCAGATAGAAGGCGGCCGGCCCGAACGGGGGCGAGAGGAAGCTCACCTGCATGTTCACGCAGAACAGGATGCCGAACCAGACCTTCACCAGCGTCGCCGATTCCAGCTCGCCGAACATGCCGAGCTCGTTGATCGGCAGCTTGAGAACGATCGGGAGAAACACCGGCATGACGAGAAGCACGATGCCCGTCCAGTCCATGAAGGCACCCAGGAACAGGAAGATAATCATCATGACGAGGAGCACGCCCATGGTCGGCAGCTCGTAGCCGATGATGAGATTGGCGACATAGGTCGGCCCGCCGGCAATGGTGTAGGCCCCCGCCAGCGCGGTCGCGCCGAAGGTCACCCAGATGATCGTGCCGGTCGACTTGAACGTACGCATGGACGCTTCGCGCAGGAGATTGAACGAGAATTCGCGTCGCAGGCAGATGAGCGCGAGCACCGCGATCGAGCCCATGGCTGCCGCTTCGGTGATGCCGGTGATGCCGCCATAGATCGAGCCGAGCACGACGAGCACGATCAGGAGAGGCTGCACCATGCCCTTGCCGCGCTTCCAGGATTCGCGCGCGACCTCGGCGCCGGCGCCGAGGACGATCCAGCCGAGGCAGGCGAGCGCCAGCGGAACGGCCCAGTAGAGGGTTCCGGGGTCGCGGAACCATGAATCGTCGTCGCCCCAGCCGGCGAACTGGATCAGCAGGTTGCGCACGATGACGATGGCGGCGAAGACGCCGATGATCTCGGCGAGGAGCGTGCCGCCGTAAAGCTTCTTCTCGCGCCCGTCCATGTCGTCGGGCGAGGGTTCCGGGAGCGGGGCGAGGCTCGGATTGATGCGCGTGCGGACGAGAATGTAGATGATGTAGCAGAGCGCGAGCATGAAGCCTGGCAGGAAGGCTGCCTGGAACAGGGCCTGGATCGAGGTTTCGGTGATCAGACCGTAGAAGATGAGGACGATCGAGGGCGGAATCATCGTCCCGAGCGAGCCGGACGCGCAGATCGTGCCGATCGCAAGATTCTGATCGTAGCCGAGCCGCAGCATCTGGGGCAGGGCGATGAGGCCGAGGAGCACGACCTCGCCGCCGATGATGCCGCTCATGGCGGCCATGACGATCGCCATCAGCGCGGTGACGACGGCGATGCCGCCGCGGGTCCGGTTCATCCAGATCGAGAGGGACGAATACATGTCCTTGGCGATGCCGGACCGCTCAAGAAGCACCGCCATGAAGATGAAGAGGGGGACGGAGATCAGGACGTAATTGGTCGTGATGCCGTATAATCGCTGGGCGAGCACGTTCAGCGGACCCGAGCCGAACGATCGGGTGAGGATGCCTTCGCCGAAGCCGTAGCTGGCGAAATCGATGCCGTGGACGAACGGATCGGTGATCAGCGTCGGCTCGAACTTGAGAACCATGACAACGACCGCGAGAAAGCCGGACGCAAAGCCCAGCGGCATGCCGATCGCCAGAAGCACCAGCATGCCGACGAGCAGGATCATCGAGATCGTGCCGATATCCATGGTATGAAGTCCCCCAATTGGTCCGCCCGCGTTCGCGGAACGATCTGCCCCGGAACGATCTGCAGCGACGCGTCTCGACGCGTCCTATCCTGATGAAACCGGCCTCGTGACGCCGCCGGCCCTATTGCTTGACGGACCGCTCGCTTGGTCGTGGATCGCGCATGGGATCGACACCCCCGGCGGCCTCGTCGACCGGCGGCGGCCTGCCTGCGAGAACCTCGCCGGGCGCGTCGTTCCGCGCGTCGGCAAGACCGAGATCCTCGAGCGGATCGTATTCCTCGACGATCGGTTCGGGCGTCGTGTTGAAGTCACGCACCAGGCCGACGAGGCACAGGACGACGGAAATCACCAGGAGCGCGCACAGGACGATGCGCCAGACCATCGGGACGCTCGAGCCCTCGCCGGCCACATCGAGCACGAACGGCAGGGCGGCAAGGCAGAGGCCGATGATCAGGATCCCGCAGACGACGTCGAAGGTCTTGCGAACGGCCGGAGAGGCCGGCCAGTCGCGGATTAGGTTCGAGAAGGCCTGAAGCGAAACGAGGAAGAGCGTGATCAGGACGAGCGGCTTTATCGTTGCCGGAAGGGGCGGATCCCATGCGGTCCCGAACGCCTCCCAGCGCCAGAACTTGGCGAGAGCTTCGCCGAACGCCCCCCACAGAACCGCGATGAAGAAGATCGCGACGCACAGCGTCGAAATGACATCGAAGATCCGGCGAAGCCAGAGCGGCGCCATGTCGTAGAGCACGAAGATGCGGATATGGCTTCGCTGCTGCATGGAGTACAGCCCCGCGGTCACGTAGACCGCACCGGCCGCCCACAGGCTCAACTCGTTGACCCAAAGGGTCGGAGCCTGGAACATGTACCGCATCACGACTTCGTAGAACATGATGCAGACGATGAACGCCGGCCCCCACATGGTGACGCGGCTGAACGTGAAGCTCAGCCGATCGACCGGACCAGTCGGCTCGTGCTCGACCATCGGATCGCTCCCGATAAAATGTGGAACAAGGTGGTCGGCCGGACGGGCTCCAGACGGGCCCGGTCCGGCCGACCATGGCGTGGCGGCTAGTTCGCGCTTTCGCTCGCCGGGGCTGCGGCATCCGACGCGGCAGCGTCCTTCACGAGACCGAGCTGCGTCAGGTAGGCCAGATGGCTTTCGACGAGGGCCTCGGCTTCGGGGGACGTGGCGAATTCCGGCCAGGTTGCCTGCGCCGCGTCGCGGAACACCTGCCGGTCCTCCGGCGACCAGTCGTAGAGGGTGACGCCCTTGGCCCGAAGATCGGACGCGGCCTGCGCGTTCTTCTGCTCGAAGGTGAGGGCGGTGCGCAGCGCGAGGGACTCCATCGCGGTGTTCAGGATCGCCTTGTGATGGTCCGGCATGGCGTCATAGACGGACTTGTTGCAGGCCAGATGATCCGACGGCATCGAGTGGAAGCCGGGATAGGTCGCGTGCTCCACGATATCGTAGAAGCCGAGACCCACATTGTTGGCGAGGCCCGATGCGTCCGCGCCGTCGATGATGCCGGACTCGAGCGCCGTGAAGATCTCGGTGAAGTCCATGACGATCGGGCTTGCACCCAGCTTCTCGAAGATCTTGGTCTCCATGCCCGGAGGCGAACGGAACTTCCAGTTCTTGAGGTCCTCGGGGCCTGCGAGCGGCTTCGACGAGGACATGGATTCCTGGCCGTAGATCCACCAGCCGATGAGCTGCATGTCGAATTCGTTGTAGAGCTTCTGCGCCTCTTCGAGGCCGCCGCCATAATAGAGCCAGGACAGCTGCTGATAGGGCGTGTCGTAACCGCCCATGATGTCGCCGACGAACTGGAAGGCCGGATTCTTGCCGGTCTGGTAGGCGCCGCCCGTCATGTCGCAATCGACGATGCCCGTCGCGGCCGCGTCGAAGGTTTCGACGGTCGGAACGACGGCGGAGGAGAAGAACGGCTCGATCGTGATCTCGCCGTTCGACATGGCCTCCACCTTGTCGAAGAACTCCTGCGCGAGCTGCCCCGAGGGCGTCTCCGGAGCGTAATGGGTCTGAATGCGAAGATTGGTGGACTGCGCGAACGCTGTTCCTGCAAGGCAGGTCGAGGCTGCAAGCGCAGCCGCTGCGGTCAGATGACGGATCCTCATCGAAATACTCCTCCCGAAGGGCTCTCGGCCCCATTTCCAGATCGATCAGGCTATGCCTGCCGACGGCAATCGTAAGATTGCCCGATGGCCGTCCTCCCAGACTTCTCGCCATCGAACGGAACGGTAGCCGAACAACCGGTCCGCAAGCAACCGCTTGATGGCGAACTCCACGGATGTCTGACGGATTGTCCGGGCTGGACCATGGCGCTCCCAAAGCGTTCCGGCCGCCCGATCGCGGATCGCCATCGACCGTTCGCGCCGTGCGCGACGTCACGCCGTTCAAGGTCGTTGGCGGTCGATTCGCCCGTTGCGCAGGCGGCACATGTCAGGTGCGAACGGCAAAAAGCATTTATCCTTGAAACTTTCTTCATCTTCGTTGCCGATCATGCCGCGCGACCGCCGCGCATGGGCCAGGGGACGTCTCGCTAAACGGCGGGGGATCTCGCGATGCGGTCCGCGCAAGCGCTTGAAAAGGGAAGCCTTATACGCCTCGGCCATCCGCCGTGGCGGCGAACTTCGGCGAGGCGTGAGAGGTCGATCGTCCACCGAACTGCAACGGGTCCGCCACGCCCATTTTGCGGCATTCGGCCGGCTTCAGACATGACGCGGCAAGCTTCGCGAAGCCTCGAACGCAATTTCGCCGCTTGATCCATGTTCATCCGCCTTGTTAGACAATCGGGCAGCGGGATGGCCGGACGATGGGGATCGTCCTCATCCGCGCAGCCGGAAAATGCTCAAGGGGGAAATGGCTTGACAATTTTCGACGGGTCGACGGCGTTTGGACGCCCGGTGTTGTTCGCATCCCTCATCGGAGTGGGCATCACCCTTGGCGGATGTCAGGACAAGGGCTCGGCCGTCGGATTGGACGACGTCACCTCATCGGTGAAATTCGACGAAAAGACCTATGGCGTGCCGGCATCTCCCCGGGTTGCCGAACGGACCGCGCGCAACATCGAGAAGGGCGGCGGCCGGGCGATGGTCGGGAAGCCTTACAAGATCAAGGGCAAGTGGTACTATCCCAAGGACGAACCCGGCTATGTGGGGACGGGCACGGCATCCTGGTACGGCCCGAACTTCCATGGCCGGCTGACCGCAAACGGCGAAACCTACGACATGCGGCACCTCTCGGCCGCGCACAAGACATTCCCCTTGCCGTCCTACGCGATGGTGACGAACCTCGACAACGGCCGCAAGGTCAAGGTCCGCATCAACGACCGGGGGCCCTATGCCCATGGCCGCGAGATCGATCTGTCGCAGAAGGCCGCCGAACTTCTCGATTTCAAGCACAAGGGCGTCGCGAACGTCAGGGTCGAATATATCGGCCGGGCACCGGTCGAGGGCGACGATACCCGCATGCTGATGGCAAGCTACTCGGACGGTGGCGGCCAGCCGCAGGACATGATGGTCGCATCCTCCCAATTGCAGGAAAGCCCGCCCGTCGGCGCTTCGGCCTACAGCGCGCTTGACGCGGCTCCGGTGCCGGGCGTTCGACCGATGCGGGAGCTTTTCCAGAACCAGCCCTCGCGAACCGGAGACCTGATCGACACGCTGAGCTCCTTCAGGTCGGAAGCGAACGCGTCGGGAGCCACGCAGGCGCTCAAAGCGCTTGGAACGGCCTCCGGACCCCGCACGGAGAAAATCCATCTCGGCACGATCGACCGCGCGCTCATGGCGACGGTCGGCAAGGTGATCGGCGTCGGCACCAGCGCCCGCGCCGAGGATACCGGCCGTCCAGGCCTCGTGTCGGCAACCGTGACCGCGGCGCCGAACGTCGACAAGGACAGGCTTCTGCAGAAGCTCTGGTCGGCCGGCTTCACCGACGCGTTCCCCGTTCGCGACTGAGACCAGCCATGCCGGCGCCGTCGGCTGCGAGATGTTTGCGCCGATCCGGCGTCGCACCGCTTTCGCGAGGCGACAGATGGCATTAGGGTGGACCAACGGCAATCCTATCGAACGTTCCGGTCGCACGCCCATCATGTCACTGTCTTCGCCTTTCCGCCTGTCCCTTTCCCTCTGCTGCCTGTTGGCGTTCGCCGCGCCGACCGCTGTCTGCGCGCAGGAGGGCGCGCGAAGCGGATATGGTCTCGAGACCGCCGCGCCGCGGGCGCTTCTCGTCGAGGACCAGACCGGCACGGTCATTCTCGACAAGAATGCCGATCAGACGTTCGAGCCCGCATCCCTCGCCAAGCTGATGACGATGGAAGTCGTGTTCGAGGCGCTGAAGGCGGGCGACATCACTCTGGCGACCGAATTTCCCGTCAGCGAACATGCCTGGCGCACGGGCGGCGCACCGTCGGGCGCCGCGACCATGTTCGCGGCCATCGGATCGAGCGTGCCCGTCGCAGATCTCATCCGCGGCACCATCGTCCAGGGCGCCAACGACGGCGCGATCATCCTTGCCGAAGGGCTCGCCGGCTCGGAAGACGCCTTCACCGAGCGGATGAATGCACGGGCGAGCGAGCTGGGTCTGGAAAACACGCAATACGCCAATCCCACCGGACTTCCGGTCGCAAACGGTGTGCAACACACCAGCGCGCGCGATCTCGTCACGCTGACGCGCCATCTGCGCGCCGAACATCCCGAACTCTACGCAATCTTCTCCGAGCCGGCCTTCGAATGGAACAAGATCTTCCAGCGAAACCGCAATCCGGTCCTGTCCGCCGATCTCGGCGGGGAGGGCGTCGGAACCGGCTTTTCGGAGAAGAGCGGATACGCATTGATGGGCGCAGCTTCCAAGGGCGGCAGGACGTTCCTGTTGGCGCTGTCCGGCCTTGCGACGCCCGCCGAGCGGGCGAGCGAGGCGGAACGGCTGCTGAATTTCGGGTTCGACGATCTGGTCTCGGCCAACGTGCTCGAGGCCGGCGCGATCGTCGGCCGGGTCCCGGTCTTCAACGGGGTCGTCGAGACCGTTCCGGTGCGCATCGACGGGCCGATCACGATCCTTCTGCCCGAGGATGCCCTTGCCGACGTCACGGCAGAAGTCCGCTTCGAGGGGCCCGTCATCGCGCCGGTCGCGAACGGTGATCTGATCGGCGTCGTCGATGTTCAAGTTTCCGGCGAAACTGTCTATAGCCAGAACGTATTCGCGAACGCTTCGGCGGCCGTCGGGAGCTTCCCGGAGCGGGCGCGCGGCGCGCTCGAGGAATTGGCATTCGGCTGGACCCGTTCATTCTGAACGAAGGGCCCGGCTTCGGGCGACAGGTTGGAGTTTTCGTGGCCGGACAGTTCATCACATTCGAAGGCGGCGACGGAAGCGGCAAGACCACGCAGGTTCGGCGGCTGGCGGACGCACTTGCCAGAAGCGGCATCGAGGTGGTGACCACCCGCGAGCCCGGCGGCACGCCGGGCGCGGACGCGGTTCGCCACGTGGTGCTGTCGGGGGCGGCGAGGGCGCTCGGCGCAACCATGGAAGCGGTCTTGTTCGCGGCAGCGAGGGCCGATCATCTGGCTTTGGTGATTCGTCCGGCCCTGGCGCGGGGCGCGACCGTCATCTGCGATCGCTTCCACGATTCGACGCGCGTCTATCAGGTGGCAGCCAGCGAGAGCGACGAACGCTTTCTCGACCGGCTCGAAGATGCGACCCTCGACGGCGCGTTTCCGGACCTCACCATCATTCTCGACGTTCCGGCGGAGATCGGTTTCGAGCGCGCCCGCGCCCGCCGACAGGACGCCGTGGCCGATCGGTTCGAAGCCGACGAGCTGAGCGTCCACGAAAGCCGGCGCGCGCTGTTCCTGTCGATCGCAAACGCCGAGCCGGAGCGCTGCGTCGTCATCGACGGGCGCGGCGACGAGGACGAGATCGCTGCCGACATTCTGGCGGCGGTCGAGGACCGGCTCGGGCTTTCGCTTGCCGATGCAAGCGAAGCGATGCCCTGAGCGCCATGGAGATCGCGACGCAGGCCGAGCACGACGATCTGGAGGGGGTTTCGCCGCCGAAGGCCCAGTCGCGTCTGATCGGCCATAATGAAGCGTTCGCGGAATTCCGAACGGCCTTCGAAGGCGAGCGGATGCATCATGCGTGGTTGCTGCAGGGCCCGCGCGGCGTCGGGAAGGCGACGGCGGCGTTTGCGTTCTCGCGACTGCTCCTCGGCGCGGAGGCGGACGTGACCGCAAAGGGCGTCGCGTTCGACGAAGGCGGCTCCGTCTTTCGCCAGCTTGCCACGGACGCGCATCCCGGGCTCATCCATATCAGCCGTGCGGCGCAGGAGCGCGGCACCGGCTTTCGCAGCCAGATCACCGTGGATGAAGTGCGGCGGCTCGCCCGCTTCTTTCACGCCACCGGGGCGCGGAACAGTTTCCGAATCGCGATCATCGATCCGGCCGACGACATGAACCGCAGCGCCGCGAACGCCTTGCTGAAGATGCTGGAAGAGCCTCCGCAACGGGCCGTCTTCTTCATCGTGAACCACATGCCGGGCCGGCTTCTCCCGACCATCCGCTCGCGCTGCCGTTTCCTGCGGTTCAATTCGCTCGCCAAGGACGATCTCGCCCGCGCGATCCGCGCGACCGGACCGGGTGCCCCGGCCGATCATTCCGATCTCCTCATCGAGGCCGCCGAGGGATCGGTTCGTCGCGGATTGCAGATCGCCGAATATGGCGGCGTGGAGATCCTCAGGACGCTTCAGCCCCTGCTGCAGGCCGAGCGTCCCGACTGGAACGGGTTCGGCGCGATCGCGGACCAGCTGTCCCTTCGGGGCCGCGAGGCCGCCTACGATCTGGCGATCGAATCGGTGACCGCGACGATCGCGCGCGCAAGCGAAGCCGCGCTCAAGGCCGGCGCGCTCGGCGATGCGTCCGACCTGTCCGCCCTGTGGCAGAGCGAGAAAGCCCGAATCGCCGAGGCCGGCGCCTACAATCTCGACCGCAAGCAGGTGTTGCTGACGCTTTACGACCGGTTCCACGAGGCGAATGCCGCTCGCTACCTTGCGTGACCCGCGCGATCGTCCGACGCGCGGGCGTGCGGCCGTCCCTGCGGGTGAACGGATATTCCTTGCGGCGGGCGAGGGTGGTTCATTGAGGGGCGGAGGGTTTTCCGCTATCCGACACGACGAAGAACTCAAGCCGAAGCGAGCGCACAATTCACCATGGCGGAACGGTACTATCTGACGACGGCGATCTCATATCCGAACGGCAAGCCGCATATCGGCCATGCCTACGAGCTGATCGCGACGGATGCTCTCGCCCGATTCAAGCGGCTCGACGGCTACGACGTCTTCTTCCTGACGGGGACCGACGAGCATGGCATCAAGATGCTTCAGAACGCGCGCGCGCAAGGCCTGACGCCGCGTGAACTGGCGGACGCGAACTCGGCCGCGTTCCAGCGCATGTCGGTCGCGCTCGGCGGATCGAACGACGATTTCATCCGGACGAGCGAGGCCCGCCACAAGGCCACGTGCCAGGCCATCTGGAAACGGATGGAGGAGGCGGGCGATATCTACAAGGACAGCTATTCCGGCTGGTACTCGGTTCGCGACGAAGCCTATTACGGCGCGGACGAAACCGTCCTGAAGGAGGATGGCTCCCGGATCGGGCCACAGGGCTCGCCCGTCGAATGGATCGAGGAGGAAAGCTATTTCTTCCGCCTGTCGAAGTTCCAGGAGCCGCTCCTGAAATTCTACGAGGACAATCCCGATTTCATCGGCCCGAACGAGCGCCGCAACGAAGTCGTGTCGTTCGTGAAGTCGGGCTTGCGGGATCTGTCGATCTCGCGCACGACGTTCGACTGGGGCATTCCGGTTCCGGGCGACGAACGTCACGTGATGTATGTCTGGGTCGATGCTTTGACGAACTATCTCACGGCGACCGGCTATCTCGAAGATCCGAACGGCGAGCGTTCCGGGTTCTGGCCGGCCGACCTCCACGTCATCGGCAAGGACATCACCCGGTTCCATTCCGTCTATTGGCCGGCGTTCCTCATGTCGGCCAAGCTGCCGCTGCCCAAGCGCGTGTTCGCCCACGGCTTTTTGTTCAACCGCGGCGAGAAGATGTCGAAATCGGTCGGCAACGTCATCGACCCGTTCGCGCTGGTCGAAACCTATGGGCTCGATCGCCTTCGCTACTTCCTCCTGCGCGAGGTCCCGTTCGGCCAGGACGGCAATTATTCGCACGACGGCATCGTCAACCGGACGAATTCCGAGCTTGCCAACGATCTTGGCAATCTGGCCCAGCGATCGCTTTCGATGGTCGCCAAGCATTGCGAGGGCAAGGTGCCGCAGCCCGGCGCATTCACCGCGAACGACGAGGAGATCCTGGGCGCCGCCGACGGCCTTCTGGCGATCGCGCGCACATGCGCCGACCGCCAGGAAATTCACAAGATCCTCGACGCCATCATTTCGGTCGTGTCGCAGGCCAACCGCTACTTTGCGGGCGAGGAGCCCTGGGCGCTGCGCAAGAGCGATTTCGACCGAATGCAGACGGTGCTCTACGTCACCGCGGAAGTGCTGCGCAAGGTGGCGATCCTGTTCCAGCCCTTCGTGCCAGAAAGCGCATCGAACCTTCTCGACATACTCGGCGTCCACGCGAACGATCGCGGCTTCGACGAACTGACGAATACGGCGCGTCTGGCGCCGGGCGCCGCGCTTCCGGCCCCCAGACCGATCTTTCCGCGGTTCGTCGAGGAAGAAGGCGATAGCGCGAACTGATGTTCATCGTCGATAGCCACTGCCATTTCGACTTTCCCGATTTCGAGGACGAGCGCGACGCCGTCATCGCGCGTGCGCGCGAGAACGATGTCCGGTTGTTCGTCACCATCTCGACGAAAGTCGCCAGGATCGACCGGCTTCTCGCCCTGACGGACCGCTACGACAGCGTCTATGCGTCCGTCGGCACGCATCCGAATTCGGCCGGAGAGGAGCCCGACGTCGAGACCGGGACACTCGTCGCGCTGGCCGGACGCCACGACAAGATCGTCGCCATCGGCGAGGCGGGTCTCGACTACCATTACGACCATGCGCCGCGCGACGTGCAGGAAGCCGTCTTCCGCCGCCATATCGCGGCTGCGCGCGAAACGCAGCTTCCTCTCGTCATCCATTCGCGCGACGCGGACGAGGCCATGGCCGCGATCCTGCGTGACGAAACCGGGCGAGGGGCGTTCCCCTTCGTTCTCCACTGCTTCTCTTCCGGACCCGCCCTCGCCGAGACCGGTCTCGAACTCGGTGGCTTCGTGTCGTTCTCGGGTATCCTGACGTTCAAGCGATCCGACGCGTTGCGCGCCATCGCGGCGCGTGTGCCGATGGACCGCCTGCTGGTCGAGACGGACGCGCCCTACCTTGCGCCGATGCCCTATCGTGGCAAACGCAACGAACCTGGCTATACCAGACACACGGCCGAGGTTCTGGCCGGCGTCAAGGGCGTATCCATCGAGGAGATTGCGCAGGCGACGTCCGACAATTTCTTCGGCCTGTTCTCGAAGGTTCCGGATCCGAGACGGGCGAACTGACACGCGATGTCGGGCGACGCTTCAGAAAAACGTCTGCGGCTGACGATCCTCGGCTGCTCGTCCTCGCCGGGCGTTCCGCGCATGTCCGGCGACTGGGGCAATTGCGATCCGTCGAACCCGAAGAACCGTCGGACGCGCACCGCGGCACTCGTCGAACTGATCGCCGACACCGGCATTACGCGCCTTGCCATCGACTGCGGCCCGGATTTCCGCGCGCAGATGATCTCCGCAAGGGTCGATCGCCTCGACGCACTTCTCCTGACCCATTCCCATGCCGACCATATCCACGGCATCGACGACGTCCGGCCCTTCATGCAGACGCAAGGACGGCGCATCGATATCTACGGCGATGCCGCAACGTTCGAGCGTGTGGTCGCCGCGTTCGGCTATATCTTCAGGACGCCGCGCGACAGCGCCTATCCACCGGTCGCCGTCCGGCATGTCGTCGAGCCGGGAAGGGCGTTCTCTATCGACGGCCCCGGCGGCTCGATCCCGATCATGCCCTTGTCGCAGATCCACGGGTCGATCCGGTCGCTGGGGTACCGATTCGGCACGCTTGCCTATTGCACCGATGTCAGCGCGTTCCCGCCGCAGACCGAGGCCGGGCTTCAGGACCTCGATCATCTGGTCCTCGGCGCGCTCCAATATCGGACTCATCCCAGTCATTTCTCCCTCGATCAGGCGCTCGGCTGGATCGACCGGTTGCGCCCGAAGGCCGCGACGCTCACCCACATGCATACGCCGCTCGACTACGACACGGTCCAGCGCCAGACACCGGACCATGTCCAACCCGGCCATGACGGGCTGATCATCGAAGTGCCGTTCAACAGCGAACCGTGACGGATGTCCGACGGCTGATCCTTCGCTCGTCATGGACGACCGTTTCACATCGGCAAGACGATCCTTCCGGCTCCGTTTCGCCGCCGCACGCCAGCAGAGCCGATGTCTGCCGAGGCACGGCGCCATCCTCTCAACGAACCGATGGGCCTCGCAACGAACCGGTGGGAGAGACCCTGGGGCGATGACAGATCCGGAACGATACCCGGCAGACGCCGATCAGATACGAGTTGCATAATATAGATTATGGAACTGATGGACGTCCTGCAACGCTGGATGCGCCCCTTCGGCATGTTCCGTTAACCATACCGTCTCGACGATGACGACTACGGACCGCCGCGCCACCGACCCGTAAAGGCAACCTCATTACGAAACCGTTCGTTGTCCGGCAGCCGAACGGCTCGGCGCGTTGGTTCTTGAGGCCGCCGACAGTTCCCGACGATCATCATCGCGCCGGCATATGCGTCGGCATCGCTGTGCGAGGACCGGCACGGATGACTTTCGATCACAGGCTCCGCGAAATGGCGGCGATCGTCCATGGGGATCGCGTCCGACTTCGCTTTTCGGTGGATGCCGCCCGTCGGACGCTTGATCGTCCCGCCGCATGGGCTTTTGGATGTCCGGGATAAAGGATCCGCTGCAAGGAGCTGCGTCATGGAGCCGTCTCGCGACATCAACCGCCTGGTCGAGATCATGGCTGCGCTGCGCAATCCGGACGGCGGCTGCCCCTGGGACCTGGAGCAGGATTTTTCCACGATCGCGCCCTACACGATCGAGGAAGCCTATGAAGTCGCCGACGCGATCGAACGGGACGATCCCGTCGACCTCAAGGAGGAGCTCGGCGATCTTCTGCTGCAGGTGGTCTACCATGCACAGCTCGGCGCGGAAGCTGGATGGTTCAGCTTCGAGGACGTGGTCGAGGCGATCACCAAGAAGATGATCCGCCGCCATCCGCACGTCTTCGGCGATGCGCAGGCGCGAACGGCCGGAAGCGCCAAGGGCCAATGGGAGCGTATCAAGGCGGAGGAAAAGGCCGAAAGAGCTGCGGATCGGCTTAAAATCCTAGGAGAAAAAGCCGCGCTTCAAAAGGCCATGCGATTGGATAACATTCCTTCCGGCTTCCCTGCCCTGACCCTTGCCCTGAAGATCCAGAAGGAAGCCGCCAGGGCCGGGTTCGATTGGGCCGAGGCGGAGCCGATCTTCGGGAAGATCGAGGAGGAAACGCAGGAGTTTCGCGAAGTCGCCGCGAGCGGCAGCGCCGAACAGCGGGAAGAGGAGCTGGGCGATCTCGTCTTCAGCGTCGTCAATCTCGCCCGTTTCTACGACGTCGACCCGGAAAAGGCGCTGCGAACCTGCGTCGCCAAGTTCCGCAGGCGGTTCGAACATATCGAAACGGCGCTTGCCGCCGAGGGAAAGACGCTCGAGGACGCCAGTCTCGACGAGATGGAGGCCCATTGGGTGGCGGCCAAGAGGCCCGGGGGTCGCTAGAGCATCGGCTTGCAGAGCGGAATCGATTTTCGGAAAGTCTGATGCGTGCAATCAAACGATCACTGGAGCATCGCACGCCCGACGAGGCGCACGATGCTCCTGGATATCCGCGCGGCCAGCCATCGTTCGAAGGACAGGTCTCGATCCTTCCCACCAGACGCCGCTGACGTTTCTTCGGGAGATAAAAGCCCCACTTGCAGCCGGCCGCGCGATGATCTATCCACCGTTTCCACGAGAGAACCGTACCGTACGGTTCGGCGTGAAATGGGCGACGGATGCATGCATTTCGCAACATGATACCGGTCGAAGACGGCCCGGTCGAGGGCTGGAGCGACCGCCAGCGCGACGTGCTGGAGGCAACACTCGACCTCATCGTCAAAGGCCAGCGTCCGCTTTCCATGATCGCCGTCGCGCGTTCCGCCTCCTGTTCCAAGGAAACGCTCTATCGCTGGTTCGGCGATCGCGACGGCCTTCTCACCGCGACGGTGCGCTGGCAGGCGGCCAAGGTGAGGGGCATCGAACTGCCGAACGGGCCGATCGATCGCGCGTTCCTTGAAGATGCCCTCACCCGGTTCGCGAAGGACTGGCTTCGCGTCCTGTCCGGACCGACATCGGTCGCCCTGAACCGGCTCGCCATCGCGGAAGCCGGATCCGAAACCCTCGATCTCGGGGCGATCGTCCTCAGGAACGGACCGGCCGAAATGGCGCGCCGCATCGCGCCGCTGTTCGTCGCCGCGCGTGCCAGCGGGCTCGTTCGCTATTCCGACGACGGGAACGCCTTCTCGACATTCTTCGGCCTCGTGGTCGGAGACCTTCAGATACGCCTGCTGCTGGGAGATGATTCCATCGGCGACATCGATCTCGACCGCGCGGCCGAACAGGCTGCCGGTCGCTTCATGATCCTTTATGGATCGCCCACACGCGGGGACTGAGAAACCGAAACGGGTGCCAACACCCCTCCCCGGTCAAAACCAAGGAAGGAAACGCCATGCGCGTCTATTACGATCGCGACGCCGATCTCAATCTCGTCAAGGGCAAGAAGGTCGCCATCGTCGGCTACGGCTCGCAGGGGCGCGCCCATGCGCTCAACCTGAAGGATTCCGGCGCCGCCGAACTCAAGGTCGCGCTGCGGCCCGGATCTGCGACGGCCAAGAAGGTCGAGGCGGACGGTCTCGAGGTTCTGTCGGTGGCGGACGCTGCCAAATGGGCCGATCTTCTCATGATGGCGACGCCCGACGAGCTCCAGGCCGGCATCTGGAAGAACGAGATCGAGCCGAACATTCGCGATGGTGCGGCGATCGCGTTCGCGCACGGCCTCAACGTCCATTTCGGCCTCATCGAGCCGAAGTCCTCCATCGACGTGGTCATGATCGCGCCCAAGGGCCCAGGCCATACGGTGCGCGGCGAATACCAGAAGGGCGGCGGCGTCCCCTGTCTCGTCGCCGTCCATCAGGACGCATCCGGCAATGCGCTCGATCTCGCCCTCTCCTATGCCTGCGGCGTCGGCGGCGGCCGGTCCGGGATCATCGAGACGACGTTCCAGGAAGAGTGCGAAACCGATCTCTTCGGTGAGCAGGTCGTCCTGTGCGGCGGTCTCGTCGAACTGATTCGCGCCGGCTTCGAAACGCTCGTCGAGGGCGGTTATGCGCCTGAAATGGCGTATTTCGAATGTCTGCACGAGGTGAAGCTGATCGTCGATCTCATCTATGAGGGCGGCATCGCGAACATGAACTACTCGATCTCCAACACCGCCGAGTGGGGCGAGTACGCGACAGGGCCCCGCATCATCACCGCCGAGACCAAGGCCGAGATGAAGCGCGTCCTGACCGACATCCAGACCGGAAAGTTCACCTCCGAATGGATGCAGGAATGGCATTCGGGTGCCGCCCGCTTCAAGGGCATCCGCCGCGTCAACGATCGCCATCAGATCGAGGAAGTCGGCGAGAAACTGCGCGCGATGATGCCGTGGATCAAGTCGAACGCGCTGGTCGACAAGGACCGCAACTAAATCCATGCGAAGGGGCCGCGGCGCGCGTTGCTGCGGCCCTTCTTTCGCGCCGGATCGATCCGGCCCCGGTCTTCGGTGCGTTCGCTTGCCGAAGACCACGGCAAGGGCCCGCCTGCCCGCCCGTTCACCCGATGGTAACCAGCCTGCATCATTCTTGGATCGAATGATTTCAGTTTGGATGACCGAGCGATGGCACTGCCCGAACATGAACCGGATGGCTCGGAACGACGGATCGCTCCGCGAATGCGCGTTCTCAAGCGCGCCAAGATCATCTTCAACAACGGGTTTTCCACGTTCGATTGCGTGGTGCGAAACGTGTCCGCAACCGGCGCGCTCCTCACACTCGCCGAATCGGCGCACATGCCGAAGGAATTCCAGATCAAGATCGGCGACGATCCGGTCCGCCCTGCCCGTCTGGTGTATCGCCGCACGATGTTTGCCGGCGTGCGCTATTCCGACATTCCCGGCGAGGACGAGGAACCCGGCGATGGCGGGCGTGACACGAAGCTCGCGGGCTCGCCGCAGATCGTGACGTCCCAAGCCGACTACCAGCCGGTGGCACCCGGTGCTTCGATGGATATCGAGAAGATCAGACCGGTCCAGCTTCCTCTTGCCGTGAGGGTAAACCTACCCTGGGCGTAAGGAGCGATGTCGTGATCCGCAGAGCCGCCCTGGCCCGCGACCGGTTTCCCGGCCTTGGGGAAAGGTGACCGCAATCGGTTTCGAGACGGGCCGGCAGCGCACCGTTCCGGCGTCGCGGCGACGATGACGTGCCCTCGGCCGAAGAAAACGGACGCGACAGCCGTCAGCTTCCGCCGAGACTGAACGTTTTCTGGAACATCGCGCCCTCGGTGTCCGTCATGCGGACGCGCAAGGCCGAAACGTCGCGCTTCGGCACGTTGAACCGGATCTCGGGATCCTCGCTGAGACTGATGCTGCCGGTCATGGTGAAGAGCGGTTCGTCATCGGCGAACGCTTCGACGGTCTGGACATAGCGAGCCAGAATATAATGCAGCGTGATCTGGTCCATCTGCATGCCCGAATGCTGGGGATGGCTGATATCGAGCGCCACCTCCCGGGGCTTCGGACCAGCGCCACGGAGGATCGTCGGCGCGTCCAGCGTCATGTCTCCGAGCGTCGCGAGCGCTTCCTCGACACCGGTCGTGGGCGGTGCGGCGCACGCCCCGACACCGGACGTCTTCACCATGGCCTCGCTCACCAGGAGGTCGCCCGTCGCCGTTTCCACGACGGCGTGGACCATGGTCGGTCCGTTGAAACGCATCGAGACCTCGGCGGTGAAATCGTTCACCGGCGTGTTCATCTCGAAGTCCGCCGACACCGGCATTGGATTCTCGTCGATGATCAGCGTCACCCGCTCGATCGCCTCACCGCTCGGAAGATCGACCGTCACGCGCATGGGGACGCGCAGATCGTTTTCGGCGCGGTATGGCGTTTCGAGCGTGACGGCCGGGCTTGCCGCGATCATCTCGCGTTCGCCGTACAGCGCGCCGCGGATCTCGGACCAGGCGGTCTGCGGCACCGTGCCGTCCGCGGCCAAAGCCGGCGTTGCGGCCGCAAGAAGCAGCGCCGAGACCGACGCCGTCAGCAAATCCCGAACCATTCCATTCCTCCCAGAATCACGAACCGGCCGCACGGCAGACGCCGACGGACGGTCCGACCGCGGATTCATAGCCGGATTTGCCGTGAGATTCCAGCAAGCGGCAAGGATAAACCGGCAGGGGCGGACATGCCGGCAGCGCCGATCCGCGACGCGAAAGCGCGGCACCATGCGAATTATTCCGATGGGGAGCCGCTCGAACGGGTAGACATCGCGAAAACCGCTCTTTATAGCGGACCACGAAACGGCATGCACCGCTTCGGCGTGGGTGATTAGCTCAGTTGGTAGAGCAGCTGACTCTTAATCAGCGGGTCGTAGGTTCGAACCCTACATCACCCACCATCTCAATCTTTCTCCGGCCAGGTCCCGACAAGATGCTGCAAGCGGCGTCCGGCCCGCCGATCGGGTCTAGGGTTCGACGGTCCCGTTGCCTGCGGCATGACCTTGAGGGCGCGTCGGCTCGGACCGTGTCCACAGAAAGACCAGCACCACCGTGAAGACGGCGGCCTGGACGGCGAGGATCGCGCCGGAGAGCCCGACCCCCCAGCCGACGCCCCACGACAGCGCCATGACAAGCGTCGCGAGCCATTTGGGTTTGCGGCCGATCGCGCGCTCCTCGCGCCAGTTGCGGATGGCGCCGCCGAAGCGGGGATGGGCGATCAGCCATCGCTCGAGGCGCGGCGAACTCTTCGAGAAGGCGAACGCGGCAAGGATCAGGAACGGCGTCGTCGGCAAAAGCGGCAGGACCGCGCCGATGGCGGCGAGGACGACGGAGGATCCACCCAGGACGAGCCAGAGAAACCGTGCAACTGCCATCGCCTGTCCTGCCATTCTTCGTCGTGAAACCGGAGACCATTCCAGGGAGCGGAACGCCGAACCATCCGGCGGAGTTGCCGCTTCGGCTGACCCGTCGTCTCATGCGGCATTGACCGGTGACGATAAAGCCCGGTTTTTCACTTTCCTGCGCTTGACGATGACACCCGCACCGCCGATTTTCGAACCATGACATCGATTCGAACAATCTGCGTATATTGCGGCTCCGCCAAGGGCCGCGATCCCCTTTATCTCGACGCTGCCCGCGCGCTCGGCCGGGACATGGCGCATGCCGGCATCCGGCTCGTCTACGGCGGTGGAACGCGCGGCATCATGGGCGCCGTCTCCGATGGCGTGATCGAAGCCGGCGGCCAGGTCACGGGCATCATCCCGCGCTTCCTGATCGACATGGAAGCCACCGAGAGCGAGTTGAAGCGCCTCGACGAACTCGTCGTCACCGAGGACATGCACGAGCGCAAGCATCTGATGTTCCAGCGCTCCGACGCGTTCGTCGCGCTGCCGGGCGGCATCGGCACGCTCGAGGAGCTGATCGAGATCCTGACCTGGGGCCAACTCGGCCGCCACCAGAAGCCGATCGTCATCGCCAATCTCAACGGATTCTGGGATCCCCTGACCGCCCTTCTCGACCATATGGACGAGCAGGGCTTCATCCACCGCTCGCAGCATGTGCGGCCGATCGTGACGCGCGACATCGCCTCGATCCTTCCCGAGATCAACAGGGCGCACGACCTGTCCAGCGGCGTCGGCCGAACCGAGATCATCGAGAAGCTCTAGATCCGTCCGGCACATCGACGTACCCGGCCGCAGCGACCCGGAGCGCGACTTCGGGCGCCGGCCTTTGCCTGACCGCGCGCCGAACCTAGATCCCGCTTTCAACACCCGATCATACAGGACGTCCCCTCTCCCATGGCCGAAAAGCAAGTCAGCCCGAAAATCGAAGTCCGTGTCGCGGTCAAGAAGGATGTGGATGCGATCATCGCGCTGTCCTCGAAAGTCTTCCGCGACGAATCCCCCTATACGCGCGGCATGATCCTCGGCCAGATGTCGGCGTTCGAGGAAGGCCAGTTCGTCGTCGTCTTCGAAGGCGAGATCGTCGGCTATGCCGCGACGATGATGCTGCCCGAGCGAAAGGCGCTCGCGCAGCACACCTGGGCCGAAGTCACGGGCGGCGGCTATGCGGCCATGCACGACCGCAAGGGTGAATGGCTCTACGGCATGGAGGTCTGCGTCGATCCCGAACGGCGCCGCCTGCGCATCGGCAAGCGCCTCTACGACGCACGGCGACGCCTTGCGACCGACAAGCATCTGAAGGGCATCGCCTTCGGCGGCCGGATGCCGGGGATGAAACGCAATCTGAAGAGGTTCGGAACCGCCGAGGCCTATCTCGAGGCGGTCAAGGCCAACGACGTGAAGGATCCCGTCGCGACGTTTCACCTGAACAACGGCTTCGAGCCGCTCCGACTGTTGAAAGGCTACTATCCGGCCGACGTCGAATCCGGCGGTTACGGCGTGCTGATGGTCTGGCGCAATCCCTATTACGATCCGCAGCGCGAGGAGCAACCTGTCAATCGCGGCAATCCGGACATCGTACGGGTCGTGACGGTCCAGATGGAGGCGCGCACGATCGCCAAACCCCAGGATTTCTACGATGCGGTCGAATATTTCGTCGAGGTCTCTTCCGAATATGGCGGTGACTTCGTCGTGTTCCCCGAGCTCTTCACGCTCATGCTTCTGTCCTGCGAGCCGGAGGAGTTGAAGCCCGATGCGGCGATCCAGCGCCTGACCGAGCACACGCCGGAATTCGTCCAGAAGATGACGGACATGGCGATCCGCCGGAACATCAACATTATCGGCGGCAGTCACGCGACGAAGACCGAAACCGGCGACATCCAGAACGTCGGCTACGCTTTCCTGCGCGACGGCTCCGTCCATGCGCGCGAGAAGATGCACCCGACCCCCAACGAGCAGACCTACTGGCAGATCAAGGGTGGTGGCCCGATCGACGTGATCGAGACCGATTGCGGTCCGATCGGCATCATGATCTGCTACGATTCGGAGTTCCCGGAGATCGGCCGCCGTCTCGCCGACCAGGGCGCGCGCATCCTGTTCGTGCCTTTCAACACCGATACGCGGCACGGCTATCTGCGTGTGCGCTATTGCTGCCAGGCCCGTGCGGTCGAGAACCAGTGCTACGTCGTCACCTCCGGCATGACCGGCAATCTCGGCAATGTGGACAATCTCGATATCGAATATGCCCAGTCCGGCATCTTCACCCCGTGCGACTTCCCGTTCGCGCGCGATGGGATTGCCGCCGAAGCGTCAGAGAACGTCGAGATGGTGACGGTCGCCGATCTCAACCTCGCCACCCTGTCATGGGCACGCTACGAGGGATCGGTGAAGAACCTGCGCGACCGAAGGCTCGACCTCTACCGCACGACCTGGTCCGACGGCGGCTGATCGATCGTGGGCGAAACTCCGGCTTTCCATGGGAATGCCGGAGTTCGGCTCTTGCGCGAAGGCGGATGAGGCGGCGAAACACTCGCAGGCGTTGCGGTGGTGGAGCGGCTCACGCGTCGGTCTTCGGGTCCGGGAACTGCGCGCCGCCCTGGGTGCTCGCGCCGCGGCGACGCCGCCTTTCCTCCCGCGCCTGGCGGATCAGCGTCACGGCGTAAAGGACCAGTGCGGACCAGATGAAGGCGAACGCGACGAGTTGCCAAAATCCGAACGGCTCTCCGAACAGGAAGACCGCCGTCAGGAACAGCATGGTCGGCACCGTATATTGCAGGATGCCGACCGTCGCGAAGTCGAGGAGACGCGCACCGGCTGCGAACAGGATCAGCGGGATGGCCGTCAGCGGACCGGCGATCACCAGCATGACGGTCTCGTAGGGGATCGCGCCGAAATGGACGTCCGTCACGAAGGCCAGCGTTCCGATCGCGATCGGAAACAGGATGGCGACTTCGAGGAAGAAACCCTCGCTGGCGTCCACCTTCACGAGCTTTCGCAGGAGGCCGTAGGTCCCGAAGGTCGTTGCCAGCACCAGCGCGATCCATGGCAGCCCGCCCGCCTTGATCGTCATGATCGCAACGCCCACGACGGCAAGGGCGATGGCAACGCCCTGCAGCCTGCTCGGGCGCTCGCGCAGAAAGATCGCTCCAAGGGCGACGTTGAGAAGCGGATTGATGTAATAGCCGAGCGCGGCGTCGATCGCCTGGTTCGACACGATCGCATAGACGTACACGCCCCAATTGATCGAGATCAGCACGGCCGTGAGGGCTGCGAGCGAGAGCGTGCGCAAGTGCCCGAAATAGCGCAGCGTATGCGCAAGACGACCCTGGTGGACGAGGATCAGCGCGGCGAACGGGAGCGCCCAGATGATGCGGTGGGCGACGATTTCCAGCGGTGAGACATGGTTCAGCGCCTTCATGTAAAGCGGCAGGACGAGGCCCCAGATCGCGTAGGCACCCAAGGCGAGAAACAGCCCCCGGCGTGTATCGGTTTCGGATGTCTGCATGGGAGGGCCTTGCCGCGATCGCTCTTCGGTATGATCCGGCTTCTAGCAGGCCAACAGTCCGAAGGCGCTCGATTCTTTGTGATCGGAGCGATCACGATCTTTCATGGGACCCTCGCAGACGTCGCCCATCTTCGTCCGCACCCGGCTCGTCGGGATGCTGGTACGAAACGATATCGTTCAGAAAGGCCTGGACGTCCCCATCCTCGATGGTCGTCGTCGCCTCCATCCCGCCCGGATCGTCCATGAAGCCGAGATCGGCTTCGATGCCGTGCTGGCGCAGCGGCCGCAGGTCCTGCGGACGATCGAAGGCGCCGATCGTCAGGCATTGGCCGTCCGGCGCCTCGTAGAGCAAGGGTGTGCCGCATTCGGGACAGAAGCCGCGAGACGCGTGGTTCGACGATCGGAAGCGCTTCGGTTCCGCCTTCGTCCAGACGAGGCTGTCCGGTTCGATCCCGACGAGCGCCGCAAAAAGGTTGCCCACCGCCTTCTGGCACATCCTGCAATGGCAGATGTGGGCGCTGGAAAGATCCGGCTTGCAGACGAAGCGCACCGCCCCGCACTGGCATCCGCCCGTCGCTGTCATCGGCCCGGTCCCGTTCCAGATTCTGTCGGGCACAGCCTAGCGCGAACGCGTCAGTCTGCAAACCGGTCGGTGGCGGCAAGCAGTTCCTGCAGGACGCCGGGCTCGGCAAAGGCGTGGCCGGCACCCTCGACCATGCGATAATCCGCCCGTGGCCAGGCCTGTGCCAGCTGCCATGAGGTGATCGCCGGCGTGACGATGTCGTAGCGACCCTGCACGATCACGCCGGGAATGTCGGCGAGCCGATCGGCATTCGCGATCAGCTGGTCGCCGTCGAGCCACAGCCCGTGGTAGAAGTAATGGTTCTCGATCCGCGCAAAGGCGATCGTCGAATCGGAGGCGGATCGCGAACCGTTCGGAACGGCGTTCGAACGCAGCATCACGGTTGCCGATTCCCATTGGGTCCAGCCGGCGGCGGCCGCGGCGCGCACTGCCCGGTCGGGATCGGTCAGTCGCTTGCGATAGGCGCCGATGATGTCGCCCTGCTCATCGGCCGGGACCTGTGCCAGAAAGTTCTCCCACTGATCGGGAAACAACCGGTTCGCCCCGCTTTCGTAGAACCAGGCAAGCTCCGACGGCCGGCCGGAGAAGACGCCCCGCAGGATCATCGCCAAGACGTGCGCGGGGTAGGCTTCGGCATAGGCGAGCGCCAGCGTCGCGCCCCAGGAGCCGCCGAACAGCACCCACCGCTCCACGTCGAGCGCGGTCCGCAGCCGCTCGAGATCGTCGACGAGATGCCAGGTCGTGTTCGCCTCGAGACGACCGAGCGGCGTCGAGCGCCCACAGCCGCGCTGGTCGAGAAGAATGATGCGGTAGCGGTCGGGATCGAACAGCCGGCGATGCTGGGGCGAGGCGCCACTGCCCGGGCCGCCATGCAGAAAGACGACCGGCTTGCACCGGGGATTGCCGCAGACTTCGTAATAGATCTCATGCCCGTCGCCGACGTCGAGACGACCCGTCTCGTAAGGGTCGATCGCCGGATAGGCCTTGCGCGGGGTCTGATTGTCCATGCCGTATCGAATCGTCTCTGAAGTGGGATTGTGCGTCTCGATCAACTCGCTCACATCGGGTATCTGTCTGACGTTTCAAGCGTTTATACGATGCTCCCCGGGGTCATTATGGTTAGTCGCCCATGCCTTGCGACGGGCGAACCATATGACGGGGAAGATCCCGCGGCTGCGTTGGGCGAGTTGACGACCTTCCCTTCCCGTCAGGCCCTTCCCGTCGGGTGCTCCCCGTCCGGTCAGCGCCTGATCTCGAAGGTCGTGGTGCGCTCGCCGGTTCGGGGGTCCTTGCCATCCTTCAGCTGGATGCCGCTCTCCAGAAGCGTGTCGCGGATGCGATCGGCCTCGGCCCAGTTCTTGTCGCGGATGAAAGCGAGCCGTTGTGCGATCGCGGCTTCGACGGCGTCGGGGAGCGGGTTCCCTGCCCGTTCGGTGTCGTCCGAAACCGCCTCGAACGCGGAAAGGTCGAGGCCCAGAAGGTCGAGCGAGGCGCGAAGCGCCTTGGGATCGGATCTGCGCAAGGCGTGGAGCTCGGCGACCACGGCGGCGCTCGCCAGATCGTCCGAAAGGGCCTCGATCAGCTTCGTGCTGGGATGGCCGGGCGCGACCCCCGCCGCGACCCTGGCCCAGCTCGCCAGCGCGTTCTCGGCCTCCTCCAGTCGTTTGACCGAAAAATCGATCGGCTCGCGATAGTGCGTCATCAGCATGGCGAGGCGCAGCACGGCGCCCGGCCATTTGCGGCCGCCGAAAGTCTCCGTGTGCAGGAGATCGTGGATCGTGACGAAATTGCCCTCCGACTTCGCCATCTTCCGGCCTTCCACCTGAACATAGCCATTGTGCATCCAGATCTCGGCCATGCTCTTCGTGCCATGGGCGCAGCGCGACTGGGCGATCTCGTTCTCGTGATGGGGAAAGATGAGATCGAGGCCGCCGCCATGAATGTCGAACGTCTCGCCCAGATGGGCGGCGCTCATCACCGAGCATTCGATATGCCAGCCCGGACGTCCCTTCGGCATGCCGGTGCGGCCGGAGGCGGTCCACGCGGCCTGCCCCCAGGGAGCGTCCCAGCCCGGCTCACCCTTCGACGACAGTTTCCACAGGACGAAATCGCCCGGGTTCCTCTTGTGGCTGTCGACAGCCACCCGTGCCCCGGCCTGCTGGTCTTCCAGCCTGCGGCGGGACAGGGCGCCATAGTCCGGCATCGAGGTGACGTCGAAGAGAACCTCGCCGTCCACCTCGTAGGCGTTGCCCTTGTCGATCAGGGTCCCGATCATCGAGATCATGTCGTGGCCGCCCGCGCGCCCGGTGACGTAATCCGTCGCGCGCGGCTCGGCCGAGGGCGGCAGGCAGCCCAGCGCCGCGACATCCTGATGGAACTGCTCGGCGGTTTTCGTGGTGACCTTCCGGATCGCCTCGTTCAGCGGCAGATCGGGATAGTCGCGCGCTGCGCGCGCATTGATCTTGTCGTCGACGTCCGTGATGTTGCGGACATAGGTGACATGATCCTGCCCATACAGATGCCGCAGCAGCCGGAAGAGAACGTCGAACACGATGACCGGCCGCGCGTTGCCGATATGGGCAAAGTCGTACACCGTGGGTCCGCAGACATACATGCGAACGCGTTTGTTGGCCTCGGATATCGCCGCATCGCGCCAGTCGAGCGGCGAGACATCCTCCTTGGCGCGCGTCATGGTGTTGGTCAGCCGAAGCCCGCGAAAGCCGTCGCTCATGCCGTTCTATCCCGTCGAAGTCGCTCATGTTCCAGATCGCCCGTCTGGTTAGCGCAAACGGTCGTCGATTCAAATGTCACGGCATGCCTCGCGGGTGACATACGAAGTGATCGCCGACGCGGTTGGACGATCTTCATTCCGCCCGCACCATTAGCTATTTCGTAAGCCTGTTCGGGGGTGGCGTGGCAGATCGGTCACACCGCAAGCAGGCGCGATCGCCGATCGGGTAATCCCAACGGGTACGGACAAACTGCCCTCAAAGCGTCTCAATTCTGGAGCGGCTGTGGTGGGTGTTCAACCAGCAGGCACGAGGCCATGAAGCACAACGAAATCCAGTTCCGTTCGAAGCGCGAGCGCGAGAGCGAAGTCCGTCTGGAAGACAATTACCGCCAGCTCGGCAATCCGACGCTTCTGACGGCCGCGCGCTATGTCGCTGCCAAGCGTGCGGCGCAGCCGAAGGCGCGGGTTCTTCCGCAGTTCGCCATGTCGGCCGAGTGACGAGCGATCGAGCGGGGCCGACGACCAGCGCAGCGGCGGACGGTCCCCTCACCTTTTTCGATGCCTCGGGCGCTTCGCGTGCGCTCCGAAGACACGTGGCGGCGACGTTCCGCTTCACGTTGAGGCGCCTCAAGCCCTGAGCGTCCGACCCGACAACGGGCCCCTCTGCGCCACGGCAAGCCCGGCGCTTCTCAGAGAAGCGTGAGTTGATCGCCGGTGCCCTTTCCGGTGCCGGCCGCCTCGCCCGCTCCATCGTCGTTCCGCTCGCTCTGCCTTTGCGGGACCGACGTCGGTTCCTGGATGGACGGGCCCGCATTGGCGACCTTGTTCACCGCGGTCGAAATGGGAACGATATCGAACTCCGGCACCTGCGATGCGCCGAAGATCCCGGCGACATCGCCCGGCGCATAGTCCCGACAATTCAGCCAGCGCTCGAAATGCGCCTCTTCGATCGTCACCGGCATCCTGTCGTGAATTTTTCGGGCAGCGCCCGTCGCCGCCGCGGTGATGATCGCCGCCGTGTCGATCTCGCCGCCGTCCTGGTCGATGGCCGTTTCCATCAGCGCCGCGAAGGCGAAGGGCCTGCCGCTT
This sequence comes from Fulvimarina uroteuthidis, assembly GCF_034321785.1. Taxonomy (NCBI): domain Bacteria; kingdom Pseudomonadati; phylum Pseudomonadota; class Alphaproteobacteria; order Hyphomicrobiales; family Aurantimonadaceae; genus Fulvimarina; species Fulvimarina uroteuthidis. Next base: position 160,590 of record NZ_JAXLPB010000005.1, on the reverse strand, counting down.
TTGGGGCGGAACAGGAACGGTTCGGAGGGGCCGGAGGCGGAGCGGCGCCACTCGTAGAATTCCGTTGCCGGAATGAGGCAGCGCCGATATTTCAGGGCGGCACGAAACGAGTTCTTCGTCGCGGCGGTTTCACTGCGGGCATTGATCAGCAGCGGAAACTTCGAGGCATCCTTCACCCAGGGGGGGATCAGACCCCAGCGCGCGAGTTGCGCGGAGCGATTGGCCGCGTTCGCGTCGGGTCTCGAATCCCGACCGCTGATCGCGATGAGGATCGGCTGCGTCGGCGCGATATTGTATCGCGGGGGGAAAGCCTCGATCTCCTCGAGCGACAGGAATTCTGCAATAAGCTCGGGAGAGGCATGAAGGGCAAAGCGTCCGCACATGGGACGCGATGGAACCCTTACCCGTGATCCGCGTCAAGCGGGTTGAACGCCATTCCCACTGCCGGCCCACTGCCGGGACGACCGAGAGCGCATGACGACACTGCCGCAACTTGCCGTATCCGCCGCCCTCATCCGCGGCGACGACGTGCTTCTGATCGAGCGCAGCCGGGGCCAGACGCTCGAAGGCCTCCTCTCCTTTCCCGGCGGGCGCGTCGGCTTCGGCGAAACAATGCGCGCGGCCCTCTCACGCGAGATCTTCGAGGAGGTGGGCCTGACCGTCGATTCCGGCGCCCTCACCTTCGTGACGAACCACGAGGCGATCCATCGGGACTTCCATTTCGTGATCTGCGTCTTCGTGGCAAGGATCGGACGCGACGCGGTCCCGGTCGCGGGAACCGACGCCGCGTCGGTGCGATTCGAATCGATCGGTTCGGTGCGGGCGTTCGAACGCGATGGCCTGACGACGCCGGGGCTTGCGACGATCCTCGATCTGGCTCGAAAACTGTTGTAGAACTGCGACAGGATGTGTTGAAACGCCTCGTCGTCGCGGTTCGTCTTGAAAACGACGAAACGGGCCCGCACACGAAGGACCATGCTCATCTGTCGCAAGCTCATCCTCTCCGGCTGCCTTTCGGCCTTCATGCTGGTTACGCCCGGCGTGTGGAGCGCTGCCAATGCCCAGGACGCACCGGCCGAGACCGAAGCGAGCGAAGAGGGCGAGCAGGCGGAAGAGGCAGAGGAGCCGGAGGCGCGACCGAGCGAAGGTCCTTTCGTCGAGGCGCTGAGCCGGTTCTCCACCATTCTCGGCTCCATGCACTTCCTTCGGGAGCTCTGCGGCGACAAGGACAAATCGGTCTGGCGCGGCGAGATGAATGCGTTTCTGGAAGCGCAGAAACCGAACGAGGCGGACCGCCGCAGGTTCGTCGCCAGTTTCAACAGCGGATACCGCGCGTTCGCGTCCACATACCGTCACTGCACGCCCGCCGCGCGCCTGGCACACAATCGCTATCAGAAGGAAGGTGCGGCGCTCTCGCGGGACATGCTGACGCGCTATGGAAATTAAGCAAGCCGCAACGATCTTTGCAGGGCCGAGGCGACAAACGTACGGATCGTGGTAAGAAAACGTAAACGGATCTGAAAGTCCGAACATCACAACAGGGATTCCCGTCATGCTCGACCTGCCGAAAAACGAACTCGACGAGATCATCCAGGCCGAGAAGAAACAGGTCGCCCTCGAATACCACAACGAGGCATGGGCCGACGGCATCAGCGAGGGGATCGAATCGGAGATCCTCGCGGAGACCGCTCTTGCGACCGCGATGACGGAACTCGTGCGCCTCTATGGCGAGGATCATGCGATCGACATGATCGACGGCCTGCGTCGCCGCGTTGAGTTCGGGGAATTTCGCGCCAACCAGACCATCCAGTGACCGGACGTTTGCCGGCGCTTGGCGCTGGGCAGACCCTTCGATCTCTTTTCTCTCAGAACGCGGCCGGGGATAGTGTGATCGACAACTCGACCCATGCATCGAAGACGAGGATATCACGCGTCCGGTCTCTGCGCGTCGCGGCCTTGATCGCAGCCTTGACCGCGACGACGAGCGCCCATGCCCTCTCCCAGATCGTCGACGACAACGGGGATGGCGCGGGCAATGTTCACGAGGGGATCGTCGCCGTTCCCCTGCCCCCGCTTCCCGGTGCGGAGATCGCGCCGGAAGCCGTTCGCACCGCCCCGACCGATCGCGGCGCCGATCCCTCGTCCTCCGGCGTGCCGGATGATGCGCCCATGCCGCCGGCGACCGATCCGGTCGCGCCCGTGCCTCCGGCAGCACCCCCCTTGGAGCCTCCCGCGACGCCGCCGCCTCCAGGCTCAGAAATCGAGACCGACGGCTCGACCGGCGATCGGCTCGACGCCGTAACGCCGACGGGCGAGGACGGCATCGAGACGCCGGCGGACCGCGACACCGATGAGGGCGCGGAAGAGGCTCCCGCGGTGCCGCCGCGGGAACAAGGCGTCGACACCATCCCGGACGGTCTTGCCGCACCGGTTTCGGTTTCGCCGGTCCGCTACGACACGGATGCGCTTCCGGCACCGGTCCGCGATCTTCGCAGCACGCTGATTCGGATTGCCGAGAGCGGCGAGATCGAAAGGCTGCGTCCCTATATCGAGGAAGGACCGGACGGAACGGTGCTGTCGTTCGGCGATGATATCGGCGATCCGATCGCCCATCTGAAGGCGCAATCGGGAGACCCCGATGGCTTCGAGATGCTGGCGATTCTCCTCGAGGTTCTGGAAGCCGGCCATGTCGCGGTGGAGCCCGGAAGCGAGAACGCGATTTTCGTCTGGCCGTACTTCGCCCAGACGCGCCTCGACACGCTGACGCCGCCGCAGAAGGTGGAGCTCTTCGAACTCGTGACGGCCGGCGACTACCAGTCGATGGTCGATTTCGGCGCCTACAATTTCTATCGGCTCGGCATCACGCCCGAAGGGGAACTGGCCTATTTCGTCGCCGGCGACTGAGACGGATCAGACCATCGTCTCAGTCGCTGCGCGCCGCGACGCTCCTGCCCTCTCCGTCGTAAAGATCGAGGCAGCGTTCGAACCATTCGTTGATCGGGTCGTCGCGCAGCAGGATCGGATATTCGGAAACGATCCGCACCCATTGCAGCGCGCCGAAGATGACGAAGTCGGCAAAGAGCGGACTCTTGCCCCCGAGAAACGGTGTTTCGCTCAGAACCCGCCTGACGGGTTCGAACGTCTCGCGCAGGGCGGAGACGAGTTCTTCCCGATGCGCGCCGATATGTTCGAGCGAGCTGCCGAACCGGGCCTCACGGGAGCGGCGGAAATGTTCCTGGTCCGGCAGATCGAGGAGCTCCAGGATTTCGAGTGCGGCGATCCTGGTCAGGGCCAGATGGACGTCGCGCAACGCCCAGCCTTCCAGAAACCGCGCATAGTTGCGCCCGTTCTCGCCCCCGAAAAGGCTCGGACGATCCGGGTACCGGGTTTCCAGATGGTCCGCGATGCGAAACGAATCGATGATCAAATGGTCTCCATCGCGCAGGATCGGCAATGTCCGAGCCACGCCGCCTTCGATGTGCGGGATTTCTGTGAACCGCACGCTTTCCGTCCGGAATGCGAGACCTTTGTGCCGGAGGCACATCCTCACCTTCCAGCAGTGCGGCGAAAACGGTTTGGCATCATCCGTGCCGACGAGTTCGTAAAGGGTGATGGCCATGCATCCGCACTTGCTCCCGGTTCGTCCCTGACGGGGTTCGGGACCAATCTTTCCTAGTCGAGAGTGAAAACGAAAACGTGAACAAGGGTTTGAAAGGCCCGGTATGGATTGGCAAACTGAAACTGGGTAGCCGGCCAACAAAATCCTTCTGACGATCGGTGTCCGCAATCTGCGATCGGCGAAACGCAACGGTTCGATCTGACGAAACCGGCAGGCGGCCTTCGCCTTCGGGAGCGTCCTTCCCACAAGCGCCGGGTCTGCCGCAGACGGACGCTGGTTTTTTCGCGCGCCTTCTTCACGCCGTCGCCCGGCCATGCCAAAAGCGGCCATGCTTCAGATCAACGACCTTTCCGCGCGCGTCGCCGGACGCCTCCTCATCGACCATGCGACCCTCAATCTGCCGTCGGGCACCAAGGCAGGTCTCGTGGGGCGGAACGGCGCGGGGAAGTCGACGCTCTTCCGGGTCATCACCGGGGAACTCGCATCCGAAACCGGTTCGGTGAGCATTCCTCGCAATCTGTCGATCGGACAGGTCGCGCAGGAAGCGCCGGGCACGGAGGAATCCCTGCTGGAGATCGTTCTTGCGGGCGACAGCGAGCGCTCCGAGCTGCTGGCGGCCGCCGAGACCGAAACCGATCCGATGAAGATCGCCGACATCCACACCCGGCTCTTCGACATCGACGCGCACTCCGCCGAATCGCGTGCCGCGTCGATTCTCGCCGGTCTGGGTTTCGACGAGGACGCGCAGGCCCGGCCCGCCTCCTCATTCTCCGGTGGCTGGCGCATGCGCGTCGCGCTCGCGGCCGTGCTGTTTGCGAGCCCCGATATTCTGCTTCTCGACGAGCCGACCAACTATCTCGATCTCGAAGGCACCCTCTGGCTCGAGAGTTTCGTCGCCCGCTATCCGCATACGGTTCTCCTGATCAGCCACGACCGCGACGTCCTCAACAATGCGGTGACCTCGATCATCCATCTGGACCAGAAGAAACTCGTCTTCTATCGCGGCGATTATGATTCCTTCACCCGCCAGCGTGCCGAGAAGATGGAGCTGCTCCAGAAGCAGAACGTGAAGCAGGCCGACAAGCGCAAGCACATGGAGGCGTTCGTCGCCCGTTTCCGCGCCAAGGCATCCAAGGCCAAGCAGGCGCAATCGCGCCTCAAGGCGCTCGAGAAGCTCGGCCCCCTGCAGGCGATCCTCGAAGAGAGCGTCACGCCGATCGTCTTTCCGGAGCCGGAGAAGCAGCCCGCCTCCCCGATCATCGCGATGGAGAAGGTCAGTGTCGGCTACCAGCCCGGATCGCCGATTCTCTCCGGTCTCGACCTCCGGATCGATACGGACGACAGGATCGCGCTCCTCGGCCAGAACGGCAACGGCAAGTCGACCTTCGCCAAGCTCCTGGCGGAACGTCTCCAGTCGGAAGACGGAACCGTCACGAAGGCGCCGGGGCTGAAGGTGGCGTATTTCGCCCAGCATCAGATCGACGATCTGAGGCCCGACGAGAACGCCATCGAACATGTCCGGCGTCTGATGCCGGATGCGGCGGAACCGCGCGTGCGGGCGCGGGTCGCCCAGATGGGCCTTCCGCGCGACAAGATGGAAACGGTCGCCGACAAGCTGTCGGGCGGCGAAAAGGCGCGCCTGCTCCTGGGTCTTGCGACGCTGCATGCACCGCATCTCCTGATCCTCGACGAGCCGACGAACCATCTCGACATCGAGGCGCGCGAAAGCCTGATCCACGCGCTCAACGATTATCCGGGCGCGGTCGTGCTGATCAGCCATGACCGGCACATTGTCGAGGCGACGGTCGATCGTCTCTGGCTGGTGCGCAACGGAACGGTCGAACGCTTCGAAGGCGACCTTTCGGAGTACAAGCGACTGGTTCTGTCGGGCAGCAAGCCGGGCAAGGCGGACAAGTCCGGTTCGAAGAAGTCTCAACCGGCCGATGCCGTCGCGCGCGCCGCCCCGGAGCCGTCGCTGCCCAAGGCCGACCTGCGACGACAGACCGCGGAGGCACGCGATCGTCTGAAGCCGATGAAGCGCAAAATCGACAAGTTCGAAGCCGAGATGGCGAAGTTCCAGAAGGTCGTCGCCGAGGTGGACGGGCAACTGGCGGACCCCGACATCTACCGGAGCGACCCGAACAAGGTCACCGAACTGAACCGCAAGCGCGCGAACGCCGAACGCTCCCTGCGGTCTGCCGAGGAGGAATGGCTTGCCCTCACGGCGGAGTACGAACAGGCGCTCGGCGCCTGAGATCGAAAGGCTCGCCATCACCGCGCGCATGAGGCGGCCGCTTTCGGACGGGACTTGATCCGCTCGGGCCACTGCTGGTATGGCTCAGCCCTGGGCGGGCCGTAACTCATTGGAACGAAACCCGTTTCGGCCAGACCACGGGCTTTGTTGCGATCGACGGCCCCGTCTCCTTCCACTGATGGGATGATTTGCGTCATCGCCTTCTTGCATCGACGGGATGTTTGTTCTTGGATTCCAGATCCCAAAACCCGGCCCTTCATCGGCGCGTGATCGGCTTCGTCGCGACGGGGCTTCGAACCTTTCTCGACGCCCGCTCGGGCCTTGAGATCACGATCTTCACGGTCTATGCGCTTGCCTGCGTCGGATTTGCCGTGCTGACCGCCCTCCTCGTCGCGCCTTACGATGCCAGAGACTACGGCCCGGTGGAGAATGGCTATTACGAACTGATCCAGGCCGGCATTCTCGCGGTGACCGCCTTGCTGTTCTTCACGGCGCTGATCCGTTTCCGGCGCGAACTGTTCTACTTCGCGGCGATCGTGACGTTCGTCAGCGTGCTGGCGATGACGCGGGAAACCCCCGTCTGCGATTCCGCCTTCTATGAAAGCGGGCCGTGCTTTTCGGCGAACGGAAAGACCATGCTCATCCTCGCGACGGGTCTGATCGTCTTGTGTGCTTTGGCGATCAAGCGCGAACCGTTCGCCAGACGCTGGAGCGAGCTCAACTTCTTCTATGCCGTCCCCGTCGCCCTGACCGTTCTGTTCCTGCTGGCGAGCGCGATGTTCGAGACGATGATCAATGTCTGGCTCGAGGAAATGTCCGAGATGTCCGCCTATCTGAACCTTCTCGGCCTTGCGGTCATCCTCAATGTCCGCCCGCAATGGTTCGACAGGCAAGATCGGGATCGCGCGTCCGGCGTCGAACGGAATCATCCCGACAAGGTCGGCCAAGCGTTCGGCAATCGCGTTCGATAGGCCGGGACTGCCGTTCGACCGCTGCGGACGCCACGCGTCTCAAGCCCCGGATCTGGCGATCAGGCCTTCTTGATCCAGCGCCGATCGTCGGCCTGCTGCCAATAGGTCAGCGCGTGGCCGGCGGCCTTTTCCGACGTCCATCGGCTGCGCGCGTGCAGCATCTGCTCTTCGTCCGAGGCATCGAACATGTAGACGGCACGCGTGTATCGGCCGAGATCCTGCGCCGTCGCACCATCCACCATGAATCGCACGTCGGGGGCGTTGCCGTTCTGGTCGGCCCTGGTCGTCAGCAGGATCGGCTGCCGCTCGGCTGCGTCCTCCGCATCGGTTCCGTGTGGCAGGAAACTATCGTCCCTGAACGTCCACAGCACATGGTCGAGCGCATCGCGCCGTTCGACCGAACGGCACTGGACCACGACGCGCCAGCCGCGTGCCAGCGAGCGCTGGAGGAGATCCGGCAGGGCCTCCTCCAGACGGCTCTCGGTCAGGTGATAGAACAGAACCTCCGTCACCGGTTCGCCGACCCTTCCCGTCAGCGGTTTTCGTAATGGTCGCGCACGAGGCGCTCCAGCAGCCGCACGCCGAAGCCGGACGCCCAGGACTGGTTGTAGGCATTGGACGGTGAGCCCATCGCTGTGCCGGCAATATCCAGATGGGCCCACGGAACGTCGTTCACGAAGCGCTGGAGGAACTGGGCGGCGGTGATGGACCCGGCGGCGCGCCCGCTGCCGATATTCTTGATATCGGCGAACTTGCCCTCGATCATCTTGTCGTATTCCGGCCCGAGCGGCAGCCGCCAGACCTTCTCGCCGCTGACCTTCCCGGCGGAGAAGAGACGGTCCGCCAGCTCGTCATTGTTGGAGAACAGACCGGCCTGATGATTGCCGAGCGCGACCACGATCGCCCCGGTCAGGGTGGCGAGATTGACCATGAACTTCGGCTTGAACCGGTCCTGGCAATACCAGAGCGCATCGGCGAGGACGAGCCGGCCCTCCGCATCGGTGTTGAGGACCTCGATCGTGGTGCCCGACATGGCGGTGACGATATCGCCCGGACGCTGCGCGTTGCCGTCGACGGAGTTCTCGACGAGACCGACGATCCCGATCGCGTTCACCTTCGCCTTGCGCGCGCCGAGCGCATGCATCAGTCCGACGACCGCGGCCGATCCGCCCATGTCTCCCTTCATCTCGTCCATCGAGCCTGCCGGCTTGATCGAGATGCCGCCGGTGTCGAAGACCACACCCTTGCCGACGAAGGCGATCGGCTGTTCGCCCTCCTCGCCGCCGTTCCAGCGCATGATGACGAGACGCGGCGGACGCGGCGAGCCTTGGCTGACGCCGAGAAGCGCGTGCATCTTGAGGGCTTCCATCTCGCCTTGTTCAAGGATCTCGACCTTAAGGCCGAGTTCGCGCAGCGCTTGCGTGCGCTCGGCATATTCGACGGGTCCGAGAATGTTCGCCGGCTCGTTGACGAGATCGCGGGCGAGCATGGTCCCCTCGGCAACGGCGCGTTCGGCCTCGAACGCGGCTTCGGCCCCGCGGACATCGGATACGAGGATCGCGACGTCGCTGGCCGTCGTCGTTTCCTCCTCGTCGTCCTCCTTCGTCTTCTTCGTCTTGTAACGGTCGAAATTGTAGGTGCGCAGCAACATGCCGGCGCCGATCATCGCAGCTTCCGCAGCCGATACCTGGCGGTCACCCGGCATCGACGTCGAGATCGTGACGGTCTCGGCGCCCTTGGTCGCAGCTGCGATCGTGCCGCCGAGCTTCAGCCAGTCCTCCTCGAGCGGATCCTGGTCGAGATGGGTGCCGATCACCAGCAGCCGGTCGATGGCCTCCGCGGCCGGGGCGACGAGATCGAGCTTGGACAGTGCCTTGCCCTTGAACTTCGTGGATCTGGAAGCCTTGGCGACGAGTTCGCCGAAGCCGTCATGGGCGTCGGCGAGCCGACCGTCTTTCCCGGCCAGAATCACGAGCACGCCCCGGGCGCTCTCGTCGAGGGAGGAGAATCGAAGATTGGGAAGGCTCGCCATGTTTCATCCAATATGTACAAGAGATCCGTCGGTGCGGGAGCACGTGGCCCCGCTTTGTCCGTGAACGACTATCATGCTCGCTCGAGGAGGGAAAACCCGCTTGGGCGACGGACCGTGACGATCGCATGTCGCATTGCCATGCGGGACGGATGACGCGCATACGCCGAAGAGGCTTTGTCAGAATTCGTCAACTCTGTGTATAGAAAATGTCGGATGGCGAGGCGTTGCCGGTTCCGGACGCTGCAGAAGCGAGCCGCAATTAAGACGCGTTGAGAACGGATGACACGCATCCGAAACGCCAGACAGGGTCCGGATGACGCTTTTAGAACGCTATATTTTCCGCCGTGCGCTCATCTCTTCGGCAGGCGCCCTCGTGTCCCTGTCGCTCATCGTCTGGATCGTGCAGGCCCTGTCGCGGATCGACATCGTCAAGACGAGCGCGTCGGCCGCCGGGAACATTCTCTGGATCGCCCTGATGCTGCTGCCGGATCTGGCGGCCGGCGTCGTGCCGTTCGCGATCCTGATCGGCGCGATCCAGACCCTGAACGGTCTGAACGCCGATTCCGAGCGCGCCGTCATCTCGGCATCGGGCGGGTCCATGATGATCGTGGCGCGCCCCATCCTCCTTCTCGGTTTCCTCGGCGGTCTTCTCACGCTCACGGTCGCACACGGGCTCGGCCCGATGGCATCGGCAGGGTTCTACAACGGCATCCGCTCGATCAATGTCGACACGATCACGGTGTTCCTGCGTCCGGGGCGCTTTGAGCGCGTGCAGTCGGACCTCGTCCTCTCGGTCGGCGAGAGCAATGGCGGCACGATCAAGAGCCTCTTCATCCAGGACACGCGCGATCCGCAGCTCGATCTGACCTATTTCGCCAAGGAAGCGGCGATCATCGACAATGAGGAGAGCCCTGTCCTGATGCTGTTCGACGGGCAGCTCCACCGCAAGGAGCGCGAAAGCGGGTCGATCTCCGTCATCGAGTTCCAGACCTATGCCTTCGATCTGGCCGACCTGAAGCCGGCCACAGAAGAGCGCTGGACGCGCACCTCCGAGCAGTCGACCCTGCAGCTTCTGACGCCCGACGTGAACGATCCCTCCTACCAGCGCCAGCCGGGGCGCAACGTCGAGGAGCTTGCCGACCGTTTCACGTCCTGGCTCTACTGCATCGTCTTTGCCCTGTGGGCGGTGGCGGTGGCCGGCCAACCACAGACGAATCGACAGGCCTCCAGCGCCGCCATGACCTTCGGGCTCGCCGGCGCGATCGGGCTGAAGGCCCTCGGCTTCGTGACCTTGAGTTTCGTGGGGGACAATCCGTCGTCCGCCGTTTTCGTGTTCGCCGTTCCGATCGTGGCGGCCATTCTCGACATCGTCCTCATCCGCCGCGGCCTGAACTTCGCCCAGCTCGCGATCGTGCAGACGATCGTCGACTGGCCAAGGCGCATATCTTTGATGCTGGGCCGCCGGAGCAAGGCGGGACCGGCCGATTCGGCCGGGAGGGCGGGCTCATGAACCGGTGGACGCTCAATCGATATTTCTTTCGCCTGTACGTCACGAACTTTTTCTCGACGCTTGTTGCCATTTTCGCGCTCATCCTTCTGATCGACCTCATCGAACTCGGTCGCAGATCCGTCATGGCGGACCAGTCCTTCGGTGTGGTCGTGCTCTTTTCGGCCCTGCGGGTGCCCTCCTTCATCGAGCAGGCCTTTCCCTTCGTCATCCTGTTTTCATCGATCTTCACGCTCCTCTCGCTGAACCGGAAACTGGAGCTCGTCGTTGCCCGTGCCGCGGGTATCTCGATCTGGCAGATCCTGATGCCGTTCATCGTCGGATCCCTGCTGATCGGGGCATTTGCGACGTTCGCCTACAATCCGCTGTCCGCCGCAGCCAAGGCGATGGCGGCCAATCTGGAGGCCGAAGCGCAGGGCGAGGTCAACGCATCCGATGCCCTGCAGACGCCCTGGCTGCGTCAGAATGCCGAGGGCGTCTCGTCGATCATCGGGGCAAGGCAGATCTCGGAAAACGGTCGCGTCCTGACCGATGTCACCGCCTTCGTCATGGGCGAGGATGGCACGGTCGAGACGCGGATCGACGCGCCGCGGGCGCAATTGCAGAGCCAGATGTGGCTTCTGCTGGAGCCCAGAGTGACGCGTATCGGTTACACTCCGCGCGATCTCGTCGAGTACAGGCTCCCGACGAGCCTCAGACCGGAGTATATCGAGCAGAGACTGGCTGATCCGGAGACCATTTCGATCTGGGAGCTCGGGTCCAAGATCGAAATCGCAGCGAGTCTGGGTTTTAACTCAATGGCATTTTCCATGCAGTATCATACCCTGATCGCACGGCCTGCCCTGTTCGTGGCGATGACGCTCCTGGCGGCGACCGTCGCCACGCGCTTCTCGCGAACCGGACAGTCCGGACGGGTATTCATCGGTGGCGTGCTGGCCGGTTTCGTGCTGTACGTCGTGACGTTCCTGGCAAAGGCGCTCGGCAGCAATGACGTGGTGCCGCCTCTCGTCGCGGCTTGGTTTCCGGTTCTGGCGGCAGGACTTTTTGGCGTAACGATCCTGCTGCATCAGGAGGACGGGTAGAGTGAATATGTTGAGGGGATGTGATCGTTTGGCGGTGGGGACCGGCAACAGGTCGCGCAAGTCGGTTCTTCTGTGCGGGACCGCGCTGGCGCTGTCGGCAATGTTCGTTGCCACAGGCGCCGATGGCGCTCGCGCCCAGGAGATATCCGCCATCGGCGCGGACGTTCCGAGCGACGCCCAGCTCTTCCTGGAAGCCGACACCGTCACCTACGACAGCGACCGCTCCGTCGTCACGGCCGCCGGCGGCGTCCAGATCGACTATGGCGACTACAAGGTCGTCGCGCGCAATCTCGTCTATGATCAGAAGACGCGGCGCCTCATGGTCAGCGGCGACGTCGAACTGCAGCAGCCGGACGGCAATCGGATCTATGCCGACCAGCTCGATCTGACCGACGATTTCCGTGATGGCTTCGTGCAGGCGCTCCGAATCGAGACGCCCGACAATACCCGGTTCGCCGCGGCATCGGCGACCCGTGCCGACGGAAGCGTCACCACCTTCGACCGGGGCGTCTACACGGCCTGCGAGGCCTGCGAGGAAAACCCGGATCGACCGCCGCTGTGGCAGGTGAAGGCACGCAAGATCGTTTGGGATCAGGAAGCGAAGGAGATTCGCTACTATGGCGCCCAGTTCGAATTCTTCGGCGCGCCGATCGCCTACCTGCCCTATTTCCAGTCGGCCGACCCGACGGTCAAACGCAAGTCCGGCTTCCTGGCGCCTTCGTTCAAGTCCGGCAGCGATCTCGGCTACGGTCTGCGCGTTCCCTATTTCTACGCCCTGTCGGACGACAAGGACTTCACCGTAGCCGGCACCTATTATACCAAGCAGGGCTTTCTCGGCGAGATCGAGTACCGACAGGCCTTCGAGAACGGCATCATCACCTTGCAGGCGGCCGGCATCAGCCAGCAGGATCGCTTCGCGTTCGACGGCGACAACATCGTCCAGAACGGTCAGATCATCGGCGAGTCGCCGGACTACGCCAACACCGATCGCGGCATGGTGGGAACCAAGGGCCGGTTCGCCCTCTCGGAACAGTGGGTCTTCGGCTGGGAATGGCTTTTCCAGAGCGACGACAATTTCTCGAACACCTACGACATTCCCGGCTTCTCGGACACGATCCACACGTCCGAAGTCTATCTGACCGGTCTCGGCGACCAGAGCTTCTTCGACCTGCGCATGCAGGAGTTCGACTATCAGTCGACCGATCCGCTGCTCGACGATCGCCAGCCCTTCGTCCGGCCGCGATTCGATTACGAGCGGATCGAGCAGGAGTCTGTCCTCGGCGGCGAGGTCACGTTCAACATGAACGTCGTGTCGTTGGAGCGGGAAGCCGACGACCTGACCCTCATCTGCGACACGACGTCGGCCATCGACGATGGCGTGCGGCAGAGCTGCGTGATCCCGAACAACGGCTATCAGTTCAATCCGTTCTTCACCCGCCACAACGGCCTCGAAGGCGACTATTCGCGCGGCTCCGCCGATCTGCGTTGGTCCGATGTCTACACGCTGCCGTCGGGTCTCGTGCTGACGCCCACCGCGGGGCTGCGGGGAGATCTCTACACCGCCGACATGCAGTCGGCCGGCTTCACGAATCCCCTCTATGCCAATGGCAACCTCATCGACTCGATCCTGAACCAGGGCGCCGAGGATATCGACATTTCCGGCACCCGCGGCATGGCGACGGCCGCCCTGGAGGCGCGCTATCCCTATCTGATCCAGGTCGGCGGCGTCAGCCACGTCATCGAGCCGATCGCCCAGGTGATCGCCCGGAACGACGAGCAGGACATCGGGTTGATCCCGAACGAGGATTCGGGAACCTTCGTCTTCAATGCCACCAACCTCTTCGATCTCAACAAGTTCAGTGGCTACGATCGAATCGAAGGCGGCCACAGGGCCAATGTCGGCCTGCGCTATTCGGGCGATCTCGGAAACGATTGGGTGGTCAACGCGGTCGCCGGCCAGTCCTATCACCTTGGCGGCAGGAACTCGTTCGACGAGGTGGATCTGACGCTCGTCGGCTTCAATTCCGGCCTCGAGAAGGACATTTCGGACTATGTCGGCCTCGTCTCCCTGCAGACCCCGTACGGACTCACCGTCGGTGCCCAGGGGCGTTATGACGAGGAAGACCTGTCGCTCGAACGGCTCGACGTGTTCAGCGAGGTCAGCTTCGAACGGGTCACCGCGAGCGTCTCCTACTCGAACATTGCGGCGCAGCCGATCTACGGATCCCTGGACGACAGAAGCCAGGCCACGGCCTCGGGCTCGCTTCAGTTCGCCGAAAACTGGACCGCTTTCGCCGGCGCCAGCTACGATATCGAGAACGGCGCGCTCATCGACCAGAACTACGGCATCCGATATGCCGACGAATGCTTCAGCCTGCTGGTCGGCTATCGCGAGCGTACCGACAGGTACTCTCTGGAATCCGACGAACAGACCTTCACCTTCAATGTCGGCCTTCGCACGATCGCCGAGTTCGGCCAGTCGCTGAATGCCGGTGGGTTCTGATGAAAGCCAGCCGGCTCTTTCGTTCCAGCGCCCGAGAAAGAGCCGGTGCACCATTCTTTTGCCCAATCGGACCGCTAGGCGCATCGGTAAAGACGACGACCGGACTTTGAGGAAACCCCTGGGTATGCAACGACTGACCTCCTGGATGATGCGCGGCGCCATGTTGGCGGTTCTCGGTGTAGCCGGCCCGGCTTCGATCGGCGTCGGCACGCCGTCCGCCTACGCGGCGACCTCGATCAAGGCCGTGGTCAACGGCCAGCCGATCACGACCTACCAGATCCGCCAGCGCGCAGCCTTCCTGAAGCTGCGCCGCGTCGGCGGAAACACCACGCAGAAAGCGACCGAGGAACTGATCGACGAGGCCCTGAAGAAGCAGGAGATCGAGCGTCAGGGGGTTACGATCCCGGATCAGGCGATCGAAGCCGCCTACGAGAACTTTGCCAAGGGCAACAAGCTGTCGACGGCGCAATTGGCGCAGGTCCTGGGACAGGCAGGCTTTTCGCCCGAGGCCTTCAAGGATTATATCCGCGTGCAGATGGGTTGGGGCCAGGCGGTCGCCAAACGCGTGCAGCGCGAGGAACGCCTGAGCGAACAGGACGTCGTCCAGCGCATGCTGGCGCGCGGCGGCGAAAAGCCGTCGACGACGGAATACAATCTCCAGCAGGTCATCTTCGTCATTCCCGAGGGCCAGCGCGGCGCGCTGCTCGCCAACCGCAAGCGCGAGGCCGCTGCCATGCGGTCGCGTTTCCGGTCGTGCGATACGACCTACGACATTGCCAAGGGCCTGCGGGACGTGACCGTCCGCGACCTCGGACGCGTCGCACAGCCGGAGCTGCCACCGATCTGGAAGGACGACGTGATCGGCACCGATCCCGGACGCGCGACGGCGCCGAAGGAAACCGACCGGGGTGTCGAATTCATCGCCGTGTGCAACGCGCGGACGATCTCGGACGATCGCGCCGCCCAGATGGTCTTCCAGATGCAGGACATGGAGGCGTTGAACAAGGGCCAGGACGGCCCCGATGCAGCCGTCCTGAAGACGCTTCGCGAGGAAGCGCAGATCGTCCGGCGTTGATGCGGACGGGTCCGTCGACGTCCGGCGACGGCAACCGGGCATCCGTTCTGGCTTTCACCCTCGGGGAGCCTTCGGGCGTCGGTCCCGACCTCGTTCTCGATCTTCACCGGTCGGGTGTTCTGGCGTCGATCCCCTATTTCGTGATCGCCGATCCCGAAATGATGGCGAGCCGGGCGAAGCGTCTGCGCCTCACCATCCCGATGGTCCGCATCGACACGCCTGCCGCATACGCATCGGTTCCGCACGGGGCGCTTCCGGTTCTGCCCCTGGTCAACCGTCATCTCGACGAGCCGGGGCACGTCGATCCGGCCAATGGGGCGGGGACCATCGAAGCGATCGACCGTGCGACCGCGCTCGCGCTGCGCAGCGAAATCGGCGGTATCGTCACGGGGCCCATCGACAAGAAGGCGCTCTACGATGTCGGCTTCCGGCATCCCGGCCATACGGAATATCTGGCGGATCTGTGTTCGCAGGCGACCGGCAGGCCGATCACGCCCGTGATGCTCCTGGCAGGTCCCGACCTGTCCTGCGTGCCGGTCACGATCCACGTGCCGCTTGCCTCCGTCTCGAGGCTGCTGACCTGTGACCTCATTGTCGAGACCTGCCGCATCGTCAACAGGGATCTGAAGGCGAAATTCGCGATCCCGCATCCTCGGCTGGCGCTGGCGGGCCTCAATCCCCATGCCGGCGAGCGGGGCTCGATCGGTCTCGAGGACGAGACGGTGGTCCGCCCCGCCGTCGAGATCCTGAGAAGAGACGGGATCGACGCGACCGGTCCGCTGCCCGCCGACACCATGTTCAACGCCCGCGCCCGTCGTGCCTACGATGTCGCCATATGCATGTATCACGATCAGGCGCTGATCCCCGCCAAGACGCTCGCCTTCGACGAAACGGTCAACATCACGCTCGGCCTGCCGATCATCCGCACGTCGCCCGACCATGGGACGGCCGCCGACATCGCCGGCAGGGGCGTCGCGCGCCCGGACAGCTTCCGGGCCGCCGTCGAGAAGGCATGGATGATGGCGCAGTCGTCCGCGACAGCCGGTCCGCTCGATCGGTCCGAAACGGTTTCGCATTGAGCGTCCTCGACGATCTGCCGCCGCTGCGCGACGTCATCGCGCGCCACGATCTGGCGCCGCGCAAGCAGCTCGGCCAGAATTTTCTTCTCGATCTCAATCTGACCTCGAAGATCGCGCGCCAGGCCGCTCCGCTCGCCGATGCGACCATCCTCGAAATCGGTCCGGGACCGGGCGGCCTGACACGGGCGCTTCTTGCCAACGGCGCCGAACAGCTCGTCGTCGTCGAGAAGGATCCGCGCTGCATCCCGGCGCTGGACGAGATCGCCGCCTATTATCCGGGACGGCTCAGGATCATCGAAGCCGACGCGCTCGACATGGATCTTGCCGCGATCGCAGGCGACAGGCCGCTGAAGATCGTCGCGAACCTTCCCTACAATGTCGGCACGCAGCTTCTCCTCAACTGGATCGCGGTCGAGGCCTGGCCGCCGCGTTGGCAGAGCCTGACGCTGATGTTCCAGAAGGAAGTCGCCGAGCGGATCGTCGCCAAGCCCGACACCGATCATTACGGTCGTCTCGCCGTTCTGGCCGGCTGGCGGACCCATGCCCGGATCCTGTTCGACGTCCCGGCGCAGGCCTTCACGCCGCCGCCGAAGGTGACCTCGGCGATCGTGCACGTCACGCCGTCCCTTGCGCCCTTTCCCGCATCGCTGACGGCGCTGGAAACGGTGACCGCCGCAGCCTTCGGGCAACGGCGCAAGATGCTGCGGCAGAGCCTCAAGCCGCTGGGCGGAGAAAGCCTGCTCGATCGCGTCGGCATCGATCCGAGACGGCGCGCCGAGACGCTTTCGGTGGAGGAATTTCTCGCACTCGCCAACGCGCTCGGGCGCGACGAATAGGCCGCCCCGACCGGCTCCGACCGGCAATGCGATGCCCGGCTATTCGATCGGTTCGTTCAGAAGCATCTGGGTGAAGGCTTCGAGACCCGGGCGTCGCTCCCGGCGCAGGCGCTCGGCCGCGATGATCGCGCGCACGGCCGCGTAGGCCTGATTGAGATCGTCGTTGACGATCACATAGTCGTAGTCCCGCCAGCGCTCGATCTCGACGCGCGAATTGGCGAGCCGGATCGCGATCGTTTCGCTGGAATCCTCGGCCCTTCGCAACAGCCGCGCCTTCAGCTCGGCCATGGAAGGCGGGAGGATGAAGATCGAGACGACGTCGGCGCCCGCCTTGTCCTGAAGCTGCAGCGCGCCCTGATAATCGATGTCGAACAGCATGTCGTGGCCGTTCCGCATCGCCTCTTCGGCCGGTCCGCGGGGTGTCCCGTAGAAATTGCCGTGGACTTCGGCCCATTCGAGAAGGGCATCGCCATCGCGCAGCCTGATGAACTCGTCCCGATCGATGAAGCGATAGTGGATGCCGTCGACTTCGCTGCCGCGCCGCTTTCGGGTGGTGACGCTGATCGAGAGCGAAAAGCTCCGGTCGGCATCCATCAAGGTGTGGGCGATCGTCGATTTTCCAGCGCCGGAGGGCGAGGAGATGACCAGCATCAGGCCCCGGCGTCCAATCGTCACATCCGTCGGTGTCTTCGCGTCCGTCTTGCTCATTCGATATTCTGAACCTGTTCTCGCAATTGATCGACCGCCACCTTGAGATCGAGGCCGATGGCGGTCAGAGCGACCGAATTCGACTTGGAACAGATCGTATTCGATTCGCGATTCATTTCCTGCGCCAGAAAGTCGAAACGCCGTCCAACCGGCTCGTTCTTCACAAGCAGTTCGCGCGCGCTGGTCACGTGACTGGCCAATCGGTCGATTTCTTCGCCGATATCGGCCCGCACGGAGATGAGGGCGAGTTCCTGCAGAAGACGCTGCTCGTCGAGCGTCTGCTCGACGAGGCGTTCGGCCTGATCCTTGATGCGCTGCCTGACGATATCGGGGTTTCGGCTGCGTTCCACGCGAGCGGCCTGCGACAGGGTCTCGATCCTGTCGATGAAGGCGCCGACGACGGCGGCGAGGTTCGCCCCCTCGTCGGCCCGCGAACCTTCCAGATCCTCGACGGCCCGTTCGAACGAAACCATCGCTGCGTCGAGCGCGGCGTCGGGGATGGCGCGCGCCTGCCGGCTCTCGTCATGGCTGTCGATGACGCCTTTCAGGGCAAGAAGGCCATCGGCGCTCGGGCGTGTCGCGCGACCCTCGGCGACCAGGCGGTCGCACATCGCGGCATAGGCTTCGAGCCTTGCCTCGTCGATCGCGCCGGCGCGCGCCGCAACGGCCGTCTGCGTGGTGAGAGTTGCCTGAACATTGCCCCGGAACAGCCGCTTTCCGGCGATCGCACGCAAAGCGAGTTCGAGGCTGTCATAGCCGGGCGGCAGCCGGAAGCGCAGTTCGAGATTGCGGCCGTTCACGCTCTTGAGTTCCCAGCGCAACGCCAGCTCGTCGGTTTCGCGATCGACCCGGGAAAACCCGGTCATGCTCCTGATGCCCACGCTCGGCTCCTCGGTCATTTCTCGATATTGCCGGATGGCGCGGCCTGTCGGGATCGTCGTTCCCGAACGCAAAAGAGCCGGGATGGCGATCCCGGCCCTTTTCGGAGTTCAGCCATCCTATTGAGCGTCGGCCCGGCGCTCGCGTTCGATGGCGCGGTATTTCTGGACGTTCCGGTTGTGCTCTTCGAGGGTTTCGGCGAACACGTGCCCGCCCGTCCCGTCGGCCACGAAGTAGACATCGTCGGTGTCGAGCGGATGGGCCACCGCCTCGAGCGCGTCCCGGCCCGGGATGGCGATCGGTCCGGGCGGCAGGCCGTTGATCCGGTACGTGTTGTAGGGTGTGTCGCTTTCGATGTCGGCTCGCGTGATCGGAGCGTCGGACGGCTTCCCGGCCCCTCCATAGATCCCGTAGAGGAAGGTCGGATCGGACTGCAGCCGCATGCCCTGGCGCAGCCTGTTCACGAAGACCGAGGCGACGTGCGGACGTTCCGACGCAATGCCGGTTTCACGTTCGACGATCGAGGCCAGGGTGACGAACTGGCCGATATCCTCGATCGGCAGGCCCTCCTGGCGGCCCTCCCAGATGCTGCGGACCATCGCTTCCTGAGCGTCGCGCATGCTCTGGACGAGCTGTTCCCGTGTCATGCCGCGCTGGACCATGTGGGTTTCGGCCTGCAGCATGCCTTCGGGCGGCATGTCGGGCATCTGCCCGGTCAGCACGTCGGAATCGGCGATCCGCTGATAGGCGCGCTGGACGGTCCAGCCTTCCGGAACCGTGATCGCATGCTGGACGGAATCGCCGCGCGCGATCTTTTCCATGACGTCGCGCATGGAGACGCCGGCGTCGAAGGCGTATTCGCCGGCTTTCAGCTGGCTTCCCACGCCCGCGATCTTCGCGCCGATCTTGAAGATCTGCGAGCTGGAAACGACGCCGCGCTCCTCGAGATTGTCGGCGATGGCGTTCAGCGAACTGTTCCGCGCGACGACGAAGCTGGTCTCGGATCTCAAGGGACCGGCGTTCTCGAACTCGCCCTTGCCCCAATACATGGCGGCACCGGCGGCCAATGCGCCGAAGAAGACGAGCGAAAGGCAGAAGTTCAGGAAAATCACCAATTGGCTGCGGGCAAGCCGGGATCGGCGTTTGGGTCGGGTCTTCGCTCTCGTGTCCGCATTCGCGTTCGATGGATCGGACTGATAGACCCCGGCGTCTTCGTCTTTTCTCAAAAGTCTGCCCCCAAAACGAATTCCCGTTCCTGGAAATCGTCCATCACGGCAATGTGGCAAAAGCCCGGCGCTTGAGGGCGTCGGACCCTTGTGAACGAACCGCCGTTGTCAGTCGGCCACGCGGCGCATGACGAGCGAGGCGTTGGTTCCGCCGAACCCGAACGAGTTCGACAGGACGATGTCGATCTGTTTCTCGCGCTTTGCATTCGCGCAGAGATCGATCTTCGTTTCGACGGACGGATTGTCGAGGTTGATCGTCGGCGGCGCGACATTGTCGCGGATCGCCAGAACCGAGAAGATCGCTTCCACGGCACCGGCCGCACCCAGAAGATGCCCGACGGCGGACTTGGTGGAGGACATCGTGATCCGGTCGGCCGATTCGCCGACGAGACGCTCGAAAGCGCGCAGTTCGATCTCGTCGCCCATCGGCGTCGAGGTTCCGTGCGCGTTGACGTAGTCGAGCTGGTCCGGAGACAGGTTGGCACGCTTCAGCGCGGCCGACATGCAGCGATAGGCGCCGTCGCCATCGGGTGCCGGAGCGGTGATGTGATAGGCGTCGCCCGACATGCCGTAGCCGATGACTTCCGCGTAGATCTTCGCGCCGCGCGCCTTGGCGTGCTCGTATTCCTCAAGAATGACGATGCCGGCACCCTCGCCCATCACGAACCCGTCGCGATCCCTGTCGTAGGGACGCGAGGCGCGTGTCGGATCGTCATTGTAGCGGGTGGACAGCGCCTTGCACGCCGCAAAACCGGCCAGCGACAGCCGGCACACGGGAGATTCGGTTCCGCCGGCGACCATGATGTCGGCATCGCCAAGGGCCACGAGCCGCGACGCGTCGCCGATCGCATGGGCGCCCGTCGAGCAGGCCGTGACCACGGAATGATTGGGGCCCCTCAGCTTGTGCCGGATGGACACATGGCCGGAGGCCAGATTGATGAGACTGCCGGGAATGAAGAACGGAGACAGCCTGCGCGGGCCCTTTTCGGCGAGCAACAGCGAATTTCGCTCGATGCTTTCGAGCCCGCCTATCCCCGAACCAATGAGGACGCCGGTGCGGATCTGCTCGTCGTAGGTCTCGGGATGCCAGTCGGCATCGTCGAGTGCCTCGGCCGCAGCGGCGACCGCGTAGACGATGAAATCGTCGACCTTGCGTTGTTCCTTCGGCTCCATCCAGAGATCGGGATTGAATGTGCCGTCCTGTCCGTCGCCGCGCTTGATTTGGCAGGCGATCTTGCAGGGTAGATCGTCGACCTGGAACGATTCGACACGCGCAGCGCCGCTCTCGCCTTTCAGCAGCCGCTTCCACGTATCTGCGACATTGGCCCCGAGCGGGGACACCATGCCGACGCCAGTGATTACAACTCGTCTCATCTGCTGCACTATCGTCGAACCATCCGCACGCATCATCGATCGAATGAAGTACGGCCCCGCCGCGCCAGGCGCTTCCGAGGCCGAATCCGCTCGGGCAAGCGACCGGCGATCCCGATGGGATTTCGACCGACGCGCCCGCCCGCGGGTGTTTTCTTAGGACGCTTTGTTCTTCTCGATGAAGTTCACCGCATCGCCGACCGTGAGAATGGTCTCAGCCGCATCGTCCGGAATCTCGACACCGAATTCTTCTTCGAATGCCATGACGAGTTCAACCGTATCGAGGCTGTCAGCGCCCAGATCGTCGATGAAGCTCGCATTTTCGGTGACCTTGCTCTCTTCGACGCCGAGATGTTCGACGACGATTTTTTTCACCTTGTCAGCGGTTTCGCTCATTGTCAGTCCTCTATTGCAATGACCCTGTCGTCGCCTTCGTTAGACGTGCGACAATCGATTATCAAGCGTGCTGCCACGAAGGTGAGCAGCATAACGCAGCGTGTTCGACGTGTTCCCCAGGATTATACGACCTCAAATCATCGCCATTCCGCCATTCACATGGATTGTCTGGCCGGTGATGTAGGCTGCTTCGTCGGATGCGAGGAAGACGCATGTCGAAGCGATCTCGTTCGCCTCGCCCATCCGTTTCATGGGAATGGCACCCATGATCGAATCGCGCTGCTTGTCGTTGAGACTATCAGTCATCGGGGTCGCGATGAAACCGGGCGCGACGCAGTTCACGGTGACCTTTCGCGACGCGATCTCGCCGGCGAGCGATTTCGAGAAGCCGATGATGCCCGCCTTGGCCGCACAATAGTTCGCCTGGCCGGGATTTCCGGTCACGCCGACGATCGAGGTGATGTTGATGATGCGGCCGTGGCGCTTGCGCATCATCGGATGGGCCAGTTCGCGCGTCAGCCGGAAAGCGGCCGTCAGGTCGATCTCGATGACCCGGTCCCAGTCCTCGTCGGACATGCGGACGGCCAGACCGTCCTTGGTGATGCCTGCATTGTTGACGAGGATATCGATCCCGTCGAGCGCCGCCTGGGCTGCTTCCGCAAGGCCCGTCTGGCCAGCGCGCTCGGACAGGTCGGCCGGCAGGACGTGGACGCGGTCCGACAATTCGGCGGCCAGTTCGTCGAGAGCGGCCCGGCGCGTGCCGTGGATCCCGACCGTGGCCCCGGCCGCGTGGAGCGCGACCGCGATGGCCTTGCCGATGCCGCCGCTGGCTCCCGTGACCAGAGCCTTTCGTCCCGTCAGATCGAACATGATACTTCCTCTTCGTTTGGTCGCACTGGCGCGCAAGGCGCCCGTTCGGCGAACCCTTGGCCTGTTAGGAGCGTTCTTTCAAGAAGGCCGCGATGTCCTCGGGCGTGCCGACGGGCCGTGCACCGAGGCGCTTGTCGATACGGCGCGCCAGACCGGAGAGCACCTTGCCGGATCCGATCTCGGCAAGGTCCGTCACGCCCTCCCCGGCGGCGAACATCATCGTCTCGCGCCAGCGGACCGATCCGGTGACCTGTTCGACGAGACGGGTCCGTATCGCATCGGGATCGCGGGTCGCATCGGCCGTGACATTGGTGATGACGGGAATGACGGGCTGCGAGATCGTGACGTGCTTCAGCGCCTCCGCCATGCGGTCTGCCGCCGGCTGCATCAGGGAGCAATGGAACGGCGCCGATACCGACAGCGGGATCGCCCGCTTCGCTCCGCGGGCCCCGGCAAGTTCGACCGCCCGTGCGACCGCGGCCGCGGTTCCGGAGATCACGATCTGACCGCCGCCATTGTCGTTGGCCGGCTCGCAGACCGAGCCTTCGCGGATCTCGTCGCAGAGCGCCTGCACCGCGTCGAGGTCCAGCCCCAGAATCGCCGCCATCGCACCCTCGCCCTCCGGAACCGCGTCCTGCATCGCCGTGCCGCGAATGCGCAGCAGCCTGGCGGTTTCCGACAGGCCGAGCGAACCGGTGGCCGCGAGCGCCGAATATTCGCCGAGCGAATGGCCGGCGGCATAACCGGCATCGGACACGTTGAAGCCCTCGCTCTCCAGCGCCCGTAGCGCTGCCATGGACACCGCCATGAGCGCCGGCTGCGCGTTGGCGGTACGGGTCAGTTCCTCGATCGACCCGTCGAACATCAGGGCGGAAAGCTTCTCGCCGAGCGCGTCGTCGACCTCGCGAAAGACCTCGCGGCTCTCCGGATAGGCATCGTGCAGCGCCTTGCCCATTCCGATCGCCTGACTTCCCTGACCCGGGAATATGATTGCCAATGACATGAAGGGCCTCCTAGAATGAAACACGTGCCGGCATCCTGCGGCGATCCGGTCCGGCCGAGCGCCGCCGTTTCCCCGCATCTTCGGCATTTGGCGGGTGTGTCAAGCGCACGAACGTGCAAACTTCGTGACGCGCAGCAGCATCGCTGCGCGCCAAGGCGACTGTTCCGGCCGGGTCAACGGTTGCAATGGAGACGCAAAACGGCTAACTGCCGCCCGTTGACGTTTGAGAACCCGACTGGGGGCTGAACGGAAGGCGTCCGGTTCTTTCGGACTCATGGAACTCAAGAAGGGTTCCGGCTTCCCGTGTCTCCGCTCTCGACCGTTTTTCGCAGATGCGCCTTTCCTTTTCACCGCCACACGCGGTTCTTGAGAGAAAGGTCGCTGAGGCTTAGCCGTCGGGTTCTCTTTTCGTGCGTCTTCAGAACGAAACCGGAAAGGCGAACCGATATGGCTCTTTACGAGCATGTATTTCTCGCGCGTCAGGACGTTTCGAACAGCCAGGTTGAACAGCTGGTCGAAACCCTGCGCGGCATCCTGGAGTCCGGCGGCGGAAGCGTCGCCAAGGTCGAGAGCTGGGGTCTCAAGACCCTGGCTTACCGGATGGATAAGAACCGCAAAGCGCACTACACCCTCATGAACATCGATGCGCCTTCGGCCGCGGTTCAGGAGATGGAGCGCCAGATGCGCTTCAACGAGGACATTCTCCGCTTCATGACCATCCGCGTCGAGGAGCACGAGGACGGTCCGTCGGCCATGATGCAGAAGCGCGACGATCGCGGCCCCCGCCGTGGCGGACGCGACGACCGGGGCGGCCCGCCGCGCCGTGACCGCGACGACCGCCCGCCGCGCGGCGACCGTGAAGATCGCCCTCGCCGCGACCGCAACAGCGACTCGGAGTAAATCATCATGGTTGATATCGCACAGCTTCCGACCCGTCGTCCGTTCCACCGTCGGCGCAAGTCCGATCCGTTTTCGGGCACCGACGCCCCGAAGATCGACTACAAGGACGTTCGTCTCCTGCAGCGCTACATTTCCGAGCGTGGCAAGATCGTTCCTTCGCGCATCACGGCCGTTTCGCAGAAGAACCAGCGCGCACTCGCCAAGGCGATCAAGCGCGCCCGTATCCTGGGTCTTCTGCCCTACGTCGTAAAGTAAGACGAACGCGGCGCGAGCCGCCGCAAACGACACGATTTGGACGGAGCCGGGCAACAGCCCGGCTCCGTCCAGGGTTTCCCTCCGCAAATCGGCGGCGGTCGGAAGCTTGGTTCTTCGAGACGCCGGGTTGGGGCCCGTCCCCTAACTGCTCGACGCAGGACAGCGACATTTCATGAAACTCACCACGATCCTGATCGCGATCGGCGCGGCTTTGACGAGTGCCCTCCTGTTCGCGGGATTGGCCACCCAGTCGGCCTTCGCCGTCGGCTTTGCGCTGGCGACGCCCGTTCCGGTCGTCATCGCCAGCCTCGGCTGGGGATCGTCCGTCGGTTTCCTGGCGGCCCTCCTGGCGCCGGCGCTCCTCTTCGTCCTGACCGGCAATGCGCCGAGCACCATCACGCTTGCGCTTGCCATGACGGTTCCGGCGGCGATCTGTTCGAGCCTTGCGCTGCGCCGCTTCGACGGGTCCGACCCGGCCGCCGCGACAGCAGCGTCGAGCCAGTGGATGCCGGTCTCGCGCGTCCTCTTCGTCCTCACCGTTCTGGCGGCGACGGCGTGCGTCCTGATCGGCTGGCTCCTGGGCTTCGACCCGGCTTCGATCGAGCCCGCCCTGCTGGACGCCTTCGTCGATCCGACCGTCACGCTCGACCCGGCCGAAGAGCTTCAGCTCAAGAACCTCGTCAGCATCATCGTCGATATCGTTCCGCTCGTTCAGCCGGCGATCCTGACGATGACGCTGGTCGTCTGCCTGCATTTCGGCGCGGCCGTCGCGCGCCGGTCGGGGCGGCTCGAAAGACCGAAGGACGACCTGCCGGTGGTGACCTCGCTTCCGCAGGATGCGTTGATCCTCTTCGCGTTCGCCCTCGGCGGGACGTTTCTGTCGGGCGCGGGCGGTCTCGTCGCCACGGTGTTTGCGGGCGCACTCGGAACCGCGTTCGCCCTCGTCGGGCTTGCCCGCTTCCACCGGCGCACGCGCGGCCGGCCTGCCCGCGGCCTGGCGCTGTTCGTGGTCTACGCCACGATCCTGTTTCTTACCTTCCCGATCTTCGTCTTCGTCGTGATCGGCCTCGTCGATGTCTGGCGGCACGGCGAAAGACTTCGCCCCACCCGGCCGGACTAGGGTCCGGACCAACCCCAGAGAACTGCAAACCCCTTCAACAAAGGACACGTACCATGGACGTTATTCTTCTCGAGCGAATCGGCCGTCTCGGCCAGATCGGCGACACCGTTCGCGTCCGCGACGGCTATGCCAGAAACTTCCTCCTGCCGTCGGGCCGCGCCCTTCGCGCCAATGCGGCGAACCAGGCCCGCTTCGAAGCGCAGAAGGACCAGATCATCCAGCGCAACGAAGAGCGCAAGGCCGACGCGCGCCAGATCGGCGACCAGATCGAAGGCAAGACCTTCATGGTCGTCAGGTCCGCCGGCGAAAGCGGCCAGCTCTACGGCTCGGTTTCGGCTCGCGACATTTCGGACCTGATCGGCCATCAGGGCTTCAAGGTCGGCCGCAACGAGGTCGCACTTCAGCAGCCGCTCAAGCAGATCGGCCTGCACGAGGTCACGATCGCGCTCCATCCCGAGGTCGAGGTCATCGTGAAGGTGAACATCGCCCGTTCGGCGGAGGAAGCCGAACGCCAGGCGGCGGGTGAAGACCTCACCTCCTACGAGGCGATCTACGGCGAGGAAGAGCCGGACTTCGGCGGCGACGAGAACGCCATGGACGAAGACCGCGACGATGACGACGACCGTCAGCCAATCGACGAAGACGCGGAAGCCGAGAGCGAGAGCCAGCCTTCCTGAGACCGGTTTTCACATTCCGGCTTACTTGAACGATCGTCGTTCGTTCCCGTTCGGAACGGCCGCTCGATACGCGATGGGTCCTGCGATGCGGGACCCATTTTCGTTTGCGGGGCGCGCGATGCCCGGATCGCCGGCGGGCGGTCGCATCCGCGCGCGGACCTGGCGTTCGTGCGGCTTCGTCCCCATAGTTATGCACAGAATATCCCGCAGCGCACAGACCTGACCCGGCCCTTGCCCCGGGCGTGAGGGATCGTTTCCAAAGGGTGTCCGGGTCGTGTATTCCATGCGCTCACGGCGGCGGATGAGGAGTGGTCGAGGATGGCTCAGGCACTGAAGAAGCTGGAGCAGGACGAGCAGGCGCTCTATCGCGTGGCTCCGAACAATCTGGAGGCGGAACAGGCCCTTCTGGGGGCGATCCTCGTCAACAACGACGCCTATTACATCGTCCATGATTTTCTGAAGCCGGATCATTTCTACGAGCCGCTTCACCGGGAGATCTTCGGCAAGGCGTCCGAAATGATCCGGATGGGCAAGATCGCCAATCCGGTGACGATCAAGACGTTCCTCGCCGCCGACCAGCGCGTCGGCGACATGACCATCGCGCAATATCTGGCACGGCTTGCCGCCGAGGCGACGACGGTCATCAACACCGGCGATTACGGCCGCGCGATCTACGATCTCGCGATCCGGCGCTCGCTGATCCGCATCGGCGAGGACGTGGTCAACGTCGCCTTCGACGCCCCGCTCGACATGGAGCCGAAGAGCCAGATCGAGGATGCCGAGCGCCGCCTGTTCGAACTGGCCGAGACCGGCCGCTACGACGGCGGCTTCCAGTCGTTCCGCGACGCGATCGATCTCGCCGTTCAGATGGCGACGGCGGCCAAGGACCGCGACGGCGGTCTGTCGGGCATATCGTGCGGTCTGCGGACCGTCGATCGCAAGATGGGCGGCCTGCAATCGTCCGATCTGATCATCCTTGCCGGACGTCCCGCCATGGGCAAGACCTCGCTTGCGACCAACATCGCCTTCAACGTCGCGGCCGCGTACGAGCCGGCGGAACAGGCGGATGGGTCGTTCAAGGCGCGGAACGGCGGCGTCGTCGGCTTCTTCAGCCTCGAAATGTCGGCGGAGCAGCTCGCCACCCGCATCATATCCGAGCAGACGGAAATCTCCTCCTCCAAGATCCGGCGCGGCGAGATCAACGACTCCGAGCTGCAGAAGCTCATCGCCTGCACCGAGATGATGAGCAAGATCCCGCTCTACATCGATCAGACCGGCGGTATCTCGATCGCCCAGCTCTCGGCCCGGGCGCGCCGCCTCAAACGCCAGCGCGGGCTCGACCTGATGGTGATCGACTACGTGCAGCTGATGACCGGGTCCTCGAAGAACGCGTCCGCGAACCGGGTGCAGGAGATCACCGAGATCACCACGGGCCTCAAGGCCCTGGCAAAGGAACTCTCGGTTCCGATCATCGCGCTCTCCCAGCTCTCGCGACAGGTGGAAAATCGCGAGGACAAGCGGCCCCAGCTGTCGGATCTGCGCGAATCGGGCTCGATCGAGCAGGATGCCGACGTGGTTCTCTTCGTCTATCGCGAGGAATATTACCTCGCCAACCGCGAACCGAAGCCGGGCTCCGACGAGCACCTGAAATGGGAACAGGCGCTGAACGACGCGCGCGGCAAGGGCGATGTCATCATCGCCAAGCAGCGTCACGGGCCGGTCGGCACGATTCCGCTCGCCTTCCAGCCCGAATATACGCGTTTCTCCGATTTGGCCGATGACAGCTACCTTCCGGAACAGCACTATTGAGTTGAGGGCCGAGGCTTCGATCGGCGGGGCTTCGGACGTCGAAGCCCGCCGCATGCCGCGCGTCGATATCGACCGGGGCGCGCTCCGGCGGAACTGGCGGCGGCTGGCCGACCGCCATTCGAGCGCGCGCACCGGCGCGGCGATCAAGGCGAACGGCTACGGGCTGGGGGCCTGCGAGGTCTCCCGCGCCCTGTTCGCGGCCGGATGCCGCGATTTCTTCGTGGCCTGGCCTTCGGAAGGGCGAACGGTTCGGCGATCGCTGTCCGACATTGCCGGCTCGAAGGCGCGCATCTTCGTGCTTCAGGGCCTCGAGCCCTCGGCCGTCGAACCGTGCCTCACCGATGACCTCGTACCCGTGCTCTCGAGCCTTGACGATCTTCGGATCTGGTCGACCGGCCTCGCCCGGCTCGGACGCAGTGCGTCCTGCGCCCTGCAGTTCGAGACGGGCATGAACCGTCTCGGCCTCGACGAGCGCGACCTGGGCGAGGCGGCGAGGATCGCCGCGGCGGCCGGCTCCCCGATCGCGCTCGTGCTGAGCCATCTCGCCAATGCCGACGAATCGATCGCCGATTCGCAGATCCAGCGCCGGCGATTTTTCCGGATGGCGGCGCAGTTTCCGGGCGTTCCGCGTTCCCTCGCCAATTCCGCGGGGCTGTTTCTCGGCGACGAATTCGCCTTCGACCTCGCCCGTCCGGGCATTGCGCTCTACGGCGGCCGCGCGGGCGTGCCCGAAGATGTCACGATTGAACCGGTGGCCCGCCTGACCGCCGCCGTGCTGCAGGTTCGCGAGACGGAGGCCGGCGAACGCGCGGGCTATGGGCGCGCCGCGCAGCTTTCCCGCCGAACGCGCATCGCGACCGTCGGGATCGGCTATGGCGACGGATATCCGCGCGCGCTATCGGGCTCGGGCACTTTGTCGCGGCCGGACAGCCCGGCTCCGGTCGCCTTCCTCGCCGGCCGGCGCGTCCCGATTCTCGGCCGGATCTCGATGGACCTGACGCTTCTCGACATCACGGACGTTCCCGAGAACGCGGTCTTGCCCGGCGACCGGGCCGAGTTCTTCGGACCGAACGTCCCCATCGACGATGTGGCGCGAGCGGCCGGCACCATCGCCTACGAACTTTTGACCGGACTCGGGGCGAGGGTCTATCGTTCATGGAGCGAAGGTCCTATCTGACGGGACATGGCGAAAACCAAGACAAGCTTCATCTGCCAAGCCTGCGGCTCGGTCTATTCACGCTGGCAGGGCAAGTGCGAAGCCTGCGGCGAGTGGAACACGATCGTCGAGGAATCGTCGGCCGGCGGCGTCGCCGGAGGCCCCCAGCGCTCCCGGCGCAGGGGAACGCCGTCCCAGCTCCTTGCGCTTTCGGGCGAGAGCGAGGAGGCGCCGCGCATCGCCTCGGGCATCGCCGAACTCGATCGCGCGACGGGCGGCGGCATCGTGCGCGGCTCGGCCATCCTGATCGGCGGCGATCCCGGTATCGGCAAGTCGACCTTGTTGATGCAGGCGGCTGCGGCGCTGTCGCGCAAGGGCGCGAAGGTGATCTACGTTTCCGGCGAGGAGGCGGTCGCACAGGTTCGCCTGCGCGCTGAGCGCCTGAAGGCGTCCGATACGAGCGTCCAGCTCATGGCGGAGACGAATGTCGAGGACATTCTCGCCACGCTCGCCGAAAGCGGTCGGCCGGATCTCGTCATCATCGACTCGATCCAGACGCTCTGGAGCGATCAGGCCGATTCGGCGCCCGGCACGGTCACCCAGGTGCGCACCGGCGTCCAATCGCTCATCCGCTTCGCCAAGGCATCGGGCGCGGCGGTCGTCCTCGTCGGGCACGTGACGAAGGAAGGCCAGATCGCCGGGCCCCGCGTCGTCGAGCATATGGTGGACGCGGTCCTGTACTTCGAGGGCGAAGGCGGGCACCACTACCGGATTCTGCGCACGGTGAAGAACCGCTTCGGCCCGACCGACGAGATCGGCGTGTTCGAGATGGGCGACAAGGGCCTTCGCGAAGTGCCGAACCCGTCCGAACTGTTCCTGGGCGAGCGCAACAACAAGGCACCGGGGGCCGCGGTCTTCGCCGGCATGGAGGGGACACGCCCGGTGCTCGTCGAGATTCAGGCGCTCGTCGCGCCCTCCTCCCTCGGCACGCCGCGACGGGCCGTGCTGGGGTGGGATTCGCCACGGCTCGCCATGGTTCTCGCGGTCCTCGAAGCCCGGTGCGGGGTCCGGCTCGGACAGCACGACGTCTATCTGAACGTCGCCGGCGGTTACCGGATCTCCGAGCCCGCTGCCGATCTTGCCGTGGCGGCGGCGCTCGTCTCGTCGCTGTCGGGCGTGACGCTGCCGGCCGACGCGGTCTATTTCGGGGAGATCAGTCTTTCCGGCGCGACCCGGCCCGTCGTCCATTCCGGCCAGCGGCTGAGGGAAGCGGAGAAGCTCGGCTTCTCTCTCGCGACCATTCCCGCCAACATTCCGGACCTGCCCAAGAGCGGCATGGGCCTCAGCGAAATCGAGAACGTCGGGGATCTCGTCGCCACCATCGCCGCCGGATCCGGCGCCCTCGATTCAGAATGACGGCGTCTGGCCTTTCGTCACGTCTTGATCTTGACGCAAGGAAGTTGTGAAACGCCTCACAGACGCCAAATCGACCGTCGATCGATCCCGCAGACCGCGCTCACGCCATTTTCGCCAACCGACCACGGACCAGAACCAGCGATGTCCCTGACCATTCTCGATGCAATTCTCGTTGCGATCATGCTCGTCTCGGCGCTTCTCGCCATGGTGAGAGGCTTTTCACGCGAAGTTCTCTCGATCGTGGCCTGGGGAACGGCAGCCGTCGCCGCGTTCTACTTCTACGAGCCGGTGACGCCGTACGTCGCCGAATATGTCAGGTCCGAGACGGTCGCGATGGTGGTCGCCGCGGCGATCGTCTTCTTCGTCGTTCTCATCATCGTGTCCTTCATCACGCTGAAGATCGCCGATTTCATCATCGACAGCCGCGTCGGAGCGTTCGACCGGGTTCTCGGCTTCGTCTTCGGCGCCGCGCGCGGCCTTCTCCTCGTCGTCGTCGCCATGCTCTTCTTCAACTGGCTGACCCCTGAAAACCAGCCGCAATGGGTCGCGAACGCCGGCTCCAAGCCGATGCTCGACGACTTGGGTCAGAATCTCATCGCCGCCCTGCCGGAGAACCCGGAAAACTCGTTCATGGAACAGATCGGCGGGCTGACGGAAAACCCCGATCCGGCGGCGGAGACGGGTGGCGAGTCTGTGGAAGGCCTCATCGAAAACGCGGAGTAGATCCGCATGTCGGTTGCATGACGGAACCGATCGGGCGTATGGCAGGAATGAAAGTGCGGGTCGAACGGTCGATGCGCGCACTTGGGCTTCTTATGTAACGGCCATAGGTCGACATTCCACGCCGTCGGCAGGCAGTGAGAAAAGCAATGGATGAAACGCCATTCGGCGACGATACGCTGCATGAGGAATGCGGCGTTTTCGGCATTTACGGACGAACCGATGCGGCGGCTCTGGTCACGCTCGGGCTGCACGCGCTGCAGCATCGCGGTCAGGAGGCCGCGGGAATCGTGGCCTTCGACGGAACCCAGTTCCACGTCGAACGCCATCCCGGCCTGATCGGCGACACGTTCACCAAGCAGGCGGTCCTCGAACGCCTTCCCGGCGAATCCGCGATCGGTCACACGCGCTACGCAACGACCGGCGGCGGCGGCTTGCGCAATGTGCAACCCTTCTTCGCGGAACTTGCCGTCGGCGGCTTCGCCGTCGCCCACAACGGCAACATCACGAATGCGATGACCGTCCAGCGCGAACTTCAGCGGCGCGGGTCGATCTTCTCCTCGACCTCCGACACGGAGACGATCCTGCACCTCATCGCCACTTCGGGTGCGCGGGAGTTCAAGGACAAGCTGATCGACGCCCTCTCGCGGCTCGAAGGCGCATTCTCGCTGGTGGGCCTGTCGGCAAAGAAGCTCGTCGGCGTTCGCGACCCTCTCGGCATCCGGCCGCTGGTTCTCGGCACGCTCGAAGGGTCCCCGATCCTCGCTTCGGAAACCTGCGCGCTCGATATCATCGGCGCCGATTTCGTGCGCGACATCGAGCCCGGCGAGATGGTGATCGTCACCGACGACGGCATCGAAAGCCTGTTCCCGTTCCAGAAGCGCAAGAGCCGTTTCTGCATCTTCGAATATGTCTATTTCGCCCGGCCCGATTCCAACGTCGAGGGCCGAAACGTCTATACGATCCGCAAGAACATCGGCGCGGAGCTGGCGCGCGAGAGCCATATCGAAGCCGATCTCGTCGTTCCCGTCCCCGATTCCGGCGTGCCTGCCGCGATCGGCTACGCCCAGGAAGCCAATCTGCCGTTCGAGCTCGGGATCATCCGCAATCATTATGTGGGACGGACGTTCATTCAGCCGAGCGACTCGATCCGACACATGGGCGTCAAGCTCAAGCACAACGCCAACCGCGCGATGATCGAGGGCAAGCGAATCGTCCTCGTCGACGATTCCATCGTCCGCGGCACGACGAGCCAGAAGATCGTGCAGATGATGCGCGATGCGGGCGCGTCGGAAGTTCACATGCGGATCGCATCGCCGCCGACCAAGGGCGCGTGCTTCTACGGCGTGGATACGCCGGAAACCGCGAAGCTCCTGGCCTCCCGCATGACCGTCGAGAAGATGGCGGAGTTCATCAAGGTCGACAGCCTCTCCTTCATCTCCATCGACGGACTCTACCGGGCCTGTGACGAGAGGGAGCGCGACAGGCATCAACCGCAATATTGCGACGCCTGCTTCACCGGGGACTATCCCACGGCGCTGACGGACAACGACACGACCGACAATGTGCGCCAGCTGTCCCTGCTCGGCGGGTTCGCCTGACGGCCGGGCGGACGGGCGGCACGAGGCGCGACGCGTTCTCGTCGCCTTGAGCCACAGACTTCATCGAGGAACGGCATGACGGGACAATTGGACGGACGGATCGCCCTGGTGACGGGAGCGTCCCGCGGGATCGGCTGCGAGCTGGCGGAGCATTTCGCCGCCGAAGGCGCGCATGTCTATTGCGTGGCGCGGACGGTCGGCGCCCTCGAGGAACTCGACGATCGGATCAAGGCCAAAGGCGGCAGCGCGACGCTGGTACCGCTCGATCTCCTCGATTATCCGGGGATCGACCGTCTGGGCGCCGCGATCCACGAGCGACACGGCAAGCTCGACATCATGGTTGCCAATGCCGGCATGCTCGGCGTGCTGTCGCCGATCGGCCATATCGAGGCGAAGACATTCGAGAAGACGATGGCGACCAATGTCACGTCGGTCTGGCGGCTGATCCGATCCCTCGATCCGCTGCTGCGCAAGTCGGACGCCGGACGCGCGATCCTGATGTCCTCGGGTGCGGCCCATTCCGCCAAGGCGTATTGGGGGCTCTATGCCGCGACGAAGGCGGCCATGGAAGCGCTCGGCAGATCCTGGGCGAACGAGACGATGAACACCGCCCTCAGGGTCAATCTGGTCAATCCCGGCGCGACCGCGACCCGTATGCGGGCGACCGCGATGCCGGGCGAAGATCCGAAGACGCTGCCGCAGCCGCGTGACGTGGCCGCAAGGATCGTGCCGCTCGCCCTGCCCTCGCTGCAGGAGACCGGCCGATTGTTCGACGTGCGGGAGAACCGCTTCTTGGACGTTCACATGCCGGGGTGACCCGGGCCGGCCTGTGGGAAGGCCGAGATCGTCTTCGATCGTCAGGCCGCTTTCGCGTTTCGCGCAGTGGCTTGCGCCTGCACGGATCGCAGCGCCTTGACGTAGCAGCTGGCCAGAAGATCCAGATCGACGGGTGCGTAACGGACCAGGGCCTTCTCGATCGTCCTGCGGTCCAACCCGTCGCCCAGCAGGCCGAGAACCGTGTGATACAGCACGGTCTCGTCGTCCAGCCGGGGCAATTCTCGTCGGAACATGGCGGGTTTCCTTCCCTCGTCGCCGCGAGCCGGTCCTTGCAGGTGTGACCATAACCGCGTGAGAATTACTCTAAGTCAGCTCGGCTTGCCCGAGGCTGGAGATGGCGGCCGATGTCATCGCGCATGGCCGGTCCCGGCCCGCGAGCGACACCATCGCCGCGCGACGCTTCATCCCGCTTCGTCGCACCGGATGGCCGGGAAGCGGATGTCACTTTCTCGCCGGACGGTGTAGCCTCGCTCCTCGACAATGCACCAGGTCCCTCGCGCGCATCTTGCGTGTCGTGCCGAGCGCGCGCGAGTGGCATTCACGGAAAACGCAGGAGGAACACCCATGCCGATCTATTCGCTCGAAGGCGATGCGCCGGAATTTCCGCAGGATGGCGCACCGTTCGTCGCGCCCGGCGCGCGGATCATCGGACGTGTCAGGCTCGGCAGCAATGTGGGCGTCTGGTTCAATGCGGTCATTCGGGGCGACAACGAATGGATGACCATCGGCGACGACACGAACATCCAGGACAATTGCACACTGCACAGCGACCAGGGCTTCCCGCTCACCATCGGCAAAGGCTGCACCATCGGCCACAATGCGATCGTCCACGGCTGCACGCTGGGCGACAATGTGCTGATCGGAATGGGCGCAACGATCCTCAACGGCGCGGTGATCGGTGACAATTCGATCGTCGGAGCCAACGCGCTGGTGACGGAGGGCAAGGTCTTTCCACCCAACTCGCTGATCGTCGGCGCGCCGGCCAAGGCGGTGCGGGAGCTCGACGCGGCGGCGGCCGAGAAGCTGAAGCAGTCGGCGCGCCATTACGCGGGCAATGCGGCACGCTTTGCGGCAGGCCTGCGCAAGACCAAGGCTTGACGGGACCGGTCTTCCAGACCGCGAACACGTGACATATGCAAGACATGGCAGGGCGTTCCAGCATGACCGGACCTTTCTCCCCGCGCATTCGCGCGCTGGCTTCGATTTCGCCGTTCACCGGCCCCGAAACGCTGGAACGGCAGCATGGCCGGGCGTTCCAGGCGCGGCTCGGCGCGAACGAAAGCGTGTTCGGACCCTCGCCGAAGGCGATCGACGCAATGGCGCGTGCGGCCGAAACGAGCTGGATGTACGGGGACCCCGAACAGTTCGCATTGCGCGAAGCGCTTGCCTCCAAACTCGGAATCTCCAGGGATTGCGTGGTGTGCGGCGTCGGGATCGACGGGCTGTTGCGCGATCTCGTGGCGGCGGCCTGCGATCCCGGCAGCACCGTGCTTGCGAGCCTCGGCGCCTATCCGACGTTCGGTTATTTCGCGGTGGCGGCCGGCGCGGCGGTCGAGACCGTTCCCTATACGCCCGATTACCGGCAGGATCTGCCGGCGCTTGCCGCGCGCGCGAACGAACTTGGTCCCAGGATCCTCTATCTCACCAATCCGGACAATCCGACGGGCTCATGGGCCAGCGCGGACGAGGTCGAGGCGCTGGTCCTAAAGGTTCCGGAGAATACGCTGATCGTGCTCGACGAAGCCTACTGCGAATTCGCGCCCGCGCGGGCGACGCTTCCCGCGCATTATCTCAGGCCCAATTTCGTCCGCCTGCGGACCTTCTCGAAAGCCTACGGCATGGCCGGCGTGCGTGTCGGCTACGCGTTTGGCGATCCGAACGCGATCGCCCAGATCCACAAGGTACGCGATCATTTCAGCCTGTCCCGCATCGCACAGGCGGGCGCCCTCGCGGCCCTTTCGGACGCCGATCATCTGGCGTTCACGATCGATGCGGTCGAGAAAGGCCGCAGCCTCCTCGGGAAGGTGGCGGAGCGGTTCGGCTTCCGCGCCCTCCCGTCAGCCACGAATTTCGTCGCCATGGACCTCGGCCGGGGAGAGGAACATTGCCGGGCGCTTGCCGAGGACATCGCGAAGCAGGGCGTTTTCGTGCGTCGGCCCGGCGCGCCATTCCTCAATCGCACCCTGCGGGTCAGCGTCGGAACGCCGCAGGATGTCGAATGTTTCGAAGCGGCCTTGTCGAAGGCGGTCGAGGCGATCGACGGCTGATGGTCCGCCTCTGGCATCGGTGTCGATGTTCGCTCGGCGCAGACTTGGATGCACAAGGATATGATGTAGAGGTCAAACGCTCTGACGTTCCATACCGACCTTAGGAGCCATTCTCTGTTGGCAACTTATAATTTGATTTCCTCCTTGGCGCCGATCCAAACTAGCATCACCGCTCAAAACCGTTCCGAGACTGCCTGCGCATGCCCATAATACTGAGACGCATGGTTTTGTTGCATCTTGAGCGTCGTGCTCAAAACCGGTCGTTTATGTGCATAGCTCGCACGTTTTAGTGAAAACAGGCCATGCATGCAGAAGGAGCACCCATGGCCTGCCAGGACGTTGCACTCGAGCGTTACACATCTGACGTTGAGCGGTGCATTTAATTCATCACGTGTCATCTTGTAATTCCCCTATGGGGACGGACATTGGAGTACATGAGGCCATTTTACTTCATGTATACTAAATCGCCACGATGCCATATTCTACTTCCAGTTTGCTGCTCCCAGGCGATGAGAGATTCAGTGCCATCTATCTCTTCTTTCTGAGCCACAAGGTAGACCAAGACACCATTCGCATGGTCTTCATGGTGCAGAGTATTACAAGGACTTATGTGTTCAACATAAACATCAATCTCTTCTGATCGAATTACATCCGGATTCGATTCAATAAGCTTTATGAAGCCGACCTTATATAGACTTGATTCAATTTTTTTTATCGGTTTTATGCTCGTAAAAATACCGTGGTATAAATCTAACCCGGAAGATGATAAATCAACTGATGGAGGTCGATCAAATAATACTAAATCATAACCGCTGATGCACGCGAATGCGGGACAAATGCTTGAAACTACAATATAACTCGAAATACTGAAGCCAATAATATTGTTGGTTACTCGACTCGATAGTGAAACATTGCATATACGCTTTGGTCGCGCGGGCTGACAACCACAGGAAGTCAGTTTCATAATTAATCTTTGGGTGCAGGGCATGGGGCTTTTCCTGAAGGCCTCCGAGCGCGATGAGAATGCTAATAAAGGTGGAGCAGATTCGGCCCGAATAGTCCACCAGGGTTAGCGTATTGGAATTTTGAGTTGTCGATCCAAGAGCCGTTTGCGGCCTCCTTTGGAGTTAAGGCTTTGCGGCGATTGTTTTCCGTCTTTCAGCCGCCGGCCCGCGTCTCTGCCGAATAGAATGGGCGAGGTTGCAGATCATATGGGCCGGCAATCCGATCGAGGCGATCCGTCCCGCTTCATTGCCCTGTTATGCCCACGTTCATGTCCTAGCCGATAATCTCATCTCGAAGACGTCGAAGCGGTTTATCAACAACGCCATGTCACAGTTTGTCTCACCGTCTCGCCGCCGATCGGCCCGCATCGGCCTCGCGCTCGCGGCCTTGCTGTTTTCCGCCGGTGCGGGTCAGCCGCAGTCCGGGCTTGTCGGCACGTGGACGACATCCGATGGCGGGACCATCGCCATCGAAAGCTGCGGATCGGGCTATTGCGCCGTCGTCGCGAGCGGCCCTTACAAGGGCGCGGCCGTCGCCGAGGTATCCGGCACCGGTCCGACGTTCGACGGGCGCGTTCACGATCCCATAAACGGCAAGAGCTATCCAGGCTCGCTTACCTTGAACGGGCAGCAGATCGCCCTCAAGGGCTGCATCATGGAAGTGTTCTGCAAGACGGTCCAGAACTGGAACCGCGCCGGGTGAACGGCGGTTCGCCGCCAGGGTCTTTGGGCGCCTCGGGAAACGGCCTTCGCGGATCGGATCCTCCGCGGGCGCACTTCACTCGTGCGGCGCCTCGTCTATCTCCTTCACAAACAACAAGCAATCGGGAGTGAGCCATGAAGAAGCAGATGTCCGTCCTTGCAGCAGCAGGACTTTTCGCAATGTCCGGATGGGCGTCGAGCGCCGTGGCGGCCGAGCCCATCGTTGGCCAGTGGCGCGCGCCGGGCGGCGGTATCGTCGAGATCGCGCCCTGCGGCGGAGCCTACTGCGCGACGGTGATCAGGGGCGAGCACAAGGGAAAATCGGTCGGCCAGATGAGCGGCTCGGGCGCGAGCTATACGGGCACGGTCACCGATCCGCGCGACGAGAAAACCTATGCGGGCACAGTCGAGGTGGCGCCGGGTGGAGCGAGCCTGAAGCTCGAAGGTTGCGCGCTGAAGATCTTCTGCAAGACGCAGACCTGGACGCGTCTCTAGGACATCGGCCCGTGGATCGGAATCGATCCCCGGGCCGCCTGACGCCGGAAATCAAAGCGTGAGCCGGAACATCGTGCGTCTGCATGGACCGCCGGTGCTCCTGCTCAGTTCGGATCGGCCTTATCAAGGAGATCGGCCGGCACCTCGCCGTCGATCACCATCGTCGCGAGACCATAGGTGAAACCGGCCCGCATCATGGCGGCGATATCCTTGTCGCGACGCTCCGTGCGATCGCGAATCCGCCAGGGCCCGAGCCGGCGCCGCCTCGCATAATTGACGGCCGCATCCGCCTCCGGCGTGTCGTCCTCGGCGACGACCGCTTCGATCGTCTCACGATCAACACCCTTTTCCGACAGCTTCGCCGCCACCATGCGGGTCGAGAGACCCTTGCGGCGAAACGAGCGAAGCCGTGCTTCCGCGAAGCCCCGGTCGTCCAGAAAGCCGAGTTCGGCAAACCGCGACACCGTCTCGGCGATCAGAACGGAATGGTCCGCCTCCTCGTCTCCGCGCAGTATCATCCGGCGACGAACCTTGCGTTCAAGGACCCTCCTGAAGTTTTCCGACGAGGTCGCATAGCGTTCAAGATAATGCGCGCCGGCCCGCATGAGATAATCCGGGCTGACCGGGCCCGGCGGCTTTTTCGGTTTTTCGGCGATCGTCCCGATCCTCCAGATCATCCGTCGTTCGGCAGACCGCGTCCTGTCCCAGGGACGAAGAGCTTCCGCGCGGCAAGGGACCGATAAGCTTGCCCCGGCCTTGCGGAAAGCCCGTCAAATCCTTAACGAACGGACGGTTTTATTCGCAGGCCCGTCGCTTGAGACGGGTCTGGAGACTGAATCCTATTCGTTTCAGGCGCAAATTTCGAGGAAGACGGACAGGATGCAAGCGCTTTTGAGCTTCTCGCGGGGCATCGACCGGGTGACGACGTTCGTGGGTCGAAGCGTCTCTTGGCTGGTGCTGGTCGTCGTTCTCGTCAGCGCGGGCAATGCCGTGATCCGCAAGACCTTCAACATGTCGTCCAATGCCTGGCTCGAGGTCCAATGGTACCTGTTCGGCGCGATCTTCATGCTGGCCGCCGCCTGGACGCTGCTGCGCAACGAGCATATCCGGGTCGACATCGTCTCCAACTATCTGTCCAAGCGAACGCGCGACTGGATCGACTTTCTCGGCCATATCTTCTTTCTCCTGCCGTTCATGATCCTCATGGTCTGGCTGCTGGTTCCCTATGTCATCAGCTCCTACGAGCGCCAGGAATTCTCG
Source organism: Fulvimarina uroteuthidis (assembly GCF_034321785.1). NCBI lineage: Bacteria > Pseudomonadati > Pseudomonadota > Alphaproteobacteria > Hyphomicrobiales > Aurantimonadaceae > Fulvimarina > Fulvimarina uroteuthidis. The sequence continues at coordinate 120,960 of NZ_JAXLPB010000005.1, read as the reverse complement.
TCGAATGCCGGTGGCCTGATCGTCTGGCCGGCGAAGGCGCTTCTCCTGACCGGTTTCATCTTGCTGCTGCTGCAGGGCTTGTCCGAGATGATCAAGCGCGGCGCGATCCTCTTTGCGGGCGAACCCGATACGACGCCGCTCGCCAAGCCGGCTCCGCTGGCCGGCGAAATGGCGACCCTTGCGCCCGATGCGCAGGTCCCGCCCGACGGGCCGGCCCCGGACGAAAGACCCGCTTCCAACCCCCTCAAGAACGGGACGCAGACGCCATGATCGAGTTCATCGCGCACAATCTGGCGCCGATCATGTTCGCGTCGCTGGTGATCTTTCTCCTGCTCGGCTATCCGGTGGCGTTTTCGCTCGCCGCCAACGGGCTGCTGTTCTTCTTCATCGGCGTCGAACTCGCGCCTCTCTCCTCCGAGATCAATCTCTTCTATCCGCTGCTCGGCGCCCTGCCCGACCGGTTCTTCGGCGGCGTCATGTCGAACGACACGCTGCTCGCCATTCCCTTCTTCACCTTCATGGGGCTCATCCTGGAACGCTCCGGCATGGCCGAGGACCTGCTTGAAACCGTCGGCCAGCTGTTCGGCCCGCTCCGGGGCGGTCTTGCCTATGCCGTCATCTTCGTCGGCGCCCTGCTTGCCGCCACCACCGGCGTCGTCGCCGCGTCCGTCATCGCCATGGGTCTGATTTCCCTGCCGATCATGTTGCGCTACGGCTATGATCGGCGCCTCGCCTCCGGCGTCATCGTCGCGTCCGGCACGCTGGCGCAGATCGTACCGCCCTCGCTGGTCCTCATCGTCCTCGCCGACCAGCTCGGCCGTTCGGTCGGCGACATGTATGCCGGAGCCCTCGTGCCGGCTCTGGTCCTGACGGGTCTCTACCTTCTCTATATCTTCGGCATGACGATGTTTCGGGCGAGTTCCGCGCCGGCCCTGCCGCCCGAAGCCCGCACACTTGGAAAAGGTGTCACCTCGCTGATCGTGGCGCTCGCGCTCGCCGGCCTGATCGGCTGGGCGGCGTCCGTCTATCTCGAGGAACGGGTGCCGCAAGGCGCCCTCATCTGGGGCGCCGTCGTCGGCGTCGTCGCCGTCTACGCCGCGGCCGCGCTGAACAAGGCCTTCACGCTGAAGCTCATGTCCAACCTCGCGCAGCAGGTGATCATCGTCCTGATTCCGCCGCTGGCGCTGATCTTCCTGGTGCTCGGCACGATCTTCCTCGGCATCGCGACGCCGACCGAAGGCGGCGCGATGGGCGCCGTCGGTGCCCTGGTCCTCGCCTTCTCCAAACGGCGCCTCAATCTCGACCTGTTGACCCAGGCGATGGAATCGACGGCGAAGCTTTCGGCCTTCGTGCTATTCATTCTCATCGGAGCGCGGGTCTTCTCGCTGACCTTCTACGGCGTCAACGGTCACATCTGGGTGGAAGAACTCCTGACGGCCGTACCGGGCGGCGAGACCGGGTTTCTGATCGTCGTCAACGTGCTGATCTTCCTCCTGGCGTTCTTCCTCGATTTCTTCGAACTCGCCTTCATCATCGTGCCGCTGCTGGCACCGGCCGCGGAAAATCTCGGCATCGATCTGATCTGGTTCGGCGTGCTGCTCGGCATCAACATGCAGACGAGCTTCATGCATCCACCCTTCGGATTTGCGCTGTTCTTCCTGCGTTCGGTCGCGGCCAAGGTGCCCTATCTCGACCGGGTGACCGGCAAGCGGATGGAGCCGGTCACCACCGGCCAGATCTATTGGGGGGCGGTCCCGTTCGTCTGCATCCAGCTTCTCATGGTCGGCCTGACCATCATGTTCCCGCAGATGGTCATGCGCTACAAGGACGAGGCGCCGAAGACGGACCCTTCCCAGATCGAGATCGACGTTCCCTCGTTCGGGGGCCAGGACGGTTTCGGCCTTCCGCCGCTGGGCCCGAACGGCGGTGCGGGCGAAAACAATCCGTTCGGCCTGCCGCCGCTGGGTATGCCGGGTTCGACGCCGGGCGGCGCGAACGCCCCCGCCGCCGATGGGGCGACGGAGCCGGGCTTCGGATTGCCACCGCTCGAACTCGGCGAGCCAAGCGACGAAAGCGTGCCGGGAACCGTTCCGGCTGAGGAGGACCAGGCGCCGACCTTCGGTCTGCCGCCACTCGATCTTGACGGGACGACCGATGGACGAGCCGGCGATGCGGATGCGGCGGCGCCGGGGGACGATCGGGGCGCGCCGCCAGCCGTCGACCTGTCGCAGCCGCCCTCCTTCGACTGATCCGTCAGGCGGCGATCCGGGCATCGAGGCGGGCCGGCGCGTCCCGGCGCGTTCCCGCGACCTGCAGCAGACCGACTTCATAAGCGAGCATCGCAGCCTCCGCGCGAGCGCGGTCGAGGCCGGGGGCCTCGTCGTCGTCGAGCGAAAACAGGCTGCCACCATTGAGGAACGGAGCCTCGTAGGCCGCCCGCAGCGAAAGACCCACCTGCAGGCGTTTCGTCGCACTCGACGCGATCAGGCTCTCGACGACACGCGCGATGCGGCTGTGGATCGGTGTGATGGCGCTGGCGACGAAGGCTCTTTCCCGCCCCGGTCGCCCGAGCCCGGGTGTCGCGTCGAAAAGCGCGTCGGTCGCGATCGCAGCGTCCGCCGACAGCGGCGAAAAGCGAACCGGAATAAGCGTCTTGTCGGCCATGCGCTCGGCCAGCCGCAGCAGCTCCGGGTTCGTCCCGCAATCGATGATCATCGCCTCGCCGCGCCGGCGGGCGCCGCGAACCATGGTTTCGATCTCGGACGGGTTCGTCTCGCGAACGACGCCAAGGCGCCGCGGAAGGCTGCGTTTGCCGGCCCAGATCGCGGCATCGGGATCATGCGCGCCGTCGATGATGGTCACGGGGATGTTGGCCGCCGCGGCAACGCCGGCAAGGGTCAGGCCGAGCGTGGTCGAGCCGGAGGATTTGAGCGAGCCAATCGCGATAACGGGGATCATCTGCCGGCCATTCCCTTTGAAATCCAAAGTGTTAGAGATCGATACGGGTCGATCGTCGAGGACAGGTTTCGTGGGATATGGTTAACGAATGGTTAACGAGACCATTCTTAGGAAGGCCTCGCGCCAGCCTGTCGTTCAAACGTCGGCCCTCTTGACGGTCCGATGAAAGGCTTGACCCGGGAGGCGTTTTTCACGATCGCTTCGGCTCATGACCGCACAGATCGCGAGTGTGGATCGGCATGGGAGAGGAAAGCGACAATGACAGGTGACGTTCTCGTCTTCGGCTCGCTCAACGTCGATCTCGTCTGCCGCGTGGAGCGGATCGCAAGCCCCGGTGAAACCGTACTCGGTCCGACCTATGAAAGACTGTTCGGCGGCAAGGGCGCCAACCAGGCGGTCGCGGCGGCGCGCGCGACCTCCTCGGAAGTCAGCGTGCGCATGGCCGGCGCGGTCGGCGCCGACGAACTCGGCGATGCGGTGCTTGCGAATCTCAAGACCCATCGGATCGATGTCACCGCCGTGACGAGAGCGTCCGAGGCGACGGGCGCCGCGTTCATTTCGATCGATGCCGAGGGCGAGAACGCCATCACCGTCGCGAGCGGCGCCAATCGCACGCTCTCGGCCGATCGTCTCGAGGGGATGCCGCACGGCGAGGGAACGGTTCTCCTGCTTCAGATGGAGACGCCGCATGCGGCGTCCATCGAAGCGGCGCGCTCCATCAAGGCCGGCGGCGGGACGGTCGTTCTCAATCTCGCACCCGTGCCGGCCCGTCCGGCACCCGCCTTCATTCGCGCGCTCTGCGACCCTGTCGACTGGCTGATCGTCAACGAGATCGAACTTTCGGCGGCCGGTCAGGCGATCGGCATCGCCGATGGTTCGCTCCGCGATCGAGCGTCGAGGCTTTCGGACGCACTCTCCCTCGGGGTCATCGCGACGCTCGGTGCGCGCGGCGTCGTCGTTGCGGAACCGGGCGCCGAGCCGTTCACCCAGGCCGCGCTCGACATATCGGTGGAAGATACAACGGGTGCCGGCGATACGTTTTGCGGGGTGTTCGCCGCAGGGCTCGCGGAGGGCCTGGACGTCCGGCTCGCGGTTCGCCGCGCCGCGATCGCGGCGTCTCTCGCCTGTCGGCGGCTCGGCGCGCAGACGGCCATGCCGACCCGCGGCGAGATCGAGACCTTCATCGACCTACAATGACGTCCCTCTCATTCGCGTGACGCCTTAGGAAATGTCGTTAATAGGTTGATCTCTATACAGGTTCGTCCGCCCGACGCGGCGGAATTTGGTTCGATCCTAGCCTTCGGCCCTGCCGGTCACGCTTGCGAAACAATCAAAGCGATCACGCCGATCGACCTGACTGGAGCGATGGCGATCGTCCTCCTTTCCAGCTTGTCGTCGCTTGAAGGAGACTGGACGCCGCGCCTGGAGCATCCCGCGTCTGACTGGCCGCGCGATGCTCCATCCAACTTATGGACGCACTAGAACCGGTACCACAACGCGGCGAAGGCGCCGCGTTCCGCAAGCACGTTTTGCCCGGCGACTGTCGCGAAGCCGCCGGTCTGCAGCGACCATGCTTCCGAGAGATCGTAGACCACCGAAGCCTGCGCCTTCTGCCGCACGGAGATTGCGGCAATGTCGCCGTCGGCGACGGTCGTGAAACTCTGGAAGAGCAAGGTGACTGGGTCGAACGCCCTGACGCCGAGCGTCGCATCGAGAAGCACCTCGTCCGGCCCCTCGCCCGTCCGGTAACGATAGCCCGCCGAAACATCGGCGAAGGATGCTCGGCCGAACAGCTCGAAATTCGCGCCGCCGGACCAGCGGGCTTCGAGCAATGGTGAATCCCACCCGAACGTGTCGACCAGGCGATCGGCTTCGCCATAGGCGTCTTCCGTGCGTCCCCCGATCTCGACGCTCATCGCATATCGATCGGACCGGTAGACCTGCGCGCGCACCGAGAGGGCCGCGTTGGAAAGGCCGGGACGCCGAAACGGCAGGCGCTCGCTCGTGTCGGAGCCGAATTCCGCAGTGCCGGACACGGTCAACCAGGAAAGGACGCCGTAATCAATGAGGAGGGAGACCGCGCCCTTCTGGAAATCCACCGCCCCGGTCTGCGAACCGTCGTCGGAGAACGCTTTGTCGGCGCGCGCGTAGATCCCCGTGACGATCGCCTGTCCCGCGCCTTGCTCCTGAACCCAGGCCGCTGAATGGGAAACCTCGGCATAAAGCGCTGCGCACATGGCCGCGAGAGAGGCGACGGCGAACGAACGGCGCCCGCCGCTTGCGCCGCTCCTGCGACGGGTTTGCCAAAGCCTCGCTTGCACCGAACCGAACTCCTCGCCTGAAACGCTGCAACCCGCCGACCATGCGTCAGCATGGATATGCTACCGAAGATTTATAAACGCTTCCTCTACGGACAGCGTCTCGCCGCTCGCCCGGAGCGCGCTGAACGGGGCGAGAGATCGGCCGACATTCCCGGTTTGCGTGGGCCCCGTTACCGCCTAGATTGACCGGACGCGAGTGGCCGGCGCGCAATGTGCGGGCTCGGCCCCGCAAAGGTTTGGGAGGACCGGGGATGGCACGCAATTTTCGAGAGCTCTATCAGGCATCGAAAGACGACCGGGAGAGCTTCTGGCTGAAACAGGCCGAAGCGATCGACTGGTTCGAAGCACCAACGCGTGCCTTCGACGAGACCCAGGGCGTCTATGGCCGCTGGTTTCCCGACGCCGTCTGCAACACCTGCCACAATGCCGTCGATCGGCATGTCCTGGCGGGCCACGGGGACCGGCTGGCGATCATCTACGATTCTCCGCTGACCGGGTCGAAGCAGGCGATCACCTATGGCGAACTCCTCACCGACGTGAAGGCGCTGGCCGCGGCCATGCTGGACCTCGGCATCGTGCGCGGTGACCGGGTGGTCATCTACATGCCGATGGTGCCCGAGACGGCGGTCGCGATGCTGGCCTGCGCACGCATCGGCGCCATCCATTCGGTGGTGTTCGGCGGTTTTGCCGCGCATGAACTCGCCAAGCGCATCGACGACGCCGAACCCAAGCTGATCCTGTCCGCCTCCTGCGGGGTCGAGCCGAACCGCACGGTCGAATACAAGCCGCTGCTGGACAAGGCGTTCGACATCGCGGTCCGCAAGCCCGCCCATGCGATCGTCCTGCAGCGTCCCGAGCGTCCCTGCGATCTCGTCGAGGGGCGGGACCACGACTGGGCCGATCTGCGAGAGCGTTACCGCCAAGAGATCGCCGATGGACGCGCGGTGCCGTGCGCGCGCGTGAAGGCGACCGATCCCCTCTACATCCTCTACACCTCCGGCACGACGGGAAAACCCAAGGGCGTCATCCGCGACAATGGGGGGCATCTCGTCGCGATGCACTGGTCGATGGGCAATGTCTACGGCATCGAGCCGGGCGACGTGTCGTTCACCGCGTCCGATGTCGGCTGGGTCGTCGGCCATTCCTACATCGTCTACGCGCCGCTGATCAAAGGCGCGACGACCATCCTGTTCGAGGGAAAGCCCGTCGGCACGCCGGATGCCGGTACGTTCTGGCGGATCATATCCGAACATGGCGCCAAGCTTCTGTTCACCGCACCGACGGCCATCCGCGCCGTGCGCAAGGAAGATCCGGACGGCAAGCTGTTCCAGCGTTACGACATGGCGAATTTCGAGGCGCTCTATCTCGCGGGCGAACGGGCGGACCCTGAAACGGTCAAATGGGCCGAACGGGTCCTTCGCAGGCCGGTCATCGACCATTGGTGGCAGACCGAGACCGGGTGGGCCATCGCCGGCAATCCGCGCGGGATCGAACTCCTTCCGGTCAAGCACGGCTCCCCCTCCGTTGCCATGCCGGGTTACGATCTCGCCATTCTCGACACCGACGGAACGGAACTGCCCGCCGGCGAGATGGGCGCGATCGCGATCAGACTGCCGCTCGCCCCCGGCAATCTGCCGACGCTCTGGGGCGCTGACGACCGGTTCCGCGACGGCTATCTGACCGCTTATCCCGGCTATTACGCCACTTCGGATGCCGGCTACCTCGACGAAGAGGGCTATCTTTTCGTGATGGGACGGACGGACGATGTGATCAACGTGGCCGGCCACCGCCTGTCCACGGGCGAAATGGAGGAAATCGTCGCGCGCCACCCCGCCGTCGTCGAATGTGCCGTGATCGGTATGGAGGACGCGATGAAAGGCGAGCTGCCTTGCGGCTTCGTCGTTCTGAAGGACACCGACCAGCACACGTTGGACACTCTGGAAGCGGACATCGTCCGGATGGTGCGCGACCAGATCGGTCCGGTGGCGGCCTTCAAGCGCGTCATCGTCGTCGACAAGCTGCCCAAGACACGCTCCGGCAAGGTTCTGCGCCGGACGATGAAATCCATCGTGGACGACAAGTCCTTCGAAACCCCTGCAACGATCGAGGACGCGTCCGCGATCGAGGCGATCGAGAAGGCCGTCAGGCGATAGAGCGCACGGTTCTGCGGTGCCGAACGACGGCGGCTGCCCAATGGGCGTCAGTCATTCGCCAATCGAGCCATGGGTTTCGATCCCGCCATCCTCGCCGATCGCGACGAGCACGATTTCGCCCGAGGACGGGTAGACGCCGGTCAGGCCGGTCACGTTGACCTGATGGGTGACGAACAACGCTTTCCTGCCCTGCGCGGTCAGTTCGCGCAGCCGCGCGACGGCCGCCTGTCGCTGCGCATCGGCCTTGTCCCGGTTCCGAAAGAACGAGTTGAGAAACGGCGCGTCCTCGACCGGGCCGACATCCATCAGCTCGGCCGTCTCGCGGCAGCGGCACCATTGGCTTGTCAGCACGACATCGATCCGGACGCCGGCTTTCCTCAGCCTCTCGCCGATCGCCCGTGCCTGTTCACGGCCTTCGTCGGACAGGACCCGCTGGGTCGCGCAGTCGCCGATCCGGAAACTTGCGGGATCGCCGGTTCCCGGCGCGATCGCGTGGCGCATGACCAGATGGACGCCCTCCCGCTGCGCGTCCGCAAGCGGTTCGGCCTCAGCCGCCGCGCCCGGCGCACAGAGAAGCGCCAGGGCAACGAACGAGGCGGTGGCCAGCCGTTTGAACGCCGATCGCCCGTTCCATCCATTGTCGCGCATGCCGCCCTCGCCGGTTCCCTCACTCGTGCGGACTATGCCGCCGAACGGCCGGGGGCGCCACCGCGAAGTCGCACAATGGAAGCCGACGGCCCGGCCGTGACTTCTGTTGTCCATCATTACGCTCTAGAAGTGCGGCGGGAACCCGGCGGCCGCGCGGTGCGGCAGGCCAGATCGGGTTAAATCGACGCACGATCAGCGAGACCATGATGACCGACGACAACGCCACGCGCGACACGGCCGAAATCCAGGCGCAGCTCCTTTCGGCAGCCCTGCCCTATATGCAGGCCTACGAGAACAAGAACGTCATCGTGAAATATGGCGGGCATGCCATGGGCGACACGCATCTCGGACAGGCCTTCGCCCGCGATATCGCGCTTCTCAAGCAGTCCGGCGTCAATCCGGTGGTCGTGCATGGCGGCGGTCCGCAGATCGGACGAATGCTCACCCAGATGGGCATCGAATCCAGGTTCGAGGGCGGTTTGCGCGTGACGGATGCCGAAACCGTCCGGATCGTCGAGATGGTGCTGGCAGGCTCGATCAACAAGGAAATCGTCGCCATGATCAATGCCGAGGGCGAGTGGGCCATCGGTCTTTGCGGCAAGGATGGCAACCTGGTCTTCGCCGAGAAGGCCACCAAGACGGTGATCGATCCGGATTCCAACATCGAGCGGGTTCTGGATCTCGGATTCGTCGGCGAACCGGTCGAGGTGGACCGGACATTGCTGGACCTTCTTGCACGGTCCGAGATGATCCCGGTCATCGCGCCCGTCGCACCGGGTCGCGACGGCGCGACCTACAACATCAACGCCGATACGTTCGCCGGCGCGATCGCGGGCGCGCTCAAGGCGGCCCGCCTCCTGTTCCTCACCGACGTGCCGGGCGTGCTCGACGATTCGAAGACGCTGATCAAGGAATTGTCCGTCAGCGAAGCGAAGGCTTTGATCCGCAGGGGCACGATTTCCGGCGGCATGATTCCGAAAGTCGAAACCTGCATCGACGCCCTGGAAAAAGGCGTCGAGGGCGTCGTGATCCTCAATGGAAAGACGCGCCATGCCGTTCTTCTGGAATTGTTGACCGAGCATGGTGCCGGCACGCTTATCGTCCCGTAACGAAAGCGCTTTTTCCATACACGCGCAAATCGCGCGCCGTTGCCGGCCTGCTACAGCCGCGGCCGGCCCCACGCCTTTAGATGACGCTCGACGAGGACACTGTCGGTTGCGATCCTGCACCCGGCTTCGGCAGGGGACGGCTGGATGCACATCGAAAACAAGGCTCGTATCGCGATTTTGCGCAGCGCGGCGGCGGCCAGGCTGGTCGCCGCCGCGCTCGCTGGCACGGCATGGCTGCCGTCGCTCGCGGCGGCCCAGTCCGCGACGAACGATGCCGGGCTGTTTTCCGAAAACGAGCGCTTCCTCCGGTTCGGATCGTCCGACCGCAACATCACGCTGGCACCCTTCATTCAGCTCGACGGCGGCTACACCGATTTCACCCCCGGCAAGGATTTCTGGGATACGTCCGACAATCTCCTGCGCCTCTATGTCTACGGCACCTACGATCAGTTCGGCGGCACCTTCGCCTATGATTTCCAGAACCGGACCTTTCCGGTTCGCTACGCATTCGTCAACTATTCCCCCACGGACCGCCTGACGTTCCAGGTCGGGCAGCAGGACGAACCGTTCTCGCTCCAGGATTATTCCGGCAGCCGGTTCCTGCCGTTCGCAACGTCAGGACAGAGCGCGGCCCTCATTCCCGGCGACAATGTCGGCGGCGTGGTGAAATATGGCGGCGACGCTTACTCGCTCGCCGGCGGCATTTTCGGCGGGGACGTCAACACCGGCGTCGATTCCGAAGGACTGGCCTTCACCGGTCGTGCCACCTGGGCCCCGGTCTACGCGCAAAGCGAGATCACGCGCGGCGGAGACGCGTCCGGCGATGGCGTCGGCACCCAGCGCGTCGACAGGCTCCTCCATCTGGGAGCGGCGATCTCGACACGGTTCGACATCGATCATTCCTTCGGGTTCTCCGGCGGAACGAACTCCACCTTGACATCGCGTTCGATCGCGGCCGGACCGAGCTTCGACGATGCCGACCAGTTGCTGCGCGGCAATCTCGAAGCCTCCATTGTGCTGGGCTCCCTGTCGATCCAGGGCGAGTTGACCGGTGCCCGGGTCGAAGGATCGTTCGACAGCGGAACCGCCCATGGCGGCTACCTCTATTCGACGTACTTCCTGACCGGTGAAACCCGCGGCTACAGCCGTTCCTCGGGCACGTTCGGCCGTGTCGTTCCGAAGAACCCGATCGACGAAGGTGGTTTCGGCGCGTTCGAGATCGGCGCACGGATCGATTATCTGGATCTCACGGATCTCTGTCCAGATGGCGGCGCCCAATTCGGCGCCTCGGCGGTCGCGAACCTCTACCTCACCAAGCGGGTGACGCTGACCAGCGATTATTCCTACACGGTCGGCACCGCCGGGCCGAACGACGGGTTGACCGTGCATGCGCTGACCGGCCGGATCCAGTTCGCGTACTGAGCGCCGGACGCGATCTCAAACACCGAGGCGGGACACGCATGCCCCCGCGCGTTGCGACCCAGCAGGCCATCCGCCATCACGAGCCGGACCGGATCAGGATCAGGACCGCGAGGATCACCAAAGCGCAGCCGAGGAGCTCCTTGCGGGAGATCGATTCCCGAAACCACCAGATCGAGGCCAGATAGGCGAAGACGAGCTCGATCTGTCCGACGGTCTTGACGAGGGCGACGGGTTGCAGAGCCATGGCGGTGAACCAGCCGATGGACGCGGCAGCCCCGCAGAACCCGGTGGCCAACGCGACTTTCCAGACCCGGAGGATCGCACGGAAGGTCGCGACTTCGACCAGAACGATGAAGACGACCATCAGGACGGTCTGCAGTGCGATGACGCAGACGAGCGTCAGGGCCGCCTGTGCGACCGGATCGGCCGTGCCGAGCGAAAGCGCCGCGCCGCGGACCGCGATCCCCGAGATGGCGAACCCGACGCCGGACGACAGGCCGATCGCAGCGGATGGCAGGGAGGACGACCGCACCATTTGCCGCAGCGTTCCACGATCACCGATCGACATTGCGGCAACGCCGAGAAGACCCACGCCGATCGCGACGAGACCGGGCAACGCCAGCGTGTCGCCGAGGATCAGAAATCCGAACAGCGCCGCAACGATCGGTTCGGTCTTGGAATAGACGGTCGCCGCCATGAAGTTGCGATAGGAAAAGGCGAGAACGAGCAGAGCCGTTCCCGCGATCTGCGACAAGGATGCCAGAAGCACGTACCAGAGAAAGGTTTCGTCGGGTGCCGGGATCGCGTAATCGACAGAGTGGAGAAGAAGAAGGTACAGACCGGCAAAGGGCAAGCCGAAGCCGAAGCGAACGAATGTCGCTCCGGTGGTGGAAAGATCGGAAGTCAGTCGCTTTTGCAGGGCGGATCGAAAATTCTGCATGAACGCTGCGGCGACCGTGATTTCAATCCACATTCTCCGTGAACCTTTCCATCGTAGCATTCAGGTTCGACGCTGCGAAATCGATGAAGCGAATTGGCCGACCCATGAGCATGACCGCCGATACCCTGCCGACAGACGCCGCAAAACCAGAAGACTTCTCGCATGTCCGCGACTGGATCTTCGATCTCGACAACACGCTTTATCCACGGCACACTGATCTGTTTTCGCAGATCGATCAGCGGATGACGACCTTCGTCGCCGATCTCCTGTCGCTGCCAAGGGACGAGGCACGCCTGGTCCAGAAGGATCTCTACCGGCGGCACGGCACGACCCTCAAGGGCCTGATGGAAGAGCGTGACATCGATCCCGACGCGTTTTTGAACTTCGTTCACGACATCGACTATTCCTGGCTCGAGCCGAACCCGGACCTCGGACTTGCGATCAAGGCCCTGCCCGGTCGCAAATTCATCTTCACGAACGGGGATCGCGGCCACGCGGAACGGGCGGCACGCCAGATGGGCCTTTCCGACCATTTCGAGGATATCTTCGACATCGTCGCATCCGATCTGGTGCCGAAACCGGCGGCCGCGACCTACGACAAATTCGTCGGCCTACACGGCATCGATCCCACGAAGGCCGTGATGTTCGAGGATCTGTCGAAGAACCTGACGGTTCCCAAAGCGCTCGGCATGAAGACCGTGCTGATCGTCCCGCGCAATTTCGAGACGACGTTCGGCGAATATTGGGAGCATGAGGGACGCGACGCCAGCCACATCGATTACGTGTCCGACGACCTGACGCGCTTTCTCCAGTCGATCCTGTAAAGGGATACGACCTGCGTTACGCTGGCCGACACGAAAACGCCGCCCCGGCAAGGCGAGGCGGCGTGAAGCAGGCCGATGCGGCGCGTCTCGGTCAGTCGCCCAGACGCGAACGGCCTTTGCTTGCGAGGCCGGCCTCGCCTTTTCGGGCAGTCTCTTCGGCCGTCCGGTTTTCGGACCCGGGCGCGGCGGGCGTGGCGCCGGCCTTGTTCTCCTCGAAGATCGCGTCCATCTGCTCGGTTTCGTAATTCGCTCGACCGGTTTTCGACAGCTCCCGATCGCGGCCGCTCTCTGCGTCGGCATCCTTGCGCGGCGTCTTGTTCCGCGTTTCGTCCTCGGCAATGTCGGCGCGCGTGTCCTTGTCCTGCTGCGAGCGCATCATCTTCGGTTCGGTGCTGAGATCGGCCATGGGTCCCTCGATGTTTTGGATCTTCTCGATAGGAGGAACCGGCGAGAGGGGTGGTTGTTCCGCACGTTCCACCGGCGTCTGGCGGAACGCCCCATTAGGGGCGGGTCGACACGGCCGCATGCGCAAGGACCCGCTCGTTGGCCGGCGCCCATCCCAGATTTCTCATCGGTGGCGGAAACGATCTCGCAGTCTGATGACGGACCGCCCGTCGGTACCGGCGAAAGGCGAGAGGATGCCTACTCGTCGAGACACAGGACGGGCACGATCGACGATTTTACGCTTTCGACCGCATCGGGGACGCTCTGCAGCCCGCCGTTTGCATCGGCGGTAACATATTCGATGTCGCTCGCGTCGAGGAAGGTGGAAACCGCGTTCGGCTGGATCGCGAAATTGATCGACTGGGGAATATCACCTGTCGCGTCGGCGATCGCCACCGCGTTGAGTTTGGCGGTCACGACACCGACGACCCGGCCCGACAGATCGACGAGCGGCCCACCCGAATTGCCCGGCTGGACCGGTGCGGAAATCTGCATGTAGCGGGGATCGTTCATCAGGCCGAGCAGCGACGACACGTTGCCGCGCGTGACGTTCAGCGAATCGGCCAGGATCGAACGCAGCGGGAACCCCAGCGCGAGAATGTCCTCGCCGAGACGCGGCTTGCCGGTCGAGATCTTCAACGGCTCCTCGAAACGTCCCTCGACTTTCACCAGAGCCAGATCGTTGTCGGCATCGACAATACGATCGACCGCCCGTCCATAGCCGCTGACGAAGACCGCATTGCAGGCGTTGACGACATGGGCGTTCGTCAGGACCCAACCATCCTTCGAAACGGCAAAGCCCGAGCCCGCCATGTCGAACGCCACGTCCGACGGATCGAGTTCCATCGCGTCGACGTCGGACGGTTCGGGCGGCATTGCGAACATGTTGGGCTGCGAGGGATCGGCATGGGCCAGTGCGAAGCGACCGTCGCGCTCGTGTGACCCCGCGCGCTGGTTCCGCATCATGGTCGTGAACGGCCGGTCGTCGCGGCTGACGAGCAGCGGCTGGCTCGGATCGGAGGCAAAGGGCTCGAAAAGCTCGGACGCGACGGACAGGAACGGTTCGACCTCGTCCTCGATCGCCGGATCGTAGGAAACCGAAAATCCTCGCAGGTCGGTCGCGTCGGTCTTGCCGACCTCGAACCGCATCAGATATTCGCGGCCCGCATCCTTGCCGAAGACCTTGAACCATTCTCCACCGAACTCAGAGCCCGTGACCGAACGCGTGTCCGTCTCGGTCAGCAGTACGTCGTAGAGGCCCTTGAGGGTCTGTCCCGATCCGGCGACGCGCACGGTCTCGACTTCGAGGCGGCCATCTTCCGACCGCCAGAGATTCCCGACATCCGTGCGCCCGCTGTCGACAACGCGGTTGAACGGAATCAGCATGCGCGACCCGCTCTTCTCATCCTCCGCGAACGCGACACCGAGGCCGTTCTGGATGGAATCGGAGAGGCCGACGAGACGTGTCAACATTTCGTCGGTGATCACGCCGTTCGGATCCATACCGTGGCGTGCCTGGAAGTCGCGGATGGCCCGCAGGGTACGCGGGCCGACGATGCCGTCGAACGGGCCGACATAGTCTCCCGCCCATGCCAGACGGATCTGCAGGCCCTGACGGAAGTCGATTTCGGTCTGGGAATTGTAGGCTTCGGCAAGACCCATGGCCTGCGCATTGACAGCGCTCAGCGAGACCGGCATCACGGCCAGACTCACCACCGTCATCAATGTCCGTGCCGCGCGCCTCATCTCGTCCCCCTGACGATCGAACTAACCTGTCCAGACAACGTGGCCGACCGGGTTTCGATCCGAGACATTTTAACCGTTTGGTAACGATACGCTTAATTATTATCAGTGAACAGCGATCCAAGGCCCGGAAATCGTTGAGTTGCGTCAGCACCTTGGGTGATGTTCACATAAGCGTGACTATAGGAGTGCAGATCGCGTCGGACCTGTCTCCTCGTCACGCAGGGGCAGGTCGCTGATCGTTTCCGCGCGCCGGGTAATCTTGGCCGTCGTGATCAGGATCTGGTCGATGTCGCGCGCCGACTGCCCGAAATGATTTCTGAGGGCACCGACCCGTTCGTCGAGACGCGCTATGTCCTCGGCGAGATGGCGGGTCTCGGCCTGAATCCGGCCCGCCTCCTCCCGGACCCGCGCATCCTTGAGGAGATTCTGGATGACCTGCACGGAAAGCATCAGCAAGGTCGGGGAGACGATCACCACCCGGGCCCTGAACGCCTTCTGGACGATATCGGGGAAGCGTTCGCCAAGGAATGCGAAGATCGTTTCGGACGGCACGAACATCAGCGCCGTATCGAGGGTCTCGCCGGCAATCAGATATTTCGAGGCGATGGCGCGAATGTGCACGTCCATGTCCCGCCGCATGCGGCTGGCGGCGAACTGCTTCTGTTCCGGGGTCTTGGCAGATGCCATCGCGGCGTAGGCATCGAGGGGAAACTTGGAATCGATCACCAGCGGGGGCGAGCCGTTCGGCATCTGGATCAGACAATCCGGTCGCTTGCCGTTCGAGAGCGCGGCCTGCATGCGATAGCCGCTGGCCGGCAGGGCGTCGGCGATGATGGTCTGCATGCGCAATTCGCCGAATGCACCACGCGACTGCTTGTCTCCCAGAACGTCCTGCAGTTTCGAGATGCCGCTTGCCAGTTCGCCGATCCGGTTCTGGGCCTCGTCGATGACCGCGAGGCGCTCACCGAGTGCCGACAGCGAGTCCTTCGTCTGCGACGTCGTCGCCATGATCGAACGGCCGACCGTGTGGGACAAGCCGTCGAACCGGCCGGAAAGGGTCGAGGCCAGTTCGCTCTGACGGCTGCCGAGCACGTCCGTCATCGTCTGGAGCCGGCCCGCAAGTTCGGCCTGCGCCTTCAGGACGGCTTCAACCCCCGGCCCCGCGCCGCCCGCCTCGTCCAGCCGGGTTCTCAGCCGCCGCGTCTGGCCGCGCGAGCGGCGCCAAAGGCCGAAGAACAACAGGGCGGACGCACCCAGCACGACGGCGAGCCCCGATACCGGGATGCCTGCAAGGGCGACATGGTCATCGGCAAGCCAGAGCGTGATTCGGTCCCAATCCATGGCTGCAGATTAGCGCGAAAAGCTTAAGGAAAGAGATCAAATCAGGAACGATTTCGCTGCGGCCTTGGCACGGAGATTCCTGGCTGCCGGCAAATTTTTTCGATCGCAGATGATTCTCCGACGGATCGCCGCGCGGTCAGGCCATGGCGACAAGGCCGAGATAGAACGCCGAGATCGCGGAGCCGATCATGGCCAGCATCGACAAGGCGAAGCCCGCCATGCGCTGCCATATGGGCGCGTTCGTCCGGGTGAAATGGTAGCCGTGCAGGAAACGGCCGATGGTCAGGGTCAGGCCGAGTGCATGCACCAGCAGCACGGGGGCGCCCAGAAGCGCCGCCAGGATGAGCGCCACGAGCGTCATCGGCATGATCTCGATCGCATTGGCATGGCCGCGCATCGCCTTTGCCAGACGATCGTTGCCGCCGGCCCCGATCAGGATCCGCTCGCGCCGGCGGATCAGGCCGATCGCCACGGTGATCCAGACGAGAATTGCGATGTTGAGGCTGCAATAGAGTGCGGCTGCGCCGAGGGCCGGCATGTCGGGCATCATGGAATTTCATCCTTTCAACAGCTGCAAAACGCCGCAAGCCGGTCGCAGCGGGGTCGGCGCGGTCCAGCTTTTCCGGCGGGTCGGGCGATCTCCGGTCCTGATCGGCGCGAGGAGAGCTGAGCTGGGCCTATCGACACAGTATCAGACCGTCTTCCGTGCATGATACACTGTCATTCCGACGAGCGGAGAAAACGTTTCGCGTGTCCTGTGCCTCGATCGCGAATGTTCGACACGTCTTTCAATGTCCGTTCAAGGAACCATCGCCATGACATGGCTCATCGCCGGTCTCGTCATCTTCATCGGAATGCATTCGATCCGCATCGTCGGCGAGGCACCGCGCGCCGCGCTCATCCGGCGGATCGGCGAACTTGCGTACAAGGGAACCTACGGGCTCATCTCACTGCTGGGGCTGATCCTGATCGGACAGGGTTATCGCGAGGCCCAGATCGCCGGCGGCGTACTCTATACGCCTCCCGCTGGCCTCACGGCGGTGACGCTCATCCTGGTGCCCGTATCGCTCGTTCTCCTGTTCGCAGCCTACATGCCCGCAGGTCACATCAAGCGGGCGGTTCGCCATCCCATGGTCCTCGCCGTAGCCTTGTGGGCGATGGGCCACCTGCTGGCGAACGGGATGGTGGCCGACGTGGTCCTGTTCGGCGCGTTCCTCGCCTGGGCGATACTCGACTATCTGGCGGCGCTCAGGCGCGCGCCCCGGCCGGTCGCGCCCGGCATTGCATCGTGGCAGGGCGACGTGATCGCGATCCTCGCCGGTCTCGGCACCACGATCCTCCTGGTCGTATGGCTTCACGAATGGCTGTTCGGCGTCGCGCCGGTCGGTTGAACGTCGATAGCCCTTCCTTGTGCGCCAAAACTTGTTAGAAGTCGCCTCAAACCGCCGGGCTGGCGTCGTGCGTGCAGTCCGCGACAATCATTTGAAAGCGTGGGGCGATGAGCGACGAAGGTTTCTTTCGCGAGGTCAGCGAAGAGTTGCGGCAGGATCGGCTGAAGTCGATCTGGACGCGTTTTGGAACGGTGATCATCGCTGGCATCGTGGTGGTCATCGTGGGCACGGCCTCCTATGTGGGCTACCAGCGTTACGCCGTGGCGCAGGCCAACAGTTCCGGCGATCGGTATCTGGCGGCGCAGGATCTCGTCGCACAGGGTGACGTCGAGGGCGCGATCGCGGCGTTCGAGAACCTGGCCGCCGACGGTTGGGGCGCCTATCCCGAGCTCGCCCGTCTGTCGATCGCCAATGCCCACGCGGCCGATGGGCGATTCGACGAGGCCATCGCCGCCTATGCGGATGTCGCATCCGACGGTTCCGTGCCCGAGGCCCTGCGCGAGATGGCGGACCTTCGGGCGGCCTATCTGCTGGTCGACCACGGCACCCTCGCCGAGGTCCGCGCCCGGGCCGAGCGCCTGACCGGCGACGACAATCCCTTGCGCTATGCGGCGCGGGACGCGATCGGCCTTGCCGCCTGGAAGGCCGGTGAGGTCGAGACCGCGCGCGATCTTTATCAATCGATCGTCGATGCGGGCGACGCCCCTGGCGGCATCACCCAGCGCGCCAGTCTCATCCTCGGCCTGATGACGGCCGGCTCCGACGGGGCCGGCGCGGTCTCTGCCCCGGCAGAACCGGCAGCACCGGCTCCGGCCGAAGACGCGGCGGCCACACCGGACCAGAGCGCGACGCCTGCACCGGTCGCACCGCCAGCCTCCGATGCGGGTGCGGCTGCCGATGCCGCACTGCCGGAGGGTGCGATCGCCGAGCCTGCCGCCCCGAACGCCGCAGACCCAGTCGCAGCGCCATCCGGCGACGGCACGACGACGGAACCGACACCGGCGCCCGCTGCGGACACGCCGGACACCGCGCCGGACGCGTCCCGGACGGGGGCACCGGCCACGCCTGACGCGGACCAGACCTCAGCACCCGCGAACTAGAACCGCTTCGTCCGATCCTTTTGCGCGGGCGAACGAAGGATAAGCCTCATGGTTTCCATCGCCATCATCGGCCGCCCCAATGTCGGCAAGTCGACCCTGTTCAACCGGCTGGTCGGACGACGCCTCGCCTTGGTCGACGATCAGCCGGGCGTGACCCGCGACCGGCGTCCCGGCGAAGCCCGCCTGCTCGATATTTCGTTCGAGATCGTCGATACGGCCGGCCTCGAGAACGCCCACAGCGAGAGTCTCAGCGCGCGCATGCGCGAACAGACCGAGGAGGCGATCCGGATTTCCGATCTGTCCCTGTTCATGGTCGATGTCAAAACAGGCATCACCCCCGAGGACAAGGATTTCGCCGAGGTCGCCAGGCGATCGGGGGCAAAGATCATTCTCGTCGCCAACAAGTCCGAAGCCCGTGGGTCCGACAGCGGTTATCTCGACGCCTACTCGCTCGGACTGGGCGATCCGGTGGCGATCTCCGCCGAGCACGGCGAAGGTATGGGCGATCTGCGCGATGCCATCGTCGAAGCCCTGGGCCTCGACCGGCTCCGCGGATATGAGCGCGAAGAGGACGAGGCGATCACCGACGTTCCGGTGTCCGAAGACGATGACGGACCGCTTCCCTACGACGACAGCAAACCGCTTCGCATGGCGATCGTCGGACGACCGAACGCGGGCAAGTCGACGCTCATCAACACGATGCTCGGCCAGGAACGCATGCTGACCGGCCCGGAGGCCGGCATCACCCGCGATTCGATTTCCGTGGATTGGGAATGGAAGGACCGAAAGTTCAAGATTTTCGATACGGCCGGTCTCAGGCGCAAGGCGCGCGTCCAGGAAAAGCTGGAAAAGCTCTCGGTCGCGGACGCCCTGAGGGCGCTCAAGTTCGCCGAAGTCGTGGTGATCGTTCTCGACGTGACGATCCCGTTCGAGCGGCAGGACCTGACGATCGTCGATCTGATCGCCCGCGAAGGCCGTGCGCCGGTCATCGCCTTCAACAAATGGGATCTGGCGGAGGATCGCCAGGAACTGACCAAGGAGCTTCGGGAGAAGACCGAACGGCTGCTGCCGCAGGTCAGGGGCATCAAGACGGTCATGCTGTCGGGCGAGACCGGCGAAGGCGTCGATCGGCTGATGCAGGCCGTCGTCGAAACGCACCGCATCTGGAACAGCCGCGTGTCGACCGCCAAGCTGAATCAGTGGCTCGATCGGACCACAGCGCACCATCCGCCCCCGGCCGTTGCCGGTCGGCGCGTGACGATAAAATACATGACGCAGGTTAAGACCCGCCCGCCGACCTTCATGCTTTCCACGACTCGGCCCGAAGCGATCGGCGCTTCCTATTCACGCTATCTTATCAATGGGTTGCGCGATGTCTTCGGCCTGAAGGGCATCCCGATCCGCCTCGGATTACGCAAGCCTCACAACCCGTACGCCTCGAAAAAGAAGCGCTCGTCCTGAAAATCGCCACGTTCTGTTAACCAAAGAACAAGATGAGTGGGGGATGTTGGAAAACATCCGGTAATGTGTAACTGCAATGTGACGGGGGCTTAATGGCATTTGGGGGCGTGGAAGGCACGCGGAACGTTCGGGGGAACGTTTCGCTCATGTCCAAGACCGCGATGTTCGCTGTTGCTTCGGTAACTGCAATGTTGGCGGCACCGGGAACAGCCGGATTGCAGGACGTTTCGGCCATCAAGGGCGGGACTGTCGAGGGATCGGGTTGGCACGCGGTTCTCGCCGACGCGCCCGTCACGGCCGGTACCGCATTCGGCATCGGCCTCGTCGCCTCGTCCAGTGTCGGAGCCACGGTCGCCGATCCGATGCGCCTCGCCAAGGAAGCGATCGCGCAGGAACTGGCGCTTCTCAGCGACAGCGACCGCATCGAAACTTCCGGCAAGTCCGGCCGCGTCTTCGAGGAATCGGTTCGCGACGTCTATCTCGCCACCGTCGCCAGATCCGGCAGCCTCGCCGACGAGCCCGTCATGGGATCCCGCGTTGCCGGCGGCACGGCCCGCATCCGCACCGCCTTTGCCAAACCAACTCAGACACCGGACGAAGCGTTCCGTGTCGCTGCAAATTTTCAGTTGAGCGGGCCGCCGAAGTTTCCTGATGGCGGCACCACCAACGACAAGCTGCTTCTCGCATCGCTTCAGCCGAGCCAGGGCCTGGCGCTTGGATATGCCTCCACCGAAGCCGGTCCGGACGGCGGCCGCGCGGCCTCCCTCTTCGAGAAGGTCCTGAAGGATCAGCCCGAAGCCTTCGTTCCGCCGATCGCGGACGACGATCATGCCTGGGCCGCCAAGACCCTTCCGCGGTCGTCCTTCTCCGCCAAGGAGCAGGAATGCCTCGCCAACGGCATCTATTTCGAGGCTCGCGGCGAGATCACCGAAGGCCAGGCCGCGGTTGCGCAGGTCATCCTGAACCGGGTCCGCAACCCGTCCTACCCGAACACGATCTGCGGCGTCGTCTATCAGAATCAGCATTGGCGCAACCGCTGCCAGTTCTCGTTCGCCTGCGACGGCATCAAGGACCGGATTTCGGACCGCAAATCCTTCGTTCGCGCCGAAAAGGTCGCGAAGGACGTGACCTACGGCAAGACCTGGCTGACGGCCGTTGGATCCTCGACCCATTACCACGCCAACTACGTCAATCCGCGTTGGGCGAGCGCGATGGAAAAGGTCGATCAGATCGGCAAGCACATCTTCTACCGCACCTTCAACGGCGGCTGGTAAGCCGTTCCGGCGCCAGGACCGCCAGCGCCGGTAAAGAACCGACCCGGTCGCTCGCGCGGCCGGTTTTTTTTTGGATCGATCCTGTCGGCCGGACAGCGCGCCACCCGGGGAACTTGCCATCCGAAGGCGTTGGCGCGCATAAGCTTTCGCGAACCCGATTCCCGATTTCGAGAGCCAAGATGCAGAACATCGATCGTCTCCTGCCGATTTTGACCGGACAGCCCGTGATCCCGGTCGTTGCCGTCGATACCGCCGACGAAGGGGTCAATCTCGCCCGGGCGCTCGCCGCAGGGGGATTGAGGGCCATCGAGGTCACCATGCGCACGCCGGCCGCGCTGGACGCGATCGCGGCGATCGTCGCCGATGTGCCGGACGCGATCTGCGGCGCGGGCACGATCCTCAATCCCGATCACTACAAGGCCGCCGTCAAAGCCGGCTCGAAGTTCATCGTCTCGCCGGGCGCCACGGTCGAACTTCTCGATACGGCACGCGACAGCGAGATTCCGTTTCTCCCCGGATCGGCAACCCCGAGCGAACTCCTGGCGATGATGCAGGAGGGCTATGAGATCCTGAAATTCTTCCCGGCCGAGCAAAGCGGTGGTCTTGCCTATCTCAAGGCGCTCGCACCGGTGTTGCAGGGGTTGAAGTTCTGCCCGACGGGCGGTGTGTCGCCTGACAATGCAAAGGATTATCTCGCTTTGCCGAACGTGATCTGCGTCGGCGGCTCCTGGGTCGCGCCGAAAGCGCTGATCAAGGCGGGCAGATGGGACGAGATCACCGCGCTTGCGGCAAACGCCGCAGGCATGGGCGCCTGACGCGCTGGCGCACCGATCGGCAAATCTCTTCTTGACGCTCGCGCGACAAAGCGCGAGTGTCGGCGCGTTGCGGGCGTAGTTCAGCGGTAGAACGCAAGCTTCCCAAGCTTGATGTCGTGGGTTCGATCCCCATCGCCCGCTCCAACCTCGAAAGACGGGTCGGCGCCGTGCCTCCTGGCTGGCCAAACGGCCTTACGGAGCCCGCATGGGTCCGACGACGCCTTCTCCCTCGCCCCCTTTGCCCTGCCTGCCCCTTCGATCAGCGCACCGAGCGAGCCGGACCGACGCGCCGCGTTCGAGCGTCGACCGTCGACCCGCGGGCGCGGACATGAGCGCTCCGGTGCGGATCACGCGCGTTCGGTGAGGCATCGAACACCCGAACGGGGATGTTCAAGCTGCCCCGAAACGGCTAGCAAGCGCCAACACCATTGCAGAGTTGAGGATACCGACTGCCATGAAAACAAGAGCCGCCGTCGCCTTCGAAGCGAAGAAGCCGCTGGAGATCGTCGAACTGGATCTCGAAGGTCCGAAAGATGGCGAGGTCCTCGTCGAGATCATGGCGACGGGCATCTGCCACACCGACGCCTACACGCTGGACGGTCTCGATTCGGAAGGCCTGTTCCCATCCGTGCTCGGGCACGAGGGCGCCGGCATCGTGCGCGAAGTCGGAAAGGGCGTCACCTATGTGAAGCCGGGCGACCACGTCATCCCGCTCTACACGCCGGAATGCCGGCAGTGTAAGTCCTGCCTGTCGGGCAAGACCAATCTCTGCACCGCGATTCGCGCCACCCAGGGCAAGGGGCTGATGCCGGACGGCACCTCGCGCTTCTCCTACAAGGGCCAGCCGATCTTCCACTATATGGGCTGCTCGACCTTCTCGAACTTCACGGTCCTGCCGGAGATCGCAGTCGCCAAAATCCGCACCGACGCGCCGTTCAAGACCGCGTGCTATTGCGGCTGCGGCGTGACGACGGGCGTCGGCGCCGTCGTCAACACGGCCAAGGTCGAACCCGGCGCCAACGTCGTCGTCTTCGGTCTCGGCGGCATTGGCCTCAACGTCATCCAGGGCGCCCGGATGGTCGGGGCGAACAAGATCATCGGTGTCGATCTCAACAATGACAAGAAGGAATGGGGCTCGCGCTTCGGCATGACGCATTTCGTCAATCCGAAAGAGATCGAGGGCGATATCGTCGCCCATCTGGTGGACCTTACCGACGGCGGCGCCGACTACACCTTCGATTGCACCGGCAATACGATGGTGATGCGCCAGGCGCTGGAAGCCTGCCATCGCGGCTGGGGCGTTTCGGTCGTCATCGGCGTTGCCGAGGCCGGCAAGGAGATTTCGACGCGCCCGTTCCAGCTCGTCACCGGCCGCGTCTGGAAAGGCTCGGCGTTCGGCGGCGCGCGCGGACGCACGGACACGCCGAAGATCGTCGACTGGTACATGGACGGCAAGATCCAGATCGATCCGATGATCACGCACACGCTGTCCCTCGACGAGATCAACAAGGGATTCGACATGATGCATGCCGGCGAATCGATCCGGTCCGTCGTCGTCTATTGAGCATGATGCCTGACGACGAAGCGGGCGAGCCGATCGAGCACGATGCGACGTCGCTCGCGTTCCGGTGGAGCGCGTTCGACGAGATGTCGGGCCGGGAGGTCCACGACCTCCTGCGGCTTCGCAATCTCGTCTTCGTCGTCGAGCAGGCCTGCGCCTTTGCCGAGATCGACGGGCACGATCCGGACGCCATCCATCTTCGCCAGTTCGTCGGCGAGACCCTCACGGGCTGCCTGCGCATGGCCGAGGATGGCACGGCGGTTCGGATCGGCCGGATCGTGACGGCAAGCCATGCGCGCGGCAAGGGCCATGGACACGATCTGATGGCGGAAGCGCTGCGCTATGCGGCAAGGCGTTTCGCGGACCGGGACCTTGTCCTTTCGGCGCAGGCTCAT
This sequence comes from Fulvimarina uroteuthidis, assembly GCF_034321785.1. Taxonomy (NCBI): domain Bacteria; kingdom Pseudomonadati; phylum Pseudomonadota; class Alphaproteobacteria; order Hyphomicrobiales; family Aurantimonadaceae; genus Fulvimarina; species Fulvimarina uroteuthidis. The sequence goes on along the minus strand of NZ_JAXLPB010000005.1, from coordinate 97,057 downwards.
CTTGGCGGCTTCTACGAACGCCACGGGTTCGTGGCCGTCTCCGATCCCTACGACGAAGACGGCATTTCGCACATCGCGATGCACCGGGCCGCGACGCATGGAGCGCGGTGACACGGGCGAACGCCCCGTACGGCCCTATCCCGCTCGATGAACCGGACCGTCGGGACGCCGGGCCCCAAGTCATCGCCAGCGGCCCTCGCACACGGTTCACGGCAGCAGCCGGATCGTTCGCCAGACACTTTTTTCAAGGAGGAGAGACAGCAGAATGGAAACCGTTTCGACCAATGTCGCCCATGGCGGCACGCAGGGCGTCTACAAGCACGCCTCGAAGGAAACCGGCACGGAGATGACCTTCTCGGTGTTCGTGCCGCCCCATGCCGAGGGCGCGAAACTGCCGGTGGTCTGGTACCTGTCCGGCCTCACCTGCACCCATGCCAACGTCACGGAGAAAGGCGAGTATCGCCGTCTCTGCGCCGAACTCGGCCTGATCTTCGTCGCCCCCGACACCAGCCCGCGCGGCGAAGGCGTGGCGGACGATGCCGAGAAGGCGTATGATTTCGGGCTGGGCGCCGGCTTCTACGTCGATGCGACCGAGGCGCCTTTCGCGAAGAACTATCGCATGTGGAGCTATGTGACGCAGGCGCTTCCCGCGCTCGTTGCCGAACGTTTTCCCGCCGACATGCAACGCCAGTCGATCATGGGCCACTCCATGGGCGGACATGGCGCGCTGACGATCGGCCTGACCTTTCCCGATCGCTTCAAGGCCGTCTCGGCGTTCGCGCCCATCGTCGCGCCGAGCCAGGTTCCATGGGGACACAAGGCGCTGCCCGGCTATCTCGGCGACGACAAGGCGGCGTGGCGCAAGCATGATGCCGTCGCGCTGATCGAGGACGGCGCGAAGGTCGACGGACTTCTCGTCGACCAGGGCGAAGCCGACAATTTCCTGGCCGAGCAGCTGAAGCCGCAGCTTCTGGAAAAGGCCTGCGCGGACGCGGGTATTCCCCTTACCCTGCGCCTGCAGCCGGGCTACGATCACAGCTATTACTTCATCTCGAGTTTCATGGAAGACCATCTGCGCTGGCACGCCGAACGGCTCGGCTGAGGCGCGGGACGCGGGATGCGACCGGACGGCGGCGCCTTCGCGGATGCCGCCGTTCCGCGTCGTGCCGCCTGTGCGCGCCGTAGGGGGTTCGCCGCCAAACTGGCCGCGGGCGATGCGTCGTCGTATGAACGAATGCCAGACAATGAGACCGGGACTTTCGAGATGAGCGCCAGCAGACCGTCGATCGAAACCACGATCGCCAAGGACATCGGCGCCCGGCCGGAGCAGGTCGCTGCCGCCGTCGCCCTTCTCGACGAAGGCGCGACCGTTCCCTTTGTCGCGCGCTATCGCAAGGAGGCGACCGGCGGTCTCGACGATGTTCAACTGCGCGCGCTCGAGAGCCGCCTGACCTATCTGCGCGACCTGGAGTCCCGCCGTCAGGCCATCCTCAAATCCATCCGCGATCAGGACAAGCTGACCGACGCGCTGGCCGGTGCGGTCATGAAGGCGGCTACCCGCGTGGAACTGGAAGACATCTACCTTCCCTACCGGCCCAAGCGTCGAAACCGCGCCGAAGCTGCCCGCGAACGGGGGCTTGCGCGGCTCGCCGAGACGATTCTCGCCGACCGGTCCGTCGATCCGGACAGGCTCGCCGCCGGCTTCGTCACCAAGGAGGTTCCCGATATCAAGGCTGCGCTCGAGGGCGCGCGCGATATCGTCGCCGAAGGCCTTGCCGACAATCCAGCCCTGATCGGCGAGATCCGCCGCTATCTGATGGCAAAGGCCGTCCTGCGCGCCCGCGTCGTCAAGGGCAAGGAGGAGACCGGCGCCAAATTCTCGGACTATTTCGACCATGAGGAGAAATGGGCCACGGCCCCCAGCCACCGGGTGCTGGCCCTCCTGCGCGCGCAATCGGAAGGTGTCGTCGGCGTCGATATCGAGGTCGATGCGGACGATGTCTCGCCGGTCAAGCCGGTCGAGGCGACGGTCGCCCGGCACGCCGGCATCCGCACCTTTGGCGGAGGCGCGGCCGACGAGTGGCTGATGGGCGTCGTGCGCTGGGCATGGCGCTCCAAGATCCGGCCTCACCTGGCGACCCAGTTGATGAGCTCTTTGAGGGAGAACGCCGAGGGCGAGGCGATCCGGGTCTTTTCCCGGAACCTCAAGGATCTTCTGCTCGCCGCCCCGGCAGGCGCCAAGGCGACCATGGGTCTCGATCCCGGCATCCGCACCGGTGTCAAGGTCGCCGTCATCGACGCCACGGGTCGCCATGTGGACAGTGCGACGGTCTACCCGTTCCAGCCGCGCAACGATGTCGCCGGCGCGTCGGCGACCCTCACCAGGCTCATCGCCAAACACGGCGTCGAATTGATCGCCATCGGCAACGGCACCGCGAGCCGCGAAACCGAGCAGCTCGCCACCTCCATCATCGCCGCCCTTCCCGGCAAGAAGCCGGTGAAGGCGGTCGTCAGCGAGGCCGGGGCCTCGATCTATTCGGCCTCGGAACTTGCTTCGAAGGAAATGCCCGAGGTGGACGTTTCCATCCGCGGCGCGGTCTCCATCGCCCGGCGCCTGCAGGACCCGCTCGCCGAACTCATCAAGGTCGATCCGAAGGCGATCGGCGTCGGCCAGTACCAGCACGATGTCGATCAGGCAAAGCTCTCCAAGGCGCTCGACGGCGTCGTCGAGGATGCGGTCAACGCTGTCGGTGTCGATCTCAACACCGCTTCGACCGCGCTGCTCTCGCGCGTTGCCGGGCTTGGACCGTCGCTTGCCGAAGCGATCGTCGCGCACCGCGACCGCGACGGTTCCTTCGCCTCCCGGCGCACGCTTCTCAAGGTTCCCCGCCTCGGCCCCAAGGCGTTCGAGCAGTGCGCGGGGTTCCTTCGGATCAACAATGGCAAGGAGCCGCTCGATGCCTCGGCCGTCCATCCTGAAGCCTATCCGCTGGCCCGCAAGATCGTCGCCGCCGTCGGCAAGGACGTCGCTTCGGTGATGCGCGATCCGACCGCGATGAAAGCGATCGACGCGGAGCGCTTCGTCGGCGACGGCTTCGGGCTGATGACCGTGCGCGACGTGATCGCCGAACTCGAAAAGCCGGGACGCGATCCCCGACCTGCCTTCAGAACGGCCGCCTTCCTCGAAGGCGTCAACGAAATGTCCGATCTGCAACCCGGCATGATGCTGGAGGGGACTGTCACCAATGTCACGGCCTTCGGCGCATTCGTGGATATCGGCGTCCATCAGGACGGGCTCGTCCACATATCGCAACTCGCCGACACGTTCGTGAAGGACCCATCCGACGTCGTGAAGGCGGGCCAGGTGGTGATGGTTCGCGTCGTGGAGGTCGACACCAAGCGCAAGCGCATCGCGCTCTCCATGAAGAAGAACGCGGGCGAGGCACCGGCCGAACGCGCGCCGCGCGAGCGCGGTGCGCCACCTGCGGCTTCGAACCCGCCGCCTGCCCGCGACGCAAGCCGCGGGGCCGGCGGAAAGGAACAACGCGGCGCCCTCGGTTCGGCGCTCGCCGACGCGTTGAAACGCCGCTGAAAGCGCCCTCGCCCGCGTCCCGGCCGGCGCGATCGCACCTGTGCGAAGGGCGCCGGCGCCGCCCGGCTGCCGATTCGCGAGCCTCGATGGAACGCGGCGGCGAAGCCTTTCGGGCCGTTCCCGAACCGAGAGCCTTGCATTCTGTCGCCAAACTTGAACGTGGTGATGATATCAGCCGGGTTCGGAACAGCGATCGCGCCCTCCCGATCGCTTCGTCGCCGAACCCCGTCCGAACGGGCCCCGCGGCTCGGTTTGGACCCCTGCCACCGATGCGAGCGTATGAATGACCGAGAAGACCTATTTCATCGTCCAGGCGTTCGAGAAAAAGGGTCGGCGGCTGGTCGCCGCCCAACCCACGCAATGCCGGTCCGAGGCCGAGGCGATCGGCCGGGCGGAACGCGACGCCAGACGATTTACCGGCGTCGTCGCATTTCGACAGGTGGCGGACGACGAAACGGGAGAGGTGGTCGACGAACCGGTCTTCCTCGCCCGATATGGCGATTTGCCTCAGGAACTCAGCGACGAGTGAGGGCCGCCTTCCGACCGGCTCCCCTTCATCGGTCCGATCGGCCATTCCGGCATAAGCCGCGGGGCCGCCGGGACGGCGCGATGGTGTTCGACTGTCGCCGGGTTGTTCGGGTCGTAAAAACCAGTGAGTATACCGTGGCTTAACTTGCGGACAGGTCGGAAAGATCAATGCAGGGATTTGTACTTCAAATATCGAACGTAAAAGTGGGATTTTTCGACGAATGACGTCGATTCTGTGTTTTTCGTGGTGTGGGGAAGCTTGAAATACGCGCCGTCGATTGCCTGTCTCCCCTGCGTGCATTTCTTTTGATCAACTGAACGTTACCAGATGATCGTTCCCCATGCGCTGTTTCCCGCATGGCAATCGGTCCTTGCGTGAAAACCAAGGCTGCCCACAGCTCCTTCGGACGGTCCCATCTTCGCCGGAATCGGCTCGTCACGGGTCGTTCCGCAACGCGTCGGAAAATCCAGCTGCTGTGCCGGAAAGCACGCCGCCCCCGTATGACGGGAAAATTTCCTCTATATTGCAATGGGTTCCAGGACTGCTGCCAGTGCGATGGGTTCGGGCGGTCGCTTGGCGGGATGCGAGATGCGAAGCCGGCACCGGAAACCGGGTCGATGGAGATGAAGGCGGCCCCCACCGTTGCAGGGTCCATGCTGCATTACATCCTAAACAATGTTATGATCTAAACAAAAGCTTCCGATGTCGCTGCGGCTACTTTAAACAGGCATCAGATCGCGGTAGCGGTGCTACTCTATTGCACCTAACTATGGTAGCGTAAGTCCTGCATACCGATCATGCGGCTCTGCCGGTTCCAGGGGGGCGATTGGCTGACGCCGAGCCATCGTGCGGACCGTAATAAGAAAAAGGAATAAACCATGTACGACACCAAAGCGGCATCGCATATCGACAAGAGCGTGGGCGCAAAGATCAAGCTTGGCCGGCTGATGGCCGGCCTGTCGCGGGAGAAGCTCGGGGTGCAGCTGGGGATCAGTTGGCAACAGATCCAGAAGTACGAATCGGGCGCCAACCGCGTGTCCGCCGGTCGATTGCACCAGATCGCCCATATCTTGAGCCGCGAGATCCAGTGGTTCTTCGACGAGGCGGACAACGATCCGAGCGATATCGGTCCGAGCCCCCGCGACATCGGCATGGCGCGCAAGTTCAACAAGCTTGCGACGGATCGCAAGAAGGCGCTCGAAGCGCTGATCGACGAGATGGCGCGCCCGTAATCGGCTTGCGCCTTCGGCGGACCCCTTTGCGCGACGCAGCCCTTGCGTCGCCAGATGGGCCGCGACCCTATCCGGTCACAGCGCAACGTCGTGACCCGTGCATCGCTTTCGCGAGACGAGCGGGCATGACGAAGGCTGCGGCCGGATCGTCCGAGACGGGTGCGCGCGGACATCTTCGATCGGCACGCCCGGCAGCAAGACGTCAGGCGTCGTGCCCCGTTCCCGCAAGACGCATCTGCGCCCTGTGGAACTGGTCCGGCGTATCCGTATCGAAACTTGCCCGTTCTCCCAGATCCACCATCCTGATCTGGGCGGACAGTCTGGCCAGAAGCGGTGCGGCACCCGTATCGCCGTCCAGTCGTGCGATCTCCTCGGCAAACCGCGCCGGAATGATCACCGGGTTGCGGCGCTTGTCTCCATCGCACGCGGCGACGATCGAGCGTCCCTCATCGCGTTCGAACGCGGCGATCAGCTGATCGAGGTCGTCGCCGGTCACAAGCGGCTGATCGGCGAGCAGGACCAGAATCCCGTCCGCAGCACCGGCTGCCTCGAACCCTGCCTTGAGCGAGCTCGACAGCCCCTCCGCATATCCGGCGTTCACCACGGGCTCGAAGGCGAGGCCTGCGAGCGCGGCTTCGACATCGTCCCGTCGATGCCCGAGGACGACATGGACCTTCGATGCCCGGGAGGCCGACAGGGCGGCGGTAACCGCGTGCCGGACGAGCGGCACGCCGGGACGGATGTCGGACAGGAGCTTGTTGTTGCCTTCCCCCATCCGCCGCGAGCGTCCGGCCGCCAGAACGACGATGTCGACGGCAACCGGGCGGGTCCCCTGCGATGCCTGACGCGGCCGCGGCCGCATCTCGATTTCGGCCAGCAGACCGCCGACGCCGAACCCCTGAAGCGTGGCCGCGTTCACGGTCTCGCCGGCGAGCAGACGGTCGAGGACCCAGTCGAAGCCGTTCTCCTTCGGGCTGCGCGCGCAGCCGGGCGCTCCGATGATCGGCCGGCCGGCGAAATGTCCCAGCAGCAGCAGATTGCCGGGATCGACCGGCATGCCGAAATAGTCGATCTCGCCGCCGGCCATCTCGATCGCGCTTGGAATGACGTCCCGGCGGTCGATCACGGCCGACGCGCCGAACACGAGGATGAGATCACTCGCCCGGGCCCCGGAAATGGCTTCGGCGAGAGCATCGACCCGGTGCGGAACCCGCAATTCGTGCGCGAGTTCCGAACCCGACTTGGCAAGACGCTCTTTGGTGACGCGAACGGTCTTGTCGAGCATCTTGACCGACGTGGCGGGAAGCACCGTCTGGATCAGCGTGACGCTCCGCGCGGCGAACGGCGCGACGGACATCGCCGCAGACAAGGCCAGCAATGCCAGCACCCGCTCGATCGACGATCCGGCCACCGCCAGCGGAATGATCTTGATGGTCGCGATCATCTGGCGTTCGCGGACCGCCGCGCCGTCGGGCAGGGTGGCAAGCGTGATGCCGGGATCGACCCCGTTGAGCGCGTCGACCAGGGCGCGATCCGGCCGGAAGATGCCGGCGCATGTCGCATGGATATTGACGCGGCCCGTGGCGGCCAGGCCGACGTGAAGGTTCGGCCCGGCAAGCGCGTCGGCAATGCGTTGCGCGGCCGCATCCTCGCCGACATCGCCGTCGTCGAGCCGGGCGGCAACGATGCGTTCGATCCCTGCGGCCCGCAATTTTCGGACATCGCCCGCTTCGAGGCGCGCGCCCTTCTTCAGATCGATCGTGCCGTGCCGTGTCGCATGGGCGAGGATCGCGCCTTCGGCATCCTCAACGTCGATTTCCCCGAAGATCATGAGGCCGGCTGCTCACCGCGGCGCGCCGCGAACATCTTTCGCTTGCGGAACGCCTCGATGATCGCCGCCATGATGGCGACCGCGATCTCGCCCGGCGTGGCGGCTCCGATATCGGCACCGATCGGCGCGTCGATCCTCGCGAGCATCGCGTCCGTGAACCCCGCCTCCTTCATGCGCTCGATCCGGCGCGCATGGGTCTTTCGGCTGCCGAGCGCGCCGATGTAGAAACAGCCTGCATTGAGCGCTTCGATCAGCGGGCCGTCGTCGATCTTCGGATCATGGGTGATCAGGGCGATCGCAGTGTAGGCATCCAGGGGCCGCTCTTTCAGAATCTTGTCCGGCCATTCGGCGCTCAGATCGATGCCCACAAAACGCTCCGGCGTGGCGAAAGCGGTCCTCGGATCGATGATTTCCACGTCGTAGCCGGCAAGCCGAGCCATCGGCGCGAGCGCCTGACTGATGTGGACCGCACCGATCAGGACGATCCGCGCAGGTGGCAGATAGACATTGATGAACGCCTCGCCGCTCGCCGTCACCGCCATGCCGGACTTGCCCGATCGAAATGCCTTCTCGATGATGTCCGCCAGCGGATCGGCGCCGATGTCCGATTCCGCGACCAGCCGTTGGGCGCCCGAGCCGAGTTCCGTGACCGTCACGACGGCGCGGCGTTCGGCGCGTGCCGCGTTGATCCCTTCGACGATTTCTTTTCTCATGCGGTCACCGGCTCGACATAGACGCGTATCCGGCCGCCGCAGGACAGGCCGACGCGCCATGCGGTCTCGTCGGCGACGCCGAACTCGAGCATCTTCGCCTTTCCGCTCCCGATCACGTCCATCGCCTCGGAGATCACCGCTCCTTCCACGCACCCGCCGGAGACGGAACCCTCGAAATTGCCCTCGGCATCGATAACGAGGTGGCTGCCCGTGGGCCGCGGCGCCGAACCCCAGGTCTCGAATACGGTCGCGAGTGCGATCCTGCGCCCCTCGCCCACCCAATCGGCGGCCGTCCGCAGAACGTCCAGAGGTCCCGGTGCCCGCGCCTTGCTGTCGGCCATTTCCGTGTCGGCATTCATGGCACCACCTCGCCTCGATCGATCGTTCCGGCATGCGCGCATCGCATGCCCTCATCCGCACCATCTAGGTTCGCGCGCGCGTTTTTGGAATGGCGGCCGTGTCCGCAATCAGGCGGTGCCGCCGGCCGGTACCGCGCGCAGCCAGGCTTTCGGATCGTTCTCCGGCCGGTGGGCGTTCGACAGAACCGCACAGAGTTCGGCCATCGCATCGATCGAATGCACGGCACGAAATTCGTCGACGTGCTCAAGCATGGTTCGCACGCCTTTCGCGCGTGCGGAGAAGCCCTCGAACCGCAGCAGGGGATTGAGCCAGATCAGTCGCTTGCAGCTCAGATGCAGCCGCTGCATCTCCGTGCCGAGATCCTGTGCGCTGTCGCGCTCCAGCCCGTCGGTGATCAAGAGCACGATCGCGCCCTGCCCCAGCACACGGCGGGACCAGTCCCGGTTGAAATGGTGCAGCGCCTCGGCGATCCGCGTGCCGCCCGACCAGTCCTTCACCTGATCGGCGCAATCGGCAAAGGCCTGGTCCGGGTCCTTCCGCCGCAGCTGCCGCGTGACGTTGGTGAGACGGGTTCCGAACAGAAAGGCATGGACACGTCGGCGCTGCTCCATGATCGCATGCAGGAAATGCAGAAAGATGCGACTGTACTGGCTCATCGACCCGGAAATATCGGCAAGCACGATCAGCGGCGGATGCACGCGCCGCGGCGTCCGGTAGCGCGGCAGGAGAAGATCGCCTCCGGTGCGCATGGCGCTTCGCATGGTCGCGCGCGCATCGATCGTCGCGCCTCGCATGTCCGGCTTGAACCTGCGGGTCCGGATCGTGTCCTCAGGCAATCTCAGCGCGGCAATCGCCTTTTGCGCGGAGCGAAGTTCGGCCGCCGACATCTGCGCGAAGTCCATGTCGCGCAGAACCTCGTTGCCCGAGAACGTCATCGAGGCATCGATCTCCAGTTCGGGCTTGTCCTGCTGCGTCGTCCGCTCGTCCTGTCCTTCAAACAGGGAATCGGCCGCGCGCTGCGCGCCGGCCCTCGGCTTTTGGCGGTCGGACTGACGCGGCGGCGCCTTGGGCGAGAACATGGCGATCATCTTCTCGATCAGTTCGCGCGAACGCCAGAACAGCCGGAAGGCCTCGTCGAACACGGCGCTGTCTTCGCGCCGCGTGACGAGGGTCGCGTGGAGCGTCCAGTAGAAATCCTCGCGCGAAGCAAAGCCGCACGCCTTCGCGGCCGCGATCGCGTCCAGGGTGGCCGAAGGACCGAGCTTCAGGCCGGCTCGACGCAGGGCCCGCGCGAAATAAGCGATATTGTCGGCGAGCCGCCCGTCGGGATCGGCCTCGAGAAGCAGGGGCGCGTCGGGCGTTCCGTTCGTCTCCCGGCCCATCGCGCTAGGCCCTCGTCGCGAGGTCGCGCTTGACCGCGTCGAGAATGCGGGCGCTTTCGCCCTGCTGCAGGCGCTGGATGTCGTCCTGATATTTGAGGATGACGCCGAGCGTGTCGGAGACGTGGCGCGGATCGAGGGCGATCGCGTTGAGTTCGGTCAGGGCGTTCGCCCAGTCGATGGTCTCGGCGACCCCGGGTGCCTTGAACAGATCCGTCTCGCGCAGTCTCTGCACGAAGGCGACCAGCTCCCGCGCCAGGTCCGCGTTCGCGTTTGGCGCCTTGCGGCGGACGATCTCCAGCTCCCGCTCCGCCTCCGGGTAATCGACCCAGTGATAGAGGCACCGACGCTTGAGGGCATCGTGGATTTCCCGCGTACGGTTCGTGGTGATGACCACGATCGGCGGCTCCGGCGCACGAATCGTGCCGAGTTCGGGGATGGTCACCTGATTGTCCGCGAGAACTTCGAGGAGGAAGGCCTCGAACGCCTCGTCGGTCCGATCGAGTTCGTCGATCAGGAGAACCGGAGCCCGTCCCGGCTCGCCCTCCATCGCCTGGAGGATCGGGCGGCGGATGAGGAATTCGTTCGAGAAGATCTCCGATCGCGCGGCGTCCCGGGAGGTGTCGCCCGAGGCCTCGCGCAGGCGGATCTCGATCATCTGGGCGGCATAGTTCCACTCGTAGAGGGCCGAGGAGATGTCCAGGCCCTCGTAGCACTGCAGGCGGATCAGCGGCCGGTCGAGGCCCTTGGCGAGCACCTTCGCGATCTCCGTCTTGCCGACGCCGGCCTCGCCTTCGAGAAAAAGCGGCCGCCCCATCTTCAGCGCCAGGAACAGCACCGTGGCGAGCGGACGATCCGCGACATAACCCTCGCCCTCGAGCAGGGTCATCGTCGCATCGATCGAGTCCGGCAGTGATTTCGTCACGGTCAGTCCGCCCTTGGGGTTGGTTTACGGGTGCTCGCCGAGGCTAGAGGGAATGCCAGTTCCGGTCGAGATAGATCAGCGACGTGGTGCCGATCTCCTTGGCGATGCCGACCACTTCGCCGATGATGATGCGGTGGGTCGCGACGATCTTCGTCTCGATCAGCCGGCAATCGAAGGCCGCCGACGCGCTGTTCAGGATCGGCGCACCCGTCTCGACGGTCGACCAGTCGTCCATCGCGAACCGGGCATCGGCATCGAGACCGCCCTCGCCCGCGAACGCCCGCGCCAGCTTCTGGTTCTCGGCGCTCAGCACGTTGAGCGCGAAACAGCCATTGGCTTCGAAGCGCTCGTTGAGCGGGCTCGACATGTTGAGACAGACGAGCAGCGTCGGCGGATCGGCCGAAACCGAACAGGACGAGGTCACCGTTACGCCGCGCCGTCCGGCGGCGCCATCGGTCGTCACAAGGCAGACTCCGGCCGCGAAACGGCGCATGGCGGCGCGGAAATCCGTCGGATCGATGAGTGATGTCGCTTCCAGCAACAGGAGAGACCCCGTGATCTGAGTTCAGTGTCGAGACCGCGCAAATAAGGCTTTCCTTCGCAAAAAGCACCGGTCGCAGACATAGAATTTCGCACAGCCGCCACATCGCCGGGCGCTCGGCCCCGTTCGGTCCTGCGCTGGAGCGCGGGAGACGCGCGGCCCGACGCAAGCGGGACGGGAGCCTCACGGCTCATTCGAGCGGCAAAAAACGGCATCCTTGTCACTTGTGGGAAAAAAAGGAGCAGGCCTCGGCCTTGTTCGTTCGCGCATACGCTTTCTATAACGGATTATGAACCAACGACCCATGGAGCCCGCTGTGCCACCGTTCGACGAGATGCTGCTGCCGAAGGACGATGTCCGCCAGCCCTACGAACGCTTCAATCGTTGGTTCAAGGAACAGGACACCCACGAACTCGCATCCAAGGCGACCGAGGCGGAAACCTTCTTCCGTCGCACCGGCATCACGTTCAACGTCTACGGCCAGCAGGAAGCGGCCGAACGGCTCATTCCCTTCGACATGGTTCCGCGCATCATGTCGAAGGGCGAGTGGGACGTTCTGGCCGCCGGAATCGAGCAGCGCGTGGAGGCGCTCAATCTGTTCCTCCACGACATCTATCACGACCAGGAGGTGGTGAAGGCCGGCATCCTGCCGGCTCGGCTCCTCGAAAACAACGAAGCCTTCCTGCCGGAGATGATCGGCTTCACGCCGCCCGGCAACGTCTACACCCACATCATCGGCACCGACATCGTCCGCACGAGCGAGGACCAGTTCTACGTTCTCGAAGACAATGCACGCACCCCCTCCGGCGTGTCGTACATGATCGAGAACCGCGAAACGATGATGCAGATGTTTCCCGAACTGTTCGCGCAGAACCGGGTCAGGCCCGTGGAGACCTATCCGCACCATCTGCGCCGTTCGCTCGAAGCCGTCGCGCCGCCGGCCTGCACGGGCAAACCGCGTGTCGCCGTCCTCACGCCCGGCAGCTTCAACTCGGCCTATTTCGAGCACTCGTTCCTCGCCGACCAGATGGGCGTCGAACTGATCGAGGGATCGGACGTCGCGGAGATCGATGGCCGTATCCAGATGAGGACCACCGAAGGCTATGTTCCGATCGACGTGATCTACCGCCGCATCGACGACGCCTTTCTCGATCCCAGAGCCTTCAATCCAGATTCGATGCTGGGCATTCCCGGCATCATGGACGCCTACAAGCGCGGCGCGATCACCATCGCCAACGCCCCCGGGACCGGAATTTCCGACGATAAGGCGATCTACTCCTACATGCCGGAAATCGTCGAATTCTTCACCGGAAGGCCGGCTCTTCTCGAGAACGTGCCCACCTGGCGCTGCGCCGAGGAAGACAGCCTCAAATATGTCCTCGACAATCTGAAGGATCTCGTCGTCAAGGAGGTTCACGGGTCCGGCGGCTACGGCATGCTGGTCGGGCCGACCTCGACCAAGGCGGAATGTGAAGCGTTCGCCCGCAAACTGCGCGACGACCCGCACAACTATATCGCCCAGCCGACGCTGGCCCTGTCGACGGTTCCGATCCTCGAGAACGACAGGCTGGCACCGCGCCACGTCGATCTTCGCCCGTTCGTTCTGGTGTCGGACAAGATCCGGATCATTCCGGGCGGGCTGACGCGGGTCGCCCTCAAGGAGGGCTCGCTCGTCGTCAATTCCAGTCAGGGCGGCGGCACCAAGGATACCTGGGTTCTTCGCGACTAGGGCCTGCCGATGCGAGGCCGGTCTCCGGCCCCTTCCGGCAGGCGCTTTGAAAGACAATGCTCAGAGACGGCGGTCGACAGCTTTTCACCAGGCGCCGCGAGATAAGGAAAGACACCCTATGGCACTTCTCGGACGCACCGCGAACGGTCTCTTCTGGATGTTCCGTTATATCGAACGCGCCGAAAACATGGCGCGTCTCGTCGATGCGGGCTCGCGAATTTCCATGACCAACCTGTCGGCGGAAACCGACGAGTGGGAATCGATCCTCGTCTCGGCCGGCGTCGAAGGGTCCTACAAGGCCAAGCACGGTGCGCCCGACGAAGCCAAGATCATCGACTTCCTGATCCGCGATCAGGACAATCCGTCCTCCATCCGATCCTCGATCGACACCGCGCGCATGAACGGGCGCATGGTCCGCACCGCGATCACCCGCGAAGTCTGGGAAGCGGTCAACGACACCTATCTCACCATCAAGAACGCCCTCGCCTCACCCATCAACCAGCGTTCGCTGCCGCAAATTCTTGACCTGGTGAAGACGCGGTGCGCGCTGATCCGCGGCGCGTTCTTCGGCACCATGCTGCGCACCGAAACGTTCGATTTCTGCCGTCTGGGGGCCTATCTCGAGCGCGCCGACAACACGGCCCGGATCCTCGACGTCAAGTACTGGATGCTCCTGCCCGAGCACTCGTCCATCGGCTCGGCTCTCGACAACTATCAGTGGGCGTCGATCCTGCGCTCGGTCTCGGCGCATCGCTCCTATGCCTGGGAATACGATGCCAACTACACCGCGCCCAACATCATCGATTTCCTGATGCTGAACAAGCGCATGCCGCGTTCGCTCGGCCACTGCTACCACATGCTGCGCGAGGCCATGTCCTACCTCGATCAGAACACCGATGCGCGCAATCCTAGCGCCAAGCGGGTCAACGAGATCTACGATCGCCTGTCGGCCCTGACCGTACGCGAAGTGCTCGACAGCGGCCTGCACGAGTTTCTCGAAGCGTTCATCATCGACAACAACTCCGTCGCCGCCCTGATCGCCGAGAACTACCGGTTCTATCCGGATGTGTTCCCGAACACCGCGTCGCAATCGCAGATCCAGACCGTCTGACGCTGGTAACGAGAATGTTATCAGAACATATCGACAGCGTGGCAGCGCCGTAATTGCAGGGGTTGCAACGCTCCGCGTAAGGATCTTCCGCCAAGGTCAGGCGGAATCGTTTGGCGGAGAAACAACATGACTTACTGCGTCGGCCTTCTCGTGGACTCCGGTCTCGTCTTCATGTCCGACACACGCACCAATGCCGGCATCGACAACATATCGACCGTGCTGAAGATGAAGACCTGGGAAGTGCCCGGCGAACGGTTTCTCTGCCTTCTCTCGGCAGGCAACCTTGCGACCACCCAGGCCACCATCTCGCTTCTCGACGAACGCACTCTCGCCCCGTCCGAACGCGAACCGGCCATTCTGACCCAGCCCAGCATGTTCCAGACCGCCAAGCTGATCGGCGAGACCCTGCGCGAGGTGATCACCGGCTCGTCAGGCCCGCAATGCGCCTCGCCGATGTTCTCCGGGTCGTTCATTCTCGGCGGCCAGATCAAGGGCACGCCGCCGCGGCTGTTCAACATCTATTCCGAAGGCAATTTCGTCGAGGCCGGCGAGGACAATCCGTTCTTCCAGATCGGCGAGCATAAGTATGGGAGACCGATCATCATCCGAACTTATGAGCGGACGATGTCGCTTCCCGAATGCGCCAAGCTTCTCATGGTGTCGTTCGATTCGACCCTTCGGTCCAATCTGTCGGTTGGCCTTCCGCTCGACCTGCAGTTCTACGAGCGGGACAGTTTCGCATCCGGACTTCGCACGCGCATCACCGACAAGGATCCGTACTACAAGACCGTGTCGGAAGGCTGGTCGGATGCGCTCAAGACCGCGTTCGATGCGCTTCCCGATTTCGTCCCGGAGGCCTGGGCCGAACATACGGAAGCTGCCTAGAGCAGCGGTCCGAAGACCGATATCGATCTTCGGAAAGCCCAATGCGTGACATCAAAGAGATCGCCAGGGGACCCATGCGTGTCAACGGACGCACGGGTGCTCCGGCCAGACCCGCCGCGCCGCGCCGGACACAGATCGCCCGACGCATGGTCGGGGCAATCTCAATCGGGCTTGCGATCGATCGCCAGCGGATCGCGCGATTGGCCGATGGCGGGTTTGGAGTCGCCCATCAGCTGCGCCAGAACATCGTCGGCCGACGAAGACCCCTTGCCGCCGATGCCGGCCGCGGCAAGCTGGCGGTCGAGATCCGACCCGGATTCGAGTGCCGCGAGTTCCTCGCCCGCTTCGATCCGGCCCCGCGTCTCGTCCTGCCGCTTGCGGATCCGTTCGAGCGAATCCATCGCATTGCCGAGCTTGGAGTTCACGCCGGACTGGGAATGGGCGATCGCCGACTGCGCCTTGATGAGCGATTCGTTGGCCTTCACATTCTCGACTTCGCGGCGCATCTGCTGAAGCCGATGCTCCGTATCCTGGATCGCGCGCATCATCTGGGTCTGGCTGACCTGCATGCGCTCCAGTTCGCCCTCGTCGCGGTGGATTTCCTGACGCACGGTGGCGATCCGATCGGCCAGGCCGCGCGCGAGATCTTCGCGTCCGGCCTGCAGCGCGGCGCGGGCACTGTCCGTATCGCGCTGCTCCTTCTCGCGCGCTTCCTCGATCTTGCGCGAGAGGCGCTTGTTGGACGCCATGATTCCCGCAAGGTCGGAACGGGCCCTGCGCAGCGAATTGTCGGCGTCGCGGATCTCCTGATCCAGGATGCGAAGCGCCTGCTTGTCGGCGACCTGCTCGGCCGCTTCGTTGGCTCCGCCGCGAACCGCCGTGAATAGTTTACCCCAAACGCTCATCGGCCGAACTCCCCGTTCTTCCACTCTTCGATCATGTTGGCTGCATCGACCGCGTTCTCGGCGAGCACGGCGACCTCTTCGATCATCGCATGGGCGCTGGAGCGCGCCGACAGCGACCCGAACAATTCGTACCATTCGTCGCCGTCGAAGGACGCGATGCCGAAAGTCGAGAGCGGAACGAGCTTGTGCGTCGAAAGGATCATCCGGTCGAATTCCTCGCGCCGCGGCACGTCCGCGACCTTCACCAGGATGACGCTCGCAAGCACCTGGTCGCCGCTGGCCGTGACGAGGACGTCGAGATCGCCCTTCTCCTTGAGGGTCACCCGCATCACGTCGGTGCCCTCGACGATGGAGACGTCGACGTCCCCGAGTTCGTCCGGGTCGGAGGCGAAAAGTTCGGTGAGACTGGCGAGATTCCAGGGTTCCAAGATGAAAGAGCCTTCCTTGCAATCGGTTTGACGTCGGTTTTACATCAGCACCCGGGGCTTCATCAATCGAGGCCCGCAGAAAACGGACGCCGCAGCCCCGGAAGAGCCGCTCCGGGCAAGATGGGGTGGCGCACCAAAGGAAACGAGATGCCGCTTTTCATGAAGTTTGCGCGACACGCCTATGTGGCGCTCGCAGAACTCACATGGGCCGCGGTTCTGTTCCTCTTCATCGCCCATCTGGCTTTGTCCTACGGCCTTCTGCGTCTTGCGGGAGAGACCGGTCTTACCGGTGACGTTTTCACCTACATCTACTATTACGGTGTGACCGCGACGACCGTCGGTTACGGTGACCTGTCGCCCGGCGGAATGCCCGGCCGCATGCTGGCGACATTCTTCGTCATCCCGGGGGCGATCGCGATCTTCACGGCGGTCCTCGGAAAGCTGCTGACGGGCATAAGCGGGGTCTGGAGGAAACGAATGCAGGGTGCGGGCGATTATTCCGCGAGAACCGGCCACATGCTTGTGCTGGGCTGGCAGGAGGGCATGACGCGCCAGCTCATGACCATGCTGGCGAGCGAGCGGACGGACGCCGAGCCCCTGCCTGTGCTGCTTGCCCGCAGCCTCGAGGAAAACCCGATGTCGGAGACGATCGATTTCGTCAGGTCCGAACGCCTGGCCGACCCGGAGGCGCTCGAGCGCGGCGGCATCATGGGCGCGCGCGGCGTGATCGTGCGCGGCGAGAACGACGACGAGACGCTGGCCGCGGCGCTCGTCGCCGCCACGCTCAATCCCGCCGCCCACGTGGTGGCCCATTTCGAATTTCAGCGCACCGCGGACATCGCCGCAAGGCAGGCCTCGAAGATCGAGACGATCACCTCGCTCTCGCCCGAGTTGCTGGTGCGCGCCGCTCGCGACCCCGGCTCGTCGCAGGTCGCCAAGCTGCTGCTGTCGGCCGGCACCGCCGACACGGCCTTTTCCATGGACATGCCGGAAGGCCTCGCGCCGCTCAGCTACGGCAAAGCGTTGATCGGCCTTCGGGCCCGGTGCAACGCGACCCTCGTGGGGATCGGCCGCAACGGCAAGGTGGATCTCAACTGCCCGGACGATGCGGCGATCGGCTTCGGTGACACGATCTACTATATCAGCGACCATAGGCTCGATGCCGGGTCGATCGACTGGAACGCGATGGAAGGCGGCGGACGATGATCTTTTCCCTGTTCGGCAAGAAGACCCCCGAGACGGAACTGCCGGCCGAAGTCGGCCCCCTGGGCATCCCGATCGGCGGTGCCCTGGAGCTCGATCTCCTGTCCCTGGAAGCCGACGCGTCCGCGTCGCAGCCGGGCATGGCGCTCCCGCATGGCGGGACCTTCGTCTGCGTGGCCTATGGCGAGGCGCGGCTCGATGCGAACACGGTGCTGTCGCGCTACTATGACGATGACGACCGGCTGCTGCAGGTCCTGTCCGCCAGCGGCCGCTTCGGCGATGCGATCGACGATATCAGCATCTACCATCCGTGGGACAGCGTCGTTCCCGCCGGACAAAGCGAGTGGGACCGCTGGGTGGGCGCGAGCGGCATGGTCGGCGAGGCCCGCTACGATGCCGACGGCGTCGTGTTCGACCGGTTCTGGGGCGAGGGCGAGGAACGCGCCGATCTCGTCGAGTTCGTCGAGGACATCGACGACGGCCGGCAGAAGCGCGCGATCCACCAGACCTGCATGCTCTATTCGCGTCCGCTCGGGCGGACGCGCGAGATGCTGCTGATCAATGTCGAGCGCGAGCTCTCCGCCGGCTCGGCCCGCCAAGGTGGCTCGATCGAATTTCTGCTCGGCTATGGTCTTGGCGCCGCCGATGTGAGACGCGTTTGAAACGAGACAATGAGGATCGCGCGCGCCACGGATGCGCGGCGACCGTGAAAGCACTGGAGAGACGATGTTCGGTTACGTTGCGGGCCTGCCCAGTTTCCTGGCCTATTTCATTCTTGGCCTGGTTCTCTACGGCTTGTTTGCCGCCGTCTACACGGCCCTGACCCCGCACAAGGAGATCACCCTCATCCGCGAGGGCAACATGGCGGCGATCCTCGCCTATCTCGGCGCGATCATCGGCTTCGGGATCGTGCTCTCCTCGGCGGCCGAGAACTCGGTCGCGATCGTCGATTTCATCATCTGGGCCATCGTCGGCGTCCTGGCGCAAATTCTCGCCTTCTTCGTCGCATCGCTGACCATGACCAAGCTGCACGAGCGGATCACCAGGGGCGAGCTGGCCGCAGGCGTGTGGAGCGCCGGCAATTCCATCGCCATCGGCCTGCTCAACGCGGCTTGCATGACCTACTAAAAGAGGATTGAAGATGCGCAAGCGCAAGATCGGCTCACATCCCCCTCTCCTCGCCCTCGGCACGATCGCCGCGACCGGCCTAGTGCTCTCGGGCTGCGGAGAGGAACCGGCGACTGACGCCGTGTTCAACACCCCCACGGAATGCGCCTCGTCGGGCGTCGATCTGGAAATCTGCGAGGCGGAGTACCAGCAGGCCCTGCAGCAGCACCTGTCGAACGCCCCGCGTTTCGACGGCCAGGCAGCCTGCGAAGCCGAATATGGCGAAGGCCGCTGCCTCGATGCGGGGCAGGTCGCCGACCAGCAGGGGGCCAACAATGGCGGAAGCGGATCGTTCTTCATCCCGTTCATGACGGGCTATCTCGTCTCTTCCGCGATCGGCAATCTGGCGAGCTACGCCGCGTACCGGAACTATCGTTCGTCGCCTTCGTACAACTATTCCTCGCCGATCTACACCAATCGCGCCGGGCAGACCGTGACGAGCGCCGTTCGGGACGGGCAGCGGATCTCGCGTCCGGTGAACGTCAACACGCGCACCGTCTCGCGCTCGGGCTTCGGTGGGCGCTCGACCTCGCGCGGCGGCTTCTTCGGCGGATGATCGATTGAAAAGGATCACCCTTCCCGAACGTGAGGACTGGCGCGCGAAAGCCGAGGCCGTCGGCTTCGGCTTTCACGAAATGTATGGCGAACCCTACTGGCTCGACGATGCGGCCTATGTGTTCTCGCTGGCCGAGATCGCGGAGGCGATCGAGGATCCGAGCGCCGAACTGCACGTCATGTGCATGGAAGTCGCCGCCGACGTCATCCGCGATCCGGCGATGATGACGAAGCTTGCCATCCCCGAGCCGATGCAGGAACTCGTCCGGACCTCGTTCGAGACCGAGGAGCGCCACCTCTACGGCCGTTTCGACCTCGCCTATGACGGCACGGGACCGGCCAAGCTTCTCGAATACAATGCGGACACGCCGACCTCGATCTTCGAATCGGCCTATTTCCAGTACAACTGGCTCACCGACAACATCGCGCTCGGCTCGCTTCCGGAAGACGCCGACCAGTTCAATACCATCCAGGAAACGTTGGTCGAGGCGTTTCGCGCCTTTTCCAACGAGCCGATCTTCCACTTCGCCGCCTATACCGAAAGCGACGAGGACCGGGGAACGGCCGCCTATCTGATGGACTGCGCCATCCAGGCCGGCCACCGCACCGAACTTCTCGACATTCGCGAGATCGGCATCGATGCGGAAGAACGCTTCACCGATCTGCAGGACCGGACGATCGAACTCTGCTTCAAGCTCTACCCGTGGGAGGACATGCTGCGCGAACCGTTCGCCGAGCATCTCGGCCGCTCGGGCACCCAGTTCGTCGAGCCGCCATGGAAGACGATCCTGTCCAACAAGGGTCTCCTTCCGCTCCTGTGGGACCGGTTTCCCGGCCACCCGAACCTTCTGCCCGCCTTCTTCTCCGATGATCCGCGCGCCGACGCGTTGCAGAACGCGGTGCGCAAGCCGCTTCATTCGCGCGAGGGCGAGAACGTGACCTTCATCGAGGCCGGTCTCGTCACCGAACGGTCGGACGGCGATTATGGCGACGGCGGTTTCATCGTCCAGGAGATGACGAAGCTGTTCGAAAGCGAGGGAAACCACGCGGTCCTCGGCACCTGGATCGTCGGCAACACCGCCTGCGGCCTCGGCATGCGCGAAGACCGGAGCCGGATCACGCGCAATCTCTCGCGCTTCGTGCCGCACGCGATCATCGGCTGAGGGTCGTCGCCGACCGTCCCCGGCGACCTCCACCCGTGGAACGCACGAAGCCGGCGCCCCCGAGGGACGCCGGCTCTCGTCATATCTCGTTTTGTCGCGCTGCTTACTTCAGGTTGCTCTTCAGTTCGGCGACGGCTGCGTCGACATCGGTCTTGTGGTCGTAACGGTTCAGCATATCGCCGAAGCGCGTCACGATCTCGGTCAGTTCGCTCTCCTTCAGGAGATTGAGGATGCCGACGCGGATCTGGACGGGCTCGGACAAGGTCGGCCAGATGCAGAACTGCTCTTCGCGGCACGTGTTGACGAAATCCTTTTCCTGGCCGCGCAGCTTCTCCGGCAGGTCGAGGACGAGCAGGCTCGTCATGTTGGACGTGACGTTGCAACCCATCTTGACCAGCGCCGCCCTCAGGGCCTTCTCGGCCTTGCGGTAATGCTCGGCCCGCTGCAGCATGCCGTCTTCGAGCACCATTCGCAGCGCTTCGTGGAACGAGGCGACCGCATAGGGCGAATGCGTGCGGTGATAGCTGCCCTTCTCGACGTCCTGACCATCGACGATCGCCCAGTGGCGGGCTTCCATGATCGGATGGTGGACGAAGGAACGCGCCCCGACCTTCTTCAACTCTTCGATGTACTGGTCGGAAAAGGTCACCGGCGCATAGGTCAAGGGCAGCGCCATGACGCCCTTTTGCGGACAGGAGGCCCAGCCGTGAATGCCCGGGAAATCGTCGGCGCGGAACTCTTCGATGCCGAGGGAGGAGACGGCATCCACGAGACCCATCACGCCATGCTCGACGCAGGCATCGCTGAAGCCCTTGATGTCGTTGATGCGGCCGGAACCGGTCTCCCAGTGAGCCATCGCGGCCCATTTCGGCTTGTGCTCGGCCAGCGCCTCGGCGACGATTTCGCCGGTGACGGACTGGCCATGCGGCACCTTGACCGTGATGACCGAGGCGGCCTTCGGATCGGTGGAGTTGGCGCGCAACTCCTCCTCCGTCGCGCCCTTCATGCGGACCGACAATTCGTCGATCCCGGAGAACGTCCCGTTGACGAAGAGAACGATCTTCTCGCCCGGATGGACGACGCTGAACATCATGTCGAGCGCGGACCAGCCCGTGCCGGCGACGCCGAACGTATGGACATTGTTGGTGCCCCAGATCTCGCGAAGCATCTTCTTGGCTTCGATCATGCCGCGAAGCACGTTCGGGTTCATATGGTCCGCAACGCCCTGGTGATAAAACGCATCGAGAACGCGCTGCGACGTATTACCGGGCCCAGGACCTGCGGCGATGGTGTTCGGGATCTTCAGTTCCGGAAACACTGGTGCATTCATTGTTTGGCTCCTCCCATTCGTTTCATCATGCTGTTTCGACCGGCCGATCCGAACCGCCGTTCGTCCTTCGACACGCGTGGTCAAAGCGCCCTGCCACCAACATAGGCCGTCCGCCCCCAACGGACCCACACCCGAAAGACGACAAAAATCCTACCCGCACTGGCAACGGTGCCGCCCTCCGGCGGCTACGCGTCCTTTTCCCCCAGGCGCGTCAAGGCGATGCGGGATGCGATGGATTGAACGGCATGGATCAGCGACTTGAGCATCTCGCCGCCCTGCGCGTAGCTCGGCGGCGCGAGATTGCTCGGCCGCTGGTCGGCATGCATGGTCTTGGCGCCGGCAAACCCGCCGTTCTGGCGAACCGCGATGGCGAACCCGCTGTTCGTCTCGACATATTGGAAGGCCTGGAGATCGGACGCGCCGTCGCCGACGAAGATCATCTGGTTCGGCGGCACGGCGAGATCCTCGTCCGCAACCGCCTTCGTCGTCGATTCGGGTGCGTTGGATCCCTTGATGCTGAGCCCCTTGGACAGGGCCTGCATGTAACGCGCCTTTTCCGGATGGGTCAGCCCGCGCTTGATGAAGACGGCTTCGCCCCTGTCGTCGAAGTGCAGGGACGAGCCCCAGATGCGATCGAAGCAGTCCTTGATCGCGGTGTGCTCGATGAGGTCGACATAGCCCGACGAGATGACGGTGAAATCCACCTCGACCCCGGGCGCGATCTCGCGCGCGGCGGCCCGGATCCGGTCGGGCATCAGCGTGACTTCGTCGTAGAGACGGATCGTTCGGCCTGCGTCCCGCAACGTGTCACGGGTGAGCGGGCGTCCGTTGTCGCGGCCCGCCTCGATCAGGGCATAGGCGCGGGCGTTGATCGAATCCCAGGTGTTCGAATCCAGAGGTTCCCGGTAGCGCCGATGCCATTCGTCGACGTCGAGGCCCATCGCCGCGACGATGACGTCGAGGGAGGACTCCGCCAGCGTCTTGTCGAAATCGAACGCGAGCGCGATGCGGTCGTGAAGCGGCCGTGTGATCTGCATGAAGGGTCCTCGTCATCGAAAGCTGTCGCGTTCGAAGAGAGGGCCGATCGGGATGGCTGCAAGTGCGCCAGAATGCCCTTCGCGAACCGGTCCGACGCGGACGGTTCAGATCCGTCCTTCCTCCACGGCGAAACACGCGACTTTCGTCGGACCGTGCTCCGTCAGAAGCGGCCGCTCCGTGCGGCACCGCTCGTTGGCGTAGGGGCAGCGCGGATTGAACGAACATCCCGGCGGCGGATCGAACGGCGACGGGAGTTCGCCGCTTAGCCGGATTCGTTCGCCGCGCTCGTTCGGGTTCGTGGCCGGCGTCGCGGAAAGAAGCGCCTTCGTATAGGGGTGCCTGGGGCCGGCATAGAGCGCTTCCTTGGGCGCGATCTCCACCGGGCGGCCGAGATACATGACCAGCACTCGGTCCGCCACATGCCGGACCACGGACAGATCGTGGCTGATGAAGATGTAGGTGAGTTTCAGCCCATCCTGGAGATCGGCCAGAAGATTGAGGACGGCGGCCTGGATCGAGACGTCGAGGGCCGAGACCGGTTCGTCGAGAACCAGGATCTTCGGATCGAGGATCAGCGCGCGGGCGATCGCGATCCGCTGGCGCTGGCCGCCGGAAAACATGTGCGGATAGCGATTGTAGTGTTCGGGCCGCAGCCCGACCTGGCTCAGCATCGCCTCGGCCTTCTCGCGGCGCTGTTGGCCCGAAAGGCTCGTATTGATCTTCAAGGGCTCGGTGATGATCGCCCCCACCTTCTGGCGCGGATTGAGCGCGCCATAGGGGTTCTGGAAGACGATCTGCACCGTCGAGCGCAGGCGTTTCGCGCCCTCCGAATGGCCGGCGGATATCGAGACGCCATCGATGATCAGTTCGCCCTCGGTCGGCTCCTCGATCATGGTCAAGATGCGCGCCAGCGTCGATTTCCCGCAGCCCGATTCGCCGACGATCGCGAGGGTCTCGCCCTCCTCGACGGTGAAACTCGCCTCCTTCACGGCCTTCAGTCCGAGCGGCTTGGCAAAGAGGCCGCGCCGGACTTCGTAGACTTGGCTGAGATTGTCGGCCGATACGATCACGCTCATGCGGCTTTTCCGGCGGTATTCAGGGGATAGTGGCACAGCGCTTCGCCGAGCGCGGCGCTCTGGTGCGGCGGTACGACCGTGCGGCAAATGTCGTCCGTGCGGTCGCAGCGGGGATTGAACAGGCATCCGTTCGGCCGGTCGCCCTGCCCCGGCACGACGCCCGGAATGGTCGGCAACCGGTCGCCGGTCGCCCGCTCCGGGATCGCCGACAGAAGCGCCGACGTGTAGGGGTGATGCGGCTCGACGAACAGGGTTTCGACGGACTGGCGTTCCACCTGCTGGCCGGCATACTGCACCACCACCCGGTGCGCGGTTTCGGCAACGACGCCCATGTCGTGGGTGATCAGGATCATCGCCATCTTGTGATCCTTCTGGAGATCCACGAGAAGGTCGAGGATCTGCGCCTGGATCGTCACGTCGAGCGCCGTCGTCGGCTCGTCCGCGATCAGAAGCTTCGGATGGCAGGCAGTCGCCATCGCGATCATGACGCGCTGGCTCATGCCGCCCGAGAGCTGGTGCGGGAAGGCCGAGAGGCGACGCTCGGGCTCGGGCAATCCCACCTGCTCAAGAAGCTCGATCGCCCTTCTGTGGCGGGCTTTCCGGTCAAGGCCCAGATGAATCCGCAGGCTTTCCTTGATCTGGTAGCCGACCGTGAAGCACGGATTGAGCGAACTCATCGGCTCCTGAAAGATCATCGACATTTCGGCGCCGATCAGCCTGCGCCGTTCACGCGCGCCGATCGCCCGCATGTCGTGGCCCTCGAAGGCGAGCGCATCGGCCGTCACGGTGGCCGAGGGCGGCAAAAGCCCCATCAGTCCCAGCATGGCGACGGACTTGCCGGACCCCGATTCTCCGACGATGCCGAGGATCTCGCCCGCCTCGACCACGAGATCGAAGCCGTCGACGGCCTTGAAGGGTCCAGACGCGGTGTCGAACGTGACGGACAGGTTGCGGATGGTCAGAAGCGTCATCCGGTTCTCAACTCCGCTTCATTTTCGGGTCGAGCGCATCGCGCAGACCGTCGCCGATGAGATTGATGGCGAGCACCGTGATGAGGATGGCGAGACCGGGAAAGGTCACGACCCACCAGGCGCGCAGGATGAACTCGCGGGCTTCGGCCAGCATCGTGCCCCATTCCGGCGTCGGCGGCTGTGCGCCCATGCCGAGGAAGCCGAGAGCGGCCGCATCGAGAATGGCGTTGGAGAAGGAGAGCGTCGCCTGGACGATCAAGGGGCCGAGGCAGTTGGGAAGGATCGTCACGACCATCAACCGGATCGGGCCGGCGCCCACCACGCGCGCGGCGGTCACATATTCCCGCTGCTTCTCGGCCATCACGGAAGCGCGTGTCAGACGGACGAAATGCGGTTGCAGCACGAGTGCGATGGCGATCATCGCATTGGTGAGGCCGGGGCCCAGCACGGCGACCAGCACCAACGCCAGCAGCAAGGAGGGGAAGGCGAGGATGATGTCCATCATCCGCATGATGACCGTATCCACCCAACCGCCGACATATCCTGCGATCAACCCGATCGAGATGCCTGCGGAAACGGCGACGATGACGACGACGACGCCGATGAACAGCGAATATTGCGATCCGTAGATGATGCGGGACAGGACGTCGCGCCCGACGGCGTCGGTGCCGAGAAAATAGGTCCACTGGCCACCCTCCTGCCAGGCGGGCGGCAAGAGGAGCGCGTCCCGGTTCTGCAGGATCGCCGAGTGCGGCGCGATCAGCGGTGCTGTGAGCGCGACGAGGACGACGATCGCGAACACGACGAGGCCGACGACGGCGCCCTTGTTCTCCGAGAAGTAGAACCAGAACTCCGAAAGCCGCTGCGTGCGGACGGATTTTTCCGGCTCGCGGTCGCGCACGCCTGCGCCGACCCCCTCGCCGCTTTCCTGGGCTTCGACATGACTCATCGCACCAGCCCTTTCTAGCGCGCGCGAACGCGCGGATTGACGACGCCGTAGAGCAGATCGACGATCAGATTGACGAACATGATGACCAGGGCGATCAAGAGGAGCCCGCCCTGGACGACGGGATAGTCCCGGCGGAAGACGCTATCCACCATCCATTTTCCGATCCCGGGCCAGGAAAAGATCGTTTCGGTGAGAATGGCGCCCGCCATCAGCACACCGATCTGGAGACCGATCGTGGTGATTACGGGGATCAGCGCGTTGCGCAGGGCATGGACGCCGATGACCCGGCGCGGCGCCAGGCCCTTGGCACGGGCGGTGCGGACATAGTCCTCGCTCAGAACCTCGAGCATAGCCGAGCGCGTCTGCCGCGCGATGACCGCCAGGGGAATGGTGGCGAGCACGATCGAGGGCAGGACGAGATGGGAGACGGCCGACTTGAACGCGCCCTCCTGCCCCGAGAGCAGGCTGTCGATCAACATGAAGCCGGTCGTCGCGGGAAAATAGTAGAGCAGATCGATCCGCCCGGACACCGGCGTCCATTGAAGTATGCCGGAGAACAGGATGATCAGCAGCAGACCCCACCAGAAGATCGGCATGGAGTAGCCGACGAGCGCGGTCCCCATGGTGATCTGGTCGAACCAGGAGCCGCGTTTGACCGCGGCGAAGACGCCCGCCGGCACACCGAGGAGAACCGCGATGGTGATGGCGGTCAGGGACAGTTCGAGCGTTGCCGGGAACAGCGTGAAGAACTCGCCCGCGACCCCGCGCTTCGTCACGATCGACGTACCGAAATCACCGGAGAACAGCCCTATCAGATAATCGAAGAACTGGAAGACGATGGGCTGGTCGTAGCCGAGCTGCGCCATGATCGCGGCATGGCGCTCGGGGTCCATCACCCGCTCGCCGGCCATCATCGCGACGGGATCGCCGGGCAGCAGGCGGATGAAGGAAAACGCAACGATCGCGACGCCGATGAACGTCGGCACGAGAACGAGAATGCGTGACAGGAAGAATCGCAGCATGCGCGGAATCGATCGTCTTTGGCAAAGGGCTTCGAATGGACGAATGACCGGCGTGCGGCCTTGCTCCGGTTCAACGAAGCAGCGGACGAAACATGACGTTCCGTCCGCTGTCATATCAATCCCTTAGATCAGTTCGATCCTTTGGATCAATATCACTCGGCGATGTCGACATCGTCGAAGCGGTGATAGCCGAGCGGATCCTGGACGAAGCCCTTCACCGTATTGCGCATCGGCATCACGACCGTCGAATGGTCGATCGTCAGCCAGGGCGCTTCCTCTTTGAAGATCACCTGCGCCTGCTCGTAGAGCTTCGTGCGCTCCGCCTGATCGGAGGTGGTCTTGGCCTGCGTCACGAGCTTGTCGAATTCCTCGTTGCACCATTGGGCGCGGTTGTTGCCGCCGACCCCGTCGCAACCGAGAAGCGTATCAAGGAAGTTGTCCGGGTCGCCATTGTCGCCGGTCCAACCCAGCATGGCGGCGCCGTCGCGATCCTTCGCCTTCGACTTCTCGAGATATTCGCCCCATTCATAGGAGACGATCTCGGCGTTCACGCCGACCTTCCGGAGGTCCGACTGCATCAGTTCGGCCGCCCGGCGCGCGTTCAGCATGTAAGGCCGCGAGACCGGCATGGCCCAGATCTTCATGGACAGGTCCTCGACCCCGGCTTCCTCGAGCATCTTCCTCGAAGCCTCGGGATCGTAGGGATCGTCCTCGATCGCATCATTATAGGACCACATCGTCGGCGGGATCGGGTTCTTCGCGGGGACCGCCGCGCCCTGGAAGACCGCGTCGATGATGGCCTGCTTGTTGATCGCCATGTTGAGGGCCTTGCGCACCTCGACCTGATCGAAGGGTGCCTGGGTCGTGTTGTACGCCATATAGGCGACGTTGAGACCCTCCTGCTCCATCACGGTCAACTCATCGTTGGCCTTCATCGCTTCGACATCGGCGGCGTTGGGATAGGGCATGATCTGGCATTCGTTCGCGGCCAGCTTCTGCGCGCGCACCGAAGCTTCCGTCGTGATGGCGAAGATCAGGTCATCGAGCGGCTGCTTGCCGGCCCAGTAATCCGGATGGGCCTTGTAGCGAATGACGGCGTCCGGCTGATAGGCGACGAACTGGAACGGGCCGGTGCCGAGCGGCTGCTGATTGAGCAGTTCCATGGTGCCGTCGGCTTCGAGCTTGTCGGCATATTCCTTCGACATGATGGAGGAGAAGTCCATCGCGAGATCCGCGAGGAACGGCGCCTCCGGCTGGGACAGGACGAACTTGACCGTCATGTCGTCGACCTTCTCGATCGATTCGATCAGGTCCGGGAAGCCCATGCTGGAGGCGTATTCCCAGCTGGCGCCCGCAACATACTGATTCCAGGGATGGTCGGCGTTCAACTGGCGTTCGAAGGAGTAGATGACGTCGTCCGCGTTCAGGTCGCGCGTCGGCGTGAAGAAGTCGGTCGTCTGGAACTTGACGCCCGGACGCAGCTTGAACGTGTATTCCGTGCCATCCTCGGAAATCTCCCAGGATTCGGCCAGGCCCGGCTCGGTCTCTGTCGACCCGTGCTTGAACTCGACGAGACGATTGTACACCGTCCGCGACGAAGCGTCGAAGGTCGTACCGGCCGTATAGAGCGCCGGGTCGAACCCTTCGGGAGAGCTTTCCGAACAGTAGACGAGGGTCTTGGCGGAGGCGGCGGAACCGAGCGCGAGTGTCAGTGCCGTGGCGGCGAGAAGCCGGGTCATCAGTTTCATGTGACGAATTACCTCTTGTCGGGAATCGAAAGCAGGGTTCCGTGCCCCGCTTCCGTTCCGCTTATCCGATATGTTTTTTAACGACGGCGCAAGAGGCGAAGCTTTCGACACTCAGTCGAAGACGATCGTCGGAGACGTCGTGTGCTGGGTATCCTTTTCCAGACCGGCGAGCGCACGCGCCGCCATGTCCCGATAGAGTTCGGCGTGTGGCCCGTCCGGTTCCGCCTGGACGATCGGAACGCCCTCGTCCGACCGGACCCGGATGTGCATGTCGAGGGGCATTGCGCCGAGGAACGGGACATCCTGCTTGGCCGCTTCAGCCTCAGCGCCGCCATGCCCGAAGATCTCGTAGCGCGTCCCCGTATCGGGCGCGATGAAGTAGCTCATGTTTTCGACGATACCCAGAATGGGCACGTCCACCTTGCGGAACATGGTGATTCCGCGGCGCGCGTCGATCAGGGAAAGATCCTGCGGCGTGGAGACGATGACCGCACCGGCGAGCGGCACCTGCTGGGCCATGGTCAGCTGCGCGTCGCCCGTGCCGGGCGGCATGTCGACGACCAGAATGTCGAGATGGCCCCATTCGACCTCCCGCATCATCTGGTTGAGGGCCGATACCACCATCGGACCGCGCCAGACCATCGCGGTTTCCTCGGAAACCAGAAGGCCGATCGACATGACCTTGATCCCGTAAGCCTCCAGAGGTTTCAAAAGCCGACCGCCCGCCGATTCCGGCTTGCGATCCGTCAGGCTCAGCAGGCGCGGCATGGATGGCCCGTAGATGTCCGCGTCGAGAATCCCGACCTTCAGGCCGAGATCGCGAAAACCGAGAGCCAGATTGACCGCCGTGGTCGACTTTCCGACGCCGCCCTTGCCGGACGCGACCGCGACGATCTTGTCGATGTTCGGAATTCCCGGTTTCGTCGCACGGGCGGGGGCGCCACGCGGGGCCGGCGGCGGACTCTGACGGCGCGCCTCGATCGGCGCGGGCGCGGCCGACGGTTGTCCGGCCTGCTTCTCGGCGGTGAGGGCCACCATCGCCTTGGTGATCCCGTCGAGCTGCTCGACATAGCGCTCCGCCTCAACCCGGAACGGCTCGAACGCTTCGGCATCCTTCGCCGGAACCGTCAGGGAAAAGAACGCCTTTCCGTCCGCGACGAAAATATCCGAGACCATCTTGCGCGACACGACGTCGGCGCCCCCGTCGGGCGTCTTCATATCCGCGAGGATGGATCTTATCGTCGTCTTGATGTCGTCCGTCACGAGGTCACAGGTCCTTCTACGATTCCACGTTCTTGCGAACGCAGATATGCTGTCCTCGGCCGAACGCAAATGCTTATCTCGTGACCATCGAACCGCGATGGCCGGTTTCGGCGAAAGCGGACGCGCGTCGTCTCCGCGACCCCACTCGACGCGCATGACCGGAATATGCCCGGTGACAGTGCGGTCCGAAGATGGTGAATCTTAGCTTTGGAGCGGTCCGGCCTGGCGCTTTCGTGCAGGCCTTGGCCGGCGATAAGCCGAACCGAGCGGGCTCCGCCTCCGGCGTCAGCTTCAGAGAGCGAAATCCTCTGGACAGTTGGCCTCGAACCGCCGTGTCGACCCGCTGCGCTGCCAGATGCATTGTCCGGGCACGTTTGCCGCGGCACCGACGAGCCGGTCGCCCTGTGCAACCTCCGGCTCCGGGATCGTTCCGAGCCGGTAGGGTCTGACGCTGGCATCCTCCAGGCCGAAAACCGCGCCGAAGACCGGAGAGCCGCCCGGTCCCGAACAGCCGCTCACCGCGGCGCAGGCGAGAATTGCCAGCCCGACCGCCGCGGGCCTGCAAAGGGCGCTTGAAAAGAGTGTCACGATCGCAATCATCCCTGCCGCACGGTGCGCGATGAACGGGCCGGCCACGATCGGCCGTCATCGCTCATCTCCAACGCCTCATCATCGCACCCATCACAAACACAAAAAAGCCGTCGGCGAAACCGACGGCTCTCTGAATGCGGAAGTCTGAAGGCCTCAGTAACCCTGCGGGCAACGATAGACGTTGCCGTCGGAATACTGGCAGTAGCCCTGACGGGTCTGCGAACGACCGATGACGTTGCCGGCCACGGCGCCGCCGGCCGTGCCGATCGCGGCACCGATGAGGGTCGATTCGGTGTTGCCGCCGATGGCCTGACCTGCAAGCGCACCCACGGCACCGCCCGCCAATGCGCCGCCGCCGGTGTAGCGATCTTCCGTCGTGCAACCCGCAGCTGCGAACGAGAGGGTCAGTGCGGCGACTGCAAGCATCTTTTTCATGAAGCGGTTCTTTCCTTTGATGTCCTGCAATGCGGACAGTGGCGTTTCAGGTGAGTGTTACAATAGACCTTTCGTCGTGGTCCAGCCAGTCCAAAACGTCAATCAGAAGGGGATAACCCAGACAAACCAAGGTGGTGACGACCAATGCTTGAACAACACGACGCGTGACGCCTCACTTCGGGCGAAGCGTACTGAAGCCATTGTCTTGCTGAACGCGGAATGAACCGGTCCCGCGTCAGCGCGATGCGACCAGCTGATCGGCGTCCTGTACGATATCGATGTCGAGCTTGCCGTCGCGGGTGACCGACCATTCGAGCGACGCCGACTGTTCGAGCGCACCTTCATCGACGGCTTCGCAGGCACCGTACAATTTCGGCATCCGGGTATCGGCCAGTTTGATCTGCAGTCCGAGATCGCGGCGACAGTCCTGGATCGATTCGTATGCGGGCGCTGGGACGGGCACTTCGCGGCAAGATGTCACGTCGGC
This sequence comes from Fulvimarina uroteuthidis, assembly GCF_034321785.1. Lineage (NCBI taxonomy): Bacteria > Pseudomonadati > Pseudomonadota > Alphaproteobacteria > Hyphomicrobiales > Aurantimonadaceae > Fulvimarina > Fulvimarina uroteuthidis. The sequence continues at coordinate 65,899 of NZ_JAXLPB010000005.1, read as the reverse complement.
CGAACATCCGACCAAAAGCATGAGAGCTGCAACATGTTCCATGTGGATTCTCCGTGTTGCTTACTAAACTCGGATCAATCACCTTGGTTCCGTTGGTAAACGGCGCGCGTACGCAAATTTCAATTCGTCAAGGCCGTTCGGATCGATTTGCACACTGCCCAGATGGCGGGACGCGCTCCGTACCGCCGTTCGGACGGATCAAGCATAGGATCGGGCATGGGCCGGTGCCGAACCTACCTTGCTTCCAGGCGGGCCTCGACGCAGAGCGACAATCCGGTTGGCGCTGCGGGACGTCGACGAGACGGAATCTGCATTGTGCGGCGCGGGGATGCGGGGCGGACAAACCCGATGATCAGGGTCCGGCCGCCGATCAGTGGCCGCTCGTCTCGTTCGTCAGTTCGAACTGCGCGTCCGGGATGACGAGACGGTAGAGCACACCGTCCGGCTCGTGGGTCAACTTGGCCGTCCCGCCCACGGCGTTCGGAACGATCCGCTCCAGCGTCGCCGTTCCGAACCGCGGATCGCGGTTCTGGCGAACGCGCGGTCCATGGCTCTCCTTCCAGATGAGAGCCAGATCCCTGTGATCTTCGATGGTCTCGAACTCCGTGGTGATCTCGACCTGTCCCCCTGGCACCGAGAGCGATCCGTAGGAGGCGGCGTTCACGGCCAGTTCGTGGAGGGCAAGGCCGACATGGAGCGAGGCGGTCGGCGAAAGGTAGACCGCGGCCACATTCGACTTGATCTGCTGGTTCCCGTCCGGCGCGTAGCGCTCGACCTGGAGATTGATCAGTTCGTCGAGCTGCGCGCCGCGCCAGTTGGTGTCGGTGACGATATCCTGCGAGTAGGACAAGGACTGGATACGGCCCCTGAACCGGACGAGAAATTCGGGAACCGTCAGCGAATGCCGGGCTGTCTGGCTCGCCAGACTCTGGATGATCGCGAGCAAATTCTTGGAGCGGTGGGACAATTCGCGCAGCAGCGTCTTCAGCGTATCCTCGCGCCGCTTGCGTTCGGTGATGTCGATCGACGTGCCGAGAATTCCGCTCACCTCGCCATTCTCGTCCCGGTCGACATCGAGCTGTATGTCGTACCAGCGCACGGTGCGCGCACTTTCATGCAGGAACTCGAACCGGACGGGCTCGGCGTTCGCAAGAACCCGGCGCTTGATTTCGATCGAGTTCTCCAGGGCCGATGAAGCCAGGACATCGTGATCCGACATACCTTCGCGAACGTCGCACAGCCAGGTTTGACCCGGATTGCAAACCCACGAATAGCGAAGATCCTGGTCCTGTCGGAACACGGACATATCCGTGTTCTCGACAGCTTTCATGACCTTAGCTGCCAGCATTAGACCACGCCTGAACTCTGGGACCTTCGACGAATGCCACCGTTGGCATCGCAAAGCTCGTTGTTAAAGTCCGGGAAGAGTCCCGGGCCACGCATTACGCCGCAACTCTGCGGTCACTCTCGAAGAACAGGGCCTGGCTGATCAGCGCCTTCACCATGTCCGGATTGAACGGTTTCGTGACAAGGAACGTCGGTTCCGGACGCTCGCCCGTCAAAAGCCGCTCCGGAAATGCGGTGATGAAGATGACGGGCACCGACACATGCGAAAGAATGTCGTTCACGGCGTCGATGCCGGAACTGCCGTCGGCCAGCTGGATGTCGGCCAGAACCATGCCGGGCTGCTGCTGCTCGAAAAGCTTGATCGCTTCCTTGTGGGTCCGGGCAACGCCGGTGACCGAATGGCCGAGGCCCTCGACCATCTGCTCTATATCCATCGCGATCAGCGGTTCGTCCTCGATGATCATGATGTTGGTCGAGACCTGCCGACCGATGTCGGCGCTCGCCTGGCTGATCAGCTTGGAAAACTCCATCTCGCTCTTTCTCAGAATGTCCGCGGCCTCGTCCGTCGTGAACCCCTCGACGGCGACCAGCAGAAATGCCTGCCTAGGCAACGGAGATATGGCCTTGAGGTTGCGTGACGCATTCTCTTCCCAGGCTCCGCTCTGCGTATCGTCCTGAATGTTGACGTCGAGCGACTGCCACAGGGACGAGAACAGCTTGTACAGCGAGATCCGCGGCGACTGGTCGTCCGGGAAAATGTCCGGATCGGCGATCAGCGCTTCGAGGACCGCCGCAACATAGGCATCGCCGCTCGTCTGCGAACCAGTGAGCGCCCGGGAGTAGCGCCGGAGGTAAGGGATATGCGGTGCAATGCGGGATGACATCGACATGAAAACTCCCCTCGTGTCGATTGAATTGAGGTTTGAGCGGTCGCATGACGGCGATCGGCCGAAATGCTTCCGTCAGGCCGACGCCCCTCGAACGGAGGATTGCTGCGGTCCTGCCTATTTATGGGGCCTCGTTGCGCGATGTGAAGTGGCACACGGGAATTCGACATCGCACAAGCGTCGGATTCCAACACGGAAAACGAATCCCCTTGAGCATTTGCGCGACGCTCATATGTGGATGACAGCGAGATCTCTTTTCTTCCATGCAATAAGGGAGCATCCGCCCAACTTCATTCCGGCTTTGCGTGCGCGCACGACGACATGATCGGTGACCCCGCAAATGTTCCGCACGAGAAGCACCATATGAAAGACATGCCAGGATCGACCATGGAAGAACGTAACGTCGACAGGGACAGGCCGAGTGCCGGTGACAAGGATAAAGTGGACTCGAACCAAATGAATCTCGCACTACCCAACGCGATCGGGGATCGTCTGAGAGCCTATTATGACGACGTGGCCGCCGCGCCCGTTCCAGATCGTTTCCTCTCTCTCCTCGACCAGCTCGACGAGGCCGAGGCGAAGCGAAAACGCGAGTCTGACGATGAGGACTGTGAATGACCGTCGAAACCGATTTTCGTCGCGAACTCATCCAGGTCATACCGAACCTTCGTGCGTTCGCGGCATCGCTCGCCGGCTCGTTCGACCGGGCCGACGATCTCGTCCAGGAGACGTTGGTCAAGGCGTGGGACAAGCAGCACACGTTCCAGCCAGGGACGAACCTCAAGGCATGGCTTTTCACGATCCTACGAAACGAGTTCTATACTCAGATGCGCAAGAAGGGTCGGGAAGTGCAGGATGTCGATGGCATCCATGCGATGCAGCTCGCCGGCCATCCCGAGCAGCAGGGTCACCTCGACCTCCAGGATTTCCGCAAGGCCCTCGACATGTTGCCCGACGACCAGCGTGAGGCTCTCATCCTGATCGGCGCCTCCGGATTCTCCTATGAGGAAGCGGCTGAGATCTGCCATTGCGCCGTCGGCACGATCAAGAGCCGCGTCTCGCGGGCGCGGACGCGCATCGGACAGATTCTCCAGATCGACGGCGATGGCGAGTACGGGCCGGACTCGATCACGTCCCAGATCATCGGCGTCGCGCCCGCGGCGTGATCCTGGTCGGCCCATCCGGATCGGACCCGGATGCGGGGTTCCGGTCGACGCAGCCAGCGCCTCTCCTCCGCCATCATCGGGACGCTTGGCCGGACCGATCGGACCTTGGGCAAAAAGGTCGGTAAAAATCGATCCGAGCACCGCGCGCGCCGGGAACATTCGCGGGCGTGAGCGGTTAGCAGAGCAGCAGAACACACGACCCCACCGGGTTTCTGGTGGGTGCATTCTCAGAAAGGGAAAACATGGCCTCGGACACGACATCCTCCACGCTCGGAACGAGCACACCGACTGCTTCCTCGACGGGCGGCACGACAACGTCTGGATCGTCGTCCAAACCGACCGAATCGAGCGCTGCCAAGCGCGGGGATCGGGAAGAGCTGGAAGCGCAGATCTCCAAGCTGCGGGAAGACGTGTCCGGTGTGGCCGAATCCCTGAAGGCGATGGCGAACAACCGGTCGAGCAACGCCAAGAATCAGGCCGCCGCGATGCGCGACGAGTACAAGGCCAAAGGCGAACGCTATCTTCAGCAGGCGCAGGAAGCTGCCGACGACCTCGAGGAACAGGTCAGCGACCGCATTCGCGAAGAACCCATCAAAAGCGTTCTGATCGCCGCGGCCATCGGCTACCTCTACGCTCGCATCTTCCACTAAGCGGCCATGTGGTTCATTCTCGCGAAAATTTTTCAAGGCGAACTGGGCATCTATTTCGCGAGGCTGAAGCGTCTTGCGATCCTTTATGTGATCATGGCCATTTTCGGCATTCTGCTCCTGGCCTTCCTGATCACCGCCCTTTTTGTCTACGTCGCGACGCAGATCGGCCCACTGAACGCGGCTTTGATCGCGTCCGGGCTGTGTCTCGCGGTGATGGTCGGCTTGTGGATCACGACCATCGTCGTGAGACGACGGCCCGAGAAGCGGGCTCAGGATCGCATGAAACGCGACATCGCCTCGGTCGCCGGCACCTCCGCGCTGGTCAACCTTCCCAAGATCTTCGCGATGGCCCGCAAGCGGAAGGCTGCGGCCTTTCTGACCCCGGTCGTCGCCTTGGTCGGGTTCGGTATCTGGCGAATGCTGCAGGGTGACGGGGACTGACGAAGTCGCGTGTCGGCATCTGGACGAGGGCGCGCTCACGGTGCGCCCTTTCTTTTTTCAAACATGAGGTTACGCGGACATGAGCTCTGTTAAAATCGGATATGAAACCTGGGTTCTCATCGCCGACGGGGAGAAGGCCCTCTTCCTGAAGAACCTTGGGGACGAAGAACTTCCGAACTTCGAGATACAGCGCGTCGAGGAACAGGAAAACCCGTCGGACAGCGACCAGAGCGCCAACAGGCCGGGCCGTGGCCGAGACGGTGGCAAGGACAATCCGCACAGCTCGGCCTTTCAGGATACGGACTGGCATGAACTCGCCAAGGACCGGTTCGCCGCCGAACTCGGCGAAATCCTCTACAAGATGGCTTACCGCAAGCGCTTCGACCGAATCGTGCTGGTCGCCTCTCCGTCGACGCTGGGCGAGCTTCGCGGCCAACTCCACAAGGAGGTGAGCGACCGCGTCGTCGGAGAAGTTGCAAAGGATCTCACCAACCATCCGATCGGCAAGATCGAAGACATCCTGACGAACTGATCGGGGCGCAGACCCCGTCTTGACCAAGGCCCGGCACGCTTGGAACGCGCTGCCGGGCCTTCTTGCGTCGACTGCCGTCCATTGCGTTGCGGTTCACCTCGAAGACCGGCTCGTAGACGCCGCCTTTCCATCCCGGGACCGCCGGTCACAAAGGTCAGGGCTGTGCAACCTTTCCGCCACGAGCGAACTTGATCTTTCAAATCAAACATTGCGACGGCGCGACCCGTTGGCCGCCCCGGCGCACAAGGCGAGGACATAAGAGCATGGCGAACGACCAGACCCGCACGGAAGCCAACATCCTACCGATCGATCAGGCTATTGGCGGCGATGCCGATACGCAGGGCATCGCCCAGCCGGTGACGCAGGCCGAGATCGACGACGTGCTCAACAACCCGACCCTTCCGATCGAAGAGCGTCAGAAGCGCCTCGAAGAGATCCGCGCGCGGATCGGATCGCGGGAGAACGCCGATCGCGGCGACGACATGTCGGCGATCGAGATGCAGATCAGCGAAGCGCTCGGCCTGCTGGCAGGCGGCGGCCATACCTATGCAACGGCGGAGAGCGTCGGCATGGATCCGGCCAGCCGCGCGGACGCGCGCTCTCCGGACGATGATCTCAGCCTCGGGCAGCCCGATGCGGCCGGCACGCGCGAACCGAAGTAAGATCCACCACCACGAGAACCGGACCACGAACCATGGCCGACAAGCAGCATGAACAGAACCCTTCCCTGAAAGATCCGGATCTCTACGAGGATCTTCGCCGTCAAGGCCATTCGAAAGGCAAGGCAGCCGCCATTTCGAATGCGCAGGCCAATCCCGACATGGAGCCGTCGAAGAAGGGCGGAAAGGCACCGGCCTATGAGGACTGGACGAAGGACGAACTCTACGACCGCGCCCAGGAACTCGACATTGAGGGGCGGTCGGGCATGTCGAAGGACGAATTGATCGAGGCCCTGCGCAACAACTGAAAGCCCAAAGCCGCGCCTTCCGGGTCGCGGCTCTGATCCCATCAGGCGGATCGCCGTCTGCGAGCCGGGAGCATTGGCGGCGCGGATGTCTTCCAACTGACACCGCGCCGCGTCCCGGCCCCTGACCCCTTCTTTCTCGAGGAAAGAGCACGCGAAGGCCCCGTCCGCGTACCTCGCGAACGTCCTGGCGCTTTCCGAACGCCTGCCTGGGCGGGCATCGGTCCGCTTTATGCGAGAAGCTCGGCAAACATTGCGGGCAACTGTCCGGCAAGATCTTCCGCGATGAGACCGGGCCCGAAGAGTTCGGCGGACCGTCCGTGCATCCAGACCCCGGCACAGGCCGCCTCGAAGGTGGGCGTGCCCTGCGAGAGCTGGGCACAGATCATGCCTGTCAAAACATCCCCCGTCCCGGCCGATGCAAGCCAAGGCGTGCCGTTGGCGTTGATCGCCGCGCGTCCATCGGGCGCGGCGATGACCGTATCGCGCCCCTTGAGGACGACGACGGCACCGGAGCGCACCGCCGCCTCACGGGTCCGGTCGAGCTTCGACAGCGATCCCTTCGCCGCAAGATCGGGAAACAGACGCTTGAACTCTCCCGCATGGGGCGTCAGGACAAGGTTTGGGCCGCCCTCGCCTGCTTGGCCGAGAGCTTCGTCGAACAGCTCTTCCGGCCGATCGGCGAACGACGATATCCCGTCGGCGTCGAGAATCAGAAACCGGCCGGCCTTCAGGATCTGCGTGGCATACGCCCGTGCCGTCCCGCCGACGCCGAAGCCCGGACCGAGAACGAAGGCCTTCAAGCGGCTATCGTCCAGATGCCGGGCAAGGTCTCGTTCGCCGTCGCATCGCTCGACCATCACCGCGGTCACCTGCGCCGCGTTGACGAGGATGGCGCCTGCCGGTGAGAAGAGGGTCACGAGCCCGGCACCTGCCCGCAGGGCCGCGCCCGCGGCCAGCCGGGCCGCACCGGTCCGCGATGCGGAGCCGGAAAACACCACCGCGTGCCCCCGGTCGTATTTGTGGCCGGCGTCGACCGGCAGGCTCAAATCGGCACGCCACAGCGCCGGGCGGTTCACGAACTGTCGCGGCGCGATCGTCTCCAGGACATCGGGCGCGATCCCGATCTGCCGCACATCGAGGACACCGCAATGGGAGCGTCCGGGTTCGAGGAAATGGCCGGGCTTCGGCCGGAAGAACGTCACCGTGCGGTCGGCCGTAAACGCCTTGCCCAAAACCGCTCCGCTCCTGCCGCACAGACCGGACGGCAGGTCGATCGCGAGAACCGGGACCCCTGCCCGCTCAACCGTCTCGATCAGATTCGCGATTTCCGCATCCAGGGGCCGCGATAGTCCGGCACCGAAAAGACCGTCGATCACCAGTGCGCAACCGTCCCCGGTGAACGCGCCCAACGGTTCTACAGAACCCCGATAGGCCGCAGCGGCCCACGCCGCGTCGCCTGCGAGCCGATCGATGTCGCAGACCGAAAAGACCACGACGTCCACCCCCTCGCAACGAAGCGTTTCGGCCGCGACGAACGCATCGCCGCCATTGTTGCCGGGTCCCGCAAGACAGGCGACCCTGACGCCGTTGCCGCCGCCGCCCGGACCGCCGAGCATCGCCTGCGCGACCTCGGCGACGGCGCGCCCCGCAGCCCCCATGAGGGTCCGGCCCGAGATTCCGCCTGCGATCGTCAGCCGATCGGCCGATGCCATCTCGTCCGGCGTCAGGAGGGCGACGTCGTAAGGCCCGGAGGCAATCGGAGCGTCGGTCATGATCGGGTCTCCAGCTTCAGTACACTGTCGGCACGCGCGTTCGTCCTGGCTTCGAGATAGGGCGAGAAACCGGTCCGCAGGACCTTGATGGCCGAAACTTGTCGAATTCGGTTTCGAACTGGCCGGCGCGGCCGTTGCGACTACTTCCCTACGCGCTGCTATCCATGCCATGCTCCGACGCGCATTCCACGCGAGCGTGGAAGGATGGGCGCGCGTCCGCGCCGAAGACTAGAAGCTAGGGGAATCTCGATGAAAAAGGTGGAGGCGATCATCAAGCCGTTCAAGCTCGATGAGGTCAAGGAAGCTCTCCAGGAAGTCGGACTGCAAGGCATTACCGTCACCGAGGCCAAGGGCTTCGGCCGGCAGAAGGGTCATACGGAACTCTACCGCGGTGCCGAATATGTCGTCGATTTTCTTCCAAAGGTGAAAGTGGAACTCGTGCTCGGCGACGATGTGGTTTCCAAGGCTGTCGAGGCGATCCGCAAGGCTGCGCAGACAGGGCGAATCGGCGACGGAAAGATTTTCGTGTCGAACATCGAAGAGGCCATCCGCATTCGAACCGGCGAAGCGGGCACGGACGCAATCTGAGCCACAAACGTTCGTCGTTTGGACCCCCACAATTCATAAGCCTGAAATTACAGCCTATTCACAGGGAAAGACTATCATGACCGATGCGAACGAAATTCTGAAGCAGATCAAGGACAACGACGTCAAGTTCCTCGATCTCCGCTTCACCGATCCCAAGGGCAAGATGCACCATGTCACGATGGATGTATCCTGCGTCGACGAGGACCTGTTCTCCGAAGGTTCGATGTTCGACGGCTCGTCGATCGGCGGCTGGAAGGCCATCAACGAGTCCGACATGGTGATGATGCCGGATCCAGAGACGGCCTACATGGACCCGTTCTTCGCTCAGTCGACCATGGCCATCGTCTGCGACATTCTCGATCCGATCTCCGGCGAGTCCTACAATCGCGACCCGCGGACCACCGCCAAGAAGGCCGAGGCTTACCTTTCCCAATCCGGCATCGGCGACACCGCGTTCGTGGGCCCGGAAGCCGAATTCTTCGTCTTCGACGACGTCCGCTACAAGACCGACCCCTACAACACCGGATTCAAACTCGACAGCACGGAACTTCCCTCGAACGACGACACCGACTACGAGACCGGCAATCTCGGCCATCGCCCGCGCATCAAGGGCGGCTATTTTCCGGTGCCGCCGATCGACAGCGCCCAGGACATGCGTTCCGAGATGCTGACCGTCATGGCCGAGATGGGGCTCGAGGTGGAGAAGCATCACCATGAGGTCGCCGCCGCGCAGCACGAACTCGGCATCAAGTTCGACACGCTCACCCGCAACGCCGACAAGATGCAGATCTACAAATATGTGATCCATCAGGTCGCGAACGCTTACGGCAAGACCGCGACCTTCATGCCGAAGCCGGTCTTCGGCGACAATGGCACCGGCATGCACGTGCACCAGTCGATCTGGAAGGACGGCAAGCCGACCTTCGCCGGCGACGAATATGCCGGCCTGTCCGAGAGCTGCCTCTTCTATATCGGCGGCATCATCAAGCATGCGCGGACGCTGAACGCGTTCACCAACCCTTCGACGAACTCCTACAAGCGCTTGGTTCCCGGCTACGAAGCGCCCGTGCTGCTCGCCTATTCGGCCCGCAACCGGTCGGCTTCGTGCCGCATCCCGTTCGGCCAGTCGCCGAAGGCCAAGCGCGTCGAGGTGCGGTTCCCCGATCCGACGGCCAACCCCTATCTCGCCTTCGCGGCAATGCTGATGGCCGGCCTCGACGGCATCAAGAACAAGATCCACCCCGGATCCGCGATGGACAAGGATCTCTACGACCTGCCGCCGGAAGAGCTGAAGGAAATCCCGACCGTCTGCCGGAGCCTGCGCGAAGCGCTGGAGCATCTCGATTCGGATCGCGACTTCCTGAAGGCCGGCGGCGTCTTCGACGACGACCAGATCGATGCCTACGTCAAGCTGAAGATGGAAGAGGTCGAGCGTTACGAGATGACCCCGCATCCGGTCGAGTTCGAGATGTACTACTCGGTCTGACACCATTGAAACCGACGCGCGAACTTGATCCGCCGAACGAGGAAAGGGGTGCCATCGGCGCCCCTTTCTTGTTCCGACCGCCGATCAGGCCCTTCGGCTTAAGTGGGCAAATCGTTCCGGATGAAGCGTACATCGCAGCGATTTCTGCTCTCATTGGGAACTGATCGCAGACCTTGCGACGGACCTGCGCCTGCCGGAGCCGTGGACCGGTATCGCGCCCACGCGCCACGCCTTCGTTTCACACGATCGATCGGTTTTGAATGATCAATATAGGAAAATACTAAGAGATTTCGGCGATGCTCCCGCAATCAAACGAGACAATCGCTATGAACTTATTTCTCGACGGTTTCATTTCTACATTTCTGTACACTCCGATGCGGGCGCCAACCCCGACCGAGCACAGCAAGGCTGAGTCGGTCGTGGTCGCAAAGCTCGGGGCATCGGCTCCGGCGCAAGCGCCATCGGTCAACGCGGCACAAGCTGCGGCGCGAGCACAGGCCATGGCCAAATTCACCGCCTGGCGGCTGGAAGCAACGACGAACGATGTCGTGCCAGCCGACCATTCGCGCCCTGCGCCCCAGGAACCCAGCGGCGGCACATCTGTGACGGGTCCGATCAGGATGATCTCGCCGGCCGCCGTCAAAGCGGCCTACGCGGAAGTCTGACCGTTTCAGCGCACTGGGCGGTTTGGGCGGCGAGCGGAAAGGCTCTGCCGCCTTTCGCTTTGCGTGCCTTGAAAGCCAGCCGAACTTCCTCAGTCGAACAACGACCGCACCCGTCACACGTCTGGAATGGGGTCTGATGCGGACGATCGACGTGATCGGCATCGGATGATCCGAAGACCGAGGTCACGTTTCGGATCGGTGCCTCCAAACGCAAAAGGCCGGGCACCCGATCGTGCCCGGCCTTTTCGCTAAACTCGAAGCGCGCGGTGAAGCGCCTGATCAAGCAGCTGCGGAGATGCCGCCTTCTTCCGCGCCCTCGACCTCGGCCACGGTCTTCAGGATCACCGATGCGATCTGGTACGGGTCGCCCTGGGAGTTCGGGCGGCGATCCTCCAGATAGCCTTTGTAGCCGTTGTTCACGAAGGAATGGGGAACGCGGATGGAGGCGCCGCGATCGGCAACGCCCCAGGAGAACTGATCGATCGCCTGGGTCTCGTGCAGGCCGGTCAGGCGCATGTGGTTGTCGGGACCGTAGACGGCGATATGCTCGTCGACGTTCTTCTCGAATGCAGCCATCAGCTTGAGGAAATAGTCCTTGCCGCCGGTCTCGCGCATGTAGCGCGTCGAGAAGTTGGCATGCATGCCGGAGCCGTTCCAGTCGGTCGCGCCGAGCGGCTTGCAGTGATATTCGATCACGATGCCGTACTGCTCGGTGAGGCGCTGCAGCAGATAGCGCGCGATCCAGATCTCGTCGGCGGCGCGCTTGGAGCCCTTGCCGAAGATCTGGAATTCCCACTGACCCTTCGCCACTTCGGCGTTGATGCCTTCATGGTTGAGGCCGGCCTCGAGGCAGAGATCGAGATGGGCTTCGGTGATCTCGCGCGCGATATCTCCGACATTTTCGTAGCCGACGCCCGTATAGTACTTGCCCTGGGGCTCGGGATAGCCGCTCTCGGGAAAGCCCAGCGGACGGCCGTCCTTGTAGAAGAAATATTCCTGCTCGAAACCGAACCAGCAGCCCTCGTCATCGACGATGGTCGCACGTTTGTTCGACGGATGAGGCGTTACGCCGTCCGGCATCATGACTTCGCACAAAACCAGGGCGCCATTGGTCCGAGCCGGATCGGGATAGACCGAGACGGGCTTCAGGACGCAGTCCGAGCTCGAGCCTTCGGCCTGTTTCGTCGAGGAGCCGTCGAACCCCCAGAGCGGAAGCTCTTCGAGCTTCGGAAACTCGTCGAAGCTCTTGATCTGGGTCTTGCCGCGCAGGTTCGGCACCGGGGTGTAGCCGTCCAGCCAGATATATTCGAGCCTGTACTTCGTCATTTGCATACTCCTGAGAGGGTCTTTCGAAAGAAAGGCTAGCCCATGGACCTTCGTGCCTTCCGCCTCGGCCAAACAGATGCAAAAGCCGTGCCAAGATCGGGCGCGACCGGTCTCGGGCAATGGCACGACCGCTTCGATTTTGTGCAGCGCGATAGGCAAGCGCCGGAACAATAGGCATTCCCACTGTCTGCACGCCTTTTACGCCGCAGATCACATCTTGTTGATAGAGGTGATATTGCCGGTCTCGACACGCCATCTTCCGCGCGAAGCGATCGCATTTGCTTTATTTTCGTGCATAATGGTCACGCAGTAGGCAATACGCGCTCGTCGCGACGCAGCGGCTTCCCGGCGGAATCCACCTGCCATCGCAACATGAAAGGAGCAGGCAAATGGCTACCGGCACGCACACACGCGCAGGCACCAGCGCCACGATCTTCCAGTTTCCAGTGGGTGGGCGCGCGGGGACCGTCGTTCCGCTGGATACGAGAGACGCGCTTCGAGGCATGATGTCCCAGACGACGGCCCGCAACCTCGACTGGCGCGCATTCTATCATGCCGAGGCGATCGAGGACGAACGCAAGGGTTCATGACACGGGCCTGATCGCCCTGGCGAAAGCCGCGCTCAAGGCGCATGATGATGCGCCCGTCGAAGCTGCTTTGGGCGTTGATCCGCCCCGGCATCGGTCGCCGCCCTTGCGGATGGGGACGAATGCCGTGGATAGTTCGGTTCGGCGGCATGCCATCCTGCGCCTGTCGCACGGACTTCGCTTGAAGAACATTTCGTGAAAGTGTAGCGTCGGCACCATGGTCGATACGCGCTTTCACAACTGGTCCGGAACCCATTCTGCATCCTGCGGCGCGACGACGCCGCAGCCTGGCATGGGGCGACCGGCATGAGCGACGATCTCTTTTCCGGAAACGCCGCGCGCAAGCTGCCCTCCACCCGCACCGCAAATCCGCGCAAGCCGAAGAGCGAGGGCTTCGACCCGAACGCCGATTATACCGCCGCGGACATCGAGGTTCTCGAGGGCCTCGAGCCGGTGCGCCGCCGACCCGGCATGTATGTGGGCGGGACGGATGCCAAGGCGCTCCATCATCTCTTCGCCGAGGTGATCGACAATTCGATGGACGAGGCGACGGCCGGCCATGCCAACTTCATCGAAGTCTCGCTGGACACCAACGGCTTCTGCACGGTCAGCGACAATGGTCGCGGCATCCCGATCGACCCGCACCCGCGATTCAAGGACAAGTCGGCGCTCGAAGTCATCCTGACGACGCTGCACGCCGGCGGAAAATTCGATTCGAAGGTCTACGAGACCTCCGGCGGTCTCCACGGGGTCGGCGTTTCGGTCGTCAACGCGCTGTCGGAAAAGCTGGAGGTCGAGGTCGCGCGCAACCGCAAGCTCTACCGTCAGGACTATGCACGGGGCCATGCGGTCACCCGGCTGGAGGAGGTCGGCGAAACGCAGAACCGGCGCGGCACGCGAATCCGCTTCCGCCCGGACCCGCAGATTTTCGGCGAGCACGCGACGTTCGATCCGGCGCGGGTCTACCGGATGGCGCGTTCGAAGGCCTATCTGTTCGGCGGCGTCGAAATCCGCTGGCAGTGCGATCCCAAGCTGTTGCCGGCCGACAGCGAGATCCCGGCCAGGGACACCTTCCATTTTCCCGGCGGCCTGAAGGACTATCTCGACACCTCGATCGGCAAGGACCGCATCACCTCGCAGATTTTCGCCGGACGCACCGAGAAGGTGTCCGGGCATGGCGCGGTGGAATGGGCGGTCGCATGGACGCCCGACGACGGGTCGATCCGATCCTATTGCAATACGATTCCAACGCCGGAAGGCGGCACTCACGAGACCGGCCTGAGGGCGGTGCTGTTGCGCGGATTGAAGGCCTTTGCCGAACTGTCGGGCAACAAGCGCGCCTCCGTCGTGACCGGCGACGACGTGATGTCGACGGCGTCCGGCATGCTGTCCGTCTTCATTCGGGAACCGGAATTCGTCGGCCAGACCAAGGACCGGCTCGCCACGTCCGAAGCGCAACGGATCGTCGAGCAGTCGATCCGCGATTCGTTCGAGATCTGGCTCGCATCCTCGCCGCAGGACGCCGCGCGCCTCATCGAATGGGTGCTCGACCGGGCCGACGAACGTCTTCGTCGACGCCAGGAAAAGGAAGTCAGCCGCAAGAGCGCGACGCGCAAGCTTCGCCTTCCCGGCAAGCTCGCGGACTGCTCGCAGACCGGCGCAGCGGGCGCCGAGATCTTCATCGTCGAAGGTGATTCCGCAGGCGGCTCGGCCAAGCAGGCGCGTGACCGCAAGACGCAGGCGATCCTGCCATTGCGCGGCAAGATTCTCAACGTGGCGAGCGCGGGACGGGAAAAACTGGGCGCGAACCAGCAATTGTCCGACCTGATCCAGGCGCTCGGGTGTGGAACCGACGCGAAATATCGCGATGCCGATCTGCGTTACGAGCGCGTGATCATCATGACCGATGCCGACGTCGACGGCGCGCACATCGCCTCGCTGCTGATCACCTTCTTCTACCGCGAAATGCCCGAGTTGGTGCGCAGCGGGCACCTCTATCTCGCCGTTCCGCCGCTCTACAAGCTGACGCAGGGCGGGAAGACGGCGTACGCCCGGGATGACCGGGACCGGGAACGGCTGATCGCGAAGGACTTCAAGGGCAAAGGCAAGGTGGAGATCTCCCGCTTCAAGGGGCTGGGCGAAATGCTGCCGTCCCAGTTGAAGGAAACCACCATGGACCCGCGCAAGCGCACCCTTCTCCAGGTGGTCATGGACGAAGCGCCCGAGGCTGGAACATCGGGGGCCGTCGAGGCCTTGATGGGCAACAAGGCCGATCTGCGCTTCCGGTTCATCCAGGAGCGCTCGGCGTTCGCGGACGATCTCGACATCTGACGGCATCCGGAACAGGCAAGGGGTCGAACCGCCGGCCGCGAGCCTTAGATGAGGGTTCGAGCTGCAGGCCCATGCCTGATCATCCATACGCGCCAGAAGGTCTCCCATGCGATACGTTTCAGCGACATTTCTTCTCGTTTCCGCGGCCTCGATGCTGCCGCTGACCGGATATGCGCAGACACCGGAGCCACCGGCGTCGCAGACCGCGCCCGCGGACGCGTCCGGGCAGCAGGCGCCCGCCGGGGCGCCTGCGACCACCCCCGATATAAATTCGGACACGCCCACGGCAGAGGCCGGCGAAAGCGCAGAGGCAGCGGCGACGAGCCCGTCTCCAGTGACCGTCGGCGCGGACGGGGTGTCGGCCATCGTCGGCACGCTCTCGCCGCTGATCGAGGACGTCCAGGTCGTCGGGCCGTGGACCGAGGGCGACAGGACCGGCGTCTGGCGCGCGGTGATGGCTCGGGACCCCGCCGATCCGGCCAAATCCCATTTCTTCATCCAGCAGATCGCGCCTTCGCCGAGCGGGGCTGAGATCGCGCGTTCGGTGCGCGTCGAGGAAGTCGCCGCATTGGGCGGAGCGGTCGTCGGCTATTCCGCCGATCAGCCGACGGAGGGGCAGGAAAACTCACTGACGCTCTTCTTCGAGATCGTCCCGAGCGACGGCGAGATCTCCGAGACCTACGAGCTGAATGTGCAGACGGACGGTTCCTACGCGTTCGGCACCGCGACGAACTAGCGTGCGCACGATCCGGCCGGGCCCGATGGTCGCAGCGCGTCAAACCATGGGACCGCATGGATTGCGGTCTTCGACGTGGCATCTCTAAAAAGCACGTTCCACCCGCCCTATATGGAGGATGGCGGTTGACTCCAACAAGGGCACGCTCTATCGCGCGCACATGGGCGGACCGCCGTCCCCATATTACGAAACGAGAGTATTGTCGATTTGACCACCTTTTCCGAACTCGGCTTGAGTGCCAAAGTCCTGGCTGCCGTTGAGGCGACGGGCTACACCGAGCCGACGCCGATCCAGGCCGAAGCCATTCCGCATGCGCTGCAGCGCCGGGATGTTCTGGGGATCGCGCAGACGGGAACGGGCAAGACGGCGTCCTTCGTACTTCCGATGCTGACGATGCTCGAAAAGGGCCGCGCTCGCGCGAGGATGCCGCGCACGCTGATCATCGAGCCGACGCGCGAACTGGCCGCGCAGGTGGCCGAGAGCTTCACGCGCTACGGTCACGACCAGAAGATCAACATCGCCCTTCTCATCGGCGGCATGTCGTTCGACGAGCAGGACCGCAAGCTCGATCGGGGCTGCGACGTGCTGATCGCGACGCCGGGCCGACTGCTCGACCATTTCGAGCGTGGCAAGCTTCTCCTCACGGGCGTCGAGGTTCTCGTCATCGACGAGGCGGATCGCATGCTCGACATGGGGTTCATCCCGGACATTGAACGGATCTGCAAGCAGCTTCCGTTCACGCGCCAGACGCTGTTCTTCTCGGCGACGATGCCGCCCGAGATCACCAAGCTGACCGAACAGTTCCTGCAGAACCCGGTGCGGGTCGAAGTCGCCAAGCCGGCGTCCGCCGCGCTCACGGTCGAGCAGCGGCTCGTTGCGGCCGGTTCGAAGGACTTCGAGAAGCGCGACCGTCTTCGGGAACTCCTCCGGGCCAATCCGGACGTCAGCAATGCGATCATCTTCTGCAATCGCAAGCGCGACGTGGCGACCTTGTTCCGGTCGCTCGAGAAGCACGGCTTTTCCGCCGGCGCGCTTCATGGCGACATGGACCAGCGCGCGCGTATGACCATGCTGCACAATTTCCGCGAGAACAAGCTGCAGCTACTCGTCGCCTCGGACGTGGCGGCCCGCGGTCTGGACATTCCCGCCGTCAGCCATGTCTTCAATTTCGACGTGCCGATCCACGCCGAGGATTATGTCCACCGCATCGGCCGCACGGGTCGCGCGGGACGTTCCGGCAAGGCCTTCACGCTGGTGACCAAGCCGGAGGTCAAGAACCTCGAGGCGATCAAGAAGCTGATCGGAACGGATATCGAGTGGCTGGACGGCGATCTGTCGACGCTGAAGGTCAGCGAAGGGGGCGGTGAGGACGACGAACGCCGCCCACGCGCACGCAACAGCTCCACCCGCAGCAGCGGGCGTGTCCGCAAGAGCAGAGCGCGTGGCGAAGGCGAGAACGAGACCGTCGAGCAGCCACAGGCCGAAGCGATCTCCAAACCTTCGGAAGAGCCAAAGACACCCGACATCCAGCCAGAAGACGAGACGATTTTGGACGCAGTTGCAAACCACGACGCCGACGCACCGGCGCAGCCGAAAAGCCGTGCGCAATCCAGCGCCCGGTCCCGCCCGGCGGCGCGCGGACGCAATGCGCCACCGGCAGCGGCCCGCGGACGCACACCGCGCGAGGAGGCCGGTCCGGTCGGTTTCGGCGACGATATTCCGGCCTTCATGCTGATCGCGACCGGTTCCTGAACCGCCTCCTGAAGGGAAAGCTTCAGGCAGCGGCCGACATTGAGAAGCCCTCGTCCGCAGAACGGACGAGGGCTTTTTTCGTGTGTGGCGGCTGGTCCGGTGCCGGGCCGTTGCGGAAGGTCGCAAAACCTCCGCGCGAAGGCTTGCCGACCGTGCGGATCGAAGATGCCGTAAGGAAGCATCGCGCGTCCACAGTCTCGGGCGACATATCAGCATCGCACGAGACTGTCGGTTTATTGCCTGGCGTGCCGGATCGACCGAAAAACCGGTTTCCACTTTTTCGCCTGGCCCCCTATTCGCACGCACGATGCCCCCGCCGGGTTTCAGAATTCACGCATCGGGCTTTCGGTCGATAAAGCGATCCCGATTTTCGCCCCGATGCACCGGCGTTTAGCGATGGGTCGAAGCTCGACCCGAACGGCGAGAGCGCCAACGGCCGTTCTGCGCCGGGCGTCCTATCCGAGCCGGATGCCCGTGCCGGACGCCTTCAAGCGGTTGAGCTCGGTGATTCCCTGTTGCGTCATCTGCAATTGCAGATGGACGGACCCGTTCTCCAGATCTTGGCGCTCCAGCACCGACGCATTCTGGTAGATCCAGGACAGATGGCTCATGCCACCGGAATCCAGTGTCACGTCGATCTCCGCGACCCGGCCCGCGATACGGCGTTCGATGTCCACCAGCAGCGCGTCGATGCCGTCCCCCGTATGGGCGGAGACGAGATGGGGCGCGTTGATGCCGCTCATGTTCGAGGCGAGCGTGCCGATGCGTTCCCGCTCGGATGCGTCGAGAAGATCGATCTTGTTCCAGATCTCGACCACATGCTCGGAATCGTCGGCATCGATCTTCAGGTCGCGCAGGATCTGCCGGACATCGTCTGCCTGGGCCAGCGTGTCGGGATCTGCGACGTCGCGAACGTGCAGGATGATGTCGGCCTCGATGACCTCTTCCAGCGTCGCCCGGAACGCCGCCACCAGATGGGTCGGAAGCTCCGAAATGAAGCCCACCGTATCGGAGAACAGGATCTCCGTCCCGTGCGACAGCGTCGTGCGGCGAAGCGTCGGATCCAGCGTTGCGAACAGCAGGTCCTTGGCGAAAACATCCGCCCCCGTCATCCGGTTGAACAGGGTCGACTTGCCGGCATTCGTGTAGCCGACGAGCGCCACGATCGGATGCGGCCGCTTCTGCCGCTTGGCGCGGTGCAGCTGGCGTGTCCGGCGCACTTGGTCAAGTTCCGCCTCCAGGCCCTTGATCTTGGACTGAAGCTGCCGGCGGTCGGCCTCGATCTGCGTTTCACCCGGACCGCCCAGGAAACCCGCACCGCCGCGCTGGCGTTCCAGATGGGTCCAGCTGCGCACGAGGCGTCCACGCTGATAGTTGAGATGGGCGAGTTCGACCTGGAGCCGGCCTTCCTTCGTCCGCGCACGCTCGCCGAAGATTTCGAGGATCAACGCGGTCCTGTCGAGCACCTTCGCGTTGAGCTCCTTCTCCAGATTGCGCTGCTGCACCGGCGTCAGCGGATGATCGAAGATCACCAGGGCGATCTCGCCGGCGGCGATGATGCCCTTCAGCTCTTCCACCTTGCCCGGACCGATCAGGGTCGCGGGGCGACGCTCGCGCTGGGTGATGACCGCGCTGTCGATGATTTCGAGATTGATGGCGGCCGCAAGTCCGACCGCCTCCTCGAGCTTGGCGTCGGGGGACCGGCGGA
The DNA here is from genome assembly GCF_034321785.1 of Fulvimarina uroteuthidis. Classification (NCBI taxonomy): domain Bacteria; kingdom Pseudomonadati; phylum Pseudomonadota; class Alphaproteobacteria; order Hyphomicrobiales; family Aurantimonadaceae; genus Fulvimarina; species Fulvimarina uroteuthidis. The sequence continues at coordinate 46,958 of NZ_JAXLPB010000005.1, read as the reverse complement.
CCTCGGTTTTCGAAGCCGCTTCGGCACGTGTCATCGTCTTGAAGATCGGAACATAAACGGCGGTCCTCGTCGGCTCCGCCTTGTGCTCGATCGGGCCGCTCGGGCCCTTCTCATGAAATTCTGCCAATCAGGCCTTCCCGTCATCGCCATCGTAAAGTGCAACCGGCTGTGCCGGCATGATGGTGGATATAGCGTGCTTGTAGACGAGTTGCGAATGGCCGTCGCGCCGCAGCAGGACACAGAAATTGTCGAAGGACGTCACCACACCCGTCAGCTTCACGCCATTGACCAGAAAAATCGTGAGGGAAATCTTTTGTTTGCGAACGGTATTGAGAAACAGGTCCTGCAGGTTCTGCGTGCGTTCAGCCATGGCGTTCGGCGCCTTCCTTCTTGTTATCGTTATTGAAGAGCCAGAGGGCTCCAGGCGTTGCACCACAGTACACCGAGATGAGAAAGGATCAATCCACCCCGCCTTGTCGGGACGCGATCGGGTGATGGAAGCGTGCGGGAAATCCGCCGGTTTCAAGACCGGAAATGCCGGAACCGAAATCGAGATTGCCACACTCCGAGGCGCGAAGTGCGCCCGCAGCCGAGGGAATGCTCCGCCCGCATCTGCGATCAGAAGAATTCGAGACTTACCCGGAACATCTGCTCGACATGGCGCACCGCCCCGGCCTTGGCGAAGATCACGACCCTGTCCTTGGCCCGGATCTTCGTCGCGCCGGTCGGCTTGATGAAGGTCCCGGCACGATAGATCGATCCGATACGCAAATTCTCGGGCAGATCCAGTTCCTTCAAGGGGACGCCGACGATCGGCGAGGTTTCGAGGGCTTCGGCTTCGATCGCTTCCGCAAGCCCGTTCTGGATCGAATGCACGGCGCGGATACGGCCGCGGCGCACATGCTGCAGCACGCGGGAAATCGTCACCGACTTCGGATTGATGAAGGCGTCGATCTCGAGCGGCCGGGTCAGGCCCTGGAAGGCCGAATCGTTCAGGAGCGCGAGATTGCCGTGACATCCCAGCCGCTTGCCCATCACGCTCGCCAACACGTTGACCTTGTCGTCATTGGTCAGCGAAACGATGAGGTCGCTCTCCTCGATATCGGCCTCCCGCAAAAGGTTCTGGTCGAGCCCCGATCCGTGCAGCACGATCGTGCGCTTGAGCTGGTCGGCAATGGCGACGGCCCTGTCGCGGTTCGCCTCGATGACGCGCATCTTGGCCCGAAGATTGCGTCGCTCCATCTCGCGGGCGACGTAAAGACCGATATTACCGCCACCGACGATCACGATCCGCGTCGCTTCCGGTTCGACATGGCCGAACAGGCCGAGGGTGCGCTTTACCTGCGCCCGCTCGACCACCGCATAGGCGACGTCGCCGGCGACCATCTGGTCGTTCGATCCCGGAATGAAGAGATTGTTGCCACGCAGGATGCCGACGACCGTGGCGTTCAGGTCCGGAAAGAGATCCGTCAGCTGGCCGAGCGGCGTGTTCACCACCGGACAATCCTCCCGGCATTCGATCGCGATCATGGCGGTCGAATTGTCGGCGAAGCGCACCGCGTCCATCGCTCCGGGCAAAGCGATGCGCCGCAGCACCATTTCGCCGACTTCGATCTCCGGGGAGATGATCACGTCGATCGGCATGTTGTCGGTGGAGAACAGATCCTGCCAGTGGGACTGCAGATAGCTCTGGGCACGCACGCGGGCGAGCTTCGTCGGAATGTTGAACAGCGAATGGGCGACCTGGCAGGCGACCATGTTGACCTCGTCGTGCAGCGTCACGGCGATGATCATGTCGGCCTGCTCGGCGCCCGCCTCGGCAAGCACGTCCGGATGGGCGCCATGCCCCACGAAGCCGCGTGCGTCGAGATTGTCGCGGATCGCCTGAACCAGCGTCGGCGAGGTGTCGATCACCGACACGTCGTTGCGCTCGGACGCGAGGCGTTCGGCGATACCGTAGCCCACCTGCCCTGCCCCACAAATCACGACCCGCATCGGCGACGCCCCTCAAACTCGAACTGAACAAGGCTTTATCGCGGCCTTGGATAAAGCGCAAAGGTCGAAGGGCCGAGGGCCGCGTTCAGATGCCGAGCGATTTCAGTTTCCGGTGAAGTGCCGAGCGCTCCATGCCGACGAACTCGGCGGTTCGCGAGATGTTGCCGCCGAACCGCGAGATCTGTGCGACGAGATATTCCTTCTCGAACACCTCGCGGGCGTCGCGCAGCGGCAGGGCCAGGATCTGTCCGTTCGACTGGCTCGGCGTCTGGGGCAGCATGTCGCCGACCTCCGACGGCAGCATGTCGGCCGAGATCATCGCGTCGTCGTCGCCATCGCGCGACAGGATCATCAGGCGCTCGATATTGTTGCGCAACTGGCGAATGTTTCCCGGCCATTCGGACGATTGCAGAACGGCGAGAGCCTCAGGGCTGAGCTGCTTCGGCCTGATGCCGGTCTGTTCGGCGATCTGCTTCATGAAGGCCTCGATCAGCATCGGAATATCCTGGCGCCGCTGCGACAAAGGCGGCACGCTGATCGGCACGACGGCCAGGCGATGATAGAGGTCCTCGCGGAACTGACCTTCGGCGATCGAGGACTCCAGATTCTGCGCCGTCGATGAAATGATGCGGACGTCCACCTTCACCTTCTTGGTGCCGTCGACGCGCTCGAACGACTGCTCGGTCAGAACGCGCAGGATCTTGTTCTGGGTTTCCCGGGGCATGTCGGCGATTTCGTCGAGATAGAGCGTTCCGCGGTGGGCCTGCTCCAGGGCACCGATCTTGCGCTCCACGCCGGGCGGCGTCTCGTTGCCGAACAGCTCGATCTCCATGCGATCGGGCGTGATGGCGGCCGCGTTCAGCGCGATGAACGGCCCCTGCGCCCGCAAGGACGAGCCGTGGATCGCCCGCGCCACCATCTCCTTGCCCGAGCCGGACGCGCCCAGGATCATGATGCGGCTGTTGGTCGGCGCCACCCGTTCGATGACGGTTCTGAGCTGGTTCATCGGCTGGGACTTGCCGAGGAGTTCGGTGAAGTCGCTCGACTTGCGCCGGAGTTCGACGACTTCCCGCTTCAGCTTGGAGTTTTCGAGCGCGCGCTCGGCGATGAGCACGAGCCGGTCGGCCTTGAAGGGCTTTTCGATGTAGTCGTAGGCGCCGCGCCGGATGGCGGAGACAGCGGTCTCGATATTGCCATGTCCTGAAATCATCACCACGGGCACTTCCGGATGCTGCGCCTTGATCATGTCGAGGAGGTCGAGCCCGTCGATCCGGCTTCCCTGAAGCCAGATATCGAGGAAGATCAGTTGCGGCGCGCGGTCGGCGATCGACTGAAGCGCGAGATCGGCATTGCCGGCCGTGCGCGTCTCGTGCCCCTCGTCCTCCAGAAGGCCCGCGACCAGTTCCCGAATGTCCGCTTCGTCGTCGACGATCAGAATGTCCGATGCCATAGCGTTTGTCGTCCCTCTAAGCGTTATTCTTGAACTGCATGTGTTTCACCTGCCGGCAGCGTGACGCGAACCATCGCGCCGGGCGCTCCGTCGGGCGCGTCTTCGAGCGTGATCGTGCCGCCATGTTCCTCGATGATCTTGCGGACGATCGCGAGACCCAGCCCGGTGCCCTTCTCGCGCGTCGTCATATAGGGCTCGAGCAGGCGATCACGATCCTCGCGCGGAAATCCCAATCCATTGTCGATGATCGCGATCTCGTGGGTCCGCGGCGTGGAACGCGCGCGAATCATTACCTTGCCGTTGGTTATACCAGCCCCTTCAAGGGCTTCCACGGCGTTCTTAACGAGATTTCCCAACGCCTGGCCGAGCAGCCGCGTGTCGTAGAAGCCCTTCAGCGGACGGTCCGGGACGTCCTTCTCGAACATCACGCCATGATCGCCCATTTCGCGCGCGAAGATGGCTTCCTTGATGACGTCGCGCAGATCGGTCGGCTCCATCCGGGGCTTGGGCATGCGGGCGAAGTTCGAGAACTCGTCGACCATCCGGCCGATGTCCGCCACCTGGCGCACGATCGTATCGACGCAGCGATCGAACACTTCGCGATCGTCCTCGACCCGCTTGCCGTAACGCCGCCGGATGCGCTCGGCCGAAAGCTGGATCGGCGTCAGCGGATTCTTGATCTCATGCGCGATCCGGCGCGCCACGTCGGCCCAGGCCGAGGAACGCTGCGCATCGACCAGATCGGTGATGTCGTCGATGGTGACGACGCTCGCCTGGCCTTCGTTGCTGCGTTCGGCACTGGTGATGCGCACCGCGAGCGTGCGCTCGCGCTCGCGGATCTTCAGCTTGATCTCTTCCTGATATTCCGAGCGATGCGAGGTCCGGGCCGCATCGTGGATCTCGGCGAAGGCCGGAAAGGCCTGCCGCAGCGGCTCGCCGACGAGGGTCCGCGATTCCGTCGCCAGGATCCGCTCGGCCGACGGATTGACCATCGAAATGCGGCGGTCCGGCGAGACGCCGATGACGCCGACGGTGACGCCGGACAGGACCGCCTCGATGAACCGCCTGCGCTCGTCGATCGTGTCCCGCGCATTGACCAGTTCGGACCGCTGGCTCTGAAGCTGGCGCGTCATGTTGTTGAAGGTGGACGACAGGGAGCCGACGTCGCCGTCCGATGCCAGGACCGGAACCGAGACCGAAAGATTGCCGCGCGACACTTCGTCGGCTGCGGCCATCAGGAGCCGGATTGGCCGCACGAGCCGGTCGGCGACGCCGATGCCGGTCCAGATCGCCGACAGAAGGACGATCAGCGCGATCCCGAGATAGAGCAGCGCGAACGCCACCTGCAGCCCGAAGCGGTTCTCCTGCAGGCTCTGATATTCGGCCGAACGCTCTTCCATCAGGCGCAGGGCTGACAGCACCTGCGGATCGACCGCGCGCACCGTGTAGAGAAAGGCGCCAGGCACCTGACGCAGTCTGATGATCGCCCCGACGAGGTTCGTCACGCCTGGCGGAATGAACACGAGATTGCCGTCGATCGCCTGCTGCATCGCATCGTCGGGCGGGACCGGAAGCGGCTGCTCGGTCTCGACGTCGGCCGTCAGGAACGGCGTCTTGTCCTGCCGGATCAGTTGCGCGCCGAGGAGGGAGCGCCCCCGCGCCTGCTCTGTCATGAAGTTCTCGAAACCGCTCGGATCGAGGTCGAACAGCCGGCGCTGCTGATCGAGATCGTAGGCCATGGAGAGCGTCGAGCCCTGCAGGTTGCGGGCGTTCTCGTTCACATAGGCGCGAGCCACATTGATCGAGGAATCGACGATGGCGCGCGTGCGCACCTCGAACCAGCGATCGAGGCCGAGATCGAGGGTAATCGAGGCGACGATCGCCACGAGAATCGCCGGGATCGCCGCGACGATCGAAAACAGGATGACGATCCGCACATGCAGGCGCGAAGCGGCGCGTCCCTGGCGCCGCGCACGGAACATGCGCGCGACCTCCCGCCAGATCAGCGTGGCCAGAAGCAGCACGAACAGGCCGTTCACGATCGTCGCGACGGTGACGACCGTGTCGGTGGGCGCGATCGGCGTCAGCCCCATGAGAACGACGAACGAGATCGCGCCGCAGATCATCGCGCCGCAGACCGCGAGCAAACCCGGGACGAGCATGAACCGGCGCCGTTCCATGAGGAACGGGACGTTGGTCGCCGTATCGATGGGTTCGCTGGTCATAAGTTGCTGGTACCTCTCGTTGAACGTAGAGATACGGAATGTGTCAAAAATGCAACTTATTTTTTCTTACCCTAAGGCAACCGAGACAATTGCCTTTCGTTTCGGGGTCCGGAACCCGGTTGTCGGCGGAAACCCGCGCCCGCATCCGAAGAATTCAGGCGGGGCCGTCCGCGAACGCCTAGCGAATCGACCGAACGATCGAGATGTCGAGATCGCGGATCTTCTTGCGCAAGGTATTCCGGTTGAGGCCCAGAAGGTCCGCGGCCTTCACCTGGTTTCCGCGGGTGGCGGCCAGCGCCGCCGCGATCAACGGGTACTCCACCTCCCTGAGGATGCGCGCGTGAAGGCCCGCCGGCGGAAGCGTATCGCCGAACGAGGCGAAATAGTCGGCGAGATACCGTTCGGTTGCATGGCTGAGGTCGACGGGTGCGCTGCCGTCATCGTCGCCGGGGCCGAACTGGGAGGCATCGTTCGCCAGTTCGTTCTCGACAAGCTCGGAGGTGATCTCGTCCTGCGGGTAAAGAGCGCACAGCCGGCGCACGAGGTTCTCGAGCTCTCTGACATTGCCCGGCCAGCTATAGTGACGCATCACGTCGAGCGCGCCGTTGGTCAGGCTCTTTCGCGGCAGCCCTTCCCTGGCCGCGAGCGCAAAGAAATGCTGCGCGAGATCCGGCAGATCGTCGAGACGCTCGCGAAGCGGCGGCAGGCGGAGCGGAACGACGTTGAGCCGGTAGAACAGGTCCTCGCGGAACAGGCCGCGCGTGATCAGAAGCCGCAGATCCTTGTTCGTCGCCGCGACGATGCGCACGTCGGCGGTGATGGGGGTCCGCCCGCCGACCGTCGTATATTCGCCCTGCTGCAGAACGCGCAGGAGGCGGGTCTGTGCCTCCATGGGCATGTCGCCGATCTCGTCGAGGAAGAGCGTTCCGCCCTCGGCCTGCTCGAACCGTCCGGTCGAGCGCGACTGCGCGCCGGTGAAGGCCCCCTTCTCATGACCGAAGAGTTCCGATTCGATCAGTTCCCTCGGGATCGCGGCCATGTTGATCGCGACGAACGGCCCCTTCTTGCGCCGGCCGTAATCGTGCAGCGCGCGCGCGACGAGTTCCTTGCCCGTGCCCGATTCGCCCGTGATGGTGACGGTCAGGTCGGTCTGCATCATGCGCGCGAGCGCCCGATAGATGTCCTGCATGGCTGGCGAGCGGCCGACGAGAGGCATGGTCTCGCCATCCTCGTCGTGCGCCATGCGCTTTCCGTCATTCTTGGGCTCGGCGAGCGCGCGGCGCACCACGCCGACGAGCTCGTTCAGATCGAAGGGCTTGGGCACATAGTCGTAGGCGCCCTTTTCGGAGGCCTTCACGGCCGTCATGAAGGTGTTCTGCGCGCTCATGACGATGATCGGGAGATCCGGCCGCGAGTTCTTCATCTTCGGCATGGAATCGAAGACGTTCCCGTCCGGCATCAGAACGTCGGTCACGACGAGATCGCCCTCGCCACTGGTGACCCAGCGCCAAAGCGTGGCGATGTTGGATGTCGCCCGGACTTCGAAACCCGCCCGCATCATGGCCTGCGAGACCACGGTGCGGATCGCGGCATCGTCGTCGGCGATGAGAATCTGTTGGACCATCGCTTTATTCCCGTTCCGCCGAGTCCGGCTCGTGCCCTGTTATGGTGTCGGATGTTGGTGCCGGCTCCAGATCGGCGCGCAGCTTCTTCCACGTCGGCATCAGGACGCGGAAGATCGTATGGCCGGGCTGCGACTCGCACTCGATCACGCCGCCATGGTCGCCGATGATCTTGGCGACGAGGGCAAGCCCGAGACCCGAGCCCGAGGCCTTGGTCGTCACGAACGGATCGAAGATGTTCTGGCGGATATCGTCCGGCACGCCCGGCCCGTTGTCCTCGACGGTGAATTCCATGGGCAGGGACACGCGATCGCTGGTGCCCGGGATCGTCAGCCGCACGCCGGGCCGGAACGAGGTCGTCAGCCGGATCTCCGGTTTCTCGGTCCGTGCGACCGCCTCGGCCGCGTTCTTGATCAGGTTGAGGAACACCTGAACCAGCTGGTCGCGGTTGGCGAACACCGGAGGCAAGGAGGGGTCGTAGAGTTCGGTGATCGGAATGTCGCGCGCCACGCCGTTGACCGCGATCCTCTTCACATATTCGAGCACCGAATGGATGTTGACGGCGGAGCGTTCGATCGGGCGCTGGTCGGAGAACACTTCCATCCGGTCGACGAGCTTGACGATCCGGTCGCTTTCTTCCTGGATGATCCGGGTGAGGACCCGATCCTCGTCCGATGCGGAACTCGCCAGCAGTTGCGCCGCACCCTTGATGCCGGAAATCGGGTTGCGGATCTCGTGGGCGAGCATCGCGGCAAGGCCCGTGACGGTGCGCGCGGCGGACCGATGCGTCAGTTGCCGGTCCATCTTCTCGGCGATCGACCGGAGCTGGATGATCACCACGACGCGATTGGGAAGCTCGGGAATCGTCGAGACGTAAAGATCGACCACCCGCTCCTGGCCGAGACGCGGCGAGGACAGGTCGACCCTGTATTCGCTGAACCGGGCCTGCTCGTCCACCGCCTTCTGGATCAGCGAGAACAGCGGGCTGTCGCCCGGCACGAAATCCTGCAACCGGCGCTTCGCCAGATAGGTCTGACTTGCGGAAAAGAACTGCTCCGCGTCGGAGTTGGCATAGTGGAAGGCGCCACGATCGTCGCAGACGATGACGGGATGGGGCAAGGCTCCCAGAATACGCAACGCGTCGGGATCGGCCTTTCGATGGGTCGAATTGCTCACGATCAGGCCGCCTTCGGACAGGTGTGGAGACGCGCGGCCTTGCCGAATTCGAGGTCCGCGAGGGATGTGCCGGAAAAGATCGCCCGCAACAGGCCGAGGACGCGGTGGGGATCGCGCTCCGTCATCAACGCGCCTCTTCGGGCCGGCTCGATCGGACCATCGGCAAGGGCATGACGATCGAGATACCAGCCGATATGCTTGCGTGCGTGGCGTAGCCCGGTGCGCTCGCCGTAATGGGACAGCATCGCCTCGTAATGCTCGCAGATGAAATCTCCGGCATCAATGGCTGCGAGGCGCGCACGGGTGGTCGCTCCGGAAAGCAGCCCCGGAAGCCACATCCGGCCCTGCATGCCGCGCCCGATCATGATCGCATCGGCGCCGCTCGCGGCCAGAATCTGCGGAACCTGCGCGGCCGACACCACGTCACCGTTCGCGACCACCGGGACCGACACAGCAGCTTTCACGTCGCCGATCGCCGGCCAGTCGGCACGCCCTTCGTAGAAATCCTCGCGCGTCCTGCCATGCACGGTCAGCATGACGACACCGGCCGCCTGCGCCTTCGCCGCGATCTCGGCCGCGTTGATCGAGGTGCGGCTCCACCCCAGACGCATCTTGAGCGATACCGGCACGGAGCCTGCGCCGCGAACGGTCGCCTCGACAATGCGAAGCGCCAGCTCGGGCTCGCGCATCAGGGCCGAACCGGACAGGCCGCCGACGACCTTCTTGGCCGGGCAGCCCATATTGATGTCGATGAGATCGACACCGGTGTCCGCGAGCCTTCGTGCCGCCTCCTCCATCCAGGAGGGGTCGCGGCCGGCGAGCTGCACCGTATGAATGCCCGGTCCGTCGCGCAGCGAACGCAGCCTGCCTTCGGGCGCGCCCTTCACGAACTCGCCGCTCGCCACCATTTCCGAGACCACGAGACCCGCACCGAACCGGCGGGCCAGCCGACGGAACGGCACGTCGGAAACACCCGAAAGCGGCGCGGCGAAGACGCGGTTCGCAAGCTCGAGTGGCCCGACCCTCAGCCGTTCGTCGATGTCAGCTATCCTCATGTGCAAAGCCCATAAAAGTCGCACGTACCAAAGCTGTCGCGTTTTTCAGCATTATGCTCTCCGTAAGTCGCAAAATTTCAAATGACAACCTTTCTGACGCATCGCAGCCTTGCGAAATGATCATCCGATTGACGAATGCCGCTTTCGACGCCATTCGGGAGACCTGATGCGAGCCTCGCCTTTCCCGTGCGATCCCAGGATGGTGTCCGATCGATGAGCAGAAACGAAGTGGCGGCGATCATCGTCGCGAGCGGACGCGGCGTGCGGGCGGGGGACCATCCCCTGGGTCCGAAGCAGTTTCGCACTGTCGGCGGACAGACCGTTCTGGCCCGGACGGTCGAACTGTTCGCGCATCACGCTTCGGTGTCGCGGGTCGTCCTCGTGACGAACCCGGACGATCGGGGGCGCCTTGCCGAAAGCCTGCCGACCATGGCCGATTTCCCGACGCTGACCCTCGTCGATGGCGGCGCGACGCGGCAGGCCTCCGTGCGCAACGGGCTGCTCGCCCTGAAGCAGAACGGGCCGCAAACGGTCCTCATCCACGATGCGGTGCGCCCTTTCGCGACCCCGAGCCTCATCGACCGCGTGGCGCAAGCCGTCACGCCAGACGCGGGCGCCCTGCCCGTCATCGCCGTCTCCGATACCTTGAAGCGGGGCGATGGCGGGTTCGTCGCCGCGACGATCGACCGGTCCGGCCTCTACGCCGCCCAGACGCCGCAGGGCTTCCCCTATCTGCCCATCCTCGCCGCCCATGAACGGGCCCGACGGGACACGCAAACCGCGTTCACCGACGATGCCTCGATCGCCGAATGGGCCGGACTTGCGGTGCGCCTCGTCGACGGGGAACCGGACAATATCAAGCTGACCAGCGCGCGCGACATCGAGCTGGCCGATGCCAGGCTGAGAGAGAGATCCGCCATGACACACAAGATCGACGTGCGCACCGGCAATGGCTACGATGTCCACCAGCTCGTCGCGGGCGAGCAGGTCACGCTCTGCGGCGTCGAGATCCCGCACGATCAGACGCTGTCGGGCCATTCCGATGCCGATGTCGGCCTCCATGCCTTGACCGATGCGCTGCTGGCAACGTGCGGCGCAGGCGACATCGGCGATCATTTTCCGCCGAGCGATCCGCAATGGCGCGGCGCGCCCTCGCGGATCTTTCTCGAACGTGCCCGCGATATCGTCACCAAGGCCGGGGGCCGAATCATGAATGCCGATATTTCTCTCATCTGCGAAGCGCCGAAGATTGCGCCCTATCGCGATGCAATGCGTCAGGCGATTGCCGATTGCCTTCGGCTCTCGATGGAGCGCGTCTCCGTCAAGGCGACGACGAACGAGACCATCGGCTTCGTCGGACGACGCGAAGGCATCGCGGCCATCGCGACGGCTTCGGTCGCCTACGGAGAGACCGACTGATGGACAGGGCCACATACGATCTCGCCCGGCAGGTGATCGAGGATTTCACGGCCGTCGGTTGGACCATCGCAACGGTCGAATCCTGCACGGGCGGGCTGGTTGCCGGCGCACTGACCGAGATCCCCGGATCGTCCGCGGTCGTCGACCGGGGTTTCGTCACCTATTCGAACCAGGCGAAGATCGATCTCGTCGGCGTCGATCCGCAAACGCTCGCGGATCACGGCGCCGTCTCGGAGCCTGTCGCAAGGCTGATGGCGGAAGGCGGCCGGGCGCGAGCCGGCGTCGACGTGTGCCTGTCGGTGACCGGGGTCGCGGGACCGGGCGGGGGGACGGAGCGAAAGCCCGTCGGCCTCGTCCATTTCGGCTGCGCGTCGGCAGGCGACACAGTCCATCGGGAAGAGCGTTTCGGCGATCTCGACCGGGGGACGATCCGTCGCAAGAGCGTCGAAACCGCGCTTCGGCTTTTGCTTGCCGCCGTGTCCCGCACGTCCTGAAACCTGCGGGTCCTTGCGGCGAGACGGTCAGCCCTGTGGTCTGCCGTAGACCGCGTCGGCCCGGTCTTCGAACGCCTTGGCGAAGCGCCGGAAGGCATAGTCGAACATGGACCCCATAAGCATGCCGAGCGTACGGCTCTTGAACTCGTAATCGATGTAGAAGTGAACGTCGCATTCGGCCTCGCCCACCGGCTCGAACGTCCAGCGATTGTCGAGATAGCGGAACGGCCCATCGACATATTTCACGTCGATCCGACGTTCGTCCGGCTTCAGCATCACCTGGCTCGTGAAGGTCTCCCGGACCATCTTGTAGGCCACGGTCATATCCGCGACGAGCAGGGTCTTTCCGTCCCGCTCACGCTCGGAGCGAACGCTCAGGCTTTTGCAGAGCGGAAGGAACTGCGGATATGCCTCGACGTCGGCGACGAGGCGGAACATCTCGTCGGCGGTATGCGAGACACGGCGTGTCGATTCAAATTGCGGCATCGGACGGCTTCACGCAGCTCTCATCTTGGCCAGACGAGCGGCCTTCAATCGTTCGAAATCCTCGCCGGCATGGTGCGACGAGCGGGTCAGGGGACTTGCCGCGACCATGTGGAAGCCCTTGGCGAACGCGACGGTCTCGAACGATTTGAACTCGTCCGGGGTCACGTAGCGTATGACGGGATGATGCTTCTTGGTCGGCTGCAGATATTGACCGATGGTCAGGAAGTCGACGTCGGCCGATCGCAGGTCGTCCATCAATTGCAGAACCTCGCCGCGCTCCTCGCCGAGGCCGACCATGATGCCGGACTTCGTGAAGATCGTCGGGTCGAGCTCCTTGACCTGCTGCAGAAGCCGGATCGAATGGAAATAGCGCGCACCCGGACGGACGGTCAGATATTTCGACGGCACCGTCTCGAGATTGTGGTTGAAGACGTCGGGCCTGGCCGCGACCACGGCTTCCAGGGCGCCGGGCTTGCGCAGGAAATCCGGCGTCAGGATCTCGATCGACGTGCCCGGCGCCGAAGCCCTGATGGCCCGGATCGTGCGGACGAAATGCTCGGCGCCGCCGTCGGGAAGATCATCGCGGTCGACCGATGTGATGACGACGTGATTGAGACCCATCTTCGCGACGGCCCGGCCGACGCTTTCGGGCTCGCTCTGATCGAGCGGATGGGGCATGCCGGTCGCCACGTTGCAGAACGCGCAGGCGCGTGTGCAGATGCCGCCCATGATCATGAAGGTGGCGTGCTTCTTGTCCCAGCACTCGCCGATATTGGGGCACCCCGCCTCCTCACAGACCGTCACCAACCCGTTCGAGCGGGCGATGTCCCGAGTTTCCTGAAACCCCTTGCCGACGGGCGCGCGCACGCGAATCCAGTCCGGCTTCGGGGGGCTCGCGGCCGCATCCGGCCGATGAGCTTTTTCGGGGTGCCGGAGCCGAGGCTTGACCCCGGCTTCGGAACGATTGTCGAGCACCGTAACCATGATGTGTATCTAAGCTCCGCTCGCGCTCGACGCAATCAGCAGAATGGTCGCGTCAGCGACGGACCAGACGGAAAATGAAGATCAGGAGACATGCACCGACGAAACCGGTGATGAGGTAGGCGAACGAGAACGAAGCACCGGCGCCGGCACCGAGGCCCGTCAACTGCAGGACGAGACTCAGCACGATCGCACCGACGATGCCGAGAATGATGTTCATGAGGAGCCCCATATCGCTCTTCATGACCTTTTCCGCGAGCCAGCCGGCGAGACCGCCGACGACAATAGCTGCAAGCCAACCCATGTTGTGTATCCTCTATGCGTTTGTTGTACCACGACGGCAGATAGGTGAATGTCCGGCGAGGCAAGGCGCTTCCCGCGATTTCCACCGCTCCGTCATGAACTCACTGATGGATCACGCGCCCATAGGCGTCGAGCGAGGCTTCGTGCATCATTTCCGACAATGTCGGGTGCGGGAAACAGGTGTGGAAGAGGTCTTCCTCGGTGGTTTCCAGTCCGATCGCGATGACGAAGCCCTGGATGAGCTCGGTCACCTCCGCACCCACAAGATGGGCGCCGAGCAGCTCGCCGGTCTTGGCGTCGAAGATCGTCTTCACCATTCCCTCGGGCTCTCCGAGGGCGATGGCCTTGCCATTGCCGGTGAAATTGAATCGCCCGACCTTCAATTCGTAACCGGCTTCCTTCGCCTTGGCCTCCGTCAGGCCGACCGAGGCGATCTGCGGCTGACAGTAGGTGCATCCTGGAATCTGGGTCTTGTTCATCGGATGCGGTTCCAGGCCCTTGATCGCCTCGACGCAGATCGTGCCCTCGTGCTCCGCCTTGTGGGCCAGCATCGGCGGCCCCGCCACGTCGCCGATCGCGTAGATGCCCTCGACATTGGTCTTGCCGAGACCATCGGTGCGGACGATCCCGCGCTCGATCTCGACCCCGGCCTCTTCCAGACCCAGACCCTCGATATTGCCCTGGACGCCAACCGCCGAAATCAACCGTTCGGCCTTCAGGGTTTCGGTCTTGCCGCCTTTGGTCTCGACCGTGACCGTGACGCCGTCCCCGTCCTTTTCGACGCTCGCGACCTTGGCGTCGGTCATGATCTTCATGCCCTGCTTCTCGAACTGCTTGCGGGCCAGCTTGGCGATATCGGCGTCTTCCACCGGCAGGATCTGCGGCAGGAGTTCGATCACCGTGACCTCGGCGCCCATGAAGCGATAAAAGCTCGCGAACTCGATGCCGATCGCGCCGGAACCCATGACGATCAGGCTCTTGGGCATCGATTTCGGCTTCATGGCCTCGAAATAGGTCCAGATCCGGTCGCCGTCCGGCTCGATGCCGGGCAGAACGCGCGGACGCGCGCCGGTCGCCACGATGACGTGCTTCGCCTTGTACGTCCCCTCGCCGAGCACGCCCTTCGGCACCGGGTTCTGAGGCTCGACGACCGGCTTCTTCATCTTGCCGACGGTCACCTCCACCGGCGCGCCCTTGCCCGCCTTGGTGATCTTCGCCTCGCCCCAGATGACATCGATCTTGTTCTTCTTCATCAGATAGCCGACACCGCCGTTCAGCTGCGCAGAGACGCCGCGCGAGCGCTTGACGACCGCCTCGATGTCGAAGCTCGGCTTGGGGATCTCGAGACCGTAGTTCTTGCCGTTCTCGGCGTAATGGAAGATCTCGGCCGTCCGCAGCAGCGCCTTGGTGGGAATGCAACCCCAGTTCAGGCAGATGCCACCCAGATGTTCGCGCTCGACGACAGCGGTCTTGAAACCCAGTTGCGCGGCACGGATCGCGGCGACGTAGCCGCCGGGGCCACCGCCGACGATCAGGATATCGTAACTATCAGCCATGGTGGCGTCTCCCGTGTCGTTTTCAGGTCGGCGGCAACCCGCCAGGCTTATCGCGGCGCTCCGGCGTCATCCTCGAGGCCGAGCAATCGGGCGATCGGCTGGATCAGCGCTTCGCCGAGCCGCCGGGTGTTTTCGGCGTCGAGATGCACCCCGTCGAGCGAAGAGGTCTCGCAAACCTCGCCGGCATCGAACATTGCCAGCTCGTATTCCTCGGCGACCTTCGTGACCGCCGAACGGAAATGCAGGGATTCGTCCACCGCATGGCCGAACAGGAGCGAGAAGTCCGGCTCCATCGTCGCCGTGAACGGGGGCGGTGCGACCAGAAGGATCTTCGGCGGAACGTAACCGCGCTGGTAGGGGAAGCATTGCGCGATCTCGACGAGCCGCTCCAGACCCTGGCGCGATTCGAACACGCGGCCACCACCGGTGTGCGTCTTGAGATCGTTGGTGCCGAGCATGATCACGAGCACGTCGAGAGGCTGGTGGCTGGCGAGCAGCGTCGGGAGGATCTTCGCGCCGTTGCGCTCGGCCGGGACCATATGGTCGTCGAAGGCCGTCGTCCGGCCGTTCAGGCCTTCGCTGATCACGCGAACCTTGTGCCCGAGTGCCTTGGCGACGACGTTCGGCCAGCGATCGAAAAAGGCATGGCGCAGCATTGTTTCGGGATCGTAGCCCCAGGTCAGGGAGTCGCCGAAGGCGAGTACGGTCTTCATCGCCGCGCCTAGACCAGCATGCCCATGGGATTCTCGATATACTGCTTGAACGCCGAGATCAGTTCGGCCCCGAGCGCTCCGTCGACGGCCCGGTGGTCGGTCGAGAGGGTCACGGTCATGATCGTCGCGATCTTGATCTCGCCATTCCGGACAACCGGCCGCTCCTCGCCCGCACCGACCGCCAGGATCGTCGCGTGCGGCGGATTGATGACCGCGGAAAAATTGTCGATCCCGAACATGCCGAGATTGGAGACGGCCGTGGTGCCGCCCTGATATTCCTGTGGCTGGAGCTTGCGGGAGCGCGCGCGCCTGGCGAGATCCTTCATCTCGTTGGAAATGGTCGAGAGGGTCTTCTCCTCCGCCCGGCGGATGATCGGCGTGATCAGCCCGCCATCGATCGAAACCGCGACGCCGACATCGGCGTGCTTGTGCTTGAGCATGGCGGTTTCGGTCCAGGACACGTTCGCCGTCGGCACCGCCTTGAGGGCGAGCGCCATGGCCTTGATCACCATGTCGTTGACGGAAAGCTTGTAGGCCGGCCTCTCGCCATCGTCGCCCTTCAGCTTCGGTGCGGCATCGTTCAGCTGCTTGCGCAGGGCGAGAAGCGCACCCAGATCGCAATCGACCGAGAGATAGAAATGCGGCACGGTCTGCTTGGATTCCACGAGACGCTTGGCAATCGTCTTGCGCATTCCGTCGTGCGGGATCTTCTCGTAGGAGCCTTCCTCGAACATTTTGAGGATGGCTTCGTCGCTCGCGCCCTTCGGCGCGGCGGCCGGCGCCGGCTGCGTTTTGCCCTCGCCAGCCTTCGGCGCGTCGGTTCCGGCCTTGTCCGCAGCGGACGCGCCCTTGCCGACGCCCTGTTCCTTCGCTTTGTCGATATCGGCTTTCACGACGCGGCCATGCGGACCCGAGCCTGTGACCTTGGCGAGATCGATACCGGCCTGCTTGGCCAGGCGCCGGGCAAGCGGAGAGGAGAAGACGCGGTCGCCATCGTCCGTGCGCGGCGCCGGACCCGACGATGCCGTGGCCTCGCCGCCATCGCCGGACGAAGCGGCGCCGCCCTCGGGACGCGCATCGCCGCGCTTCGACGCATCCTTGGCATCCGCCTGCGTCCCGACTGCGGCATTGTCGGCCTTCGGGTCAGGGCTCATCGCGCCGCCTTCGGCGTCGCCCGACGGGGCCGGATCGTTGCCGCCACCGGATTTGGCGGCGGCCTTCACGTCTTCGCCGTCGACCGCGAGGATCGCGATCACCTCGTTGACCTTCACGCCTTCGGTTCCACCCGGAACGACGATCTTGGCGACCGTTCCCTCATCGACGGCTTCGACTTCCATCGTCGCCTTGTCGGTCTCGATTTCGGCGATGATGTCACCGGCGGACACCTTGTCGCCCTCGGCGACCAGCCATTTGGCAAGATTGCCTTCTTCCATGGTCGGAGACAGGGCGGGCATCGTCACATTGATCGGCATGGTCGTCTCCGAAAGATCTTTTCGTCGTCTTTTCTGTATCGCCGGCCGCTCAACGCAACCGGCGGATGGAAATCGGCCGAGGAAGCGCGCCGTGCCGTCGGCAACCGGCGGCGCCGGAAGAAACTGCCTTCCCGTCTCCGCCGCCCGATCGCCGAACCCGTGCGCATTCCATCATCTCAGTGCTTCCGCTTGGGCCCGGACGTCTGTCCGAAATGGGTTTCGGCATGCGTCGCAAGCTTGTCGAGACGGTTGTCCCAGCCGTCCTGATGGTCCAGAAGCAACGTCGAGCGGTCCGGCTCGGGCGCTTTTTCCCAGCCCTGATGTTCGATCGTGACCCGTGTGCCCTCGTTCGTATCGGTCAAGGTGACCGTCACCACCGTATCGAACGTCCAGTCCGCGTCGGCCCAAACCATGACGAACCCCTCGGGCGGATGAAACGATGTCACCTGCGCCTTCGTCACGCGGTTGCGGCCGGTCGGATCGATCCACGGTTCGACAAACCGCCCACCATCCTTCGGTTCGAACTCGATATTGTCCCGCCACCAGCTCTTCAGGCAAGCCGGCTGGGTGAGACAGCGCCACACGGTTTCGCGCGAGGCCGCGATATCCTTCCGGATCTCCAGCCGACCGTTCTCCCGCGTGACGCTTTCATTGTCGTTCGACGACATCCGAACCATCAGATCAGTTCCGGTAGCAGACCGCTTTGACCGCATCGATCACGTCCTTGACCGACGGCAGCGCAAGCTTCTCGAGATTGGCCGCATACGGCATCGGAACGTCCTTGCCGGCGACCTTCAGGACAGGTGCGTCGAGATAGTCGAAGGCCTGAACCATCAGCTCGGAGGCGATATGGCCGCCGACCGAGTTCTGCGGGAAGCCCTCTTCAACGGTCACGCACCGGTTGGTCTTCTTCACCGACCGCACGACGGCCGGCATATCGAGGGGACGGATCGTGCGAAGATCGATGATTTCCGCCTCGATCCCCTCTTTCGCCAACTCCTCGGCCGCCTTGATGGCATAGGTCATGCCGATCGACCAGGACACGATGGTGACGTCGCTTCCCTTGCGGTGGACGCGCGCCTTGCCGATCGGGACGGTCCAGTCGTCGACCTTCGGAATGTCGAAGGAATGACCGTAGAGGATCTCGTTCTCCAGGAAGACCACCGGGTTCGGATCGCGGATCGCGGATTTCAGCAGGCCCTTGGCGTCCGCCGCCGTGAACGGCTGAACGACCTTGAGGCCCGGCACGTGGCTGTACCAGGACGCGTAGTCCTGACTGTGCTGGGCCGCGACGCGCGCGGCCGCACCGTTCGGCCCGCGGAACACGATGGGACAGCCCATCTGGCCGCCGGCCATGTAGAGCGTCTTGGCCGCGGAATTGATGATCTGGTCGATCGCCTGCATCGCGAAGTTGAAGGTCATGAACTCGACAACCGGACGCAGGCCGCCGAACGCCGCGCCGACGCCGAGACCGGCGAAGCCATGCTCGGTGATCGGCGTATCGACGATGCGGCGCGCGCCGAACTCGTCGAGCAGCCCCTGCGTGATCTTGTAGGCGCCCTGATATTCGGCGACCTCCTCGCCCATGACGAAGACGGTTTCGTCGCGACGAAGCTCTTCGGCCATGGCGTCGCGCAACGCTTCGCGAACGGTCGTCGAGACCATTTCCGTGCCTTCGGGGATCTCCTGGCCGAACGGACCCTCGTCGTCCTCGACGTCCGGATGCGTCTTGCCTTCCGCCGGAACGCGGCGCTGCTCGAGCGGCGTGACCGTCGCGGCACCGCGTGCCTGATCGCCGCTGTGGGCAACCGGCTCGTCGTCGGACTTCGTGCTGACGGGCTGCGAGGACTGCCTGTCGCTTTCGTCCGAGCCACCGGCCTTGTCGAGATCACCCTCGCTTTCGCCTTCGGCCAGAAGAATGGCGATGGCGGCATTGACCTTCACATTCTCCGTGCCGGCCTCGACGAGGATCTTGCCGAGCGTCCCCTCGTCGACCGCCTCGACTTCCATCGTGGCCTTGTCGGTTTCGATCTCGGCGATGACGTCGCCGGGTTCGACCTTGTCGCCAACGTTCTTGACCCACTTGGCCAGCGTGCCCTCTTCCATGGTCGGCGAGAGGGCGGGCATCAAAATTTCGGTCGGCATGGCCGTCCTCCCTTATTCGGCGGCCTGAGGGGTTTCCTCGGCATAGATGTCGGTCCAAAGCTCGGACGGATCGGGCTCGGGGTCGTTCTGGGCGAAATCGGCAGCGTCGGCCACGATCTCGCGCACTTCCTTGTCGATTTCCTTGACCTCGTCCTCCGACATGCCGTGGTCTTCCAGCAGGCGCTTCTTGACCTGCTCGATCGGATCGGATTCGGAACGCATCTTCTGGACTTCGTCGCGTGTCCGGTACTTGGCCGGGTCGGACATGGAATGGCCGCGATAGCGATAGGTCATCATTTCGAGAATGATCGGCCCCTCGCCCGAGCGGCAATGCTCGACGGCCATGTCGCCGGCCGCCTTGACCGCGCGCACGTCCATGCCGTCGACCTGGATGCCGGGGATCTTGAAGGACAGGCCGCGATGGGAAAAATCGGTCTCCGCGGAGGCGCGCGAGACGGACGTGCCCATGGCGTAACGATTGTTCTCGATCACGTAGATCGCCGGCAGCTTCCAGAGCGATGCCATGTTGAAGCTCTCATACACCTGACCCTGGTTCGACGCGCCATCGCCGAAATAGGTGATCGAGACCGCGTCGGTGCCGTTGTACTTGTTGGAAAAGGCAAGGCCGCTGCCGATCGGCACCTGGGCGCCGACGATGCCGTGGCCGCCGTAGAACTTCTTCTCCTTCGAGAACATGTGCATGGAGCCGCCCTTGCCCTTCGAGTAGCCCGAGCGGCGCCCCGTCAGTTCGGCCATCACGCCGCGCGCTTCCATGCCGGTCGCCAGCATGTGCCCGTGATCGCGATAACCGGTCACCACCTGGTCGCCCTCCTTCATCGCCATCTGCATGCCGACGACGACGGCTTCCTGGCCGATGTAGAGGTGGCAGAACCCGCCGATGAAGCCCATGCCGTAGAGCTGCCCGGCCTTTTCCTCGAACCTGCGGATGAGAAGCATGTCACGGTAGGCGCGAAGCTCTTCGCTCTTGTCGAGATCGGCCGGCGCGGGGGTCGAGAAGTTTTCGAGCGTGCGGACGATCTCCTTGCCCGATTCCGTGTCGACACTGTTCGTATCGGCGGATTTCGACCTGTTGTCTCGCGATGAGCCGGAGGAAGAGCTTTTTTGCCGTGCCGCCATAGTGCCTCCAAACGGTGCGTCATAAATTCGATCGTTGGGGAGACTATAGTCGGGAATAAAGCGCCATCAAGCGCGGGCGCATCATTTAACCAGAAAACGGTTTACCTTGCGCTGCAGCAATTTATGAACCGAAATCCGGTTAAATCGTGTCGGGAGCCTGGCGGGTCCTTCATGGTCCTCCATCGCGGTCGCACAGCCGCGTGGGCGCCGACGATCCGTACCGAACAGGGCAGCACCCGCACCATGGCGGCAAAGGCACCGTGGCAGCAGAGGCATCATGCCGGCAGGGGCATTGGACCAGCCTATCGCAGAATGACGATTTCGTCTTCGGTCAGGAAATTGAGGGCCCAGCGTGCGCGCTCGTCCAGCATGTCACGCTCGAGCGTTCCCGGGCTGAGGAGTTCGACGCGCTGCGCCAGCGCGATCCGTTCGCGCTCGACGCTGGCAAGTTCCGCCCTCTTGACGTTGAGACGGCGTTCCAGTTCCGCCTTCGACGTGAGGCCGTAGTCGCCCGTCTGCACATGAACGGCGAAATAGGCGAGCACCGCCGCCGAGATCGTCGGGATGATCAGACGGATAAGACGACTGCGTTTGGTCTGGATCGTTCGCATGGACAGGTCTCCTCGGCCGTTCTTGATGACATGAACGGCGTTAACAGGCGGTTGAACCGGAACCCCGCTTCGTCGTGTCGCAGCGCAGCAGACCAATCACGTTTTCGGCAGGGACGTGCCCGGTTGGAAAAAAGCGCTATTTTTCCGGGTCGGCGGATGCATAGGGCATCTCCTTCAGGGTTCGGATGCCATAATGAGCGAAGACAAGCAGAATGCGCGGGAGCACCAGGACGAGGAGATGCTCCGGAAGGATCCGGACGAAGAGCTTCTGAACGCGCCCGACAAGGGCGAGACCCTTGCCGACTATTTTTCTTTCGAGGAAGTCTTCGCCCGCGTCCTGTCTTCGGCGGATCACGAGCTCGACGTCAGCAACCGCTACCTGTTCTGGAGCGCTCTGGGTGCCGGTGGGGCCATTGGACTGACGTTTCTCGCCAGGGTGATCCTCACCGAGACCGCCGGCGAGACGACGCCGGGATTCCTGGGCAACCTCATGTATCCGGTCGGCTTCCTCATCATTGTTATCGGCCGCTATCAGCTCTTCACCGAGAACACGCTGACCCCGGTCGTGCTCGTCCTGACCAAGCTGACGAGCATCTCGAACCTTCTGAGGCTCTGGATCGTCGTGCTGATCGGCAACATGCTCGGCGCCTTGGCGGTCGCGGCCCTCATCGCCTACGTCGATGTGCTGACGGTCGAGCGGGTCGTGACGGCGATCGAGATCGGGCGCCATGCATACGAAACCGAATGGACGACGATCTTCGTCCGCGCCCTGATCGCAGGCTGGATCGTCGCGGCCATGGTGTGGCTGGTGCATGCGTCGCGCGAGACGATATCGAAGATCTTCGTCGTCTTCATCCTGATGTATTTCCTCGGGATCTGCGGCTTCTTCCACGTCATCACCTCGTCCGTGGAGGTCTTCTTCCTCGCCTTCCGGGTCACCGAGATCAGTTTCTTCGCCCTCTTCCCGAATTTCGTCCTGCCCGTCCTGCTCGGCAACACGGTCGGCGGCGTGATCTTCGTCGCTGTCCTCAACTATGCCCAGTTTGCCGAACACAAGGATTCCCAGGTGTTCGAGCGCTATGGCGATCCGCTCAGCTTCAACGAATGGCTCTTCGGACGAAAGAAGCAGGACGCGTGAGCGGCCGCCGTCGTCCCGGATCCGGATGACGAAACCCAAGCACGCGAAAGCCGCCGCTCCCGCCAGGAGCGGCGGCTTTCGTTCGGCCGGTTCGACGGTCCGCCCCTCCAGAGGCCTTGAACCGAAGGGCTTGGTGGCTGCGTCTATTCCGCCGGGGCCGTGCCCGGCCCGGCAGGCGGTCCTGACGGTTTCGGCGAATGCCGGTCCGCCCAGGGAAACGCCGTTACCGCCTCGTCTGCGGGCCCGCCCTCGCCCCGTCCGCCGTCCCCGTCATCCTCGGTTCCCCACAGCTTGCCGCCCTTGCCGGCGGCGATCCGCTGCATCAGGGCATAGAGCGCCGGCACGATGAAGATGCCGATGAAGGTCGCCGCCAGCATTCCGCCGATCGACGTCACGCCGATCGCGTTGCGCCCGGCGGCGCCCGCACCCGAGGCGGCGGCGAGCGGAATGATGCCGAGGATGAAGGCGAGCGCCGTCATCAGGACGGCGCGCAGCCTCAGCCGCGCGCCCCGGATCGCCGCTTCGGTGATCGAACGGCCGGCGGACTGCTGGTCCCGTGCGAACTCGACGATCAGGATCGCGTTCTTGGAGGCAAGGCCGATCAGCATCACGATACCGATCTGCGAATAGATGTTCGACGTGTAGCCGAGAAGCCAAAGCGAACCGGCCGCCCCGGCTGCCGCGATGACCAGCGACAACATGACGGCCAGGGGCAACAACCAGCTTTCGTACTGACCGACCAGGAACAGGTAGGCGAACACGAAGGCGAGGGCGAATGCGAGGTAAGTGACGTTGCCGGCTTGCCGTTCCTGATAGGACGTTCCCGAGAACTGGTACGAATATCCGGTCGGGAGGGTCTCCGCCGCAGTCTCCTCGAGCGCGGCGAGCGCTGCACCCGACGAGAAGCCGGGCGCCGGATTTCCCGACACTTCCGCCGCCAGATAGAGATTGTAGCGCGGCACGGCGTAGGGACCGAATTCGGTCCTGACATCCACGACCGTGCGGATCGGCACCATGTCCCCGGCCCGGTTCTTGGCATAGATGTCGAGGATGTCGCTCTCGTCGGCCCGCGCCTCGGCATCGGCCTGGAGACGCACCTGATAGACCCGGCCATTATAGTTGAACTGGTTGACGAAGACCTCGCCGAGCGTGCCGCCGATCGCATCGTAGATGTCGGCGACGGTCAGTCCGAGGGTTTCGGCCCGGTCCCGATCGATGTCGATGAAGAAACTCGGAACATTGGCGGTGAACGTCGTGCGAGCGCCCGCGATCTCGGGCCGTTCGTTGGCGGCGGCCACGAAGGCCCGCGCCACCTGCGCCATCTCCGCCGGTTCCTGCCCCTGCTGGGCGAGAATCTCGAAGGTGAAGCCGCCGACCGAACCGAGGCCGGGAATGGGCGGAGGCGGAAAGGCCGCGACGGTCGCCCCCGGAATCTGGCTGAACTTGCCGGACAATTCGCCGAGGATCGTGAAGAGGTCGCGGCGCTCGCCCCACAATTCCAGCCCGATGATGCCGACGCCGGCGGACGGCCTCTGGGCCGACTGCAGCAGGCTGTAACCCGCGGCGACGGTGAAGGTCTCGACACCTGCGGTGTCGCGGATGATCTGCGAGATCTCGTCGAGGACCGCGTCCGTTCTCTGCAGCGACGAGGCGTCGGGCAGGGAGACATCGAACAGGATCGCGCCCTGATCCTCGGACGGGATGAGACTGCTCGGCAGGCTCAGAAACGAGAACGTGGCCACGACGAAGGCGGTGGCCAGCATGGCGAGCGCGACGAGAACGCGCCGCACCAGAAAACCGACGGCTCGCGCATAGCCGTTCGTCACCCGCTCGAGGCCCTTCGAAAAGGCGCGAAGCGGAAACCAGCTCCTTCCCGGCTTGCGAAGCAGGATCGAGGACAAAGCGGGCGTCAGCGTCAGCGCGACGAGGGAGGACAGGACCAGCGACACCGAGAGCGTCACGCCGAACTGCTTGTAGAGCTGCCCCGACAGTCCGGGAAGGAAGGTCGTCGGCAGGAAGACGGCCAGGAGCACGAGCGTCGTCGAGATGATCGGTCCGGTCACCTCGCGCATGGCTTGCCGGGCCGCCTCCTTCGGCGGCAGGTTCTTCTCGACCATCACGCGCTGGCAGTTTTCCACCACGAGGATCGCATCGTCCACCACGAGGCCGATGGCCAGGATGAGGGCCAAGAGCGTGATGACGTTCACGGTGAAGCCGACGGCAAGAAGGAACGCGAAGGTTCCGAGCAGCGAGACGGGAATGGCGAGCGCCGGCACGAGCGTTGCGCGCCAGTCCTGCAGGAAGACGAAGACCACGGCGACGACGATCGCCGCGACGACGAACAACGAGACGATGATCTCCTCGATCGTCGCGCTCACATATTCGGTCGAATCGTAGACCACCTCATATTCGAGACCGTCCGGAAAGGTCTGCGACAGGCGTTCGAGCTCGGCTTTCACGGCGGTCACCGTCGCCAGCGCGTTGGCGCCGGGCGACTGGTTGATCTGAACGAGTTGGGAGGGCTGGCCGTTCGCGGCGTAGGCGTTGACGGAATAGTTCTGGGCGCCGAGCTCGACGCGCGCCACGTCGCTGATGCGGACGATGGCGCCGTTCGGCTGGGCCCGAACGACGATGTCGGCGAACTCTTCCGGCGTCGACAGGCGCCCCTGCGAGGTGACCGTATAGACGGTCGCCTGACCCTCGGGCGCCGGCGATCCGCCGACGAGGCCCACCGAGGCGACGGTGCTCGCTGCCGAGATCGCATTCGAAATGTCCGACGGGGCGACGTTGAGCGAGGCCATTCTGGCGGGATCGGTCCAGATCCGCATGGCGTAGTCGGCCGGCCCGAGCGGCGACGCGTTTCCCACGCCCTGAACGCGCGACAGGGCGGTGGTCACATTGGTGGCGACATAGGCTCCGACATCGATCGGCCCGAGCGTATCGAGATCGTTGGAAAAGAACGTCAACGCCAGCAGGAAGTTCGGCGAACGGCTCTGCACCGTGACGCCCTGGCGCGAGACGGCCGTCGGCAGCTGCGAGGTCGCCAGCTGCACCCGGTTCGACACGTTGACCTGGGCGATGTCCGGATCCGTGCCGATCTCGAAGGTGATCGAAAGATTGTAGTTTCCCGAATTCGTCGAGGTCGAGGACATGTAGATCATGTTCTCGACGCCGTTGATCGCTTCTTCGAGAGGGGCGGCGATCGCGTCGGCGACGCTCTGCGCCGATGCGCCCGGATAGCTTGCCGAGACGCTGACGGTGGGCGGCGCGACGTTCGGGAACTGGGTCACCGGCATGACGAAGATCGAGAGCGCGCCCGCAATCATCAGGACGACCGAAATCACCGTCGCAAGGCGCGGGCGGCTGATGAAGAGATCGGAGATCATTGGCCGGCCTCGCCGCCGGCATCGGCCGAATCACCGGTGCCGGCGGCCTCGCTTGCGGCGCCTTCGCCCGACGTCGCCGAAACCGCGCCCGAGCCGCCGTCCGCATAGGTCGGCGTGACCTTGGCCCCATCGGAGAGGTTCTGGATGCCTTGGACGACGACGAGATCCCCGGCGGCGACGCCGCTGGTGATCGCCACGCTGCCCCGCATCTCCTTCCCGGTCTCGACCGGCTGCCGGCGCACCGTGTCGTTGTCCTCGTTCAGAACGAACACGGACTTGCCCTCCCGGTTCAACTGGATCGCGGACAGGGAAACGACGGGAAAGCGCGGCGGGTCCTTTTCGGCTGCCACGAGCGTGACATTCTCGTTCGGCAGGAGGCGTCCTTCCGGATTGGGGAAGCGTACGCGGACCTCGATCGTGCCGGTGGAGGGATCGACCGTATTGCCGACGAAGGCGAACGATCCGTCCGGACGGAACGCCTCGTCGCCCGAAAGCTTGAGGGAAAGCCGGTAGTTTTCGGCCGACTGCGAGGCGTTGTCGGCGCTGGCGCCGACGCGCCGAAGCGTCGACAGCCGGTCCTCGCCGATCGGGAAGGTTCCCCAGATCGGATCGAGCTGGACGATGTTGGCGAGGGTACCGCTCGCGGCGGAGACGAAATTGCCCTTGGTGATCAGCGGCTCGGAAATCACGCCGTCGATCGGGGCCGTGATCGAGGTATAGTCGAGATTGAGCTCGGCCTGGCGAACCGCGGCCTGCGCCTGAAGACGGGTCGCGCGCGCCGATTCGAAGGTCGCGCGCTGGGTGTCGAGCTCGGCGGCGGGAATCGTGCCGGAATCGATCAGTTCCTGCGCGCGGCTCAGCGATCGCTCGGCCTCGGCCAGTTGGGCCTCCGCGCCGGCGAGCCGGGCGTTCGCGGCGTCGAGCGATGCCTGATACTGGTCGTCCTCGATCTTGAACAGCACGTCGCCGATGGCGACCGTGTCGCCGCCCTGGAAGAAGACCTGTTCGATGAAGCCGTTGACCCGCGATTGCAGCGTGACGGTCTCGATCGCTTCGATCGTTCCAATGAATTCGAACTCGTCGCCGACCGAGCGAAGCCCGGCAGCGGTCACGACCACCGCCGGTGGCGGCTGGGATCCCGCCTCGCCGCCCTCCCCGCTGCCTTGCGCCGAGGTGGACTGGTCCGAAGAGGAGGATCCGAGAAAGGACAGCCATCCGGGGAGTTCGACCGTCCCGACGATCGGCAGATCGATCGTGGTCGGCTGGCTCCCCGCCTCGGCCTGTGTGCCGGTGGCTGACCCACCCTCCTGCGCGGAGCCGGGGACTGGAAAGCTCATAAGGACTGCCGAGACGACGCTTGCGACTGACGCGGCGCGGAAAACAGTCTTGCTGGCCTGCGCCAGGCCGCCACGAGCGATCGAACGATGCATGCCATCTCCCCTGTTCCGGCGGGGCGCTTCCCGGCGGCTCGACGAGTGATACCGCAAATTGCAGTGGCAAAAACCGTTCATGCCCTCAGATAAAACGATCTTGAACCGATTTATCCAACGTCAGCAGGCTGTTGCGCAATGCTTCGGGCATTTTGCGAGTTTTTGTCGCAGGCACGCGGAGATTGGATAGTCGACATATCGCGCCCTGCCCCGGACCTGCGGATATCGGCCTGGGCGGCAAGCCGAGATTCGCCGTTGGCGACGCAGGAGGGCATGTGCGAAGTCTTCGGGATCGCCGTTCGCCCACATCCGTGCGTTTGCGGGACGTGGTGACCGTCGAACGCGATTCGGCCGAACGAATTGGTGAGTTTGTCCGTCATATCGGGCCGCCGGTCGACCTCGATGCAGGCGCGGCGGCGAGCTCGACGGGGCAGCACGGCCGCGACCGGCCGGTGGTCAGGCGAGGCCCAGTTCGATCACGCGGCTTTTCAGCCGATCAGAACTCCCTCTTGGGCGACCTGATGCTCAGAAGCTGACCTTCTTCCATGCCGGCGACGATGCGTTTCAGATCCGCAAGCAAGGGTGCGTGACGGTTCTGGTCGAGCGCGATGTTGCAGGCGACGGCCTGCTGGATGATCGAGGCTTCCTTCTCGAGCTCGGCGCCGCGATCGGTCAGGTGAATCATCGAGGTGCGCCGGTCGGTTTCCGAAGGCACGCGGATCACAAGTTCGATCGCTTCGAGCCGATCCACCAGAGGCGTGATCGCATTGGGCGCAAGATCGAGCCGACGCGCAATGTCGACGATCCGGACGGCGCCCTGGTCCCAAAGAACCATCAGGACGAGATATTGCGGGTAGGTCAGATCGATCTTCTGCAGCAGCGGCCGGTAGGCGCGGATGATCGCGTTCGTCGCATTGTAGAGCGCGAAGCAGAGGGCGTCGTCGAGACGAACACGCTCCGCGAAGGTCGGGTCGTTCATGCTCTCGGCGAGCTCGGGCGAAGTCGAGTGTTTCATGCCGTCACTATACATCAGGCGTGATGAGAATCGATGGTCTTCGCCCCTGAAAACAAGCGCTCCAGCGAATAATTTCGCGTCGTCGCCGGCTCACGACACGCAGCGCGTGGAAGGCACACCCAGAAGGATTCACCGGCCTATCGAGCGGACGCGTTCGCCGCAGGATCGTCCGCGCCCTGTGCGTTTCGGACCATCGACCCTTTCGCACGAAGCCTGCGGGGTTTAATGCAGTCGGAAAACCCGGGCCCTGCCGTGATCGAAGAGAAGGAACAGCCATGAGCACCCGTACCGAAACCGATTCCATCGGCGCGATCGACGTTGCATCCGACCGCTACTGGGGTGCCCAAACCGAGCGGTCGCGCAACAATTTCAAGATCGGCGGCGACCGCCAGCCGATGCCGCTCATCGTCGCGCTGGCGACGGTCAAGAAAGCCGCGGCGCGCGTCAACTCCGCCAAGGGCAAGCTCGACACGCCGATCGCCGATGCGATCGAAAAGGCCGCCGACGAAATCATCGCCGGAAAGCTCGACGACCATTTCCCGCTGGTCGTCTGGCAGACCGGCTCCGGCACCCAGACCAACATGAACGTCAACGAGGTGATCTCGAACCGCGCGATCGAGATGGCGGGCGGCGAGATGGGCTCGAAGAAGCCGGTCCATCCGAACGACCACGTGAATATGAGCCAGTCCTCGAACGACGTGTTCCCGACCGCCATGCACGTCGCGACCGTCGTCGAGACCCACAAGCGGCTGCTCCCGGCGCTCGAGCGGCTGCATGCCTCGCTCGACCGGAAAGCGAAGGAATATGCCGACATCATCAAGATCGGCCGCACCCACACCCAGGACGCGACCCCGGTCACGCTCGGCCAGGAGTTTTCCGGCTACGCCATGGCGCTCGCTCTCGCCCGCAAGCGTATCACCGATTCCCTCGACGGGGTTCTCGCGCTGGCGCAGGGTGGCACGGCGGTCGGCACCGGGCTCAACGCGCCGGTCGGCTTCGACACGGCGATCGCCGCGGAAATCGCCCAGTTGACGGGACACCCGTTCCGGACGGCCGAGAACAAGTTCGAAGCGCTCGCTTCGCACGGCGCGCTGACCTTCTTCCACGGCTCGCTGAACACGCTTGCGGCCGATCTCATGAAGATCGCCAACGACATTCGTTTCCTCGGTTCCGGTCCGCGCTCGGGCCTCGGGGAGCTGAACCTTCCGGCCAACGAGCCCGGCTCATCGATCATGCCCGGCAAGGTCAATCCGACCCAGGCCGAGGCGCTGACCATGGTGGCGACCGAAATCTTCGGCCACGAAACCACCGTCACGGTCGCGGCCAGCCAGGGTCATTTCGAACTGAACGTGTTCAAGCCGGTGATCGCGAACGCTGTGCTGTCCTCGATCCGGCTCCTGGCGGACGGCATGGACAGCTTCGCCGAACATTGCGTCGACGGCATCGAAGCCAACGAAGAGCGCATCAGGAGCCTGATGGAGCAGTCGCTGATGCTCGTCACCGCGCTTGCTCCGATGATCGGCTACGACAATGCGGCCAACATCGCCAAGACGGCCCACAAGAATGGAACGACCCTGCGCGAGGAAGCGATCGCGTCCGGCCTCGTATCGGCGGACGACTACGACCGGATCGTCGACCCGAAGACGATGATCGCGCCGCGATAAGCGACGAGACCGCCCGGCATGCGCGGTTCCGCATGCTGGGCGGCTTGTCGGATCAGGCGCGCGGCGCCGTGCCGTTCGATCGGGCGAGGAGATCGCGGATCTCCTCCAGGAGCTTTTCGTTGCGCGGCACCTCGGCGATCTCCACCGGCTTGGCTTCTTCCTTGCGTTTCAGGCGGTTCATGCCCTTGACGACCATGAACAGGATAAAGGCGACGATCGTGAAGTTGATGAGCAGGGTGATGAAATTGCCGTAGGCCAGAACCGGGCCCTGTTCGCGCGCGGTGGCAAGGTTCGTTGAATTGACGGCGGCGGACAGGCCGACGAACTTGTTGGAGAAATCGACGCCGCCGGTGATGGTCGCGACGATCGGCATGAAGAGGTCCTGAACCACCGAATTGACGAGACCCGAAAAAGCCGCGCCGATGATGATGCCGATCGCCAGATCGACCATGTTTCCCTTGAGAGCGAACTCTTTGAATTCCTTGATCACGCCGTTTGACCCTGCTTTGATTGATCCGGTTTCCGTTTCGCCCTGTCTATAGGTCGCACGCGCACGCACGTCACCGCCCGGAAGGCGCCGAGCCGACCGAAATTCGCGCCGCTTCGCACGTGCGCCGTCGCCGCGCACGGGCCGGCGGCCGGATCGATCTAGACGAGCCCTTCGAGGCCGACCAGACGGACGATGTCCTCGCGCGTCATGCCGGCGGCGCGTAGTGAACGGATCGAGGTATCGCGGGCGCTCTTCGACAGCTTTCGCCCGTCATCGCCCAGGATGAGATCGTGATGGTGGTAGCGCGGCGCCGGAAGGCCGAGCAGCGCCTGCAGGAGACGGTGGGCGCTCGTCGAAAAGAACAGATCCCGGCCCCGGACCACGTCGGTGACGCCCTGAAGGGCATCGTCCACGACCACGGCAAGGTGATAGCTCGTCGGTATGTCATGGCGCGCGAGGATGAAGTCTCCCCAGGCGGAGGGATCGGCCGGGACGGTCCCCGTCTCGCCGTTCGGCCCTTCTCCGCCTTCGTACCAGGTCAGATCGGGATGCAGCGCGAGGGCGGCGCTGGTGTCGAGGCGCCACGCGAACCGTTCGCCCGCCGCGATCCGCTCGTCCCGTTCGGCTTCGCTCAAGCTGCGATCGAGCCCGGGATAAAGCGGCACGCCGTCCGGATCGTGCGGCCAGGGCTCTGCAGTCTCCTCCTCGAAACGTTCGGCCGTGCGCCGGACCTCGCCGCGCGTCATGAAGGACGGATAGACCAGCGAATCGTGCTTCAGCACGTCGAGCGCCTCGGCATAGCGCTCGAAATGCTCCGACTGCCGGCGCCTGCCTTCGTCCCAGTCGACGCCGAGGAAGCGGAGATCCTCGACGATCTGCTCCTCGTAGGCCAGGCTGCAGCGGGCAAGGTCGATGTCCTCCAGCCGAAGCAGGAACTTACCCTGATTGTCGCGTGCGAGCCGATGATTGAGGAGGGCGGAATAAGCGTGGCCGAGATGGAGTTCGCCATTGGGGCTCGGCGCGAAACGAAAGACCGGCATGGCGTTGTCGACCTCCCGCGCGCCTGCTCCGATATCCATCCACCGCCTCGATCTGTCTGGTTTGCCTGACGTGACCCATGGCTAAACTATGGGACTGTCGCAACAGGAAACGAGGGCCGGCATGAACGATCCCATTCGCTGCGCCGACGATATCGCGCGCGCCCTTCGCCATCTGGCGCGTCAGGATCCGGCTCTTCGCCCCGTCATCGATGCGGCGGGGGCGGTTCCGCTGCGCCGCATGGCGGGCGGCCTGCCCGGCCTCTGCGCCATCATCGTCGGCCAGCAAGTCTCGAGGGCCAGCGCGGACGCGATCTTCGGACGGCTGGAAAAGCATGTCGATCTCCACGATCACCGGGCGATCCTTGCAATGGCGGACGAGGATTTCCGCCGCGTGGGCCTGTTGCGTCCCAAGCAGCGGACCTTCCGGCACATCGCGCAAGCGTGCGAGGACGGCGACCTCGATTTCGATCGTCTTGCCCAAGCCAGCGGCGAGAGGGCCGTGGCCGAACTCGTCGCCCTGAGCGGCGTCGGCCGCTGGTCGGCGGAATGCTATCTCCTGTTCTGCCTCGGACATCCGAATGTCTTTCCCGCAGGCGATTTGGCGCTCAAGGCAGCGGTGGCGACGGCTTTTGGGATCGAGCCGCGGCCCAAGGAGAAGGATCTTGCCGCGATCGCCCAGCGCTGGGCGCCGCGCAGATCCGTCGCCGCACGCCTCTTCTGGGCCTATTACGCAGTCGTGACGAAGCGTGACGCCATGCCGGTCACCGGGCCGAGCGGGACGGCGCTCCGGCTGTAGACGCGCGCCTTCCACAGGCCGTCCAAGGCTTTTGCAGGCATTATCCACAGCTTCCGCACAGATCGGCGAAGGCGGTCGACGAACAGGTTTTGGACCCGGTTTCGGCCATGAAGACGCACGCGCGCGGTTCGAGGCTTCACAAACCTGTCGTGTTGGCGCACGATAACCGCGTTGGGCCTGTCAATGGTTCGCGGTAAAAAAAGGAGTTTGTCGGTGACGATCGGTGTTCCAAACGATTTATCCCCGGCGC
Organism: Fulvimarina uroteuthidis; assembly: GCF_034321785.1. Lineage (NCBI taxonomy): Bacteria > Pseudomonadati > Pseudomonadota > Alphaproteobacteria > Hyphomicrobiales > Aurantimonadaceae > Fulvimarina > Fulvimarina uroteuthidis. The sequence continues at coordinate 14,909 of NZ_JAXLPB010000005.1, read as the reverse complement.
TCGTCCTCAACGCAGACTACCGACCCCTCAGCTACTATCCCCTGTCGCTGTGGTCATGGCAGGACGCGATCAAGGCGGTGTTTCTGGATCGGGTGACGATCGTCGCGGAATACGACCGGGCCGTTCGAAGCCCCACGGCATCGATGCGGCTGCCCTCGGTCGTATGTCTCAAGAGTTACGTCAAGCCGGCCCGCAACCCGGCCTTCACCCGGTTCAACGTGTTTCTGCGCGATCGCTTCCAGTGCCAGTATTGCGGCGCGCACAACGATCTGACGTTCGATCACGTCATTCCGCGCTCCCGCGGCGGCCTGACCACGTGGGAGAACGTCGTCGCGGCCTGCTCGCCCTGTAATCTTCGCAAGGGCGGCCTGATGCCGAAGGCGGCGGGCATGTTTCCCGCGCAAAAGCCCTTCCAGCCGACGGTTCACGATCTGCACAACAATGGGCGCATGTTCCCGCCGAACTTTCTGCACGAAAGCTGGCTGGACTATCTCTACTGGGATTCCGAACTCGATCCCGAATAGGCCGAACGCGCCTTCTTCCTTGCCGTACGCCATCGTCGGCGCGCTCGGCCGGGCTTGCGCCCGCTTCCCTCTTCGGCAAGAACCGGGACGTGGGCGCGTGACAGTGCGCCCTCCCTTCACCGGAACCGGACCCGTCATCGATGCAGCGCGTTCAGACGGACGGGCATTCGTCAGGGTCCCGAGCGGACGCATCGCGTGTCACGAGGAGAGCACTTTTGCCGGGAATCGTCATCGTCGGAGCGGGTCACGCCGCCGTTCAACTCGTCACGAGCCTTCGCCAGGACGGGTATGACGGCGATCTGACGATCATCGGGGACGAGCCGCATCTTCCCTATCAAAGGCCTCCGCTGTCCAAGACCTACATGAAGCACGGCGAGGCGGAACGGCTCCTCCTGAAGGCCGAGAGCTTCTTCGAGACGAACCGGATCACCCTCTTGGCGGGCACGCGCGTCGTCGCCATCGACCGCGAGGCACGGCAGGCGATCACCGCCCCCGGCACGCATATCGATTACGATCATCTCGTCCTGGCGACCGGCGCACAGAACGTCCGCCCGCCGCTCACCGGCGCCCATCATCCCGCCATTCTCGAGCTTCGAACCCTTGCCCACGCGGAGGCGATCCGCGCGCGGCTCGCCAGGACCGGGAAGGCGATCGTGATCGGCGGCGGATTCATCGGCCTCGAATTCGCGGCGATGGCGGCCGGCGAAGGCGTGTCGTCGACCATCGTCGAAGCCGGACCCCGCCTGATGGCACGGGCGGTGTCGCCGCTGATATCCGACAGCTTTCTGGACTATCACCGCTCGCTCGGAAACGAGGTGCTTCTCGACGCGCCGGCCTCCGAGATCGTCGGCACACGGGAAGATCTGATCGAATCGGTCCGTCTTGCGGATGGACGTGTCCTGTCCGGCGACCTCGTTCTCCTTGCGGCCGGCGTCAGGCCGAACACGGATCTTGCGGAACAAGCCGGGATCGCATGCCGAAACGGCATTCTCGTCGACGGCCGCCTCGCAACCGACGACCCGCGGATTTCCGCGATCGGCGATTGCGCGTCGGTCCTGACGATCGACGGCATCCATCAGAGACTGGAATCGGTGCAGGCCGCCACGGACCAGGCAAGGCACCTGTCGCGGCGACTTGCGAAAGGCGACGAAGCGGGCGGATATCACGCCGTCCCCTGGTTCTGGAGCGACCAGGGCGAGTTGAAGCTGCAGATCGCGGGTCTTGCGAGCGACGCCGACGGTTTCGAGGACCGGCGCGGCGCCGGGACGGCCCGGACGATCGTCGGATTTCGCGGGGATCACCTCGTCAGCGTCGAAACGATCAATGCGGCCGGCGATCATATGGCGGCGCGCCGCCTGCTCGCGCTGCCGCAGCCTCTCACACGTCAGCGCCTGTCGGACAGCGCGTACGACCTGCGCGCGCTCGCCAAATCCCAAGGCTGACACCGATCGTTCGATCCGCCGGCCCGGCATCGATTTGACACGGTCCGTTCAGATGACGGGAATACCGGTCGCCTGCGCCTCTTCCTCGGGTTCGACATGGATCTGGATGTTCGCGGTGGTGAAGGTGGCCGCCAGCGCCTCCTCGATCCGGTCGCAGATGACATGCGAGGCCCCGACCGTCATCTCGCTCGGCACGACGAGATGGAACTCGATGAAGATCATCCGCCCCGACAGCCGCGTGCGCAAATCGTGCACCTCGATCGCACCGACGGCATGGGACGAGATGATTTCCCGGACCTGCGCCTCTTCCGCCGGTTCCATCGCCTGATCCATCAGGCTGGACAGCGAATGCGACACCACCTTGAAGCCTTCGCGCAGGACGTTGAGTGCGACGATTGCCGCCAGGATCGGATCGAGGACCGGAATGCTGGTCCAGGTCGCGATCCCGAGGCCCGCGATGACGCCCACGGAGGTCACCACATCGGCCATCAGATGGCGGCCATCGGCGGCAAAGGCGGGGGAGCGTTTCGCGCGCGACAGGCGAATGAGGTACATCGCCCAGCCGAAATTCGCCACCGTCGCAACGCCGTTTATGGCAAGACCGACGATCGGCATCTCGATGATCCGGGGATTGCGGAACGCGTCCCAGGCTTCGACCAGAATCCAGACCGCGGCGCTGGCGATGAGAACGCCTTCGACGACGGCCGAGAAATATTCCGCCTTCGTATGTCCGAACGGATGGTCGTTGTCCGCAGGCTTGTACGAGATGGTGATCGCCCAGAGCGCAATCAGGCCCGCCACCACGTTGACGATCGATTCCAGCGCGTCGGAAAACAGCGCGACCGATCCGGTGACGGCATAGGCCGCATATTTGACGCCGAGGACGACGACGGCGATCGCGACGGACGCCAGCGCGATGCGCTTGGCGAGCCGCGCGCCTTCGTCGATCGTTGCTTCTCCGGCCACCGAACTAGGCTGCCTGATCCCTGGCCCGCCGCGGCAGATGCGCGACGATATTCTCGATCATCTTCAGGCCCGCCTCCCCGCCAAGGCTCATGATGCTTTCGGGGTGGAACTGCACGGCCGCGATCGGCTCGGACCGATGCTCGAACGCCATGACGATCCCGTCCTCGCTCTCGGCGGTCACCTCGAAGTCCCGTGGCAGACGCACCGGATCGGCGAAGATCGAGTGATAGCGCCCGATCGTCACTTCATCGGGAAGTCCGGAGAAGATGATCCCGGGTTTCGAGACGCGGATGCGCGAAGCCTTGCCGTGATAGGGAATGCTGAGGGTTCTGAGCTCGCCGCCATAGGCTTCCGCCAGCGCCTGCAGGCCGAGACACACGCCGAAGATCGCCGCGCCATGGGCGCGGGCCTTCGCGATGGTGCCGGCACAGTCGAAGTCGGTCGGCGTGCCGGGCCCCGGGGAGAGGACGACGAGATCGGGATCGATCCGCTCGAAGATCTCGGCCGGCACCGGCGTGCGCACGGTGGAAACCTGCGCACCGGTCTGCCGAAAATAGTTCGCGAGCGTATGGACGAAGGAATCCTCGTGGTCGACGAGAAGGATCTTCAGCCCCTCTCCCACCTTGGCGGCGCTCAGCTTGGCAACGCCCTCGTCGGTCTTGCCGGCGTCGCGAATCGCGCCGAGCAGCGCCGACGCCTTCAGCTCCGTCTCGGCCTCTTCGGCTTCGGGATCGGAATCGAACAAGAGTGTCGCGCCGGCGCGAACCTCCGCAATGCCGTCCTTCAGGCGTATCGTGCGCAAGGTCAGCCCGGTGTTCAGGTCGCCGTTGAAGTGCACCATGCCGACCGCGCCGCCATACCAGGCGCGCGGGCTCTTCTCGTTCTTTTCGATGAAGCGCATTGCCCAGAGCTTCGGCGCTCCGGTAACGGTCACCGCCCAGGCGTGAGACAGGAACGCATCGAACGCGTCCATCCCGTCGCGCAGAACACCCGTGATATGGTCCACGGTATGGATCAGGCGGGAGTAGATTTCGATCTGCCGGCGTCCGATCACCTTGACCGAGCCGGGATTGCAGACGCGACTCTTATCGTTGCGGTCGACGTCGGAGCACATGGTGAGTTCGGATTCGTCCTTCTTCGAATTCAGGAGCTTCAGCACCTGCTCGGCATCGCCGATCGCGTCGCTGCCGCGCGGCACCGTCCCGGAAATCGGACAGGTCTCGACACGCTTGCCGGTGACGCGAACGAACATTTCGGGCGATGCACCGATGAGGAATTCGTTCGAGCCGAGATTGACGAAGAAGGAATAGGGCGAGGGATTGACCGCCTTCAGGCGGCGCGAGATTTCCGAGGGCTTGTGCTCGGCGCGCTCGTAGAACACCTGGCCCGGAACGACCTCGAACAGGTCGCCGCGCCGGAACTTGTCCTTGGCCGAGCGCACGAGGGCCGCGTATTCGCCTGGCTGGTGGTCGCCGCGGCCGGGAATGCGCGAAGCCGGCGCGAACCCGTCATCGGACCCACCCGAGGCAAGTCCCTTGGTCGACAGGCCGCCTTTCGTGAATTCGTAGGAGGACAGGACCGCCGAGGCGGAATAGTGATCGACCTCGAGCACCTCGTCGGGAAGATAGAGAACGAGGTCGCGCTGATCGGCCGGGCGCTCGAGGCTCTGTTCGATCGGATCGAACTGGAAGGCCAGATCGTAGCCGAATGCGCCGTAGAGCCCGCACCGCGCGTCGTCGCCGGTCTTGAACAGGGCCACGATCGCGCGCAGCACCGAGAAGACGGATGGCATGCGCGAACGCTCTTCCTCGGTGATGGCGCGTTCGGGTTCCTTCACGATGACCCGCACGCGGGCGCCCGAAGGTTCACGCGAAATGCTCGCCAGATCGTCGCTGCCGTCGAGCGCATCGGCGATCATCGCCAGAAGTTTGGTCCCGCGCGGGTTCAGCGCCTCGATGTCCATCCGGCGGCCGTTGGAGGTCAGGACGAGGGGCGGATCGACGAAGGCGATGTCCTGCTTGGTGTAGCGGCCGGGATATTCGTAGTTCGAGAACAGGATCGCGCCGCGCCGCGTGTCGAGCTTGTCAAAATAGGGCTCGATCGCGCCCGCATAGGGCACGCTGCGGGAGCGGCGGACGATGTCCACGCCGCCCTCGGTCGTGAACGTCTCGCTGCCATCGGGGAGAGACTGGGTCGCCATCGGTCTTGCGTCCTTCATATCGCGCTTAAACAAACGCCGAGCGCCATAAGAAAAAGGCCGCCAGCGTTTCCGCAGCAGCCTTCGACAAGTTGATCACGCACAGGTCGATAGGCCGCCTCTAGAGCGACCGCCACCAGACCGTGAGCATGATCGTTTTCAATTTCATCCGCCATGGATAGCCGAGGTCGGGCGAGACGGCAAGCGTCCCGCCCGTTTGCGACAGGTTTAGAACAGACCTTCGATGAGCCCGTCTTCGTTCAGGCGGATCGTCTCGGCCGACGGCCGTCTCGGCAGGCCGGGCATCGTCATCACCTCGCCGCAGATCACGACGATGAAGCCGGCGCCCGCGGAGATGCGGACTTCGCGGATCGGGATGTCGAAACCGGTCGGCGCGCCGCGCCGGCTCGGATCGGTGGAGAACGAGTACTGGGTCTTCGCCATGCAGACCGGCAGCTTGCCGTAGCCGGCCTCTTCCCATTCCTTCAGCTGGTTGCGGATCTTGGAATCGGCCGTCACGCCATCGGCCCGATAGATCTCTTTGGCGATCGTCTCGATCTTCTGGAACAGGCTCATCTCGTCCGGATAGAGGGGCTTGTAGTTCGCCTCGCCGCTTTCGCAGACCTTCACCACCGCCTCGGCCACGTTGGTGATGCCCTTGGATCCGTCCGCCCAATGTCTGGCGACCAGCGCATCCGCCGCGCCTGCCTGCCTGGCATAGTCCACGGCCGCCTGAAGCTCGGCATCCGTGTCCTTGATGAAATGGTTGAGCGCGACGATGACCGGAACGCCGAACTTCTTCAGATTCTCGATGTGGCGTCCGAGATTGGCGCAGCCATCCTTGACGGCCTGGACGTTCTCGGTTCCCAACGCGTCCTTGGCGACGCCGCCATTCATCTTCAGGGCGCGAACCGTGGCGACGAGAACCACTGCCTTGGGGGACAGACCCGCCTTGCGGCACTTGATGTTGAGGAATTTCTCCGCGCCGAGATCGGCACCGAAGCCGGCTTCCGTCACCACATAGTCGGCGAGCTTGAGCGCCGTCTTGGTGGCCACGACCGAGTTGCAGCCATGGGCGATGTTGGCGAACGGGCCGCCATGGACGAAGGCCGGGTTGTTCTCGAGCGTCTGGACGAGATTGGGCTGGATCGCGTCCTTCAGGAGAACCGCCATCGCGCCATCGGCCTTGATGTCCCGGCAGGTCACCGCGGACTTGTCGCGGCGGTAGGCGACGATCATGTTGCCGAGGCGTTCCTGCAGGTCGGCGAGATCGTCGGCAAGGCACAGGATCGCCATCACTTCCGATGCGACGGTGATGTCGAAACCGGCCTCGGCGGGAAAGCCGTTCGCGACGCCGCCGAGCGACGTCGTGATCTGGCGCAGCGCGCGATCGTTCATGTCGACGACGCGCCGCCAGGAGATCCGGCGCTGGTCGATCTCCAGCTCATTGCCCCAATAGATATGATTGTCGATCATCGCCGACAGGAGGCTGTGAGCGCTGGTGATCGCATGGAAATCGCCGGTAAAGTGAAGGTTCATGTCCTCCATCGGCACGACCTGCGCATAGCCGCCGCCCGCAGCGCCGCCCTTCATGCCGAAATTCGGACCGAGCGAGGCCTCGCGGATGCAGATCATTGCCTTCTTGCCGATGGCGTTGAGGCCGTCGCCCAGACCGACGGTGGTCGTGGTCTTGCCTTCACCCGCCGGCGTGGGGTTCACGGCGGTCACGAGAATGAGATTGCCGTCCGCACGGTCCGCGACGCTCTTGATGAACTCGGCCGAAACCTTCGCCTTGTCATGGCCGTAGGGAAGCAGATGCTCCTGCGGAATGTCCAGTTTGCTGCCGATCTCCAGAATCGGCCTCTTGCTCGCTGCGCGCGCAATCTCGATATCGCTTTTCACGTCACTCATGGCTTCGCCTCCCTGCCCCACAAAGATTTTGATGGGCCAAGTTATGGTCAATTGCGGGGCTGAAGGAAACAGGACGACGCCAAGAAAGCCGGGCGTCGATACGAATCTTACCGAACGGGTAGACGGTCACCGGCAGTTGGAGAATGGCAGGTCCGGTTCCTCAAAAAAGATGAGAAAACCGCCGGCAGCGGCGGCCATACAAGGTTGGGGAAACCGCCGAAATCGGCGGTCATGCTCCCCCGGTCGAGCCCCCTCAGATCAACGTCCTGCAACCACAGGCCTGCGTCCGGACGTTCAAGACACCGGACAGATCATCGGATCGTCGCGCGTCCGAAAGGACCGGTCATGCTGAAACGGCCACCTGCGCAATCGGAACGGTCTCGGCGGGAACCGGCGCTTTCGTGCCGGGCCGTCGGCCTTGGGCGAACCGACACCGTCAGCGTTTTCGATGCCACCTTCGTTGGCACTCCTAAACTCCGCCTGCCTCGCAATCGATCGATTCGCTGGTCCGTGGAGAACCCTCCGGCCCCACCAAAAAGGAACGGCCGGTCTATCAGGCGTGTTCCACGACGAGCCGGACAACATTCGGGCTCAGCGAATCTTCGTCCCTCGTCGCCCAGTTGACGAAGCTGGCCCCCTCCAAGAGGCTCAGCAGGAGAAATGCCTTCTGCCTGGCGCCGCTGCCTCTCGGAATCTCCCTGCAGTGCATGCCCTGCTCGAGCAGTCCGGTCAGCCAATTCAACTGCATGTCGAAGAAGCACTGCGTCAACCGCTGGAGACCGAGCGGCAATGCCGACATTTCGGCTGCCAGCGCACCGCACAGTGGCAGCAGGCCGCCATCGGAACCCGACCGGAACAGCTGGAAGAAAGCTTCGAGACGGGCAATCACGTGCCCATGCTCGGCCTCGATACGCCCGAACTCGATTCGGACACGATCGATATAGTCCTCGACGATCGCGGTTCCGAGATCTTCCTTGGTCGGAAAGTGATGGTGGATGCTTGCCTTCCGGATACCCACCGCCTCGGACAGGTCCGCGTAGCTGAACGCGGTGTAGCCGCGTGTACGCATCAGGTTCTCGGCCGTGTGGATCAGGGCGTCGCGTGTGCCGACAGCCATATCGCCTCCTCAACTCCGGAACCATCTTCAAGCGGATCCGACCTAGCATATGCCAGATCGTCAATCGACACGCGAGGAGCATCGCCGACACCGCTGGGGCATCGCACGTCCCTTCAGACGCACGATGTCCCAACGATCGTCTTGATGTCCCGCAACAAGGTTTCCGAAATCATTCCCGGGTTTCAGGCCGATCTACCGGGCAGCGCGGCAGTCTGCTCGATCACGCTTCCAGTTCCTCGAACGCCTCGAAGGCGCGTGACGAGTACACGTAGGCGGCGCCGGCATTGAGTGCGATTGCCGTGCCGAGGGCCGCGGCGACCTCCTCCCTGCTGGCCCCGGCACGCTTGGCAGCGCTCGCATGAGCGGCGATGCAGCCGTCGCAACGCGTGGTCACGGCGACCGCCAGGGAAATCAGCTCATGCGTCTTGGCGTCGAGCGCGTCGCCTTCGCGCGTCGCGGCCTCCAGCTGGTGAAACGCCGACGCCACCGGAGCATTCGCCTTGTCGAAGCGGGTGACGCGTCTGACCAGCGCGCTCAACTCTCCGAACCATTTCTTTTCCATGTCGATACGCCTTTCTGTTTCAGGAATTCATTTGCCGAGCTTGCGCGCAGCCATCACACCACCATCGACGTCCCAGACTGCGCCGGTTACCCATGAGGCCTTGTCCGACAGGAGGAAGATGACGGTTTCGGAAACGTCGCGCGGCGTGCCGTTGCGACCCAGCGGATGGAAGCTGCTGAATCCCTTCAACGCGTCGCTCAACTGCTCGCCCGGAATGAAGCGCTCGAAGATCTTGGTTTCCACGATCGCCGGGCTGACCGAGTTCACACGAATGCCGTGCTCCGCCAGTTCCGCGGCAAGGTGCCTCGTCATCGCGTCCAGACCGATCTTCGCCATCGAGTAGGCGGACGCGGGAACGGTTTCGATAGCCTGGCGGGCCGCGACGGCCGTCACATTGACGACCGAACCCGGCTTCTTTCGTGCGACCAGGGACAGGGCCACCTGCTGGGTGATGAAGAACAGGGAACGGTTCAGATCGAGGAAGTTGTCATAGTCCTCGATGGAATGCTCCAGGAATGGCTTGGGGTAATAGATGCCGGCTGTGTTGAGAAGCAGATCGACGTCCCCATGCTCCGCAGCGAGCTTGGCCAGCAGAGATTGCACGCTCGCCGCGTCGGACAGGTCCGAAGCGTAGGCTGTCGCCTTCTGCTCGCCGGCGATCGCGGCCAGCTGCCGACCGGCTGCCTCGGCCTTCTCGGCGCGATTGCCGACGACGATAACGGCGCCGCCCTGCTCGGCCACCATCCGGGCGACCTCGAGACCAATCCCACTCGTGCCCCCTACGACAAGGAGTTTGCGCCGCTCAAATGGCTTCGTATCCACCGAAACATCCCCTCAGCTTTTGCCTACCAATTAGTAGGATGTTTTCTGAACGCGACCTGTTGGATTGTCAATGCGGGAAATATGGGTCGAGCGGGTTCGGGGCCGATCACGGCGACATCCCGTTGCCAGGCCGCATGGCTGACCGTACGACGACAGGGAAATGGCCGACCCGGCTTGGCAAGCTTGCCGATGGCCGGCGGCCATCCGTCTTTCGCACACCGGACACCATGACGAACTGTGCGGGAACCTCACGGTCGTAGCGGGGAGCATCCGTCATGCTCACCCCCCGAGGCGATGGGCTGGCGTTTTCGGATCATGGCGTCGCGGACGACGAGGCGTCGACGAATGACAGGCATTCGGCTGACACGCAGCTGTCGCGCATGGCGGTGAGGACGGGAGATGGATCGGGAGGCGTTCAGCGTGGCGATAGGGAGTGCTTGTTCGATCCTGGAATTTGGATCTCACGCCGCAGGCGCCCGAGGAGACGCCTGATGGTCCGATCCCCCAGTCCATGTCCGATGCATGATGCCGGCATTCTCGGGCGGAACCCATATCCGCCAGCGCGCTGCCGCACCTGTGCCATGGCGGATCAGCGGCTCTTGCGGAGTGCGACATGTCCGTTCGAGACGGTCTTAGTCTTCCGATTTGACGCCCGCGACGGGATGATGTGAGCGGCACGCCGTTTTCCCGCTTGTCATCCGCCCTCTCCTCTTGCTAATGAGCCCACGCAATCCGAACACACGGATCGCAAGACCATCGCCGTTTGCTGTTCGCCCGGAAATCCGGCCCATGCGAACCACATGCGGCGAACGATCTCCCCTAAGGGGAGGCCTCGCGGAGAGGTGGCAGAGTGGTCGAATGCACCGCACTCGAAATGCGGCATACGTTAATAGCGTATCGGGGGTTCGAATCCCCCCCTCTCCGCCATATATCCCCAGCAAAGCCCTGATCTATAAGGCTTTCCAACGATCTTTTCACGCCTACTGTCACCAGTTCTGTCACCCGACAGTGCGGACACATGCGAACATTTCCGAATATCGCAGCGGATGAGGGCCGACTTCAGCCCTGCCGACGCCGCATCGCCCGACGATAGGCACGAACCGAAGCACGGGCTCTCATGATCGCCCGCAAGAGCCTCATGCGCTCGTTTCCCCGTCGAGCCAGGCCAAGGCGGCGCGTATGAGAGGAGCGGTGATGGGGTCGCATGTGTCTTTCTCGGCGAGCGCAGCACGAAGAGCCTCGGCGGCTCCGGCCCGCGTCGTCGCATGAGGCGTTTGATAGATGATCGCATCTCGCGCTGGCGTCAGGTGCTCTTCCGTGAAAGCGTCAACGGCTTCGTCGTCATCGGTAGACCGCACGAACTGGACATAGGCGGCTTCGGCCTGCCGATAGGCATCGATCGCGGCAAGCATCGGGTCTCGATCCGGCGTCATGACGAACGCTCCTTCGCCGACAAACTTTCGAAGCCCTTCGAGAGGAACGCAACCACGTCGAGGATAGCCTCGCCGAAATCGAGAAGGTCGGCGGTCGCGATGATCCGAAGGCGCTCTTCGTCAATATGCCGATCGCCGGACACTGGGCGGTGACGAAGTTCCTCGATCGCCATTTCCAGCAAGTCGCCAGCCCGGTTGAACTCGCTATCGAAGAAAACGCGAGCGTCCTCGTTCCCGGCGATGCGCGGCTGATTGCCGATATTCCCAATCCCGGGAAGCATCTGATGTAGGCCGTTCGCGACATGCACGAGGTCGGTTGTTTCGAGCCGCTGCAATGCCGCCGCTTCTGTTGGTCTGATATGCGCTCGGCGCACGGGCAAGCGCAATTGCCCAACGTTCTCGATCGGCAAAATACCGGTTCGAAGGTGTGGGCTGACACAGCCTATCGATCGAAGAAGAACGAGGAATGGCTGGATCGAAACGGCTTCAAGTCGGACATCCATCGCAAGAAGCTGAAGGGCAAGCCGATGAGCGAACGAACTTCGCACGCCAATGGCAGGCGTTCCATGATCCGCTCAAAGGTCGAGCACGTCTTCGCCCGTCAGAAGGGACCGATGGCTGCCTTCATCCGAACTATCGGCATTGTGCGCGCTGAGACGAAAATCGGCATGGTCAACCTCGCCTACAATCTCAGTCGTTTCGTTTGGCACCAAGGGCGAGGTGCGTCCGCATGACGGCGAAAACGCCGTTCGATCCGCCAGAAGGCGGACGATAAAGCATCAAAAACCGGATATCCGCTGCGGTCGAACTGTCAACCGCTCAACCTTGCCGATGTCCGACCTCAAATCTCGAAAACGACAGTACTTCGAGGCCTCCAAATTTCTAGAAACTTTGATAATCTAATCATATTTCATTTTTGAGAATTTACTAAATCCAGTCCGACCTGCTCTCGTTCGAGCGATGCGAGCAACGGACCTGTCGGTCGAATGTCGCTGATCACTAAATCGATTTGACTCCATCGCGCAAATCGCGCTGTCGCAACCCGGTCAAATTTTGTAGCATCGCAAACAAGCATGCGACGCGTACTTCGAGCGATCATTGCGGTATACACCTCGGCAGCCTCGATCAAAGCATCACTCGGTCCTTCGGGCGAAACACCGCTTGCGCCAAGGATTGCCCAGTCCGCGTTCAAACCCTCTAAGAACCTAAGGGCCTGCCCGCCGTGCATCGCGCCTTCACCTGCGTGATACAGCCCAGGTACGATCAAAACCCGGATTGTTGGATTGATCGAAAGGACCGTGGCGACGCTGAAGGAGTGCGTTACAACCGTGGCGTTCTTCATAACAGTCGCGAGACGCCGCGCGACATGGGTAGTCGTAGCGCCCGAACCGATCATCAGCACCGAGGCGTCCTTTACGTAATTTGCGGCGCGGTAAGCGATAGCGGTCCGTTCTTGAACCAAATCCTTATGGCGTTGGCTCAGCGATGGTTCGCTCGCTGGTCGAAGTACCGCTCCGCCGTAGGTTCTGCTGATCGAGCCACGTTCGGAAAGATCATCGAGATCGCGCCTTATCGTTTCTCCAGTCACCCCGAACTCTTCAGCAAGCTCGCCAACCCGCAGAGTCGGGTTTGAACTTAAGCGGACAATAATTGCGCTCTGGCGATCGGATTTCTTGCTCAACTCATGCCCATCTTTGCAGCCCCTGCACGACACCTTACAACGCCGATAGGTAAGATATTCCGCTATATTATTATGGCTTCGAGAAACCATACGTTCGCAGCTCTCTTTCCCTTGAAAGTTTATCCAACGCGCGGGAGAGATTGCAGGCGAAAACGAAAAAATGTTCCTCTGAAGAGCTACACGCGTTGCATTACAGTGTTAAGCCGATCAATAAAAATATCGACCTCTTCGCGCTTGAGGCAAAGTGGTGGGCGAATCTTCAACGTGTGGCCATAAGGGCCAGCTGCTCCGATCAGCACCCGCTCCTCTTTCAGGCCGTTGATGACCCGTGTCGCGAGCTCGGGGTCGGGCTTTGATCGATCTCCGTCCGCAACGAGATCGAGGCCGACGAACAGGCCGGCCCCGCGAGGCGTCCCGACCCGGGTGTCTTGAGAGCTGAGTTTGGCGAGAAGGGTCCGCAGGTGCCGCCCGACGTCATCCGCATGAGCTTGGAGATTTTCATCCTCGATCACATCTAGAACCGCCGCTCCAGCTGCAGCTGCAACCGGATTCCCCCCGAACGTGTTGAAATAGCCTACCGTTGCCGCGAACCATTCGAGGTGGTCGGGTCGGGCAGCCAGTCCAGCCATGGGGAAACCATTTCCCATTGGCTTGCCCATGGTGACCATATCTGGCTCGATACCGTGACGTTCGAACCCCCAGAAGGTCTCGCCGGTGCGGGCAAAGCCCGGCTGTACCTCATCGGCGATATAGAGCCCTCCAACGCTACGCACCATCTTCACGACCGGTTTCAGGAAACCCGCTGGATCAGCGAAGACGCCATCGCTCGAGAAGATCGAGTCACAGATGCATGATGAGAGACCGTATCCGCGGCTTCGAAGGGTTTTAATCGCCTTGCTGATTGCCTCGGCGAAACCCGCCTCGATTGCTTCTCCATAGTTGCGCGCGGAGGGTGCTGGAACCGCAACGACGTTCTCTGGCGGTTTGTCTTTTTTCAAGGCAGACGGAGAGATCGCTGTCGTGAGGGACGTATTCCCGTGATACGCGGTTTCGGTGACGATGACGCCTCGTTCGCCCGTCACTGTCTCGGCGACGCGCAATGCCAGATCATTGGCCTCGCTCCCCGTACAGGTCAGAGCGATATTGGCGAGCTGCTCGGGCAGTCTTTGTTTCAGGCGCTCGAGATAGTCGTCGACGACGCTATTGAGGTAGCGCGAATGGATGTTCAGCCTGGCCATCTGACGAGACACGGCATCCACGACCCTTGGATGCGAATGCCCGACAGATGGAACATTGTTGTAAAGATCGAGATAGTGATCGCCGTTCGCCGCGTGCATCCAAGCGCCCTTAGCGCTGACCATCTCGATCGGTTCGCGATAGAAGAGAACCGAGAGCGCCCCGGCATTATCGAGCCGTCGCTTGACCTCTCCCCGACGATTTTCGAGATCGGCACTGGCGTCGAACGCGTTCATATCGAGGATCTGCTTCGTCCGACTCTTCGTTGTCCGTCCGTCCATCTCAGCCACCCTCCTTCAAGAGATAGTTTTGCGCGAGCCGGATCGTGCCATCCGTGTATCCGGCGCCTAACTCCTGCGCGGTCTCCGTTTCCGCATGACTGGCAAGCCAAGCGGTCAGGAGAATGCGCCGCAGCATGACAAAGGTCGGGATCATCGCGATATGTTCCTCGCTGAGCGGAGCGACGGTTCGATAACCGCGCAGCCAGGCTTCCGCGAGCGCTGGAACGAATGGCTCTTCCTCGATGAAGCTGATCGCTGCGGCGAAATCGTAGATGAACCAGGAGAAACCGCAGTCGTCAAAATCGATGACCGTGGTCTTGTCATCTTCTACTAAAAGGTTGGCAAGTCGAAGATCTGCATGGACAAGTCCGAAGCGGTCCTCTCCTTCGCCATAGTTCGCCAAGTGCTTTTCGATGACGGCGCAGGTCCGCTCGAGAATCTCACGTCCATCATTGGTCAGGCCGATGGCTGAGCGCCAGTCACCCCAGAGGGGTTGATTTCCCAGCATCGTCTCGTACCGCCAGGTTTTGCGTGTAAAATGATCGGGGCGGCGCCAACTGCGGGCATGCTGATGCAACCGGGCGCTAATCGCTCCGAGGCGTTTAAAACCCGGTTGTTGATTTCCAAGCGGAACTGACCCGGGTTTTCCATCGAGAAGTGACCCGGCTTCAGTTTACTTTGAGAGGGTCATGTCTGGGTCAAGGGATGTGCGTTCTCCTTCTTCGTGCGGTTGACGA
>NZ_JAXLPB010000004.1:0-446929 GCF_034321785.1 Fulvimarina uroteuthidis | reverse complement strand
TCGTCAACCGCACGAAGAAGGAGAACGCACATCCCTTGACCCAGACATGACCCTCTCAAAGTAAACTGAAGCCGGGTCACTTCTCGATGGAAAACCCGGGTCAGTTCCGCTTGGAAATCAACAGCCGCATGTTGCGAACTGCCCTTGCGCATGGCGAAGGCTCCGTAATCCACCGCCCCGCCGACGGCCGTCACCAAGATCGGCAGAACGAGCGCGAATATGAAGGCGACGTTGCCGCCTTTCGCAAGACGATATCGGCCCAGATGGCGGGACAGTGATGTCGACATGATCGTTCCGCAACGAGAAAGAGGGATTAGAAGTGGTATTATATCCGCAATTCGTGTGGAAACCGATAATCACTTCGGTTAAGGTCGACGGAATGGCCGGACTTTCTCCGCAGGAGACGATCCGGGCTCGCGCGATCCGGATGGCGGACTGCCGCGCAAGCCCGTTCGTTTCGTTCGGATGGCCGGCGCCGGCAGGTTGCGTGTCGCCGCTGTCGGGACGATCCCGCCGCGCCGCGCCGCAGTCGCGGTCGCGCGTCAGACGCGTGCAACGCCTCGACGCAGGGGCGTTCGAAGGGCGTTGCGGCAAGGCTGGCGTTCACGCGCCGACGCACCGACGCACCGACGCGTCGATGTTCGAGAGCGTGCGATCGCTCCGACGGCCGGTCCGATCTTCGAACCGGTGTCCGATCGGCGCGATCGAACTCTACCCGGCTCAATCGTCCCAGTTCAGGTCAACCGCGTTCGCTCCGGACGCGATCGGCGCAGGATGCCCCCGTCTGGTCTCCTGGGTCAAACGCTGCTGCATGGCGTGGACCGGGCTTCCGGACGGCTTGTGGCCGGCATTCGCCGCGACCGGGCCGGGCCTTGAGGGCGCGGCGGGCGCTGCTTTGGCGGTGTGGCGGGAGACATTGAAGCCTTCGACCGCAGCACCCAGCAAATTGGTCTCGCTCTGAAGGTTCGTGGTGGCGGCCGTGGTCTCCTCGACCATTGCCGCGTTCTGCTGGGTGACCTTGTCCATGTGATCGGCCGTGCTGTTGACCTCGCGAAGCGACGTCGCCTGTTCGTCGGCCGCAGCGGCGATGCTGGAGATCACCTCGGACATCATGTTCACCTCGGCGACGATTTCCTCCAGGGATGTGCCCGAGGCCGTGACCAGTTCGACACCCGTGCCGACCTGGTCACGCGACTTCGAGATCAGCTCCTTGATCTGCTTGGCCGCGCGTGCCGAGCGCTGAGCCAGTTCCCGGACTTCCTGGGCGACGACCGCAAAGCCCTTGCCCGCTTCGCCGGCCCGCGCCGCCTCGACGCCCGCATTCAGGGCCAGGAGATTGGTTTGGAAGGCGATCTCGTCGATCACGCTGATGATCTCGTTGATCTTGCTCGAAGAGCTCTCGATTTCCTCCATCGCCTTGACGGCGCGGCCGACGATCGCTCCGCCTTCCCTGGCCTTCTCCAAGGCCGACGCGGCCGTCTTGCGCGCATCGCCGGACTTGCGCGCCGTCTGGCCGACGCCCTGGCTGACCTCCGACAGGGCGGCAACCGTCTCTTCGATCGACGCGGCCTGCTGCTCGGTGCGCTGGGCAAGATCGTTGGAGGCGACGGAAATCTCTGCAAGGCCACTGCGGATGCTCTGCACCGAGCCGATCACGACGGCAATCGTCTCTTCGAGCTGGCCGACGCTTTCGTTGAATTTCGACCGGATCGGCTCGAAATCCGGCGAGACGGCCTCGTCCATCCGGACGGTCAGATCGCCGGTCGACAGCCGGTTGAAGCCGGCCTCGACGAGGTGGACGAAGTGGCGAAGATCCTCGGCTTTGGAATTATCGATATTGGTCTGCCGTTCGCGCTCGCTCTCGACGCGTTTCTGCAGCTGATCCTGCTCGAGCTTGACCAATTCGCCATTCGCCAAATCGTGGCGAAATTTCTCGAGGGCGCTTGCCAGCGTTCCCAGTTCGTCCGACCGGCCGGTGCCTTCGATCTCCTTGGCGTAATCGCCGCGGATCATGGTTTCGACGCCCGCCAGAATGCGCGACAAGGGCCTTCCGATCAAGCCGCGCGAGACCAGGATGATCACGAGCAGGGCGACAAGCAGGATCACGACGCCGCCGAGGACCGTGTTCTTGATCTCGCTCCAGACCGGAGCGGTGAACACCGCGGATGGCACGTCGAGAACGACCGCCCATGTCGTGTTCATGCCCGGCGCGGTGAAGGGATAGACCAGCCGCACCGTGCCATCCGGCAAGCCCTCGATGACCTGCATCTCGCCGCTGTCGAGAGCGGTCCGGACCTTGTCGCTTCCCAGCCCGGCATAGGGTTCCATCAACTGAGTCCTGTCGGAATTGACCAGCCAGTTGCCATTGTTGGCCAGGAGCCTGACCTCGCCCCCCTCGAACGGGACCATGGCCCCCAGCACGGCGTTCAATTCGTCGAGCCTGATGTCGACGCCGGTCAGGCCGACGATCCTCCCGTCGACGCGCACCGGCACGGAGACGGAGGTCAGGATCGATTTCGTCGGCGTAAGATAGGGCGATGTGACGACGCTCTGTCCCGACGTCAGCGGTGCTGCGTAATATTCGTTCCCGGTCTTGATCGAGAAGGTTGAGAATTCGACGCCGCCCTGGTCGTTCTTGGTCCAATAGGGCGTGAAGATGCCTTCGGCATTGTTCGCCAGATCGCCGGGGACGATATCGGCCTCGGGCGTATCGACCAGATGGGCCATCCAGGCGCCATAGATATTCTTGTACTGGGGGGCGACCGTTTCCAGCATGGCGACGATCTCGGCCCGGTCCGGGGTTCCCTGCGCGAGGTAGCCGGACAAGGTGCCGGCGAGAGCCGCGCCAGCCGCCGTCGCCTGGGAAATGTCGACAGCCGTCCTCTGGGCAACCTGGGCCGCCTTTTCGGACGCGAGCGCCATGACGGCGTCCTCGGTCTTGTCGATGGCCCGCCAGGCATTGAAGCCGGTATAGGCCAGGACGATCGTCGCGATCGCCGCGCCTGTGGAGACGACCAACTTTTTTGCTATGGAACCGGATCGCTTTGTCATGACACTCACCCGTTTTCGATAGCAAAGCTCTAACTAGAAAGACGCTAACAAATGATAAAGTTCGAAGCATGTTCGGGTCTGGACCATCTGCCGTCCGGGGCGATTATTGGGCGTCGGCAGGCTTCAACTCATCGCGGGATCGAAGCTGACCGAACGAAACAGACGCGAAGCTGACGCGGCGCTCGCGCACCCGCGTCAGGTCGACGCCCGGTCCGACCGGACGGCCGCGCATCCAGGCTGACGGGCGGCATCGAAACCGCCGACCGCGCCCGGGCTTCGAAGACGCCGTCTCGACCGGGCCTTATCGGCGGGTTCTCCGGCCTTGCGTCGGCGTCAACTGTAAAGCGACCCGTTCAGATATTTGAGACCGGAATCGCAGGCGACCGTCACGATCGTCGCGTCCGGCCCCAACTCCTTGGCGAGCGCGACCGCGGCCACGACGTTCAAGCCGGTCGACGTGCCCGCGAAGATGCCTTCTTCCCCCGCAAGCCGCCTGCACATCGCACGGGCCTCGGTCTCGTCGATCGCCCGGACCTCGTCATAGACGGGGTGCTCGTTCAGAAGCGCGGGCACGAAGCCGATGCCGATGCCCTCGACATGATGCGTGCCCGGCACGCCGGCGGTGAACACGGGAGACGATGCGGGCTCCAGCAGCACGATCTTCGTGTCCGCGCCGGCGGCCTTCAGCACCTGCCCGGTCCCCACCAGCATTCCGCCGATACCGACAGCGCCGCAGAAGGCGGTGATGTCGCCGGGCACCTGGTCGAGGAGTTCCTGCCCGATGCCGCGATAGCCTTCGAGCGAGTCGGAATTGGTGAACTGGTCGGTGAACAGGTAGCCCTCGTCCCGGCTCAACTCCCGCGCCCGCTCGATCATGCGCGGAATCAGGTCGGCCGTGATCTGTCCGGTCGGACTGTTGATCAGTTCGACCGTCGCGCCGAACGCCTTGACCGTGGCCAGCTTCTCGCGGGCGAACGCGTTGGACGACACCAGGTGAAACGCATGACCCTTCACCGCGCACACGAAGGCCAGCGACGATCCGGTGCTGCCGCCGCTCGCCTCGACCACGGTCACGCCGGGACGCAGATCGCCGCGCCGTTCGGCGCCTTCGATGATCGTGCGGGCCATGCGGTCCTTGTAGGACCCGGTCGGGTTGAAACATTCCAGCTTGACGAAGACCCGGCCGGCACCTTCCGGCACGACGTGTGTCAGCTCCACCACCGGCGTGTTTCCGATGGTGTCCAGAGCGGAACCGGGATGGGAAGGGGTTGTGCGTTTCGCCATGGGTCAGGCACCCTGTTCGTAACGGCTGACCATTGCCAAGCCGTTCATGAGATCGTCGCGCAGATCGACATAGTCTTCCAAGCCGACCGAAAGCCTTACCAGCCCGTCGGTAAAGCCATGATGGGCACGCTCCGCGGGCGAATAGGTCGCGTGTGTCATGCTGGCGGGATGCTGGACGAGCGTCTCGGCGTCGCCCAGGCTGACCGCGCGTGTGACGACCTCGAGCGCATCCATGAAGGCGACACCGGCGGCCAGCCCGCCTTTCAGCTCCAGGGCGATCATTCCGCCGTATGCCTTCATCTGGCGGCCCGCCAGCGCATGCTGGGGGTGACTGTCGAGGCCGGGATAGAAAACCCGCGCCACCTGAGGCGCCGCCTCGAGGTCGTGGGCCAGGCACATCGCCGTCTCGCAGTGCCGATCCATCCGCAGGGTCAGGGTCTTCAACCCGCGCAGGACCAGGAAGGCGTCCAGGGCGGAAATGCAGGCGCCGTTCATCTCCTTCAAACCGACCGTGCGCACCCGATCGACCACTGCTTTCGAGCCGACCACCATGCCGGCCAGCAGATCGCCGTGACCGCCAAGATATTTCGTGGCCGAATGGATGACCACGTCGGCGCCGAGCGCCAGGGGGCGCTGGAGGTAGGGCGAGCAATAGGTGTTGTCGACGACGAAGGTCGCAGCCGATCGCGAGCAGATGTCCGCAAGCGCGGCGATGTCGACGACCCGCATGTTCGGGTTGGACGGGGTCTCGGTCAGGACCATCCGCGTCGCCGGCGTCATGGCCGCCGCAAGCGCCGTCGGATCGGTCATGTCGACGAAGCGCACCGAGATGCCGAAGCGCGGAAGCTGATGCTGGAGCAAGGCGAAGGTGCAGCCGTAGAGCGTCTTGTCGGCGAGGATCTGATCGCCCTGGCTCAGCATCGACCAGATCAGCGCGGTGAGGGCGCCCATACCCGAGGCCGTGGCGAGGGCGGCTTCTCCGCCTTCCAGGGCGGCGAGCCGCTGTTCGAGGACGGACACCGTCGGGTTGCCGATGCGGCCATAGATGTAGCCGGGCGTCTCGCCGGAAAAGCGCTCGCCGCCCGTCGCGGTGCGCTCGAACGCGTATGTCGAGGTGAGGAAGACCGGCGGATTCAAAGCACCATGATAATCGAGCGGTGAATATCCGTGATGGATCGCGCGCGTGGCAAAGCCGTTCGTCAATTCGGTCTCCCGTTCCTCGTTCGTGCTCGCGGCGGCGGCGCCGGGCAAGCCAGAGGCCTGCCGCCGCCTTCGAGACGCGGAAACCGACACGGTTTTCGTGCCGCACAGGCGCGCGGCTGCCACGGACCGGAAATCCGCCGGAGCACGATCCCAGACTAGCGCCCGAACAGGTGAAATGTCCTTGCAAATACTGTCAAAGCCATGTCTTCGTATGGCGGTTTCTGCCAGGAACAAGGTGCTGTTCGGACGATCATGCCAAAAATCAAGCTTGACGCCATCGACCGGCGAATCCTGTTCGCCCTTCAGAAAAACGCCCGGATCGCCAATGTGAATCTGGCCGAGGAGGTCGGACTGTCGGCGTCACCCTGCTTGAGGCGGGTCGGTCTCCTGGAACGTGAGGGGATCATCCGGGGCTATCATGCCAGTCTCGATCGAAGCGCGCTCGGTTTCGGACTGACCGTGTTCGTCAACGTGAAGGTCGAGCGCCATGACGACGAAGCGGCCGAAGCCTTCAGGGCGGCGATCCGCGTGTTGCCGGAAGTCGTGACGTGCCATCTCGTGTCGGGCGATGCCGATTTTCTTCTCCAGGTCGTCGTCCCCGATCTGCACGCTTACGAACGCCTGCTGCTCGGCGCGTTGCTGAAGGCGCCCGGCGTCCGGGATATCAGAAGCAATATCGCGATCCAGACCGTGAAGGATCAGCCCTATCTTCCTCTGGATCGCCTGACATCCTAGCGCGCGCCGCTCCGCGACACCGGTCTGGATAACAGGGGCGATGCACGGCCGTTCCATCGACCGGCCGATCGATCCCGCGCGGGCCGCGCGCGGGAACCGGCGATCCGCCATCCGGAACCGTTCCCTGCCGCCGTACGGGTCCGCGCGGCGCCCATATGGCCGCGGTCACGACCTTTCATGGGCGCGTCGACGGTGGCCGCTCCGTCTTCCAGGCCGGGGGGTCGGCGCGCCCGGTGAGAGGTTCGGGATCTCCAACGGATCGTCGACGCAAAGCGATTTGCGGACACAAAAAAGGCTGCCGGATCGACCGGCAGCCCTTCAAAGCCATCAGATGGGAAAGCTTACTGCTGACCCACTGTGATGCTCATGTTGGAATCCAGTGCCGGGTATTCGCTTTCGTTGAACTCGTCGAGAGCGGAGACCTGGGAATCCGAGATGTTCGGAGCGACCATGCCGGCGTCGGTTGCGACGAGCGACGACAGGGGAATGGCCACCTGCTTCTCACCGAGGCCGAGGAAACCGCCGGAGCCGATCACCGCAAAGAGGCGATTGTCGACTTCCACGACGCTCTCAATGTCGCCCAGCGTCTCGCCATTGGCGCCGACCACGTCGTAATCGGTGATCTGCTCGACCGTCAGCTGAACTTCGCCGGACGAGGCCGAGTTGACGGCCGTCGTTTCATTATCGGTCTCGGACGTCTGGGCTTCCTGCCCCTCGCCAGTCAACACGGCATCCTGCTCGTTGCCGGATGCGGTGGCGGCCTGATCGGCGCTGTCGGACGATGTGCTGCTGTCAGCCTGGTCTTCCGAGCCAGCCATCGGCGAGCCGTCGGCGTTCTGATAGATGATGCGCGGCTCACCCTGCTCGGTGACGTTCACCTGCGCTTCTGCGCCCTGATAGTTGATCGTCGGGCGCTGCGCCGATTCGCGAAGCTGCACGTCGGCGTTCCCCTCATCGATCGTGACGCTTGCCTGGTCCGCACCGTCGTCGGTCGCGACTGCGGCTTCGTCCGTATCGCTCACGGAGACGCTCGGCTCGCCCTGATCGACGGAGACCTGCGGCTGTGCCATGTCGACGCTGACGTTCGGGTCGGGCATCTGCACCGTGATGGTCGGCGCCGGAATGTCGACGGTGATCGTCGGTGCCGGCTGGTCGACCGTGATCGTCGGCTGCGGCTGCGTGACGGAAACCTGCGGATCGGCCTGTTCGACCGAGACGTCCGGCTCCGGGACATCGACGCTGACAGTCGGGGCTGTCGGTTCGACTACGATGTCGGCTTCAGACGTGGCGTCCGTTTCGGTGTTGCTTTGTGCGAAGGCGGCACCGCTCAGAGCCGAGCCAGCGAGGAGTGTGACGACGAAGATGTTACGCATGGTCTGTGTCTTCCGTATATTGATATGAATCATGTTGCGTTTCGATGAAATGAAACGCGCTTCGTATTGATGAACCCGATAAAATTGGTTTCGTTCCCGAAAAAATGGGAAAACTTATTGTATACGAGAATTAGAATATTTTGAAACAGAACAAGTGTATTTTCAAGAAGCGGCGTCCGGATCGACGGGCATCGCCCACCAGGAAGGTAATACTGATAAGTCTTATCCTCATTCGATCTTATACCGATGCGTGTCGATTTGAATTGCTTTCCGCACCGTGACGGTGGTGATGCGGTCCGGTTGCGCTTGGAGGGGATGTGCGGGCGGCGGAACCGTCGCGGACATGGTGGTCATCCGGCTGTCGGGGCCGGTCGATCGGATCAGCCGCGGTCCGTCGTCGTCGGGCGCATGCGCGTGGCGAGGCCCTTTTGCCGTTCATCCGCAGGAAAGGCGCGGGCCCTCGCAATCCGCGATCGAGCGTCTCGCAGACAGGGCGGCCCGCACATCGGGCAGCCCCCTATTCACAGGTCCATCATCAGTGCGCCACGAACGGCGATCACCCTTGCCGCCATATCGCAGCCGGCCCGGGCGGCCTCGGATGCCGAGGCGGTCCGGATGTAGGCTGCAAGGAAGGCACCGTTGAAACTGTCCCCCGCGCCTGTCGCATCGAGGACCTGAACGTCGCTTCGTGTCTGGATTTCGGACCGGCTCGTCCGGTCGTCGAGAAGAACCGGTGCTCCGGCATTCTTCACGGCGACGATATCTGCGCCGATTGCGCGGTAGCGCTCCACCGTGTCAGCCGGGGTCGCGTCGCCGAAGGCTCCCGCCTCGTCGTCGAAACTTGGAAGAACGATCGACGCGGCGCCTGCACCGCGCATGATCGTCTCCCGCATGGCCTCGCCGCTTTCCCAGAGGACCGGGCGGATGTTGGGATCGTAGGCGACGATCTGTCCGTTCGCGCGCGCTGCGGCGAGGCGCTCGATCAGGTCGGTTCGCTTCCGCGGCGAAAGGATCGCGAGGCTTATCCCGGAAAAATAGACGAGTTTCGCGCTTCCGATCGCCGTGTCCAGATGAACCGGATCATCGGCGAGACGACGCGCGGCCGAGCGCTCCCGCCAGTAGGTGAAGTGGCGGTCGCCGTGCTTCTGTTCGATCATGTAGAGGCCGGGTCGCCTGTCGGGAACGCGGCGGATCAGATCGACCGAAATTGCGTTGTCGCGCAGGAAAGCGAGAATCCTGTCCGAAAAATCGTCCGTTCCAAGCGCGGTGAGATAGGCAACCGGCCCCTGTTTGGGATCGAGGCCGGCCTTGGCGTACCAGAGCGTGTTCAGCGTATCGCCGGCAAAGCCCATGCGCCAGGCATCGGGCGCGCCGCCGCCGGACAGCTCGATCATGCATTCGCCGATGGACAGGAATTGATGCGGCTCAGCCATGCGAGCGGTCGAGCCGCAGATGCACCTTGACCGCCTTGCTGCGATCGCCCGCGATCGCGAACGCCTGCCCGAGTTCGGAGAGCGGGAACGCGTGCGTGACCATTTTCGCCACCGGGATCGCGCCCGACCCGATCGCTGCCACGGCTTCGGCAAACTCCTCGTCGAAGCGTTGCGTGCCGACGAGTTCGATCTCCTTGCCGACGAGCATGTTGATCGGAATCGAAAGATCACCGGTGACGCCGACCTGGACGATCCGGCCACGGGGCCGCACCGCGGCGATCGCAGAGGCGAGGGCGGGCGCTGCGGCCGAGCATTCGAAGGCGATGTGAAAATGGCCCTTGTCCGCGGCATAGAGAGCCATCGCATCGGGCTCTTCGAGAACATTGATTGTTCGCGTCGCGCCCATCGCACGCGCCACCTCCAAAGGCGCGGACTGGAGGTCCGTGACGACGATCTCGGCCGCCCCGCGTGACGCTGCGACGGCGGCACAAAGAACGCCGATCGGTCCCGCGCCGGTGACGAGCACCCGCTTGTCCTTCAGGTCACCAGCGCGTTTGGCCGCGTGAAGACAGACCGCCAGCGGCTCGGCGCAGGCTCCCTCGCCGAGCGTCGTATGCGCGCCGAGCGGTACGCACTGGGCCGCCGGAACGACGATCCGCTCGCGAAACAGGCCCTGCTCGTGGGGAAAGCGCATGGCGGATCCGGAAAAGCGCATGGACAGGCAGTGGGTGGGGAGGCCCTCGCGGCAATATTCGCAGTCGCCGCAGGGCCGGCTCGGATTCACGGCGACGGTCTGGCCGACCGTCAGACCCGACACGCCTTCACCGAGCGCCTCGACGGTTCCGGCCGCCTCATGCCCGAGAATGATCGGCTCCTTCACGCGGACCGGACCGAAGCCGCCATCGTGGAAGTAATGGAGATCGGAGCCGCAGATGCCGCCGGCCCCCATGGCCAGGAGAACCTCGCCCGGACCCGGCTTGCCCGGTTCGGTCGTTTCGAGGCGGATATCATGTTTGGCGTGGAGCCGTGCGACGCGTGTTGTCATGGGGTCTTTCAATCGAAAAGGACGGATGGCAGCCAGGTGGACAGAGCCGGCACGTAGGAGACGAGGAGGAGGATCCCGATATTGGTCAGGATGAAGGGGGTGATGGCCCTCACGACCGGGCCAAGCGGCAGACGCGCGATGTTGGCGCAGACGAAAAGGCAGACGCCGACGGGCGGTGTCGTCAACCCGATCATCAGGTTGAGGACGGCGAAGACCGCGAAATGCAAGGGGTCGACCCCGACGCTCGTCGCAAGGGCCAGAAGCGGGACGAACAGGACGATGAGCGCCGCGATCGTCTCCATGAACATGCCGATGAAGAGCAGGAAGATGTTGATGAGGAGGATGACGACGAACTTGTTGTCCGTCACCGACAGGACGGTGGCGGCGATGGCCTGCGGAATGCGCTCGGAAACGAGGATCCAGCCGAAGACGTTGGCGAAGCCGACGAGCGCCAGGATCGCCGCCGAGGCGACGGCCGAATCGACGATCACCTTCGGCACGAGCCTGAACGGCAGTTCGCGGTAGAAGAATGCGCCGACGATGAAGGCGTAGAGGCTGGCGACCACCGCCGTCTCGGTCGGTGTCACCTTGCCGGACAACAGGCTTCCGACGATGAGCGCGGTCATGAAGAGCGCCCAGAACGCATCGAGAAACGAGCGGCCGAGCTCGCCGATGCCCTGCCATTCCTGGCGCGGAAACCCTTTTCTGACGGCGATGACGTAGACGGTGACCATCATGGCGAGACCAAGCAGGATGCCGGGGATCGCGCCTGCCATGAACATCCGCCCGACGGAGATGCCGGACAGCGAGCCGACGATGATCATCGGCACCGAGGGCGGGATGATCGGGCCGACGGTCGAGGAGGCGGCGGTCACGGCGGCGGAGAAGTCCGCCGGATAGCCGGCCTTCTTCATGCCGGGAATCATGACGCCGCCGATCGAGGCGGCATCGGCGACCGCGGTTCCGGAAATGCCGCCGAACAGCATCGAGGCCGCGACGTTGGACAGGCCGAGCCCGCCCCGCAGCCAGCCGACGAGCGCGTTGGCGAAGCGCACGATGCGCGACGTGATGCCGCCATGGTTCATCAGATTGCCGGCGAGGATGAAGCCCGGGATCGACAGAAGCACGAAGACGTCCATCCCCGCATACATTTTCTGCGGGATGACGACGAGCGGGATGCCGGCGGCCAGAAGATAGGCGAGCGAGGCGACGCCGAGCGTGACCGCGACGGGAAGGCCCATGACGAGGCCGAGAACGAAGGTGCCGAGGAGAATCGCGAGGTCCATGAGAGTCCGTTCAGGGTTCGAGGTCAATCATGGCGTCGGGACGCCCGTCGCTCTGGCCGGTCAGCATTTTCGCGATCCGCACGAGCGCGAAGACGCCCAGAAGTGCGAGAAGGACGAGGACGCTGATATGAATGAAGTCCATCCGGATCGTCAGGACGGGCGAGGTCTGGCGCACGCCGATCGACGTGTAGAACCAGGCCGGCCAGATCAGAAGCGCGCAGAAGCCGGCGGTGATCGCGGCGGCGATCATGCGAAGCCGAAAGGACAGTCTCTCGGGCAGGCTTTCCTGCACGATGTCCACATTGACGAGATCGCCGGACTGCAGCGACAGGCCGGTTCCGAAGGCGACCAGCCAGAGGAGCGCAAAGCGCGTCAGCTCCTCGGTCCATGCGGGGGAATCGTTGAAGATCGAGCGCCCGGCCACCTGCGTCAGGACGGCGACGATCAGAACGGCGAATGCGGCGCCCGTGCCGATCCGGCAGGCGGCCCTCAGGAAACGATCGAATTTGGCGAGCATGGGGGATCACCCGGATAGGAGGACGGATCGGGACGGGAACGTGCGTCGTCGTGTTCGGCATCGGCGCCGGCACGCCGGCATCGACGATCCGATCCGTCGCCGCGTCGTTGCATGGTCCACGCCTGAAGACGGTCGGTGAACCGGCGCTCCGGCCGCGTAAAAAGGGAGCGCCGGTCGGACCGCGTCAGCGGTTGAAGAGCTCTTCCACCGTCGGCTTGATCTCGTCGTTGACATTGGCGAGGACCGCGTCCCTGGCCTTCGACGCGAACGCGGCATTGTCCACCTCGACGAAGGTCATGCCCTTGTCCTTCAGCGTCTGGACGAGCTGTTCCTCGTCGGCGAGGAAGAGCTCGCGCTCGTACGCCTGCGCGATCTGCGCCGCTTCCATGACCGCCTGCTGATCCTCTTGCGACAGCTGGTTCCAGACCATTTCGGAGATCGTCAGATAGATCCACGAGCGGACATGTTCGGTCAGGTTCACATGCTTTTGAACTTCCGCGAAGTTCGCCGAATTGATCAAGGCGAGCGGATTTTCCTGGCCGTCGATCGTGCCGTTCTGGAGCGAGGTAAACACCTCCGAGAACGCCATCGGCGTCGGCTGCGCACCGAGCGCCTGCCAGGTATCGACAAAGAGGGGCACGTTCGGCACGCGCAGCTTCAGGCCGTTCAGCTCGTCCGGCGATGTGATCGGGCGGTTCGAGGTGAGATTGCGCGGGCCACGCGCGAAATAGGCGATCGGCCGGATCTGCGCGTTCTCGATGATCTGGGCCTCGATCTTGTCACCGATCTCGCCGCTGGCGACTTCGTCCATGCCTTCCAGCGAGCGATAGGCGTAGGGAACGGCGAGAAGCGCTGCCATGGGCGCATAGTTCTGCAGGCTCTCGCCGGTGATCGTCATGTCGGCGGTGCCGAGCTGCATCCCGTTGATGACGTCCATTTCGGCGCCGAGGGATTCGTTCGGATAGACCTCGACGGCGATCCGGCCGTCGGTCAGCCGCGAAAGCTCCTCGCCGAACTTCACGGAAGCCTTGTGCCAGGTGTTGTCCTCATTGGCGAGATGGCCGAGCTTCAGCGTCATGTCCTGAGCGAGCGCGGAGCCCGACAGGAACAGTGCTGTGCAGCCTGCGACGAGGGATTGTTTGAGAAGCGTCTTCAGCATGATGGTTCCTCCCGTTTTGCTGATGGTGTGAGCGTTCGCGAGCCGCCTAGCGTGGCGTATCGCGCGTCGGCGGCTCGAAATATTCCGGATGCGCGGCCATGATCGCCGGCAGATCGACAAGCACCTTGCGCAGATGCGAGCGCATGGCATCCTCCGCTGCGGAGACGTCGCCGGCCTCGATCGCCGACACGATCGCGGTGTGCTGGGCGATCAGCCGTCCTTTCGGAAATTCGGCCGTCGTCAGAAACCGGACCCGGTCCATCTGCGCCTTGATCTGTTGCAGGACGTTCCAGGTGCGGCTGCGGCCGGCGGCCTCCGCGATGAGGCGGTGGAAGCTTTCGTCGAGCGGCATGAACGCGACCGCATCGCCTTCGGCGGTCGCGCTTTGCTGCATGACGAGCCGACGCAGATCGGCGACGAGCGCCCGGTCGGACTGGTGCGCGACGACTTTCACGAGATCGGCCTCGATCGCCTCGCGCATGAAGCGCCCATCCATCACCGCGTCCTGCGAGATCCGCCGGACGAACGTGCCGCGCTGCGGCCTGATCTCGAGAAGGCCCTCATCGGCAAGACGGATGAACGCCTCGCGGACAGGTTGACGCGAAAGACCGAAGCGCTGCGCGACGTCCTGCTCCGACAGGCGTATGCCCGGCTTGAGTTCGCTCTGGATGATCGCTGCGCGCAGAGCCTTGAGCAGCTGCGGTCCGACGGGAAGACCGTCGTCCCACCTGGCCATCAACCCTGCTTGCGTGATCGACATGCGCATTCCTCCTGAACGGTCTTATGACGCATACTACCATACTAGTCAACATAGAACTGCTCTGCTAGGAAGGGGATGGAAACCAGGACGAACGGGAGAACGGGATGCGGCAGACGTGGCGGTGGTTCGGGCCGAACGATCAGGTCGGTATCGAGGATATGCTTCAGGCCGGCGTCGAGGGTGTCGTCTCGGCCCTGCATCACGTTCCGACCGGCGATGTCTGGTCGGAACGGGAGATCGAGGCGCGCCAGCGCGCGATCGCCTCGCGGCCCGATGGAAGCCCGTCGGGTCTTGCCTGGGATGTGGTCGAAAGCCTGCCGGTGTCGGAAAGCATCAAGAAGCAGACCGGCCCATGGCGCGAGCACATCGAAAGCTACAAGGCGAGCCTTCGCAATCTAAGGGCCGCGGGTATCAGGACCGTCTGCTACAATTTCATGCCCGTCCTCGACTGGACGCGAACCGATCTGAAGCATCGCGTCGGCCATGGCGGCACCGCCATGCGGTTCGACATCTACGATTTCGCGGCGTTCGACATCTTCATTCTGGAACGTCCCGGCGCCGCCGAGAGCTTCGACAGCGAGATCGTGGACGTTGCGAAGCAGCGTTTCGCGGCCATGGACACGGACGCCCGCCGGGAGATCGCGGAGAACGTGGTCTTCGGCCTTCCCGGCGCGGCGGAACGCTTCAGCCTTGCCGATGTCCGCGACCATCTGGCCGAGTACGCCGCGATCGACGAGGCGCGACTTCGCGGCCATCTCGTCGCCTTCCTGGAGGAGGTCGCACCGGTCGCCGAGGAGCTCGGCATGCGACTTTGCTGCCATCCCGACGATCCCCCCTTTTCGCTACTGGGGCTGCCGCGCATCATGTCGACCGAGGCGCATTACGGCGAGATCCTGCGGGCGGTCGACTTGCGGGCCAACGGGATCACGCTGTGTTCGGGCTCGCTTGGCGCGCGGGCCGACAATGATCTGCCGGGAATGATGGAGCGGCTCGGCGACCGGGTCCATTTCCTGCACCTGCGCAACACCAAGCGCGAGATGGACGGGCTCTACGCCTCCTTCCACGAGGCCGAGCATCTGGCCGGCGACACCGATATGGTCGCGCTCGTCGCGGCGGTCTTGAAGGAGGAGAAGCGGCGCCGGGCGGACGGTCGCGAGGATGCGGATATTCCCTTCCGTCCCGACCATGGCCAGGACATTCTCGACGATCTGAAGCGCAAGGCGCAGCCTGGCTATCCCGCGATCGGGCGTCTGAAGGGACTTGCGGAATTGCGCGGCGTCATCGCCGGGCTCTCCTATGCGGGGGAGCGGCCATGACCCGGCTGTCTCTCGGCACGCTCGGCACCTGTCCGCCGGACGTCGCGCGCCCGGCCTACGACCCGGCAGCCCATGGCGTCGGTATCGTTCATCTGGGCTGCGGCGCGTTCCACCGCGCCCATCAGGCCGTCGCCACCGATGCCGCGCTCGCCTCGAAGGGCGGCGACTGGCGGATCGCCGCCGTCAGCCTGCGTTCCAGCGAGATCGCCGATGCCATGGCACCGCAGGACGGCCTCTTCACGCTGATCGAGAAAGGGCAGGGCGGCCCGAAAGCGCGGATCGTCGGATCGGTCGCCAAGGTCATGGCCGCCAGCCGGGATATCGATCCGGTCCTCGGCGCGCTCGCCGATCCCGCCACCAAGATCGTTTCCCTCACGGTGACCGAGAAGGCCTATGGCATCGATCGCGCGCAGGGCGATATCGACGAAAGCCATCCGTCGATCGCCGCCGATCTCCAAAACCCGCATGCGCCGACCGGTGTTCTCGGCCTCGTCGTCGAAGGCCTCAGGCGGCGGTTCGACGCCGGAACGGCGCCTTTCACGGTTCTGTGCTGCGACAATCTTCCGGACAATGGCGACCTCGTGCGCACGGGCGTCGTCGCCTTCGCAAGACGGCTCGATGGAGAGTTGGCGGAGAGGATCGCGGCGAAGGTCGCGTTTCCCTCCTCGATGGTCGATCGGATCACGCCCGCCGCGACCGTCGAGACCCTGCAACTGGCCGAGTCCCTCACCGGCCTCGTCGACGAGGCGGCGATCGAGACCGAGCCCTTCTTCCAGTGGGTGATCGAGGACCGGTTCTGCGAGGGGCGGCCGGACTGGGAAGCGGGCGGCGCCCTGTTCGTCGCCGATGTCGCGCCTTACGAGCGGATGAAGCTGCGCATGCTGAACGGGGCCCATTCCATGCTCGCCTACGCCGGCTTCCTCGCGGGCCACGCCTACGTTCGCGACGTGATGACGGACGCGGCGCTCAGCGCTCTTGTCCGCCGGCATCTCGCCGCCGCCGCCGATACCCTGCCCGATCTTCCGGGCATTGATCTGAAGATCTACGCGGACGAGCTTGCAAAACGGTTCGAAAATCCGTCGATCGCCCACCGCACCTACCAGATCGCCATGGACGGATCGGAAAAGCTGCCCCAGCGGATCGTCGCCCCGGCGCTCGACGCGCTGTCGCGCGGCCAATCGATCCGCCCCTTCGCCTTCGCGGTCGCGGCTTGGATGCGCTATTGCCTCGGCCGGACCGACAGCGGCGAAACCTACGACCGACGCGATCCGCGCGAGGCGCAGATCGCACGGGTGGTCGAGCAAGCCGGAGGCGATGCATCCCGGCTCGTGACCGGCCTTCTGGCGCTTGGAGGCGTCTTCGACAGCCGGTTCGCCGAGGACCGGAGCGTTCGGGCGAACATCCTGTCCTTGCTTGAGGCGATGATGACCGACGGCATGGCGCGGGCCCTTTCGGCGGAGACCGCGGCCTTGTAAGGCCGTTGCGGCTCTGGGCAGCGTCGGCCTTCGATCGGGGACGTATCCCGGCCTTGCGGCCGAAAAACACCGAAGGGGAACGCCTTGCCGGTCTTCATCGAGGGGCAGACAGATCCTTCGTCCGGCCACGGGCCTGGATCGAATCGCGAACAGACGTGTTGCGTTATGACCACCCACCGAACGAGACCGACGCAAAGGAGTTCACATGTCGATCGAGACGATGATCGGGCTGCATCCGGAAGTTGGAGATGATTTCAATGAGGCTCTGGCGAAGGCGTCGCGGCACGCGATGCTCTGTTCGCTGTTCTGCACGTCCTGCGCGGATGCCTGCCTGGCGGAAAAAATGGATATGCGCCAGTGCATTCGAACCTGCCTCGACTGCTCCGACATCTGCGCGGCCACGGCGCATCTGGCGGTTCGACGCACCGGACAGAATGTCGAACTGCTTCGCGCTCAACTCGAGCTCTGCATCAAGGCTTGCGAGATCTGTGCGGACGAATGCGGAACGCATGAGGACGAACATTGTCAGCTCTGCGCCACCATGTGCCGGGAATGCGCCGACGACTGCCGCGCGGCGCTGAAGACCGTCGCGTAAGCACCAGCCCTGCAAAATGCCGCTCACGCCGGGACGCCGGCCGATCATGGCGCCACGCCAGGTCGGCGTCCCGATTTGCGGACCGGCGATCACGTCACCTGAAAGAGCGCCGCTGCGCGCACGCCCACGGCGCGCGGAACCCCGGTTCGACCCCGCATGCCCGATCCCTTACGAGCCGGCACCGGAGGGTCGGCGCAGGACGAGCGGGAGCACGGCGATGATGAGGATGAGGCGGAAGACGTGGTGGGTCGCCACATAGGCCGGATCGTAACCCAGCGAAAGCGCCATGGCGCTCATGCCTTCGACGCCGCCGGGAGCGAAGGACACCCAGACCTGGCCGAAGGGCAGGTCGAGCGCCTCTGCGATCCCCAGGCTGACAAAACCGGAAAGACCGACGGCGACGCCGGTCGCCACGAGGCCGGCGAGGCCGAGCGTCCTGATCTCGCCGAGCGTGACCTTGGCGAACCGTGAGCCGATGACGGCGCCGGCGAGCGAGAAGCCGATGAAGGTCAGCGCCGCCGCGGGGCGGCCTTCGAGAAGCCCCATGCCGTGACCGATCCCGCTGACGGTGACGCCCGCAAGCAGATAGGCGGCCGGCACGCGCAGCTTGGTCGCGACCGACCCGACGAGGGCCGAGACGGCGATGAGCGCGAAGCTGATCGGCAGGTCGAGGGTGTGGGGTTCGATGGACGCGATCGGCTCGTGCCCGGTCGCACCGTCGACGATCGCGATGACTGGCGGAAGGACGATCGTGATCAGGAGAAGGCGGAGGCTTTGAAGAACCATGACCGCCTTCACGTCGATCGCGCCGCCCCGGCCGTCCGTCGAGAGCGACAGGGCGTAGGACAGCGCGCCCGGCGAGGAGGCGAGGATCGAGGTCGGACGATCGGCCTTGAAGAAAGACCGCAGCAACCAGCTCGAGACGATCATGACGAGAAGGATCGTCATGGTGAGCGCGGCGAGACTGACCGGAAAGCGCCCGAGATCGGAGAGGAAGGACGGCGAGATGCCGGCCCCGAGGGTCACGCCGATCGTGGTGAAGCCGAGGTCGCGCAGGAGGGAGGGCACGCCGGGATCGAGTTTCAGCGCGGCGACGGTGGTCGCCGCGATGGTGGAACCGACGAGCGCCCCCGCCGGAACACCCAGAACAGCAAAAAGGGCCGCGCCAAGAAGCGCGGCCCCCACGGCCAGGAGTGTCGAGCGGCCCGTCACGATTTCGGCGTCTCCGCCGACGTCGCGGCATCGCCCTCCATGCGCTTGGCGCTGTAGCGACCGTAGGCGATCGGAACCACGATGATGATCACGGTCAGGATGTACAGCGTGACCGCGTTCCAGGACGTGGTCAGGATCGACCAGTCGCCGCCCGAGATCGACAGTGCCCGCCGCAGATTGTTCTCGAACAGGCTGCCGAGCACAAAGCCCAGGATCACCGGCGCGAGCGAGAAGCCGAGCTTGCGCATGATCCAGCCGAACACGCCGAGCAGGGTGATCATGTAGAGATCGTGCGGGTTCGAGACGATCGAGTAGACGCCGACGAAGGCAAGAACCGCGATCATCGGGGTCAGGTACTGTTGCGGGATCGTCAGCATTCTGGCGAAGAGCCCGACGAGCGGCAGGTTGATCACGAGAAGCGCGATGTTGCCGATATACATGGAGGCGATCAGGCCCCACGCGACTTCGGGGCGCTGCTCGAACATCAGCGGACCGGGCTGGACGTTGAACAGAAGCAGGGCGCCGAGAAGGATCGCGGTGGTGCCTGAGCCCGGAATGCCGAGGGTCAGCATCGGTACCATGGCGCCGCCCGCGGCCGCGTTGTTGGCCGCTTCCGGCGCAGCGAGGCCGCGCACGTCGCCCTCGCCGAAGCTGGAGGCATTGTTGCAGGCGCGTTTCTCCGCACCGTAGGCAACGGCCGAGGCGACCGAGGCGCCGGTGCCCGGCAGGATGCCGATGAAGAAGCCGATCATCGAGGACCGCAGGATCGTCCACTTCGTCTTCGCCAGATCGGCCATCGTCACGAAGCTCTTGTCGATCTTCAGGGTCTTCAGGGTTCCACGGGCCTGCTGCTCGACGAGATGGATAAGTTCGGCCATGCCGAACAGGCCGATCACGACGATGAGGAAGTCGATGCCGGCGAGAATGTCGGGAATGCCGAAGGTGTAGCGCGCGACGCCGGTGTTGGCGTCGATCCCGACCGAAGCGAGAATCAGGCCGATCACCGCGCCGAGCAGCGTCTTCACCGGATTCGAGCCGACGAGCGAGGCAAGCGAGGCGAAGGCGAAGACCATCAGCGCCACATAGTCGGACGGCGAGAAGGTGACGGCGTAGGCCGCGAGCAGCGGCCCGAACAGGCTCATCAGGATCACCGCGAGGGTGCCGCCGACGAAGGAGGCGATCGCCGACAGGGAGAGCGCCTTGCCGGCCTCGCCCCTGCGCGCCATCGGGTTTCCGTCGAGGGTCGTCATGACCGCGCTGGCGTCACCGGGCACGTTGAGCAGGATCGACGAGATACGACCGCCATATTCGGCGCCGTAATAGATGCCGGCAAGCAGGATGATCGCCGATTCCGGCGGGAAGTTCAGGCCGTAGGCGATGGGCAGGAGAATGGCGACGCCGTTGATCGGGCCGATGCCGGGCAGGGCGCCGATGAGCGTGCCGGCAAAACACCCGATGAGAACGAGCATCAGGTTGAAGGGGCTGAGAGCGGTCTCGAAACCCGAGGCCAAGCCCGACAGGACTGCATCCATGGTCGAAGGTCCTTAAAGGAATGCGGCGACGATCGGGCCCGCCGGAAGGTTGATGTCGAGGAGAATTGTGCAGATGAAATAGCCGAAGACCCCGGTGGCGGCGCTGAACACCACCGCCGCGAGCGGTTTCGCGCCGAGCATCAGGGACAGCGCGGCGCAGAACAGGAAGGTCGAGATGATGAAGCCGAACGGCTGGAAGAGATAGGCGTAGCCCATCAGGAAGACGAAGAGCGCGACGAGCCGTCCGCCCGTCGGCAGATCGAGATCAAAGCCCTCCGTGTCCGGCCTGATCAGGATGTAGGCCAGACATAGAAGCGCGACGATGCCGAGGATCTGCGGCCAGCTCTCCGGCCCGAGCGGATCGTACTGGAAGGGCGCCTGCAGAATGAAGAAGGCGATATAGGTATAGCCGAGGGCCACGAAAAAGAGGACCCCGGCGAAGATACGATCGGCCACGGACAGACTCCTGGCAACGGGTTGGGAGAAGGTCGGCGCAGGTGGCCGACGAGCGGAAACATGGATGCGGGGACGAGGTGGCCTGTCCCGGGCATGTCCGACCGCGAACGCCTGCGGCGCGCGGTCGGAGCTTGGGAGGACGTCGCCCGCTCCTCGAGGGCGTGCCTACTGGATCAGGCCGGCTTCCTGGGCGATCTCGCGCATGACTTCGACGCGCCGCTGAATGTCCTGGTTCAGCTCCTCGCCCGCCTTGTCGTAGACCTGGAGGCCCTGGTCGGAGACCACCTGTTGCCACTGTTCGGTGCCGTAGGCGCTCTTGAAGGCGTCGACCCACGCATTGTAGGCTTCGTCGGACACGTTTTTGCCCATGTAGTAGCCGCGCAGGATCGCCCAGTCGGCGTCCGGATAGCCAAGTTCGTTCGTGGTCGGAATGTCCGCGAACGGAGCCGGGAGACGGTCCTGGGTCATGACCGCGAGAACGCGGACCGCGCCGGCTTCGAGCTGGCTGATGACTTCCCCGACATCGCCGGTGTAGATGTCGATCGAACCGCCGAGCAGGCCGCTCATCGCGTCACCGCCGCCATCGAACGCGACATAGCGCATCTGGCGTGGATCGAGCTCTTCGGCGCGCACCAGAAGCGCAGCTTTCATCCAGTCCTGGGATCCGACGGATCCGCCGGCACCCAGAACGACGCTGCTGATGTCTGCCTTCAGGGCCGTCATGACGTCCGCGAGCGACTGGAATTCGGAATCGGCGCGCACGATGATCGCGCCATAGTCCGTTCCGGCCGTTGCCGTGAACTTGACGTCGTCCGCGCCCCACTCGCCGTATTTGCCGGTCACCATGTTGAGGATCGAGCCGGACGAGAAGGCGACGATGGCGTTCGGATCGTCCGTCCGCGTCGTGTTGAAGAGGTTGATCGCCACGGCGCCGATGCCGCCGGGCATGAAGGTCACCTGGACCGGGTTGGAAAGCACTTCCTGAAGACCGCGCTGCGCGATCCGGCAGGTGAGGTCGAAGCCGCCGCCCGGCTGGGCCGGCGCGACGCATTCGGGCCGGTCGATCGTGATATTCTGATCCTGCGCGAGAACGGGGCCTGCGAAGGCGGCTGCGACCAGGCTGGACGCGAAAAGACGAAATTTCATGGCAATATCCTCCCATTGCGGTGCGATGGGAGATCGAAACCGAGACCCAGTTTGGAGGCCGACTTATGAAGCCGGACGTTGTGCCTGTGACTTGACGTCAGACAATCCCGTCTCGCGTAAATTCTTCACTCCCATTGACAGACCTAATCGCGCCGACTGACAAGGGCCTGACCGCAAGCTGACGCCACGCTGACACATTCGGAGTTCCAATCGTCAGGCGGCAAGTTTTGACGGGGAGTAGCAACCGATGCGGGTTCTCATCGTGGAGGACAATCAGGATCTTGCCGCGGCCATGATCGAGCGGCTGAGCGTCGAGGGCCATGCGGTGGATCTCGAAACCGATGGCGGCGAGGCCGAAGCGCTCTTGCGCCACGCATCGTTCGATCTGGTGATTCTCGACATCAACTTGCCGTCCAAAAGTGGCTACGATGTCCTGCGCGCCATGCGCGTGCGTGGCGACCGGACCCCGGTTCTCGTCCTGACGGCGCGCAGCGAGATCGAGGATCGGGTGATCGGCCTCGACGTGGGCGCGGACGATTTCATGGTGAAGCCGTTCGATTTCCGCGAACTGTCGGCGCGTTGCCGGGCGCTTTTGCGCCGTCGCAGCGGCGAAGCCTCCAATATCTTCGTGCACGGACCCTTCGCCTTCGACCGGGCGGCCCGGCGGGCAAGCTTCGACGGCGCCGATCTCGAACTGCGCTCGCGTGAAATTCAGGTTCTCGAACTGTTTCTCGGCAATCTCGACAGGGTGCTCACGAAGGAGCAGGTCGCGGACGGGATCTATAGTTTCGAGGAAACGCCGAGTCTCAATGCCGTCGAACAGATCCTGACCCGCCTGCGCCGCAAGCTTCAGGGCACCCCCCTGAACATCCGGACGATCCGCGGTCTCGGCTACATCGCAAGTGTGCGCGATGTCTAACCCGTTCGACGGTTTCCTGCCGCGCCGCTATTCGCTGCGCCGGCGCCTGCTCCTGGTCTCGTTCGGCGCGTTCATCGTCCTGGTCACCCTGCTTGCCGTCGGCATCTATACCTATGCGCGCACGGCCGCCAACGAGACCTATGATCTGCTTCTGCGGGGCGCGGCGATCTCCATGCTGGAGCGCATCACGATGGTCCCGGGCGGCGTCGAGATCGATCTTCCGCCGTCGGCCTTCGAGATTCTGGCGCTGAACGACCGGGATCGCGTTTTCTACCGGGTCGTCGACGATCGCGGGCAGACCCTGACCGGCGACGCCGATCTGCCGGGCGACTGGATCGAGCGGAGCGAGCGGCCCCTGCAGGATCCGATCTTCTTCGACAGCGACTATAGCGGGGAGCTGGTCCGGTTCGTCGTGAACGGTCGACTTTTGCCGGGCATGGGACGTCCGCGCTGGGTCGGCGTGCAGGTCGGCCAGTCCCGGATGGCCCGCAACGCCATGCAGACCGATCTGATGCTGAAGGGGATCGTCCCGCTCGCCGCGCTTTCGCTGGCCGGTATCGTCATCGCCCGCATGGGGATCGGCCTTGCCATGCGCCCCCTCGTCGGAATCGAGCGTGACATTCGCGAGCGGGAACCTCTCGACCTCGAGCCTCTGCGCGCCGAGCCGCCCCGCGAGATCGAGGGTCTGATTGCGGCGATCAACGGGTTCATGAGCCGGCTCGGCCAGTCGCGCAAGCAGGCTGAGACGTTCATCGCCGACGTCGCGCATCAGACCCGGACCTCGCTTGCGATGCTGCAGACCCATCTCGACGCCGCCGATCGCGGCGGCACCGTCGATATCGTACAGCTGCAACGGGCGCGCGATCAGGTCCGGCGCACCATTCGCATGACGAACCAGCTCCTCAGCCACGCGATGGTGATCCATCGCGGCGGTCTCGACATGTTCGCGTCGGTCGATCTGCGGGACGTGATCCTGCGTCTTCTGGAGGAGAGCGTGCGCGGCGACGGGGCCGACGGGATCGAGTTCGGCGTCGACTTGCCCCCCGACAAACGCCCCGCCATGATCGAGGGCGACGCCATCGCGATCCGGGAGGCCCTGCGCAACATGATCGACAATGCGATCCGTCACGGACCCTTGGACAACGAAATCACCATCGGTCTCGAACCAGTCCATGAAGCGGACGGATCCGTCACCGCATACGAGCTTTCGGTCGAAGATCGCGGACCCGGCGTGCCGGCCGGGGAAAAGGACAAAGTGCTCGAACGGTTCTATTCCGCCGGCGCAGGTGGCGGCTCCGGCATCGGCCTTGCGATCGTCGCCGCGGTGGCCACCAGCCACGCAGGCCGCCTCGAACTGCACGACGCGGTGCCCGGCGGCCTCAAATGCGTCATGTGCCTGCCGGTCACCCAGCGGGTGGGCCTGTCGTCGTGACGCTCAAGGCCTTCCTCCTCGCCGTCGCCTTCATCGGCCTTGCCGGATCTGCGCCTCTCTCCGGCCCGTCTGGCCGACCCGGCGCGTCCGCCCAGGAACGGGTGGTGCTCCAGCTGTGGAGCGCGACCGATCGCGACGCGATCGAGTCGATCATCGAACGATTCGAGGTTTTGAACCCGGCGATCGACATCGTCTACACGGAGTTCAACACCGCCGAACTCCATCAGGCCGTCCTCGAGGCCGACACCTTGCCCGACCTCGTGATCTCCTCGGCCATGGATCTGCAGATCGATCTCGTCAATGACGGCTATGCCGTGTCCATCGAGAACATGCCGGACACGCCGGACTGGTCGCGCTGGCGCGGCGAGCTCTTCGGCTTCACGCGCGAGCCCGTGGCGCTCGTCTACGACCGAAAAGCCTTCGAGAACCGTCCGCTGCCGACCAGCCGCTCGGACCTTGCCACCATGCTGCGCGACGACCCGGCCTTCTTCGATGGTCGCCTGGGTACCTACGACGTCGCCCTCTCGGGCGTCGGCTACATGTTCGCGACCCAGGACGCCCAGCGCGGCTATCAGGCGTCGCGGCTGGTCGAGTCCCTCGGACGGGCGCGAACCCGTCTCTACTGCTGTACCGGCGAGATGATCGATGACGTCGCCTCGGGACGGCTCGTCCTCGCCTATAATGTCATCGGTTCCTACGCTTCCCGGATGGTGGCCGACGATCCGCGCCTCGGCCTCCTGCTTCTCAGCGACTACGCTCTCGTCTTCACCCGCTCGGTCTTCGTGACCAAGGGCTCGGACCATCAGGAGGAGGCCAAGGGTTTCGTGCGTTTCCTGCTGTCACCCGAAGGTCAGGCGCAATTGGCGGAGCATTCCTTCCTCGCCCCTCTCGTCGGCAACGATCCGGACACTCTCGGCGATCCGTTCGAGGGCAGCACGGCCCTCCTTCCGATCCGCCTGCGCCCCGGCCTCCTGACCTGGCTCGACGACCGCAAGAAGGAGCGCTTCATGCGCGACTGGCACGCCTCCATCGGGACCGGCGAGGACCGGGCCCCTGCGGCTACGGTGCCTTTCCCCTCCGCAGACATTCCGCTGGCCGCGGGCGATCGGGACGCGGGGCCGGAGCCGGAGTAGCGCCGCCGCGGAGCATGGTCTGGACAGGCGGGGTCCTGGGTCCGGCTGCCCGGGCGGCTTTCCGGGCGGCCGATGTCCGGCAAGGCCCGGATCGATCCGCCGGACGGCCGGTCACCCGCAAGCCCCCGGCGCGCCGAGCAATAGACCTGAAGGCTCAGGCGGTGCCGACGTGCCGCCCGAGGCGGCAGCGCGTCGCCGCCGCCGCGTCCGCGCCATTCCGGGCCAGCGCGCGTCAATCCGGTCCGTTTCGAAGTAGACCGTCGTGTCCCAGATCCTCGCGGGTTCGGGTCAGCTGGCCGCGTGCGCGGTACCACCCTTGGCGCTGCTCGAAAAGATCTCGATCGCGGCCGCGACGAGGACGAGTGTGCCCCCGGCCCATTCGAACGGACCGAGATGTTCGCCGGCGAGCAAGGCGCCGGAAATCGCACCGACGAGGACTTCGGACATCAGGAGGATCCCGACGCGCGCCGGCTCCAGACGTGCCGTCGCCCACAGGAGGC
Organism: Fulvimarina uroteuthidis; assembly: GCF_034321785.1. NCBI lineage: Bacteria > Pseudomonadati > Pseudomonadota > Alphaproteobacteria > Hyphomicrobiales > Aurantimonadaceae > Fulvimarina > Fulvimarina uroteuthidis. Next base: position 421,367 of record NZ_JAXLPB010000004.1, on the reverse strand, counting down.
CGGTCGTGTTGAGAACCCACCAGCCAATGCCGGCGGCAAGGCTCCAGCCGACGAGGGGCGTCATCGCATCCGGCGCGATGCCGGTCGGCAAAGGCGCGAGCATCGGTGCGAGAACGGCGGCGGAGACCAGCGCCCCGCACGCGAAGACGAAGCTCGTCTCGACGGCGCGAAGATTCGACGTCAGCCTTATGCCCGTCGAGGAAATCGACCAGAGAAGCCCCGCTGCGAGCGCGAGCCACTCGCCGACGCTGCGCGGAACGGGAATCTCGCCTTCCCCGCCCAGCATGACGAGCAGGCCCAGAACGCCGAGAATGATGACGAGCGTTCGCGACGCCCGGCTTCGCCAGCCAAGGACGAACCGCCCGATCAGACTGCTCCAGACCGGGGTGAGGTAGAAGAGGAGGATGATGATCGCGACGCGACCATAGACGAAGCCGACCGAATACAGAACGAAGGCCGCCCCGCCGACGGCGATGTAGAGGAGCGCGAGCGGGTTGGCCCTTGCCAGCCGCCGCCAGTGCCAGAGCGCGAAGGGGGCGAGGACGATGGCCGCGACGGCGACGGAAAAGAACGTCGCCCAGGCTCCGGGAAGGCCGGCTTCGTCGATCCGGCGCACCGGCAGCCAGTAAAGGCCCCAGAACACGCCGCTGACGATGACCACCAGGCTGGCGACCCTATCGGTTTTGCTCTCATCCATGGCGAGGCTCATACGGTTTAAGACACGCACCGGCAATAGGGAAGCACGCGCGGGACGAGCGCCGCCCGGTCGGGGGCGGGGGGCGACCGGCCATGCATGGAAGGCGCCACCTCAGTCCCGATAGGACGGATCGGTCTGGTCGAGTTCCGCCATCAGATGGGCGAAATGCGCATCGGCCATGCCTTCATAGGCCTTCCAGCCCTCCGCCGTGTTGCGGGCGACCGCGTCGGAAAGGATGTTGAGGGCTTGGCCGGTCGAATAGGCAAGGATCTGGGTCCGGGCCGCCTTTTCGAAGAAATAGAGCTTCTCGAACGCCAGCGCGACACGATCCGCCGTGACGGTGACGCCGTGATTGCCCATCATCAGGCACGAGTTCTCGCCGAGCGCCTCGGCGAGCCGCTCGCCCTCCGAGGCGTCGTCGGCGATGCCGCCGAAGCCGAGATCGATGCCGAGATCGCCGAAAAAGCGCGCGGTGTTGTTGTCGAGCGGCTTCAGGGACGGATCCTTCAAGGTCGAAAGGGCGGTCGCGTAAGGGGGATGGGCATGCAGCACCACGCGCACGTCGGGACGCTTGCGATGAATCGTGCCATGCACCGTCCAGGCCGACTGGTCGGGTGTGCCGCGGCCCTCCAGAACGTCCGCGGTCTCGGCATCGAGCAGCAGGAGATCGCTCGCCCTGATCGCACCGAAGTGCCGCCATCGGGGGTTCATCAGGAACTGTCGGCCATCGGCGGAGACGGCCGCGCTGAAATGATTGCCGACGGATTCGTGCCAGTTCATTCGCGCGCAGATCCGGAAGGCCGCCGCGAGTTCGACCCGCAAGGCCCGGCGATCGTCGTCCGCGACCGGCCGGTTGCTCATGACGGTCATTTGAAGCGACCCTCGCCGACGAGCGCGCGATAGGTCGAGCGCATTTCCGCCCGGTCGGTATAGCAGCCGCGCACATAACGCTCGCCGCTGGTGGCCGAATAGGCGGCCCTGCCGTGGACGATGCGGTGATTGTCGAAGACGATGCACTCGCCGGCCTTCAGGGTGAAGCGCATCACGTAGCGATCGTCCTGCAGCATCTTGCCGAAGCGGCAGAAGGCCGGATACCAAGCGTCCAGAAGCGTCTGAGGCAGGTCGATCAGGTCGAGCATGTGCTGGCTGATGGTCAGCCCCGAAACCTCGCCGTGCCGGTCGAGTTCGATGATGCGCTGGTAGGAGCGCATGTCGTAGCTGTCGTGCTCGCAGAAGAACGGAATGTCGGTCTCGGCGAGAAGGCGGAAGCCATCCGGGTCCTGTCTGCGCAATGCGTTGGCGACCGCGACGCCGTCGCCGAAGAGGTTGCGCCCGCCCTCGACCGAATTGGCCCGCATATGCAGGAACTGGATGCCGGGCGCGTGCTCTTCGGCCGGCGTGTCGGTGTGGAGTTCGAGGGCCGCGGCGGTGTAGGCCGTGTTGGTGGGGTTGATATGGGTCCTGACGTCGAAATAGGCCCCGAAGAAGGTCGGGCGCACCTGCCCCATCAGATGGGCGAGTTCGGTGAGGCCGGCATCGGTGTCCGGCATGTCGGTGACGACGGCGACCCCCTCGACGATCATCGCCTCGAGCCAGGCCTTCACCCTGGCCTTGTCCGTCGTCAGTTCGGCGTGGCTGAAACGGGCGACGTCCGGATAGTGATCGCCGTACCAGGCCTTGCGTGGCAGATCCGCCGGATCGGCGCGCCGCTCTCCGTATGCGTAGGCTTCCAGCCACCCCATCGGCATGCGGGTCACGTGATCCTCGCCCGCCCAGTCGATCACGAGTGCATCGGCGTCCATGTGCGCCGCCTTCGCCTTCGGTGCGGCCTCCAGATGAAAGATGTCGAAGCTGCGCTCGCGGGTTTTCCTGTCGAAGGAGGTCGGGCAGTTGTCGCGCAGCCAGTGATAGTTGAAATAGGCCGGGCCACGGCCGAGCGGCAGGGTCAGCCCCTTGTCTCCAAGGGATATGTCGCTGGCGACGGAGGTCATGATGGTCATGTCGGTGCGCCCATTCGTTGATCGTGCGGATCGATGTTGAAGGCCGAGGGAACCGCATTTTGTCGTTTCGGGAAAGTCCGGTAATGGTTCATCTAAATTAAGCGACGAGTTAAGGTCTTGGATCGTCTCCCACCGCTTCGGCTCCTGATGACCTTCGATGCCGTGGTGCGCCTGCGTTCAATGCAGGCGGCCGCCGACGAGCTGAACGTGACGCCGCCGGCGATCACCCAGGCGATCAAGTCTCTGGAGGGCCATGTGGGGGTCGAACTGCTCGATCGGCGCTCAAGGCCATCCCGACCGACGGACGCCGGAGAGCGTCTCGCCTGGGCGACCCGGGAGGGGTTGGAGCGGATCGCCGGCACGATCGCGGACATCCGTGTTTCGGCGGGGCTGTCAGACCGGCATCTGACGGTGTCCTGTACCATCGGCATGGCGACCTACTGGCTGATGCCGCGCCTGCCCGATTTCTATGCCCGCCACCCGGACGTCTCGGTGAACGTGCAGGCGCCGCCCTCCGACCTGCCGACGCTGTCGAACGGCATCGACGTGGCCTTGCGCTACGGCAGCACGCCGTGGAGCGATGGGCGGACCGAGCGCCTGTTTGCCGAGATCACCGGGCCGGTCGGCAAAGGCGGGCTCATCGCGTCCATCGCATCCGACCATGGCAGGCTCGTCACCGCGCCGCTCATCCATGTGCGCGCCTCGGCGGGACGGCGATGGCTCGGCTGGGAGGATTATTTCGCCGCACGGGGCCTTCCTGCGCATCGCGGCCCCACCCAGAGCTTCGACAACTACATCCAGGCCGTTCAGGCGGCGCAGGACGGGCGCGGCCTGATGCTGGGCTGGAAATCGATCACCCGGCGTCTCGTCAGGGAAAACCAGCTGGACGAACTGCCGGGCGGTGCGATCGATTTCGGCATGTCCTATTTCGTCACCTGCGCCAAGGCGAGCGAGCGGAAGCCGATCGTCGAGTCGTTCGTCGCCTGGCTGCTCGCCATGGGCAAGGCCGAGGACTGAACGCTTCGCGGGTTCCGACCCGCTTGAAAGTAAGCAATCCTTTCATTTTTACGGATCGTCGCGCGCTTCCGTGCGGCGGTCATAGCGCAACCGAGCAGCGCAGGGACGGCACGCGAAGCGGTTTTTGCGCAACCATAGAGCTATGAAAGCGCGGGAGATCGGGAAGATGTCCTGAGACGCGGATCAAACAAATCTTGGAAAACAAAGCATTTTTTGAGGCGTGTTGACCATTTCGAGACCAGTTCCGAGCACAATCAGGGAGAGAAAAGAAATACGTCCTTCGAAGTGAGATCATGCTGCGATCCAAGTCCTTTTCAGAACGTTTCCGCAGGGCGTGTGACGGCAATGTCGCCATGATCTTCGCCCTTGCTCTTCCCGTTCTCATCATGACGAGCGGCGGCGCGCTCGATTACGGCAATGCGGTGCGAATCAAGAGTGCGGTGCAGGCCGCGGCGGACTCGGCCTCGCTGGCAGCGGTCCGTTTCACCGGGCGTGACGCGGCCGCCCGCAAGGCGGCGTCCGACGCGATCTTCGCCTTCAATCTCGGCGATCTGGGGGTCGACATCGGGCAGACCACCTTGTCGCAGGACGGGAACACGTTCATCTATGCGGCCGACTTCAAGGTGGCGACGCCGTTCATGAAGATCCTCGGCGTCGACAGCCTGGCGATGGAAACGGAAGCGGCGGCAACGGCCGCCGATTCGCCGCTCGATATCGTCCTTGTCCTCGATTCTTCCGGTTCGATGGTCCACGGCAACCGCATGGGCGAACTGAAGAAGTCGGTCACGTTGTTCCTGTCGAAGTTCAAGTCGAACGAACATACCCAGGTCGGCCTCGTGCCGTTCGATTCCCAGGTCAAGGCCACAGGCAGCCTGTTCGGGGTCGTGGCGAACACGACGGTCGCAAACCCGTTTGCCGGCGTCTCCTGCAACATGGTCACCGATCCGATGGATCGGCAGGCCTGCTACGACAATGTCAACTTCAAGCCGTCGGCCGTCGACTGCAACGCGCTGATCAACGCGACCCACACGGACCGCAGCCGGTGTTCGCCGACCGCCGACGGGTTTCGCGCGACGTCGGAGCGGATCTACAGTTCCTATTACGGTGCGGACATCCGCTACCGGGCCTTCATCGCCAACAACAGGCTTTTCGTCTATCGGGACCAGGGGACCTATTTCTGCTTCTTCGGCTGCGGCTGGATCAACACCACCGCGACGACGAAATTGTGGGAAGGCCCGAGCGGCAGGGCGGTGCCGGTCGCCAGCAAGCCGAACGAGTCCGAGACGGCGAACAACGATCTGATCGCGCTCGCGCCGGGCCCATGGCCGCGCTGCTTCGTCGACCGGACCCAGCCATACGACACGACGAACGACGCGATGACGCTGGCGATCCCGGCGACGATCTATCCGGAGGCCAGCTGCGCGACGCCGACGCTGGAGCCGATCACCGGGTTGACGAAGGATCTGAACAAGGTGAACGCGGCGGCACAGAAACTGACGCCGTCGGGAAACACCAACATCACGATCGGGATCCAGTGGGGCATGGAGGCCTTCACGCCGGCCTCGCCCTTCACGGGAGCCCAGAATGGCGACGATGTCCGCAAGATCATGGTCATCCTGACCGATGGCGAGAACACTCAGAATCGCTGGATGGGCTCGCGAAACCGGAAAGAGATCAACCAGCGCACCCTGCTCGCCTGCGAAAATGCCAGGAAGGCCGGAATCGAGATCCACACCATCAATCTCGTCGAGGGCGATGCGAAGCTCCTGTCGGCGTGCGCCAGCAACAAGTCGTTCTTCTACCAGGTCGCCACCGCAGGTGAGCTCGAGGAAGCCTTCGAGACGATCGCGTACCACGCTCAAGGGGTCCGGCTGATCTGGTGAGGCCTGTCCGCCCCGTGCGGATCGAACCGGAGGCCGTTTGTCTGCGACGCAGAACGACCGCAAGGCCGCTCTCCACAGCCGAAACGGGCTCGCCCCGACGCGAGCGGCGCCTGCGAGCCCTATCGCTGCCCGCTGTCGAGCCTGCGTTTGAGCGCCAGGTTGAGCCGCAGATCGACCTCGCGGCCCTCGATCGTGTCGAATTCGCGCTGGGCCCGTTCATGTTCGGCAAGATAGCGTGACATGACGCGGTTCGCCTTGGCTTCCATCTGGCGGCAGGTCGGCTCGGGACGCAGGTTCTTCAGTGCGCTTTCGAGCCGCTTCATGTAGCTGATGGCAATGGCGCTGTGCTGCTTTTCATGGCGATGAATGTCGGCGGCGAGGGTTTGCCAGACGAGCGACGTCCGCGCTTCCGTCCGCGGCGGCCGGCGCCATTTGGGAAGCGTGGTCTTGAGCTGCAGCTTGATGTCGGTCTCCGCGACGGCGCAGCCGCGCGGCACGCGCGCATAGCCGACATGGCCATCGAACCGCACCGAGGTCGCGCCGGGATGACGCTGGCCGGTGTCGGAGACCATCGGGCCCGACTTCGACAGGCTGCGGTCGATTTCCGAAAGCGTTGCGCCGTGCACGGCGAAGTACTGGGTTGCCTGGGAAACCTGTCCGGCAGGGGCGGGCGGGGCCGGAAGCACCAGAACAACCGTCAGCGCGCACACGGCCCATGCGGGATTGAGACGCTGCGTCATCGGTAAGAAACCTCCCGTAGCAAATCCAGCCACGATGCTAGGCTGCAAAGCCGTTCGGAACAATGGAGAAAATGAGGGGGGCGCGAAAGTGCCTCGACAGACGGGCGCAAGCGCTCGCCTCCGATTGCTCCGCGCGGCGCGAGCGGCTAATTCTGCGCGCCAGTGAAACCCGCAAGGACGAGGAGAGCCAAGCCATGCAGGTGATCGAACCACGCGGCGGACGCTGGCAGGTGGGCCATGGCCGCCATATCGACCTCGGCGAGCGGGCGACCATCATGGGCGTTCTCAACGCGACGCCCGACAGCTTTTCCGACGGCGGCCGCTATGCCAGCGTCGAGGCGGCGGTGACCGAATCCCTGTCGATGGTCGAACAGGGCGCGACGATCATCGATATCGGCGGCGAATCCACGCGTCCCGGCGCGACCCCCGTCGACGCAAGGGAAGAGCAGCGGCGCATCCTGCCGGTGATCGAGGCGCTCGCGGCGTCTTCCGACTGCATCATCTCCGTCGATACCTATCGTTCCGAAACCGCCCGGCTCGCCGTTGCGGCCGGCGCCCATATCGTCAACGATGTCTGGGGGGCGCAGAAGGATCGCGAGATCGCGAAGGTCGCCGCCGACACCGGATCGGGCCTCTGCCTCATGCACACCGGGCGCGGGCGCGAACGGCTTCCGGACGTCGTCGAGGACCAGTTCGCATTTCTCAGGACGTCTCTGGAGATCGCCGAAGCGGCGGGGGTGGCGCGGGAGGCGATCGTCATCGATCCGGGCTTCGGCTTCGAGAAGGACGGATCGGAAAACATGGTCCTGATGGCGCGCTTCGACGAGGTGCTGCCGCTCGGCTATCCGGTGCTTGTCGGCACCAGCCGCAAGCGCTTCGTGCGCACCGACCCGGACGGCCGGTTGCCCGATCCCGATCATGCCACCGCGGCCACGTCCGCGCTGCTGCGCGAGCGCGGCGCCGACATCTTCCGCGTCCATCATGTCGCGATCAATCGCGATGCGCTGTTCATTGCCGATGCCATGCGGCGCGCCCTCAAGGGCGAGCGCTGGTGACCGGTTTTCGCGCGGTCCTCGCCCTCGGCGGCAATGTGGGGGACGTGAAAGGCGCGATGCGCTCGGCGTTGACGGCGATCGACGCGCGCGAGGACCTGTGCGTGGCGAAGGTCTCGAAACTCTACGCGACGCCGCCCTGGGGCAAGACGGACCAGCCCGATTTCATCAATGCCTGCGCGCTGGTCGAAACGGTGCTCGAACCGCTGCCGCTGCTCGATCTCTGCCTGCACATCGAACGCCTGCACGGGCGCGAGCGGGGCGAGCGCTGGGGGCCGCGCACTCTCGATCTCGACGTGATCGACTATGACGGGCGAACGATCAGGGACGAACGGCTGGAGCTGCCTCATCCGCGCGCCGCGGATCGCGCCTTCGTGCTGCGCCCGCTGGCCGATCTCGACGGAACGCTTCTCCTGGGCGGTGCCTCCGTCTCCGCCCGTCTCGCCGGGCTCTCCGACGACGGCATCAAAGCGATCAGCCAGGACGGGAGCTGGTGGCGGGAATGACGGCCATGCCGGACGAGAGCCGGTTGCCGGCCATCATCGTATGCGAAAGCTGCAGGGCGGCGGACGGGACGACCGGCGCGAGGCTCGTGGCGGATCTCGTCGCGGCGCTCGACGAGGCGGGGCTCGTCGACGCGCTGCGCGTGGTCGGCACCGACTGCCTCAACGGGTGCGGGGCACCCGTCGCGCTGGCCTTGTCGGATGCGCGGAAGGCGGCCTACCTGTTCCACCGCATCGAGCCGGCAGGCGACGTCGCCGACATCGTCGCGACGGCGCGCGCGTGGCTCGCCGCCGAAGGCGGCCATATCGCAAATGCGACAAAATGCGGCCGGCTGCGCCTCTGCCTCGCCGGCCGCATTCCATTGGTCTGACCCGTCGTCAGGCGGCGACGCCCGTGCGTTCACGAGCCGGATCGAGCCGCAGGAAGAAGGCCGAGAGGATCCCCAGCGCGGTCCACGCCGCCAGGCTGACGCCATAGGCGCGCGAGACGAACAAAGCGCCGAGTTCGGTTGGCGCGGGGCCGGCGAAGAACTCCGGCTCCGGCGCGCCGACGATGTGCGGCAAGAGCAATAGCACGATCGCCGCCCCCCAGGCCGCGGGGCTGCGGCCGAAGGCTGCGAGCCAGACCGCGATGCCGGCCGCTGCGACCGTCATCGTCCACCAGAGCTGGCGGGTCTGAACGTCCACCACCGCGACGCCGGGCACCTCCGGCGCGAGCGAGAAGCCCGGGGCGAACTGGACGACGAAGAACCCACACGCGCCCCAGACGAGGCCGTTGCGTGCGGAGATGGTGGCGCCGCGCAATTGCGCGAGCGCCATCAGCGCCGTCAGGATCAGCGCGTAGCCTGTATAGACGAGCAGGTTGAACGCCGTCGTCAGGCTGTCACGCTGAAGATCGAAGCCCGCCACCGCCTGATCGGCGCTGACGTCGGAGGCCGATCCGAAATGGACCAGCTGGCCGGACTCGTAGAGTTCGGCGTGCAGCAATACGGGCTGCACGAAGACAATTTGCAGGAGGCTTGCGCACAGGCCGGCCCCTGCACCGGCGAGGATCGCGCCGGCGATGATCTGTTTGAACATAGCGATCGGATCGTCAGTGGCAGGGAAAGCCGGTGGTGTGGCGCACGTCGTGCGCCGCATCGTGCAGGCTGGCCGCCTGCGCCATGCCGACGGTCCAGATGATGCCGAGGCCGAGAATGGCTGCGGCGGCGATCGATGCGAGATCGCCGGCCCTGGTCTGCGCAAGGTCGCGCATGCGGGTCGTGAGGGTGTTCATGTCGTTCTCCGTAGCCGTCCACCCGACGGCGTTTGTTGGTGTCTCACGCTCGGCAGGTCTCCTGGCTCACGGGTCGTCGCGCTTCGCCTCCCTTCCCGATTCGCAACGATTGCGAACCAGTGGCATGAGACGGGCGCTCGCCGCTGACAGTCGCGGGGGCGGCCACGGTGGGGAACGCGCGGTCTGCGTCCGTTCCTTCCGTGTTCCCTATTATCCCTTCGCGCCGCATGGCGCGAAATGGACCGAACGAAACGGACCATAGAAGAATGCCCGGCGATTGACCACCATTCTTTCGCGCGGATCGCGCGGGCCGGGCAGGGGCGCGAGGCGGTCCCTATCGCGGGTCGCCGAGGTTCTGTATGCAGGTCCGGTGCGGTTCGATGGCCGCTGAACCTTCAAGCGAGGCGCGGATGGACCGGCTCGACAAGAAAATCCTGCGGCTCCTCCAGGCCGATTCGACGCTTGCGGTCGCCGATGTCGCCAAGCGGGTCGGCCTCTCGACGACGCCGTGCTGGCGGCGGATCCAGAAGCTGGAGGAGGAGGGCGTCATCAAGCGCCGCGTCGCGATCCTCGATCCGGACAAGGTGAACACCCGCGTCACGGTCTTCGTCTCGATCCGCACCAACTCCCATTCCACCGAATGGCTGAAGCGGTTCTCGGAGGTCGTCATCACTTTTCCCGAGGTCATCGAGTTCTACCGCATGAGCGGCGACGTCGATTATCTGCTTCGGGTGGTGGTGCCGGATATCGCGGCCTACGACGCCTTCTACAAGCGGCTGATCGAGAAGATCGAGATCCGCGATGTGTCGTCGGCGTTCGCCATGGAGCGGATCAAGTCCACGACGGAACTGCCGCTCGACTACATGGTGTTCGACAAGGAAACGCGGGACGCGTGAGGCGCCTCGGTCTCGAGCCCCTGAATGCCCGCGAGAACCGTCCGGTGATCCGCGATGCTTCCGGCGTTAACGCTCGCATGATTTGCTGTGGCGCGCGCATCGCTTTTGCGGCGGCTTCTGGTAGGCTCGTTCCCATGGCCTTTGCTCGAAAACTCCTGGCGGACCGGTCCGCGTCGGCTGCGATCGTTCTGATCGTCGCCCAGGCGCTCGTCCTGATCGGGCTTCTGCAGGGGCATGCGGGCGTATCGCATCTGGCCTCCCGCGCCCTCGAGATCGCCACCGATATCTGCACCGATGCCGGCATCATGACCATGGCGGACGGCGATCACGACGAGGATTGCTGCGACGAGCGCCATTGCGCCATCCTGTGCGCCCAGCAGGCATCGGGAGTCACGCTTGCCTCGGACATGGCGGCAGGCCCTGCGTTCGCCGGCCTTCGGCTCTGCCGCGCCGGCCGCAGCACGGGGTTCCGGGACGGCGGGCCTCAAACGCCCGGCTGGCTCGGCTCGATCGGTGCGCGCGACCCGCCGGCGGCGACGGATCTGCGACGCTCGCTCTGAAGCACCGCGGAAAATGCGGCCTTCCGGAAATCGCTTGCAGACCGTCCCGCGACCCCTCATCGCCAGAGACATCGCCCGGCCTATCGCCTTGCGCTGGAGTTGCGTCTCGAATCGTCGAATTCTTTCAGAAAGTCCAAGCCATGACATCACGGCTCATCTCGCTTGCCGGCGCGCTGCTCGCGCTTTCCTTCGCCCCGGGCGCCAGCGCCCACGACTACACGCTCGGCGATCTGTCGATCGCCCATCCCTGGACCCGCGCGACCTTGCCCAACGCACCGGTCGCGGGCGCCTATCTCTCGATCCAGAACGCCGGCAGTCAGGCCGTCACGCTCACCGGTGCCTCGACGCCCGCGGCCGAATCGGCGGAGATCCATTCCATGGAACTGATCGACGGGGTGATGAGGATGGAGAAGGTCGAGGGCGGCCTGACCATCGAGCCGGGCAAGAGCGTCACGCTCGAGCCGGGCGGCTACCACGTCATGATGATGGGGCTGGCAAAGCCGATCGAAGAGGGCGCGTTGATCCCGATGACGCTCGAATTTTCGGATGGAAAGACGCTCGATGTCGAGCTCCAGGCCGAACCCGTCGGCGTCTCCCGATCCGGCAAGACGCCCCCCGCGGGCGGCATGGACGGAATGGACCATGGCGACGGCGCCGAGCACGGCATGGATCACGGCTCCAAGGGCTGAGAATTCTCGAAGCGGGCGGGGGCATCGATCCGGTGTTCCCGTCCTTGCCCGCACCTTGGTCCTCTCCGCGCCTCTGCTTGAACGGGCGGTGCAGGCGTGCCGGGCGCGTGCGCAGCCAAGCTGCGTTTTCGCCACAACGCCGGACGTCCCATTCCCACCTTCGCCGGTCGGGCGAGGGCATGGCGCGTGCGATCGCCTCGATCAGTCCTCGATGTGCCGCAGGCCGGCGCGGAAATAGTCGTAGCCGGTCATCAAGGTGATGACGGCGGCGCCCCAGAGGAAGGCGATGCCGATCTCGGTGACGTTCGGGATCAGCTTGTCGCCGGCCGGGCCGGCCAGCAGGATGCCGATCGCGACCATCTGGAAGGTCGTCTTCCATTTGGCGAGCCGGGTGACCGGAACCGAGACCTTCAGCTCGGCGAGATATTCGCGCAGGCCCGACACCAGGATTTCCCGGCACAGGATCACGATCGCCGCCCACAGGCTCCAGCCGGCGATGGTGCCGTCGGCGGCCAGCAGCAGCAGCACGGCGGCCACCAGCAGCTTGTCCGCGATCGGGTCCAGCATGCGGCCGATGGTCGAGGTCTGCTGCCAGGCCCGCGCGAAATAGCCGTCGAAATAGTCGGTGATGGAGGCGACGATGAAGATGCCGAGCGCCGTCCAGCGGGCATAGTCGGGGCTCTTCAGCGACCCTTCCAGGAAGAAGCAGACGACCACCAGCGGCACGCAGATGATTCGCGCATAGGTCAGCAGGTTCGGCAGGCTGTAGATGGTCGATGACGAAGAGCGAATGGGTCTTGTCCTCATGGCTGGGGGCCCGAGTGAATCTGGCTTCCGTCAAAGCGCCTGGAAGGCGCCGGGTCAACCGTTTCCCGTGACAGGTGGCCCCTGGTTGCGGATTTTTTAAGATGGTCAGCCATTATCGTGGAAATGATCGTAGACGAGCCGGGCGATGGCTTCGGAAATGCCGTCCACGGCGCGCAGATCCGGCAGGCCGGCGCGCGAGACCGCTTTCGCCGTACCGAAATGCTGAAGCAGGGCGCGCTTTCGCGTCGGGCCGATGCCGGCGATCTCGTCGAGCGGGTTCTTGATCATCTCCTTCTTGCGCTTGGCCCGGTGCGTGCCGATCGCGAACCGGTGGGCCTCGTCGCGCAGGCGTTGCACGAAATAGAGCACCGGATCGCGCGGCGGCAGGGTGAAGTCCTTCGAGCCCTGAATGAAGCGCTCGCGCCCCGCATCGCGGTCGACGCCCTTGGCGACGCCGATGGTCAGAACCTGATCGGCGATGCCGAGCCCCTCGAGGATCGAGCGCACCGCCGAGATCTGGCCCTTGCCGCCATCGATCAGAACGAGATCCGGCCAGGCCGGGAACGGCGCGTCGCCGGCGTCCTCGATGTCGTCGGGATCGGTGATCCCGGCTGCCGCTTCCTTGGCCGCGCCCGGTGCCTCGTCGGCATGCTCCTTGAGGAGGCGCGAGAACCGGCGGGTCATCACCTCCTTCATCATGCCGAAATCGTCGCCGGGCGTGATCTCGGTGCTCCTGATGTTGAACTTGCGGTACTGGCTCTTCACGAAGCCTTCTTGCCCCGCGACGATCATGGCGCCCACCGCATTGGTGCCCATGATGTGGGAGTTGTCGTAGACCTCGATGCGGCGCGGGGTCCGCTCGAGCGAGAACGTCTCCTTCAGGCCCTCCAGAAGCCGGCCCTGCGAGGAGGTCTCGGCCAGCCTGCGGCCGAGCGCTTCCTTCGCATTGGACTTGGCGTGATCGACGAGGTCGCCCTTCACGCCCCGCGAGGGCGTCTCGATCTTCACCCGGCGATCCGCCTTGAGGCCGAGGGCTTCGGCGAGAAGCTCCTGATCGTCGAGCTTGATCGGCGAGAGGATCAGGCGCGGCGCGGGCTTGTCGTCGTAGAACTGGGCGATGAAGGCGCCCAGCACGGATTCGGGCTCCAGCAGCGGATCGGCCTTCGGGAAATAGGCGCGGTTGCCCCAGTTCTGGCCGGTGCGGAAGAAGAACACCTGCACGCAGGTCAGCCCGCCTTCCTGATGGATCGCGAAGACGTCCGCCTCCTCGACGCCGGACGGGTTGATCCCCTGGTGGCTCTGGACGTGGGAGAGTGCGGCGAGACGGTCGCGGTAGAGCGCGGCGCGCTCGAAGTCGAGATCGTCGGAGGCCCGCGTCATCTGCTCTGCCATGGACTGCTTCACCTGGCCGGAGCGGCCCGACAGGAACGCCTTGGCCTGCTTGACGAGGCCGCGATAGTCCTCCTCGGCGATCTCGCCGGTGCAGGGCGCAGCGCATCGCTTGATCTGGTGGAGAAGACAGGGGCGCGAGCGGCTTTCGAAGACGGAATCGGTGCAGGTGCGCAACAGGAACGCCCGCTGCAGCGAATTGATCGTCCGGTCGACGGCGCCGGCGGAGGCGAAGGGCCCGAAGAACGAACCCTTCCGGTTGCGCGCGCCGCGATGCTTGACGATCGCCGGCGCGCCGTGATCGTCGGTGACGAGAATGTAGGGAAACGATTTGTCGTCCCGCATCAGGACGTTGAAGCGCGGCTTCAGGCGCTTGATCAGATTGGCTTCGAGGAGCAGGGCCTCGGTTTCGGTGCGGGTGGTGACGAACTCCATCTGCCGGGTCAGCCGGATCATGCGGGCGATCCGCTGGGTATGGCCGCCGAGCCGGGCATAGTTGCCGACACGTTTCTTCAGGGAACGCGCCTTGCCGACATACAGGACCTCGCCACCCGCGCCGAACATGCGGTAGACGCCCGGCTGGTTCGGCAGGCGCTTGACGAGAAAGGCGATCAGTTCCGCGCCTTCCAGATCGTCGCTCTCGGCCTTGCCGGCATCGTTCCAGTCGATGGATTTCAGAAGCGCGGCCGCCGCCTCGCCGAGCGTCTCAGCCTCTGCGTCGGACGCGTCGATGGCCTCGGCGTCTGGGCTTTCGTCCTCGGGATCGAAATCGGTGTCGGGCATGTCGTCCATGTCGGATTGGCGTGGTTCAAGGCCCCGTCCGGAATGGCGGGAAAAGCGCTGGGGCCGGGATCGGGAGCGGGTAGGGCGCGTTGCGGTCATCGTCGGGTCCCGCTCCATATAGGGGACGGAGGCGGGATTGTTGAGGTTTCGTCATCGCCCGCAATGTTCGATTTCGCGCAAGGCGGCGCCATGGCGCGCGGCCCCGGACGCGTCCCGATCGGTTCGGCTCCGGCATGAAGCGTGCCTTGCCGGCCACAGTCGCCATCAAAGTGCGATTGTGGCATGATTGTGCTGGACAGGGCCTTCAGTCCTGCCGCCGCGATGCCATCTAGATGTGGCAACGGTCGCGATCCTGCCGGACATCGACGCATGATTCGGGTCGCCGACGCGGTGCCTCGACAGAGGGTTCGCAACATCGAACGGGAGCAAATGCCTTGCCACCGAGAACGACGCTTTTCCTGGCCGCTCTCCTTTCGGCACTGCCCGCGACCGCGTACGCCCAAGGGGCGATGCCGGCTGCCGGCGAAGCCCTGTTCCCCGACGCCCGCATGCCGGACAGCGCGCCGCCCGTCGCCATCTGGTCGGGCCCCTATGCCGGTACGTTCGTCGGCTACAACGTGTCGCGCTACGACGATCTGCGCGGCGCTTCGGTCAGCGGCGAGGGCGTGTCCGGCGGTGCCTATGGCGGCTTCAACCTGCAGAGCGGCGCGCTCGTCTACGGCATCGAGGGCGATATCGGCGGCTCGGGCTACGACGCGATCGGGCGCAACGCGGTCGGCAACCGGGACGTCTCCGGCGAATCCAACGTCTTCGGATCCCTGCGCGGCCGCGTCGGCGTCGATGTCGATCCATTCCTGATCTACGGCACCGGTGGCCTTGCGGTCGCCAGGTCCGAACTCTCGCTCGGGTCCGCCTCCGATTCGCGGACCAGCGTCGGCTATACGCTCGGCGCCGGCGTCGAGGCGAAGATCACCGATACGATCGATACCCGTCTCGAATACCGCTATTCCGACTATGGTTCGCAGACCTACGATCTCGGCAATACCAGCGTTTCCTCCGGTTTCGACGAGCATTCGGTGCGCGCGGGCGTCAGCCTCAAATTCTGATTTTGTAAACCGAAACGGGAAAGCGGACGGACGCGGCAATTTCCGCAAGCGACCCCGCTTCCATAAAATTGTTCAAAACTCTATATCGGGCGGCATGAGCACCATGCCCGCCAACACACCGCTTTCGCGCATCCGCAATTTCTCGATCGTCGCCCATATCGACCACGGGAAATCGACCCTTGCCGACCGTCTGATCCAGAGCACGGGCGGCCTCGAAGTCCGTGACATGAAAGAGCAAGTGCTCGACAGCATGGATATCGAGCGCGAGCGCGGCATCACCATCAAGGCGCAGACCGTGCGCCTGCACTATACCGCCAAGGACGGCGAGACCTACGTCCTCAACCTCATCGACACGCCGGGCCACGTCGACTTCGCCTACGAGGTCTCGCGCTCGCTCGCGGCCTGCGAGGGCGCGCTGCTGGTGGTGGATGCCGCGCAAGGGGTGGAGGCGCAGACGCTCGCCAACGTCTATCTCGCCCTCGACAACAATCTTGACATCGTCCCGGTCCTCAACAAGATCGACCTGCCCGCCGCCGAGCCCGACAAGGTGAAGGAGCAGATCGAGGACGTCATCGGCATCGATGCGTCGGACGCGGTGATGATCTCGGCCAAGTCCGGCCTCGGCATCGAGGACGTGCTGGAGGCCATCGTCACGCGCCTTCCGGCGCCCAAGGAAGGCGATCGCGCAGCGCCGCTGAAGGCGATGCTCGTCGACAGCTGGTACGATGCCTATCTCGGCGTCATCGTCCTCGTCCGCATCATCGACGGCGAGCTGAAGAAGGGCCAGATCATCCGCATGATGGGCACGGACGTGAAATATCCGGTGGACCGGGTCGGCGTCTTCACCCCCAAGATGGTCCAGGTCGACGCGCTCGGCCCCGGCGAGCTCGGATTCATCACCGCCTCCATCAAGGAGGTCGCCGATACCCGCGTCGGCGATACGATCACCGAGGACAAGCGCCAGACCGCGACCATGCTGCCGGGCTTCAAGCCGGCGCAGCCCGTCGTGTTCTGCGGCCTTTTCCCGGTCGATGCCGCCGATTTCGACGATCTGCGCGCCGCCATGGGCAAATTGCGCCTCAACGACGCATCGTTCAGCTACGAGATGGAATCCTCCGCCGCCCTCGGCTTCGGCTTCCGCTGCGGCTTTCTCGGGCTCTTGCATCTCGAGATCGTCCAGGAGCGCCTCAGCCGCGAGTTCGACCTCGACCTGATCGCGACCGCCCCCTCGGTGGTCTACGATATCCGGATGACGAACGGCGATCTCATCCAGCTGCACAATCCGGCCGACATGCCGGACGTGGTCAAGATCGACCATATCGCCGAGCCCTGGATCAAGGCGACGATCCTGACGCCCGACGACTATCTCGGGCCGATCCTGCAGCTGTGCCAGGAGCGGCGCGGCATTCAGGTGGACCTGTCCTATGTCGGCAAGCGCGCGCTCGTCTCCTACGAGCTGCCGCTCAACGAGGTCGTGTTCGACTTCTACGACCGGTTGAAGTCGATCTCGAAGGGCTATGCCTCCTTCGATTACCAGATGGTCGACTATCGCGAGGGCGATCTCGTCAAGATGGGCATTCTCGTCAATGCCGAGCCGGTGGACGCGCTGTCCATGCTGGTGCACCGCGCCCAGGCCGAGAAGCGCGGCCGGATCATGTGCGAGAAGCTGAAGGAGCTGATCCCCAACCATCTGTTCAAGATCCCGATCCAGGCCGCCATCGGCGGCAAGGTGATCGCCCGCGAAACCATCTCGGCGCTCCGCAAGGACGTGACGGCCAAGTGCTATGGCGGCGACGCCACCCGCAAGCGCAAGCTCCTCGACAAGCAGAAGGAGGGCAAGAAGCGCATGCGCCAGTTCGGCAAGGTGGAAATCCCGCAGGAAGCCTTCATCGCCGCCCTCAAGATGGATAGCTGACCGCGCGCCGTTTGCACCCGATTGCCTGTCAACCAGCGGCGGAACACGTGTGTTTGAACGGTCGCATTAACGTTTCGTTCAGCCTGCTCGCCCACCCTCCCGGTATCCATACCAACCGGAGAGGGGAACATCCGACATGCAGAAATTCAAGCGCTCACCCAATCTCGGCATCACCGCCGCCTTCATGCTCGCAGCGCTCCCCGTCGCGCTGATGATGCTCGCGGGCTGAGGCTTCGTTGGCATGGCATGAAAGACCAATTTTTCGGTGGTAGACCTGTTAGCGAGTTCAAGCCATACGAATCCATCTGCAAAAGATGCATATCCGGCCCTGTACGGTTCAAGATCCATCCGATCCCTCAAATCCCGAAGGCCGAACTGCTGGCGGCGGGTCAAAGCTTTTCCGGCGCGTCCGCTGCTTGGTCGTTCGATCTGCGGTGAAATCTTGAGCGTTGAGCTCTTGTTTTCGACATGGCGCCGCAATACGGAAGGGGAAATTTCCTTCTCGGACGATGGATATGGACATGCTGAACAGAAGTCTTGTCGCCACCTGTGGTTTTGCCCTGGCGCTTTGCACCCCGGTGCTGGCCGAGCCGACGAGCTACCCGCTGACGATCGAGAATTGCGGGCAGGCGGTCGTCTTCGACAAGGCGCCCGAACGCGCCGTCGCGCTCGGACAGAACAGCGCCGAGGTCATGCTGCTGCTGGGGCTGGAGGACCGGATGGCCGCCACCGCGTTCTGGCCGAACAAGGTTTTGCCCGAACTCGCGGCCGCCAACGAGACGGTAGAGGTGCTGACCGTCGAATTCCCGACGCTCGAGGCGGTCCTGTCGAAGCAGCCCGATTTCGTCGCCTCGATGCTGACGACGCTGATGGGGCCGGACAGCAAGGTCGCCAAGCGCGAAGATTTCGAACGTCTCGGCGTTCCGACCTATCTGTCGCCGAGCGCCTGCTCCACGACGCTGGACGCCAACGATGCCTATGGCAGCCGCGGCGATTTGTGGACCATGGACCTCCTCTACAAGGAGATCGAGGATCTTGCGCGGATCTTCGACGTGGCGGGCCGCGGACAGGCCCTGATCGAGGATTTCAAGGCACGCGAGGCCGCCCTGCGCGCCGAGTTCGGTGACCGGGAGGACCTGACCTTCCTGTTCTGGTTCTCCAGCCCGTCGCCTGCGGACGACGCCTATCTGGGCGGTGGCAACGGGCCGTCCGGCTATATCGCCGACATTCTGGGCGGATCGAACGCGGTGAAGACCGAGGCCGAATGGCCGACGCTCGGCTGGGAAGGGATCATGGCCGCCGACCCCACCATCTTCGTCGCCTCTCAGGTGGACCGCGACCGCTGGGAACTGGACAATGCGGACGCGAAGATCGCCTATCTGACTTCCGATCCGACCGTCAGCCAGATGGAGGCCGTGAAGGCCGGGCGGATCGTGGTGATGAGCGGCGCGGCGATGAACCCGAGCATCCGCACGCTTTACGGCGCCGAGCAGGTCGCCGAGCAGTTGCGGACCCTCGATCTGCCGTGACGACACCGAGGGAAGCGGAACGAGGGGCCGGTGGGCTCGTCCTGTTCCTGGTCCTGTTCATCGTGGCGCTCGGCTTCGCGGTCGCTCTGGCGACCGCCATCGGCGATTACAGTATCGGGCTCGGCACGGTGGTCCTTGCGATCACCAACGGGTTCGGCCTGACCGATGCCGACATTCCGCCGATCCAGGAGAGCGTGATCTGGGATCTGCGGCTGAGCCGCGCGCTGGTGGCCGCGCTTGCCGGCGCCGGCCTCGCGCTCTGCGGTGCCATCCTTCAGGCGCTGCTGCGCAACGCCCTGGCCGAACCTTTCGTCCTCGGCGTCTCCGCCGGCGCTTCGACCGGGGCGGTCTGCGTGATCGTCCTCGGCATCGGGGCGGGCGGCCTGTCGCTTTCGATGGGGGCCTTCGCCGGCGCCTTCGCCGCCTTCGCCGTCGTCGCCGTCCTTTCCAACGGCGCAACGAGCGGACCCAACCATACGATCCTCGCCGGGGTCGCGGCCGCACAGCTCTTCAACGCCCTGACCTCCTACATCGTCACCACCTCCGGCAACGCCCAGCAGGCACGCGACGTCATGTTCTGGCTGCTCGGCAGTTTCGGCGGCGTGCGCTGGCCCGATTTCCAGCTTCTCATCGGAGTGGTGGTGCTGGGGCTCGCCATCTGCCTGTGGATGGCCCGCGCGCTCGACGCCTTCACCTTCGGCGACGAGGATGCGGCGGCGCTCGGCGTTCCGGTGGCGCGCATTCGGCTGGTGTTGTTCGCCGTCACCGCCATGATCACGGCGACGATCGTCAGCATGGTCGGCGCCATCGGCTTCGTCGGTCTCGTCGTGCCCCATGCGGCCCGTTACGTCGTCGGGCCGACGCATCTGCGCCTGCTGCCCGCCTGCGCGGCGGTCGGGGCGGTCTTCATGGTTCTGGCGGATATCGTCTCGCGTATCGTCGTCACCCAGCAGACCGTGCCGATCGGCGTCGTCACCGCGCTTGTCGGCGTCCCGTTCTTCGCCCTCATCCTCTATCGTTCACGGCCAAAGACATGACGATCGTCGCCAGCAATCTCATCTGGGGCGTGGGCCCGAAGACCATCGTGCGCGATGTCTCCCTGTCCGTGTGCGGCGGCGAGACGCTCGGGCTGATCGGTCCGAACGGATCGGGCAAGTCCTCGCTCCTGCGCCTGCTTTCGGGGTTGAAGCGCCCTCGCTCGGGACGGGTGGAAATCAACGGCCGGGACGTCGCGCGGGTCTCGCGCCGCAACCTGGCGCGCGAGGTCGCGTTCGTGCAGCAGAACGCGGCAACCGATACCAACGTGTCCGTTCGCGACGTGGTCCGGCTGGGCCGCACCCCGCACCGCTCCGCGCTGGGTGGCTGGTCGTCCGCCGACGAGGCTGCCGTATCGGCCGCTCTGGCGCAAGTCGACATGCACGGGCGACGCGCGCAGGCCTGGCAGACGCTGTCGGGCGGCGAACGCCAGCGGGTCCACATCGCACGGGCACTGGCGCAGTCGCCCACGATCCTATTCCTCGACGAGCCGACCAACCATCTCGACATCCACCACCAGATCGAGATCCTGCGCATGGTGCGCGACCTCGACGTGACAAGCATCGTGGCGCTGCACGACCTGAACCTCGCCGCCATGTTCTGCGACAGGATCGTGGTGATGCAGGAGGGCGCGCTGGTGGCATGCGGGCCGCCGGCCGCGGTGCTGAACCAGGCCCTGCTCAGACAGGTCTTCCGCATCGAGGCGGAGGTGATCGAGCTTTCGGGGTCCGGCCGGCCGCACATCCGGTTCTGCAGCCTTTGAGCGGCAAGCGCGGAGCGTTCCGCCTTCCGGCAGCGGGCGAGGCTCTCGGCGTCTGGCTGCGCGTCGGCTCCACGTTCGCTTTCGCCGTGATGGGCGTTTGCATCAAGGCCCTGGGCGGCTCGGTGCCGCTGGGACAGATCGTGTTCTTCCGCTCGGCGGTGGCGCTTCTGCCCCTGGTGCTCTTCTTGTGGTGGAGCAGCGGTTTCCCGCACGGTCTGGCCACGCGCCGTCCGTTCGGGCATCTCTGGCGTTCGCTTCTCGGAGCCTGCGCGATGTTCACCGCCTTCGCGACGATCCACCTGCTTCCGCTCGCGGAAGCGACGCTTCTGTCCTATCTCGCCCCCGTGATGCTGGCGCTTCTGGGGTGGGGGCTTTTGGGAGAACGGCTCGGCATGCGACGGTTCGGCGGTATCCTGCTCGGTCTTTGCGGCGGCGTGGCCTTCTGCCTGCCCGCACTTTCGGGGACCCTCTCCCAAGGCGCGCTTCCCGGCTTCCTGCTGGGGCTGGCGACGGCGGTCCTCACGGCCGGCGCCCTGATTCAGGTTCGCCGCCTGACCCTCGCCGGCGAAAGTGCCGGCGCGATCGCATTCTGGTTTGCCGTCGTCTCGGCCGTGACGGGGCTGGCGACGCTGCCGTTCGGCTGGATCGTGCCGGGCTCCCGCGAGGCGGCGCTGCTGCTCGGCTCGGGCCTTGCCGGCGGGATCGCGCATATCCTGATGACGCTGTCCTTCCGCCATGCAGAGGCCACGGCGCTTGCACCATTCGAATATCTGTCGATCCTGTGGGCCGCCGCCGCCGGTGCCCTGTTCTTCGCGGAGGTTCCGGACTGGGCGTTCTTCGTCGCCTTGCCCCTGATCCTTGCCGGCTCCCTCGTCTCCCTGCCGAAGGGACAAAGGGTCCGCTGAACCAAGGTCCGGAACCGGAGCGCCAGCTCATGTCTCAAGGGTCCGGTCGCGATCGCGTCGCGGGCCTGTCCGGTTCGGGTAGCGTAAGGGTCGCGCGTCTGTCGCCCAGACCGAACACGGCGGCGCGGGGCTCCACCCTGATCAATGTCCAGCCCTCGATGGTCTCGCCAATGCGCAGGGAACGAGAGGGATCGCCTTCGGACATCCGGACGATCGCGCGTTCATCGCCCGGCCCCAGAACGATCCCGAAAAGCGCGGCGGACGGAGGCGAAGGCGGCGAAGGTGCGACGACCGGGGCCGGCGGCGGCGGTTCGGGCACGCGCATCTCGGCTGGCGGCCGGCGGCTCGGAACGAAAAGCGGTCTCTCCCGCGTCGCCTTCAGGCGATCGAGGCTCAATGGGCTCGGGTCGCCCAAATGCTCCGAATTCCCGATCCCGTCGAGGGATGACAAGCTGCCGGTTGCGCCCGAGCCCGGCTCGAACGGTTGTATCGAAACCCCATCGGTCGCTTCGAACGACCAGGCCTGCGCGCTGACCAGGAACCCGGCAAGAGCCGTGAACGCAGCCGACCGGCGTCTGCAGGGCGAAGATATCGGCCTCGATGCGGTGCGGGGCGCAGCCGCGATCCGCCATGCCTGCAGGCCGCGAGAATGGGGTGCCGGGTTGCGGTCATCGTCCGTGTTCACCGGCCCGGCCGTCCGGTCTTGCTCGGCCGCCGCTTCCGCCGCTTCTCATCCCCTTCATCCTCGTAACTTCCCCGCCCGATCCGTTCGCGGCGGATCGGGGCTGCGTCATTGGTGGAGTCGGGCTTCGAGGGTGCACGCAGGGCCGCCGGGGACGGGTCCGGCTTCTTCGGCACGGGCTTGCCGGTCGGCTTTTCCGTGCGGCCGACGGTCATCTCGTCGAGCGAGTTCTTGCGGAACAGCGACCCGTCCGGGCCGGCGTCCCGGTCAGCGGCGGCGGGGCGGCCTGCGGGTTTCACGGCGTCCGTGCCGGGTCCCATGTCATCCAATGACGGCTTGCGGAAGAGCGAGGGTGGGGGGTCGACCCGGCCTTCGCCGCGCGGTTTCAGCGGTTCGCCGCGCGGGCCGAAGCGTTCGCCGCCGACCGGGCCGCGATCGCGCTTGGCTTTCTTGTTGTATTTCGACCGGCCGGAGGCGGGGGACATGCTCTCCTCCTCGAGCGCAATGGCCGCGGTCAGCGGATCGGCGTCGTCGACGGCGTTGCCCTTGCTCCTCCCGCCTTTGGAGGCCGAACCGCCGGCATCGCCGCCGAATTCCAGCTCCTTGGCCTGCAGCTTCTTGATCTCGTCGCGCAGGCGCGCGGCCTTCTCGAAGTCGAGATCGGCGGCGGAGACGCGCATCTCCTTTTCCAGATGCTCGATATGGGCGCGCAGATTGTTGCCCACATAGGCGCCTTCGCCGGCACCCGCGCTGCCGACATCGACGCGCACATGGTCCTTCTCGTAATAGCTGTCGAGAATATCGGCGATCCTGGCCTTCACCGATTGCGGCGTGATGCCGTTCGCGGCGTTGTAGGCTTCCTGCTTCTCGCGGCGCCGATCGGTCTCGGCGATGGCGCGCTCCATCGAGCCGGTCTTGTTGTCGGCATAGAGGATCACCTTGCCGTCGATATTGCGCGCGGCGCGGCCGATGGTCTGGATCAGCGAGGTTTCCGAACGCAGGAAACCCTCCTTGTCGGCGTCGAGGATGGCGACGAGCCCGCATTCGGGAATGTCCAGCCCCTCGCGCAACAGGTTGATGCCGACGAGAACGTCGAACGCGCCGAGGCGCAGGTCGCGGATGATCTCGATGCGCTCCAGCGTGTCGATGTCCGAATGCATGTAGCGGACCTTGACGCCCTGCTCGTGCAGATATTCGGTGAGGTCCTCGGCCATGCGCTTGGTGAGGACGGTGACGAGCACGCGGTAGCCCTTGTCCACGGTCTCGCGGATTTCGCCGAGAAGATCGTCGACC
Organism: Fulvimarina uroteuthidis; assembly: GCF_034321785.1. Taxonomy (NCBI): domain Bacteria; kingdom Pseudomonadati; phylum Pseudomonadota; class Alphaproteobacteria; order Hyphomicrobiales; family Aurantimonadaceae; genus Fulvimarina; species Fulvimarina uroteuthidis. Next base: position 397,847 of record NZ_JAXLPB010000004.1, on the reverse strand, counting down.
TGGGTGCGGGCGGGGCGAATCTCCACCGGCGGATCGGTGAGGCCGGTGGGACGGATGACCTGCTCGGCGAAGACGCCGCCGGATTCTTCCATCTCCCACTTGGACGGCGTCGCCGATACCGCGACCGTCTGCGGCCGCATGGCGTCCCACTCCTCGAAGCGAAGGGGGCGGTTGTCCATGCAGGAGGGCAGGCGGAAGCCGTATTCGGCCAGCGTCGCCTTGCGCCGGAAGTCGCCGCGATACATGGCGCCGATCTGCGGCACGGTGACATGGCTCTCATCGATAAAGACAAGGGCGTTGTCGGGCAGATATTCGAACAGGGTCGGCGGCGGATGGCCGGGCTGGCGGCCGGTCAGATAGCGCGAATAGTTCTCGATGCCGGGGCAGGAGCCGGTGGCCTCGATCATCTCGATGTCGAAGCGCGTGCGCTGTTCCAGCCTTTGGGCTTCCAGAAGCCGCCCGGCCTTTTCCAGCTCCACCAGCCGGTGGCGCAGCTCCTCCTTGATGGATTTCACCGCCTGGTTCAGCGTCGGGCGCGGCGTCACATAGTGCGAATTGGCGTAGATCTTGACGCTCTTCAGATCGTCCGTCTTCCTGCCCGTCAGCGGGTCGAACTCTTGGATGCTCTCGATCTCGTCGCCGAACATGGAGATGCGCCAGGCGGCATCCTCCAGATGGGCGGGAAAGATCTCGATCGTATCGCCGCGCACGCGGAAGGAGCCGCGCTGGAAATCCATGTCCCGGCGCTTGTACTGCTGGGCGACGAGATCGGCGAGAAGCTGGCGCTGGTCCAGCCGGTCGCCCACCGCCATCTGGAACGTCATCGCCGTATAGGTCTCGACCGAACCGATACCGTAGATGCAGGACACCGAGGCGACGATGATGACGTCGTCGCGCTCCAAGAGCGCGCGGGTCGCGGCATGGCGCATCCGGTCGATCTGCTCGTTGATCGAGGATTCCTTCTCGATGAAGGTGTCGGAGCGCGGCACGTAGGCTTCGGGCTGGTAATAGTCGTAATAGGAGACGAAGTACTCGACCGCATTGTCGGGGAAGAACGCCTTGAACTCGCCGTAGAGCTGGGCGGCCAGCGTCTTGTTGGGCGCGAGGATCAGCGCCGGGCGCTGGGTTTCCTCGATCACGTTGGCGACGGTGAAGGTCTTGCCCGAACCGGTGACCCCGAGCAGCGTCTGGGTCTTGTCCCGGTCGGAAATGCCGGCGACGAGATCCCGGATCGCGGTCGGCTGGTCGCCCTTCGGCGTGTAGTCGGACGCGATGCGGAACGGCACGCCGCCCTCGGACTTGTCGGGCCGCGGCGGGCGGTGGGGCAGCCAGACCTCGCCGTTCTTGATGAGCGGGTTGCCTTCCGAGATTAGTCGGGTGAGGGCTTCGACGGTGGCGGTGACGCCGCCTTCGGGCAGGCTCTTGGCATCCTCCAGCGAGACGTCCATGCCCGCGACCGGGTTGAGGCCGGCGGCGGCGCGCTCCCGCGGGTCGGAGGTCGCGCCCATGGAGGTGCCGCGCGCGGTGCGGGCGGGTTTTGGATCCTTCGAGCTCGCGCTGCCGCCACTGCGTGCCTTGGCTCCGCCGGGGCGGGCTGGCTGCGCGGCGGAAGTTCGGCCCTGTCTCGCTTCGCTCGCGGCACCGGTCCTTGCATGATCGACGGTTGCGTCCTCGGCGGATGTCTTCGGCTGTTCGCCGGCTTGCCCTGGGTCCTGATCGGCGTCCGCCGCGCGCTCGGCGCGGGTTTCGGTGGTCTTCGCGATCGCCTCGGCCCAGGAGCCGATCGGCCCGGAAAAGGCCTCCGACGCGTCGAACGCGGCCTGGGGGGCTTCGCCGAACCCCGACGGCTCCGCGGCCTTCGGCGCGTCCGCCTTGGTCCCGCGCCGTGCCGGAGCCGTGGGGTCGAACACGTCTTCCCCGCCGTCGGGCTCGGCGGATTTCGGTTGGCGCGGCGGGGTCTTGCGGGGTCTTGAAGCCATCCTTGCGATATAGAGGAGGACCGGCGGGATTTGAAGCGCGGCTCTACGTCCGGTCGGCGGTTCTCCCGCGCCTCGCGCCGCCGCGCACGGCCACCTTGGCGGGGCAGGCGGCAACCTGGCCGATTTGCCTCACGAAAGCTTGTCGCGGTATAGCCGATGGACGCCGTATCGATCCGCACCCGACCTCGAGGTGCGGGGCCATGCCCTTCGTCGAAAGTTTTTGCCATGCGCATCCATCTCGGTTGCCAGCTCACCTACCAGCTGGCCCAGCCGACGCCGATGATCGTCAATCTCAACGTCCACTTCTCCAAGGCCGGACGGCTCGAGAGGCCTGATTACCTGCACACCAACCCCTATGTTCCGGTAACGAGCTATCGCGACAGCTTCGGCAACTGGATCAACCGGCTCGTCGGCCCCCAGGGCACCTTCACCATCGGCACCGACACGGTGATCCACGATGACGGCCATGCCGACCCGGTGGGCTACGGCGCCTACCAGCACCCGGTGGAGGAGCTGCCCTCCGACGTGATGGTCTATCTTCTGGGCAGCCGCTATTGCGAGACGGACCTTCTGTCGGACGAGGCCTGGCGGCTGTTCGGCCATATCGAGACCGGCTGGGACAAGGTGCAGGCGGTCTGCAATTTCGTGCACAACCACATCCATTTCGACTACATGCAGGCCCGCGCGACGCGCACCGCCGCCGAAACCTACAACGAAGGCATCGGCGTGTGCCGCGACTACACCCATCTGGCCGTCGCCTTCTGCCGCGCGCTGAACATTCCGACGCGCTACTGCACCGGCTACATCAGCGACGTGAACCTGCCCCAGCCCTGGGGCGAGCAGGATTTCTGCGCCTGGATGGAGGTCTATCTCTCCGGCCGCTGGTGGACCTTCGACCCGCGCAACAATGCCCCGCGCTGGGGCCGCATCCTCATCGCCATCGGCCGCGACGCCTCCGACGTCCCGCTCACCCACACCTTCGGCCCGAACACCCTCACAGGGTTCAAGGTCTGGTGCGAAGAGGTGCCGGAGCAGGGCGCGGCGGGCTGGCGCTAGGGGCGGGCCTTGGACCGAAAGGCGCGCGTCCCCCGGCTTGAGAACCGTGAGCCGGACCCGTGGTTGCGCGCCGACGGTTCGAGTAGCGTTGCGCATGCCGCCGAGCGATGTCTACGCCGCTCTCGGCTGAATCGCCTGATACTTGCCCTGTCGCCGGGCTTCCTCCAGATCGAACGCGTTCTGCAGGCGGAGCCAGTAGCCTTCGGACGTTCCGAAATAGCGGGAAAGCCGGAGGTCGGTGTCGGCGGTGATGGCACGGCGGCCGCGCGTCAGATCGCCGATCCGGGTGGCCGGGACACCGATGGCTGTGGCCAACGCGTTCTTCGTCAATCCCATGGGCTCCAGAAAGTCTTCAAGCAGAATTTCGCCCGGATGCACGTTCGTGATGAGTTCGTTCATGCTTGCCTCCTCGCCTCAGTGATAATCGACGATCTCGACATCGTCCGCGTGCCCACCGTCCCACCGAAAGCAGATGCGCCATTGGTCGTTGATCCGGATGCTGTACTGGCCCGAACGGTCACCCTGCAGCGCTTCCAGACGATTTCCGGGCGGGATACGCACATCGTCGAGGACCGCGGCTGCATCGAGTTGACGAAGCGTTTTCAAGGCAGTTCGCTGCATATCACCCGGCAATTTCCGAGCGATCTTCCCCCGCGCGATCGTCTCGGCCTGCTTGTCGTGGAAGCTGCGGATCATGCGATGCACCGCCGACGTCGTTTTCACTGAGCAATATAACGTGCTGCGTTATATGCTGCAAGACGTTACAGTCGATGGTCCTATCGGCGGCTCGTTTCCGTGGCCACCGCCCTCGACGGGATGACCGGCTGCCGGAATGGATCCCGGCTCGGAGGCCGGGATGACGAGGGGGAGAGGCCGGGATGACGAGGGGGGAGAGGCCGGGATGACGAGGGGGGAGAGGCCGGGATGACGAGGGGGGAGAGGCCGGTCATTCGTCTCGACGACCGCAGGGAGCAGACGTCCGCAATGCCCTACCAGCCAATCCCACGATAAAGCTCCGTCCAGTCGGGATTGATCGCCTCGATCAGGTCGATCTTCCACCGGCGCGGCCACCGCTTGATCGTCTTTTCCCGCGAGATCGCGTCGCGGATATCGAAATGCTCTTCGTACCAGACGAGCCGCTTGACCCCGTAACGGCTGGTAAAGCCTGGTGTCAGGTCGTTCTTGTGTTCATGGACACGGCGCGAGAGATCGGAGGTGACGCCGGTGTAGAGCGTGCCGCCCTTCCTGCTGGCCATGATGTAGACGAAACCGGTCATTGTCGAAGATTGCAAAATGCACGCCATGAAGGCAATGGCGTATTGCTGATAGGCCTTCCGAACCTTCGTCATCCCGGACTTGATCCGGGATCCATACCTCTTGCCTCTGGGCAAGTATGGTGGCGCCCTCGTCAACGACGTCAGCGAGGATGGTCCACAGGAATGGATCCCGGCTCGGAGGCCGGGATGACGAGGGCGCGGGGATTTGCGCTGGAATCTCCCGGCACAAATCTGGTTTGTAGAGCGTGCCGCCCTTCCTGCTGGCCATGATGTAGACGAAACCGGTCATTGTCGAAGATTGCAAAACGCACGCCATGAAGGCAATGGCGTATTGCTGATAGGCCTTCCGAACCTTCGTCATCCCGGGCTCGACCCGGGATCCATTCCTCTTCGCCATCGGCGTCTTCGCTCGTGCGCCGGCCATCCTCGAAGGGATGACCGGCTACCGGAATGGATTTCTGCTCAGAGGCGGAAGGCGAAACCGAAAAAGCGGAACGCGGCCTCAGGCTTCGGTCGCGCACCTCACCCCAACGCCTCCCGGACCATCGCCTCTTCGAACACCTCGTCGCGTGCTTCCCCCTCGACGCGTTCGCGCCCGGCTTCGAGCATGACGGGGACGGCCAGCGGGGAGATCTTGTCGAGGGGCTTGTGGACGATGTGGTGCTTGATGCGGGCGAGGAGGTCGGAGACGCGGGCGACGTCGAGAAGGCCGGAGGCGGCGTCGGCCCAGGTCGCCTTCAGGAGGATGTGGTCCGGCTCGTGGGCGCGCAGCACGTCGTAGACGAGGTCGGTGGACACCGTCACCTGGCGCCCGGTCTTCTCCTGCCCCGGCTGGTTGCGCTGGACGAGCTGGGCGATCACCGCGCACTGGCGGAAGGTGCGCTTCAAGAGCCATGAATCGCCCATCCAGGCTTCCAGATCGTCGCCGAGCATGTCCTCGTCGAAGAGATCGTCGAGCGCGATGCGTCCGTCCCGGATCATCGCGCCCATGTCCGCCTTGCCCCAGATCGAGATGGCGTAGTCGGTGGCGACGAAGCCGAGCGGCTTGGCGCGGGCGCGCTCCAGCCGGCGGGTGAGCAGCATGCCGAGGGTCTGGTGCGCGATGCGGCCCTCGAACGGGTAGAGCACCATGAAGAAATGGGGTCCGCGCGGGAAGGTCTCGACCAGAAGGTCCTGCGGGCCGGGGATCACCGATTTCTGCGCCTGCAGCGCCAGCCACTGGCCGACCTGCTCGGGCAGCTGCGACCAGCGGGCGGGGTCGGCGAGCATGGCGCGCACCTCGCCGGCCAGGAAGGTTGTGAGGGGAAATTTCGAGCCGCCCCAATAGGGCACCTTCGGTTCGGTGCCCGGCGCGCGCGTGACGAGGCAGCTGGTCTCGAAGATGCCCTCGAAGCGCAGGACCTCGCCGCCGAAGAGGAAGGTGTCCTTCGGCCCGAGGGTCTCGAGGAAGGCCTCCTCGATCTTGCCGAGAATGAAGCCGCCGCGCTGGATGGTGCTTTTGGTGCGCTTCTTCACGAGCCGCACGTCGAGGGAGAGGGCCTCGACGATGGTGCCGGCATTCATCCGGTAGGCCTGCGCGATGCGGGGATGGGTGATGCGCCAGGTGCCGTCCTCGGTGCGGCGGATGCGGGCGTAGCGCTCGTAGACGCGCAGGGCGTAGCCGCCGGTGGCGACGAAATCGACGATCTGCTCGAAGGTTTCCCATGCAAGGGAGGCGTAGGGGGCGGCGGTGACGATCTCGTCGTAGAGCGCGTCGGCGTGAAACGGTTCGGCGACCGCCATGCCGAGCACGTGCTGGGCAAGAACGTCCAGCGCGCCCTCGCGCAAGGGGGGCGTGTCCTGGTCGCCCAGATAGTTGGCGTTGAGCGCGGCCTGGCACTCCATCACCTCGAAGCGGTTGGACGGCACGAGGATCGCCTTCGACGGCTCGTCCATGCGGTGATTGGCGCGGCCGATGCGCTGGGCGAGGCGCGAGGCGCCCTTGGGCGCGCCCACATGCACGACGAGATCCACGTCGCCCCAGTCGATGCCGAGGTCGAGGGTCGAGGTGGCGACCACCGCGCGCAGCGCGTTGCGCGCCATCGCCGCTTCCACGCGCCGGCGCTGGGCGACGTCGAGCGAGCCGTGATGGAGCGCGATGGGCAGCGTGTCCTCGTTAATCTTCCACAGCTCCTGGAACAGAAGCTCGGCCTGGAAGCGCGTGTTGACGAACAGCAGCACGGTGCGGTGGGCCTTCACCGCCTCGTAGATCTCGCCCATGGCATAAAGGCAGGTATGGCCCTGCCAGGGCACGCGGGCCTCGCTCTCCAGGATCGCGATGTCGGGCTTGGCGCCGCCCGACACCTCGATGAGGTCGGCCTGCGCGTCGGCGCCCTGGACCTGGGGCACGAGCCAGCGGCAGAGCTCGGCCGGCTGCGAGACGGTGGCCGAGAGGCCGACGGTCTGCAGCCCCGGCGCGAGCTTGCGCAGGCGCGCGAGCCCCAGTGCCAGGAGATGGCCGCGCTTGGAGGTGACGAGGGCGTGGAGCTCGTCGAAGACGACATATTTCAAGTCCGCGAAGAAGTCCCGCGCGTCCTTGCCGGCGATGAGGAGGGCAAGCTGCTCCGGCGTCGTCAGGAGAATGTCGGGCGGTTTCAGCTTCTGGCGCTGGCGCTTGGCCTGGCTGGTGTCGCCCGTGCGGGTTTCCAGCGTCACGCGCAGGCCCATCTCCTCCACCGGCCGTTCCAGATTGCGGCGAATGTCGGTGGCAAGCGCCTTCAAAGGCGAGATGTAGAGCGTGTGGACGCCGCGGGCGCGCGTGCCGGGCCTGCGCGGCGTCAAGCCCGCAAGATCGACCAGCGCGGGCAGGAAGCCGGCCAGCGTCTTGCCAGCGCCGGTGGGCGCGATGAGAAGCACCGATCGCCCGTCCTGCGCGCGCGCGATGAGGTCCAATTGATGGGGGCGCGGCGCCCAGCCGTTGCGATCGAACCAGTCGGTGAACGCCTTGGGCAGCACGAAGGACGCGGTCGCCGCGTCGGCATTCATTGGGGCAGGCGGGGCGAAACGGTCGTTCAAGGGTCTGAAAAGTCCTGTTCTTGGCCGGACGTCTGGCGTGGACTTGTGGCCAGCCTGTCCAATGTGTGTCTGACGAGGGACTTTGTCGCCTGCTGCGCGCGCTTTTGATGCGCGCGCCGGGCAAATGATGCGGCGTATCGCCAGACACGCCGCCAGACGGGAGACGTGAATGCGGCTTTTGACCATCGCCATGGCCCTGGCATGCCTTGTCGTGTCCGGCATGTCGGCCGGCGCCCAATCGGATTCGGGACCTGCGACGCGCTGGTTCGAGGTCGACAGCCTCAATGAAGGCCTGCCGCCGACACCGCCCTTCGTCGATCGCGACACCCCGCAGGCCATGATGGAGACGTTCTGGTTCGCGGGCCAGGACGAGGACTGGGGCCGTGCCATGTATACGCTCAACCTGAACGGCGTCGCGCCGGAGATCCGGAGCGATGTCGCGCCGTTTCTCACCGAGCGGCTCTTCGAGGTGATCCAGCGCGGCATGTCCATCGACTGGAACGATTATTCCGACCGGCCCGATGCGCTGGAAGCGATGTCCTCGTCGAAGAACCCGATGGCCGGGGAGACACGCCGCAATATCCGGCTCGGGGTCCTGGAGCTTCAGAACCGTCCCGTCTCGATCCGCATCGAGCGGCTCAAGCCGGAGGACGGCGAGCCGGTCTGGGTGTTCTCGTCCGAAACCGTCGCGAACATCAACGCGCTGTACGAGATCTACGGGCCCTCGCGGCTCGAGCAGGCGATGCCGGAGGTCCTGCGCGCGCCGGCCTTCTGGACGTTGAAATGGTGGGAGGTGATCGCGCTGCCGCTGGTGTTCCTTCTGGCGCTGGGCGCCGGGGGCGTCGCCTACAAGAGCGTCGCCCGCGTCAAGCGCCGCAAGGTCCGCCGCATCGTCCGCGAAATTCTCGACGCGGTGCAGGTGCCGATCGCGCTTCTGGCCTTCGTCGGCGTCTTCTCGCTCGTGAAGGGGTTCCTGTTCACCTTTTCGGGCCCGGTCAGCCAGTTTCTCGGACCGCTCCAGACGCTGCTCTTCGTCACCGCCCTCGCACTCATCGCGGTCCGCATCGTCGACGCCATTCTTGAGCGTCTCGTCGCGCGGAACATGGAGGACCTGACCGAGAACGAGGATGCCGACACCCGCGATCTGTACACCAACATCTCCGCCATCCGGCGCATGGCCGTGGTCGTCGCAATCCTGGTGGGCGGCGCGCTGATCCTGATCCAGACCAACGCCGCGCAGACCCTCGGCTTCTCGCTGCTGGCCTCGGCCGGCGTGATCGGCCTCATTCTCGCCTTCGCCGCGCGCACGCTCCTGGCGGACATCATGGCGAGCCTGCAGATCGCCATCGCCAAGACCGCCCGCATCGGCGACGCGATCCTGTGGCAGGGCAACTGGTGCTATGTGGAGAAGATCAAGTTCACCCATGTGCAGGTGCGCAGCTGGGACGAACGCCGGCTGATCATCCCGGTGTCGGAACTCGTCTCCAACACGTTCGAGAACTGGTCGAAGCAGGACCCGACCATCGTCAAGCTGGTGGAATTGCGGCTCGATCACCGGGCCGACGTGGATGCGCTGCGCGAGGCGTTCGAGGCGTTCGTCAAGGACGAGGAAGACATCACCGACAAGTCGGAAACCAAGGTCCAGGTCGTTGGTCATGATGCGACAGGCATGCTGGTCCGCTTCGTCGCCCCGGCTCCCGATCCCATCAGGGGCTGGAACATGCAATGCCGCATGCGCGAGCATCTGCTGGCCTCGGCTGCGCGACTGGAAGACACCGCAGGCGGGGAACCGGGCGGCAAGGCGGCCTACTTCCCCCGCGAGCGCGAGGTGAAGATCGGTGAGAACATGCAGGGCGCCGAAGGCTGAGAGGCGTTCAGCGCGCCAGGTACCGGTCCGTCCGGTGGTTGATCGCCAGAAACGCATTGAGGCAGATCGCGCCGAGGATCGAGTAGAGCACCGACACGCCGTCGACGACGAAGAAGGCAAGGCCGAGGATCACGAGGTCGATGCCGAGCTGTGTCAGCCCGGCGCGCCATCCCAGCGTATCCTGAAGGAAGATCGCCAGAATGCCCGCACCGCCGAGGCTCGTGCGGTGACGGAAGAGGGCGAGCAGTGCAAAGCCGAGGAGCAGCCCGGCCGTCATCGCGCCGATGGCCGGGTTGATCGTGCCGAAGGTGAGATAGTCCGGCTGGATCGCGGTCGCGATCGACAGCAGCGCGACGGCGAGGAAGGTCTTGAAGGTGAAGGCAAAGCCCATGCGCGTCGCCGCAAGGACGTAGAACGGCAGATTGATGAGGAAGAAGGCGAGCCCGACATTGATGCCGAACGCGTAGGAGGCGATCAGCGCCAGTCCCGCCACGCCGCTCGTCAGAAAGCCGAGATGCGAGAGGATCGCGATACCGAGCGTGGCCAGCACCACGCCGGTCAGGATCGCCTGCGCATCCTCGATCGGCGTGTGATGGGTGGGGGTCGCATGCCAATCGCCGAACCGCCAGCGGATCGGACGAGGGGCGGGCGCTTTTACGCCGGTGTCCCGACCGGCGTCCGACGTCGCGGAGTTGGATGGCACACTGTCCGCCATGACGCCTTGCCCTATGCTGCGCTGCGAGACGGCGACCCTAGTCTGGAATTCACGATCTGGCAAAGCGGCAGGGTTCGTGCGGGTTCGGCGCATGCGGCGGCCTTCGCCAGCCGAGCGGGCGACGGGCCCGGCGTTGCCGCAAATCCCCCGCCGCAGGCTCGCTTTGCCCGTTTGGACGCATACATGGCCCTGTCGGCCTCGCGAAGCAGCCTGCCGTCGTTCGAAGCGCAGTTTCGGCCGATAGCGATGCCCACGCTGACGCCGAGGACGACCCGATCCATGCCGATCGCGTAGTGGCCGGAGATCGTTTCGTCCAAAACCTTTCCAAGTGCGTGCGCAGCTTCCGGCGGGCCATGCCGACACAGGACGACGAATTCGTCGCCGCCGATACGCGCCGCGAAGTCACCCGGAGAAAGCCTTGCGCGGATCCGGTCGGCGACCTGTTTCAGGATCTCGTCTCCGGCTTCGTGTCCGAGCGTATCGTTGACGGACTTGAACCCGTCCAGATCGAGAAAGAGCACGGACGCAACGTCCGCGCTTCGCCGCTCCAGCTCGCTGTCCAAGGCGCGTCGGTTGGCAAGGCCGGTCAGCCCGTCCACATGGGCGATGCGCGCAAGCACGAGGCGCGTGCGATAGAGCTCCGAAAGCGAGACATATTGCTGCTTGCACGACCTGAGGCAGACGATCATGCAGATGATGTAGAGAGGCGCAAGCTTGGCGTGTTCCTCGTGGGGCGACATCAATGTCATGGCCATTGCAAGGCCACAGGTCGTCAACGACATCCCATTCGCGATCATCGGCCTTACCGACAGAAAGGCCAGGATACCCAAAGCGAAGGTCGTGGCCTGCAGGAAGCCGAGCATGAACACGACCGGATGATCGACGAAGGCGGCGCGGCCGGCAAACAGTCCGACGGCGATGGGATAGCAAAAACCCAGAAGGCCATATCGGATCTGCCACCGTTCGAGCTGCCCGCGATCGGGGAAACGGATGACGAGACGCGCTCTCTTGTAGGATATGGCATAGGCGCACCTGACGACCCCGGCGAGGATGCCGGCAAGGCCGATCGCCAGGAGAACGTCGTCGTCGGTGCCCGTCGCGGCATAGGCTGTCAGGAGCGTGAACAACAGCACCGACATGGCGACCGGGGTAAGGCTGGCGAACATGTAGTCGACGAGCTCGGTGAGAATGCCGAGCTCCAGCGAGCGGCCGTAAAATCGATGAGTTGCATTCATGTGATTTTGCTCCCCTTATGGTTGAAATACATGACGCAAACTTTATAAATGTTCGTTAAACGTGCATTCCTGCTGCTTTTCCGGGGCGGAGGGTCTCATACGCCGCATGCCCGCCCGTCCGGCATGCGGACGGCACGGCGTGGCAAAGCACGGGTTCTTGCCTTACTTCGTCAGGATGAAACCCGACGATCTGCTGCATCCGACGCCCAAGGGGCTCTATTGCCCGCCCGGCGACTTCTACATCGACCCCGTCGGCAAGGTGGACCGGGCGCTCGTGACCCATGGCCATGCGGACCATGCACGGCCGGGAAACCGCGCCGTGATGGCGACGCGCGAGACGCTCGACATCATGGCGATCCGGTATGGCGACGATTTTTGCGAGACGCGTCAGATCGCAGAGCTGGGCAGGCCGGTGGGGATCGGCGATGTGAGCGTGAGTTTTCACCCGGCCGGCCACGTCTTCGGCTCGGCGCAGATCGCCGTCGAATGGAAGGGGCTGCGGATCGTTGCGAGCGGCGACTACAAGCGGCGTCGGGACCCGACCTGCCTGACCTTCGAGCCGGTGAAATGCGATGTCTTCATCACCGAGGCCACCTTCGCCCTGCCGGTGTTCCGCCATCCCGACACGGCGTCCGAGATCGACAAGCTGCTGGCGTCGATGCGGCGCTCTCCGGAGCGGGCCCACATCGTCGGCGCCTATGCGCTCGGCAAGGCCCAGAGGGTGATACGCCATGTACGCGAGGCCGGCCACGACCGACCCATCTACATTCACGGCGCGCTGAAGAAACTCTGCGACTATTATCAGAGCGAAGGGATCGACCTCGGCGCGCTCCCGCCCGCGACGATCGAGAACGGCAAGAAGGGCGATTTCGCGGGCGCGCTGATCATCGGAACGCCCTCGGCCTTCGCCGACAAATGGGCGCGGCGCTTTCCCGACCCCGTGGCGTCGTTCGCATCCGGCTGGATGCGGGTGCGCCAGCGCGCCCGCCAGCGCGGCGTCGAACTGCCGCTCATCCTGTCGGACCACGCCGACTGGGACGAGCTGACGCAGACGATCCGCGATGTGGAGGCAGAGGAGATCTGGGTGACGCATGGCCGCGAGGAGGCGCTGGTGCGCTGGTGTCAACTGGCCGGGGTCAAGGCCCGACCACTCCACCTTGTCGGCTACGAGGACGAGGCGGAATAGGATCCCGCCTCCGTCTCCACTTCAACCCGATGATCAGTCGGGAACGTCGACCGCGTTGGCGTCGGAGCCGGCGCCGGCTGGCTCCGCTTCGGACGGGGATACGAGCTCGCCGGTCGCGGCCTCGCCGCCTGCGGCACCATCCGCTTCGGGGGCCGCCAGTTGCTCGGTCTCCTCGAGGCTGCTGCCGTCGGGCGAGGTGGAGACGCCGATGCTTGCGACCACGATGTAACCGATCACGATCAGCGCCACGCCGGCGATCAGGACAAACAGAATGGGCCTGCCCGTGCGACCCTGGCGGGCATCGGTTTCGTTCAGTTTGTCAGCCATATGATTGTGTCGTCCATTGTTCGTTGGCAGCTGCAAGTTTGGCAGCTTCGTAGGCCATTGATGTGGAGCCGGCAATCGCAGGCACAAGCGGCATCAAGCATTGTTGAGCGCGGATTCTTCGGGCAAATCGCCACATCGGGCGCGTTCGTGCTGCGCGGCCGAACCCGGGCCCGACGCGGCTGACGGCATCAGACGCTTTCCGATCAGAGGGTTAGCGCCGTGATGTCATGCAGGTGTCGCGGCCGCGAATCCCGTTCGACGATCGGCCCCCTTTGCCACGTCGCCGTCTGGGGGACGGAATGCGAGGCTTCCTGAAACCGGCCCCGGGACGATCGGCAGCGTGTCGAGAAGAGAATCAGGGACGGAGCTGAACGAAGATCGGATTCTTCTCGTCTTCCTTCTTCTCGACGATCAGGGTGAACCGGTTGGGGCTTCCGACCTCCTGCTCCAGCTTGAAGGCGAGTTCACCGGCTTCGGCCCGCGCGGATTCGAGCTTGGCAACGCTTTCCAGGAAGCTGGAGGGGGCGGATATATCGGCGATTTCGAGCGCTTCGTCGAGATTCTCGCTGAGGGACGATCCGGCTTCGTCGCTGGCATCGTCGCTCTCCACGTCGAGCTTCATGCGGATCGTGTCGACGCGATCGCCGGCGGTGCCGCGAGCGATCTGCGCCAAGGCGAAACCCTTGCCCTCGCTGCGCGAGAAGCATTCCTTCTGTCCGGAAAACAGCGTGCTTTCGTTCCAGTTCGCGCCATCGAACGCTTTGCAGAGTCTGACCGGATCGGCGATCCCGTCATCTTCGGCGGCGGCGGCGGCGGCGGCGGCCGGCGCGTCGGGCTCGGCCGGCGGAAGGTCGGCGCTCTTCAGCGCGACGGGCTTCAGAAGGCGCGGTTCGGCGGCGGTCATCTGGGTCGCCTGGAGGTAAGGGGCGGTCGTGATGTCGGAGGCGCTTGCGACGCGTTCTTTCGTTTCGGCCTTCAGGGCGGCGAACTGCGCGCTCTGGAATGCGTCGCTCGTGCGCACCGCGAAGGTGACGCAGGAAATGGCGACAGCGAGAAGAATGAAACGGAAGGACGTGCTGGCGACGAAACGGTTTGCGAGTTCACCTGCCGTCCGGTGCTCGCCCACGAGGGTCTTGAGCAGGCGAAAGCGATCCGCCTGGTTCCATCGGTTCATGCTTGAGAGCCCCCTGACAATTTCGTCCCTGAATTTGACCATCGTGTCCCCGCACCTGTCCCCGTCGAGGAGGATGAGAAGCGCCCAACTGCGGCGAAATCGAAGCCGGACGCGGCCATGGCCGCCGCCCGCACGATTTCGTTCGCACCCTGTTGCTGGTAGGCAACAAATTCGTCCACAAATGGGCGGGGAACGCGAAACCATCCCCGAAGCCTGCGCGCGTCAAGCTTCGGGTAAGGTTGACGAGAGTGGACGCCGTTTCCTCAGCCCCGGCGAATCACGTAATCCAGGAGATGGTTGGCGTAGTAGACGTAACCGTCGACCGAGGCGTGGAAGCCGTCCTTGGAAAAGCCGATCGGCTCAACGCGCGGAAGCGTGGTCGAGACGAACGCGCCGCGCTCGTAGCACAGATCGGCGCCCGTGCGCCGGATGATCCGCGCGCGCAGTTCGAGGACGTGCGCGAGCGCCTTCGGCAAAGCGGGCACGCGCTTGAAGTCGACGGGCGGCGACCAGATGATGCGGGCCTCGGGCCACTTGGCCTTCAGCGCATAGAGAAGCGTGCCGAAATTCTTCTTGAACCGGCGCGCGCCATGGAAGTTCTTGGCGTCGTTGGTGCCGATCATCAGGACGATGTGGGTATAGGCTTCGCGGGCCAGGTTCGGCACGACATGGTCGCGCACCTCGGCCGAAACCGCCGAGTTGGAGCCGGCCGTCCGCCAGAACACGGAATTGCCGGTGATGGCGTAGATCCGCTCGGCCAGCTTGGGGCCGAGGGAATCGCCGATATCGTCGACGCCGACGCCGGCCGCGCACGAATCGCCGATGACCAGCAGGCGAACGTCCGCCGCATCCATCGACGGGGCCCCGATCGTGCCGGTGAGCGGGCCTTCCGGAAGGCCGAGGCGCACGATCTGCTTGCGCGCCTTGAGGCCCTGCCAGATGTAGACCGGGAACATCAGCCACGAGATCAGCGCCGTCTTGCCGGACGCCGAGATGCCGCCTGCGTCGAAGCCGTTCAGCGCCGGCAGAAGATCGTCGATGCGCAACTGGCTCATGCCTTCAGGACCTCCACGCCGGGCAAGACCTTGCCCTCCATCCATTCGAGGAAGGCACCGCCCGCCATCGAGATATAGGTAAAGTCGTCACTGACCCCCGCCTGATTCAAGGCCGCGACCGTATCGCCGCCGCCGGCGATGGAGACGAGCCTGCCGGCCCGCGTCAATTCGGCCGCATGCCGCGCCGCTCCCATCGTCGCCTCGTCGAAGGGCTCGATCTCGAATGCGCCGAGCGGGCCGTTCCAGACAAGCGTCCTGGCACGGTCCATCCGGTCCTTGATCGTCTCGAGCGATTTCGGTCCCGCATCGAGGATCATCATGTCCTCGGCCACCTCGTCGATCGGCGCGGTTTCGGTCGAGGCGCCCGAGCGGAGGCCTCTTGCGAGGACAGCGTCGGTCGGCAGGACGATCTCGCAGCCGGTCTCCTGCGCCCGCGCCATGATCGCGCGCGCGGTGTCGGCCAGATCGTGTTCGCACAGCGACTTGCCGACGGCGATGCCCTGGGCGGCCAGGAACGTGTTGGCCATGCCGCCGCCGATGACGAGGATGTCGACCCGCCCGACGAGATTGGTCAGGACGTCGATCTTGGTGGAGACCTTGGAGCCGCCGACGATCGCGATGACGGGCTTGTCCGGTGCTTCGAGGCCCTTCTGGAGCGCCTCGATCTCGGCCTGCATGGTGCGGCCCGCATAGGCGGGAAGATGGTGGGCGAGGCCCTCGGTCGAGCCATGGGCGCGGTGCGCGGCGGAAAACGCGTCGTTCACATAGAGTTCGCCGAGGGAGGCGAGGCTTTCGGAGAAGGCGGGATCGTTCGTCTCCTCGCCGGCGTGGAAGCGGGTGTTTTCGAGAAGCACGACATCGCCGTCGGACAGCGCCTCGACGATGCCGGCGGCGACCGGGCCGATGCAATCGTCGGCAAAGCCGACGGGCTTGCCCAGGAGGTCGGCGAGCACCGGTGCGATGGGCTGAAGCGACATCTCCATGTTCGGCTTGCCCTTGGGACGGCCGAAATGGGCAAGGAGGATCACCCGCGCGCCCTTGTCGGACAGTTCGCGAATGGTCGGCAGCGCCTTTTCGATGCGCGTCGCGTCCGTGACGCGTCCGTCCTTCATCGGAAGGTTGAAATCGACGCGCAGGAGAACCCGCTTTCCGGTGACGTCCGCATCGTCGAGTGTTCTGAACTGAAAGGTCATGAAAAGCGTGCCGAGCCCTGATTGGTCGTTGGGGGAACAGTCTGCGACATCCTATGTCGCCTGCATGAGACAGGTTTAAGGCGATGCCTGCCATCGCGGCAAGCGTGCCGTGCGTTCCGCGATGTCGTTTGCGCGCGGTTTCGCGTGGCCAGCGTCGGATTTCGCCTCCGTGCGGGGCGCTAGGGGCGCCGGAAGAGCCGCTTGATCGTCCGCCAGGTCTCGCGCGGGTTCGTCGGCACCGGAAACGGCAGCAGCGAATCGTCGGGCGGCGAGAGGGACAGGCCGGCGCTGGTGACGACGCCGTCCGCATCGGTCTCGCGCACGATGAGCTCGACCGGCTCGATCACCGCCCGGTCGCCGTAGGAGGCCCGCCCGCCCAGGCGCCGCGCGATGAGGGCCGCGACCGTCAGGGTGCTCTCGTCCTCGCCGAGCTGAAGCCCGTAGGCTTCGGCGAGGGATCCGGCAAGGGACGCGGGATTGATCGTGAACTCGCCGAAGAACTCGTCGTCGTCGTCGGCCACGGGCGCGGGGCTTGCGAACAGGCGGTCGAGCAGCGGCGGGTAGCGCGGCGAGATGAACAGGAAGACGTAGTCGCCGGGCTTCAGGCGACCGGCATACTGGTAGCGCATCGAGCGCCCGTCGCGGATGACGAGCGAGGGCCGGGCCCAGCGCGGAACCCGGGCGCCGGTCGCGACGGGACTGTTTTCCACCACCTTGTAGGACAGGAGCTCGTGGCTGGCATCGCCAGGCAGCTCCAGCTCGAACTTCTCGACCGGGCCGATGCGGGGCGGGACCGTGAGACGCAGCCAGCGGGCGACGCTCGCCAGCGTCCAGCCCTGGAGGAGAAGGGAGGTGAGGACGATGACGAAGGCGATGTTGAAGAAGGTGGTCGAGACGTCGAGCCCGGCGAGGATCGGCAGGATCGCAAGAAGGATCGAGACCGCGCCGCGCAGGCCCACCCACGAGACGAACACGGTCTCGCGGCGGCGAAAGCCGAACGGGACGAGGCAGAGCCAGACGGCGAGGGGGCGGGCGAGGAAGATGAGGAAGAGCGCCAGCAAGACGCCGGGGATGAGGATCGTGTCGAAGTTGCGCGGCGTCGCCAGCAGTCCGAGAATGAGGAACATGATGATCTGGGCAAGCCAGGTCATGCCCTCCTGGAACCGCTTGATGGAGGCGGCGCGCTTGAGGTTGGCGTTGCCCGCATAGAGCCCCGCGACGTAGACGGCGAGGAAGCCCGAGCCGTCGAGCGCGCCGGTCAGGGCGAAGACGGCGAGCGACAGCGCGATGATGAGGATCGGCAGGAGCGCGCGGTCGACGTCGAGCTTGGCGATGAAATAGGCGATGCCGCGCCCGCCGATCAGGCCGGCGACGAGGCCGAGGCCCATCTGCTGAATGAAGCCGAGGAGAATGCCGAAACCCAGCGCGTCCGTGCCGCTGCCCTCCCGCAACAGTTCGACGAGCGCGATCGTCAGGAAGATCGCCATCGGATCGTTGGTGCCCGATTCGATCTCGAGCAGCGATTTGACCCGGTCCCGCAGCGTGATGCCGCTGGTCTTCAGGAGGAAGAAGACGGCGGCCGCATCGGTCGAGCCGACGATGGCCCCGAGCAGGATGCCCTCCAGCAGTCCGACGCCCAGGAGCCACTCGGCGGCGAGGCCGAACAGGACCGAGGTGACGAGAACGCCGATGGTGGCGAGTGTGATGGCGGGCGCGGCGGCCTGCCGGAACGTCGAGAACGGCGTCTGGAATCCGGAATCGAAGAGGATGACGGCCAGCGCCAGCGTGCCGACGAAATAGGCCAGCGGGGCGTTGTCGAATTCGAGGCCGAGCCCGTCCGTGCCGGCGATCAGCCCGACGGACAGGAAGAGCAGCAGGAGCGGCGTGCCGAACCGCGAGGCGAGAATGCTGGAAAATGCTGCAAGCAGCACGAGAAGCGTGCCGACGAGGATGAGAATATAGAGGTCGTCGAGCATGGGCGCCTGCTAATCCACCGCGATCGCGGACGCCGATCGAACAAGCCCGCCGCGATCGGTCTTGCGGCGGGTTTTCGCCGAAAGAATGGCTTCGGCGGAGGATATGCGCCTGCGGCACGCCCCGGCCACGGATTTTCATGTGCGCCGCGAAAAAAAACGGGCCGCATGACGCGGCCCGTGTCCGGCTGATCGTATGTCCGCTTTGCCGTCAGGCCGCGTGCGGCTGGTCAGCCGGCATTGTGCAGGGCGATCGCCGTGTCCGACATGCGGTTCGAGAAGCCCCACTCATTGTCGTACCAGGACAGGATCTGGACGAAGGTGCCGTCCATGACCTTGGTCTGGTCCATGTGGAAGATCGAGGAATGCGGATCGTGGTTGAAGTCGATCGAGACATTGGGAGCGTCGGTGTAGCCGAGAATGGTCTTCAGCGGACCGTCCGCAGCGGCCCTGATCAGGCTCTTGATCTCGTCGACGCTGGTCGTCCGGCTGGCGATGAACTTCAGATCGACGACCGAGACGTTCGGGGTCGGCACGCGCATCGCGAAGCCGTCGAGCTTGCCGTTGAGTTCCGGCAGCACGAGACCGACGGCCTTGGCCGCGCCGGTCGAGGTCGGGATCATCGACAGCGCCGCGGCGCGGCCCCGATAAAGATCCTTGTGCATCGTATCGAGGGTCGGCTGGTCGCCCGTATAGGAGTGGATCGTCGTCATCATGCCCCGCTCGATGCCGATGGCATCGTTGAGGACCTTGGCGACCGGCGCGAGGCAGTTCGTCGTGCAGGACGCGTTGGAGACGACCCTGTGCTCGCCGGTCAGCTTGTCGTGGTTGACGCCGTAAACGACGGTGAGATCGGAATCGGTGCCGGGCGCGGAGATGAGCACCTTCTTGGCGCCCGCATCCAGATGGGCCGATGCCTTGTCGCGGGCGGTGAAGAGGCCGGTGCATTCCAGCGCGACGTCGACGTCGAGTTCGCCCCAGGGCAGGTTCTTCGGGTCGCGCTCGGCGGTGACGCGGATCGGGCCGCGGCCGACATCGATCGTGTCGCCGTCGACCCGGACCTCGCCGGGAAAGCGGCCGTGCACCGAATCATAGCGGATGAGATGAGCGTTGGTCTCGACCGGGCCGAGATCGTTGATGCCGACCACCTCGATATCGGTACGGCCCGATTCGATGATGGCGCGAAGGATGTTCCGGCCGATGCGGCCAAAACCGTTGATTGCGACGCGGACTGCCATGGGGTGTCTCCCGGTTCGTTCGAGGTCTTCGTGGATAGCCGGGCAGGACGCCGGGCGTTGGCTATGCACGTAACGACAAGTTTCTCCGTGATCAATGTGCAACGCTCATCAGCTTTTGTGATATCGCGGGCCGGCGCGACGATGGTTGCGGAGCGGCGGGCGGGCGATCATGGATCGCCCGCTTGGCGAATCGCCGCTTCTCGTCCCATTCGATCGGCTCCCGGCATCGAAGGCCCGCCGCGGCGCCGATGGCCGAAACGCGTTTGTCCAAACGCTCACTCCCGGAAAGGGCAGGCATGAAGACTTTCCTGCGCGTGACCAAGGCTGCCATGGTCGGCTGGTGGAACGACCGTGCGCTCAGCCTCGGCGCGGCGATCTCGTTCTACGCCCTGTTCTCGCTGGCGCCGGTTCTTCTGGCGAGCGTGACCATTGCCGGGCTCTTCTTCGGCCAGGACGCGGCGCGTCTTGCGGTCGTCGACGAGGCCGGCGGCCTGATCGGGGCCGATGCCGCCGCCGCGCTCGATTCCATGCTGAGTGCGGCCAAGCAGTTCGGCACCGGACCCCTGTCGCTCCTGTTCGGCATCGCGATGTTCTTCATCCTGGCGACCGGTGCGATCGTCGAGCTGCAGGACGACCTCAACATCATCTTTCGCTCGCAGCCGGAGGGCGGCAATGTGTGGGTCATGATCAAGAGCCGGCTGATCAGCGCCGCCCTGGTGCTGACCCTCGGCTTCCTGCTCTTGATCTCGCTGGTCCTCGATGCCGGCCTCACGGCGCTGTCGTCCTATCTCCTCGATCGCTTCGAGGACATGCGGCCCTTCATCGTCGTGCTCAACGTGCTGTTCGCCTGGTTGATCGCGTCGACGATGTTCGCGCTGATCTTTCGGCTGCTGCCGGAAAAGCGGCTGGAATGGCACACGGTCATCGTCGGCGCGGCGCTGACGGGCGCGTTGATCGAGATCGGCAAGTTCCTGATCGGGCTCTATATCGGCCGGAGCGGGATCACGTCGACCTACGGGTCGGCCGCCTCGCTCGTCACGATCCTGCTGTGGATCTTCTACACCTGCCAGATCTTCCTGTTCGGTGCCGAATTCACCTGGGCCTACGCCCGCGAGCGCGGCACGTCCGATGGCGAGACGCGCGCGCACGCCGATCCGGGCTGATCAGGACCCGTCGGGCTGAGGGGCCTCGGCCCGGGGCGTGGCGGCAAGGGCCGCTCGAACGCGGCTCACCACGGTGTCGGTGGTGATGCCGAAATGGGCGTAGAGCTCGCCCGCCCGTCCGCTGGCGCCGAACCCGTCCATGCCGACGAAGAGGCCGCGCCGGCCGATCAGCGCGTCCCAGCCCTGGCGCACGCCTGCCTCGATCGCGACCTTGAGGGAGCGGTCGTCGAGGAACGCGGCGCGATATTCCTCGCTCTGCCGTTCGAAGAGTTCGAAGCAGGGGACCGAGACGACGCGGGTCGCGATGGCGTCGCGGTCGAGCACCGCCTTGGCCTCGATCGCGATCTGAACCTCCGAGCCCGTCGCGAACAGCGTGACGGCGGCTTCGCCGTTGGCGGACGCAAGCTCGTAGGCGCCGCGCGCCGAGCGATTCTCGTCGTGCTGGTCGGTACGCAGCGCCGGCACGTTCTGGCGCGACAGCGCGAGCACGCTCGGCATCGTGCGCGACTGCAGCGCGATGTCCCAGCACTCGAGGGTTTCGACGTAATCGGCGGGGCGCATGACGGCCAGGTTCGGAATTGCCCGAAGCGCCGCCAGATGCTCGACCGGCTGATGGGTCGGGCCATCTTCGCCCAGCCCGATCGAATCATGGGTGAGGACGTAGATCGTGCGGATGCCCATGAGGGCGGACAGCCGGATGGCGCCCCGTGCATAGTCGGAGAAGACCAGGAACGTGCCGCCATAGGGAATGACGCCGCCATGCAGTGCCATGCCGTTCATGATGCCGGCCATGGCATGCTCGCGAATGCCATAGTGCAGATAGCGCCCGCCATAATTGTCGGCGTCGAGCCGTTCGAGCGATCCGGTCAGCGTGTTGTTCGAGCCTGTCAGATCCGCGGAACCGCCAATGGTTTCGGGAACCAGTTCGTTGATGATCGCGAGCGAGAGTTCCGAAGATTTTCGCGTCGCGATGTCGGGCCGTGTCTCGTTGGCCTCGCGCTTGGCCCGTTCGATGCCCTGCTTCAGGCCGCTCGGCAGGTCGCCGCGGTGGACGCGGTCGAATTCGCCGCGCTGCACGGCGTCGAGGCTGGACAGCTTCTGATCCCATGTGCGCCGTGCCGCGCTCGATCGCAGCCCGGCGATGCGCCACTGATCGACGATGGTGGCGGGAATTTCGAACGGCTCGTGCGGCCAGCCGAGCGTCTCGCGCATGGCCTTGATCTCGTCGGTCCCGAGCGGCGAGCCGTGCGCTTTCGCGGTGCCGGCCTTGGTGCTTGCGCCGAACCCGATCGTCGTGCGGCAGGCGACGAGGCTCGGCCTGTCGGAGGCGTTGGCGGCCTCGAGGGCAGCGGCGATCTCCTCCTGATCGTGACCATCGCAGGTGAAGGTCGACCAGCCGCAGGCCTCGAAACGGGCGATCTGGTCGGTGGAATCGGCCAGCGACACCTTGCCGTCGATGGTGATGCCGTTATCGTCCCACAGAACGACGAGCTTCGACAGCTTGAGATGGCCGGCCAGGGAAATGGCTTCCTGGGAGATGCCCTCCATCAGGCAGCCGTCGCCGGCCAGCACGTAGGTGCGGTGATCGACGATGTCCTCGCCGAAGCGGGCGGACAGGTGGCGCTCGGCGATCGCCATGCCGACGGCGTTGGCGATGCCCTGGCCGAGCGGGCCGGTGGTCGTCTCGATCCCGGCGGCGTGGCCGTATTCGGGATGGCCCGCCGCTTTCGAGCCGAGGCGGCGGAAGGTTCGGATCTCGTCGAGCCCGATATCCTTGTAACCCAGGAGATAGAGCAGGCTGTAGAGCAGCATCGAGCCGTGCCCGGCCGAAAACACGAACCGGTCGCGGTTCGGCCAGTCGGGCTGCGTCGGGTCGAACGTCATGAACCGCGTCATGAGGACAGTGGCGATATCGGCCGCCCCCAGCGGCAGTCCGGGATGACCCGAAGCGGCGTTTTCCACCGCGTCGGCGCTGAGGAACCGAATGGCGTTCGCCATGTCGCGCGCGGTTTCACCTGTCGTCATGGATCGGGCCCCAGTCTTCTCGTTTTCACGCGATATGCCTCGGCGAGGCTGTCCTCCCGGCAAGTGCCCGGTGACACATCACACGTCTTTTGCGCTGTCAATGCGGGCACCGGGGCGGCAAAATGCCGGCCGGACGATCCTGTCGGCGTTGCGTGGAAGGCCCTCTCGCCTTTTCCTTCCGCCTCATGCAGGCTAGACCATGGCTGGATCCGGCACGGTGTGCAGCGCGGACGCCAAACAGGTAAGATCGGTGATGGACGACGAGTTCGACAGGAGCGAGGCGCGGCTGGCCGCGGCCGGCGAAGCGCTTTCAGGGGCGATCGAGGCACGGCTCGCGCGCGAGAGCGTGCTCGTCGACACCGAGGCTATGATCCAGCGCATGACGACCGATCGCGGCCGCCTTGCCCGCGAACTCGACGGCGCGCTGGCCCGCAGCGAGCGTCTGGAAAAGGCCAATCGCGAGGTCTCGCACCGTCTGGTCGACGCCATGGAGCGGGTGCGCGACGTGATTTCACCGCCCGAGGCGCCGGAATGACCCAAGCCAGGGCGCGCGCGACGACGAAGCCGGGAAGGGGGTAGAGCGCCGATGCCGCAGGTGGTCGTCGAAATCGATGGAAAGACCTATCGCATGGCCTGCGGGCCGGGCGAGGAGGACCATCTGCACGAGCTCGCCCTCGACATCGAGGAAAAGATCGCCGGGCTGAAGGACGGCGTCGGGCAGATCGGCGACCAGCGCCTGACCATCATGGCCGCCATCATGACCGCCGACGAACTGTCCGACGCGAAGGTCCGCATCCGTTATCTCGAAGCCGAGAACGAGACGCTGCAAAAGCGCATCGTGACCCTCGATGCCCGGCTCTCCGATCTCAGGACCCGCTTCGCGCGGGCGATGGACCGTGCCTCCCAGCTGATGGAAAGCCTGACGAGCCGGCTGTCGTGACGGTGCGATCACAAGCCTGTGGGCGGCGCAAGGGCCGCATTGCGCTCGCGTGAGCGTGGCTTAGATAGCCCGCCCATGAACGAGAGCCCCCCCGCCATCCGCCGCTTTCCCCGCCAGCACCGCTCGGGCCGTATCGCGGCGGCGTTCGTCGCCTCGCTGATGGCCATGGCGTTCGCCGGCTGCGCGGGCGCCCTCAACGCCGTCACCACCGGAGCCGGCTATAGGCTCGTCGAGGACGTCGCCTACGCGGCGGGCGCGCGCGGCACGTTCGATCTCTACGTGCCGGAGAGCGCCGGCCCCAATTCCCCCCTGGTCGTGTTCGTTCACGGCGGTAGCTGGGACATGGGCGACAAGGACATGTACCTCTTCGTCGGCCAGTCGCTCGCAAGCCAGGGCATCATCGTCGCGGTTCCGAATTATCGCCTCTATCCCCAGGTGACGTTTCCCGGCTTCGTCGAGGACGGCGCGTCGGCCGTGGTGGCGGTCGATGCGATGGCGCGCGAGGGCCGGAACGGCATTCCCGCCGGCCGGCATCCGCTGTTCCTGATGGGGCATTCGGCGGGCGCGCAGATCGCCGGCCTGCTTTCGACCGATGCGCGCTACCTGGCGCGGGCCGGCGGCGCGATCGGCCGGATCGCCGGGTTCATCGGCCTTGCCGGGCCTTATGATTTCCTGCCGCTCACCGAGGATCGCTACAAGCGCGTCTTTCCAGAGCCGTCGCGCGAGGCCAGCCAGCCGATCAACTTCGTCGACGGGGACGAACCGCCGATGCTGCTGATCGCTGGGAGCGCCGATACGACCGTCGACCCGCAGAACACGCGCTTGTTCGCCGCGCGGCTGAAGGCGGCGGGCATTCCCGTGACGTCCCGGATCGTTCCGGGCGTCGATCACATCGGCGCGATCACCTCGTTCGCAACCGCCCTGAAGCTCAGCGACCAGTCGATCAGGGCCGACGTGCTGGCCTTCATCGCGGCGCGCTCCTGAAGGCTTGTCGACCATGACGAATGGAGACGATCTCAGATCCTACGAGCCGCGCCGATTTCCGGGCCTTGCATCCTTGATCGGCCGGTTCGCGACGCTCGAGCCGATCGTCGACGACCGGGCGTTCGGCGCGCTGTGGCAGGCCTATTCGGCCGACACGGACGGCGAACTGTGGCGCTGGATGCACGATGGCCCGTTCGCGGACGAAGCGCAGTTCCGGGCGTTCGCCGCGCGGGTCTACCTGCAGGACGGCCACCGCTTCTACGCCATCGTTCCGAACGGGAGCGGCAGGGCCGCCGGTGTCGCGGCCCTGTTCCGGGCCGACCTTGCGAACGGGGTGATCGAGATTGGTCACATCTGCCTTGCCCCGTCCCTTCAAAGGACGCCGGCGGCGACGGAGGCGTTTCACCTGATCATGCGGCACGTCATCCGGGATCTCGGCTACCGGCGCCTCGAATGGAAATGCAACGATGAGAACGTCCCGTCCAAGCGTGCGGCCGAGCGGCTCGGCTTGCGCTTCGAGGGCGTGTTCCGCCAGCACCAGATCGTCAAGGGCCGCAACCGCGATACGGCCTGGTACGCGGTCCTCGACCGTGAATGGGCGGCGCTGGAGCCGGCGTTCGCGACATGGCTCGACGCGGCGAACTTCGATCGCGACGGCATGCAGCGCCGATCGCTCGGATCGCTCACGAGCGCGGCGTCAGACCTGTCGCGATAGGCTGGGCTCGTCGCTTATCCGTTCGCCGACACGATGGTGATCAGCGCCTCGGCGGGATAGAAGCTTTCGTACAGAACGCCGTCGCCCGGCATGAAGCGAAGAATGGTCTTGCTGTGCTCGTCGGCCATTTCCAGCGTGCCCTCGGCCGTCTGACGCCATTTCACGATCTGCGCGAGGGCCGGCGAGGTCTGGCAATCGGGACCGAGCGGAGCGATCGTGTACTGCGCGGTCGCACCGCCGAGGTCGGGAATCCGGCAGGTGGCGCCGCTGCGCAGATCGATCATGCGGATGGTCGGCGATGTCTTCGGGGTCTGGGTGACGGGGGCGACGGCCGCCGTGGTCATGGGATCGATGAGCGTGGCGCCGGCCCGTGTGGTCTCGGAGGGGAGCGGGCCGCCCTGGAGATTGGCGACGAGAATCACGGCAGCAATGCCGGCTCCCGCAGCGGTGGCAACAAAATTCATCATGGAATGGCCTTCGAAACACATCACTTACAAGCCCCCATTATGAAACCATGATCCTTAAGCGAACGTTACCTCTCATAGGATTTCGTTAGGATTGTCCGGTTCGTGGACATCTCGCCTCAACCTTTCCGGCCGACCGACTGGTGCAACGGATGATCGAGGATGCCCGCAAAGCTGCACGATGGGTCCAATTGAACAGATCAGTTTGCCTGACGAGTCCGGCAACGTCCGTCCCATGAGATGAAACGGACGGTTCCACCTGGCTGAGCTTTCCATCAACTTGGTTCTTGAACCGATTGAATGCCAAATCAAACCGTTTGAATTTGCCAATCACCCCATATAATCGATTAAATATTTGAATGTGCTTGGTTCCGGCTAGTAATACTGTTGTCACATTCCCGACGGTGCGGTACCCTCCTGCCATCTTCAACGGCTTGGCGTTTGCCAGGCCGCAATTGTTTCAAGGACGGGCAGGGCACCATGAACGAGATCGGACCACGCAACCCGAAGGCGGGCATCGAGACGACGGGACTTGCGGACCTGTCCTCCATCCGGTGGAACCTGTCCGAGGCGGAACTCGTCGAGGCGGCCGTCCGGCGCGGGGAGGGCGAGCTGACCGCGCACGGCGCGCTGAACGTGACGACCGGCAAGCATACCGGGCGTTCGGCCAAGGACAAGTTCGTCGTGCGCGACGAAGCCACCGAGGACGCGATCTGGTGGGACAATAACAAGCCGATGACGCCGGCCGCCTTCGCAGCGCTGCGCGAGGACTTTATCGCCCATGCCCGCGGCAAGGACATCTTCGTCCAGGATCTCATCGGCGGTGCCGATCCGGCCAACGCCATCAAGGTGCGCGTGGTGACCGAGTTCGCCTGGCACGCCCTCTTCATCCGCAACCTTCTCATCCGTCCGGCCACCGAAGCGCTGGCCGACTTGGTGCCCGAGATGACGATCATCGACCTGCCGTCCTTCAGGGCGGACCCCGAGCGCCACGGCTGCCGGACCGAGACGGTGATCGGCTGCGATCTGGAAAACCTCGTCGTTCTCATCGGCGGCACGTCTTATGGCGGCGAGATGAAGAAGAGCGTCTTCACCGCTTTGAACTACCGCTTGCCGAAGACCGGGGTGATGCCGATGCATTGCTCGGCCAATGTCGACGATGCGGGCAATTCCGCCGTCTTCTTCGGCCTGTCCGGCACCGGCAAGACGACGCTTTCGGCCGATCCCGCCCGGACGCTTATCGGCGACGACGAGCATGGCTGGGGCGAGGAGGGCATCTTCAACTTCGAGGGCGGCTGTTACGCCAAGACGATCCGGCTTTCGCAGGACAGCGAGCCCGAGATCTTCGGCACGACCCGCAAGTTCGGGACCGTGCTCGAGAACGTCGTTCTCGACGCGAACCGCGTGCCGGACTTCGACGATGGCTCGTTGACCGAGAACACCAGGGCGGCCTATCCGCTCCACTACATTCCCAACGCATCGGCGACCGGGCGCGACGGGCATCCGACCTCGATCGTCATGCTGACCGCCGACGCCTTCGGCGTGCTGCCGCCGATCGCGCGGCTGACGCCGTCGGAAGCCATGTACCATTTCCTGTCGGGCTACACGGCGAAGGTGGCGGGCACGGAAAAGGGCGTGACCGAGCCGGAGGCGACCTTCTCCACCTGCTTCGGCGCGCCGTTCATGCCGCGCCATCCGTCCGCATACGGCAATCTGCTGCGTGACCTGATCGCCAGGCACGGAGTCGACTGCTGGCTCGTCAATACGGGCTGGACGGGCGGCGCCTACGGCACCGGCCAGCGCATGCCCATCAAGGTGACGCGCCGCCTGCTCGCCGCCGCGCTCGACGGATCCTTGAAAAGCGCGCAGTTCCGAACCGATCCGCACTTCGGCTTTGCCGTTCCCGTCTCGGTCGATGGGGTGGAGGACCGCATTCTCGATCCGCGGTCGACCTGGGCCGATCCGCATGCCTATGACCGGCAGGCCAAGCGTCTCATCGAGATGTTCCGGGAAAACTTCCATCGCTTCGAGGATTC
This sequence comes from Fulvimarina uroteuthidis, assembly GCF_034321785.1. Taxonomy (NCBI): domain Bacteria; kingdom Pseudomonadati; phylum Pseudomonadota; class Alphaproteobacteria; order Hyphomicrobiales; family Aurantimonadaceae; genus Fulvimarina; species Fulvimarina uroteuthidis. Next base: position 370,191 of record NZ_JAXLPB010000004.1, on the reverse strand, counting down.
GGTGGACAGCTCCGTCATCGATGCGGCGCCGAGCTTTCAGATCGCCGCCGAGTGACGCCCCGTCCGGGCGTTCCGGACGATGATCGCGCCATGCAAGAGCCCGTGCCTCCACCTTCGGCGGCACGGGCTCTTTTGTCTCGAACGGTGCCGGCGGAGCCCCGGCTCGCCCCCGTTGTCTTGCGCTCGGCCGCGCGGAAGACTTTCTGCGCGGCGCCCGGCGTTCTATAAGGAACGGAATTTTCCGCTGCGCACGGTTCTGGAAGCGTGAATGCCCGACCCTCTCGTCATCACCCATCGCATCACCATACCGGACTACGAGATGGCCGAGCAGTTCCTGACGGCCGGCGGTCCGGGGGGGCAGAATGTCAACAAGGTCGCGAGCGCCGTCCAGTTGCGGTTCTACGCGGCGCAATCGGGAGCGATCAGTCCGGACGCCAAGCGCCGGTTGATCAAGCTGGCGGGACGGCGGGCGACGAAGGAGGGCGAGATCCTGATCGAGGCCTCGCGCCATCGCACCCAGGAGCGCAACCGGGAAGATGCGCGCGATCGGTTGCGCGCCCTCGTGATCGAAGCGCTGAAGCCGCCGCCCCCGCCGCGCAAGAAGACCCGGCCCTCGCGCGGGTCGATCGAGCGGCGCATCAAGGAGAAGAAGGGGCGCGGCGCGATCAAGGCGATGCGCGGCAGGGTCGACGACGGATGATCGGTGCGGTGACGGGGTGATCTCTGCACAGGCGCGGGCGCCGCGCTGTCCGAAGCCGGCGACGGCGCGCGGGGACCGGCAGAAGGCCCGCCCACCTCACGGATCGGGGCGACCACGCCGAAGCCCCCGCCGCAGCCCTCGGCACCGAACCTTGCCCTAAAGTCATATGAACCTTGAATGAACATCAGGCGTGGCAAAACGTCTTGCCGTTTCTTCCAGATTTAACAATGTCGGGGTAAAAATCTGCGAATTCCCTGTATTGGAAGGTCTGTCGTCGTCCTCGGAAAAGCGTTTTCGAAGAAAAACGATTTTGTGAAGCGTCGTTTGGAAACGAAACCCCGGCCGAGTGCGTATCTTCCACATGATCCTTCAAGAGAAAGGCGCCTGTCGGCGTTTCGCGAAGGACAGGAAACAAGACGACGACCGAGGAGGTCCCCTTATGTTGAAGACCCTTATCCGCACCACCGCCATCGCAACGCTGTTCGCAGCCGGCGCAGCCTATGCGCAGGACAATGGCGCGAGCGCGCCGACGGCCGAGACCCCCGCTGCCGAAACCCCCGCGACGACGTCCATGTCGGACGAGATGCCGGTCGTCGGCGGCGCTCCGATGGATCCGCAGAAGAACATTGTCGAGAACGCCTCGCAGGCTTCCAATCTCACGACCCTTGTCGCGGCCGTGAAGGCAGCCGAACTCGAGGAGACGCTGGCGGGCGAAGGGCCGTTCACGGTGTTCGCGCCGGCCAACGAAGCCTTCGAAAAGCTGCCCGAAGGCACCGTCGACGAGCTCATGAAGGCTGAAGGCAAGGAAAAGCTCACCAAGATCCTGACCTATCACGTGGTGCCTGCCGAGGCGACGTCCGAAGCGGTTATGAAGATGATCGAGGACGATGGCGGCTCGCACGCGGTCAAGACCATCGAAGGGGAAGAGATCACCCTGACGATGGAAGGCGAGAGCATTGTCGTCACGGACGCGCAGGGCAACAAGGCGACGGTCACGCAGGCCGACGTGACGCAGTCGAACGGCGTCGTGCATGTCATCGACACCGTCCTGATGCCGTCCGAGTAATCGGTTTCGCCATCCCGTCTTCGACGGGGCCGGGACTATGACGACCTGCCCGCTCCTTGCCTCAAGGGGCGGGCAGGTCATTCGCGTTTGTTCGCGTTGACGAGAGACATGCCGGGTCTTTCCGGTTGGAACGGCGGGATCCGAAAGGTCCGGGCGTGCCATGAAACAATTCGGTCCGCTTTCGCGAATGTCTTCTTATATTGATGAAAAACCTTGTCATCGCGTTCGGAAGGCCGGCGGGGTGGCATGAAACGGAGACGAGTGATGTCCATGCCACGACGAACCTTCCTCGCATCGGCCACGGCTCTTGTCGGCGCCGCCACGTTCGGGCTCTTCATGCGTGGAAACGCGGAAAGCGCCGAGGGCGAATTTCCGGTGTCCCTGTCGACGGAGGAATGGCGCGAGCGCCTGACGCCGGCCCAGTTCTCGGTGCTGCGTGAAGAGGCGACCGAAGCGCCGTTCTCCAGCCCACTCAACAAGAACGAGAAGGCCGGCATCTATGCATGCGCGGGGTGCGACAATCCGGTCTATTCGTCGCGGACGAAGTTCGATTCCGGCACCGGCTGGCCGAGCTTCTACGCTCCGCTCAGCGAAAGCGCCGTCGGCACCGCAACCGACTACAAGCTGATCTATCCGCGCACGGAGGTTCACTGCGCAAGCTGCGGCGGTCATCTCGGTCATATTTTCAACGATGGTCCGAAGCCCACGGGAAAGCGTCACTGCCTCAATGGCGTCGCGCTGAATTTCGTGCCCGGCGCGACCAGCGTAGGCTGACGGACACGCATTCTATCCGTGAAGCCGTCGCGAACGCCGCGTTCCGCCTGGAACGCGGCGTTTTGCGCATGAAGGGTGCGCCGGCTCTCATTGAAGCGAGGCATGTCGAGCCCCATATCGGGTGGGACGGCAGCGGTGCCTTGGGGGCTGCCTGCGTCGAGGTCGCTTCACGAAGGATCTGAAACCCGCACCATGAGCCGAACCACTGTATTTTCCAGCCCGTTGCTTCTCGGATTCGACGGAATCGAGCGGACCCTCGAACGGTTCGCGAAGGGCGGCGACGGTTATCCGCCCTACAACATCGAACGCATCGAGGCCTCGAAGGCTTCAGCCTACGTTCAGATGATCCGGATTACGCTCGCGGTCGCGGGCTTCCGCCCGGAGGATCTGGAAGTCGTGACGGAAGAAAACCAGCTCATCATCCGTGGCCGTCAGGCCGAGGACGGCGAACGGGTCTACCTTCATCGGGGAATAGCCGCACGGCAGTTCCAAAAAGGCTTTCTTCTGGCCGACGGCATGGAAATCATCGGTGCCCAACTGAAAAACGGCCTTTTGTCCATCGATCTGGCAAAGCCGGAACCGGAAAAGATCGTCAGACGGATTGAAATCGCGGTGGAAGAATAAGCCGACATTTCCGTTTGCCTCACGAGGAGACGACTATGACTGACATGACAATCGACACCATTTCCACGACCGAACTCGCATCGATCGGCGAGGGCAACATCGCCTATATGCGCCGCATGTCGTCCGACGAGATGATCCGGCGCTTTCCCGTCGCCAACCAGATCCAGCCGGGCCTCGACCTGTGGGCGCTGTTCGGCGCCGATGGAACGCCGCTGGCGGTCTCCGACGATCCCGGCTCGATCATCACGAGCGCCAGCGAAAACATGCTGGAGACGGTCAGCATCCACTGATTCGCCCCATGAAACGCCGGACGGCCCGCTCTATCGGGCCGTCCAAGCATTTGGGACATGCATCGGCCACTTTCGCGGCAGCACCGCCACGATGTCGAAGCGCAGGCTGATCGCCGCGTGATCGCGCTGGGTACGCAGCCAGTGGTCGGCGGCGTTTTCGATCCGGCGCCGGGCCATCGGCCCCACCGCATCCATCGCAGCCGCAAGGCTCGTGCGCGCCTTCACTTCGACGATGGCGACGAGGTCGCCGCGCCGGGCGATGAGATCGATTTCCCCGCCCGTCACCCTGTAGCGCCGCGCGACGATCCGGTAGCCCTTCAACATCAGGGCGAAGGCGGCGTAATATTCCGACAGGTGACCGCGCCGAAACCGCGCGCGGCGCTCCGCTTTCTCCGCCTCCCTGCTCATGCCTGCCCATCCTTGAGGGCGAGCGCGCGCTGGTAGAGGTCGCGACGGTTGAGGCCGGTGAGCCTGGCGGCTTCGCGCGCGGCTTGCGTCGGCTTCATCTCGGCCAGAAGGCCGGCGAGAATCGCATCCACATCCTGCTCGGCCGGCGCTGCCTCCTGCGGCGGCGGGGCGATGCAGACCACGATCTCGCCCTTGACCTGATCCATCGCGCAAAAATCCTGCGCAAGCCGCGTCAGCGTGCCGCGATAGACGGTCTCGTGCATCTTCGTGAGTTCGCGGCAGACGGCGGCCTCCCGGTCGCCCAGCCCTTCGGCCATCGCCGCAAGGCTTTGAGCAATCCGGTGCGGCGCCTCGTAGATCACCAGCGTGCCGGGAACCCGCGTCAGCGCCGCGATCCGATCGAGGCGCGCCTTTTCCTTCGATGGAAGGAAGCCGGCAAAGAAGAACGCGTCCGACGGCAGGCCGGAAACGGCAAGCGCGGTGAGGATGGCCGAGGCGCCGGGAATGGCGAAGATCGGAACATCGGCCTCGATCGCGGCGCGCACGAGGCGGTATCCCGGATCGGACACAAGCGGCGTTCCCGCATCCGACACGATGGCGACCGATCTGCCGGCCTGCACCGTCTCGACGAGGCTTGCAGCGGTCTCGTCCGACGAATGATCGTGATAGGGCGTCATGCGCCGCTTGATCTGGAAGCGCGAGAGCAGCTTGCCGGTGACCCGCGTATCCTCGCAGGCCAGCACATCGGCCCCCGCGATCAGATCGAGCGCCCGCAGCGTGATGTCGCCCAGATGGCCGATCGGCGTCGCCACGAGATAGAGCCCGCGCTCGGCACGCGGCGCCTCGCGGGTCGTGCCATTCAGCACATAGGTGCGGGAGTGGATCTCGTTCGTCATCGCCGCCCGGCATACACGGTTCGCGGGACGGACGCTAACCCGCCTGCGCCCGAGGATGAGCGGCACCTTATGCCGACCGTTTCGAACGGGTCGGAACGGTCGGCATCACCAACGCCTGTGCGCGGGCGACCGAACGCTGTCGAGCAACGAAACGTCGCGGCTGACGCGCGGGTGCTTTTTCGCTATAGGATCTGTGCAACGAAAGGTCCCCGACACGATGAAAACCGGCAGCCAACGCTCGTCTTCCGATCTCGATGTGCGGCGCAAGAAGGCGCTGTTCCGCTCCTGGCACCGGGGTACAAGGGAGATGGATCTGGTCTTCGGGCGCTTTGCCGATGCCGAGATCGCCTCGCTCTCGGACGAGGAGATGCAGATCTACGAGGAGCTGATGCTCGCGCCCGATCCCGACATCTTCAAATGGGTGTCCGGCGAGCGTGAGGTGCCGGGCAATTACGATACGACCGTGTTCCGGCGCATCAAGGCGTTCTACACGCGCTTCGACATCGACGCGCTGAGTTCGGCGGAAAAGGGCGCCTGAGGGTCCGAGGGGGTCAGCGTGCCGGTTCGGCGGGGCCGCTATGGCCACGCCCCGTCGCTCTTTTTCAAGGCCGGGCCGTTCATCCCCGTGCGACCGGATCGCTCCGCCTTGCGAAACATTCCGCGCCGCGGCCCGAAAATCGAAACCGATGTTCGGACAGACCGAAGCGTGAAACCGGACAGGTGGCGAGGGCAGACAATCGTGTGTCCGGATAGACGCCAGATGCTGGAAGCCGAAGCGTTTCGGTCCGGACCCTTTGTCGCCGGATGAGGCCCGCCGTGGCATTTTTCCTTGAATGGCTTGCCTCGAAGGGCCATTGCATGTCGATCAACCCGAAGTTTTGCGACGAAGACCGAGATCCATGAGCCTTTCCGACAAACTGAAGCGCGCGCTCAAGAAGGGCGGCGGGATCGAAATCGGCAATGTGCTCGACGGCTACGAGGCGTTCCTGCTCGCCGACATCGCGCGCGAGCGCGGCGGCAAGACGCCCGTCGTCTACATCATGCGCGATGGCAGCCGCATGGCGGAGCTGGAAGAAGCGCTTCGCTTCGTGCAGCCCGACCTTCCCGTTCTGACGCTGCCGGCCTGGGACTGCCTGCCCTACGACCGCGTCGGCCCCTCCGGGGAAGCTGCGGCCCGCCGCCTGTCGGCCATGGCCGCGCTCAACGCGCTGCGCCGGAACCCGCACCGGGCGCTGGTGCTGACGAGCGCGAACGCGCTGCTCCAGAAGATGCCACCGGCCGACGTCCTGGCGAAGGAGGCCGTCAAGGCGGAAGCCGGCGGCCGCATCAAGATGGACGATATCGTCGAGGCGCTGGTGCGCGGCGGGTTCGAGCGGGTGGCGACCGTGCGCGATCGCGGCGAGTTCGCCGTGCGCGGCGGCATTCTCGACCTGTTCGCGCCGGGCGAGGACGAGCCGGTGCGGCTCGACTTCTTCGGCGATACGCTGGAGACCATCCGTGCCTTCGACCCGGCAAGCCAGCGCACCACCGAACAGCGCAAGAGCTTCGAACTCGCGCCCGTCTCCGAAGTGTCCCTGACGAAGGAGACGATCAGCCGGTTCCGCACCAATTACGTGAAGCGCTTCGGCGCGGCCGAGCGGGGCGACGCGCTCTATGCCTCGATCTCCGAGGGCAAGCGCTTCGCCGGCATGGAACACTGGCTGCCGTTCTTCTACGAGACGCTCGATACGCTGTTCGACTATTGCGCGGGCTTTCCCATCGTCCTCGACCATCTGACGCTCGAAAGCGTCGGCGAGCGCCGCACGACGATCGAGGACCATTACGAGGCGCGCAAGCGCACCAGCGGCGAGGCGGCCGCAAAGAACGCGGAGAGCGTCGTCTACAATCCGGTGGATCCGGGCGAGTTGTACCTGACGAAGGACGAACTCGACGGGGCGCTGGCGATCGCCGACCCGATCCGCCTGTCGGCCTATGCGGCGGCCGAGACCAGCCTTCGCGAAACGTACAATCTGGAGGTCACGCGCGGGCGCAACTTCGCCGCCGAGCGCCAGAGCGAGGATGCCAACGTCTTTCGCGCGGCGGTGGACCATATCTCGAACGAGCGGGCCAAGGGCCTGCGCGTCGTCGTGGCGGCCTGGACGGAAGGCTCGCGCGACCGGCTGACCCAGGTGCTGGAAGAGCACGGGCTCGGCCAGATCAAGCCGGTCGCAAGCTTCAAGCAGGTGCGCGAGGCGCCGAAGAACTTCGTCGTCACCGCCGTCGTCGGCCTCGAAGCCGGCTTCGCGACGCCCGACATGGTGGTCGTCGGCGAGCAGGATATTCTCGGCGACCGGCTGGTGCGCAAGTCCAGGCGCAAGCGGCGCGGCTCCGATTTCATCTCCGAGGTCTCCGGTCTCGACGAGGGCGATATCGTCGTTCACGTGGACCATGGCATCGGGCGCTTCGTGGGTCTTCGCCAGATCGAGGCGGCGGGCGCGCCGCACGATTGCCTGGAACTGCGCTACGCCAATGACGACCGGTTGTTCCTGCCCGTCGAGAACATCGAGCTCCTGTCGCGCTATGGCGGCGAGGGGATGGAGGCCAATCTCGACCGGCTCGGCGGCGGCGCCTGGCAGGCGCGTAAGGCCAAGCTGAAGAAGCGCCTTCTCGACATGGCGGACGGGCTGATCCGGATCGCGGCGGCCCGCGCCATGCGCGGCGCGCCCAGGCTGCTGCCGCCGGACGGCCTGTTCGACGAGTTCGCGGCGCGCTTCCCCTACGAAGAGACCGAAGACCAGGCGAACGCCATCGACGCGGTGGTGGACGATCTGGCCGCCGGGCGCCCGATGGACCGGCTGATCTGCGGCGATGTCGGCTTCGGCAAGACCGAGGTCGCGTTGCGGGCCGCGTTCGTGGCGGCGATGAACGGCCTGCAGGTGGCCGTCGTCGTGCCGACGACGCTGCTCGCGCGCCAGCATTTCAAGACGTTTTCCGAGCGTTTCCGGGGCCTGCCCCTGAATGTCGCGCAGGCCTCCCGCCTCGTCACCGGCAAGGAGCTGGCGGCGACGAAGAAGGGCGTGACGGAGGGGACTGTGGATATCGTCGTCGGTACCCATGCGCTTCTCGGCAAGGGCGTCGACTTCAAGAATCTCGGCCTCCTGATCATCGACGAGGAGCAGCATTTCGGCGTCAAGCACAAGGAGCGGCTGAAGGAGTTGAAATCGGACGTTCACGTCCTGACCCTGTCCGCGACGCCGATCCCCCGCACGCTGCAGCTGGCGCTGACCGGCGTGCGCGAGCTTTCGCTGATCACCACGCCGCCGGTCGACCGCATGGCGGTGCGCACCTTTGTCGTGCCGTTCGACGCGCTGGTGGTGCGCGAGACGCTGCTGCGCGAGCGCTATCGCGGCGGCCAGAGCTTCTATGTCTGCCCGCGCGTCTCCGACATTGCCGGGGTGAAGGCGTTTCTCGACGCCCAGGTGCCCGAATTGAAAGTCGCCGTCGCCCATGGACAGATGGCGGCGACCGAACTCGACGACATCATGAACGCCTTCTACGAAGGCCAGTACGACGTTCTCCTGTCGACGACCATCGTCGAATCCGGCCTCGACGTGCCGCGCGCCAACACGATGATCGTGCACCGGGCCGACATGTTCGGCCTGTCGCAGCTCTACCAGATCCGCGGCCGCGTCGGGCGCTCCAAGCTGCGCGCCTATGCGCTGATGACGATCCCCGCCAACAAGACGCCGACCAAGGGGGCGGACCGCCGGCTGAAGGTCCTGCAGTCGCTGGACACGCTGGGCGCGGGCTTCCAGCTCGCCACCCACGATCTCGACCAGCGCGGCGCCGGCAATCTCCTGGGGGACGAGCAGTCCGGCCATGTGAAGGAAGTCGGCTACGAGCTCTATCAGCAGATGCTGGAAGAGGCGGTCGCCGAAATGAAGGGCGAGGCGAGCGAGGCGAGCGGGACCTGGTCGCCGCAGATCGCGATCGGAACGGCCGTGATGATTCCGGAAGGCTACGTGCCCGATCTGCAGCTGCGCATGACGCTCTATCGCAGGCTCGCCGAGCTTCTCGACATTCGCGAGATCGACGCCTTCGGCGCGGAGCTGATCGACCGGTTCGGACCGATGCCGGACGAGGTCGAGCATCTGCTGAAGGTGATGGTGATCAAGGCCATGTGCCGCAAGGCCAATATCGAGAAGCTGGATGCCGGTCCGAAGGGGCTGGTCGTCCAGTTCCGGGAGAAGAACTTCGCCAATCCCGCAGCGCTCATCCGCTATATCTCCGAGCAGGGCTCTTCGGCCAAGATCAGGCCGGACCAGTCGATCGTCCTCATCCGGGACTGGGCGACGCCCGAAAAGCGCCTCAATGGAACCGCGACCATTGCCAGCCAGTTGGCCAGAATGGTGGACGACGCGCAGAAGAAGGCGGCCTGACCGCGGCGATCCGGCGGATGCCTTCGGGCATCGTTCAGCCTGCGGTCACACGCGCCGGCATAAAGCTGCGGTACGAGCGGACACGAAACGGACGAGCGCCCCTTGCGGCGAAAGGAACGAGTTTGATGCGGACGATCACGGTTCTGGCGATTTCGACGATGGCCTTTTTAAGCGGCGCAGCCCATCCGTCCCTGGCGCAGACGGCCCGGATCCCGGCGGAAGACGCGGCCGGTGCGGCCGCCGACGCGGCGGCAAAACCGGCGCCGGCGACGACACCGGCAGCTCCGGCGACCGGTTCGGCCCCCGCTACAACCGCAGCGCCGGCGCAGGCTCCGGCAGACGGCCCGAAGGCGAACTTCACCGCCGAAGAGCTTGCCACGCGGCTCAACGCCTCCGACGTCTGCGCGCCGCTTTCCCTCGATCTCAACGATGTCACGAGCCTGTTCGGCGTCGCGATTCCGAGCTACCTGCCGATCGATCCCAATCTGCGCTGGAACCAGAACGCGCACACCGTCTCGACATTCATCGAGAATGGCGGAACCTTCGAGGCGACGATCGGGATCGGCTGCCAGCCTTCGTCCAACGGCGTGATCCTCGACTTTCTCGGTCTGACAGCCGACAAGCTGCGCCTGCCGGGGACGGCGCTGTGCGCCGGTGCGCTCGACGCGGACGGCCGACTGGTGGGCACTGATTGCACCATCGAAGGGCGGATCGTGCCCTATATCAGCAGGACGATCGATCTCGAAGGCCGGCTCGAGCGCGCGCTGACGGCATCGGTGGCGGCTGGTGCGAACGGAACCGCGGTCCAGCCGAATTAGATTTGCCGCACGCCCTCCCTGTTCCATCTGCTCACAAACACCTAGCATTTGGCGGAGGAATCGCTTTGACGAACTATACGAGACAGGCCCGGATTCTCACCCATCAGGGGGCGATGGCGATGCTGTCGGCCGCCATCGACAAGGCCGACGAGATCGGCCAGCCGCAATGCATCGTCGTCGTCGATGCGTCCGGCGAAGTCGTCGCCGAGGTGCGGATGACGGGCGCGAAGTTCCTCAGCCGCAAGAGCGCGGCGACGAAGGCGCGGACGGCCGCATCGAACCGCGGGGCGTCCGGCGACGTGCCGGCGGCCATGCGGCCGCATCTGGAAATGGCGACGCAGCTAAGCGTCACCGGGTTGCCGGGCGGCCTTCCGATCAAGTTCGACGGCGAGGTCGTGGGCGGAATCGGCGTGGGTTCGGGCACCGGCGACCAGGATCTGGAGGTCGGACGCGCCGGGCTTGCCGCGATCGGTGCGGACGCGGTCTGAGAAAAGGCCGCGCACCGTCCGGCCGAAGCGGCCGGACGGTACCGGAGGCCCGGCGGCGCAGGCGCACCTGCAAGGGCGGCTCGTGCGAGACGGTGTCGGCCGCTGGCGCAGGATGAATGCCGAACGCCACAGGCCGGGCGCCCGAAGGCGCGTCGTTCTCGGTGCTTTCTGGAAGAAAATGGTCGGAGCGAGAGGATTCGAACCTCCGACCCCTTGGACCCCATCCAAGTGCGCTACCAGGCTGCGCTACGCTCCGTCGGGGCGAGAGATAATCGGTTCGGCGATGTCACGCAAGCCCAATCGGAGCGTTGATTGCATGAACGAGCGGACCGTGCCCGATCCCGCGGCGGCGGGATCGGGTTTCCGCTCGGAAGAACCGGTCAGCGCAGGTCTTCGGGCAGAACCGACGCGGGCAGGTTCTGGTAGCAGACCGGGCGCAGGAAGCGCCTGATGGAAAGGGTGCCGACCGAGGTCGCGCCGAAATTGGTGGTCGCCGGATAGGGTCCGCCATGGACCATGGCTTCCGCGACCTCGACGCCCGTCGGAAAGCCGTTGGCGAGCAGACGGCCGGCCTTGCGCTCCAGGATCGGAATCAGCGGTTTGACCGCCTCGGCGTCGCCCTCGTCCATCTGCAGGGTGACCGTCAGCTGGCCGTGCAGCTTCCGGGCGATCCGCTGCATCGCCTCGGCATTCTCGACCCGCACCACGATGCCGAGCGGACCGAAGACTTCCTCGCCGAGACTCTCATCCTTCTCGAAGACCTCGCCCGTCGTCTCGAAGATGTAGGGCGAGGCGTGCCGGCTGTCGTCGGCCTTGCCGGTCAGGGCGGTGACGCCGCTGGTGCCGGAAACGCGCTCTGCGCCCTTGCGATAGGCGGCGGCGATGCCGTCGGTGAGCATGGCCTGGCTGTCGCTCGCCTTCGCGGCCTCGACGGCGGCCGAAACGAAACCGTCGACCTCCGGCCCGTCGATCGCGATCACGATGCCCGGATTGGTGCAGAACTGGCCGGCGCCCATGGTGAGCGATCCGGTCCAGCCCTTGCCGAGCGCCTCGCCGCGGGCCTTGAGGGCCTCCGGCATGGCGAAGACCGGATTGGTGGAGCCGAGTTCGCCGAAGAACGGGATCGGTTCGGGGCGCTGGGCGCAAAGGTCGAAGAGCGCGCGGCCTGCGCCGAGCGAACCGGTGAAGCCGACGGCCTTGATCAGCGGATGGGTGACGAGGCGCTCGCCGACCGCGCGGCTGCCGCCCTGCACCAGCGAGAAGACGCCGGGATGCAGATCGTGCGCCCGGATCGCGGCATGGATGGCGTCGGCGACGATCTCCGCGGTGCCGGGATGGGCTTCGTGACCCTTGACAACGACCGGGCAGCCGGCCGCGAGCGCGGCCGCGGTGTCGCCGCCGGCCGTCGAGAAGGCGAGCGGGAAGTTCGACGCGCCGAAGACCGCGACGGGGCCGACCGGCCGCTGGATCATCTTGAGTTCGGGACGCGGGGCGGGCTCGCGGTCCGGCATCGCCGCATCGTGGCGCTTGTCGAGATAGGCGCCCTCGCGAATGTGCTTGGCAAAGAGCCTGAGCTGGCCCGTGGTGCGGCCGCGCTCGCCCTGAAGCCGGCCGGCCGGCAGCCCGCTCTCCTCGGTGCCGATCTGCGTGATCGCCTCGCCGCGCGCCTCGATTTCGTCGGCGATCGTGTCGAGGAAGGCGGCGCGGGCCTCGCGGGACAGATAGGCATAGGTCCAGAACGCGTCCTCGGCGGCCTCGGCCGCCCGGTCCACGAGTTCGGGCGTGCCGGCGGCGAAGGTGCGCGGGGCAGCGTCGAGCGGGGAGGATTCGAAGCTCTCGCTGGAGCCGACCCATTCGCCGGCGATCAGATGCTTGGCCTTGAGGTCGAGTGTCATGAGGGTCTTCCAGTTCTGTTGTGACGAAATATGCGGGCAAGCCTCCCGCAGGGAGGCCTGTCCGGGGCTTTGCGGGGGGCTCAGGCGCCCCAGCGCAAAACGAGCGGATCGAGCGTGCGCGCCAGTTCCACGAGGCCCGCGCGGGTCGCCGGGTGAGCCGGCGCGATCGGCCGGCGGACCGCATCGCTCGCGATGATGCCGCCTTCCTTCATGAGGATCTTGGCGGTGGCGAAGCTCGTCTGCCGGTTCTCGTAGTTGATCAAGGGCAGCCAGCGGGCATAGGCCCGGACCGCGCCGTCCCGATCGCCGGCAAAGAACGGATCGATGATCTGGCGGATGCCGTCGGGAAAGCCCGCACCGGTCATGGCGCCGGTCGCGCCGGCATCGAGATCCGCCATCAGCGTGATCGCCTCCTCGCCGTCCCACGGGCCTTCGATCGCGGCGCCGCCGAGCGCGATCAGGTCCCGCAGCTTGGAGGCCGCACCCGCCGTCTCGATCTTGAAATAGGCGACGTTCTCGATCTCGCCAGCCATGCGCGCCAGAAGCGAGGGCGGCAGGGGCGTTCCGGAGATCGGCGCGTCCTGGATCATGATCGGGATCGAGATCGCGTCGGACAGGGCCTGGAAGAAGGCCATGATCTGGCCTTCGCCGACCCGCATCGTGGCGCCGTGATAGGGCGGCATGACCATGACCATGGCGGCGCCCCCGGCCTCGGCGGCTTTCGCCCGCGCCACCGTAATGTCGGTCGAGAAGTGGCTGATCGTGACGATCACCGGCACGCGGCCCGCGACATGATCGAGGCAGAGCCGCATCTGCTCGTCGCGCTCCGCGTCCGACAGGAGAAACTGTTCGGAGAAGTTCGCCAGGATGCAGATGCCGGTCGAGCCGGCGTCGATCATGAAGTCGAGCGCGCGCTTCTGGCCCTCGATGTCGGGTGCCCCGTCCTCGTGAAAGATCGTCGGAGCCACGGGATAGACGCCCCGGAACGGGCGGACTGCGGAAAGCGACAGAGCCATGTCAGTGATTGTCCCTCGGAATGCCTTTGGTCTGGGCGACGGCGCGATAGGCCGTCGCCATGTCGAGGCAGGCCCCGGTCTCCATCTGGCCGACGAGGCCGCGCTGGATCTCCTGCCACGGGGTCTGGTGGGCGGGGTAGGGGAAGCCGCCGTCGGCCTCGAGCCGTGCACGGCGTTCCTCGAGCTCTTCCTGCGGGATCAGGATGTCGGCCGTGCCCCGGCCGAGATCGATGCGAACCCTGTCGCCGGTCTTCAGGAGTGCGAGACCGCCGCCGGCGGCCGCTTCCGGCGAGGCATTGAGAATGGACGGGCTGCCCGACGTGCCGGACTGGCGACCGTCGCCGATGCAGGCGAGCGAGGTGACGCCGCGCTTGATCAGATAGTCCGGCGCGCGCATGTTCACGACCTCTGCCGCGCCCGGATAGCCGATCGGTCCGGTGCCGCGCATGAAGAGCACCGAGTGTTCGTCGATGGCGAGCGAGGGGTCGTCGATGCGGTGATGGTAGTCCTCGGGGCCGTCGAAGACGACGGCGTTCCCCTCGAAGGCCATCGGATCGTCCGGGTTCTGCAGGTACCGGTTCTTGAATTCCTCGGAGATGACCGAAAGCTTCATGATCGCGGAGTTGAAGAGATTGCCCGTCAGCACGCGGAATCCGGCGCGCTGGCGCAGCGGCGCGTCGAATGTCTTGATGACGTTGCCGTCCTCGATGGCCGCGTTGCGGCAGTTCTCGCCGATCGACCGGCCGTTGGCGGTGATCGCGTCCTCGTGGATGAGACCCTGACCCATCAACTGGTTGACGACGGCCGGAACGCCGCCGGCGTGATAATAGTCCTCGCCGAGATATTCCCCGGCCGGCTGGAGGTTGACGAGCAGCGGAATGTCCTCGCCCAGATCCTGCCAGTCGTTGATGTCGAGTTCGACGCCCAGATGCCGGGCGATGGCGTTGAGATGGATCGGTGCGTTGGTCGAGCCGCCGATGGCGGAATTGACGCGGATCGCGTTCTCGAAGGCCTGTCGCGTCATGATGTCGGTGGGCTTCAGGTCCTCGTGGACCATGTCGACGATGCGCTTGCCGGTCTTCCAGGCGCATTCCTGGCGATCGCGGTAGGGTGCGGGGATCGCGGCGGCGCCGGGAAGCTGCATGCCGAGGGCCTCGGCGAGCGAGTTCATGGTCGTCGCGGTGCCCATCGTGTTGCAATAGCCCGTGGAGGGCGCCGACGAGGCGACGAGCTTGATGAAGCCGGCATAGTCGATCTCGCCGGCCGCCATCATCTCGCGCGCCTTCCACACGATCGTGCCCGAGCCGGTGCGCTCGCCGCGGAACCAGCCGTTCAGCATGGGCCCGACGGAGAGGGCGATCGCCGGGATGTTGACGGTGGCCGCGGCCATCAGGCAGGCGGGCGTGGTCTTGTCGCAGCCGATCGTCAGCACCACGCCGTCCAGCGGATAGCCGTAGAGAAGTTCGACCAGGCCGAGATAGGCAAGGTTGCGGTCGAGCGCCGCGGTCGGGCGCTTGCCGGTCTCCTGGATCGGATGGACCGGAAACTCCATTGGAATGCCGCCGGCCTCGACGATACCGTCGCGCACGCGCTTGGCCAGTTCCAGATGGTGACGGTTGCACGGCGAAAGGTCCGAGCCGGTCTGTGCGATGCCGATGATCGGCTTGCCGGACTGCAGCTCTTCCTGGCTGATGCCGTAGTTGAGATAGCGTTCCAGATAGAGCGCGGTCATGTCCGGATTGTCCGGATTGTCGAACCATGCGCGCGAGCGGAGCTGCCTGGCCTTGGTGGTCGTGATCTCGGACATGGGGAACCTCCTGGTGATTGTCACGTGAAGAAAGAACGGGCGACGGGCATCCGCTCTTCGGGTGTGGTCGATGGGGCAGGCGCGCTCAATGCGCGGCCGTCTCGTCGTGAAAGGCTGCGACGGTTTCGCGCCGGCCGAGCATGAAGGCATCGGCGACGTGGCGCAGCGGCGAGACGTCGACATCGCTCCGGCCGCTCGCGACAAGGTCGACGAAATGCCGGTAGATGCCGCGATATTCCGCGTCCGGCGCGTCGATGCGCTTTTCGCCGTCGATGTGCAAGGTCTTGCCCCCGCCGGACAGTTTCAGCCCGTGGCCACCGGACAGTTCCACTTCGATGTCCCAGGTCTGCGGACCTTCCTGCCGCCAGTCGAAATCGGCGAAGAGATCGAGCCCGTCCGCATCGGTGAAGGAGAGCCTTGCGGCGATGGGCGCCTGCCGGTTTTCCGGCGTCTCGAGGGTGCCGCCGGTGAGGAAGAACGGCTTGGGAAGTATGCGCGTCGCGATCGACAGGGCGTTGATGCCGGGATCGAAGACGCCGAGCCCGCCGGGCTCCCAGATCCAGTCCTGTCCCGGATGCCAGCGCCGCACGTCCTCCTTCCATGTGATGACCGCGCGCAGCACGCGCTTGTCCTTCAGATAGTCGCGTGCCGGTTCGACGGCGGGCGCAAAGCGCGAATGCCAGGTGGCAAACAGCGTGACGCCGGCGTCGCGCGCGGCGGCGACCAGATCGTCCATCTCGCTCAGGGTCGCGCCCGGTGGCTTCTCGAGCAGCACGTGCTTTCCGGCCCGCAGCGCCTGGAGCGCCAGCGCATGGCGGACCTGGGGCGGCGTGCACAGGGCGACCGCGTCGATCCGGGCGCCCTCCAGCATGTCGATGAGCGAGGCGAAGTTCGCCGCGCCCTCGATCGTCGCGGACCGGCTGGCCGCGGCCGTCAGGGTGATGCCGCTCGTCGCCTCGATCGAGGGAACATGCTGGTCGCGGGCGATCTTGCCGACGCCGACGAGGCCGAGGCGGAGAGGGGACATGGTCTGCATTTCTTCGCTTCACGTTCATGGGTTCTGCGGCCGACGAACGTCGTCGGCCGCGGGTCGAAGGTCGTTCGCTCGCGTCAGGTCGCCTTCGAGCGGTTGACCACGTCGAAGATGACGGCAAGCAGGAGCACGAGGCCCTTGATCACCTGCTGATAGTCGATGCCGATGCCGAGGATCGACATGCCGTTGTTCATCACGCCCATGATGAAGGCGCCGATCACGGCGCCGACGATGGTGCCGACGCCGCCGGCCATCGAGGCGCCGCCGATGAACACCGCCGCGATCACGTCGAGCTCGAAGGCAAGGCCCGCCTTCGGCGTCGCCGTGTTGAGACGGGCGGCAAAGACGAGGCCCGCAAGGGCGGCCAGCATGCCCATGTTGGCGAAGGTGAGGAAGGTCAGGCGCTCGGTGTTGATGCCGGAGAGCTTTGCCGCCTTCTCGTTGCCGCCGATCGCGTAGATCCGCCGTCCGATGGTGGTCCGGGAGGTGACGAAGGAATAGATCGCGATGAGCACCGCCATCACAATGAGGACGTTGGGATAGCCCCGGAAAGTCGCGAGCAGCCAGGTGAGATAGAGGATCGCGACCGAGATGAGGATGGTCTTGGCGAGGAAGAAGCCGAACGGCTCGTCGTCGTGGCCGCCGGCGCGCGATTGGAACCGGTGCTTCAGCGCCATACCGAGGATCAGGGCGGCGACGCCCGCGCCGATGACGAAGGAGACGAGGTGGAAGCCGCGCACGTCGATGACGTCGGGCAGGAAGCCGGAGGACAGAAGCTGGAAGTTGGCCGGGAACGGGCCGACGGACTGGCCGGCGAGGAGCCACAGCGTCAGGCCCTTGAAGACCAGCATGCCGGCGAGCGTGACGATGAAGCTCGGGATCTTCCAGTAGGCGATCCAGTAGCCCTGTGCCGCGCCGATGATCCCGCCGACGCAGAGGCAGATGATGCTGGCGACGACGAAGTTCATGTCCCACTGGACGATCATCACGGCGGCGAGCGCGCCGACGAAGCCGAGGACCGAGCCCACCGACAGGTCGATATGGCCGGACACGATGACGAGCAGCATGCCGAGCGCCATGATGATGATGTAGCTGTTCTGCAGGACGAGGTTCGTCAGGTTGATCGGCTTCATCAGGATGCCGTCGGTGGCGACCTGGAAGAACGCCATGATCACGACGAGCGCGATGAGAATACCGTATTCGCGCATGTGGCGGCGCAGGAAGGACCAGGGGCTGGCCTTGTCTGCGGACGCGCCGACCGCGGCCTCGGTGGTCAATTGCTGGGACATGTCGGTTCCTCCCTGAAGGGCCGGCGGGGCGTCAAGCCCGGCCCGACGACCGTATGATGGCCGCCATGATCTTTTCCTGTGAGGCCTCGCGCGTCGCCATCTCGCCGACGAAGCGCCCCTCGTTCATCACGTAGATCCGGTCGGAGATGCCCAGAAGTTCCGGCATTTCCGACGAGATGACGACCACCGCCTTGCCCTGGGCGGCAAGCTCGCCGATGATCGAATAGATTTCGTATTTCGCGCCGACGTCGATGCCGCGGGTCGGCTCGTCGAGGATCAGCACCTCGGGCCCCGCGAACAGCCATTTGGCGAGCACGACCTTCTGCTGGTTGCCGCCGGACAGGTTGACGGTTTCCTGTGCGATCGACGAACTCTTGATGCGCAGGCGGTCGCGATACTCGTTCGCGATCCGTGCCTCCTTGCGCTCGTCGATCACGATGCCGTTGGAAATGCCCGGCAGGTTGGCGAGCGGCACGTTGCGGCGAATGGTTTCGTCGAGGACGAGACCGTAGCCCTTGCGGTCTTCCGTGACGTAGCAGATGCCGGCCGCGATCGCCCGGCCGACGGTGGACGTGTCGACCGGTCTGCCGCGCAGCAGCACCTCGCCCGAGACATAGTTGCCGTAGGAGCGCCCGAAGACGCTCATGGCCAGTTCGGTGCGGCCCGCGCCCATCAGCCCGGCAATGCCGACGACCTCTCCGCTCCTCACCGCGAACGAAACATCGTCGACCACCTTGCGGCTGGCGTGCAGCGGATGCGTCGAAGTCCAGTTGCGCACCTCGAAGATCGTCTCGCCGATCTTCGGGTGCCGGGGCGGGTAGCGATCGTCGAGCGAGCGCCCCACCATGTCCCGGATGATATCGTCTTCGGAGACCTGGCCGTCGCTGCAGTCGAGGGTCGAGACGGCCGAGCCGTCGCGCAGGACGGTGATGGAATCGGCGATCCTGGCGATCTCGTTCAGCTTGTGGCTGATCATGATCGAGGCGATGCCGCGTTGCTTGAATTCCAGGAGCAGTTCCAGGAGCGCCTGCGAATCCGTCTCGTTGAGCGACGAGGTCGGCTCGTCGAGAATGAGGAGTTTCACCTCCTTCGACAGGGCCTTGGCGATCTCCACGAGCTGCTGCTTGCCGAGGCCGAGATTGGTGACGAGTTCCTGGGGGCTTTCCTTCAGGCCGACGCGCTTCAGGAGTTCGCCGGTCCGCTCGAAGGTCTTCTTCCAGTCGATGATGCCCTTCGAGGCGCGTTCGTTGCCCAGAAAGATGTTCTCGGCGATCGACAGGAGCGGGATGAGCGCCAGTTCCTGGTGGATGATGATGATGCCGAGGTTTTCGGAATCGCGAATGCCCGAAAAGCGGCAGACCTCGCCACGAAAGGCGATCTCGCCCTCGTAGCTGCCATGCGGATAGATTCCGGAGAGCACCTTCATCAGGGTCGACTTGCCGGCGCCGTTCTCCCCGCAGAGCGCGTGGATCTCGCCCTCCGCGACCCGGAGATTGACGTTGTCGAGCGCCTTGACGCCCGGAAACGTCTTGGTGATGCCCCGCATTTCGAGAATGGGCTGCATGAACATGATCTCGCGTGAAGGATGGGAACGGCGTTCGGGCGTCCGGCGTGCGGGGGACGGTGCCGCCCCCCGCACGCCGGTCTTCTGCGGTCTGCCTATTTGAGCTGGTCTTCGGTGTAGTAGCCGCTCTCGACGAGGGTCGAGCCGATGTCGTCCTTCTTCACCAGAACCGGCTTCAGCAGATAGGACGGGACGACCTTGACGCCGTTGTCGTAGGTTTCGGTGTCGTTGATCTCGGGCTCGCTGCCGTTCAGCACGGCCTCGACCATCGAGACGGTCACCTTGGCGAGTTCGCGGGTGTCCTTGAAGATCGTCGAATACTGGTCGCCGCGCTCGATCGCCTTGACCGACTGGACCTCCGCGTCCTGGCCGGAGATGATCGGCATGGTCTGGTCGCCCGACCCGTAGCCCACGCCCTTGAGCGAGGAGATGATGCCGATCGAAAGGCCGTCATAGGGGGAGAGGACACCGTGGACCCGCTTGTCGGTGTAGTTCGCCGACAGAAGATTGTCCATGCGGGCCTGGGCGACCGAGCCGTCCCAGCGAAGCGTGCCGACCGTCGCCATGCCGGTCTGACCGGAGACGATCTCGATCTTGCCCTCGTCGATCAGGGGCTGGAGCACGCTCATCGCGCCATCGTAGAAGAAGTACGCGTTGTTGTCGTCGGGCGAGCCGCCGAAGAGTTCCACGTTCCAGGTCTCCTCGTCGGGGAAGCGCTCCTTCAGGCCGTCGACGATCGACTGGCCCTGCAGGACGCCGACCTGGAAGTTGTCGAAGGTCGCGTAATAGCTGACATCGCCGGAATCGCGGATCAGGCGGTCGTAGGCGATGACCGGAATGTCCGAGGCCGCCGCGTTCGCCAGAACGTTGGACAGGGTCGTGCCGTCGATCGCGGCGATGACGAGGGCGTCGACGCCCTTCGTGACCATGTTCTCGACCTGGGAGAGCTGGTTCGGAATGTCGTCGTCGGCATATTGCAGGTCGGCGGCAAAGCCGGCTTCCTCGAACTGCTTGACCATGTTGTTGCCGTCATCGATCCAGCGCGCGGACGATTTCGTGGGCATCGAGATGCCGACGGTGCCCTTTTCCTGCGCCGTCGCGCCCATCGGCAGCGCGGCCATGAAGCCCGCGGTGGCCAGTGCGATGCCAAGTGTCTTCAGTCGTTTCATGAGATATCCTCCCTTGGTGTGTTCAGTCGTCGAGGCGGCCGTTCAGGCCGCTTCGTTCTTTGCCTGCGTGCGAGCATCGTCTCCCCGGCGCGCAGGTGATGGGGGGCCGCCTTGCGCGTAGAGCGCCGTCATCACGTCCTCGAAGGCGCTTTCGATGAGCCGCCGCATGAAGAGTTCCGCGGCCTCGCCGTCGCCCGCGCAGATCGCGTCGCAGACGCGCCTGTGCTGCCGCAGCGTTTCGGCCTGTGGATTCTGGCGCCAGGAGAGCGAGAAGGAGATCGACAGACTCTTCTCGATCATCGCGCCCAGCGATCTGAGGATCGGATTGCCGCTGGCCTCCAGCACGATCCGGTGAAAGGCGAGATCAGCCGCGATCAGCTCGTCCGTCCCGCGCTCGAACCGGCCCATGGCGTCCAGCGCGCTGACGAGGCGCTGGCGATCGACATGGGTGATGTTGCGGGCGGCCCGGCGCGCGGCGGCCGGCTCGTTGATCAGCCGCATCTCGTAGAGCGCCTCGACGAATTCGCGCGGCTCGGACGCCATCAGATGCCAAGCCATGACGTCGGCATCGAGCATGTTCCAGTGCTCGGCCGGAAGCACGCGGGTGCCGACCTTCGGTCCGACCTTGAGCAGGCCCTTGGCGGCCAGAAGTCGCATGGCCTCGCGGACGACGGTGCGCGACACGCGCCATTCGGCCGCCAGCTCGGCCTCGATCGGCAGGCTGTCGTCCGGCTTGAGCAGTCCGGCCGTGATGCGCCGACCGTATTCGCCGGCAAGTTCAGGTGTTCGTCCGGGTTTGCGAGCCGGGCTCGTCATCGATTTGAGCCTCCCACTCAAGTCCAATAGTCATACTATTAGAGGTTCCCATACCGGATCGCAAGCCGTTTTTCGGGGTATACCACTCAATGATATGATGATTGGACGCCGCCCGCGCGGCAATCGTCATGCGGCGGTGATCGCGATCGAACCGTCCGACGACCGCGCGTAGCGTTCGCGGGAGCGCGTGCGAACCGTGGGTCCGGGAGGCTCGTCTTGTGACATAAGCGGAAAACTGTGCGCGGGACCGAAAGCCGGCCCGGTCCGGCGGTGGACCGGCTGGTCGGGGCCTGCACGGGGACAGAAGAGGAGGGAGGGCCGACCGACTGCATTCGGTGGCGGACCCGTGTCCGCGGATCCGTGGATGGCGGTGTGGGCGGGGGCGGGATCCGGGCGCGCGGCAGCCGAACGGCTCAGGCGACGAGCCGCTTCAGGATGGCGGTCAGCCCGTAGGCGACCCCCACGAAGACCGGCAGGCCAATCAGGAATACGAAGTGTTGGGGAACCATGATCGCGGGCGCCGTCTTCGGTAGAAACAGGTATGATCATGAATCACTTGCAGATGATAATATTTCTTGAATCACCGCGCGGGTGCCCGGGTGCCGGACCGTTCATTCGATCGAAGCGGAGGCGACCGATCCCACCAGCCGCCGCCAGGGGCCGGATCGAACGCGCCCCCGAGCACGCGGGCAATTCCAAAGACCTGCGGTCCATCCCTTGCAGCCCCATGTCATCGAGACCAGACGCTCTCCGGTTTCGGCTCCGAGGATTTTCGCCGGCTCGTCCGGCAGGGTCCACAGCTAAGCATTGACGAGGCCGACATTGCGGCCCGATCCGCCGAACCCGATCTCGACGGCTTCGAGGACTGCGGTCCCGACGCCGGCCTGGCTCAACGAAGGGCCGCGGACAGGCCGGTGAAGCCTGCTCCGACGACCGCGACATCGACGTGGGGGTAACCGTTCAACGCTTCGGTGGCGGGCGCGGGCGGCGCGGTCCTTTCCCAAAGCCCGTGGGTGCGGCCATCGTTCAGCATGGACGATGGCTGCCGTGCCCGATCATCGGGCAAGGGCCGCGCGGCGCGGTGCGCCGGAGGCGAACGCGGATGCTCCGACCGCTTCGAGCGCGGCCGCGGCCGATCGCGCCTCAGCCTCTTCGTACAGCGCGAACTCGTCGGCCACGGGCTGTCCGAGCGCGGCTTCGAAGGCCGTGCGGCTGCCGCTCGCATCGGCGTTCGACTGGGCGTCCGTGCCGAGATTGGACTGGAAGATTCCGGCGGCCGAGACCGGCAGGAAGTCCTCGTAGACGATCGGGTCGAAGCGGACATGACCGGCATCGATCAGGGCCTCGATGTCCGATGCGGCTTCTCCCCGTCCGGCGGCGGCAAGGCCGGCCTCGGTCGGGGTGTAGCGGAAATAGGCGAGCGCCTGCGTCCGCATCGCGTCGACCGTATCCGGGAAGGCGGTGAACGCGTCCGCGAGCCCCGTCTCGTAATCCTGCGATCCCTCGCCACCGGCGCCGACGGAGGCCGCGGCGCGCGCCTTTGCCAGAAGCGCGTCGTAGAGTGCGCGGCCCTTCGGCGTCAGCGCAGCGCCGCGCTGTTCGATCTCGCCGAACCGCGCCGTGTGGGTGCCGGCCTCGCCAGCCTGCGGGCTCCCGTCGTCTGCGGGGAAGACGACCGGCTCTTCCAGCGCCTTGAAGCTCGTCTGGCGCAGGAGGAGCGGGCAGGCGCGCTCGGGCGGGCCCTCGATAACCGCCTTCGGGTCGATGCCACGCGCCGGCATCTGGCGCTGCACCGCTTCGATGTCGAGCGTGCGCGGCGTCAGATGGTTGATGTGCGGGCCCTTGAAGCAGACGACGTCGGCGACGAGCCGGTGGACGCGCGACAGGCGCTCATAGGTCGCCCGATCGACGGTCGCGTGCGCGTGCCAGCGAAAGGTTTCGAGCGCTTGCGCGACGAACTGCGTCGCCTCCGGCGCGGTCAGGCCGCCCTTCGCCTCGCCGCGTTCGATGAGCTCGAGGGCCTGCGGCGTGAAGATCGCGCGGCGGGACAGAATGGCCTCGGCTTCGCCGCGAAGGGCCTCGTCTTCGATGGCGTCGAGCCGCAGCAGGGACGTGAAGACGCGGAACGGGTTGGCTCGCAGCGCGGCGTCGTCGATCGGGCGGAAGGCGGTCGAGTGAACCGGAATGCCGGCGACGGAAAGATCGTAATAGCCGACGGGATGCATGCCCATGACGGCAAAGAGCCGCGCCATGGTCGCAAGCTCCTGCGCGGTGCCGAGGCGGATCGCGCCGTGCCGCTCGTCCGACAGGCGAGCGAGTTCGCCCGCGCGCTCCAAGCGTCGCGCCAGCTCCGGTTCGGCCGAGAGCGTGGCCCGGTTGACGTCCTCGACGAGCGACATCAGCGTGCCGTATTGCGGCACTTCCTGGCGATACATCTCGGACATTGCGGCCGAGAACAGGGTGCGGATCGCGTCGGGCGAAAGCATCTCGGGCATGGGACGGGCCTTTTTGCGGAGGCTGGGCGTCGGGCGATCGAACCCTCGGCGGGACGCGCGACAACCGGTTGCAGTGACGGGAGTTTGCAGTCCGCCGCCTCGCTTGCCAAGCCCCCGCCGAAAGGTCGGGCGTTTTCCCTTGCCAAGGCCGCCGCGCGGGTGGGCCTTCGCCCCGGCGCGAGCGTCCCGGCCGGCGTCTCAGGCCAGCGTGAAGCGGATCGGCTGGGCGCCGTTCCACAGGACGCTCGTGCCCAGTTCGTGCAGGGTGGAAAGGCCCGACGTGATCGTGATGAAGTGGTTGCCCGCAAGCTGCCCCACCTTGGAGGCGAAGGCGACGCCGCCATAGGCGAGCAGGATCTCGGTTTCGCTGATGCCGCCGGGATAGAGAATGATCTGGCCCGGCGCGGGATAGCTCGTATGGTTCTCGTAGGAGACTCCGAAATCCATGTCGCCCAAGGGCAGCCAGACGCCTTCGCCGCTCCAGCGGACGTGGACGATGCGGCTTTCGAAGGGCATGCGCTCCAGAAAGGCGGCCGAGGTCTTCGGCGCGAGCTCGGTTTCGAGACGCGCATCGAACGTGAATTCGCCGGCGGTGATGGTCAAGGCTTTCGGCATGATCGGCTCTTCGGATCGTATCGTTTCGTCGGATGCGATGGAAAGGCGGTGACGTGGCACGCAAGGTCGGCCGGCCGGGGTCGCAGTGTTCGGCACGCGCCCGTCGACGTCAATCTCTTCTGCACGGGCACGTCGCTTCTCTCGACAAACCGCATCGGTTGCGGATCTCTTGCTATCATGACGTTCGTAAGGAACGGTTAACCGTTGCCGCCGAGCTCGTCGCGCTTCTTCGCGGGATGAGAAGGAATCCGAATGCGCCTGGACTGGATCGCCGCCGGGCGGGCGGTCTGAGATCCTGATCCTGCCGGGTGCCGGGATGGTGCGCGACGCGCCCGTCCTCGCGGTTCCGCTCACCGTCCGGCTGATCCACCGCACCCGGTTCGGCCTTTGCCTTTGCCTTTGCCTTCGCCTTCGCCTTCGCCTTCGCCGACCTTCCGATCTTCGGGCCGATGCGCGAGCGAATTCTCCATTCGAACCGCCGCATTCGAACATTGCCGGAAAATCGCATGGCGCTCTCTTGACCTTCCAGCCACTGGAATCCCCACATGGAGATCGGTTGGCGGCACGCGAACGCACGAGGGTTGGACGATGATGGATGAGGCTGGAACGGGCGACGTCACGATGCTGGCGATCGGCGGCATGCATTGCGGCGGGTGCGCCGCGACGATCGAAAAGGCGTTGATCGCGGTGCCCGGCGTCACGGCCGTCCATGCCGATCCGGCGTCGAAGACCGCGAAGGTCGAGGGGAGGGCGGCGCCGACCGACCTTTTTTCGGCGGTGAAGGCCGCCGGCTATCAGGCAAGCATCGCCGCGGCGCCTCCGAAGCCGCAACAGGACACATTTTCAGGATCGACGTGCTGCCGGCGCCGGCAGCCGTGAACCGGCGCGTTGGAGATCGGGCATGGCAGATCATGCGCCCGGTCCATCGGCTGGCTTAAGGACAACGAACAAAGGACGACAGGCATGAGCGCGACACAAGCCGCAGACACGGGAAAACACGCGGTTCTCTACCGGATGGTGATGGAGAAGCACACCTGCCCCTACGGGCTGAAATCGAAGGATCTTCTGGAACGCAAGGGTTACGAGGTCGAGGACCACTGGCTGACGAGCCGGGCCGAGACGGACGCCTTCAAGCAAAAGCATGACGTGAAGACGACGCCCCAGACCTTCATCGGGGGCGAGCGCGTCGGCGGCTATGACGGGCTTCGCGAGCATTTCGGCCAGCACGTGAAATCGGCCGACGAGACCAGCTACCAGCCGGTGATCGCGATCTTTTCCGTCGCGTTCCTGATGGGGCTCGCCGTGTCCTACGTGACCTACGACACGATCTTCACGCTGCGCGCGATCGAGTGGTTCTTCGCGATCTCCATGTGTCTGCTCGGAATCCAGAAGCTGCAGAACGTCGAGAGCTTCTCGACCATGTTCCTCAACTACGATCTCCTCGCCAAGCGCTGGGTGCGCTACGGCTACATCTATCCGTTCGCGGAAACCTTGGCCGGTATCCTGATGATTTCCGGCGCGCTCACCTGGCTGTCCGCGCCGATCGCCCTGGTGATCGGAACGATCGGCGCGGTGTCGGTCTTCTATGCGGTCTATATCCAGAAGCGCGAACTGAAATGCGCCTGTGTCGGCGGCGGCTCCAACGTTCCGCTCGGCTTCGTGTCGCTGACCGAGAACCTCGTCATGATCGGCATGGGCCTCTGGATGCCGATCCGCATGATCTGGGGTGGGTGAACGACGCGATCGCGGACGATCGGCGCAACCGCGCCATCGTCTCGATCAGGAAAGCGGGTTCATGCACCGTTCATCCAGACGGCGTTAATCCTGTCCCAGCGAATTCACGGACACGTTCGGTTCGTCCCGTCCCTTCCGGACCGAACGTCATGACTGGGTGCCTTTTCCTCAAAAAGGCACCCAGTCATTTTTTTTGCCGGTCGCCGGTGCCACCGGCCGCCCGCGATCCGCAACATCAATGTTCGGGAGGCGGGGCCGACTCGTCCGTCGACACCGCGTCGGTGGTGCGCGGCGCGCTTTCGCCTTCGCCGTCGAGACGTTCGATGAAGACGTTGACCGGGCCGGCCTGCATCTGCCCGAACGGCGTGCAGAACGCGATCTCCGCCGCGTCGCGGCCAACGCCGATGCGCACGAGACCGTCGAGATCGGCCTGTCGGGTCGCGTCGAACAACCACCAGCGTCCGCCCATATAGGCTTCGAAGATCGCGTGGAAATCCGGCGGGACGAGGCCGTAGGCGTAGCAACTGACGAACCGGGCCGGAATGCCGAGCGCGCGGCAGAATGCGATCGCGATGTGGGAGAAGTCGCGGCACACGCCGGCGCGCAAAAGAAGGCTCTCGTCCGCCGTCGTCTCGCCATCGGACGTGCCGCGCTTGTAGTCGATATTGGCGCAGATCCAGTTGCAGATCGACGTGACGCGCTCGAAGCCGGTGTCCAGCTGGCCGAATTCGCGCAAGGCGAACGAGGCGAGCCTGTCCGAGGAGACGAAGCGCGAGGGCAGGAGGTAGGGCAGCACCTCGAGCGGCAGGTCGCTGACCGGCGTTTCGGCGATCGAGGCCGGATCGGCGTGGAGGACGTCGAGATCGACGCTCGCTTCGTAATGCAGGTTGAAGGGACCCGGCTCCGCATTGATCGCGAGATAGCGCGTGTCGTTGCCCGGCACCACGTGGATCCGACGCGCATAATCCGGCGTGAGGGTCAAGGTCTCGGAAAGCCGGCGATGGTGCGGGATCCGTGCCGCCTCCACATTGAAGACGAAAAGGGTCGGTGCCGTCACCTCGTAGGAAAGGTCACAGCCGAAACGGTATCGCATGCTCATTGAGCGCCTCGAAGGAAAGAGGGGAAGGATCGCCGGTCGCAACTGTGCCGGAAGATCGACGCCACCACAATCGATGCGACCGGAATTGGTTCCGGTGAGCCGGAAAACCGTGCCTCCGTGCCTGCCGACGCGCCCGCGATCTCTGGACGTGCGAGAGAGCGACGATCGCGCTGCGAACGCGGTCGCCGTCGGGATTGCGTCATCGGGCCGAAAAAAGAGATTGCGCTGTTGAGTAATATAGTAATACTTTTCGATCGAGGCGACGGGAGGTCGCCCTCGTTCACTTCTGGGAGGAATTTCATGCTCATCCGCCGTGCGCTTGCCGCAACCCTGATTTCGGGCCTCATGGCCTCCACCACCATCGCAGCCGGTGCCGCCGACATGACCGTCGGCTTTTCGCAGATCGGCTCCGAATCGGGATGGCGCGCCGCCGAAACCTCGCTGACCAAGAGTCAGGCGGAAGAGCGCGGCATCGACCTCAAATTCGCCGATGCCCAGCAGAAGCAGGAAAATCAGATCAAGGCGGTCCGTTCGTTCATCGCCCAGGGCGTCGACGCGATCCTGATCGCACCGGTCGTGGCGACCGGTTGGGAAGGCGTTCTGGAAGAAGCCAAGGATGCCGAAATTCCGGTCGTCCTGCTCGACCGCCAGATTGATGCGCCGGAGGATCTCTATCTGACCGCCGTCACGTCCGATCAGGTGCATGAAGGCAAGGTGGCCGGCGAATGGCTGGTCAAGGATGTCGGCGATGCGGAGTGCAACGTCGTCGAGCTTCAGGGCACCACGGGCTCCTCGCCCGCGATCAACCGCAAGCAGGGTTTCGAGGAGGCGATCGCCGGCCACGACAACATCAAGATCATCCGATCCCAGACCGGCGACTTCACCCGGACCAAGGGCAAGGAAGTGATGGAAAGCTTCATCAAGGCGGAAGACGGCGGCAAGAACATCTGCGCCCTCTACGCGCACAATGACGACATGGCGGTCGGCGCCATCCAGGCGATCAAGGAAGCGGGCCTCAAGCCCGGCACCGATATCAAGGTGGTCTCGATCGATGCGGTTCCGGACATCTTCCAGGCCATGGCGGCCGGCGAGGCGAACGCCACCGTCGAATTGACGCCGAACATGGCAGGCCCGGCCTTCGATGCCCTCGAAAAGTACAAGGCCGACGGGACCGAGCCGCCGAAATGGATTCAGACCGAATCCAAGCTCTATACCCAGGCGGACGACCCGATGAAGGTCTACGAGGAAAAGAAGGGCCTCGGCTACTAAGCCGTCGCGCTCTTCGTCCTCGCACGGCAGGGCGCGCCCGGGTCCCTTTCCCAACATGCGGGATCGGGGCGCGCCCCTGCCACTCGTTCTTCACGGCCGCAACCGTCTTGTCCGCGTCGACGATCATGTCCTCGTGCGGTCGGCCGCTTTGACTTCGGAGCAAGGGATGGTCGATGACCGTTTGGCCGATCGGGCTGCCGGATCGGGGGCGCAGCGCGCGTCCATGCCCGCAGCGGGCGAGGGTGCGGGCCACCCGCTTCTGGACGCCCGGCAGATCACGAAGACCTTTCTCGGCATGAAGGCGCTGGATCAGGTCGACTTCTCGCTGCGAGCCGGGGAGGTCCACGCGCTCCTCGGCGAGAACGGCGCGGGCAAGTCGACGATGATCAAGGTCCTGACCGGAGCCTATCGCAGGGATGGCGGCACGGTCCGCCTCGACGGCGTGCCGGTCGATCCGCGCGACGTGACCGAAGCCCAGGCGCTGGGCATCGGCACGGTCTATCAGGAGGTCAACCTGCTGCCGAACCTGACGGTCGCCGAAAACCTGTTTCTGGGACGCGAGCCGAAACGCTTCGGTTTCATCGACGTGCGCGCGATGAACCGCATGGCGGCCGCGATCGTGTCGCGTTACGGCCTTGCGATCGACGTCGCGGCCCTGCTGTCGGACTATTCGGTCGCCATCCGGCAGATCGTCGCGATCGCCCGCGCCGTCGATCTGTCCGGCAAGGTGCTCATCCTCGACGAGCCGACGGCCAGCCTCGATGCGGCCGAAGTCGAGACGCTGTTCGCGATCATCCGCGATCTCAAGGCGCGGGGTCTCGGCATCGTCTTCATCACCCATTTCTTCGATCAGGTGTTCCGCATCGCCGATCGCGCCACCGTTCTGCGCAACGGCAAGCTGGTGGGCACGGTCGATATCGAAGGACTCGACCGGCTCGACCTCGTCTCGATGATGCTCGGCCACGACCTGGCCGTCGAGGAGAGCCGGGACCGCGCGGCGACGGCGGACGGGGCGGCCGGAACCCCGCTGGTCACGTTCGATAATTTCGGCAAGCGGGGACAGGTCGCGCCCTTCGACCTGACGATCCGGCGCGGCGAGGTCGTCGGCGTCGCCGGTCTGCTGGGGTCGGGCCGAACGCAGACCGCGGAACTGATGTTCGGCATCCACGAGGCCGACAGCGGAACCGCGACCCTCTACGACGGGTCCAAGCCTCGCGTGCTCGCGCTCAGATCCCCCCGGGCGGCGATCGAGGCCGATTTCGGGTTCTGTCCGGAAGATCGCAAGGAAGACGGGATCATCGCCGACCTGTCCGTTCGCGAGAACATCGTTCTGGCGCTCCAGGCGCGGCGCGGCTGGGCAAGACCGCTGTCGCGGCGCGAACAGGTGGAGATCGCGGACCGCTACATCGCAGCCCTCGACATCCGCACCACCGATCGCGAGAAGCCGATCAAGTTCCTGTCCGGCGGCAACCAGCAGAAGGCGATCCTCGCCCGCTGGCTGGCCACGAATCCGAAGTTCCTGATCCTCGACGAGCCGACGCGCGGCATCGATGTCGGGGCCCATGCCGAGATCATCAAGCTGATCGAACGGCTCTGCGACGACGGGGTCTCGCTGCTCGTCATCTCGTCGGAGCTCGAGGAGCTCGTCGTCTACTCCCATCGCATCATCGTCCTGTCCGATCGCCGTCACGTGGCCGAGCTGACGGGGGAGGCGGTCACCAGCGCGCGGATCATGCAGGCCATGGCCGACGAGGGGCCGGACGCCGCGAAGAACAGAGAGGTCGCGGCATGATCGGCTCGATCGGCAAGACCCTCCGGCGCCTTGCACCACAGCTCGTGGCGCTGATCGTGATCCTCGGACTGAACGCGGCGATCTCGCCCGGCTTTCTCGACATTTCCTACCAGAACGGCCGGCTCTACGGCAGCCTGATCGACATTCTCAACCGGGGTGCGCCGGTGGCGCTCCTGGCCATCGGCATGACGCTCGTCATCGCCACCAAGGGGATCGATCTGTCGGTGGGCGCGGTGATGGCGATCACCGGGGCCGTCGCGGCCGCGATGATCACGTCCGGCTCCGGGCCGGCGGCGGCGATCCTGGCCGCGATCGGCGTCGGCATCCTGTGCGGATTGTGGAACGGCGCGCTCGTCTCGCTGCTCTCGATCCAGCCGATCATCGCGACGCTGATCCTGATGGTGGCCGGGCGCGGCATCGCGCAGCTGATCACCGAGGGAATCATTCTCACCTTCAACGATCCCGGGCTCATCTTCTTCGGCAGCGGCCATATCGTCGGGGTGCCCATGCCGGTGATCCTCTGGATCACGCTCGGCGCCGCCGTCGCCATGCTGGTGCGGATGACCGCGCTCGGCATGCTGATCGAGGCGGTCGGCGTCAACCGGAAGGCCTCGATGCTGGCGGGTGTCGGCACCGTGTTCCTGCTCTTCACCGTCTATGCCGCCTCCGGCCTCTGCGCGGCGGTCGCCGGCGTGATCGCGGCCGCCGACATTCGCGGCGCGGACGCCAACAATGCCGGGCTCTGGCTCGAACTCGACGCCATTCTCGCGGTCGTCATCGGCGGCACGTCGCTTCTCGGCGGCCGGTTCTCGATCCTCGGATCGCTGATCGGGGCGATGGTGATCCAGTCGGTGAACACCGGCATTCTTCTCGCGGGCTTTAAGCCGGAATTCAACCTGATCATCAAGGCGGCGATCATCGTCGTCATCCTGATCGTCCAGTCGCCGCGGGCCCACGTCTTTCTCGGCTTCCTCGCACGACAGAGGCGGTCGGACAGGCGAGCCGGCCCGACCCTGCAAGGATCCGCGAGCACCAAGGAGCGCGCCGCACCATGACCGGTTCCCGCTATTTCCCGCTGCTGACGACGCTGGCGATCTTCGTCTTCGCCTATGCGCTGTGCTACTCGCAATATCCCAACATGCTGTCGACGCGCGTCATCGGCAATCTCCTGACCGACAATGCCTTCCTCGGCATCTGCGCGGTCGGCATGACCTTCGTCATCCTGTCGGGCGGGATCGACCTGTCCATCGGCTCGGTCATCGCCTTCACGGGCGTCTTCGTGGCGGTCGCCATGGGCGAGTGGGGCCTGCCGCCGCTTCTGGCCTTCGCCCTCGTCCTGTCCATCGCGGCGGTGTTCGGCGCGATCATGGGGGCGATGATCCATTATCTCGACATGCCGTCCTTCATCGTCACGCTGGCGGGCATGTTTCTGGCGCGTGGCATGGCGTTTCTCCTGTCCACCCAGTCGGTGCCGATCGACCAGCCGCTCTACGAGACCTTGCAATCGCTGTATTTCCGCCTGCCCGGCGGCGGCCGTCTGACCTTCGTCGGCATGGTGATGATCGCCGTCTTCATCGCCGGCATCGTGATCGCCCAGCGCACGCGGTTCGGCCGGAACGTCTACGCGCTGGGCGGAAACCGGCAGTCGGCCGAACTCATGGGCGTTCCTGTCGCAGCGACGACCATCGGAATCTATGCTCTGTCGAGCTTCCTCGCAGGCTTGTCGGGCATCGTGTTTTCGCTCTACACGACGGCCGGCTACTCGCTGGCGGCCGTCGGCGTCGAGCTCGACGCGATCGCCGCCGTCGTGATCGGCGGAACCCTTTTGACCGGTGGCTCCGGCTTCGTTGCCGGCACGTTTCTTGGAATCATGATCATGGGCCTCATTCAGACTTACATCGTGTTCGACGGCACGCTTTCGAGCTGGTGGACCCGCATCGTCATCGGCCTGCTCCTGTTCGCGTTCATCGCCCTGCAGCGTGGCCTGACCGTCTATTCCGAACGGCGCGCGGCCGCCGCCCAAGTCGCGGCGGCCTGATGGGGCTTCTCGACCAGACCCTCAACGGATCGACGACGCGCACCAGCCACGCTCTCGTCGTGCGCGACCTCGGTCGCCAGATCGTGGTCGGGACCTTTCCGCCAGGTTCGATCCTGCCCAACGACAAGGAACTCAGCCTGCGCTTCGGCGTCTCGCGAACGGTGCTGCGCGAAGCCATGAAGACGCTCGCGGCCAAACACCTGATCGAGCCCAAGGCCCGCGTGGGCACGACGGTTCTCGATCCGGTGCGCTGGAATCTGCTCGATGCCGACGTCCTGCGTTGGCGGGTGGAAGACGGTCTCGACGCCGTCTTCCTCGCAGATCTCACCACCATGCGCCGGGCCTTCGAGCCGGAGGCCGCGGCGCTCGCCGCGCGCCGCGCGACGAGCGGGGCGATCGCCGAACTCTACGCCATCGCCGACCGATTGTCCGACCCGCACCACGATCCTTCGAGCCTTGCCGAGGTCGATCTCGAATTTCACCTGCGGGTTGCCGACGCCTCGCTGAATCCGTTCATGCGCTCGTTCACGAGCCTGATCGAGGCCGCGCTCGCCATCTCGTTCAAGACCAGTTCGCCAGCTCTGACCGCGGAAGGCCTTGCCGAATGCGCCGTCAACCATCGCCGGATCGTCGAGGCGATCGAGGACCGGAACGAGGCCGCGGCGCGCGAGGCGATGATTCGGGTCATCGATTACGGTGCGTCCCGGGCAAGCAAGGTGCTCGCGCGCAAGGCGTGAGCGCGCCCGGCAGGGTTTTAGGTCCGGCAGGCGAAGCTGCGTCCACCCGGGCGTCCGGCTTTGCACGCAAGGGGAGTATGGTCTGAAGCACAACGATGTTTTCGCTCGACAAGGTGCCAGACCACCCGATATCTGGACCAAATATTCGCAATCGATCAACGGTGGCGGACAGGTGTCCGTGTGGCAGGCCAAGCCGCTTGAGAACAACGAGTGCATCAGAATCCATGACCGACTATGCCGCGATCCTGGCTGGAATTCCCCAGCCCTATCTCGTGCTCGACACTGATCTGACGATCGTCGCCGCGACGGATGCCTATCTCGAAACGACCGACAGCCGCCGCGCCGATATTGTCGGCCGTCATATCCTTCAGGCCTTCCCCGAAAACCCGTCCGAATCGGGGGCTGCGGAGCAGGGGCCGCTCGAGGTCTCGCTGCGCCATGTCCTCTCGACCGGCGAGCCGCACGAGATGGCGGTCATCCAGTACGATCTGCCGCAGGCCGGCGGCGGCTTCGAGCAGCGCTTCTGGACCCCGTCCCACAGCCCCGTGAAGGCCGAGGACGGCAGCGTCCGCTATATCATCCAGAACCCGATGGACGTCACGGCCAGCGTGCTGGAGAGCCGCGAGGCCGATGCGCGGCTTCGCGTTGCGCTTCACGCGGCCGATCTGGGCTCGTGGGAATACGAGCCGGAAACCGATATCTGGCGCAGAAGCGCCGCGGTGGACGAGATCTTCGGATTCGAACCCGGCGAGGGCGGTCCGGTCGCCGCGCCCTTCTTCGCCCGGATCCATCCCGACGACATTGACGGCGTCATGAAGACCGTGGCGGACGCGTTCGAGCATGCGGACCAGACCTTGATCCGCTTCGACTACCGCATCGTCGATCCGGTGTCGGGCTCCGTCCGCTATGTCGTCTCGCGCGGCGAGGTGTTGCGGACCGCCTCGGGCAAGGCCCGGCTGATCGGCGTCATGATGGACGTGACGACGGACCGGCTGCGCGAGGAGGCCCTCGGCAAGGCGGTGGCGGCTCAGCAGGACCTGCTCGTCCAGAAGGACCTTCTGCTGGCGGAGGTGAACCATCGGGTCAAGAACTCGCTGCAGCTCGTGGTCAGCGCCCTCAGTCTCCAGGCGAGACGGCTTTCCGAGCCGGCGATCAAGTCCGCCTTCGAACAGGCGATCTCGCGGGTGCGGGCCATCACCTCGGTGCATGAGCGCCTCTACAAGACCGACAACCCGCTCGTCGTCGACATGGCGGACTATCTGAACGGCCTGTGCGCCGAGCTTGCCGAGCATTCCGAATTGCGCGATCTCGTCCGGATCGATGTGGATCAAATCCGGGTCCGGACGGAGCGGGCCATTCCGATCGCGCTCATCGTCAACGAGTTGATCACGAACGCCCTGAAATATGCCTATCCCGAGGGGACGTCCGGCCCGATCACCCTTTCGCTGAAGGCCTTGCCTGATGAGATGATCGAACTGTCGGTCGCCGACGAGGGCGTCGGGGCTGCGAGCGCGACGACGGCGCAAGGGTTGGGCACCCGGCTCGTGCAGGCCATGAGCGCCCAGATCGAGGGACATGTCGAGGTCACCGACGCGGGCCGGGGTTACAGGACGCGGGTGGTCTTTCCGGCAGGTGACGCGAAATGACCCTTCGAATCCTGATCGTCGAAGACGAGTTGCTCCTGGCCATGGACCTGGAAGACATTCTTCTGGAGGCCGGATATGTGGTGGCGGGCCACGCGACCGACATGAAACAGGCGATCGCGCTCGCCGAAGGCTCCGGGAGCCGGATCGACGTCGCGATCATGGACGTCAATCTGGCACGGGGCTCGAACGGGGTGGAGACCGCGGGGGTGCTGCGCCGGCGCTGGAACATTCCGTCGCTCTTCCTGAGCGGAAATCTCGACGAACGCACGCGGGCGCTGGCGTCCGAATGGGCCCCGATCGGTTTCGTCGGCAAGCCGTTCTCCGAGCGCGAGGTGCTGAAGGCGCTTTCCTGCGTTGAAGTGGTGACGTGAGACCCGCCCCCTTTCGCCATCGGGGCCAAGGCCTCGAACGCCGTTTCCCGCATCGGCTTCAGGCCGTGCGACGACCCGGCCTGACGCAGCGGCAAAAACCGCTTGCCGGACAACGCCAAACGCGTCACGCTGAAACGCGACGATGCCGCTGCGTCATGAAGCGGCGCGACCGCGTCGGTCCGAGCGATGCGGCGCGAATTTTAATTGTCATGACAACGTGATAGCCGTCGCGCGATGGCGGCACGGGGCTTTCCGTGCCGCCATGTTTCAACAGCTTTCGCCGTCGGCGCCGCGCATGGCGGACGGCTTCGAACAAGAGGTACCGATGACCGTCTCCCCCATGCTCACACGCGGGATCGCCGCGTCGCTCGCAGCAGCCCTGTCCCTGACGTCGAGCCTTGCCGCGGCACAGGATGCCGGCGCGAAGATGTCGATGGACGAACTCGTCGCCGCAGCGAAGGAAGAAGGTCAGCTCACCACCATCGCGCTGCCGCACGACTGGTGCAATTACGGCGAGATGATCGAGGGCTTCAAGGCCAAGTACGGCATCACCGTCAACGAGTTGAATCCCAATGCCGGGTCCGGCGACGAGATCGAGGCGATCAAGGCGAACAAGGGCAATACCGGCCCGCAGGCGCCGGACGTGATCGACGTCGGCCTCTCGTTCGGCCCCGCCGCCAAGGCCGAGGAACTGATCCAGCCCTACAAGGTCGCGACCTGGGACGAGATCCCGGACGATGCCAAGGATGCCGACGGCTACTGGTACGGCGATTATTACGGCGTTCTGGCCTTCCTCGTGAACACCGACATCATCGACACGGTTCCGAAGGACTGGTCCGACCTGATGAACGAGGACTATGCCAACGCTGTGTCGCTCGCCGGTGATCCGCGCTCTTCGGCGCAGGCGATCCAGTCGGTCTATGCCGCAGGTCTTGCGGAAAGCCCCGAGGGCGATGCGAAAGCCGTCGGCGAGGCCGGTCTGAACTTCTTCAAGATGCTGAACGAGGCCGGAAACTTCGTGCCGGTGGTCGGTCTGACGGCCACGCTCGCGCAGGGCACGACGCCGATCCTCGTCACTTGGGACTACAACGCGCTCGCGGCCCGCGACACGCTCGCCGGCAACCCGGCGACCGAGGTCGTGGTGCCGGAATCCGGCGTCGTGGCAGGCGTCTACGTCCAGGCGATCTCCGCCTATGCGCCGCATCCCAACGCCGCCAAGCTGTGGATGGAGTATCTCTATTCGGACGAAGGTCAGCTGACCTATCTGGAAGGCTACTGCCATCCGATCCGCTTCAACGCCATGTCCGCCGCCGGCAAGATCCCCCAGGATCTCCTCGACAAGCTGCCGCCGGCCGCGGCCTATGAAAAGGCGAAGTTCCCGACCCTCGAGGATCAGGACGCCGCCAAGACGGTGATCACCGAGCAGTGGGACAGCGTCGTCGGCGCGACGGTCCAGTAAGAACGGCAGGGCCTTTCGGCCGCGTCCGGGCGCTTCCTTCTGTGGACGAGCCCGGGCGCGGCCTGTTTCAGGTGGCGGCGGTGAGTGATCGAGTGGGAAGCCAGGGCGGATGAACGCAAAAGACCTCGCGGCATCGGGCCGGCGAGAAGACGAAGGACGGGTCGCGACGCGCCCACCCGCCCGCTCCCTTGCATGGATCGGCGTGACGCCGTTCTTCGCCTTCGCCGCGCTGTTCCTCATCGTCCCGACGCTGACGCTCGTCGTCGGCGCGTTCCAGACGCCGTCGGGCGAGCCCACACTCCAGAACATCCAGGACCTCTTCACGCCGCAGATCATGGCGGCCTATTCGATCTCGATCCAGATCAGCATCGCCTCGGCGGGGCTCGGCGCCGTCATCGGGTTCTTCCTCGCCTATGCGATCGTTCATGGCGGCCTGCCGGGCTGGATCCGTCCGTCGCTCGTCACCTTTTCGGGCGTCGCCTCGAACTTCGCGGGCATTCCGCTGGCCTTCGCCTTCATCGCCACGCTCGGCCGTGTCGGCCTCGTGACGCTGTTCCTGAAGGACGCCTTCGACGTCAACATCTACAGCTACGGCTTCAATCTCCTGTCCTTCTGGGGGCTGACGATCACCTATCTCTATTTCCAGATTCCCCTGATGATCCTGATCATCACGCCGGCGCTGGACGGGCTGAAGACCGAGTGGCGGGAGGCATCGGCGATTCTCGGCGCGTCGAACTGGCAATATTGGCGCCATATCGGGCTGCCGGTGCTGGCGCCTTCCATCCTCGGCTGCTTTCTCCTCCTGTTCGCCAACGCCTTCGGCGCGATCGCAACGGCCTACGCGCTGACGGGATCCTCCCTCAACATCGTGCCGATCCTGCTTTACGCGCAGATCCGCGGCAACGTGCTCTACAATCCCAATCTCGGCTATGCGCTGGCCGTCGGCATGATCGTGATCACCGGCTGCTCCAACCTTCTCTATCTCTGGCTGCGCGCCCGCGCCGAGCGGTGGCAGCGATGAGCCCGTCCCGGGGTCCGCGCGAAGCCGGGCGCGCGTCGAGGGCCGGTCCCTACGTCATCGTCGTCGTCGGCATCCTCTATTTCGTGCTGCCGCTCGTGGCGACCTTCGAATTCTCCCTTTCGATGCTGCGCGGGGTCTGGAGCTTCGAGGCCTACAGGTCGGTCTTTTCCGACGAACGGTTCCGCCAGACCTTCACCTTCTCGATCGTGGCGGCGCTCCTGACCATCGTCGTCGGCTCGCTGCTCATCGTGCCGACCGCCTATTGGGTGCGGCTGCGATTCCCCAAGCTCCGTCCCCTGGTCGAGTTCATCACGCTTCTCCCCCTGGTGATCCCACCCATCGTTCTCGTCTTCGGCTATCTGAGGCTCTACAACTCCTCCTCCTTCCTGCCGTTCACCGGCAGCGCGAACGGCACCTATGTCCTGCTGGTCTTCGGCTATGTGGTCCTGTCCATGCCCTACATGTTCCGCGCGGTGGATACGGGCATGGCGGCCATCGACATCCGCACCCTGACGGAGGCCGCCGAAAGCCTCGGCGCGAACCGCATCACGATTCTCTTCCGGGTGATCCTGCCCAATGTCCGGGCGGCGGTGCTGTCCGGTGCGTTTCTGTCCTTCGCCATCGTGATCGGCGAGTTCGTGCTGGCCAGCCTTCTCAACCAGCCGGCCTTCGGCCCCTATCTCGCGCTCGTCGGCACCAACAGGGCCTATGAGCCATCGGCGCTGGCGATCATCGCATTCGCCGTCACCTGGATCTGCATGGGCCTGCTTCAGGTCGCCGGGCGCCAGCGTCGCAAACAACCGAACCCGAGGCGATCGATCCGATCCCTCCTGACACTGTCGAGGCGTGCCCGCGGATGAGTTTCCTGTCGATCACCCATGTCTCGAAGAGCTTCGGACCGACCACGGTCGTCAAGGATTTCGACCTGTCCGTCGAACGCGGCGAGTTCGTCTCCTTTCTCGGCCCGTCCGGCTGCGGCAAGACCACGATGCTGCGCATGATCGCCGGGTTCGAGACGCCTTCGGCGGGCCGCATCGTCATCGATGGCGAGGACGTGACGGACGTGCCCGCCAACAGGCGCCGCATCGGCATGGTGTTCCAGGCCTATGCGCTGTTTCCCAATCTCACGGTGCACGACAATATCGCCTTCGGTCTGATGGTCGCGGGACGGCCGAAGCGGGAGATCGCACCGCGGGTCGCGGAGATGCTGGCCTTGATCGGCCTGCCGCAGCTCGGCGACCGCTACCCGTACCAATTGTCCGGCGGCCAGCAGCAGCGCGTGGCGCTGGCAAGGGCGCTGGCGCCGAGCCCGCGCGTGCTGCTTCTCGACGAGCCGCTGTCGGCGCTCGACGCCAAGATCCGCGTGTCCTTGCGCGAGGAAATACGCGAGCTGCAGCGAAAGCTCGGCATCACGACCATCTTCGTGACCCACGATCAGGAAGAGGCGCTCTCCATGTCGGACCGGATCGCGGTGATGTATGGCGGCCGGATCGAGCAGTGCGGCGCGCCCTTCGCCATCTACAACCAGCCCGCGACCCGGTTCGTCGCAAGCTTCATCGGCACGCTCAGCTTGATCGAGGGCATCAAGGGCGAGGGGGCGACGGTGCATGTCGATGGCCAGCCGATCACCCTCGACGCGGTGCCGGAGGTCGCCCCCGGTGCCCCCGTGACCTTGGCGCTCAGGCCCGAAGCCGTGAAGCTCGACGCCTCGCCCGATCGCATCAACACGCTGAACGGCCATGTCGAGACGTCGCAGTTCCTGGGTTCGGTGGTGCGGCTGAAGCTTTCGGTGGCGGGCGGCAGCGTACTGGTCGATACGTTCAACCGGCCGACCGCGCCGCCGCCACGGTCGGGCGAGAGCGTGGCGCTGCATTTCGGACCGAGCGACGTGTTCGCCCTTGCCCCGCAAGAGGCGAACCCTTCGGCCCTGCCTGCAATCGCCTGATCGACACGGATCTTCTAAGCGTCATCCCCGCGCGAGCGCGCCCTGCGGAGCACGATCGCGGCGCCGACGATCGTCAGGCCCGCCAGCGCGAACCAGGTCAGCGCGTAGGCGAGATGGGAATTGCGGAAATCCGTCTTGGTGAGACCGGCGATCGGATAGCCCCCTGCGCCGACCGGGCGCCGCTCCGACACGCCGCGCGCGGGGTTGTCGACGTCCACGAAATAGGGGGCGACCGGATCCGGAAGCGATCTGGCTGCGGCGATGGCGGCCACGTCCCGGGAATACCAGCGGTCCGCCTCCGGATCGTTGCTGCGCAGGAACCCGCCACCGGTCTGGCTGAGGCGAAGAAGGCCGGCGAGAGCGATCTCGCCCGTCGGCGGATCGATCCGTGCCGCGATCGCGCGCGACGGCACGAAGCCGCGATTGACGAGGACGGTGAAGCCACGCGCGTCGCGCAGCGGCGTCATCAGCCAGTATCCGCCGCCGTGATCGGTCACGGCCTGCGCCAGGACGCTGGAATCCTGAAGGAACCGTCCCTTTACCGCGACGCGGCGATATTCGTCGCCATTTCGGGTGAGCCGGTCCCATTCGGCGGGACCTGGCGCGGAAACCGGACCTGCGGCGGAGCGTTGTTCCACCGCTTCGATGAGGTCGACCTTCCAGGCGCGGCGCTCGATCTGCCAGATGCCCAGACCGACGAAAACGCCGAACAGGACCGCAGCGCCGAGCCCTGCCAGAACCAAAGCGCGCGTCCTTTGTCCCGCGCGTCTCGGTGGTCCCGTTTCGCCGTCGGATGGAGACAAGTCCGGTCCCGCCTGGTCTCGAGCCTCAGTTTTCCTCGACCGAGCCGAACGGCGCGATCTGATTGACCGGATTGTCCGTATGGCCGGACATTCCGCCCATCGCCCCGTCATGCTCCATCGGCATGTCGCCCATCGGCATCATGTTCTGGTTGAGATGATACATCACCCACAACGAGCCCGAAATGCAGATGATCACGAGAACCGCCGTGAAGATCAGCGCCATGATGGTCCATCCGCCTTCGGACTTGGAGTCCATGTGCAGGAAATAGATCATGTGCACGAAGATCTGCCCGATCGCGAAGGCGACGACGAGGGTCGCGGTGATCGCGCCGTCCTCGATCGGTCGCGCCATGACGAGCCAGAAGGGAATGGCCGTCATCACGACGGAGAGCAGGAAACCCGTCACGTAGCCGCCGAGGGTGGCGTGCGCCTCGCCGCCTTCCATATGGCTCGAGGCGCCGTCCTGGGCCTTGGCCGCGCCGTGCGGCGTCGTCGACGTGTTCGGGCTGGTCGCCATCAGATCATCCGGATGAGGTATACGAAGGTGAAGACGCCGATCCAGACGACGTCGAGGAAATGCCAGAACATGGACAGGCACATGACGCGCCGCCGGTTGGCGTCGATGAGGCCGCGGGAGCCGATCTGGATCATCAGCGTCGCCAGCCAGACGAGGCCGAACGCCACGTGCAGGCCATGGGTGCCGACCAGCGTGAAGAAGGACGACAGGAACCCGCTGCGCTGGGGCGTCGCGCCCTCCGCGATCATCACGCCGAACTCGTAGAGTTCGATGCCGAGGAAGCAGGCGCCGAGAAGCCCCGTCACGCCGAGCCAGAGAAGGACGAGGGCCTTCCGGCGGGCCTGCATCGCGATCATCGCGAAGCCGTAGGTGATCGAGGAGAACAGGAGGAGGCCCGTGTTCACCGCGACGAGGTGCAACTCGAAGATGTCTTCCGGGCGCGGTCCGGCCGCATAATTGCCCGCCAGTACCCCATAGGTCGCGAACAGGACCGCGAAGATGAGGCAGTCGCTCATCAGGTAGAACCAGAAGCCCAGCATGGTGCTGGAGCCCGCGGCATGCTCGTGCTCCTCGAGTGCGAAGAAGGCTTCGGGCGGCGTGGTGGCGGTGTTGGTCGCGCTGGACATGGCTCAGAACCGCCCCGCCAGTTTCGACGCGAAGGCCTGCTCGCTGGCGGCGACCTCGCCTGCCGGGATGTAATAGTCCCGGTCGTAGTTGAACGTGTGCCAGATCGCGTAGCCGATCAGGCCGAGGAAGCTCACGGCCGCCAGCCACCAGATGTACCAGACCAAAGCGAAACCGCAGACCGTGGACAGCCCGGCCAGAACGATGCCGGCGCCGGTGTTTCTGGGCATGTGGATCGGCTTGTAGCCTTCCATAGGACGCCTGAAATTGTTGCGCTTCATGTCGGTATAGGCGTCGATGTCGCGCACGATCGGCGTGAAGGCGAAATTGTAGTGCGGCGGCGGCGAGGAGGTCGCCCATTCGAGGGTCCTGCCGTCCCACGGATCGCCGGTCACGTCGCGCAGATATTTCCGGTCCCGGATCGAGACGTAGAACTGCATCAGCATGGCGCCGATGCCGACGGCGACGAGAAGCGCCCCGCCGGCTGCCACGAGAAACCAGATCTGCAGGGAGGGATCGTCGAACTCGCGCAGGCGCCGCGTCACGCCCATCAGCCCCAGCACGTAGAGCGGCATGAAGGCGACGTAGAAGCCGACGACCCAGAACCAGAACGAGACCTTGCCCCAGAACGCGTCGAGCCGGAAGCCGAACGCCTTGGGGAACCAGTAGTTGATCGCGGCGAACATGCCGAACAGGACGCCGC
The DNA here is from genome assembly GCF_034321785.1 of Fulvimarina uroteuthidis. NCBI lineage: Bacteria > Pseudomonadati > Pseudomonadota > Alphaproteobacteria > Hyphomicrobiales > Aurantimonadaceae > Fulvimarina > Fulvimarina uroteuthidis. Next base: position 328,252 of record NZ_JAXLPB010000004.1, on the reverse strand, counting down.
CGATGATGACGTTGTGGAAATGGGCGACGAGGAACAGCGAGTTGTGAAAGACGAAATCGACCGGGGGAACGGCGAGAAGTACGCCGGTCATGCCGCCGATGACGAAGGTGACGATGAAGGCGACCGTCCACATCATCGGCAGTTCGAACCGGATGCGGCCCTCGTACATGGTGAACAGCCAGTTGAAGATCTTCGCGCCCGTGGGGATCGAGATGATCATGGTGGTGATGGCGAAGAAGGAGTTGACGCTCGCGCCGTTGCCCATGGTGAAGAAGTGATGCAGCCAGACGAGATAGGACAGGATGGTGATGACGACGGTGGCGTAGACCATGGAGGTGTAGCCGAACAGGCGCTTGCCGCAGAAGGTCGAGGTCACCTCGGAGAACACGCCGAAGGCGGGCAGGATGAGGATGTAGACCTCTGGATGGCCCCAGATCCAGATGAGGTTGAAATACATCATCGAATTGCCGCCCATATCGTTCGTGAAGAAATGGGTGCCGACATAGCGGTCGAGGGTCAGGAGGGTGAGGACGGCGGTCAGGACCGGAAAGGAGGCGACGATGAGCACATTGGTGCACAGCGCCGTCCAGATGAAGATCGGCATGCGCATCAGGCTCATGCCCGGCGCGCGCATCTTGATGATGGTCACGAGGAGGTTGACGCCGGACAGGAGCGTTCCCACCCCGGCGATCTGCAGGCCCCACAGGTAATAGTCGACGCCGACCCCCGGACTGTACTCGGCGCTTGAAAGCGGCGGGAAGGCGAGCCAGCCGGTGCGTGCGAATTCGCCCACGAAGAGCGAGAGCATGATGATGACGGCGCCGCCGGCGGTCATCCAGAAAGAGAAGTTGTTGAGGAACGGGAACGCCACGTCGCGCGCGCCGATCTGGAGCGGGATGACGAAGTTCATGATGCCGGTGATCAGCGGCATGGCGACGAAGAAGATCATGATGACGCCGTGCGCGGTGAACACCTGATCGTAGTGGTGTGCGGGCAGGAACCCTTCGCTCCCGTTGAAGGCGAGTGCCTGCTGGGTTCGCATCAGGATCGCGTCGGCAAATCCGCGCAGCAGCATGACGATCGCCAGCACGATGTACATGATGCCGATCTTCTTGTGGTCGACGCTCGTGAACCAGTCGTTCCAGAGCGTGCCCCACCATCGGTAGTAGGTGATCGCGGCGACGAGCCCGGCGCCCGCGATCGCCACGACGAGAAAGGTCGCGACCAGGATCGGATCGTAATACGGGATCGACTGGAGCGTCAGGCGCCCGAAGATCAGCTGGGTGATGTCGATGTTCGAAAGCATTGAAGCGCTTCTGTCGTTTGTGCTGTCGGCCCCGTCGGGATGCCGCCGATTGTCGTGAGCGTCCGCTCGTCAGTCGTTGAGCTGGGCCGGCGCGAGGCCGCCGTCGCGTTCCGTGTCTTTGCCGCCCGCTCGCATCGCGTCGGAATGCGGTTGCCGGTTCGACGCGGGCGCCGTCGCCCCTTGCGCCTCGTCCGGATCGAAGTCGCCGATCGGATGGGATTCATATGTCAGGGCATCGAGATCGATGTCATGGTGCTGGCCGCCCGGGCCGGTGTTCATGGTGGCGATGTCCTGCATGCACAGTTTGCCGTCCGGCACGCACATGCCGACGATCCGCTGGTAGAGGCCGTCCTCGATGGTCGAGAAGTATGTCACGGGATCGGCTTCGCTCGGTTTGACGAGGTTCAGGTAGGCGTTCCGGTCGAGCGGTGTTTCGCTCGCCTTCAGCGCCTCGATCCACGCCTCGAAACCCGCATCGTCCAGCCCGTGGAACTTGAAGCGCATGTTGGAGAACCCGGCCCCGTTATAGTGGGACGCGAAGCCGTCGTACACGCCGGCCGCGTTGACGACGGCATGAAGCTTGGTCTCCATGCCCGGCATCGCGTAGATCATGCCCGCCAGCGTCGGGACGTAGAACGCGTTCATCACCGATTCCGCCGTCAGCTCGAACCGGATCGGACGATCGACGGGAGCCGCCAGCTCGTTGACGGTGGCCACGCCATATTCGGGATAGAGGAACAGCCATTTCCAGTTCAGCGCCACCACTTCGACCACCAGCGGTTCCTGCGACGTGTCCACGCTGGCGCTCGTGGTGATCTCGTCGAGGGGCCGGTACGGATCGAGGAGATGGGTGCCGACCCAGGTGACGGCGCCGAGCACGACGATGATGAGGAGCGGCGCCGTCCAGATCAGCAGTTCCAGCTTGGTGGAGTGATCCCAGTCGGCGGCGTAGGGCGATTTCCTGTTCGAAGCCCGGTAGCGCCACGCGAAGAAGAAGGTCGCGGCGATCACCGGCACGATGATGAGCAGCATCAGGCCGGTCGCGATCAGGAGCATGTCCCGCTGGCGTGCGGCGATGTCGCCGGCGGGATAGAGCACGACGGGGCTGCACGACGTAAGGAGCAACGCGAGCGGCAGGAGGACGAGGAGACGCGACGCACGCAATGGACCGGACCCGTATCGTATGACGATCACACCGTGCGGCAAGGCCGGCACGATGCTGGCGTTGACTGCCAGTAGCGCTTCGTATTCAACAAATCGAACGCCGCCTCAAGCTTTTTCGGGCCGGCACGTTGTCACGCGCCCGGAATGCGGGCACGGATGTAACAGTTTGGTGCGGAATTGCGCGATGAGTGATGCAACGGCGAACGGGGCGTTCGATCGGAAAACCGAGGGCTTCAAGAGCGAGCGCCACGGGCTCGACCCGACGGACATCGCGATCGGCGTCGTGATCGGGCGCACGTCGGAATTCTTCGATTTCTTCGTCTTCGCCATCGCGTCCGTGCTGGTGTTCCCCAGTCTCGTCTTTCCCTTCGTCGATCCGGTCACCGGAACGCTCTATTCCTTCGCGGTCTTCTCGCTGGCCTTTCTCGCCCGCCCTTTCGGCACCTGGCTCTTCATGACCATCGACAGGCGGCACGGCAAAGGCACCAAGCTGACGATCGCATTGTTCCTCCTCGGGACGTCGACCGTGGTGGTCGCGTTCCTGCCGTCCTACGCCCAGATCGGCAATGCCTCGATCTGGCTGCTCTGCCTGTTCCGCATCGGGCAGGGGATCGCGATCGCCGGGACGTGGGACGGTCTCGCCTCGCTCCTTGCGATGAACGCGCCGCAACGGCACAAGGGCTGGTGGGCGATGCTGCCGCAACTCGGCGCGCCGTTCGGCCTGATCCTCGCCACCGGCCTGTTCGCGTTCTTCCACGGCTTCCTGCCGCGGGAGGAATTCCTCTCCTGGGGCTGGCAGTTCCCGTTCTTCTGCGCCTTCGCGATCAATGTCGTCGCCCTGTTCAGCCGGTTGCGCATCGTGGCGACGCCGGAATACGTCCATCAGTTCGAGCGCCGCGAGTTGCAGGCAACGCGCGTGCGCGAGACGGTGCGCAGGTTCCCGCGCTTCATCATCGCGGGCGCCTTCGCACCGCTGGCAAGCTTCGCCCTTTTCCACATGGTTACGGTCTACCCGCTTTCGTGGGTCAACCTGTTCACCGACGAGAACGTCACGCACTTCCTGATCATCGAAGGCATCGGCGCGGCGGTCTGCTCGGTCGCGATCGTGGCCTCCGGCCTTCTGGCCGACCGCTACGGCCGCCGCACGCTGATCTTCGTCACGGCGATCGGCATCGCCGTCTTCTCCGGCCTCGCGCCGATGCTTCTCGGCCAGGGTCAACTCGGCGAAGTCGTCTATATGGGGGCCGGCTTCATTCTCCTCGGCCTTGCATTCGGCCAGAGCTCCGGCATCGTCGCGTCGAATTTCCCGACCCGATATCGCTACACCGGTTCGGCCATCGTCTCCGATCTTGCCTGGCTCTTCGGCGCAGGGCTCTCGCCCTTCGTCGCGCTCTATCTGTCCGAACAGTTCGGCCTCGCGGCGGGCGGCGCCTACCTGTTTTCGGGGGCCGTCTGCACGATCCTCGCGCTTCGCTACAACCGCTATCTGGAACATCGCCGCTGATGCGAGGCGGTCCGCCCCGTCCCGCGCGGCTTTGCCGACGGACGGGGCGGACCGTGCGCCGGGAGAGTGGGTCCGGATAGGACCGGGGAACCGACCGGGACCCTGCGCGCGGCCGGCACGGGCATGGGAACGGCAGCGCTCTTCCCAAACGGGTCGCCGCGGCCGCCCGGCATTTCCCGAAACGCTTGATCTAAATCAAGGCTTGCCGTCCGGGCCAGGGTTACATTCATGCCACCGAACCCCGCCCCTTAGCCCCGAAGATCCCATCGGATGTTCGGATCGCCGCGGCGGACGAGGTTAAGAGCGTTCCGGCGCGTCCCGATGGGCGCGCGGCGCCTCAGGGAGGTCACTATGAGCATCTTGGTTCCGACAAGCGACAAATCGCAGATAACCCAGCCGCAAGACAGCGCAGGCACCCCGCACGACGCCGCCCCCCATACCGCGCGGATCGTCGATCTCGCCGTGCTCGTGACGGGCGCGCCCGAAGATGATGTGGGCATCGCTTACGCCGACAGCATCGCCTCGGCGTTCGACGGGCACATGGACGTCTATCTCGCCAACCATATTCCCCTTCCGCCGCTTCCCATGGGGCCAGGCTCGGACGCGATCGCCGGCATGATCGTGCAGAAGGCCCGCACATCGGGAGACGAGGTGGAAAAGCGGCTGCGCGAACGGCTGGTCCGGGTTTCCCCACCCTACGAACTGCGGCGCGACGACGGGCTGATCGGCTATCTCGTGACGCGCATCGCCGCGCTTGCGGGAAGCTGCGACCTCTTCGTGATGGCGCAGGACGTATCGAAGAGCGCGGCCGGCAAGGAACTCCTCGAAGCCATTCTCTTCAAGGCCGGATCCGGCGTGATCTTGGTGCCGACCGGGCTTTCGCCCGATGCCGGCATGCCGAAGACGATCCTCGTCGGGTGGCGCGACACGCCCGAATGCGCCCATGCGATCCGGGCGGCCCTGCCATTCCTTCAGCGTGCGCAGACCGTGGTTCTGGCGAGCGTCGCCGAGGAGGGATCGTCCGAGCAGCGCGGCGTCGAGCCGATGTCGGACATGGCGCGCCATCTCGCCCGCCACGGCGTGCGGGTCGAAACGCGCGAATTGCCGCAATGGAAACGCGCCTGGGAAGGCCTTGCGCACGAGGCCGAAGCCATTGGTGCGGACATGATCGTCATCGGGGCCTACGGCCATTCGAGGGTTCGCGAGTTCTTTCTCGGCGGCGTGACGCGGGCCATGCTGGCCGAAGGCTCCGTTCCGATCCTGCTCGCTCACTAGGACGGCTGTCCGACGTCCGGTAAGGTCAGCCAACGGCACCGAGCGTTCCATGCTCGCGCAGGAAGCTCGTGGCGAGACCGATATCGGCCTGGGTAAGGCCATGGCCGGCCGGCAGGATCTCGTGGGTGACGGCGGCGCCGGCCAAGGCCAGTTGCCGGGCAAGGCGCGCGGCATTGTCCGAGGGCACGATCGGATCCATTGCGCCGGAGAGGATCAGCACCGGTCTGTCGGCGGGCGTTCCGTCCGCGCGGCTGGGCGGTTCTTTGAGCGGCACCATCGCCCGGATCAGGATGGCGCCCGCCAGAACCTCCGGCCTGAGGAGCAGCATCGCCGCCGCGATGTTGGCGCCGTTGGAAAAGCCGAGCGCGATCGGCCTGGCAAGACCGAGCGTCGAACGCGATTCCTCGACGAAATCGGCGAGATCGTTGGCGCGGCGCACGATGTCCGCCTCGTCGAAGACGCCTTCCGCCAGCCGCCGGAAGAAACGCGGCATGCCGTTTTCGAGGACCGCGCCGCGCGGCGACAGGATCGCGGCGCCCGGCGCGACCATGGCCGCCAGGGGCAGAAGATCGTTTTCGTCTCCGCCCGTGCCGTGCAGCGCGAGCAGCGGGGCGAGCCCATCAGCCGTTGCCGGCACGAAGCGGGCATGATGGCCGAGTGGGCCGGCGGAAGCCTCGGTCGGGGCTGTGGGATTCATGGGTCTCTTCGCCTTCTTCTTGGGATGGGGCCCCGCAGGGCCACCGATCGCGGTCCTGCAGGGATAGGGACGGTGCGTCCGTCGCGTCAATCGGCGAAGACCGAGCCTTGCGGGCCGGCACCGGCATCTGCCCGAGCATCGGCCTTGAGCGCGGGCAGGGCGCGTTCGATCACCGCCCGGTGGGCTTCGAGCCCGGCCGGCAGTTTCAGCGCCTCGCCGAGATGGGCCTCAGGCTCGTCCACGGCAAAGCCCGGAACGTCCGTCGCGATCTCGAAGAGAACATGGCCCGGCTCGCGGAAATAGACCGAACGGAAATAGCCCCGATCCTTTTGTTCCGTCGTCCGGATGCCGTGGTTCTCGGCAAGCTTCTTCACCATCGCCGCCTCCTCGGCATCGTCTTGTGCCCGAAACGCGATGTGGTGCACCGAGCCGCGGCCGAAGCGCGGCTTGAGGAAGCCCCCGACCGCACGGATATCGACGATGCCGCCCAGCGGATTGCCCTCGACGAAGAAGCGCGTCGTGGTCTCCTCGCTCGCCCCTTCGCTGAAGCCGAGCACGTCCGTCAGGATCGCGGCGGTCGGACCTTTCTCCTCCACCAGCAGGCTGACCGAATGAAACCCGCGTATCGCGTGTCTCTCGGGAATGTCCCCGTTCGACCAGCCGGGTTCGTTCTCCGCGCCGGCGACGGCGACGAGCGCGAGATGCATGCCGTCGGGATCGCGGAACGACAGGACCGTCTCGCCAAAGCGTTTCGACGGCTTGTCGTGGTCGATCCCGTTCTCGATCAGGCGCTGGGTCCACCATCCGGTCGAACGCTCGGGAATGCGGAACACCGTCTCCTGGGTCTCGCCGACGCCGAGGCGGCCCTGTGCCGCATGTTCCCAGGGGAAGAAGGTCAGGATCGTGCCGGGCGAGCCGGTCCCGTCGCCATAATAGAGGTGATAGGTACCCGGATCGTCGAAGTTGACGGTCTTCTTGACCAGGCGAAGGCCGAGCGTCCCGGTGTAGAAGCCGAGATTGCGGCTGGCCGGTCCGGCGATCGCCGTGACGTGGTGAATCCCATGGATGCTCATCGAGATGTCCTTTCCTGGCGTCGATGTGTCCATCCAAGATAAGCGCAATGAAATATCTTTATAACCTCCATTTTAATTGCATTCATGCAATACTTACCTTGCGTTCGGGGCATGCCGGTCGAACGGCGCATCGACGGGGGAGATCGAAATGGGACATGGGATCGACGCGCTGACCTGGGACGATATCCGCCTGATCGGCGTGATCGGGGAGGCGGGATCGTTGCCCGAGGCGGCCCAGCGCCTCGGCACCCACCATTCGACGGTGTTCCGCCGCCTTCGTCAGATCGAGGCGGCGACGGGTTTTCCGGTGTTCGAGCGCGAGGGCCAGCGGCTCGCGCCGTCCGCCGCGGGTGTGGAGATCGTGGCGCTGGCTGCGCGGATGCGGGGCGAGGTGGACCGGACCGCGATGAAGGTTGCGGGCCGCGAGGTCCTGCCGTCCGGCGAGTTGCGCGTCGCGACCGCGGATTCGCTTCTCATCCATCTACTGACGCCGGTCTTCGCCGGTTTCCAAGTCGCGTGTCCGAACGTCACGCTCGACATCGTCGTCGCCAACCGGGCGTTGAACCTGTCCCGGCGCGACGCCGACGTTGCGATCCGGGCAACCAACAAGCCGCCGGAAACCCTGGTGGGCCGCAGGCTCTGCCGGATCGGCTGGGCGCTCTATGGACGCCGCGACCCTGCCGGGTCGGGAAAGCCGGAGGGAAACCGACCCGACTGGCCGGAGGCGGATCTTGCAAACTGCAAATGGGTCGCGCTCGGCGAACATATGTCGGCGATGAAAGTGGTGCACCATGCCCTCGAAGCAGCGGCGCCGGGACGGTTGCGCTACCGGGTCGACAGCGTTCTCGGCCTTGCGGCGGCGATCGAGGCGGGCATCGGCATCGGCCATCTGCCCTGCTTCATCGGCGACCGCTCCCCGGTTCTTTCGCGTCTCGCGCCGCCCGAACCGGAGTTCGCGACCGATCTCTGGCTTCTGACGCACGAGAGCCTTCGGCGTGCGCCGCGGGTTCGCGCCTTCATGGATTTCGTCTCCGACGCGATTCGCACGCAAAGCCGGACCGTTGAGGGTCTGTGACCCGAGATCCGTCCGCCTACCAACCCATGGTTCCGGCCGCACCCTTGAAGGGGCCGGCGAACTTCGAGGTGATCCAGCCGCCGTAGAAACCACCTTCCTGCGGCACGGCCACCTCGCCGTCGACGAAACAGGCATCGACCCGGCCCGGATAGAAGGCGAGATAATCTGCAACCGGCGCGAAATCGGGCGTCGGTCTCGGATAGGACCAGGCCGCGTCCGCCGCCACGCGGTCGCCGACCATGAGGTCGAAATAGGCGGCGCCACCCTTCCATTCGCACAGCGTCGTTCGGGCGGCCCGGCGCAAAAGCGTCCGATCGACGTCTTGCGGCGCGAAATAGTAGGATGGCGGATGGCTGGTCTCGATCGCGCGATAGCCCCTGCGGGTCTCGGCGACCACCCGCCCGGCAAACATCACCTTGAGGTGCGCGTCCACCGCTTCGATGCGGGCGGGCCGTGGAAAATCCCAGACGCTTTCCTGGTTGGGAAGAGGCGCTTCGGGGCGGGGACGGGCTGAGAGGATCATGCAGGTCAGATAGGGCCTGCCCAAGCCGCCGGCCAGCCAGCCACGGCGAACGCGAAAACGTTCGGTTTTGCCGCATGCGGCGCTGTCGTCCGGTTCCGCGCCTCGCCGCGAACTTCAACGGGGTGCATCCGAAACTCGCGGGTGACCATATCGGGCCTGCAGTGATCGAAACACCCGGTCAAGTTGATGTGAGAGCCGCTTCGTCAACCACTTTTTAATAAGATCGACATATATTAAGCGGGCAGACTGTTATTTTTGATTGTATGAAATCCGGTTGCAAAGGACAGGGTCAATGCCCCCCACGGATGCGGTTTCCTCGGTTTATTCGCGTGTCTGTTCGTTCCGCTTACGCCTGCCTTTTCAGCATGTCTGCCGGCGTCTCTCCGACCGTGTTCGCGTCTTTCTCCACAGCCGCAGTGGCGCGGCGGCCGTCGAGTTCGCGCTCGTCCTGCCGGCCATCCTGCTTCTGGTCTTCGGTGCGGCCTATCTCGGCATCTATATCGGGCTTGCCCATTCCCTGCAGCAGCTTTCCGCCGATGCGAGCCGCTATGCGATGGTCGGCCTCGATCGGGACGAGCGCCGAACTCTGGCGGGCGACGCGATCACGCGTGCGGCCGAAGCCTATCCGATGATCGAGGCCGACCGGCTTTCCTATCGTGTGGAAGAGGCCGACCGCTGGCTCACCGTCCGGATCGCCTATGACGTCTCGGCATCGGCGCTGCCGCCGATCGTGTCGCGGTCGATCGGACGCATCGATTCCCTCGAGCGATCCGCGACGGTGATGTTGCCATGAGGGGCGCGCGCCTTGCCCGCTTTCGCCGCGAGACGGAAGGCAATGTCGCCATCATGGTCGCTCTCCTGTTCACCTCGCTCATCGGTTTCGCGGCGTTCGCGACCGATCTCGGTCTTGCCTTTCTGGAGCGCCGCTCGCTGCAGGCGGTGGCCGATTCCGCGGCGCTCGCGGCCGTGCGCGAACCCTCGAAAGCCGCCGATATCGCAAGGCAGGTGTTCGCCGTTTCCTCTCTCGATGATGCGGTGATCGCCGTCACGTTCGGCGCCTTCGACCCGGCGCGCCACCGCGACCAGCGCTTCCGGCCGACCGGCGACCTGTCCTCGCCGGTGCTGCGGGTTTCGGCCTCGAAGCATCACGGGTTCACATTGGCGAAAGTCCTTGGGATCGACGGCGTGGACCTCTTCGTCGAAGCGGATGCGATGGTGGAGGCCGCCGTCGTCTTTTCCGCCGGCAGCCGGCTCCTGAGCGTCGATCCGCCATTGCTCAACCAGATCCTCGATGAGGCGGTCGGGGCGAAACTGTCGCTGACGGCGCTCGACACGAGCCATCTTGCCGACGTCTCGGTGTCTCTTGCCGATCTTCTGGGGGGTGGATCGCTCGAAACGCCCGGTCGGCTGTCGCTCGATGCCGCCCTCTCCGAGGCGATCGAGCTGCACGATCTCTTCATGCGCATGTCCGATGCGCTGAAGGACCAGGGCGAGCTGATGGCGGCGGCGGTCATGCGCAACGCGGCCAACAGTTCGCTCGCGCTCGACACGGCGATATCCCTGAACGATCTCGTCGGGATCAAGGGCGGCACGCTCGGCCTTTCGCAGGCGCGCACCGCACAATTGCTGAACGCGCAGCTCTCGGTTCTCGATATTGTCGACGCCTCGGTCAAGCAGACCCTGGCCGGGCGTCGGGCCGCGATCGATCTCGACGTGCCGCTCGTCGGCACCGTCGGTCTGCAATTGCTGCTCGGCGAAGCGATGAAATCGAGCCCGTCCATGGCGTACGGAAACGTTGCGGCGGCGGTCGAGACCGGACAGGCGCGTCTTCGCCTCGACGTGACGACATCGAAGCGTCTCGATCTCCTGGGTCTCGGCCTCGGACTGAACATTCCGATCGAGATGATCGTCGCGGGCGGGCGGGCCGAAATCGCCAGCGTCTCGTGCTCGGCCGACGCCAGCCGGCGCTCGGTGACGATCGCGGTGACGCCGGGCGTCGCAAGACTTTCGGTCGGACGCTGGACGAAGCCGATGGAGGAGATCGCCGTGGCCGATCGCCTGCAGCGCGCGCGCATCCTCTCCGCCGCGCTCGCTAAGGTCGATGCGGTCGCCAATCTCGCCATCGAGAACAGGGCACCGGTCCTTCTCACCTTCGATGCCGACGATATCGAAAACGGCACGGTCAAGACGGCAAGAACCACCGCATTTCTGGCAAGTCCCCTGTCGAGCCTTCTTGGGGAGACCGAAATCTCCGCGTCGATCGGCTCGATCGCACTGTCGACCTTCGCGCTCACGCACGCGGTCCGCGATGTGCTGGTCGCGGTGGCGACACCGCTCGACGCGCTTCTCGCCAGCGTCTTCGAGATCGCGGGCATCGGCGTCGGCGAGATCGACGTCAAGGTCGGCGATGTCATGTGTCGGAACGCGCGCATCGTTGGGTGACGACAGAGCCCGATCGCAAGCCCTTATCCGTGACGCGTTCCGGTCCGGGAGACGCCATGCTTTCCCATCGGCCCAACCTCGAGGTTCCGGCACGCTCCGGTTCTGGCGGCGCCGCTTGGTCGAGCGACAACCTGTCCACATGACTGGACATGCCGGAGCAGAAGTCTACCCTTCGACGGGGCGGCACTTGTTGCCGCCTCGGTTGATCGGCCTCGTTCTCTTTCAAGACAAGTCGGTTCGATAGAAGTGTCTTTTCCTTCGATGGGCCGCAGTCCCGGTCTTCGCGCGCAAAGACGACGAGCACGATACGGGATGAGGGTTCATGATTGCATTCGAAGGTGTGACGAAGATCTATAACGGCACTCCGGCCGTACGCGATCTCGACCTCGTCGCACCCACCGGCAAGCTCACCGTCCTCGTCGGCCCGTCCGGTTGCGGCAAGACGACGTCGCTGCGCATGGTCAACCGGCTGATCGCGCCGACATCGGGCACCATCACGCTCGACGGCGAGCCGACGCACGGCATGAAGGTCGCGCAACTGCGCCGCCGGATCGGCTACGTCATCCAGCACGCCGGTCTCTTTCCCCACCGCACGGTCGCCCAGAACGTCGCCACCACGGCGCGTCTTGCCGGCATCGATCGGGGCAGGGCGCGCAAGATCGCGCTCGAGCTTCTCGAACGCGTCGGCCTCCCGTCAGCCCTTGCGGATCGATATCCCTGGCAGCTTTCCGGCGGCCAGCAGCAGCGCGTCGGCGTTGCGCGGGCCCTGGCGTCCGACCCGAAATTCATGCTGATGGACGAGCCCTTCAGTGCGGTCGACCCGATCGTGCGCGCCCGGCTCCAGGACGAGTTCCTGCGCCTGCAGCGCGAGATCGGCAAGACCATCATCATGGTGACCCACGATATCGACGAGGCGCTGAAGCTCGGCGATCAGGTCGCGGTGATGCGCACCGGTGGAAAGCTGGCGCAGGTGGCGAGCCCCCAGGCGCTTCTCACGCGTCCCGCCGACAGCTTCGTCGCCGATTTCGTCGGCCGCGACAGGGGCTATCGCCATCTGGGCTTTGCCGGGATCGACGACGACATCGTCCTGTCGAAGGAGCCGGCGGTCCTGCTCGGAACGCCGGCCGAGGCGGCGGCCCGCTCGGCGATCGACGGCTGGGTGCTCGTGGCGGACGAGGCCGGCAGGCCGCTCGGCTGGGTGCGCGTGGCCGAGCTGTCCGGTCCGGTCCGGGAGAGCGATCTCAACCTGTCGAGCACGTTCGCATCGCGCGGCGGAACCATGCGCGAGCTTCTCGACGCGGCCCTGAGCTCGCCGTCGGGACGCGGCGTCGTGACCGAGGACGACGGGGTCCTGCGGGGAACGATCGGCCTTGCCGATCTGGTGCGGACGCTCGACGAACGCCGGACGTCCGCATCGGGACGGGGCTCATGAACGTCGACTGGCTCATGCGCGAATGGGACATGATCCTCGATCTGTTCCTGCGCCATCTCTGGCTGTCCGTCGCCCCGGTGGCGATCGGCCTTGGCCTTGCGCTTCCCATCGGCTGGGCGGTGCAGCGCAGCGGGCGCTGGAAGGGCCCGATCCTCAATCTCGTCGGCCTGCTCTTCACCATTCCCTCGCTGGCGCTGTTCGTCCTTCTGCCTTGGTTCCTCGGAACCCAGATCCTCGATCCGCTCAACGTGATCGTCGCCCTGACGATCTACGTCCTCGCACTCCTCGTGCGCACCGTGGCCGACGGGCTCGACGCGGTGCCGCGCGAAACCCTGCAGGCGGCCAATGCCATGGGCTTCCGGCCCTTGCGACGCCTTCTGACGATCGAGCTTCCGCTCGCGATTCCCGTGATCGCCGGCGGTCTGCGGGTCGCCCTCGTCTCCAATATCAGCATCGTCTCGGTCGCCGCCCTCGTCGGCACCCGCCAGCTCGGCTCGCTGTTCACCCAAGGCCTCCAGCTTCAGTTCCTGACGCCGATCATCATCGGCATCGTTCTGAGCCTGCTCCTCGCAGCCACCCTCGACGCGCTGGTTCTCGTCTTGTCGCGCCGCATGACGCCCTGGGAGCGACGCAACGCATGATCCTGTTTTCCTGGCTTCTCGATCCGGCGAACTGGACCGGCCCCTACGGGGCCCTGACGCTGATCTGGCAGCATATTCTCTATACGCTGGCCGCCATGGCAGCCGCGGCGGTCATCGCGGTTCCGATCGGGCTCTATGTCGGTCATACGCGGCGCGGCGAACTGCTGATCGCCGGCGCCGCCAACATCCTGCGCGCGCTTCCGAGCCTCGGCCTCATCGTGCTTCTCGTGATCCTGCTTGGACCGGTCTTTACGTCCGATCTCGCCTTTCTCGTGCCGAGCCTCATCGTGCTGGTGCTTCTCGCGGTCCCGCCGATCATGACGGGAACCTATTCCGGCATCGCCAATGCGAACCGTGCCGCGGTCGATGCCGCGCGCGGCATGGGCTTCACGCCGCTCCAGGTCCTGTTCCGGGTGGAACTGCCATGCGCGCTTCCGCTGATCTTTTCCGGCATGCGGGGCGCAACGCTCCAGGTCATCTCCACCGCGACGATCGCCGCCTATGTCTCGCTCGGCGGGCTGGGGCGCCTGATCATCGATGGCCGGGCCCAGAACGATTACAGCCAGATGGCGGCGGGCGCGATCCTTGTCGGCCTTCTGGCCCTGTGCGTCGATCTCGCCATCGAACTGATGGCCTATCTCACCGTATCGCGTGGATTGACGCGGCGCGAAACGAGCCGATTTCCCAATATCAGACGACGTTCCGACCCATCCAGTTCGCCAACAGTCCAGAGAGACGTTTCACCATGATGAAAATCACCGTTGCCAGCGCCTTCGCGCTCTCCCTGTTCACCGCCATGCCGGCCTTCGCCCAGTTCGATCCCCTGGCGGGATCGTCGGATGCCCCGTCCGGCGGATCGACCGTCACCGTCGGATCGGCCGACTTCCCCGAAAGCCAGCTTCTGGCGACGATCTACGCCAAGGCTCTCGAGGCCGAGGGCTTCGAGGTGCAGAAGCGTCTCAATATCGGAAGCCGCGAAGTCTACATGCCGGCGCTTCTCGACGGCTCGATCGACCTACTGCCGGAATATTCCGGGGCGCTGCTCAGCTATCTCGAATCCGGCTCGTCGGCCCATTCGCCGGAGGAGGTGGCGGCGGCCCTGAAGGAGGCCCTGCCCGACGGCATCGCCATGCTGGAGCCGTCCGAGGCCCAGAACAGCGACATGCTGTCGGTGACACAGGCGACGGCGGAGAAATATGGTCTTGAATCGATCGGCGATCTCGCGCCCGTCGGCGACGAAATCGTTCTCGGCGCGCCGCCGGAATTCCGCACGCGCCAGGAAGGCCTTCTGGGCCTGAAGGAGATCTACGGCATCGACTTCCAGTCCATGAAGCCCCTCGACGTGGGCGGGCCGCTGACCTTGTCGGCCCTCCTCAACGGACAGGTCCAGGCCGCCAACCTCTTCTCCACCGATCCGGCGATCGCGGCCAACGATCTCGTCGTCCTCGAAGACGACAAGAACCTGTTTTCCGCCCAGAACATCGTTCCGATCATCGCCGAAACGAAGCTGACGGACGAGATCGCCGCCGTGCTGAACGCGGTGTCCGAAGCGCTGACGACGGACGCGCTGGTGACCATGAACGGTCGCCTGGCCAATCAGGAAGGCTACGAGGCGGTGGCCGAGGACTGGCTGTCGAAGAACGATCTGAACTGAGGTCCAGCGCGGAAGGCCATCCCCCCGGAACGCGCAACGCCCGCCGGCACCCCGATCCGGGGGTGGCGGCGGGCGCCCGTCTCGCGTTGGATCCGTCCTCGCACCTCCTCGGCAGGCCCAATCGGCGACCGGCTCCAGCGGGCGGGTCGCGAATTTGCACGTGAGGTGCGAAGCTTTCTCGGCCGGGATTTTCGGGCTTCGTTAGCTCCTTCAAGCCCGAAGATCTGCGACGGCGAGATCGTTCTGGCCGTCAACGGTCCACTCGGACGCGAAGCCGAGGCCTTTCTTGTGCCAGAGCATGGCTTCGAACCGCTTGATCGTCCGCCGGGCGGTGTTGAACGATCGGAGACTGCCGATCCTCGGCATCGCCTTCTCGACCCTGAAAAGGTCGCTCCCTTTGCCTTGCCGGAAATGTTTTGTGACATGATGCACGGGATCGGGTGACGGCCGGCGATCTGCGACGCCAAACCGGATCGCGCCCGGAACTCTTCCGGCTTCATCGGTGCCGATCGGTCTCGGTGACGAAAGCCGCGCTTCCTTCAGGCTCTTGCGGACGAAACGCCTGACCGCATCCGCATCGCACTTCGCGGTCAGACGGCTTGGACGAACTGGCCGCCCCGCATGCCCTGCGCGTTGGTGCCGAACGACAGGAGGTTCCCGTCAGGCAGCATGATCGAATGGAGCAGGTTGATCGATCATGGCAGACCTTGGCTCCCTTCGCCGTATCCTTCCCGATCACGCGAACCGTCGATGATCACGCGCCGAACGTCCGTGGAGGGGCGTCTGCGCATGATGTTCCCCATCAAAGCCATGGAAGAACGGGCTGCACGCCGAGGCAACATGCTGGTGAATGGGCGGATAATCTATGATATTTGACGTAAATACATGAATTTTCCGTGTTGCCGCGCAAGATGTCGGATCGCTCTGCAGACCGCGGGGTTGTCCCGCATTTTGGGGAGCGTGCGGCTCCGGCGTCCTGTGAGAAAACTGTGCGGTGGTCGCGCATGCTCCCATTCCAGCGGCGGCGGGCGGGGCGAAAGCGTTACGGCCTCTGCGCCGAGGCCGGTGCAAACCCTCGCGAAGAGCAGGGCGCCGCAGCCCCTGACCTGGCCGATCCCGGGGTTGGGCGCGCGGGAAGGCGTGCATTCGAAAGCTCACGCTTCGTAAAGCGCGAAGAGGAGAGAAGCGCGCTATTGAAAACGTTCGACTATTCTTTCAAGTTCACGGTGTTGTCACCGTTCTGTCATGATCGAAGTCTGGTCTCCCGATGCGCACCAACGTCACCCGCTGCGTCCAGTTTGCCCTGCAACCCTCCGTTTCGGTGCTGGTGTCGTGCGTGGGCCTCGCAATGCTCGTGGAGCTGGAGAACCAGTATTCGAGCGTCCCCTTCGTCGTCATGATCATCGGATTTCTGGCGTCCATCGCATTCTTCCTGACGTCGCGCTTTGCGTTTTCCGTCTATGCGGCCTGGGCCGTCGCGGGGATCGTGACCCTCGTTTCCCTGTTCAAGTTCAAGACGAAAGGGTTCAGCCTCCACTTCTACGACCTGGTCTTCGTCGGCGGCGATCCCACCGTCTACGCGTTCCTCGTCGGCACCTTCCCCAAGCTGGTCCTGTCCGTTCTGGCGCTGGCCCTCGTGATCTCCGGCGGTTTCGTCCTTGCTTTCTCCCGCGAAGAGCGTCGTCAGGTCGGTCTGGGGCCGCGGATCGTCCTCGTCGCCATCACCGCCGCCGCGCTGCCGCTGACGCTTCCCGCGCAGGCCTCGAACGACCAGCGCTATTTCTACTATCTCGGCGGCCATCACGCCTCCTCGTTCTTCGTGTCGCTCCTCGATTTCGAATATTTCTTCTCGCGCACGGAAGCCCTGGAGCGCCTCGCCCGGATGCCGCCCGAGACGCCGCTCGCGCAGACGCCCGACTGCCGCGTGGGCGAGGGCAAGCCCGACGTGTTCGTCGTGCTTCAGGAAAGCCAGACCGATCTGGCGCTTCTGCCGCAACTCGGCCTGATCGAGACGGACAAGGCCCCCGCGACCGGCCGTTTCGGGCGCAAGCACCCCTTGAGCGTCGAGACCTTCGGCGGTGGAACCTGGATCACCAATCTCTCGCTGATGACCGGACTTTCGGCGGCGGATTTCGGCTGGCGCAGCCCGTATCTGACGATCACGCTCGAGGGGATGGTCGGCGGCGCGCTGCCGCAGGTTCTGGCTCAGTGCGGCTACCGCACCGCGGCGATTCTTCCCATGACGTACAGCTTCGTCAACGAAGGCCCGTTCCTGCATTCGATCGGGTTCGAGACCGTGCTCGACGCGAAAGCGATCGGGGCAACCGACTTCATCCACCGGGACAGTCTTTATTTCGAGGCAGCCGAGCAATTCATCGCCGAGCACCGCGCGACGGACGATCGGCCGCTGTTTCTTCTCGTCCAGACGATGTTTCCCCATGCACCCTATACGAGCCGGATGGATGCGGCGGCGAAAGTGACGAACGAGCCGCTGCATGCCGAGCCGGAGCTTGCGGAATATCTGCGGCGGGTCGCTCTGTCGCGCGCCGATTTCGGCATCTTCATGAGCGCCCGGGAGGCCGATCCGTCGCCGCGCGGCTCCGTCGTGCTGGAGTTCGGCGATCACCAGTCCTACGCCACGAAGCCGTTCATCGACGAACTGGCAGGGCCCGATTCCTTGAGCGATCTCAGCTCGCTCGCCTACCGGACGTACTTCGCGCTGCGTGCGTTCGGCTATGATCTGCAACCCCCCGGGCGGAACGAAGCGCCGATGGACGTTGCGTTCCTGGGCGCCCACCTCGTCGAGCGGGCGCGGCTTCCTTCATCGCCGATCCTGCGCGATCTGTCCCGCTTGCGCGCGCTTTGCGACGGGCGCTTCCATACCTGCGATGCGCGCGATGAGATCGATCGGCATCTGCGGCGGCGCATCGATGCGGGCCTCCTCGATATTCTCGACGAACCGGCCCAAGGCGGCATGACGGTGGCGCAGCGTTAGCCGGCGCGGATTTCACGTGTCGGAGCGATGGTGCGCCCCGTGCCGATGCCCGGACACGCCGCTTGAGGATTAGCCTGCCTGACAGGCCGGACCTTGCAGCGCGCGGCGGTCAGGTGCCGTGGCGGGCGCCGTCCTCGTGGCCGGTGCCGCGAAGCTGGACGATCGGGGCGGAGTTGCGGCGGTGGGGCTGCGCGGCGGCGCGGTTCTGGTTCTGCTGCGAGCCGATCCGGAACTTCGCCATGGCCGACGCCAGCTGCTCGGTCTCCTCGGCGAGCGTCTGACTGGCGGCGGTGGCCTCCTCCACCATGGTCGCGTTCTGCTGGGTGATCTTGTCCATCTCCTCGGCCGCGCTGGAGACCTCGCGCAGGCTGACCGCCTGTTCGCGGGCCGACAGCGCGATCGAACCGATGACCTCGGTCATGGCGCTGACGCCGGTGACGATCTCTTCCAGCCATTTGCCGGACGCCGTCACCAGTTCCACGCCGCTTTTCACCTGTTCCGACGATGTCTGGATCAAGGCCTTGATTTCCTTGGCGGCCTCGGCGGAGCGCTGGGACAGGCCGCGCACTTCCATGGCGACGACGGCGAAGCCTTTGCCCGCCTCGCCGGCCCGCGCGGCTTCGACGCCGGCATTGAGGGCCAGCAGATTGGTCTGGAACGCGATCTCGTCGATGACGGAGACGATGGAATTGATCTTTTCGGACGACGCCTCGATCTGGCCCATGGCGACCACTGCCTGACCGACGACCTCACCACCTTTTTCCGCCTTCTGCCGGGCCTCGCAGGCCACCGTCTGGGCCTTGCCGGCGCCTTCCGCCGTGCCGTTGACGGCCACGGTGACCTGGCTCAGCGCCGCCACCGTCTGTTCGAGACTGGCCGCCTGCCGTTCGGTGCGCTGGGACAGGTCGCCGGCCGCGGTGTTGATCTCGTTGAGCCCCGTGCGGATCGAGCCGATCGAGGTCGCGACCTCGCCGATCGCGGCTTCCAGCTGCGCGACGGCATTGTTGTAATCGTCCGCCATGGCGCGGAAGTTGCCGGGCAGGTTGCTGTCGACGCGCATGCGAAGGTCGCCGTCCTGGATCGAGCGGAACGCCTTCGCGAAGGCCGACAGCGCCATCGACTGCTCCCGGTCGGCTTCGGCCTTCGCGGCCTCGACCTTTTTCCGCTCGGCTTCCAGCGTCTCCAGATAGACCGAGATCGCATAATCGATGTCGATCAGGACCGCCTTGGTGATCACGCCGATCTCGCTGGCGAGATGCTTCGATCGCTTGCGCCCGAACCGCGACGGCCAACGCTTGTCCACCACCTGTTTGATCAGCTCATCGAGGATCAGGGCATAGCCGCCAATGTACCAGCGCGGCTCGAGGCCGAGCCGTGCATGGACCTTGCCGACACTGGAGACGCCGCGAACATAATCCTCATCGAACGCGCCGCGCCCGATCTTTTCCCAGTGGCGTTCCTGACGCTGCTTGGCCGATGCGATCGTCGCCTCGTCCGAGAAGAACCGGCGCGTGTGGGAATTGACCCGCGCCTTGTCGTAGAAGCGGTCGAGGGATTCGCCGATCGACGAATTCAAGGTGGTGCGCATGTCGCCCAGAAGCTTCAACGCGTCGGCGTCGAGCCCGACGAAATCGAGGCGCTCCTTGAGCGTGTTCAGATCGGTATTCTCACTCATCACAGGGTCCCTCTTTTCGATGTGGCTGAACCGGCAATGTCGGGGCATTGTCATCGAAATCGGCGAAGCAATTGAAATCGAACGTGTATCGCCACGCTCGATCATCATTCGTACCCTGTTCGTTGAACGATCTGCGGACCGGCGGCGTCGTTTCCTTTACCCCTCGTTTACCGCAAAAATTATAATAAAATGTTACTATCACACCCGCTTTCTTTCGACGCGGTTCGTGTCCAGGCGTCGCACGAAGGGTTCGCAGGAGCGATCGAATGTGCGGGTTCCCATGGCGTTTGCCGCAAGCGCGTTCACGACCGATGCGACATGACAATCATGGGAAGCGACGCTGCCGACAAAGCGCGAGATCGAACGTCAATGGATAGAACGCCGGCTGTTATGTTTTGTTTTATTTATCTTCAGGGGAACGAACTTTTGCGTCGAGCCTTCATCTGAGACAATCGGACGACTCTGAGACAGTCGGACGGCTCCGAGAGAATCGAAGAGAGAACGACACATGTTTCATCATTCATCCAAGCTCCAATACACCGTCAAGGTCGATACGCCGGACCCGCAGTTCGCCAAGCTGCTGCAGCAGGCCATCGGCGGCGTCGAAGGCGAGATCCGCGTCGCCATGCAGTACTTTTTCCAGGCGATGGGTGCGCGTGGCGACGACAAATATCGCGACATGCTGATGATGACGGCGACCGAAGAGCTCTCGCACATCGAGTTCCTGGGTCATGCGGTTGCGCTCAATCTCGAAGGCGCGCCTGTCACCGCCAAGGAGGAGGCGGCCAAGGATCCGCTGGTCAACGCGATCCTCGGCGGCATGAATCCGCGCCATCTCCTGTCGTCCGGCCTGTCGGCGATGCCGGTGAACGCCAATGGCGTGCCGTTCGACATGAGCCATGTCTACGCCACCGGCAATCTGGCGGCGGACATGATGGCCAACGCCATGGCCGAGGGCAGCGGGCGCGTTCTCGCCTCGCGCCTCTACAACGCCACGGAAGATGCCGGCATGAAGGACATGCTGTCCTTCCTCATCGCCCGCGATACCATGCACCAGCAGCAGTGGCTCGCGGTGATCGAGGAACTCGGCGGCATGCAGGCCACCTTGCCGATCCCGAATTCGACGCCCGAGAACCATGAGGCGACGGAACATTCCTACTACTTCCTCAACACCTCGCTCGATCGTCCGACCCCGCAGGGTCGCTGGACATCGGGTCCCTCGCTCGACGGCCGTTCGCAGTTTTCGGTGAAGGACAAGCCGGAGCCCGAAGGTCAGGTCCCATCCCTCGGAAAGGCGCGTCCGAATTCCGGCGCACAGAAGGAGCAGATGTAATGGCTACGACAGTTGGAAACGAAAGCGATATCTCGGATCTGGTGACGAACCTGATCTATCTCGAGCACGATGCGATCGCAGCTTACGAATCGACCATCGAGAAGCTGTCCGACAAGGCGCTTGCCGCCCAGGTCCAGCGCTTTCTCGAGGATCATCGCCAGCACCTTTCGACGCTGAACAACATGGCCGCGGAACTCGGCATCGACGCGCCGACTTCGGGTGACATGAAGGGCCTCTTGACCACGGGAAAGATCGCGATGGCCAATCTGATGGGCGACGCGTCGATCCTCAAGGCCATGAAGACCAACGAGGACGACACCGTGACCGCCTACGAGCGGGCCTCGCGTCACGAGGGCGCCATCGCGCAGTCCCGGGCCTTCTTCGACAAGGCGCTGGCCGACGAAGTGCGTCACCGTGAATGGATGGAGCAGACGGCGAAGAATTACTGACACGAAGCTCGTCCGTATGCGCCGGGGCGGGAATGCCTCGACGCTTTCCATCGGCCAGCGACCGACCGCACGCCCGGATGTCCTTGCATTCGGGCCGCGGTTCGGTCGCTGGCCGATGTTTTCGTTCATCGCCGACGCTTGCTCCGCAAGGATGGTGACGCATCGTCCGCTCTTGGATAGGATCGCCGATGCGGCGCGCCATTGCGGCGAACCGCCGACTCGCGATGACCCTGCATCTGGAACTGGCCCGATCGAATGACCCCGACCTATTCGTTTCTCTCCATCGGCGAATGCATGATCGAGATGTCGGGGGGCGGGGAGACGGGTCTGTGGCGCATGGGCTTTGCGGGCGATACGCTGAACACGCTCTGGTACGCCAAGGCCGGCCTCGATCCCAAGGACGGCCCGGTGGCCTATCTGACGGCGCTCGGAACCGACGGGTTCTCCGATAAAATCCTGGCCTTTCTCGAGGAGAACGGCATCGCGACCGATCTGATCCGGCGCGTTTCCGACCGACGCCCCGGCCTTTACATGATCGAGCAGAGGGATGGCGACCGCCGGTTCACCTACTGGCGCGAAACGTCCGCCGCGCGCTGTCTCGCCGACGATCCCGACCATCTCGACAAGGCCCTCGACGCGGCCCGTCTTGTCTATTTTTCCGGAATCACCCTGGCGATCCTTCCGCCGCCAAAACGCGCCGACCTGATCGATCGGCTGACGCGCGCGCGCGCCGCCGGCAAGATCGTCGCCTACGATCCCAACATCCGTCCCGTTCTGTGGGAAGACGAGCGCACCCTTGCGGACACGATCATGCGCGGCGCGGGCGCGGCCTCGATCGTGCTGCCGAGCTTCGACGACGAGGCGCGCGCGTTTGGCGACGGGACTCCTGCCGATACCGTCGAGCGCTACCGCGCGGCGGGCGCCGAATTGGTCGCCGTGAAGAACGGCGGCGCGCCGGTGCTGGTGGATAGCGGCACGGACCGGTCCGAGATCGCCACCCAGTCCGACGTCGCCGTCGTCGACGCGACGGGGGCAGGCGACAGCTTCAACGGCGCGTTTCTCGCCGCTTTCCTCAACGGCGCGAGCGCTGCCGACGCCGCAAGAGCCGGCTGTGCCACCGCCGCGCGGGTGGTGGCGACGCAAGGGGCGTTGATCCGTCCGGCCTCCTAGCTGCGGCAGGCGGGTGGGGGATCGGGGACAGGGTTCTTTCCGGTTCGGCAACGAGGGCCAGCGCAGGGCCGGATCAGCGGGCGGCCGTTGCGTGGATGCGGGCCGAACGGCTCCGTCCCGACGTCGTCACCCGCGATCCGCAGCACGAGGCTTGCCGCGCGGCGTCTTAATATGATTTAGACCGTCATATTAAAGGACGGCCGCCTGGCCGTCCTGCACGGATCGACCGGACGATGACGCCCGTCGCGATCCATCGGCACTCCTCAACCCGCAGGGACGACGTCATGCTGACCGCTTCCGCACCCCTTCCAGTCGACGGCGCGCCGGCTCTCCTAGCCCGGATGCTTTGGCGGCTCTGCGAGCTTGGCGCCGGAACGGCCGGTGCGCCCGTCGCCTGCCTCCTGCGCGAAACCGCTCGCGGCTGTCCTCGGCGATCGCGCGCCCTTCCCGGCGAATGATCATGCTCAAGCGTTTCCTTGCCTATTACGCGCCCTACAAGGGGCTGTTCTTCCTCGATTTCGGCTGCGCCGTGCTCGCCGGTCTCCTCGAACTCGGCTTTCCGATCGCGGTGAAGGTGTTCGTCGACGATCTCCTGCCGGGCGAAAACTGGCCCTATATCGTCGCGGCGACGGTCGGCCTCCTGCTGATCTACGTGCTCAATACGGGGCTGATGGCGGTCGTCACCTATTGGGGCCACATGCTCGGCATCAACATCGAGACAGAGATGCGCCGCAAGGCTTTCGACCACTTGCAGAAACTGTCCTTCGGCTATTTCGACAACGTCAAGACCGGCCATCTCGTCGGGCGGCTGACGAAGGATCTGGAGGAGATCGGCGAGATCGCCCATCATGGTCCCGAAGACCTTTTCATCGCCGTCATGACCTTCGTCGGCGCCTTCGTGCTGATGCTCTTCGTGCATGTCGAGCTGGCGCTGATCACCGGCGTCGTGGTGCCGGTGGGGGCATGGCTGACCAGCCGCTACGGCGCGCGCATGACGGCGACCTGGCGGGCGATCTACGCCTCGGTCGGAGACTTCAACGCGCGGATCGAGGAGAATGTCGGCGGCATCCGCGTCGTCCAGGCCTTCGGCAACGAAAGCCACGAGCGCAAGCTGTTCTCGGCGAACAATTCGGAATATCGCCGCCGCAAGCTCGATGCCTACAAGATCATGTCCTGGTCGCAATCGCTGAACTATTTCTCGATGCGCCTGACGCAGGTGATCGTCATGGTGGCCGGCACCTGGTTCGTGATCTCGGGCGATCTGTCGAATGGCGGTTTCATCGGCTTCTTGCTTCTCGTCGGCGTGTTCTTCCGGCCGGTCGAGAAGATCGCCGCCGTCCTCGAGACCTATCCGAAGGGAATCGCCGGCTTCCGGCGCTACACCGAGTTTCTCGACACGCGGGCCGAGATCGAGGACCGGCCCGGCGCAAAAACGGTGGAAAGGGTCGCAGGGGCGGTCACGTTCGATCATGTGCGGTTCGCCTATGGCGGAAGCGCTCCGGTCCTCGACGATGTGAGCTTCACCGCCGCGCCCGGCGAGACCATTGCCTTCGTCGGACCGTCCGGCGCCGGCAAGACGACGATATGCGCGCTGTTGCCGCGCTTCTACGAGGTGAGCGCCGGGGCGATCCTGATCGACGGCACCGACATTCGCGACATGACGCTCGCTTCCCTGCGCAACCATGTCGGCGTCGTCCAGCAGGACGTGTTCCTGTTCGGCGGCACGGTGCGCGAAAACATCGCCTATGGCCGGCTCGAGGCGAGCGAGGCGGAGATCGTCGCGGCGATGCGCCGGGCTTCGCTCGAGGCGACCGTCGCCGCGCTGCCGATGGGTCTCGACACCGTCGTCGGGGAGCGCGGGGTCAAGCTGTCCGGCGGCCAGAAGCAGCGCCTGTCGATCGCCCGCATGTTCCTGAAGGATCCGGCGATCCTCATTCTCGACGAAGCGACCTCGGCGCTCGATACCGAGACCGAGCAGGCGATCCAGGCCTCGCTCGCCGAACTGTCGAAGGGACGCACCACCCTTGTCATCGCGCATCGCCTGTCGACCATCCGGCATGCGGACCGGATCTGCTTCGTGTCGGGTGGAACCATCGTGGAAAGCGGTACGCATGGCGAGCTGATGGCGCGCAGCGGCGCCTATCGCCGGCTGGTGGAGGCGCAATTGGGGATGGATCGCCCGTCGGCCGACCGGACGCCCGGCGGCTCGATCCTCAGCGCGGTGTCCTCGTGAGCATCGAGGCCCGATAGGGCCTTGCCGACGATGGCCGCGAAGAGGCCCGTCGGCAACCGGTCGCGAAAGGCGGGGCTGCCGGCCGGCCGCATCCGTCGCGATCGCCAGCTGCGCGCCGGGAAGGACGGCGTTCCGGCCCGGGCTCGGCGGCGCGCCTTCGGACAAGGACCGACCTCCCGGCGTCCGCTCATCGGACGCTTGTCTCGACCGGAAACCTGCTGTAGGACGTCAGCGTCCGTTGGGGTGCCCTGTCAGGGGCTGAGAGGCTTTGCGCCAACCCATCGCACCTGATCCGGGTCATGCCGGCGTAGGGAACGGAGCCTGGTGCGCATGATCTGCCCGCAACATCTCCCTTCTTTCGTCGGTAGACCCTCACAACGAGGGCGAGATGGGGAAAGTGGCGAAACGTTCCGGCGATCGTGGCTCCGGCAAGGGCACCCGTTCGCGCAATTTCACAGGTCTTCACGCTGATCCGGCGACAGCTGCTTCCATCGGCGTTCGCGCGGCGTTCGACGTTTCCTCGCCTCGTGACGCGCGCCGGCGCGAACCTGTCGCTCGTCTCCGGGACCTCAGGTCGTGACGCTGCGGATCACGATCCTCGGCGCCGGCGTCATGGGGCTTTGCGCCGCCACGGAGCTCGTCCGGCGCGGGGCGTGCGTCCGGCTGCTCGATCCGAAAGGACCGCCCGGACCGCACGGCTGCTCCTGGTGGGCCGGTGGCATGCTCGCGCCGTTCTGCGAAGCCGTCACCGCCGAGGCGTCGGTGGTGCGGCTCGGCCAGGAGGCCGCGGCATGGTGGGAAGGCGCGGGCGCTTCGGTCATCCGGGCCGGCACGCTGGTCGTCGCGCTCGGCCGCGACCGCGTCGAGGTCGAGCGTTTCGCGGCGCGCTCCACCGGGCACCGGATCCTCGATGCGGAGGGGCTCGACGCGCTCGAGCCGGGTCTTTCCGCGCGCTTTTCGCGGGCGCTGCACTTTCCCGGCGAAGCCCATCTCGACCCTCGCGCAGCCCTTGCGGCGCTGCACGTCGGACTGTCCTCCCGCGGGGTCGACGTCGAGGCGTTCCACGGTGCGGCCGACGGGACAGGCGGGAGCGATACGGACATCACCATCGACTGCCGGGGGCTGGCGGCGGCCGACACTTTGCCGGACCTTCGCGGCGTGCGCGGCGAGATGGCCGTCCTGCGGGCGCCCGACGTCGCCCTGTCGCGGCCGGTGCGGCTGCTCCATCCCCGCCATCCGCTCTACATCGTGCCGCGCGGCGAGGGGCTCTACATGCTCGGCGCGACGCAGATCGAGACGGCGCATCGCGGTCCGGTGACGGCGCGGTCCGTGCTGGAACTCATGGGCGCCGCCTACGCGCTCGATCCGGCCTTCGGAGAGGCAGAGGTGCTGGAGCTGGGCGCCGACGCCCGCCCAGCCTTTCCCGACAATCTGCCGCGCATTCGAAGGCGCGGATCGACAATCCTCGTCAACGGCCTGTTCCGCCACGGTTTCCTCTTGTCGCCCGCGCTGGCGCGGATGGTGGCGGACCTGGTGCTGGACGGCAAACATCCGGAGGTGATGGATGAAGATCATGGTGAATGGTGAGCCGCGCGAGATCGCGGCGGCAACGCTAAAGGACGCCGTGTCGGAGCTGGGTTACGGCGAGGCCAAGGTGGCGACGGCGGTGAACGAGAGCTTCGTGCCCGCCACCGCGCGCGGAGCGACGATGCTCGCCGAGGGCGATCGGCTGGAGATCCTCGCGCCGCGGCAAGGAGGCTGACGATGCCCGATTTCTACGGCACCCATGTCCCCTCCCGCCTGATGCTTGGCACGGCGCAATATCCCTCGCCCGCCATCCTCGCCGAGGCGTTCCGCCGCTCGGGCGCGGGAATCGCCACCGTCTCGCTTCGGCGCGAGACGGCCGGCGGAAAGGCGGGCAACGCCTTCCGCGAACTCGTCGGCGCGCTCGGCGTACACGTCCTGCCGAACACCGCCGGGTGCCATTCGGCGCGCGAGGCGGTGACGACGGCGCAGATGGCGCGCGAAATGTTCGGCACCGACTGGATCAAGCTGGAGGTGATCGGCCATGCCGACACGCTGCAGCCCGACCCGTTCGGCCTCGTCGAGGCGGCCCGCATTCTTGCCGCGGACGGCTTCAAGGTGTTTCCCTACACCACCGAGGACGGGATCCTGGCCGAGCGCCTGCTGGAGGCCGGCTGCGAGGTGCTGATGCCCTGGGGCGCGCCGATCGGAACCGGCCTCGGCCTCAACAATGTCTACGGCTTGCGGACCCTGCGCGCGCAGTTTCCCGACGTGCCGATGGTGATCGATGCGGGGCTCGGCCTGCCCAGCCACGCAGCGCATGCGATGGAGCTGGGCTTCGACGCCGTGCTTTTGAACACGGCCGTGGCGAAGGCCGGCGATCCGGCGATGATGGCCGAGGGGTTCGCCCGCGCGATCGAGGCCGGCCACCTGGGGCTCGAGGCCGATCCGATGCCGCCGCGCGACATGGCCGCGCCTTCGACGCCGATGTTCGGCATGGGGCTGCTGTCATGACGCTCGACCGCTTCTATCCGATCTTCGACGATCCGATCTGGCTGGAACGCGCCCTGCCGCTCGGGGTCCGGCTCGTCCAGATGCGGATCAAGGACCGCGATGCGCACGAACTGCGCGCCATGCTGCAGCGCTCGCGCGATCTGTGCCGGGCATCGGGCGCGACCCTCGTCGTGAACGACCATTGGCAGCTGGCGATCGATCTCGGGATCGACTGGGTGCATCTGGGCCAGGAGGATCTGGACGGGGCCGATATCGCCGCGATCCGCCGAGCCGGGATCAGGCTTGGCCTGTCCACCCACGAAGAGGCCGAACTCGACCGGGCGCTGGCGCTGGCGCCCGACTATGTCGCACTCGGTCCGGTCTGGCCGACGATCCTGAAGCGGATGAAATGGCACAGCCAGGGCCTCGAGCGGGTCAGCGAGTGGAAGCTTCGGATCGGCGCCGTCCCGCTCGTCGCCATCGGCGGCCTCAGCGTCGCCCGCGCGCCCGAGGCGTTCGCCGCCGGGGCGGACATCGTGTCCGCCGTCACCGACATCACGCTCAACCCCGATCCCGACGCACGGCTGAGGGACTGGCTGGAGGCGACCCGATGAGCCGCTACGACCGTCAGATCGCCGTCGAAGCCTTCGGCGCCAGCGGCCAGCGCCGGCTCGGCGCGGCACGGGCACTGGTCGTGGGCGCGGGCGGGCTCGCTGCGCCCGTTCTGCAATATCTCGTCGGCGCGGGCCTCGGCTCCATTCGTCTTGTCGACCCCGACAGGGTCGAGCGCGGCAACCTGCATCGCCAGACCCTGTTCCGGATGGAGGATCTCGGCCGCGCGAAGGTGGTGGCGGCCCGCGAGACGCTCGCCGCCCTGAACCCTGACTGCGCGCTCGAACCGGTGGAGGCGCGCCTCCATCCCGGCAATGCGGCGGAGCTTGCGGGCGGCGCCGACGTGATCCTCGACTGCGCCGACAGCTTCGCCGTCAGTTACGTCCTGTCGGATCTGTGCCGCGACAAGGGCATCCCCTTCGTCAGTGCCTCGGTGATCGGCACCGAGGGCTATGTCGGGGCCTTCTGCGGCGGCGCGCCGTCCTTGCGCGCCGTCTTCCCCGACCTGCCACGCCAGTTGGGAAGCTGCGCGGCGGACGGGGTTCTCGGCCCGGTTCTCGGCGTCGTCGGCAGCCTGCAGGCGCAGATGGTTCTGGCGATCCTCGCCGAAATCGCGCCATCGCCGCTCGGCCGTCTGGTCAGTTACGACGCGCGTGCCCATCGCTTCGGCGGATTCGATTTCGCCTCGGCGCCCGAACCGGCGAACGCCCCGGTCTTCATCGCGCCCGATACCATCCGCACGGACGATTTTCTCGTCGATCTGCGCGCCGAAACCGAGGCGCCGCTGGTGCGGCCCGAGGCTCTGCGACTGTCGGTCGACGCCTTCGGGCCCACGGGCCCGCACCCCGCGCCGGGACAGCGCGCGGTCCTTTGCTGCCGCAGCGGGCTGCGCGCCTGGACGGCGGCCGAACGCCTTTCCGCCGCCTGGCCCGGAGAGATCGCACTCGTCGCCCTCGGCGACCCACAAGGAGACGCTGCATGAAAACCGCCATCGCCTTCGTCCTCGCATGCCTTCTGGCGCCCATGCCCGCCGCGGCGCAGGACCGCATGACCGTGATGCTCGACTGGTTCGTGAACCCCGACCACGGCCCGATCATCCTGGCCGAAGAGCTCGGCTACTTCGACGATGCCGGCCTCGAGATCGAGATCGTGCCGCCGGCCGATCCGTCCGACCCGCCGAAGATGACCGCCGCCGGCCGCGCCGATCTGGCGGTCTCCTATCAGCCGCAGCTCCACCTCCAGGTGGCCGAGGGTCTGCCGCTGGTGCGGGTGGGCACGCTGGTGGCGACGCCGCTCAACTGCCTTCTGGTGCTGGAGGATGGACCGATCGAGACAATCGCGGATCTTTCGGGCGCCAAGATCGGCTTCTCGGTGGCAGGCGTCGAGGAGGCGCTGCTCTCGGCCATGCTGGCGACGGCGGACCTCACCCTCGATGATGTCGAGATGGTCAACGTCAACTGGTCGCTGTCGCCGGCGGTCATGTCCGGCCAGGTCGACGCGGTCATCGGCGCCTTCCGCAATTTCGAGCTCAACCAGATGGAGATCGAGGGGGCCGCCGGACGCTGCTTCTACCCGGAAGAGCACGGCCTGCCGCCCTATGACGAGCTGATCTACATCGCCAATCCGCAGACGATGAATGCCGACGCCGTGCGCCGGTTCCTCGCCGCCACCGAGCGGGCGGTGCAGTACATCGTCAATCATCCGGACGAGAGCTGGCAGCGCTTCGCCGCGACCTCGGCCGAACTGGACGACGAACTGAATCGGCGCGCCTGGAAAGACACGCTGCCGCGCTTCGCCCTGCGCCCTGCGGCGCTCGATACGGCGCGATACGCACGGTTCGAAACGTTCCTCTCCGAACAGGGTCTTGTGAAGAGCGTGCGTCCGGTATCGGACCTCGCCGTCGACCTGGGCGCCCGGTGATGGCTTCGGCAAGGATCGGGGCAAGCGCCCGGTTCCATCCGGCAACGGTCGCCGCGGGCCGAGCCGGGCCCGTCGGAACGCCCGGGTGACGGCGCCTCCGAGCCTGTTCGCGCGGGGATCGGCACGGATCGGGGGCGCCGCGGTCTTCGGTGCCCTCGACCTTCATGTCGAAGCCGGCCGCTGGACCTGCCTCCTGGGGGCCTCGGGCGTCGGCAAGTCGACCCTCCTGCGCTGGCTTGCCGGCACCGCCGACGCGGTGACGTTCGAGGGCGAGGCGGGCGCCGACGACGGGCGCCCGCTTCAGGGGCGGGTCGCGCTGATGGCGCAGACCGATCTGCTGATGCCCTGGCTGTCGATCCTCGAAAACGTTCTTCTGGGCCAGCGCCTGCGCGGGCTTGCGGCCGACCGGGCGCAGGCGCGCGACATCCTCTCGCGCGTCGGCCTTGCCGGGTTCGAAGCGCGCAAGCCCGGCGCCCTGTCGGGCGGCCAGCGCCAGCGCGTGGCGCTGGCGCGCACGCTGATGGAAGACCGCCCGGTGGTGCTCCTCGACGAGCCGTTCTCGGCCCTCGACGTGGCGACCCGCGCGCGCATGCAGGATCTGGCGGCAAGGGCGCTGCACGGGCGCACCGTCCTGCACGTCACCCACGATCCGGCCGAGGCCGCGCGGTTGGGGTGCCGGATCATGATCCTTTCCCGGGACCGGCTGGACGAGGTCGCCGCGCCGGCAAGCCCGCCGCCGCGACCGCCGGACGGCGAGGATGTGCTGGCCGCGACCGGCCGGCTCACACGCCTCTTGCTCGAGGCCGCATG
Source organism: Fulvimarina uroteuthidis (assembly GCF_034321785.1). NCBI lineage: Bacteria > Pseudomonadati > Pseudomonadota > Alphaproteobacteria > Hyphomicrobiales > Aurantimonadaceae > Fulvimarina > Fulvimarina uroteuthidis. Next base: position 297,752 of record NZ_JAXLPB010000004.1, on the reverse strand, counting down.
ATGGCGCTGAGGATTCTCGTGCCCGTCCTGTGCGCCCTGGCGCTGTGGCAAGCGGCGATCCTTGCGTGGGACGTGCCGCCCTACATCCTGCCCGGACCTCTGCGCGTCGCACGCACCTTCTGGAGCAATCGGGGCCTGATCCTCGACAATGCGCTCGTCACGATCGTCGAGGTGATCGCCGGGATCGTGCTGGGTGCCGCGCTCGGCTGGATCAGCGCGGTCACGCTTGCCATCTCGCCCGCGGCGCGTCTCGCGCTTCGCCCCATGCTTGTCTTCAGCCAGGCGCTGCCGGTCTTCGCGCTGGCCCCGATCCTCACCTTGTGGCTGGGTTACGGCATGGCGTCGAAGATCGCGATGGCGCTGCTCATCATCTATTTCCCGATCACGTCCGCCTTCTACGACGCGCTGATGCGCACGCCGCCCGAAAGTCTTGCGCTCGCCCGCGTCATGGGGGCGAGCCGCGCGCGCGCCATGTGGCACATCCGCATTCCGGCGGCGTTGCCGGGATTCCTCTCCGGGCTGAAGCTTGCCGCCGTCTATGCTCCGATCGGCGCCATCATCGGCGAATGGGTCGGCGCCTCGAAGGGGCTCGGCTATCTGATGCTTCTGGCCAACGGGCGCGCCAAGATCGACCTGATGTTCGCCGCGCTCCTGGTGCTGGCGATCTTCACGCTGGCGCTGCACCGGGCGGTGGACCGCGGTGCGGACGCGATCCTGGAGCGGCGCGGAACCTGAAACGCCGCTCGGCGGCCGAAAGACCATCCGCGCCGACCGTTCGCAAGCGCGCCGTTCGCCGTTCGCCCCCGGTCCTTTCTCACTCCATGAAGTCCAGCAGCACGTGGCTCATCTGCGGGAAGGCGGCGATGATGGCGAGGCCGATCAGGCTGGTGACGAGGAACGGGACCGCGCCGACCGCGATCCGTTCGAGCGACATCTTCGTGATGTTGGCGGCCACGAAAAGGTTGATCCCGACCGGCGGCGTGAACAGGCCGATCGCCAGATTGACCATCAGGACGACGCCGAACCAGACCGGGTCCCAGTCGAGCTTGTCGACCACCGGCATGAAGATCGGCAGCGTGATGAACATGATGGTGACGGCATCCATGAACATGCCGGCGATGAGGACGACGATCATGATCACCGCGAGAATGATCCACTCATTGTCGCTGAAGGCAAGAAGCGCGCCGGAATATTTCCCCACGAGATCGTCCACCGTCACGACCCAGCCGAAGAGGCTGGCGAAGGTGACGACCAGCATGACCACCGCCGAGGAGGCGCTCGCCTCGACGAGGGCTGCGTAAAGGGTTGTGACGGTGAGCGTCCGGTAGATGAAGAGGCCGACGAAGAGCGCGTAGACGGTGGCGACGATGGCCGCTTCCGTCGGGGTGAAGATGCCGGCATAGATGCCGCCGAGGATGACGACCGGTGTGAGCAGGCCCCAGAACGCGTCGACGAAGGAGCGCCCGACGCGCGCGCCGTAGGGCATGCCGTGATAGGGGGAGGGGGCGAGCGCCGCCAGCCCGCCGCCGGATCCGGCGAGCGCCGAGGCGTGGCGGGCCTTGCCCGCGAAGGGCAGGGTCGCGATCATCAGGAGGCCCATGAAGAGGCCGGGCACGATGGCTGCGATGAAGAGCTGGGCGATCGAGGTCTCGGCGATGACGCCGTAGATGACGAGGCCGATCGAGGGCGGAATGACGATCGACAGCGCGGCTCCCGTGCAGACCAGCGCGGCCGCGAAGGCGCGCGGGTAGCCGTCCTCCTCCATCCCCTTGATGATCAGCGGGCCGATGGCGGCCACCGAGGCGGGACCCGAGCCCGAGACCGCGCCCCAGAAGAGGCACACGACGGTGCCGACGACCCCCATGCCGCCGGGAAGCGAGCCGATGAGGACGCGGAAGAACCGGATCATCCGCTCCGCGATGCCGACCGTACCCATCAGGGCGCCGGCCAGGATGAAGAAGGGAATTGCCAGGAGCGAGAACTTGGCGATGCCGCTCGCCAGGAGATCGCCGACGAGATCGAGGCCGAAACCCAGCAGCCACATCGCATAGAGCGAGGACAGGCCGAGCGAGAAGGCGACCGGCACGCGCAGGGCCAGAAGCACGAAAAACAGGATCACCATCTGGGTGCCGGGATCGAGATCGAACATCGCTCAGACCCCGAGCCCGCTGTCCGGCACGCCGCCGGGCTCGCGCCATTCCGCGATCCCGGTCTGGATCAGGCGAACCGCGATGAGCGCGAAGCCGACGGGCAATCCCGTCGACACGTACCATTCGGGGATCTGCATGCCGGAGGAGGTGATGCCGCTCGCCATCTGGTTGCGCACGAGGTCCATCGTGAACCAGGCGGAAAGCGCAAGCAGGAGGACCGAGAGCGCGGCCGAGATCGCGACGGCGATGCGGCGCGCGGAGGCGGGCAGCACGTCGGTGAAGATCGTGACGGCGAGGTGCTCGCCGCGCCGGGCCGCGATCGCCGCGCCGAAGACGGTGAGCAGCAGGAACCCGTCGAGCAGCAATTCCTGCGTCGCCGCGAAGGAATAGTTGGTCAGGTAGCGCACGACCACATTGGCAAAGCCGAGCGCCGTCATGGCGAGGAAGATGACCGCGCAAACGAGCTTTTCGGCCTCGTCGAGAAGAAATCGCATGGCGCGTCTCACCTGTGTGGAAGGAACATTGCCGGCGCCCGCCGATCGACCGAAGGCGCGACACCGCCGGGTCCCGGGCGCGAAGGAGAAGGAACATGGGAGGCGGGCGCGGCGGCACGAAAGACGGGATCGTCGAAGGGCCGGCGCGGCTGCCGGCCGGCCCTTCTTCGATTCCGGTCCGTGGGATCTACTGCGCCTGGGGTGCTTGGCCGCCTGCGGAGATCGCGTCCTGGAACAGCGTCACGAGATCGGGGCCGACCTTCTGGGCCCAGCTGTCGAAGGCGGGCTTGGTTGCCTGCCGGAACGCGTCGACTTCCTCCGCGCTCGGTTCGTAGATCTCCATCCCCTGTTCCTTCAGGTAGGCGGCACCCTTTTCGGTGTCCTCGCGGGTGATGGTCTTCTGGTATTCCATCGCTTCTTCGGCCGCGGCCTGCACCATCTGCTTCGTCGCCTCGTCCCAGCTTTCCCACAGGGTCTTGGAGACGCCGATGAAGATCGGATCGTAGGAATAGTGCCAGGCGGTCAGATATTTCTGCACTTCGTAGACGCGCTGGGGAATGATCACCGCGCCGATCGGGTTCTCCTGGCCGTCGACGACGCCCTGCTGGAGCGCGGAAAAGGTTTCGGTCCACTGCATCTGCTGCGGGTTGGCGCCCAGCGCGTTCATCACGTCGATATACATGGGGCCGGCGACGCGCATCTTGAGGCCGTTCATGTCCGCGGGGGCCTTGACCGGACGGACATTGTTGGTGACCTCGCGAAAGCCGTTCTCGCCCCAGGCCAGGACCACGATGCCGTTCTCGGCCATGATCTCTTCCATCCGGTCGCCCGGCGCGCCCGCCGTGGTGGCGTCCACGTCCTCATAGCCGGAATAGAGATAGGGCAGCGAGAAGACCGCCATTTCCGGCACCAGCGGCGTGACGTTGATCGCCGAGGTCACGACGAAGTCGAGCGCGCCGCGCCCGACCATCTCGGCCTGTTTCATCTGGTCGCCGCCGGTCAGCTGGGCGTTCGGGAAGATTCGCACGTCCATCTCGCCGCCGGACTTTTCCGACAGGAGTTCGTTGAACTTTTCCGCGCCCTTCTGCCAGGTCGTCGTATCGTTGGTGTTGTGCGACAGGCGGAACGTCTCGGCGGCCGCCGGAAGGGCGGTCGACAAAGCGAGGGCTGCGGCGAAAGCGCCGAGCGTGGCGAGCGTCTTGAACGTCATGGTGGGTCCTCCCGGTGGTGATGGCGCGCAACACCGCGAATGCCTCTCCCAAAGCATCCACAATATGAACATGCATCGCGCGCTGCCGAAGCCGAGGTTGCCACTCTTGTCCGGCACTTGCAAGACCGTTTCGTTTGCTCAACAATGACGTCCTGACATCACACGTCCACGATATGGATGGATTGGCCGCTTGGGTATGATCGAAGTCGCGACGCAGGAGGGACACGGGGCGCAGAGCGTCGATCGCGCCCTCAGGCTGCTCTCCCTGATCGGGCGCCATTCGGTGGACGGGGCGACGCTGGCGCGCATCGTCACCGAAAGCGGGATCAACCGGGCGACCGCGCGACGGCTGGTGCTCGCTCTCATCCGCTCGCGCCTCGTCGAGCAGGACGCCCGCTCGAGGCGCTATTTTCTCGGCGAGGAGTCCTACGTTCTCGGCGTTCTGGCGCAGCGCCGATTCGGGTTTCTCGACTGCGCCCTCGAAAGCCTGACGGCGCTGTCGCGGGCCAGCGGCGACACCAGCTTCGCCTCGATCCGCCGGGGCAACGCCTCGGTATGCCTTCACCGGGAGGAGGGCGCGTTTCCGATCCGCACCCATGCGCTCCTGCCCGGCCAGCGCCATCCGCTGGGGGTCGGGGCGGGCGCGATGGCCATGCTGGCGGCCCTGCCCGACGACGAGATCGCGGCGGTCCTCAGCGCCAATGCCGTCATCCTGGCCGAGGAGTTTCCCGCCTACACGCCCGAAGCCATCGCCCACGACATCGCCTTTGCCCGCCGGAACGGCTTCGTCCTCAATCCCGGACGGGTCCTTGCGAACTCCTGGGCGATCGGCATCGCCGTTCGCTATCCCGGCGGCACGATCGCCGGCGCGCTGTCGGTCGCGGCGATCGACAGCCGCCTCGGCGAGGCGCGCCAGGGCGAGCTCGCGCAGCTTCTGTCGGCGGAGGCGGCGAAGGTCGAGCGCCGGCTGACCGAGCGTTTCAGGCCGCCGCACGCGGATGGCGCCCCCAATGACGACGCCGCGGAGCCGGCCTATTCCAACCGAACGACGACAATGAAAGAGACCCGATCATGAGCAAGGCACGGATCGTCGGCTGGGCGCACAGCGCGTTCGGCAAGTCGGACGCTGCGTCGACAGAGGCTCTCATCCGCGAGGTCGTGGGGCCGGCCATCGACCATGCCGGCGTGGACATCGCCGATATTGACGGAATCTTCGTGGGCGTCATGAACAACGGCTTTTCCCGGCAGGATTTCCAGGCGGCGCTCGTCGGCATGGCCCATGACGGCCTTGCGCAGGTGCCGGCGGTGCGTCTTGAGAACGCCTGCGCCACCGGGTCGGCGGCGCTCTACGCCGCCATGGACTTCATCGAGGCCGGACGCGGCCGCATCGCCGTCGTGGTGGGCGCGGAAAAGATGACGGCGACCCCCAATGTCGAGGTCGGCGATATTCTCCTGGGCGCGAGCTACCGCGAAGAGGAGGCGCAGGTCGAGGGCGGCTTCGCCGGCATCTTCGGCCGCATCGCCCGGACCTATTTCCAGGCCTATGGCGATCGCTCGCAGGAGCTTGCGATGATCGCGGCCAAGAACCACGCCAACGGCATGGGAAATCCCTTCGCGCACATGCGCAAGGATTTCGGGTTCGATTTCTGCAACACCGTTTCGGCCAAGAACCCGCTCGTCGCCCCGCCCTTGCGCCGCACGGACTGCTCGCTCGTCTCCGATGGGGCCGCCGCGATCGTCCTGGCGAGCGAGGAGGTGGCCGACGGCCTCGAGCGGGCGATCGGATTTCGCTCCCGCCGCCACGTCAACGACGTGCTCGCCATCAGCCGGCGCGATCCGACCGAGTTCGCGGGCGCGCGCGCGGCCTGGGCGAAGGCCCTCGACGATGCGGGTCTCACCCTCGACGATCTCGATTTCGTGGAAACCCACGACTGTTTCACGATCGCCGAAATGATCGAATACGAGGCCATGGGCCTTGCCGCGCGCGGGCAGGGCTACCGCGTGGTGCGCGACGGCACGACCCGCAAGGATGGCCGGCTGCCGGTGAACCCGTCGGGCGGGCTAAAATCGAAGGGCCATCCGATCGGCGCGACGGGCGTCTCCATGCACGTGATGGCCGCCATGCAGCTGATGGAGGAGGCAGGCGACATGCAGGTGAGCGGGGCGAAGACCGCCGGCGTGTTCAACATGGGCGGCGCGGCGGTCGCCAATTACGTCTCGATCCTGGAGCGGGTGAAATGACAGGCGCATCCCGAAGCCGAGACCCAGGCGGCAACGATCCCAGGGGCGGCGTCGCGCCGCGTTCGCTGCGGGTGTCGAACCTTGCCCATCTGGTGACCCGGCAAGGCCGCCGCCTTGCCGCGCGGCCGGCATTGATCTGGGGCGCGCGGCAATGGTCCTGGGGCGAGTTCGACGCCCGCGTCAGCGCCATGGCCGCGGCGCTCGTCTCGCGCTACGGCGTGATCAAGGGCGACCGCATCCTCGTCCAGTCGGTCAACTGCAACCAGATGTTCGAGGCGATGTTCGCCTGCTTCCGGATCGGCGCGGTCTACGTGCCCACGAACTATCGCCAGACCCCGGACGAGGTCGCCTATCTCGCCAGGGCCAGCGGCGCGACGGGCATCATCTGTCATGCGAGCTTTCCGCACCACGCGCAGGCCTGCCTTTCGGGCGACAACCCGCCGGCCTTCGCGATCGCGATCGGCACGGCGCCCTTCGGCGAGGATTACGACGCGCTCGTCGAGGCCCATCTCGGCCAGTCGGTGCCGAATGCGCCGGTCGAGCGGGACGATCCGTGCTGGTTCTTCTTCACCTCCGGAACGACGGGCCGGCCGAAGGCGGCGGTGCTGACCCACGGGCAGATGGCGTTCGTGGCGACCAATCACCTGTGCGACCTGATGCCGGACACGAACCACCGGGACGTCTCGCTGGTCGTCGCGCCCCTGTCCCACGGGGCCGGCGTCCATCAGCTGGCGCAGGTCGCCGCCGGCGCCACCACCGTGCTGCTGCCCTCCGAACGCTTCGATCCGGTGGAGGTCTGGGGGCTCGTCGAGCGCTACAGGGTCTCCAACATGTTCACCGTGCCGACGATCGTGAAGCGGCTCGTCGAGCACCCGTCGGTCGACGCGTTCGACCACGCCTCGCTGCGCTACGTGATCTATGCCGGGGCGCCCATGTATCGGGCCGACCAGAAGAAGGCGATGGAGAAGCTCGCCGGCCGGCTCGTCCAGTATTTCGGGCTCGGCGAAGTGACCGGCAACATCACCGTCCTTCCGCCTTACGACCATGTGGACGACGGTGAGGGCGCCCGGATCGGCACCTGCGGTTTCGAGCGCACGGGTATCGAGATCTCGATCCAGGACGAGGCGGGCAACGAACTGCCGCCGAAGACGGACGGCGAGATCTGCGTGACGGGTCCCGCCGTCTTCGCCGGCTATTACGACAATCCCGAAGCCAATGCGAAAGCCTTTCGCAACGGCTGGTTCCGCACCGGCGATCTCGGCCATATGGACGAGGCGGGCTATCTGTTCATCACCGGCCGCGCCTCGGACATGTATATTTCCGGCGGCTCCAACATCTATCCGCGCGAGATCGAGGAGAAGATCCTCGCCCATCCGGCCATCTCCGAGGCCTGCGTCGTCGGCGTCCCGGATTCCGACTGGGGGGAGGTGGGCATCGCGGTGCTCGTCGCAGATCCGGCCCGGAGCGTGTCGGAGACCGAAATCCGCGCTTTCCTCGAACCGGCGATCGCCCGCTACAAGATGCCGAAGCGCTTTCACTTCGTCGACGAGATGCCGAAATCGGCCTATGGCAAGATCACCAAGGCGCTGGTTCGCGACACGCTCGCCAGAAGCGGCCTCCTCGGCGCGCCGGCATCGGCCTGAGCATGGACGCCGCGCAAAGAACCATCCGCCATCCGGGCCCCGTCGCGAAGGCCCGTCACGCGATGGCCTGGGGCGAGCGCGTCGCGCTCCAGTTCACCATCGACCCCGGCGAGACGATCGAGGCGGGCCTCTCGCGCGGCGTCGCCGAGGCGGGCTGCGCGGCCGCCTATGTCGAGATGGCCGGCGCGCGCCTTTCGCCCTTCCGATATGTGGGCCCCGCCGGTTCTCCCGGACCCGACCATGCCGCCTGGTACTCCGAACCTGTCGCGCCGGAGGACGGCGTCGCGGTGGCGCGGGCCGGCGCGATCGTCGGGCAGCGCGACGACGCGCCGTTCGTCCATTGCCACGGGCTCTGGCGCGCGGGCGGCAGAGGGCTCGCCATGGGCCACATGCTGCCGCCGGACTGTATCGCGCAGGAGAGGGTCGCGGTGTCCGGCATCGGTGTCAAAGGGTCGGCCTTCCGCGTCCGCGACGACGCCGAGACGAATTTCAGACTGTTCGCCGCGGAGGCCCTGCCGGGCCCGAACGGCCGCGGCGCGCTTCTTCTCACCCTCCGCCCCAACCAGGACGTGACGCGCGCGATCGAGGCGATCGCTCTGGCCGAAAATATTCCGAACGCCTCCATCCACGGGATCGGCAGCCTCAACGAAGCCCGTTTCGAGGACGGCCCGCCGATGCGATCCTATGCTTCCGAACTCCTGATCCGCAACGGGCAGCTTCGCGGTGGCCGCGCCCGGATCGATGTCGCCGTCGTCGCCATGGATGGCGCGATCTTCGAGGGCGTGCTCGTTCGGGGCGACAATCCCGTCTGCGTCACGTTCGAACTGGTGATCGTGCCGGACGAAATCCCGACCTGACGGCGACGATCGCCGCCACTTGCAACGGCTCGAGAGAGCCTGAAGGAGACTTCCATGTCAGACACCAGACGGCTCGCCCTCATCACCGGCGGCGCGCGCGGCATCGGGCTCGCCACGGCGAAGCGCTTTCTCGAAGAGGGCTGGCGGGTCGCGCTTCTCGACATTGACGGCCCGGCGGTCGAGGAGGCCGCCGCATCGATCGCGGCGGCGGACGACATTCTGGCGATCGCCCTCGACGTGGCCGACCCGGACGCGGTCACGCGCGCGGTCGAAGCGGTCGCGGCGCGGTTCGGCCGGATCGACGCCCTCGTCAACAATGCCGGCACAGCCGTGTTCAAGCCGCTCCTGCAGACCAGTTTCGAGGACTGGCAGCGCGTTCTCGCCGTCAATCTCGGCGGCCCGTTCCTGATGACGAACGCCGTCGCGCCGATCATGGCGAAGACCGGCGGCGGGGCGATCGTCAACATCACCTCGATTTCCGGTTTCAGGGCCTCGACGCTCCGCGTCGCCTACGGCACGAGCAAGGCGGGGCTTGCCCATCTGACCAAGCAGCAGGCGGTGGAGCTTGCGGACCTCGGCATTCGCGTCAACGCGGTCGCCCCCGGACCTGTGGACACCGCCATGGCGAAGGCCGTCCACAGCCCCGAGATCCGCGCCGATTACCGTGACGCGATCCCGCTTGCCCGGTACGGCCTCGAAACCGAGCTTGCCGACGCGATCCACTTTCTCGCCTCGGAGCGCGCGAGCTACATCACCGGCCAGATCCTCGGCGTCGACGGCGGCTTCGGCGCAGCCGGCATCGGCCTGGCCACCCTGCGCGGTGAAACGCGACGTTGAGGGCGCGGTATCGGACAGATCCCCTGGATGGTTCTTGAGGGACGTCCGGTCGGATCGGGGAGGGTGGAACGCGCGATGACATGACGCCCTCGCGCGCGCGATCGGAGCCGTCTTGCCCCGAACGGGATCGATCTCGCGGATCAGACGTGGGGCAGGGCTTCGACGAGGCTCTGCCATGCGCGCCGTTCGGGACGGCCGCGTTCGCGTTCTCCGAAGAATTGCGCGATCAGCGCCCGGTCGGCGCCGTAGAGCTCCACCGACGTCAGTGCGCCCTCGCGCGTCGGCTTTCGAACCACGAAGGCCTCCGCGACGAGATCCTCGCGCAGATGAAGATTGAAGCCCTGATCGAGGACATTGATCCACGGCCCCATCGCCTTGACCGTTGCGACATGGCCCGTGAAGATCTGGATGCAGCCGCGATTTCCCACAAAGCACATGATCGGAACCTGGTCGTCGGCCGCCCGCGTCAGGATGGCGGTGGCGGCGCCGGCGCCGAGCCGGCGGACATCCGGCGCGCCCATGAGGTCGAGGGACTGGCGGCGGTCCACCCCGTGCTTTCGCAGGAGCGGGACGAATTCATGAATATCATCCATACCGGCGACATCGCGCCGGAAGGCCGCCGCGTCGACCGTCGCGGACGGGCCGTCGGCGGGCGGATGGGGCGTGAAGATGCGCGGCGCCGGGTCCTTGTCGGCGAAGCGATCGCGCAGCGCCTCGAAGGCGGCGATGTCGGAGACCGGGCGCAGATGGATCTTGATGACCGCCTCGCCGGCGCCGTCGAAGATCTGAAGGCTCCGGCGCGGCGCGTTGCCGCCGTCCGGTATCTCCACGGCGTAGGCATGCACCCAGAAGCGCAGGAACAGCCGCAGGTCCAGCGGCGGCGCGAGAACCAGCCCCATCGGCCCCGAGATCGAGACATTCGCGAACGTGCCGACGATCTCGTGCACCGCCGCCTCGTTGCGGGTCAGCGCCATGATTTGGCGCAAATCGGCAAGGCTCTCGACGAGGTCGGCCGGCTCGCAGCGCAGGCGAACGACCTCCGGTCCCGCATGCCGGTCGAGGATCTCGGCTTCGCTGCAGCCGAGCTCGTGGGCGAGATCGCGCGTTCGCTTGCCGGTCTCGTAGAAGGGAACGGGGGCGGCCGGACGGGCCGGCGCGGTGTTGAGGCTCATGATCGGGGCTCCTTCAGGCTGGCAAAGGCCGCGGTCTGCGGCAGGACGAACGGCACGCCGGGGGAGGGCAGCTCTCCCACGCGCAAGGGAAGGTCGAAGACGCGCTCCAGCAGCGCGTCGCTGATGACGGCGGCGGGCTCTCCGATCGCGGCGATCGTCCCGTCCAAGACGACGAGAAGCCGGTCGGCGAAGGCGGCCGCGAGATTGAGATCGTGCAGTACGGCAACGACGCCGGCGCCCTCGCGGGCAAGGGCATGGGCGAGCCGCAGGACCGTGAGCTGGTGGCGGATGTCGAGGCTGGAGACCGGTTCGTCGAGAAACAGGTAGCGCGGCTCGGTCCAGCGCGACGGGTCGCCGATCTGGCACAGGACCCGCGCCATGTGGACGCGCTGCTGTTCGCCGCCCGACAGGTCGTCGAAACCGCGTGCCTCGAAGCCGGCGAGCTCCACCCGCCGCAAGGCCTCGCCGATGGCGCGCGGCGCCAGCCGGTGGCCGCCGGCCTCGAGCCCCAGCCGGATGACTTCCGCCACGGTGAACGGAAAGCTGAGGGCCGAACTCTGGGGAAGCACCGCGCGCCGCTGGGCGAGCATGCGTGCAGGCATGTCGGCAAGTGCGCGCCCGTCGAGGCGGACCCGCCCGCCGGATGGAGCGATTTCGCCCGTCATCAGCTTCAGGAGGGTCGACTTGCCGGCCCCGTTCGGGCCGACGACGACGGTGACGCTCCCGGGCGCGATCGCGACGTTCGCCGAGGCAAGGATGGTGCGCGTGCCATAGCGGACGGTCGCGTCCTGGATCTCGAGCATGGGATCCGCCTCAGATGCCGCCGGCGCCGCGCCGGCGCAGCAGGATCAAGAGAAAGACCGGTGCGCCGAGGGTTGCCGTCAGGATGCCGATCGGCAGTTCGGCCGGGGCGACGATGCTGCGCGCCGCCATGTCGGCGACGATCAGGAGAATTGCGCCGGCAAGGGCCGAGGCCGGCAGCAGCCCGCGATGGTCCGGCCCGAGCCAGAGACGCAGGAGATGCGGCACCACGATGCCGACGAAGCCGATCGTGCCGGACACCGCGACGGCGGCGCCGGTCGCCAGCGCGACGATGAGGATCGTTCCGCGCTTCAGCCACTGGACGCGCACGCCCATGTGGAAGGCCTCCGCCTCGCCGAGCACGATGGCGTTGAGGCCGCGGGCGGCGAGGGGGGCGGCCAGGAGGGCCAGAAGCATCATCGGGGCGCTGGCGAGAAGCTTCGTCCAGCTCGCGGCACCGAGACCCCCGAGGCTCCAGAACGTGATGTCGCGAAGCTGCCGGTCGTCGCTGAGATAGAGAAGGAACCCGGTCAGCGCCCCCGCGAGCGCGCCCAGCGCGATGCCGGCGAGCAGGATCAGCGCCATCGACGAGCGGCCGGCGAGCGTGCCGATCCGGTAGATGAGGAGGGTTGCGGCAAGGCCGCCGAGAAAGGCGGCCAGCGGCAGCGCGTAGATGCCTGCGAGCGCCGCGTAAGGGGCGAGGATGCCGCCGGACAGGACGATGGTCGCGACGGCCGCAAGCGCTGCGCCCGACGAGATGCCGATGAGGCCGGGATCTGCGAGCGGGTTGCGGAAGAGGCCCTGCATCACCGCACCGCAGACCGCGAGCGAAGCCCCGACGAGGGCACCGAGAAGAACGCGCGGAAGCCGGATCTGCCAGACGATCACGTGATCGGCGGGCGATCCGGCCGCGCCGTTCGGACCGGACAGGAGGACTGCCGCCACCTTGCCGGGAGACAGGAGTGCCGGGCCGGTGCCGATGCCGAGCACCATGACGATCGCAAGCAGCAGGAAAAGGCCGACGAGCGCCCTGCGGGCCCTGACGCTGCGATCGCCCGACATGGTGCCCGAGGGCTGGACGAGAGGCACGGCGCGAAGTGCGTCGATGATCACGGGGTCTTGTCCGTGCCTGCGACGCGATCGGGATAGAGCCGCGACGCGAGGTCTCTCACGGCTGCCGGCGTGCGCGGCCCGAAGCCCAGAAGCCGAAGCGCGTCCATGGTGACGAGCGCGCCGGTTCGTCCGGCCGGCGTCGCTGCAAGTGCCGGGACCGAGAGAGGGTCGGCGCCGCCGGGACCGGCCCCGCTCACCGTCACGATGACATCCGGCGACAGGGCCGTCGCAGCTTCGGTGGACAGGACCTTGTAGCCCTCGACATCGTCGAGGACGTTCGTTCCGCCGGAAAGGGCGATCACGGCGTCGGCCGCGGTGTTGCGGCCTGCCGCGTTCGGCCGTCCGTCCGACATGGAGAGGATGAAGAGGACCCGCTTCCTGTCCCGAATCGTGGAAAGCTCGGCGTCGAGCGCTGCGAACTGTACGTCGATCCGGTCCGCCATGGCTGCGCCCTCATCGGTTCGCTCCACGGCATCCGCCACGATGCGGATCTTGTCCTTCAGGCTCTCGACGCTCTCGCCGGCCGGAACGTGCCGCACGGCAATGCCGGCCGCGTCGATCATCTCGACCGCCTCGGGCGGGCCGGCGCCCTCCTCCATCAAGACGAGGTCCGGGGCAAGGGAGAGGACGCCCTCGGCGGACAGCCGGCGCAGATAGCCGGTATCCGGCTTTTGCGCGAGAGCTTCGGCCGGATACCGGCTGGTCGTGTCGACGGCGACGATCCGCTCGTCCTCGCCGAGCGCGTAGAGGATCTCGGTGATCGCGCCGCCGATCGAAACGATGCGCTCGTGGCGCGACTCCGCCGCGCCGGTGCCGCCGGCGGTTGCTTGCGCGAGGGTGCCGAGCGGCCAGAGGCATGCGGCGACCAGCGGGGCGGCGAAGGCGGCCGGCCAAAAGCCGGCGGGACGGGTCGGGAGCGGGAAGCGCACGATGGGTTCTCCGAACGGATGACGAAGCGGAAGCGGGTGATAGCGTGCCGCCAGACGCCTTTGTGATCCCTGTGATTGAACGCATCGTGCGAGGGCGTCAAGTGTATATTTCTTAGAATCACTGTAAAGAATCTTTAGAAACACTTCAATCTGTCATCATTCCAAAGTAACTAGTGCCAATGCAGTCGATATATTGGAATTGTTATTCGTTGACTCGTCACTTGTTCTTCCGTTATCGGCGTTTGATGACCGGTCCTCACCGGCCGTGAACTGTTTTGAGAATGCGCGGAGCCCGGCGGGCCCGCCGCTTGGGAGCCAGCCGCGATGCGAATTTGGAACATGGCCATGGCGACGGTCGCCGTCGGCGGATTAACGGCGGCGAGCGCCGGGGCGCAGACGGCATTGCCGGCGTCCGTTCTCCTGGACACCGTCACGGTGGAGGCCTCCGGCGGCAGTGCGGGGGGCGGCGTCGGTGGGACCGTGACCACCTCGACGACGACGCGCGAGGTGATCGAGAACCGGCTGATCGAGGGGCTCGACGATGTCGCGCGCGTCGAGGCCGGCGTGACCTTCGACCGGGCGAACCGCTCCATCAACATTCGCGGACTGGCGGGCCCGCGCGTCCTCACCACGGTCGACGGCATTCGCGTGCCCTATCTGTTCGACGTGACGCGCGGCGCGGTCGGCGGTCCGGACGCGTTCGACTTCAACACCCTCTCGTCCTTCGATCTGACGCGCGGGGCCGACCCGCTGCTCGGCTCGGGCGCGCTCGGCGGCGTTCTCGCCCTCGACACGCTCGACCCGGACGATCTCTTGCCCGGGGAGCGGCGTCTCGGCGGGGTGACCAAGACCGGATATGATTCCATCGACGACAGCTGGTTCAACGCGACCGCGGCGGCCGCGCGCTTCGGGCAGACCTCCGTGCTGTTGCAGGGCGGCTATCGCGGCGGCAACGAGATCGAGACGCAAGGCTTGCTCGACACGTTCGGCAGCACGCGCACCGCGCCGAACCCGCTCGACTACGACCAGTATAACGGGCTTGCCAAGATCCATCATCATGTCGAGGGCGGGCACCGGTTCGGCATCGCCGGCGAGATCTTCCACCGCGAGGACGAGATCGACGCCCGCACCTCGCAAAGCCTGTCGGATCCGGCCGTTCGCGGCTCGGGCAACTATCGGCCGGGCGACTACACCACGCGCAGCGAGGTGGAACGGCGACGCGTCTCGCTCAGCTACGATTACGAGGCGCCCGATTTCGGCGCGGGATGGGCCGATGGGGCCTCGGCCGTCCTTTACTGGCAGAACGTCGAACGCCTCGACGGCGTCGATGCGGTTCGCTCCGTCTCGGTCGTCGGACCGTTCACCCGGCAGAACGCGATCGAGGAAGAGACCGTCGGCCTCAATGCCCATGCCGTGCGCGGGTTCGAGACCGGCCTGTTCAGCCATATCCTGACGGTCGGGACCGAGATGCGGATCTCGACGAGCGATCAGTATGCGAGCGGTGCGGATGCCTGCGCGCTCGGCCGCCGCCAGGACGTGTTCTCCTGTCGCTTCCTGAAGACCAACCAGGCCGACACGCCGAAGATCGAGGGCCGTGCGGTGGGTCTGTTCGCCGAGAACGAGATCGGCATGCTGAACGGGCGTATGCGCGTGACGCCCGGCCTGCGCTTCGACTGGTACGAGGAGAGGCCGGAACTCACCGACGCCTACCGGCGCAACGAGGATTTCGACGGGACTCTGCCGCCCTCGTCCTCGGGAACGGAAGTTTCACCGAAGCTCACGATCGCCTACGATCTCCTGCCCGGTCTCACGACCCATGTCAGCTATCTGGAAGGGTTTCGTGCGCCGACCGTGGGCGAACTCTATTCCCGCTTCGGCGGCGTCGGAACCTATCTGCGCGCCGGCAATCCGAACCTCGAAGCCGAGACCAGTCGCGGCCTCGAGGCCGGTCTGGAACTTCGGCGCGAAACCTACGGCGCCTACGTCAACCTCTTCCGCACCGACTACGACGACTTCATCGACGTGGTGCAGATCGCCCCGCCCGGCGGCGAATATCCGATCGCCGGCGTTTCGAGCTATATCAACATTCCGGAAGCCCGCATTTCCGGTGTCGAAGCGGGCGGCCACATCAGCTTCGGCGATGGCTGGCGCGCGCGCGGCTCCCTTGCCTACATGGAAGGCGAGAACATCACCGACGGCACCTATCTCGACAGTGTCGCACCTTTGACCGGACTGTTGGGCCTCGGCTACGAGCGCCGCGACTGGGGCGGCGAGATCTCGGCGCGGCTCGCGGGCGCACGGGACAAGGTGGACGAGGGCTTCGAGGCGCCGGGCTACGGCGTTCTCGATGTCACCGCCTGGTATGCGCCCGAACGGATTCCAGGCCTGAAGGTGGGCGGCGGGGTCTTCAACATTCTCGACAAGACCTATTACGACGCGCTCAACGTTCCCGACGTCCGCTCACAGCCCGACATCTTCTATTCGGAAGCGGGCCGTTCCTTCAAGCTGAACGTCGCCTACAGCTTCTGAGGCGCGTTCCCGGCATCGGATGGCGTCCGGACGATCGCGTGAACGAAGATGATGGGCCCATCGTCCGGAGCCGGAAGGTTCGGCTCAGGGGTTCATCGCCTCGGCTGCGTCGATCGTCCGGCGCAGCTCCGCGCGGTCGTCCTCCTCGATCTCCGGGGCGCTCTGGACGGGTCCCGGTTCGGGGGACAGGCAGAAGGTCGCCATCACCGGGTAGTGGTCCGAGCCGATGTCCGCAAGCCGCTCGAACGCCATCAGGCCGAACGGCTGCTGGAACAGGATATGGTCGAGTGGCCAGGCCATCAGCGCGCTGTTCGCGTCGAAGGTCGGGATCGTGCCCCGCCCGATCCGGGGATCGAGAAGGTTTCCCACGCGCATGGCCCGGCGCACGATCCGCTCCCAGGACACGGCGTTGAAGTCGCCCGCCGCGATCAGCGGGGCGGCGGCGTTTTCCGCGTGGAACGCCATTTCGGCCAGATGGCCGTCCCGCATCGTCGTCGGCTGGTCGAAGGACTGCGGCGGGCGCGGATGAAGGCCCATGAAGCTGTAGACAGAGCCGTTCGAGAGTCTCGCTCCGGTCTGGACCGTCGGCGTTTCCGCGCCGAAATAGCGAAGGATCTGAGGTTCGATCAGTTCGTGCTTCGACAGGAGATGGAGCCCGTAATAGGTCTCGCCATCGGGTATGGCCTGGATGATGTCGGGATAGCGATCGGCAAGCGGCGCCAGGGCCTTGTCCCACCATTCGTCCGTCTCCATGACGAAGAGGAGATCGGGATCCGCGGCATCCACCACCGCCATGAAGGCATCGACATCGCGATTGCCCTTCCTCACATTCGCGCTCATCACCGAGACCTGCGCATCGGCCGGACAGGCGGCGATGTCGGGCGCCATCACCGAAACGAGCGGCGTATAGGGATAAAGACGGTAGGCATGATAGCCGAGGAGGCCGGCGCAGACCGCCGCCATCGAAAGGCCCGTCCCGATGCCCCGTCCCGCGAAGGCGAGAAGCAGCGACAGCACCAGAACGAACAGAAGCACGGCGACGAGCTGCCATCTTATGAAATCCATGTAGCGGATCCACCAGATGTTCGTCTCGATCAGCGGGACGAGGCTCGCAGCCGCAAGGACGACGAGAACGCAGGAGAGCAGGATCGTGGCTGTGGTCTTCAAGATGGTTGGCTCCATGAGGGGGAGCGGAGCCTCGACTCGTCACCTGCCTGTGTGATGTGTCTGCGGGGGCGGCCGTCGCAGCTCTCGCAAGGCGCAAGGGCGAGCTGCCGACGTCTTGTCGGGTCCGGTGCCGGATCATGGATCGAACCATCTCGAACCCTCCTGACCTCTAGACCTTATGAACCGCTAATGATCGGCGGGAGCGAATGTTCCGATGCGTCTGCCGGGATCGAGTGAACCGGCCGGTATCACCCGCCATGCCGCTCGTTCGCGCCGGCGGGCAAGCGATGCGGGCAAGGCGATATCGCGATCGGGTGACGTGCGATCGGCCGGATCGCCGAGCCGGAAGCGCTGAGACCTTGCGATGGGCGTGCGATGCGAAGGATGGGGGGCAGGCGGCGAACCGGAGTTTCGGGCCGGTGCCATGCGATCCACCGGGCCCGGCCTGAACGCCGGTGGCGTCGAGGACCGGGCGGGGTTCCTCAGCCGATCAGTTCGAACCGGGTCACGTCGACCATGCCACGGTCGGTGATCTTCAGCGCGGGAATGACGGGCAGGGCGAGAAACGCCAGTTGCAGGAAGGGCTCGTTCAGCGTGACGCCGAGCGATGTCGCAGCTTGGCGCAGTGTCGCGAGCGATGCGCGAACCGCCTCGAAGGGCGCAAGGCTCATCAGGCCTGCGACCGGCAGGGGCAGTTCGGCCAACACTTGGCCGTCGCGGGCGACGACGAAGCCGCCTTCGATCTCGGACAGGCGGTTGGCGGCCAGCGCCATGTCGTCATAGTCGGTGCCGATGCTGACGATGTTGTGGTGATCGTGGCAGACCGTCGAGGCGATGGCGCCGGCCTTCAGCCCGAAGCCCCTGACGAAGCCGGTGGCGATGTTGCCGTTCTTCCCGTGTCGTTCGATCACCGCGATGCGGACGAGATCGCGGTCGGGATCGGGGCGTTTGTCGCCGTCGACGATCGGCACGGTCGCGTGGAGATGGTCGGTGAGGATCTTGCCTTCGATGATGCCGATCACGTCGGTCGCTTCGCGGTTCGCCGTGCTGCGGAAGTCCGACGCCGAAAGGCGCGGCGCGCGCACCGAGTTGCGGCCGACCGGCGGGATCGCGCCGCGCGCTGCGAACGCCGTGTCCGTGACCCTGACGCCGCCCGCGAACACGGTCTCGACGACGCAGCTCTCGACGTTGGAAAGCGCGACGATGTCGGCTCGCCGGCCCGGCGCGATCTGGCCGCGATCCTTGAGCCCGAACGCTTCCGCCCCGGAAAGGGATGCCGCGCGATAGGCGGCCAGCGGCGGTGTGCCCAGCCGGATCAGTTCGGCGATCATATGGTTGAGATGGCCTTCCTCGGCGATATCGAGCGGGTTCCGGTCGTCGGTGCACAGGCACATATAGGCGGCGGTCGTCAGGCTGAGCAGCGGCTGCAGGGCGTGAAGATCCTTGGAGACGGAGCCCTCGCGAATAAGGACGCGCATTCCCTTCTGCAGCTTCTCGCGTGCCTCCTGCGCGCTCGTCGCCTCGTGCTCGGTGCGAATGCCGGCGGCGGCATAGGCGTTGAGGTCGCGGCCCGTCAGGAGCGGGCAGTGACCGTCGATGTGAGCGTTCTCAAACAGTGCGAGCTTGGCCATCGCGGCGGGATCGCGGTGGATCACGCCGGGATAGTTCATGAACTCGGCCAGACCGATCCCCGACGCGTGGCCCATCACGGAGCGAAGGTCCTCCGCCTCGATCCGCGCGCCCGCGGTCTCCATGTCGGTGGAGGGCACGCAGGACG
The DNA here is from genome assembly GCF_034321785.1 of Fulvimarina uroteuthidis. NCBI lineage: Bacteria > Pseudomonadati > Pseudomonadota > Alphaproteobacteria > Hyphomicrobiales > Aurantimonadaceae > Fulvimarina > Fulvimarina uroteuthidis. Next base: position 278,832 of record NZ_JAXLPB010000004.1, on the reverse strand, counting down.
AGAGCTGCACCCGAATATCCATCAATGTGTGGCGGCTGGCATCCTGGAAGTAGCGGATGCCGTCGAGCCCGATGACGTTGGCGATCTCGTGCGGGTCGCAGATGGCCGTCGTCACGCCCAGCGGCGTGACGCAGCGGTCGAACTCGAAGGGCGTGACGAGGGAGGATTCGATATGCAGATGCGTGTCGATGAAGCCGGGCACCAGCGTCAGCCCGCTCAGGTCGACGATCGCGCGGCCGTCATAGTCGGCGCCGATGCCGACAATGGTCTCGCCGCAGATCGCGACGTCCCCGGTGATCCGCGTGTCGGTCACCAGATCCCAGACCGTGCCGCCGCGAAGGACGAGATCGGCCGGTTCGTCCCCGCGCGCCTGCGCGATGCGCGTTTGCAGATCACCCATTGCCCCGTATTCCTTTGCGATTGCCGGCCGTGCCTACCCTATCGCGTTCCCGCCCCGCGGTGGCAAGCCGGCACCCGGAGGGCCAGTGCGGATCGTCGCTTGCGCCGTCGCCGCTTCGTCCGGCTTTCCCGGCCGATGCACCGGCCGCTCCGTTTCGTCGGATCAGTTCCCGGCACCGGGTCGACCGGACACGAGGTCCGGTAGGAAACGCCTTTCGGCAAGGCCGAGACACGCCTTGCCGAAACCGCAAGCCCCGTCCGGCAAACCGCGAACCGTCCCCGAAACGCGCGAACGCCGGCCGCCCGACCGCACCGTTTGCCGGACCGACATGAAACCGTGAAGAAACGGGGTTGCGTTAAAACCCGCGAACCCATTATGAGGGGAGCTGGAGAGGTGGCCGAGTGGTCGAAGGCGCTCCCCTGCTAAGGGAGTATACCGGAAACGGTATCGAGGGTTCGAATCCCTTCTTCTCCGCCAGATCCTAAGCGTCTGATTACGCAAGCCTTGCATATTCGCGCTTCAAGACTTTCACAAAGGCTTGCGACATGCCGTCCGACTCCGGGCTTGCGAGCCGGCGTGAAGAGTTGCTCGAGGCCGAGGGCCGTCACGGTGTCGGCGGTATCTGCCGCGACGTAGCGATCTTCCGTTGTCCGACAGCCACTCGACCGGAGGGGGCGTGTTCGTTCCGCCAAACCGCCTTTCGACCGCGGCGACCGTGAGGTCCCGGACCATCCTGCCGGAGACGTCGGCGATCGCGAATTCCGAATCCGCTGTTACGCTGACATAAGTTCGTCAGCGAACTCCACTGGGCTTACGTAAGCAGGCAAGGGTCCGGGTTTGCCGAGCAGATATCCTTGCCCCTTGTTCACGCCGAGTGTCTGAAGCACCTTGAGTTCGGCCGACGTTTCAATACCCTCGGCGACGACTGAGGCACCTGTTTCGCGGGCGAAATAGATCATGGCCGTGGTCAAGGCCCGTCGGGCTTGGTGAGCATCGATCGATCGGATCAGACTCATGTCGAGCTTGATGATGTCGGGCGCGATCTGAACGATATGTTGCAGACCCGAGTAACCAGCGCCGGCGTCATCGATTGCGATCTTCACACCCGCCTTCCGCAGTGGGGCAAGAGCGGAATGTAACAACGCATAATCGGCGACATGAGCGTGCTCCGTCAGCTCCAGAATTGTTCGATGAAGCTGTTTGCCGTCCAGCACCTCCGCCAATCTCCCGCTTACGATCGTCTGCGGCGAGGCGTTCACGGACATATCTACGTCGTTTGGAAGAAGCGAAAATGCTTCGACTGCCGACCGAATGACCGCCAGTTCCAACTCGATACCAAGGCCGCTATCGAAGGCATCCTGAAACCATTTGTCGGGAGAACGGTAGGGCTGGGGTCCAAACCGGGTGAGCGCCTCGACCGCGCTCATCTCCATGGTCAGCAAGTTCACGATCGGCTGGAAGACGACTTGGTAGTCTTTTTCCAGCAGCACGCTTTCGGTTCCTGCACGGCTGCTACGTGTTGCTCGTAGCTCCTCGATTTCCTTGTTCACCTGTTTGGCGGCGATGCCCCCGAAAACACGCATCGTTTCGAGATCACGCTCGTTCAGTGTTGGAATGGCGCGCGGACTGAGGCAACAAAACATGCCGTAGGGCGCACCGTTCGCGAGATGAATCGGAATGCTGACATGCGAGCCGATCGGGACGGCCCGCGTGATGGGCAGCGATTCGGCCAAGGGTTCCTTCGACGTGTCGGGAATGAGTTGCGGGAGGCGACCTGCCAGGATGTGATTGCAGTACACGTCATCGAGCGACTGAGAATCTCCGACCTTGATGAGATGTTCGAGGCCCGGTGCATCGACACGACGAAAGTGGGCCCGTCCCTCGACGAACTCCGAGATATACGCAACCTCCATTCCAAGATGGTTGCGAATTGCAGTGAGGGCCTCCTGCATCACGTCCACATCGTCTGTGTTCGCCGATGCGAGGACGTCGATGGTCGAGTAAAGGTTTTCCATAAGGCAAGTCCCGTTTCCGCTGTTCCCCGATAGACCATCCGACCTCTTAAATTCCGATTGAAGGCATCGGCAGACCGCGGCCGGATGATCCGGCCGCGTCATTTGTGGTCAGTTGAACGTATGAAGCGCTAGCTTCAAGCTGCCATCGTCCTGACGCTGAAAAACATGAGTACCGATGCCGCCAATGTCGGCCCCATCGCCACCCTTAGCGGCCCACCGAGCGGCTGCCGTGATTTCTTCGCCGTGCTCTATAACCTTTATGATCTCCAACGTGTGTCCGGTAACGCCGCTGTCGAACAGTGCCGCGAAAAATTCCTGAACAGCCTGCGGGCCCTCGACTACGGTATGAGTCGGCGGAAGGAAGATCGCATCATCGGAATAATGGGATGCAAGTTTTTCTGCATCACCACTATTGAAGTCTTCGTTCCACTGGTCGTAAGCAGCTTTCACATCTTCCGCAGCGTCCGCTAACGCAGATGATGAAAGGCCGAAGGCAAAAACAGTCGCAGAAAGAAGTAGGCAAAAAGATCTCATCGCGACCTCCCGTTGCGTCGTTTCGTTAGACTGGCAACGCTACCCCCTGCCGTCGAGGGCTGTCGATCGGTGCATAAGGATCTACCCGATTGATACGGTCGGTGGCACCATCACGGGGACATGCCATCCATGCGGCCGCGATACCTTGCTCGATCTCGACAGAATGACGCCTGACGGACATTCGCCGGCCCTGCGTCGCAAGAAAGCCGCGATGCGCCCGGTGCGGAGAACCCGGCAGATTGATATGGATGGGGGGGAGATTGCATATTGTGAGCGGTTTATCCGTTAACCCCAAATGGGGACTGACCCCGGCGAAGAGCGAACGAACTTGCCATAACCTTACGGATAGGCAACTCTTATCTGACCCAACGTCAAAGGAGCGGGACGCAATGAAGCGTGTCATCATTCTATGCGCTGCCATGTTCGCAGTTTCCGGTTGTCAGCAGACCATGCGAACCACAGAGCCAGCAGCCGGTCAGCTGAAAACAGGACAAACAGTTCTCGTTGACGACGGATCCTGCCCCGCTGGCCAAGTCAAGCAGGTGACAGGATCTGTGCCGGGTGTACCGCGCCAGAAGGCTTGCGTCGCGCGCCCTGCTTGACCGCGAAGCTTAAGGTTTTGTTGCGCCCATCGCGGACATTCAGACCGGTTTTCATGCCATCCGAAAGCGGTCGTCTTTGCGGCGCCGATACGGTTGCATGTGACATTTCACTCGCGTTTGGAAGCCGCTGATCGGAGGAGTGGCGACCAGGCGATCACGAACGAAGATGCGCTTTTCGCGTCTTCGGACTCGGTCAGGTTTGCTATCAAAGGACTTTACCGAACCAGGCTATGTTGAATATTTCGATCCTCCGGGAAGCGCGAGCCTTCCCTCAGGCGACGAGTTCAAGGACGACGTCCCCGGCACGTTTCGCCGGTTGGATCGAAGCGCAGCCTTGATCGGTATTGCTGCGGAGCCAATCGAGAAACGCAACGGTCAGCTCGCGCCGCAGGCAGGCAGCCTCAGCCGGGGCCGAGCACAAGGCGACGACGACGCAGGGTCTTGCGCCTGCAGTGGTTGCGAGAGTGAAGTCGAGCGTTGCGCCAACCTCTGCAAGGTTCTGCGTTTTGCCGAGCGCGACCTTCTCGTCCCACCACGCCGCAACCTCGGCCATCGAGCGCGTGCTCTCGAAGGTCAATTCGAACCTTGTTGTAACCGAGCGGGCCTCCTGCGGCTGGACAATGACGCAATCCTCGAAGAACCGCCCGTTGGGGATCAGAACCGTCCGCACGGCCTTGCAGCCGAGGTTCGGGAAATCCTCGCTTTCCTCGATGCTCGTCATGAAGAGGCCGGCCTTCTTCAGTGTTCCCCGGACCGAACCGATCTCGATCAGATCGCCGACCGCCATCGTCTGGCTTGCTCTGCGCACGATCCCCCCGAAAAGCCCGGCGATCATCTCCTTCGTTGCCATGACGAAAGCCATGGCAAGGGCGGTCGCCGAGTAGACGAGCGACTGGACGAGATCGGCGCTGGCATAGGCCGCGAGAAGGCCGAGGAGAGAGAACGTTGCGCCCCGGAGGACCCGCCGCGTTGCGAGATGCGGGACGCCGCTGAACAACGGTGCCAGTTTCCTCAGGTAACTTCGCGCCATCGTGCGTTCCGGCAGGGTGTGAATAACATCGTCTGTGCTTCGTGCGTACTGCATGTTGGTCGAACCAAATCGAGCGCCCGTTCGAAGGGGCACTTCCAGCCTCGTTTCGTGCAGTTCTAGCAAGGCGCGGTTTTCGTCATGATGGCTCGAAGATGTCGCTCCCGTTTCAGCCGGAAATATCTCGAGCCTCGTCAGCAAAGGCACTTTCGACGAAAGGATTGCAGCATTTTAGCGCAGCGAGCCTGGACGAAATATTCGTGAAACACATGGTTCATGTCGCGAACGACGGCGGAAACAGTTCGCCGCTAGGAAACCTCCAACGCCGCAGGTTGCGGATCGCAGGAGAAGTTCCATGCACCGGAAGAACACGGATAAGGGATCGGCGGTCGAAGCGCGCGTCGGCTCGGGGCCGCGGGTCGCCCGCCGGCTGGCCGTGCTGCTCGACCGTTTCGGCATACTCGCCGAGTTCGACATATCGAGTGCCACGTCAAGCGGTCGAAGTGCCGAAAGTCCGCAGCGTCGGCGTTTGGCGTCGGTACGGCCCAACCTCGATGAATTCGATTACGAATTCTACCGCGGTATCCAACGCACGATTCGCGAAAAGACAAGCGCCGTGGCGCCCTAGTGAAGCGTTCGCGCGTCGGTTCGCTTGAGGTCCGATGATGATCGGGGAAAGCTGCATCTCTTCCTGTAGCGCCCGGATGCGAAGCATGTATAAATCGTAACACTTACGTTGTGGGACGCGCGGGCCCTTAGGTCATCAAATGGCGGGTGATTTTCTTGAACTGATCGATGCGCCTTCCGGTGCCGCCTCTTCCGTAGCGGCAAAGCCCTGGAAGATCGCGATCATCGACGATGACGAGGCTGTCCACGAAGGGACGAGCTTCGCCCTGAAGCATTTCGAGTTCGAGCATCGGCCGATGGCCCTCATCGGCGCGCGCTCGGCCGCGGACGGTTACGCGCTCCTTGCCGATCATCCCGATACGGCCGTCGTCCTGCTCGACGTCGTCATGGAGAACGACAGCGCGGGCCTTGATCTCGCCCGCAAGATCCGCTCGGACCTCGGCAATGAATTCGTGCGCATTATTCTCCGAACCGGCCATCCCGGCGAAGTGCCGGAGCATCGGATCGTCCTCGACTACGACATCAACGACTACAAGGCGAAGACCGAGCTCACCGCCGAAAAGCTTTACATCTCGATCACCGCCGCGCTGCGCAGCTTCGAACAGCTGAAACGTCTCGACGAGACCCGGCATGGCCTCGAACTCATCGTCGACGGCGCGGACGCCCTCTTCGACGACCGCTCGCTGCGCACGCTCGCGCACGGCATCCTCATTCAGTTGAACACGCTTCTTGCGATCGACTGCTCGGGCATTCTTGTGTTGCGCGAGGCGGCGAACGGCAGCCATAGCGTTCTTGCGAGCACTGGGAGCTTCGCGGACAGGCTCGCCGAGCTCGACTTCGAGGGCTTATTCACGAAAGCAGGCTCGATAAGGCATCCGCTCCATGTGGACACGCTCACCCAGCTCTTCGTGCGCACTGGCGGTGGCGCGGAAATCCTCGTCCTTCTGGACAGCGCTGCAGCGTTGACGCAGACACAGATCGATCTCGTCTCCGTGTTTTCGTCCAAGCTTGCGATCGCCATCGACAACGCTCGTCTTTACGACGAACTGCGCATCGCCAATGCCGATCTGGAAGACCGTGTCGCCGAACGTACTGCGGACCTTGCCGCCGCCAACGAGCGGCTGGACGCCCAGGCAGGCCTCCTGCGGCGGGTCAACGCCTTCAAGAACGAGATCCTAGGCACGGTCGCGCACGATCTGAAGAACCCGCTCGCCGTGATCTTGGGGCGCGGCGAAATGCTGTCCTCGATCGCAAAGACGATCCCCGAGCCGAAGGCGACCATGATCCTCACCCAGGTCGAGAACATCCGGACGGCGGCCCAGCGGATGATCCGGATCGTCGACGTTTCCATGGCCGATGCCCTCGCGGACGCTCTCGATATTACGCTCGATCGCCGCAGGACCGATCTGGCGGCGATCATCAGGAATGCCGCGAGCCTGGCAGCAACGCTCTGCGAAGAGAAGGACCAGAGACTCGATACCAGCCTGCCGCAGCGTCTGGCTGTCATCTGCGATCCCGACCGCATGGCGGAAGCGGTCGAGAACCTTCTGTCAAATGCGGTGAAATATGCGCCCGTCGGCGGGCGTATACTCGTCACGCTCGCTGCGAGCGAATTCGAGGCCGTCATTCGGGTGGACGATACCGGTCCTGGCCTTACGCAGGAGGATGCGATGCGCGTCTTCGGCAGGTTCCAGCGGCTTTCCGCGCAGCCGACGGCCGGAGAGGCTTCGACCGGTCTCGGACTGTCGATCGTCCGGCGCATCGTCGAACTGCACGGTGGTAGCGTTGGCGTCGTCGAGAATGGCGAACTCGGCGGCGCGTCCTTCTCGATCACCTTGCCTCTGGTGCCGGAACGGACCCGTCGATGAACCAACCTTCCATTTTCGTCGTCGATGACGACGCGCAGACCCGTGCCATGATCGCGGACTATCTCGTCATGAACGGGTTCTGCGTTAGCGACTACGACGGCGCGGTCGCGCTTCGGGTCGCGCTGGCCGAGGCCTCGCCCGACCTGATCGTCCTCGATCTCAACATGCCGGGCGAGGATGGCCTGTCTCTCGTACGTTTTCTCAAAAGCGAGACGACGATCCCGGTCGTCATGCTGACGGCGACCGCCAGCCTGATCGATCGTGTGGTGGGTCTTGAACTCGGGGCGGACGACTACCTCGCCAAACCGTGCGAACTGCGCGAACTTCTCGCGCGCATTCGCGCTGTGATGCGCCGGAGTGCGATGCAGAAAGGACTATCGGCGGAAACCGCCGGCCACGTCAGCGAGGAACGGCGGGAGGTCCGATTTGGGACGAAGTGGCTGGATCTCGACGCCCAGACCCTGCGCGACGAGGGCGGACCGGAGATGCAGCTGGTCCAGAGCGAGTTCAGCCTTCTCAAGGCGTTCGCGGAAAACCCGCGGCGCGTCCTTTCCCGAGAACGACTTCTCGATCTTGCGAGCGCCCGTGACAGCGATCCGTTCGATCGCGCGATCGACGTCAGGATCACACGCATCCGCAAGAAGGTCGAGCCGGATCCTGCTCATCCGACCATCATCCGGACGGTCCGTGGTGCCGGCTATCTCTTTTCGCCTGACGGCTGACGGCAGCGACCGACGAAATGATGAAGAAACACGAGCGTGACAAAGCTTCGGAAACCCGCGCGACGGCGGCTGATCGGACCGCGCCCTGTTCCGAAAGTACTTGAGTTGACCCACCCTTTCGAGACCGCGACCCAAGCCAGCGATCATCTGGTCTCTTCCGACAGACCGGCTTCGAGAGGCGGGTTGTGGGCTCTTTCGATCGAGCATCGAATCTATCTCGTCGGCGCGGTGCCGATCATCGTCGCCGTCCTGATCGGCATTGTTTCGCTCTACCTTCTCGACCGGGCCGACACGGCAAGGCGCGGTGCCCATACGGTGGCAACGGTCTTCCGTCACGTGGTCACCGGGATGAATGAGCGTGACGCCTTCATCGCCGCGGTACCGGAGCGCCGCGACAGCCACCTGCGGCTCGCACTGTCGGCGATCGACGCAGCGACCGATGGCGTCGACACGCTCGACAAGGCCTCCAGTGAAGAGGCTTCGACGGGCGGTACGGACGCGACGCTCGGCGGCCTCGAGCGCTATCGGGCTCAGATGACGGACCTCGCTCCTGCCATCCGCAGGAGCGATGCGTTGCTCGAGGACATGGACAAACGGCTCGCCTCGTTCCTGACCCTGACCGACGAGGCCCGCCAGCGCCAGCACGCATCGAATGTCGACATTGTGGAGTCCTTGCGCGAACGCGACGCCATTCTGAGCGAGAGCCAGGAACGGTTGGCCGACGCCCATAGGACCCGCTCCTCCATCGTTGACTTCGCGTTGGAAGGCCGAGCCGATGCAGGGGCGGAGAGCTTTTCCGTCGCGCGGATCGGCAATGCCGTCGATGCTATGACGTCCGGGCTTTCGACTCTCCCCGCCTCGGAAAGGGCCGCTTTCGAGACGGCGGTCGGCCGCTTTCTGGAAAATGGAGAGACCGGCGATGCGCTTGCCTTCATCGATCGTCGCATCAAGATCGATGGCACCCTGGCCCGCTCCCTCCAGAACGAGGTCGGCGAACTCCTGACCTATACGGTCGAGGCGCACGAGACCGAGCAGGCGACGCAGAACGTCGCCGTTGAGACGGTGAAGCTGGCGGGACGGACGCGGGAAGCGGTTGAACATCGAGACCTCGACGCTCTCGATAGCGTGCAGGCAGACAGCGACGCGCTGGGCGAACGGATCGCCGACCTACCGATCTCCCCCCTGATCCAGACCGAGATGCTCGACGCCCTCGATCGCTGGCGCCAAGGTCTGGAAAAAGCGCGAGCCGCGCTTGCCGACCAGGAACAGGCGATCTCCGCCATGAACATCACGGCGAACGCACTCGTGCTGGAGGTCGCAAATCTCAATTCCGATCTTTCCTCGCGCGCCGACAGAATCGGAACCACCGCGCGCAGAACGCTTGTCCTGGGTGCCGGTATCGCCCTGTTCTTTGCCGCCTTCTTCGGATTGATCGTCGGGCGTTCGATCACCCGGCCCCTCAAGACGCTCGAAGCGGGCATGCTCGACCGTGCCGAGAGCCGGGAAAATCTGCCTCTCCCTGGTGCTTCGCGCCGTGACGAGATCGGTCTGATGACCCGGGCGACCAATCAGTTTCTCGACGAGATCAAGAAGCGGGAGGCCGCCCTTCGTGCGGCTAAGACGAAGACCGAGGATGCCCTCGAACGGCTCCAGCGGACCCAGAGCGAGTTGATCCAAAGCGAGAAGCTCGCCTCCCTCGGCCAGTTGGTCGCGGGCGTCGCCCATGAGATCAACACGCCCCTCGGCGTTGCGTTGACCACCACTTCCGTCCTGAAGGACGAGGTTCGCAAGTTCGGTGATGCCGCGACCCAAGGTCAGGTCACGAAGCAATCCTTCGAGATATTCATCGACAGGGTCGGCGACGGGATGCGATTGACCGTCGCCAATCTCGAACGTGCGGCGAGGCTGGTGGCGAGCTTCAAGCAGGTCTCGACGGACCAGACGAACGACGAGCTCCGCCGCGTCCGCCTTGCAGCCTTCCTCGACGAGGTGTTCACGAGTCTCGGACCTCTGGGTCGCAAGGGCGGCCACCGAGTGGAGGTCCGTTGTCCCGACCTTATCGAGCTCGATACCTATCCCGGCGCCCTCGCGCAGGTGCTCACCAACCTTCTGACAAACGCCTATGCGCACGGGTTCGGCGATCGCAAGAGCGGCCATGTGCAGGTCTCGGTCGAGTCCCGCAAAGGCGGCGGCGTTTCGATCGCCTTCGCCGATGACGGCGCGGGCATCGAGCCTGCCGTACGTCGGCGCATCTTCGACCCCTTCGTCACCACCGGCCGCGCCAAGGGCTCGACCGGGCTCGGCCTCCACATCGTCCACAATATCGTCACCGGCATTCTCGGCGGGCGGATCGACGTCGAAAGCGAACGCGGGAAAGGAACCTGCATCGAGATCGATCTCCCCGCCGCTCCGCCGACACGCGAACCGCAAAAGGACTTGAACAGATGATCACGTTCCGCCGTCTGATAACCTCATTCCTCCTCGCTGCCGGTCTTGGTACCGGGCTCGCGATGGGCGCCGAGGCGAAGACGCTCGTCTTCTGCTCCGAGGGGAGCCCGGAGACGATCTCCCCGCCGCTCGCGATCACGGGAACGGCCATGGACGCCGCGCGGCCGATGTTCAACAATCTCGTCGAGTTCGCCCGGGGCAGCACCGAGCTCAGGCCCGCGCTCGCCGAAAGCTGGACAATCTCGGAAGACGGGCTCGGCTACACTTTCAAGCTTCGGCCCGGCGTGAGGTTTCATTCGAACGAGGCCTTTACGCCGAGCCGCAACTTCGATGCCAGCGACGTCGTCTTTTCCCTCGCGCGCCAATGGAAGGAGGATCATCCATTCCACGCGGTCGGCGGCGGCCAGTTCGACTATTTCGTCGACATGGGAATGCCCGACCTCATCGCCGGCATCGAGGCGGTCGACGCCATGACGGTCAGGATTACGCTGACGAGGCCGGAAGCACCGTTCCTCGCGGATCTTGCCCTTCCGTTCAACGCGATCCTTTCAGCCGAATACGCCGATGCGATGCTGGCAGCAGGTACGCCGGAGAAGCTCGACCTGGAACCAATCGGAACCGGTCCATTCGCCTTTGCGGATTTTCGCAAGAACATCGCGATCCGCTACCGGGCCTTCGACGCCTACTGGCGCGGTCGCCAGCCGATCGATACGCTCGTCTTCTCGATTACTCCGACGCCGGCGGCCCGCATGACGAAGCTGACGGCGGGAGAATGCCACGTTTCTGCATTTCCCTCGCCAGGCGATGTGGCGGAGATCAAACGCGATCCGAACCTCAGGCTGATGTCCCTCAGCGGCTTCAACATCGGCTATCTGGCCATGAACACCGAACGCCCGCCCTTCGACGATGTCCGTGTCCGCCGCGCCCTCAATCTCGCCATCGACCGCAAGGCGATCCTTGACGAGATCTTCGCCGGAACGGGGATGGCCGCGAAGAACCCCCTGCCGCCGGTTCTATGGGCCTATGACGACACGGTCGCGGATATTCCCTATGATCCGGGCGAAGCGCGACGTCTTTTCGAGGAAGCCGGAATCAACGAGGGTCTCGAGGCCGATCTGTGGTACATGCCGGTTAACCGGCCCTACAATCCGAACGGGCGTAGAATGGCCGAGATGATCGCGGCGGACCTCGAACCGCTCGGCGTCCGTCTCGATCTCAAGACCGCCGACTGGGACATCTACCGTCAAACGCTTCAGGACGGCGAGACGACGCTCTCGCTCTACGGGTGGACCGGCGACAACGGCGATCCAGACAATTTCATGCACACGCTCCTCAGCTGCACCGCGGCCCGGAAAGGCGGCAACAACATCGCCCGATGGTGCGACCGCTCGTTCGAAAATCTCGTGACCGAGGCGAAGGTCTCCGCCGACCAGAGCGAGCGCAAGCGCCTCTACGACGAGGCCCAGGCCGTCTTTCGCGATCAGCTTCCCTGGGTTCCGATCGCCCATTCGGTGTTCCTTGCCGCAACGCGCGCGGAAGTGAAGAACTTCGTGATGGATCCGCTCGGCTACTATCAGTTCGAGGGGGTCGACCTCGAATGAAAACAAGCAAGGGCGATCCGTCTCACCCGTTGATCGACGGGAAAGTCGCGTTCGTCAGCGGCGCTCTTCCCTACGTGCATCGGCAACCTCGCCCCGTCATTCGACCTGCCGCAGGGCACCGTAGTCCTTATCATGTCCGCAGATTGAGATTGACGGCCATATCTACGAAGGCCGCCGCTTCCGGTTTCGCCTCGGCCCGAAAGCGCGCTTACAAGATCTCGTCGATGGTCGCGGAGAGCAGGCTTCCTGCCACTCGGATTGTTGCGAGCGTAATCGGAAGCTTGAAGCGTCTGGGCCCGGCGCTGCCGGGATTCAGGTACAGAACGCCATTGACGGTCTCGGTGCCGGGGCGATGGGAATGACCTGAAATCACAACGTCATACCCTTGGTCGGCGGTATCGAACGCAAGATCGTTTCGGTCGTGAATGATGAAGAAGCGTCGACCGAAGAGTTCGACTGATGCCGTTTCGGCAAAATCCTTCGCCCAGTCCGCATGATCGATATTGCCGCGAATCGCCGTCACCGGCGCTATCTCGGACAGACGTGGAATGATGTCCCGCTTGCCGATGTCGCCCGCATGAATGATGTACGACACGCCTTGGAGCATCTTGATGGCTTCGGGGCGCAACAGGCCATGCGTATCCGAGATGATCCCTATAGTGGATGCTTCGCTCATCGTGCTCGACCCGATTTCAAGGGAGGAAGGAAAAGGACGGGGCGGGGAGGCGTTGTCCTGTTCGGCCGGCATCGCACGAAACAAGGCTGCAAGTGAAGATGCGCATCGATAGCGTCTGTCGCGCCGATCGGACGAAGCGGTTGTCGCGCATGCTGAAGGGGCCATAGCGCTCGGGCACGTCGACCCAAACCGAGCCTGTGCGAAATCGCCATGAATCGAAGGACAGCTTTCCGGCGATCATGCCCGGAAGCGACCTGACCGCTTTCGGCCCGAAGGCGGCGCCCGAAAGCAAGTCCAGCTCGTGTGGATTTCCAGTGTCGGCCTCGCACGCGCGGACACCATGACCACTCAGTTCTCAGTTTTCGAACGCCAGCCGCGCCGAGAGGTCCGCCCAGTTCTGGGATGTCGTGGTGGATGCGCCATAGGCCGCAGCGAGTGTCTCCAGCCGCGTCCGCTCGGCCGCCAGGCGTTCCACCGCCACCCAGCGATTCCAGTCCGGCGCGATGCTCCAGCCGGGCTGGCTCACCCGCGCAGTCGGCAGGCGATAATGCAGGACTGGCCGCTTGCCGATCTTCTCCTTCGGCAGGCGCGCCCGCACGAGCCGCTCGTCGAAATGCAGGAACAAGGGCAGCAGATCGAGGTCGCGGTTTCGGGTCGGATTGGCTGTCAGGTAGTCGTCCATCAGGACATCCAGGTCCGGCCAGTAGTCAGGCGCAATCACACGCTGCACATAGGCCGGCGGATAATCGCGTCCGACGCCGAGCCGATGGGTCAGACGGCGCGGACGGCATTCCCGCCGCAGCCAGTCGTTGAGCAGCATGAAGGCCTTCAGGATGGCGGTGATCGTCTGCGCGTCGCGCCGCGGCGGCTCCGGGTTGAAGTGGAGGCCGAATGCGACCGGCCCCGTCTCCCGAGCGCCTGCCAGTCGCAACACGTCAACGGCACGGTCGACCAGGGCCAGCCGGTCGAGCGGCAATGGTCGGGTCACCAGTTCCCGCGGAACGAGATAGTGCAACGCCGTCCCCAATCTGGCTGCTGAAGCCCTGCCAAGCCGGCCCCAACGCGTTCCAGGATGGCGCTGCGGATGGGCGTAGCGCGTATCGATCTCCACCATCAGGTCGCCGAGCGCCGTCCCGCCGACGATCAGCGCATGGGGATCCTCCTCGGTGAGAGACCCGCCGAGACCCTCGGCGAGCGCCGTGGCGGCTTGCCGTGCGCTGATCGCTCCGAACTCGATCTCGACACCGATCGTGCGCGGCTGCCCCACCGCGTTCTCTCGGATTTCGGGAAGAGCGAAGTCGATCCGCGGCTCGGAGCCAATCTGCATGAAACACCATTCCGCGGGGGCCAGACATTGATCGCTGAGGAGAGCAGCCAGGCTCCATGCGCTTTGAGAGCGTGATGTTCACGACGAACACGCACAACTCCCACGATACTTCGCCGAAGTCGCCGACTTCCCCGACGCCTGTAACGTCGGACGATGATCGAAGACATTCAAGCGCCTGACCTCATACGAATCTGCCTGCAAACAGTGACAGCAAAACCGGAAAGATTCAAACTCGATCCAATCCATCGAATGCCGGGACTGAGAGACCGTTTGAGAAATGTCCGAACGCGGCTGCGGGAGGCAGTAAACCGTTGTAGAACGTTCAACAGCCTTTACAACGGAGTCCTGCCATGGACGAACGAGATAAGCAGTATAAACATAAGCTTTGGATGCCGGCTTCTGCATACGAGGCCCCACAGTTCTATGATACCATGACGAAGCTAGTGATAAGATCTCTAGTGATATCTATTTCTGCATCCTACGTAATTATGACCATATTTTTAATACTTTCATTCGATCTAGAGATTGTGGAATTTTTGTATACGGATCGAATGATCGAAAGGAGTCTACGCCTTAGAAACTACGATGGAATATCACAGTACGGCTACTTGAGCACACTCCTTGTTGGAATTGTATTATTTCCTTTCATTATTTATCACGGGATTTCATCCTATCGAAAGAACGTTATACGTCCCAGACGAGCATCTCGTGTTCGTGGTGAAGCCATTCTTGGGTTTTCAGGGTATCTAATTATGTCATTTGCATGTTTATGGCTTTCAGTCTTCGAAGTCCCTTCTTTAGGGAGATATCTAGGCAACCAAGCACTCTTGTTATGGCCCGTATTTCCATTTTTCGGTTCAGCCATGCTGACGATGGCATCGTTAAGTGTTCTTAGTATAACTTGCGGTGTCTACAAAATAGCGCTGGGATTGGTTGGAGAAAGGCTTGAGTAACGCGAGAGAAACTGTAATAATACTATTAGTTCGAATTAGTGAGGAAAATTCATTGCTACCAATAATAGAATAAAAGATATAACACATCCGCCCATTCCGCTGTATAAGAAGATACGTTCGCGGCGAAATTTCTCATCTTTCATCATTTCATTATACAACCGAAATCCCGACTGCTGCTTTTCGCTCGTATTGAGAAACTTTGTTCGTTCGATTTCGCGAAAGAAATCTGATTTCCCAAGAGTGGTTGCCATCGAAATGATGACGACAAAGAATGATGCTATAAAACATAGAAGTAGAATTGTGCTTAAAGTATTCATCTGAAACCTCTATCGTGCAGAGCGAGCCCTTAAAATCGATGGTTACTCGACGCCATGTTTCTCATCCATGATCCCCGGTAGCATGAATTCGACGCCGTGGACACGCTCCAAAATTGGACGCAGGCGTGGCCGGTGACGGGGTTCATGCGCCGGCACCGAAAGAAGGAATCAGCTCTCCCGGCTTTCCGCGCACGTCCTGGAGCGTGTGACCGCTCCGTGGCAGCGGCGATGGCAATCATGGCTTCGCGTCCTCCCAGACCGTAATCCTCTTCTCAGAGACCGTTTGAGAATGGGTTTTGCCTGGGTCTGATTTATGATTCACACTCTGGATGTGGACACGACAGATCCGAGCGAGAATGGCTTCGATCGAGCGAAAGACGAAGCGCTATCCAACTGATCTGACGGATGCGGAGTGGACGGCGCTCGCGCCGTTTCTACTGAAGCCGGCGAAGCGCGGTCGCAGGCCGGGCGTTGACATGCGCGAGATCGTCAACGCGATCCGGGACATGACGCGTAGGGGCGCCGGATGGCGGATGCTTCCGAAAGACGTCCCACCGTGGCAGACGGTCTATTGGTGGTTTCGCCGCTTCGTGCGGTTGATGCTGTTCCAGACGATCCACAGGCCGCCGCTTTCCTCGATCCTTGCCGCCGGCTGTACGCTTGCCGTGGGGACGGACAATACCGCGCTGTCGGACGACGAGGATTATCTGCGCGAACTGCGATTGGCGGCCGTCGCAACACGGCGGCCCGAGGTCGATGCCGAAGGGGCTTCGGCGCGGCAGATGCTGGCGGCCGCGACGCGCAACGGGGCACGCGCGGCGTTCCTGCCCTTGAACTGCGGTGTTCTCGAAAGAGGCGCCCCGGCCGATCTCTTGGCCATTCGCCTCGATCGCATTGCTGGAGAGGGGTCCGCACCGCCCGGCGAACTGCTTGATCTCGTCATGGGTCGTGGACGTGGCTGCGATGTGATCCTGACCATGACCGACGGCACGATCCGGTATCGTGCGCAAGACGCGGATCGGGCGCGCCTTGATCATTGGCGCTCGGTTGCTTTGGCGTTGGCGCACAGGCGATCCGAGGCGGAAACCGCGGAGACGGTCGCAAGAATGCGGACGGAAGTCCGCGACCATTACAGGCACGTCACTGGCCTGCGTCAGGCTGGTGCCGAAGATGCGCCGCCGGATTGAGGCGCAAACCGTTCAGGCCTTGCCGAGGCGTCGAGGGTCAGACCAGACTAGGCCGATCGTCTTCTCGGGAAGGCGCGGTCGAACGCACGAGAATCATGATGAACGGGTCAGCCGCGATCTCCCGAGAACCCTTGCGCCATGCTATTGCCAGTCATTCATTCCCGTTGAAGGAGCGGCCATGGCGCCTCTGCACGATTCCGCGAGCCGCGTGGACCGGATCTGTCTTGTCGTCCGGCGGGCGATCATCGAGCGGGCGCTGGCGCCCGGCGACAAGTTGCCGGAGGATGCTCTCGGCGAACGTTTCGGTGTCAGTCGCACGATTGCACGCCAGGCCTTGGGACAGCTCGCAGGGGAGGGGCTCGTCGACTTGCGGCGCAACCGCATCGCCGTGGTGGCGACGCCGACCTTCGAGGAAGCGCGCGATACGTTCGATATCCGCGTCGAGCTGGAACGGCTGGTCGTGCGCCATCTGGCCGGCCGGCTGAGCGCCGACCAGATCGCCGAGCTCAATACCCACATCGCCCGCCAGGAAACCGCTGCCACAGGCCCCGAGGCGGCTTCGATCCGGCTGGCTACTGACTTCCACGTACTCTTGGCACGGATGACCGGCAAGCCCATTCTCATCCGCTATGTCAGCGAGGTCGCCTATCGCAGTGGCCTGTCGCTGTCGGCCTACGGTCGGCCGCATTCGCCCGAATGCGGTGTCGCCGAACATCGCAGCCTGGTCGACGCCATGGTGGAGGGCGACCGTGACGAAGCGATCCGGCTGATGGTCGGGCATCTTCAGTCGGTCGCGCAGCGGGCCTTCCTGCCGGAAACCCATGCGAGGACGAAGAGCCTGATCGACGTCCTTGCCCCGTACATGGAGGGGTGAGGCGTTCGTATCGTCCGGCTCCGTCACACGAATACTAAGCGAATTTTAGGATGCCCCTTGGCATCGTATACATTTATCGCATACGATCTGTGCAGGGACATGTATGCATAATAAATGGGCAGCTAGACGCCGACCTTGCCGCGCTTGTTGCCGATCGATGCCTCACCACGATGTCCAGCCGCCAGAAGCGGCGGACCTAACGCAGCGACAGGAGATTCTGCATGATCCGGACCAAGATCCTCGCCGCCACCACGGCCCTCCTGCTGTTCGGCGGACCGGCCATGGCCGAGACGCTGACGGCGGGCGCCAATATCGGCAATGTGCCCTGGGAGTTCCAGGACGAGAATTCGGAAATCGTCGGCTTCGAAGTGGAACTGCTGCGCGAAGTCGCCGAGCGCCTCGGCTACGACGATCTCGACATTCAGAACGTGCCGTTCAATGGCTTGTTTTCCGCCGTTCAGTCCGGTCGCATCGACGTGGCGATCTCTTCGATCACCATCACCGACGAGCGTCTGCAGTCGGTCTCATTCGCGCAGCCCTACTACGACAGCGACCAGTCGCTCTCGACCCGCACCGATTCCGGCATTACGGGCACGGCCGATCTCGACGGCAAGACCGTCGGCGTGGACACCGGCTCGACCGGCGACATGTACTCGACCGAGCGCGAGGCCGATTGGGGATTGGCCGGCATCAGCCGTTACGAGGGGTTGAACCCGGCCATGCTCGATCTCGCGGCAGGCCGCATCGACGCTTACGTCTCCGACATCCCGGCTGTCGCCTACTACCTCAAGGACAAGCCGGAGATGGCCGTGGTCGAGCGCCTGGCGACCGGCGAGCAATATTCGATGATGTTCGCCAAGGACAGCGAACTCGCCACCAAGGCGAACGAGGTGCTGACCACCCTCAAGAACGAGGGCTTCATCGCCGAGCTGCACGAGAAATGGTTCGGCACGGAACCCGAGGCGACCACCAGCACGGTCGAAGTGCGCGAGATGCCGAAGCCGAAATCCTGAAGGCCCGCAACCTGACCGAAGGGCTGCGCCACGGCCCGGCCCTTCGGTCGACGTAAGGAACGCTGACGTCCCATGGATATCGTCGACACCTTCTTCAATGTGGGCGTCCTGGTGCGCTACTTCCCGCTCCTTCTGGAAGGGTTGTGGCGCACCATCGCGCTGGGTGCCCTGTCGATCGTGCTCGGTCTCATCGGCGGGCTGGTGCTGGCGATGCTGCGACTTTACGGCGGCCGTGTCCTTCGGTTTCTCGTTGTCGCCTACATCGATATCTTCCGCGCGCTGCCGGTGTTGGTTTGGTTGGTCATCGTCTATTACGCGCTGCCCTTCGTCGGCATTCGCCTATCCGCCTTCGCGTCCGCGACGACCGCGCTCACGATGATTTCCAGCGCCTATACGGCGGAGATCTACCGCGCCGGCATTCAGGCCATTCCCCGCGGCCAGTTCGAGGCGGCCCAGTCGATCGGGCTCAGCCAGTGGGATCTGATGCGCGACGTCGTGCTGCCGCAGGCCTTTCGGATCGTCATCCCGCCCCTTACCAACAATTCGATCAACGTCATGAAGGACACCGCGCTCGCCTCCGTCGTGGCGCTGCCGGATCTCCTGAAGCAGGCGACGCAGGCCCAGGCTCTCGCGGCCAACCCGACGCCGCTGATCGGTGCGGCGATCCTCTATTTGCTGCTGCTTCTGCCGCTCGTGCGGCTGGTCGCCGTGTTCGAGGCGCGCTACGCCGCCAAGGGCGCGCGGTGATGGCCGGCCCGATCATCGAGATGCGGGGCGTCGGCAAGAGCTTCGGCCAGTTCCAGGCGCTGAAGAACATCGACCTCGATGTTGCGGCCGGCGAGGTCGTGGTGCTGCTCGGCCCCTCCGGGTCGGGCAAGTCGACGCTAATCCGCTGCATCAACCTGCTCGAACAGTACGACACCGGCGACGTCATAGTGGACGGCACGCGCGTGGAGGCGGGCCGGCGTTTGCAAAGCGTGCGCCAGGAAGTCGCGATGGTGTTCCAGGCCTTCAACCTCTTTCCCAACCATACGGTTCTCGACAATGTCGCACTCGGGCCGGTGCGGGTCCGCAAACTGTCCTGGGAGGATGCACGGGCGCGGGCCCGCCGCATTCTGGAGCGCGTCGGGATTGCAGAGCAGGCGGACAAATACCCCAACCAGCTTTCCGGCGGCCAGCAGCAACGCGTCGGCATCGCGCGTGCGCTGGCCATGGAGCCGCATATCCTGCTGTTTGACGAGCCGACTTCGGCGCTCGACCCCGAAATGGTCGGCGAGGTGCTGGATGTCATCAAGGGGCTTGCCGGCGAGGGGGTCACCATGGTGCTGGTCACCCACGAGATGGGCTTCGCGCGTCAGGTGGCCGACCGGATCGTCTTCATGGAAGCGGGCGAGATCAAGGAGATCGCGACGCCCCAGCAATTCTTCACGGCGACGAAGAACGAGCGCGCTCGCGCCTTTCTCGACGCCGTTCTCAATCACTGACGGCTGGGCCCCGACGCCGACGTTCGGGGGGTGCAGCCCCGGCGAGCCGCCAAAACCACCTGGAAGGCAAGTTCATGACACTCGACATCGATTTCGTTCGCCGCCAGTTCCCCGCGCTCTCCGGCGAATGGGTGTTCATGGACAATGCCGGCGGCAGCCAGGTGCTTTCGCGCGTGGCGACCCGCATCTCGGACTATCTCCTGACTTCCAACGTCCAGACCGGTGCGAGCTACGCGCCCAGCCAGCGCTCGACGGAGCGGGTGCGCGAAGCCCGCCGGGCTTTTGCCGGCTTCGTCAACGCTCCAGATCCCGGCGAGATCGTCATGGGCGCCTCGACCACGATGCTGATCCGCATGCTGTCGGAGGCGATGACCGGCAAGCTCGAACCCGGCGACGAGATCATCCTCACCAACACGGACCACGAGGCCAATATCGGGCCCTGGCTAAAGCACGAGAGCCGCGGCGTCGTCGTGAAGTTCTGGCGCTGCAATCCCGAGACGCTGGAACTCGACCTCGGCGACCTGAAGGCGCTGATGAGCGAGCGCACGAAGCTCGTCTGCGTCACCCATGCGTCCAACATACTCGGCACGATCAACCCGATCTCCCAAATCGCAGCGATCGCCCATGCCAGCGGTGCCGAACTCTGCGTCGACGCCGTCGCCTATGCACCGCATCGTGCCATCGACGTGCAGGCGCTCCAGTGCGATTACTACCTCTTCAGCGTCTACAAGGTGTTCGGACCGCATTTCGGGGTGATGTGGGGCAAGCGCGAGAAACTGCTCGAGCTCGACAACATCTACCACTACTTCTTCGGCAAGGACTCCGTGCCGCACAAGCTCGAACCCGGCAACATCAATTACGAACTGGCCTACGGGTCGATCGGCAGCGTCGACTATGTCGACGAACTCGGCCGCATGGCGGGTGCACAAGCCGGCCGGCCGGCGATCGAAGCGGGCTTTGCCGACATTGCCGAGCAGGAGCGGGTGATCACCGCGCGGCTGATGGATTTTCTCGAAAGCCGGCCGTCGACCCGCATTCTCGGCCGCACCTCCAGCGCCATCGGCGACAGGGTGGCGACGGTCAGCTTCACCGCCGGCACCCGCAATTCAAAGGAGATCGTCGACCAGATCGATCCTGCCTTCATCGGCATCCGCTACGGCGACTTCTATGCCAGACGGTTGATCGAGGATCTGGGCCTGATGCCGCAGAGCGGTGTCGTCCGGGTCTCGATGGTCCACTACAACACGCTGGAGGAGGTCGACCGGCTGATCGCCGCGTTGGAGCCCGCACTCTAGCGCCGTTCGCTTGCCGCCTGTCCTCCAACATCCACTCGGAGTTTTCCCATGCGCTTCGACCTCGTGATCTCAAACGGCACCATTGCCACGGCCTCCGACGTGTTTTCTGCCGATATCGGCATCAAGGACGGCATCATCGTCCAGATCGGCGGCGAGATGGGGGAGGCGGCGCAGACGATCGACGCCGCCGGCAAATATGTGCTGCCGGGCGGCATCGACAGCCATGTCCACATCGCCCAGCCCTCCGGCGAGGGGATCGTCATGGCCGACGATTTCGAGAGCGGAACGCGCTCGGCGCTGTTCGGCGGCAACACCACGGTGCTGCCCTTCTGCCTGCAGAAAAAGGGCCGGCCGCTCCGCGAGGCGCTGACGGCCTATCATGCGCTGGCCAAGGGCAATTGCTACACCGATGTCAGCTTCCATCTGATCGTGTCGGATCCGAGCGAGGCTGTGCTCGGGCAGGAACTGCCGGCGCTCGTCGAAGACGGCTACACCTCCTTCAAAGTGTTCATGACCTACGAGGATTTGCGGCTGAGCGACGCGCAGATCCTCGAGACGATGGATGTGGCGCGGCGCACCGGCGCACTGGTCATGGTTCATTGCGAGAACGAGGACGCGATCCGCTACCTCATCGGCCGGCACGAGGCCGACGGCACCGTCGCACCGAAGGCGCACGCGACGACGCGTCCGATCGCGGTCGAGCGCGAAGCAACCCACCGCGCCGTCTCGCTGGCCGAAGTCGCCGACGTGCCGCTGGTCATCGTCCACGTGTCCAACCGGGAGGCGATGGAGGAGATCGAACGGGCCCGACGGCGCGGCCGCAAGGTGATCGGCGAGACATGCCCGCAATATTTGATGCTGACGGCCGACGATCTCGACGGCATGGACTGGGAGGGGGCGAAGTTCGTCTGCTCGCCGCCGCCGCGCGACACGGCGAGCCAGGCGGCCTGCTGGGACGGGCTCGAGCGGGGTGTCTTCGAACTGTTCTCCTCCGACCACTGCCCGTTCCGCTACGACGACCCCGCCGGCAAGCTGAACCCGAAAGGGTCTCGCAGCTTCCGGCATATTCCGAACGGCATTCCGGGCGTCGAACTGCGACTGCCGATCCTGTTCTCGGAAGGCGTCATGAAAGGTCGCATCGACCTGCCGCGCTTCGTGGCGCTGACCGCCACCAACCAGGCGCGCACCTACGGTCTCTATCCAAGGAAGGGCACGATCGCCGTCGGCGCCGACGCCGACATCGCCATCTGGGATTCAACGCTAACCCGAACGGTTCGCCACGCCGACATGCACGACGGCGCGGACTACACGCCCTACGAGGGACGCGAACTGACCGGCTGGCCGACGACCGTCGTGCTCGGGGGCAAGATCATGGTCCACGAGGGCGAACTGCTTGGGAGCAAGGGCGATGGCACCTACCGCTCCCGAGGTCGGTCACAATATGCGACACCCACCCAAGAACAGTCCTTTGAGACATAAGCGCCGACCGATGTCTGTCCGTTTGGCCTCATTTGGAGGGGCGCCGTCCGTCATTCGGCCAACTGTCGGGTTTGGTCGCCGCGTGTCTCTGTCGTGGCGATCGGCGAACGGAGTGTGAGGCAACCGATCGGGCCAATCTGACCGAGCTGACCCCACTGGCGAATGAGCCCCGCGATGCTCTACTGTTCTCCGATATCGGCAGGCGTCCGGGATCTCAATTCGCCCGCATGGATCTTCGATGCATCCCAATAGTGCGTCGACTGTCCTTGTTTGATCCCATGTGGTGATTTCCAGGGGGAACTGACTGGGAATTTTCATCGAGACGTGACCCGGCTTCAGCTTCGTTTGAGAGGGTCGGGTCTGGGGCGCGGGATGTGTGTTCTCCCTCTTCGTGCAGTCGGCGATGGCGGCGCTGGCCCTGAAGTGGACGTAGGCAGGCCACGGAAACGTCGGAGTGTGCACCTGATCCCTTGAGAACCACGCTTCGCAGTCTGAATGCCGCCGAGCAACCGGCGCATCATACCACTCAGTAGACATCAAACTTTGTCGGGATGCGTTTTCAGACAGCGCAACTTTATGGCGCAGCCTATAACGTAGATCAATATAAAGGCTAGAATAGCGTGGAATACAGGACAGGACTGTCGCTTCATTGAAAGGCGAATCCTATGTCCGAACATCCCAGCGCCGACGAGACGACTGCGGACGAACGGGAGACGCGTCTGACGCTCGTTTCGCCCCAGGATGTTCAAACCGCGATCTCAGCGGGCTTCGAGATCGAAGAGGTCCTTTGGATGCTCGATCTCGTGGACGAGCAGGAATCCCCATCGGATCATGCCGATAACGCCGCAGGCTCGACCTCGACGCCGCGCGGTTGATCGGGCCTCAATGGGCCATTCTGTTCCGGCGGCCATCGAAGCTTAGGTGTTTGATCCCAGACTTTGATGGTGCATCATCGGCACAAGCCTGGAAGGATGGACTATGGGCCAGGTTCTACACGGCAGCGCCCGCACGACAGAGGCAGTCCGTCGAGCGATACAGCATAGTGAAGAGAGCTTGAGAGCGCTGGCGAAGCGACACGGCGTCAATCAGAAGACGGTCGCCAAGTGGAAGAAGCGCACGGCGGTCAAGGATCTGCCGACCGGGCCGAAGGATCCTCATTCGACGGTGCTGAGCATTGAGGACGAGGCGGTCATCGTCGCCTTCCGCCGGCACACGCTGCTGCCGCTGGACGACTGCCTCTACGCACTACAGGCGACGATCCCGCATCTGACACGGTCTTCGTTGCATCGATGCCTCCAGCGCCATGGTATCAGCCGGTTGCCCGAAGTAGCCGGCGACAAGACGCCGAAGCGCAAGTTCAAGACCTACCCGATTGGCTACTTCCACATCGACATCGCCGAAGTGCAGACCGCCGAGGGCAAGCTGCGCCTGTTTGTGGCGATCGACCGGACCAGCAAGTTCGCGTTCGTCGAGCTGCACGAGCAGGCCGGCAAGATGATTGCCGCCCAGTTCCTGCGCAATCTAGTCGCAGCCGTACCCTACAAGATCCACACCGTGCTGACCGACAACGGTATCCAGTTCACCAACCACGCCCATCACAAACATGCTTTCCACCATATCTTCGATCGTGTCTGCGACGAGAATGGCATCGAGCATCGCCTGACCAAGGTGAAGCATCCGTGGACCAACGGCCAGGTTGAGCGGATGAACCGAACCATCAAGGAGGCAACCGTCAAACGCTACCATTACAACAGCCACGACCAGCTTCGGCAGCACCTCGGCGACTTCGTCGCCGCCTACAACTTCGCCCGAAGGTTCAAGACCCTAAAAGGCCTCACCCCCTACGAAGCCATCTGCAAGGCATGGCAAAAAGAGCCTGCGCGCTTCACATCAAACCCGCACCATCAAAGTATGGGACTGAACACTTAGGGTCATGAGTGGGCGCCCGAAGGCGTCGGTGACATTCGTCACGGTCTTGATGCTATCATGCTTCGCACCATCGACGTCTCTCAGCAGATCTCCCATCGAGACAATTGCCGTCGACCATGCTGCATCCTCATCGGCGAGTTCGTATCCAGAGCGGTCGGGTTTGACCAAGCTTCCGGTTACATTGAAGAAATAGATGGGCATCAGTGAACTCCAATATTCCACCACATGTGATGGCTGCATGATCCAATTGCACGTTACCATCGGGTCATATCGGTAGCTGCCACTTCGGTTCATCGATCCCGGCACCCGAGGTTTGAGGGTGACATTCGGCATCGCGTCGCCTTAAACTCCCATGTCCCTTGCGGGAGGGAGTGAAGCCAGTGTCGTCGACAACCAGTCTCCTCGTCCGAAAACTCGAATGCTTTCAACCCTTGTCCCAAGAAGAGAAAGCGATGCTCGAGCAGTGCACCCGACCGCTCCGGGAAGTCGGTGCCAGGCAAGACATCATTCGTGAAGGCGACACGCCTGATAAGGTTTTTCTCATTCTCGCGGGCTTCGCCTGCCGCTACAAGATCATCGAAGGCGGCAGGCGACAGATCATGGCCTATCTCGTCCCGGGCGACTTCTGCGATTTCCAGGCCTTCATCCTGAATGAAATGGATCACAACATCGGCACGCTGTCCGCTTGCCAAGTGGTCGAAATTCCAAGGTCCGTGATCCTCGCGATGACCGATCGCCCCGCGATCGCCCGCTCATTATGGTGGGCGAGCCTCGTTGATTCTGCAACTTTGCGCGAGTGGTTGGTCAATATGGGGCAAAGACCGGCCGAGCAGCGGATCGCCCATCTCCTGTGCGAGCTGTTGGTGCGGCTCGAAGCCGTCGGACTGGTGACGGACAACACCTACATGCTGCCGATCACGCAAACCGATCTGGGTGACACGATGGGCCTGACCGTGGTTCACGCAAACCGGATGCTCGCAAGCCTGCGCGACGAGGCCTTGATCGAAGTCGACGTGCGCAAAATCACGATCAGGGATGTGCGTCGCCTGAAAGCTTTCAGCGGGTTCAACGCGAATTACCTGCATCTCGACAACCCAGCCCGCATGACCAGAAGGTCCGACGCCTGGATCCCGAGAGGAGACCTGTCCAAAGCCCGGACCGATAATGCGGATCCGGGCTGACCCGACTGGGTTCGAGGAGGCGTGGCGGCGGACGGCAATCGGAAAACCGCATCAGATCGTCAACCTCGCGATCGCCAGACGCTTCGTCGACCTTGCCTGTGCGGATCCCCGGATCCTGGACACCGTGGCGATCGATCGCCTGTACGGGGGCACACAGGCCAATCGATTCGGATCAGGCGTGCTGATGATCCATCATGGTTTCGTCTGCGGAAGGCATGCCCATCGGGTCGCCGCCGACGTCGCTTCCGAAGACATGATGCATCTGTGTTGTGAGCGCTGCATCGTCGATCGCGTGCCACGTGCTGTCGCTGCGGAACCACAGGCCGTCAATATCGAAGAGCGTGTCGGTTCCGTAGGTTTGACTGGACACGGTGACGGAGCCGTCCTCATTCTGCGTTATCGCGTAATCGGCGGCCGCGCCGTCGTAGTCGACCTGGTTGTAGCCCTCGCCCCCGCGATAGAGGTCGTCGCCGGTGCCGCCGTAGAAGGTGTCGTTCCCATCGCGGCCCTCGAACAGGTCGTCGCCTCCGGTGCCTTCGATGTAGCCACCATCGCGGCTGGCGGAGACGAGGGTGCGGTGGCCGGCATCGAGAAGATCCTCGACCGACACCCACCGCGCATCCGTGTTAAACCAGACACCGCTGATATCGCTCAGAATATCGATCGTTCCTGCGGACGTGTTCGAGGCTGTGACCGTGCCATCGTCGTTGCGGACAAAGCTGTAATCGGCGACCGCACCGTCGTAATCGACCTGATTATAGCCTGCGCCCCCGATGAACTCGTCGTTTCCGCCGCGTCCGTAGAAGACATCCGCGCCGGCTCCGCCTTCGAACAGATCGTCGCCCGCGGTCCCTCTCACATAACCACCCTCATCATCCGAGGTCATGACGGTGAGACCCCCGGAACCGTTTGTGGCAACAAGATCGTCGGTCGGATGCCATTCCGCGGAGCCGCGAAACCAGATACCTGCGATATCGGTCAAAGTGTCTGTCCCGTACAGCTCGCTGGTCACCGTGACAGTGCCGTCTGCGTTGCGAGTGAAGGTGTAGTCGGGCGCGGCTCCATCGTAGTCGACCTGGTTGTAGCCAGTGCCACCGACATAATGATCGTCGCCCTTGCCGCCATAGAAGGTATCGTTCTGGTCCGACCCTTCGAACCGATCGTTTCCGTGCGTGCCCTCGATATAGCCGCCCGCCTCGTAAGACCGGATGAGTGTCGCGTCGGCGCCCGCGTCTGCGTCCTCGTCCGCATCGGGCACAACCGGCTGCTCGGCATCGGTGACCAGAAAGTCTTTGAAGCCGTCCAGGCTCAATGTGTTCTGAAGATTCAAGACGACGCCGCCGATCGCAATGAGGGTGACGTTGAAGATTTCGTTGCCTTCCGTAATGACCGCTTTGGCATTGAAATCCTCAAAGCTCGAAATGCCGAGGTCGGTCAGGTCGAGCTTGTCCCGACTGGGATCGAAATCGAAGAGGATGACCTCTTCGGCGTCTTTCTTGACGATGACGATGTCGGTCCCGGAACCGGTCTCGATCCGGTTTATGCCGGAAGTGGCAATGATCGTATCGTCTCCTTCGTCGCCGGAGATGTCGGTGGTTCCCGTCCCCCCGATCAACAGGTCGTTGCCGGTTCCACCTACGATCCGCGAATTCGACGCGCCAAGGATCGTATCGTTCCCTGCGCCGCCACTGGCATAGCGAAGAAGCGCGCCGTCGATCCTGTTGTCGAGATCGTTTCCGATGACGTCGACCTTGGCTCCGCTCGCCGTGTGGTCGGTCTCGTCGCTTGCCATTTCATGCGTGACCAAAGCGGCCTGCTTCCTGGCCTCTTCGGCATAACGACGATTCTGTTCGTCGATATAGTCCTGCATCCAGTCGCGATCGGATTGAGGATTCGTCATCATGGCCAAGTCCGTTCTGATATGGTGCGTCAGGGCAATTTCCTGCAACATAAGAAGCACGAACCGAGTATCTGTAAAAGATGCTCTTTTATTTTTGTGTTAACCATACAATTTTAGTAGAATTGTATTGATATCTAAGAGAGATTTTCTGCGGGGTTGCTTGCGCGGCGGAGGGCTCTCCTGAGGCTTCGTCTCCCGATGTCGGTGCCTTTCTTCGCAGCCCGAAGATCCGTACCACAGGATCGTTCTGGATGTGGACCGTCCATCCGCCTGCGAAACCGAAGCCCGTCCCCAGCGGGAGCATCGCTTCGAAGCCGCCGATCCGTGATTTTCGTGGACGGACGCGGCCCGTTACAGGGCGATCACGAGAACCGAGAGCGCATAGAGCGCAAAGACGATGGTCGATTCGAACCCGATGTTCAGGAAGCCGCGCTTCTCCCGCTTCATCATGCCGAGCAAGATGACCGTGACCATCAGCATGGCGAAGAGCGCCGTTGCCTGATCGTCAGGCGTGACCGCGCGATAGATCGATTCCGGCGTGACAAAATCGGCAAGCGACAGGAACAGCACCTCGAAGGCGTTGCCACCGATGATGTTGCCCACGGCCAGGCTGACGGCGCCGATGCGCACCGCTGCGATCGCCGTGACGAGTTCCGGCAGCGAATTGGCGATCGCGGTGAATGTCGTGCCGAACAGGGTTTGTGAAACGCCTGTAAGACCGACGATCGCGATCGAGGACTCGCCTATTGCATAACCGGCGACAGCCGTGATGGCGCCATAGAGGACGAACCGGATCCAGAGCGTCTTGTCGGTGCGTTCATCCTCGCTGTCGGCCGGATCGGACTCCTCCTCACGAGTCTCGTCGGTCTGCACCGCCCGCCACATGTCCTCGTTGCGGATGCGCCTCAGCATGAAGAGGCCGATGATATAGACGATCGGCAGAAGGCTCGAGACCGGATGCGTGCCGAAGACGCTGATGCCGGCCGTGACAGACCCCAGAAGCGCGATGCAGATCATGGCATTGAGGAGAATGCCCTGGACCATCGCGACGGGGGACGCTGCGGCATGCTCGAGATTGGCGCGGCGATAGAACAGGTCTGCGACGGCGATGAACAGGGTCTGCGCTGTGAGCCCGCCGAGCGCATTGCCGATCGCAAGCTCGGGGAAGCCCTGATAGGCGGTCGAGACGGAGGTGATCGCCCCCGGCAGAGATGTGGCGGCGCCGACGAAAAGCGCGCCGGCGACGATTTCGCCGAGACCGGTGCGGTCGGCCAGTTCGTCGGCGACGCTGGACAGTTTGACGCCGGCATAGCCGATCGCGGCGGCGGCGAGCGCGAAGATGATCAGATTGCCGATGAGTCCGAGAGAACCGAAGTCGGGCATGAAGCGGGTATCGTCCTTGATGCGATCCGATCGAGGAAGCTGCGCCTCGACGTCCAAATTCACCTGGGACGGCAGAGGATGCTGTCCAGCAATTGCTCACGGAAACCCGGACAGGCGCGGCGTCGCCGCCGTCCTCGAACCCGCGCGAAGGATCGCTTCACACCTTGACCAGAGAGCAGGGCGGGTCCTCGTGCAAAAGCCGTCTTAAGACATTGTTTTCCTTGTTCCGAAGATCGATTGGCCGGCGTGGTGAACGTTTGCTAAAGCGGCTCGATCGAACTTTAGGGATCACCATTATCGCCATGCGCAGATATCTTTTCGCCCCGCTTATTCTCGGTCTCACTCTCTCGGTCGCGTCCGCCGCAGACCTGACCTATAGCGAGCCGTCGCCGTCCTATTCCGAAAGCTACGACGGATCCTCTTCGACCGACTGGACCGGTGCCTATGTCGGCGGCTTCGGCGGAATTGCATCCGGCGATACGACTTACGACCGCTCGAACGGAACGGGATACGACCAGTCCGCCGGCGGTGCATTTGGCGGCGTGCAGGCCGGCTATGACGTTCAGATGGGCAATGCCCTTGTCGGTGGCGTCGCCGATTTCGCGCTGACCGACATCGATGCGGAGGCATCGTCGCGGGAGCGGATCGGCACGAGCGAACGTTCGCAGACGGTGTCGACGACGGTCGAGCATCTCGGAACGGTCCGGGCACGAGCCGGATACGCCAGCGACCGTGTCCTCGCTTATGGTCATGCCGGCCTCGCCTACGGAAAGACCGAAACCACGATCGATGATGGCTTGCGCACGGGCAGTCTGCTGGTTTCGAATTCGGAGTCACGCAAGAGCGATACGAAGTATGGCTATGCGGTGGGAGCCGGTCTCGAGTTGAAGGCGACCGATAGCGTCTCCGTGCAGACCGAATACGGCTATCACGATCTCGGCGAAGATCGGCTTTACAAGGACGCCCAGGGCGTGAGTGTAAACCAGGACATCGAATTCCACACCCTCAAGACCGGCTTGAACTTCCGCTTCTGACCGGCCCTGCGGATCGTGAGCATCGGCCCGAAGATCGGCATCGATCTTCGGGCCGATGCGTGAAAGCAAAGAGACGGCTGGACCATCATGCGTGTGAAGCGACGCGCGTTGCTCCAGGGTGGCCGAGAGCGCAAGGCGTGACCGGTTTCTCGACCGCGGGGCGGACGCCTTCCATCTCGTGAGCAAGCGGAAAATCCATGATCACGGTGCAGCACGCTGGGAGCGTCGGCACCAATATCGGTTCGGCGCAGAGCTGAAAGGTGACCCCGTGCGGAGCGCCGCCTGGGCCGATGAGCTCGGTCAGTCGGTTCCGCCAGCGTTTCAGGAAGAGCACTTAGGCCTTTGGCGGTCTGATCCCGCCCTCTTCGCCCGGCAGTTCGCAAAGAACAGCGGCAGCGGGCGAATCCGTCACCATGACGATCGTCCTGCCGGGCCGGCACGGGGGCGATGAGCCGGACAAGACGAAATCCTTTCATTCTTGCAGCATTGTCCTGACGATTTTTATCGAGGCAAGCCCGCAGGCTCGGCGATTGACCCGGCGGTAAGGGGACACGAGGCCGGTCGGATTCCCGGTTCTGTTGCGGGATACAGGGGCCCGTCCAAAGCTGACGTCTGCCATTCGGCGAAGCCCGACGTCCATAGCCTCCTTCCAGGGCATTCGGCTCACCGGTGGCATCCGCTGGAGTATCGCCGTGCCGTTGACGTGCGATGACATTGAACGGATCTGGCGTTTCGTACAGCTGAAGCGACAGGCGCCTCGATCCGGACTGATGCCGGTCATTGCATGGAACGGGTCGCGCACGCGCCCTATCTGCTTTCCCACCGTCTCGAACCCACACGAGCGTTTGCCCATGACCTTCGACACGGCACGAGTGAGGAAGAGGGGGCGCCCGCCACGACTGAACAGGGACGAGGCCCTCGATGCCGCGACCGATCTGATCCGCGAGGGCGGCTTCACCGCCACGTCGATGGAAGAGATTCTCTCCGCGATGAAGATCAGCCGATCGAGCTTCTACCAAGCGTTCGGCTCGAAGGAGGCTCTGCTTCTCGCCGTGCTGGAGCGATACTCTCGCAGGGGACTTGCTGACCTTCGCAACATGGCGGCGTCGAACGCGCAGGACCCGTTGCGGACGATCGTCTTCGAGCTCGCCAAGTTCGATGATCCGCGGGGATGCTTGATCGTCAACTGTATGGTGGAGCTGTCCGGACGCAACGCGGACATAGCGGCGCTCCTGCGCGATCACAATGCGCAGGTGATCGCGATCCTGACGCCTTTGCTTGGCGGCGACGAAGCCCGTGCGAACGCGATCCTCGCCACCTGTTACGGCGCGACGACGATGCGCAAGGTCGGCATGCCTCTTGCTACGATCCGGACGATCCTCGAACGGATCATTGCGTAAGCTGTCGGCGTCCGATCGCTCGTTCCACCCTCTTTGGGAACCACGGACGGAAAGTCGCGTTCTTGCTGGAACGATCGTTCCATAAAGGTCGACGTATCCGATGGGAGCCTGCCAATGATAGTCGATCACGCGAGGGTCGCGATCCCGATTGCACTCCGGGGGACGGAACACCCTGGAACCTTCCAGGCGACGCAGCCGGTCTACGCTCACAGCGTCTGACGGGCTCGCAGGGCCGAAATATTTTTTCAAGTTTGATCTGTGCACCAGCAATGCGCGCGGCTGCCTGTCGATCCGACGGCCCCGTGACGACCTGGAATTCCACGCCACCGCCGGGGCTCAGCGATTTCCCTTAACTGTGAAGGACGAGACCATGAATGATCCGGTCGCCTACCACGACAATCTCGAGACCGTCGCCGAGGACGAAAGCGAGACGATCGAGGACATGAACGAGACGATGCGAACGATCCTGGATCGGGTGGCGAAGGACGAGAGCCACGCCTATCGATCGGTCCATGCCAAAAGCCATGGTATCATCGCGGGCAAGCTTCGCATTCACGACGATCTGCCCGACGAACTGCGTCAGGGGATCTTCGCCGCGCCCGGGACGCACGATGCGATCCTGCGCATTTCGACCAATCCGGGCGATCTTCTGCATGACGGCGTGTCGGTTCCCCGCGGATTGGCGCTGAAGGTTCTGAACGTCGAAGGCGAGAGGCTCGACACGGACTATGAGAGCGCCTCGCAGGATTTCGTGATGATCAACGGACCGGCGTTCAGCGCAAAGTCGGCAAGGGAGTTCGCCAAAACGCTGAAGCTTCTTGCCGCGACGACCGATCGCGCGGAATGGGGCAAGAAGCTGCTGTCCAGAGCCTTGCAGGGCGTTGGGAAAGTGCTCGAAGACACCGTGGGGGCCTCGGCGACGATCCAGACGCTCGGGGGCGCCCCGAATACCCATCCGCTCGGCGAGACGTTCTACACGCAAACCGCTTACCGCTATGGCGACTACGTGGCCAAACTGCAACTCGTGCCCGTATCGCAGAACCTGCGGAGCCTTTCGGGCAAAGAGATCGACACGGCCGGTCGGCCCGATGCGTTGCGCGAAGACATCGATCGGACGATGCGCAGCGAATCCGTCGAATGGGATTTGCGGGTGCAGCTTCTGCGCGACCTGGACAAGCAGCCGGTCGAGGACGCGACAGTGGTCTGGGACGAGATCGACTTTCCTTTCGCCACGGTCGCGACGGTGACGGCGAACTCACAGCCGGCCTGGACGCAGAAACGCTCGGCCGCCGTCGACGACGCGATGCGGTTCGCCCCCTGGAACGGGATCGCCGCGCATCGTCCGATGGGCTCGATCAATCGCGCCCGCAAATCGCCTTACGACCGCTCGGCCGCGTTCCGCGAGCGCGTGAACGGCCGAGCGATTCGGGATCCGGACCGCGCCGATCACCTGGGCTGATGCGCACAGAAGTCGCGTCATCTTGCACAAGAGCACAGAGCGTCGGTTTGCATCGTTCTGTGCTCTTCCGCTTCCCGCGGCGGCGGGTGCGCGCCGTAATCTGCAAACTCGATGGCGTGGCCTCGACGCCCGACACGCTCGTCTTCCAGGATTTCGCCCTCCTGGAACGGACGGCACAGGCAGGTGCCGTCCCCGAACGATGATCGCTCGTCGCAAGCTGACTTCGCCGTCGCGCCGTCGCGCGGTAGGCAGCGTTCGAGGGCCGGGTTCGCGTTTCGGCGTGGATCCGATCGAGCCGCTTCGCCCCCGCACGGTGCTCGACTCCCGGTCCAACGCTCGGCGGGCCTAAGGGCCTGTCGACGTCGTTGCCGGGAGCGAAACGGTCCGCGACGGCCGGTCAGTTCCGCCGGCTTGCCGATACCAGGCCAAGATCGAGAGCCGAACTGTCCGCGTTCGTGAACGCGGGTTCCGGACGGTCCGGCGCTGTCTCGCCCTCGTAGGTGATCCGGTAGATGATCCCACCGGTGTCGTCGGACAGATAGAGCGCACCATCCGGCCCTTGTGTCATGCCGGCGAGGCGGCCCATATGACCCCATCCGGTCGGGCTTTCCTCGTCGCGCATGAGGAAGCCGGTCACGAACGGCTCCATGGCCACCGGTTCGCCGTTCTCGAAATCGACGCGCATCACCTCGTAGCCGGAGGGCGGCTGGCGGTTCCACGATCCGCGGAAGGCGACGAAGGCATCGCCCTGATAGTCGCCCGGGAAGGCATCGCCCGTGTAGAACACCATCTGCATCGGGGCCGCGTGGGGCGTGTGCAGGCCGATCGGCTCGACGCTGTTGGCCGCATACTCCTCGAAAGAGGAGTCGGGCGGAACGTCCTGAGGGTTGGGACGCGACAAGCCGTAGACGTAGGGCCACCCGTAGCGCTCGCCTTCCTCGATCCGGTTGAACTCGCCATGTTGCTCGTTGTCGCCGAGCCAGTCGATCCCGTGGTCGAAGCCGTAGAGCGTTCCCGATGACGGCTCGAACCCGTAGCCGATGGTGTTGCGAAGGCCTGAGGCGAAGATCGAACGTTCGGAACCGTCAGCGTTCATCGACACGATCGTCGCGTTCTCCGGGTCGGTCTCGCCGCAGGCGTTGCAGGTGGAGCCGACGGACAGGTAGAGCTTGCCGTCCGGCCCCATCTGGACCATGCGGTTCGGATGCTGGCCGCCCGCCGGGAAATCCTCGGCGACGAGTTCCAGTTCGCCGAGCGTGCCGTCCTCGTTGCGCGATGCGCGATAGACCTCCTCGACGGTCATGAGATAGACCGTATCCCCGTCGATCTCGATGCCGTGCATGCCATCCTTGCGAGCGACCACCTGACGGTCGTCGGACTTGCCGTCGCCGTCCGTGTCACGCAGCATCATGACGTCGCCGTTCTGGCGGCGCGTGACGTAGAGCGTTCCATCGTCGGCAACGTCCATCATGCGCGGATTCTCGAGATCGTCGGCGAAGACGTCGATCGTGAAACCTTCGGGAAGGCCAAGCCCGGCCATTCGCTTCTCGTTCCAATCGAGGGCGAGCGGCTTGATCACGTGGCCGACGATCTGCACGCCTTCCTCCCCCTTGGTCAGGCCCTCGATCGCATCGTTGGCACCAGCACCCGCCTGGGCATGGGCGAGTTGCGGAACGGCGAAGACCGTCGCGGCAAGAACAGTGGCGAGGCGCATCATCATGGTCCTTCAGGTGTTTCGTCAGAGAATGATTTGAAAACGCATCTGTGAACCATTTCAAAGCCTTCAAGGGTTCTTGTCGCTTTGGAGGCGACGCCGGCCCGGCACTGCGACCCCGATCCGTTCGACGGCGTTGCGTGCCGTCGCAAGCCGAAACGATAAAACCGCTGCCGTCCCCGGCGTCCTCCGTCTCGCCGCCCCCGGATGGCTCGAGCGCTGACAGGTCCTGCACTCTGCGGGGTCCCTCAGTCGGCCTCGCGCAGCCGGTAGCCGACCCCCGTCTCCGTGGTGATGTATTGCGGCTCGTTGGAGCCGAGCTCGATCTTCTGGCGCAGCTGGCGGACGTAGACGCGCAGATACTGCACGTCGGTCGAGCCGCTCCACACCTGCTTGAGAAGATGCTGATGCGTGATGACCTTGCCGGCGTGCTGTACGAGGACCCGCAGGATCTCGTACTCCTTGGGCGACAGCTTCACCTCCTTGCCGGCGACCTTTACGATCCGCTTCACGAGATCGACGGACAGTGCGCCGGTCTGGAAGACCGGACGCTCGCCTTGCTGCTGCAGCCTGTGGCGCA
The DNA here is from genome assembly GCF_034321785.1 of Fulvimarina uroteuthidis. Taxonomy (NCBI): domain Bacteria; kingdom Pseudomonadati; phylum Pseudomonadota; class Alphaproteobacteria; order Hyphomicrobiales; family Aurantimonadaceae; genus Fulvimarina; species Fulvimarina uroteuthidis. The sequence goes on along the minus strand of NZ_JAXLPB010000004.1, from coordinate 243,803 downwards.
AGGCGACGCGGATGCGCGCGACCAGTTCCTTCGTTCCGAAAGGCTTGGTCACGTAATCGTCGGCGCCGAGCTCGAGGGCCTTGACGATCCCGGGTTCGTCCGTGCGGCTCGACAGGATGATGATCGGCAGCTCGATCAGAGCGTGGCGCCACCTTGCCAGCAGATCGTGGCCCTGCATGTCCGGCAGCCCCAGATCGAGAAGGATCAGGTCGGGCTTTTCGACTTCGACCTTGGCCATCGCATCGGCGGCGTTGGTCGCATTGACGACGGCAAAGCCTTCCGCGGTCAGTCCCACGCGCAGCAGCTTGCGGATGGGGGGCTCGTCATCGACGATGAGGATCTTCACGATCGGATTCGTCATCCATCTCTCCCATTCTCGGCGGTGCGGGCGCAATCGGCATGCGGATCGTGAAGATCGCCCCGCTGCGATCGGTCCGGTTGCCGGCGCTGATCGTGCCGCCCATCGCCTCGACGAACCCCTTGCAGATGGACAGGCCGAGGCCTGTCCCGGCCAGCACGTGGTCGCGTTTGCGCACGCGGTAGAAACTGTCGAAGACCTTGTCCAGATCGGCCGGCGGGATACCGGGTCCTTCGTCCAGGACCTGGATCGTCGCCCAGTGGCCGTCCTCCCAGGCGCGGATGCGGATGGGTGTGTCCGGCGGTGCGTATTTCGTCGCGTTGTCGAGGAGGTTGAACAGCACCTGCTCGAACAGGACGGGATCGACCCTGATCATCGGCAGGCTGGCCGGAATGTCGGTGCGCGTCTCGTGATGCGAGAGGATCTTGTCCGCACGGCGCAACGTGGATCCGACCATGTCGTCGAGATAATGAAGGGACGCGTTCGGCTCCATTGCGCCCGTCTCGATCCGCGACATGTCGAGAAGATTGACGATGAAACGGTTCAGCCGCTCCGACTCGTCGACGATGGTGGACAGCATGTCGGTTCGATCGGCTTGGGGCATCGCCTGGAAATAGTCGCGCAGCGTGCCGGCGGCGCCCAGGATCGCCGCCAGCGGCGTCTTCAAGTCATGGGAGATCGAAGCGAGCAGCGCCGAACGCAGCTTGTCCGCTTCCGCCGCCAGCCGCGCCCTGTCGACGTCGGCGACGAGCTGGATGCGCTCGATGGCGACCGCCGCCTGGTCTGTCAGCGCGTCGATCAGTCTTTGCTGTTCCGGCGTGAGAAGCGGCCCCTCCCTGTCGCTGTCCAGTCCGACGACGCCGACCGGGGCCTTTCCGGTGACCAGCGGCAGGTAGAGGCGCCTGGCCCCCGGGAGCGTGTCGGCTCCGCGTCCCGCCGGGCGATTGTGCTCCCAGGCCCAGCGCGCAGCGGCGATGTCGGCGTCGACCAGCGTGTCGTCCGGAGGATATCCCGCGCGCACGGTGACGGTTTCCCCTTCGGGCAGGAGAATGACCACCCGCAGCTTCAGCATCGATGCCATCTGATGCGCCGAGGCCCACAGGACGTCGTCCAGCGTTCCGGCCCCCGCCAGCTTGCGGCTGAAGGAATAGAGGGACTCGGTCGTGCGGGCTCTCGCCTTGGCGGCGACCGTCTGCGCGCGCGCCTGGGCGGCGACATTCGAGACGATGATGGCCACGATCGTGAAGAAGACGACCGAGATGACCTCGCGCGGCCGCGAGATCAGCAGCGTATGATACGGATCGGTAAAGAAGAAATTGTAGCAGGCCGCCGAGATGACGCTGGCATAGAGCGACGGCAGAAGACCGAACCAGACCGCGACCGCCACGACCCCCGTGAGGAAGATCAGGCCGACGTGCTCGACGCCGACGAAGGGCCACAGCAACAGCCCGGTGCCGATCGCGACCGCCACCACGGCGGTCGACTTGGCATAGGCCACCCAGTTCGGGCGCAGCCGCTGGTCGGCGGTTTCGACCGATGTTCTGGACGCGCGGACATCGGTCTGCCGGCTGCCGGCCACCACATGGACGCTGATGTCGCCGGCACTGCGAACGAGTTCGTGCACCACCGAGCCGTGCAGGATCTCGAACCACCGCGACCGGCTGCTCTTTCCGATGACGATATGGGTGATGTTGTTCGCACGCGCATAGGCCACGACCTCGGCGGAGATCCGTCCGTCACCGCCGGGAACGGTGACGGCTTCCCCTTCGAGGCTCTGGGCCAGCCGCAGCGCTTCGGCCACGCGATCGCGCCCGTCCTCGCCCAAGTCCTGCGCGCGCCGGCCTTCGACATACAGGGCGACCCAGGGTGCGTGCAGGCGGTCGGCAAGCCGCTTGCCATACCGCACCAGCCCTGCCGAACGCGGATCCTCGCTGATGCAGACGAGAATGCGTTCGCCTGCGGGCCAGGGGCCCTCGATCGCGCTCTGTCGCATTTGGGTGAGCAATTGCTGGTCGACCCGCTGGGCGGTCCGCCGCAGTGCCAGTTCGCGCAGCGCCGTCAGGTTGCGGGGGGAGAAATAATTCTCGATGGCGCGTTCGGCGGTCTTCGGCACATAGACCTTCCCCTCGTTCAGCCGCCGGATCAGGTCGTCGGGAGTGATGTCGATGATCTCGACGTCGTCGGCCTTGTCGACGATGGAATCGGGCAGGGTCTCACGCACCCGGATCCGCGTGATCTGGGTGACCACGTCGTTGAGGCTTTCCAGGTGCTGGATGTTGAGGGTGGTGTAGACGTCGATGCCGCGGTCGAGAAGTTCGAGTACATCGAAATATCGCTTGGGGTGCCGGCTGCCGGGCGCATTGGTGTGCGCCAGTTCGTCCACCAGCACCAGCGACGGCCGGCGTTCCAGCACCGCGTCGAGGTCCATTTCCTCAAGCACGCGGCCCTTGTATTCGATCCGGCTTCGCGGAACGATCTCGAGGCCTTGCACCAGAGCCTCCGTCTCCGCCCGGCCGTGGGTTTCCACGATGCCGACGACCACATCCTTGCCATCGGACTTGCGGGCGCGTCCGGACGTCAGCATTTCGTAGGTCTTGCCGACGCCCGGGGATGCGCCGAGAAAGATCTTCAGGCGACCGCGGGTCTCCTGCTGCGCCTTCTCCAGCAGCGCATCGGGTGAAGGCCGCTTCGTGTCGTGGGCCATTGTCTCCAGGTTCATCGTCCTCTTCCCGTATGCGGCGAAGTTTTGCCCGTCGAGGCCGACCTATGCAACGCATCCGGCCCCATGCCCCCGGTTTTCGAGCCGGCCTTCGGCGATCGGCCCGGAAGGCCGGTGCCCCGAATGCTGTGGCAGCGGCGTCCCGGGGGCGCAGAGGGTCGTCGCGCCGGCGCGATGAAGGCGGGCGGACGGGTGTGGGGTCGGGCAGGGCGGGCGAACGCCGCGCTACTCCGCCCGGGCACGATCCATCGCGTCGAGTGCCAGATTGAGTTCGAGGACATTGACGATCCGATCTGCCGCGAGGAGGCCGCCGGGCGAGAAGGCTCCACTGCGGACCAGGCCTTCGACCCGGACCGGATCCAGACCGCGCGCCTCGGCAATCCGGGCCGCCTGATAGAGGGCACCGGCCTCGGAGATATGCGGGTCGAGGCCGGCGCCGGACGCGGCGGCGAGATCGGCCGGGAGCGGGTTCTGCGGCGTTGCGCCGTAGCGTTCCACCATTTCCAGGCCCCGGTCGGCGACGTCCGGGCTGGTCGGGGACTTGTTGCTGCCGCCGGCGGCCGCGGCGTCGTAGTCCACCGCCGAGGGGCGCGGCCAGAAATAGCCGGGCTGCGTGAAGGCTTGCGCCACCTGGCGACTGCCGATGATCGCACCGTCCGCACCCGTGACGAGCGAGCCGTTCGCCGTGTCCGGGGCGAGGGTCTGGGCAACGGCCCAGACGGCGGTGGCGTAGCCGGCGACGCAGATCAGCATGGTCGCCGCAGCGATGCGGATGCTGGCAAGTAGAGACTGCATGGTCCTGTTCTCCAGGTCAGTACGTGGTCATGACATGTTCGGCGATCGGCCCCAGCGTTGCCGCCGGGAAGAAGGTGAGCGCGCCGACGACGACGATGGTGGCCGCCAGCATCGTGGCGAAGACACCGCCCTCGACACTGAGTGAGCCGCTCGATTCCGCGCTGCGGCGCTTGGCCGACAACGAGGCGACGATGGCCAGCGGCAGGATGATCGGGATGAAGCGGGCGAAGAGCATCACGATGCCGGTTGCCAGATTCCACGCCACGGTGTTGTCGCCGAGCCCCTCGAAGCCCGAACCGTTGTTCGCGCTTGCCGACGTGAACTCGTAGAGGATCTCCGAAAAACCGTGTGGCCCGACATTGTTCAGCGTGTCGGCACCCCATGGGGTTGCCGCGAAGATCGCGGTGCCGCCCAGGATGAACAGGCCATGGGCGAGCAGCGCGAACAGCGCGAGCTTCACTTCCCGGGCCTCGACGCGCCAACCGAGATATTCCGGCGTGCGGCCGATCATCATCCCGGCAATGAACACGCCGACCAGGATGTAGAGGAACATGTTGATCATGCCGACGCCGACGCCGCCGAAGGTGGCGTTGAGCCACATGCCGATCATCGGCATCAGCCCGGTCATCGGATTGAGGCTGTCATGCATGGAACCGACGGAGCCGTTCGAGGTCGACGTGGTCAGCACCGACCAGAGCGGGCCGCCCGTGGCGCCGAAGCGAAGTTCCTTGCCTTCGAGATTGCCGACATTCTGCTCGATGGGCAGGTCGGCGAAGGCCCAGGTCGGTGCAGCCTCGAAGGACACGGCGCCGACGGTCTTGACCATGAGGAACGCCAGCATCACCGCGAAGATCACGCCGGCATGGCGCATGCGGCCGATGATCCGGCCGAACATCCACACGCAGGCCATCGGAATGATGATGATGGCGACCATCTCGAGAATGTTGGTCCAGAACCCCGGATTCTCCAGCGGATGCGTCGAGTTGGGACCGAAGAAGCCGCCGCCATTGGTGCCGAGCTGCTTGATCGCGACGAAGGCCGCGACGGGACCGCGCGCGATGGTCTGCTGCACCCCTTCGAGGGTCGTCGCGACGGCGGCGCCGTCGAACGTCATCGGCACGCCGCCCATGACGAGCAGGATCGCCATGACGAAAGCCAAAGGCAACAGGACGAGGAAGGAGGCACGCTGCACGTCGACGAAGAAATTGCCGAGTGGCCTGCCCGAAAGTCCGCGGGCCAGCGCGGCGAGAGCCGCGATGCCCGTGGCTGCCGAGACGAACTGAAGCCACATCAGGCCGCCGAGCTGCGTCAGGTAGCTCAGCGACACCTCGCCCGAATAATGCTGGAGGTTGGTGTTCGTCGTGAATGAGGCGGCCGTGTTGAAGATCAGGCTGCCTTCGAGCGCCTGCTTGCCGTCCGGATTGAGCGGCAGATATTGCTGCAGCGCCAGGAAGCCGTAGACGACCACGAACATCACGACGTTGAAGGCGAACAGGGCGACCATGTAGCGCTTCCACGTCTGTTCCTGACCGGTCAGGGGGCCGCCAATGGCCCGGAAGGCGCGGTTCTTCCATCCGGCGATGCCGGAGGAAGGATCGCCCGGGTCCATTGCCCATGTCATGTAGAGGCCGAGCGGCCAGGAGAGGAGTGCCGTCCCGCCAACGACGAGAACGACGAACAGGATCGATTGGATCAGCATTGGAATGTCTCCGACATCGCTGGAAAGATCAGGCTCGGTCGACGGCGTTGGTCATCACCAAGAGAAGACCGAAGACGGCGAGGCCGAGAAGCAGACAGAACAGGGTCATGGGAAGGGTTCCTTCGGGTCAGGCGAGGCCGATGGCGGTGATGGCGAGGTCGATCGCCTTGATGCCGATGAACGGGACGATCAGGCCGCCGAGCCCATAGATGAACAGGTTGCGGCGCAGGAGCCGGTCGGCGCCGATCGCCTTGTAGGCAACGCCATTCAGCGACAGGGGGATCAGCGCGATGATGATCAGCGCGTTGAAGATGATCGCCGACAGGATGGCGCTTTGCGGTGTCGCCAGGCCCATGATGTTGAGGGCGTCCAGCTGGGGATAGAGGACGACGAACATGGCCGGCACGATCGCGAAATATTTCGCGACGTCGTTGGCGATCGAGAAGGTGGTGAGCGCCCCGCGGGTCATCAGGAGCTGCTTGCCGATCTCGACGATCTCGATGAGCTTGGTCGGATCGGAATCCAGGTCGACCATGTTGCCGGCCTCGCGAGCAGCGACCGTTCCGGTGTTCATGGCGACGCCGACATCGGCCTGGGCGAGCGCCGGCGCGTCGTTTGTGCCGTCGCCGCACATGGCGACCAGCTTGCCCTTGGCCTGCTCCTCGCGGATCAGCGTCAGCTTGTTCTCCGGTGTCGCTTCGGCCAGGAAATCGTCGACGCCCGCCTCGGCCGCGATCGCCGCCGCCGTCATCGGATTGTCACCGGTGATCATCACCGTGCGGATGCCCATGCGTCGAAGCTCGGCGAAGCGTTCGCGGATGCCGCCCTTGACGATGTCCTTGAGCTGCACGACGCCCAGAAGCCGCCCGTCCTTCACAACGGCGAGCGGCGTGCCGCCGGTGGTCGCGATGTCGGCGGCGATCACTTCGAGTTCGCTCGCCCTGGCGGTGCTGGCGCGGGTGACCCCGTTCGCGGCCGATGCCTGTTCGACCTGCCTCAGCACCGCATCGACCGCGCCCTTCCGGATCGACGAACCGTCGAAATCGACGCCGCTCATGCGGCTTTGCGCGGTGAACGGCACGAAGGTCGCATTGAGCGACTGCATGTCCCGCCCGCGGATGCCGTACTTCTCCTTGGCGAGCACGACGATCGAGCGGCCCTCCGGCGTTTCGTCGGCAAGCGAGGCAAGCTGCGCGGCGTCGGCAAGTTCCTGTTCGCTGACGCCCTCGACGGGGCGGAACTCGGTCGCCTGGCGGTTGCCGAGCGTGATGGTACCGGTCTTGTCGAGCAGCAGCGTGTCGACATCGCCCGCCGCCTCGACGGCGCGACCGGACATGGCCAGCACGTTGAAGCGCACGAGACGGTCCATGCCGGCAATGCCGATGGCCGACAGCAGCGCCCCGATCGTGGTCGGGATCAGCGTCACGAACAGCGCCACCAGCACGACGACCGGGATCGACCCGCCGGCATAGGCGGCGAAGGCGGGGATGGTCGCCGTGGCCAGCACGAAGATCAGCGTAAGCCCGGCCAGCAGCACGTTGAGCGCGATTTCGTTCGGGGTCTTCTGGCGCTCGGCGCCTTCGACGAGGGCAATCATCCGGTCGATGAAGGTCGAACCGGCTTCCGCCGTGATCCTTACCTTGATCCAGTCGGACAGAACCTGCGTGCCCCCGGTCACGGCCGAACGGTCGCCGCCGGACTCGCGAATGACCGGTGCGGATTCGCCGGTGATCGCCGCCTCGTTGACCGAGGCGATGCCCTCGACGATCTCGCCGTCGGAGGGAATGATGTCGCCGGCCTCGACGAGGACGATGTCGCCGGTCTTCAGGCTGGTCCCCGGCACGAGTTTCACCTGGCGTCCGTCGGGACCGGTCAGGCGCTTGGCCTGCGTTTCGGTACGCGAGCGGCGAAGGGAATCCGCCTGCGCCCTGCCGCGCCCCTCTGCAACCGCCTCGGCAAAGTTCGCGAACAGGATCGTGAACCAGAGCCAGAGAATGATCTGGAAGGAGAAGCCGAGATCGTCCGCCCCGACCGCGAGATCCCGCAGGAACAAGACCGTCGTCAGGACCGACACGACGCCGACGACGAACATCACCGGATTCTTCGACAGCGTGCGCGGGTCGAGTTTCCTGAATGCGCCCCCGAGCGCGGGGACAAGAATGCGGGTATCGAGGATACTGGCGGATTTGGACTGGCTCATGGGTGGCTCCAGCGTGGGACGTGTGATGGCGGCGGCGGGCCCGTCGGCTCTGCCCGGACACCTGCCTGATGGACCGGGCGTCGCGTGCGGACACCGGCGACACCGCGGTCATGGCGGGGACGATGCCCGATGCGCGGGAAGGCTTTCGGCCCTTCCGGATCTCGTGGCGTGCGACTTGGGAAAAGTGCGGAATTGGCCCGGCGATCGTTCGGTGGGGGCGGGACCCTAGAAACGCTCCGGCCGAAGCAGCGCATAGATGAGGTAGGCCGTGACGAAGAGGGTGACGGCACCGCTGAGGAGATATTCGAAGGTCATTGCGATCGTCTCTGATGGGAGGCGCCAGGTGGCGGTCTCCGGTTCCGATACGGACGAGGGCCCCGAATGCTGGACGGCGGGGCTGCCGAGGCAGCGATCCAGACATTTGCGACCGTTCGCGTCTGTCGGTGAGAATATCGGTTGGAACCGCATAGGGGTTCGAGAGGGCGGAAGGGGCAAAGAAATAGGAAATTCATAGGAATTGCGGATGGTTCGGCAGTTTCCGTTTGCTGGACGGCCTGGCCTTCCTCGATGCAGAATTCGCGATCGCAGAGCGGCGAGTTCCATGGCAAACGGGCGCCCGGTGTCGCGGACGTTCAGGTCAACCTTTATGCCGAATACGATCTGCCCAGGCTGACCGATGGCCGGCCGTCCAAGGTCGCGCGATCAACGCTAGCACCTCGTTCTACGATGAGGCGAACCTGCAAAGGGTCGATGACTGGACACGCATCGACGCAGGTCTCCAATCCACGGTCGCCGGTCCCCACGACAGACCGGTCGACCTGCGAGCGAATGTCGAGAACGTCTTCGACGAAGACGACGATGGAAGCGCTGCCCGGAGTTTTCTTGAAAGTTCCGCGGCTGGTCGGCTCGCATCGGTGTACCCACCAAAGGCTGCGCGCGGTCTGCGACGGTGTCTCGCCGGCTTGGGGACACCGGCAATTGCTCAGGAGCGTCTGGTGCGGGCGAGAGCCCAGGCGAGCGCCATCGCGCCGGCGCCCGCGACGACGATCGCGCTGAGCACCGGTCGTTTCTGGGCCATCGTGTACGGGCTGATGGGCAGGCCCGGGGCGTGCGGATAGTGGCTCTCGGCGCCGCCCGTCGGCGTGTCGAGATTGTCGGTCCGGGTGATCGCATTGGCCGATTTCGACAGGGGCGGCACCACTTTCGCCAGCAGCCGATCGACAAGCCGTGGGATCAGCGCCTGCGGAATGGACAGCGCCGGCCCCACGGCCCCGACGATGATTTCGCGGGGTCCGTGCGCGGCGGCGTGGAGAATCGCGTTCGCGACGATTTCGGGGGTGTAGAGCGGCGGCACGACGCGTGGCTCGACCTTGAGGAAATTGCGCGCATGCTGGGGAAACGCCGTCGCGATGCCGGAGGGCTTGATCAGGGTGACCGTGACCTGCGGATCCGACACCATGAGCTCGCGGCGAAGGGCATTGTTGAAGCCCTTGACCGCGTGTTTGGTGGCCGAATAGGCGCTCAGCAAGGGAACGGCGACATCGGAATTGACAGAGCCGATATTGATCAGTCGACCGATCCCCCGGCGCGTCCGGAAATGGCGGACGGCGGCGAGCGATCCGTAGACGAGGCCCCAGTAATTGGTTTCGAAGAGGCGGCGATGCACATCGATCGGAAGATCGACGAGCGTTGCGTAGGCCGCGACGCCGGCATTGTTGACCCAGACGTCGATCCGTCCAAACCGCCCGACAGCCGCCTCAACGACGGCCTGGACATCGGCTTCGATGCTGACGTCTCCCCTTACCGCGAGCGCGTGCCCGCCTCCTTTGCCGATTTCCCGTGCGATCTGGTCGATGACCGGAGCATCGCGCGAGACGAGCACGACGCGCGCTCCCCTTGACGCCGCGCGCCGGGCCGTGATCAGGCCGATGCCCGAACTTGCGCCCGTGACGACGATGACCTTGCCGGCCAATGAGGTCTGCCTTTTACGCATGAGATAATCGGTCCGATCAAAAGACGACGCGACGCGCGGCTTGAACCCGCAGGCGCAAGACCTGTCATTCATGGTTAAACCAGAATATTGTCAGATCGTTCCGGACTGTCGCCATGTCCGACATGCTCCAGTTCGCGCTCGGCTGTGCCGCCAGCGCCCGGACATGTGCCTGGCGCCATGAAGACTGGTCGGCGCGGTCTCGGGGATTGGTTGCTTGCATCGTCCAGCAGGATGCGCATCGACCCTCGATGCCGGGCGGATCGAAGCGGGGGACGTCCATCCTGCCGGCGGCAGTCTCTGTCGGGTGTGAACCGGAAGCGATCGGGCGACGTTCATGACAGGCGGATGGTCGGATAGGATCAGCCGAATGATGCGGCGAGCGGCCCTGTTCGTTGTCACGGCGGACAACGCGGCTTGCGGAACCTGGAAGAGGACGGCGCCATGACGGACATCGATCTGGAACGCTTCATCACCGCGCAGGACGGCGTCCTTTCGCAGGTCGACGGGGAGCTCGCCGCCGGCCGGAAACGGTCTCACTGGATGTGGTTCATATTCCCGCAGCTGGCCGGGCTCGGCCACTCTTCGACCGCACAGCGGTACGCCATTGCGGATCTGGAGCAGGCGCGCCGTTACCTCGACGATCCTGTCCTCGGAAACAGGCTGCGCCAGCATGTGCGCCTGATGCTCCAACACAAGACGAAGACAGCCACCGCCATTCTCGGCACCCCCGACGACATGAAATTCCGCTCCTCCCTGACCTTGTTCAAGGCCGCGTCTTCGAGCCCGGAGGATGATCGGCTTTTCCAGGAAGGCCTCGACGAGTTCTACGGCGGCGCGCCGGACCCCCAAACGACCAGGCTCCTGTCGGACGACTAGGAGCCCGCGGCCGCTCATGCGCGACGTCACCGTCACGCCTCTGCGGTGCCCATCGGTCCGGCGTCGTCGCTCTCGGGCGATCTCGGGCGAAGCGTTACCGTGTCGGGTCTGTCCTCACCGCCCCATGCCTTGCCAGGTGAGGAAATGCGCCTCCCGCACCTTGCCCGCCCACGCTGCCGGCATCGTCCTTGCGGCCTTTCGAACTTGTCGCGCCCCGCATCTGGACCAACTGACTGTAAGTCATACGTTCGTATTACGATCCGAAGCCGGGACAGTGCGTCGGCGCCACGCCGCTTCAGGCGCGTCTCGAAGAACTCGGCAAGGACGTCCAGAGCCGTTCCCCGTGGCGCCGCTGCGCGTCACGCTGGACTTCCCATCGGCTCGGACAAGCCGCGCCGGCCATCCCGTGATCCGCACCTGCGCATGCTCGGGACGATTTTTCCACGAAGATGCAGGACATTTCGAATGGACGAGACTTTGAGCACCGTGTTGCACTGGACGACACGCAGCATCGAGATTGCGGGAATTTTCGTGATCGTCGTGGGAACGATCATCGCGACGATCACCTTCCTCAAGCGACGGCTCGTCGGAGACGGTTCCGGTTCTTATCACGAGTTTCGAGCCAGCCTCGGGCGTTCCATACTTCTCGGTCTCGAATTCCTGGTCGCGGCCGACATCATCAACACTGTCGCCATCGAACCGACGCTGGAAAGCGTCGCGGTCCTCGCGGGCGTCGTTCTGGTCCGGACCTTTCTCAGCTTCGCGCTCGAGATCGAGATCGAGGGGCGACTGCCTTGGAAGAAGGGCACGTCGACCGGTCGGCAGCAGTGACGGGATGTTGCAAGGGGCGCGGCACGCGGAGCCGATGCTCCATTCCGAGCCACGTGCAGACCGCCGCGCCGTGACGCGGGGCGCCCGGAACTTCGGCAATGCCAGGCGATCCGCGTTCGTCAGACAAATGGAAAAGAAAGCCAACCCATGACCTACACACGCTTCGGCGCGATGATCGTCACGTCGACCATTCTCATGTTCGGTCTCATGTATCTCAACACCTACGCTCTGGACCATGTGTTCTACAGCCAGACGCGGACTTGGATGGCGATCTACATGGGCGCCGTGATGGCGATCGTGATGCTCGCTTTCATGTGGTCGATGTATACGAACAAGACCGCCAACATCGCCATTCTGGTCGGTGCCGCCTTGATCTTCGCCGCTTCGCTGTTCCTCGTGCGCAGTCAGGAGACGGTGGGCGATGTCGCCTACATGAAAGCGATGATCCCGCATCATTCGATTGCCATCATGACCAGCAGACGGGCCGAGATCACCGATCCGCGGGTGCGTGAGCTGGCCGACGAGATCATCGCCGCGCAGGTTCGGGAGATCGACGAGATGAAGCGGCTGATCGCAGATCTCGAAGCGAACCCTCCGGCCGAAAATGCGAAGGTGCTGCCGCTTCGTGCACCGACCGCTGCCGGCGCCGGCTAGAAGACGAGCACGCTCGGCCGGATCGGGTCCTGGTCGGCGTCAGCGATCTTGCCCGGTCACGGAAAATCCCGAACGCTTCGAACGTGCGTCCGAAACCCGGCGGGATCCGGCCCGCATGTCTTACCGGTAGACCATGTCGACACTTTCGAATGCCCCGTTGGCATGGTCCTCGCGGAACAGTTTGTGATCGGTTTCGAGCCGATCGGCGGCCTCCTCGGCAAATCGGACAAGATCGGCGACGAAGAGAGCGCGAGGACTTGCCGCCGCGATGATCGATGGCTCGAGGTCGTAGTCGATCTGGCCGAGATCGTCGGAGAGCGCGTGGGCCTGTGCCAGAACCGCTCCGCAGGTTCGCGCATACTCTTTCCATGTGCCGTAGCTGAGCTCGTCGAGATCTATGTCGTCGCGGAAAGGGGCTCGCTCGCGACTCATGAAGCTCATTCCGTCGATCTCGACGGCGCCGTAAAAGACGTCGCCATGGGCAAGCTGCACGGCCTGCCCGTGGGCAATCCGGTCCGCCTTGTCGCCGGCACTGAACTCGGATTGCGGTATCAGCCCGTCGAGGGCCGAGGTCCGCGCCCGCTTGAACTCGATGATGAGATCGTCGCTTGCGTCTTTCGACGGGCCTTCGATCAGGACGTAGTATCGGGGCAGACCAAGGGACGCCGTGCCCTGTCCATGACGCATACAGACGTCCTTGACCTTCAGTTCACCGGCCCGCGCGAGCCCGGAAATGCCGTTCGCTTTCGCCAGATCGTCGATGGCCTTCTGAAATTTGCCGACTTCGCTGGAGATTGGCTGCAATTCGTCGCTGGGCCGGAAGCCTTGCCCCGAAGCCTTGAGATAATCGTCCCAAAGCCAGTCTTTCCGTTCCTCCCAGGCTTCCTCGAAAAGCCGCTGGATGACCTTCGGCGAATTGTCCATCCGATAGCTGTCGTTCTTCTCCGTCGCGTGCTCGGAATATGCCTCCATCGCGTCGAGGTAGCCCTTCACGAACTCCTTGACGATCTTCCGCCGCTTCTTTCGCTTCAGACCGCCTTCCTGGCGGGCCCCGATCCAGAACCCGACGGCCCCGCGCTTCAGATCCCAGGTGAACGGGGCGTAGAGGGCCTCGTCGAAATCATTGACACCGAAGATGGGGGCGCCGTGCTCGTCCGGCATCACGCCGAAGTTCTCGGGGTGAACATCGCCAAGGGCCATGACCGTCGGCATGTGAGCGTCCGCACCCACCATGTCGCGGTAGAACAGCAATGCCGTTCCCCGAAAGAACTTGAAGAAATTGTCCGCCAGTTCCTCGAACTTCTCTTCTGCCCCTTCGTTCCGCTGCTCGATCCGCTGTGCATGGTCCTCCCGCAACGTCGAGCGAACATGCTCCCGACGCATCTGACCCGTCATGTAAATCGGTGGGACGACCTGCTCCCCGGAAGCGATCCGGTTCGCCAGCGCCTGGAAAGCCTCGATCTTGTCGGCGGCCTTCTCGGACACTTTGATCTTCTCGGACCCCGACTTCGTAGCGGCCTTCTGCTTTCCATGGTCTTTCGTCATGCGGCGTCCTTCCGTTGCGGTCTCATTGGCTATGTGGGCCAGACGACGCATGTTGCGATGATGTCGACGGTGGCCGGTGCCCGGATGAAGCCGCGACATGCCCTTGCCGTCGGAACCGCCGGCATGCCGGACGCACGCTTCGAATCGAGCAGGAACCCTTCTCTTCGCTCGGGCGGTCGCCCGCTTCCCTGCATCCGCTCAGGGACGTTCGAGACTGGTCACGGTTCGGGGTCATGCAGGCCGCGCCGTCCGTGCAGCCATTCAGCCGCCGCCTCAACGACGCGGAGATCCCTCTGATGGGACATGGCCCCGCGAACCCGTTCCAGAGCGTCTTCGGCGAAGTGCGCGATGGGAGCGTCAAACCGGCATGGCGCGACAGCATGGATCGCTTCCAGCGCCTCGAACAGCTTCAGGCAGACCTCGACATTGTCGGCTCCGTCACGCGCGATCGCTCGGAAGGCGTCGTGCAGAATCTGTTCGGGCAGGATCGGAACGATCGAAACCCGGTCATGCTCGCAGTCGTGGTTGGCGTCGGCTTCGCCGTTGAACCAATCGGTCAGGATGCGAACGTGCGTCTGAATCACGTTGATCGCGGTTCCCGGGTCGTTGATGCCGGGAGAAAGCGCGCGAGAGGCGATTTCACCGAGAACGATGAGGCCAAAACGCGGATCGTGGTCGAACGTTCGATCGCGGCCGAGGATGAACGCGGCGCGAATTTTCTCCGCGACGGCGTCGGTCACGACGCCATCGACGAGGACAAGGGGCCTGATGGCCGTCACGTAGACGCCGGGACGGGCTGATATGTGGATGAGGAGATCGCACTCTTCGGCAATCGACTGCAACTCGTCCGGCTGGACGTGCTGGACATATCCTATGCGGCTCGCGTGAAGCGGCACTCCCTTCTCCGCCGCCGCCGTTGTCTTCAGGCAGCCCAGAAGCGGCCGACGTGCAATCTCGTCGAAGGCGCCCGACGTTGCGGTCTCCATTCGCTTGATCGTTTCACCGACCTGGCCGATCGACGGGATCTTGTTGATCCAGCGGATGAGCGCGCCGACAAGCAGTCCGACGACGAGGATCGTGGCGCCGAACAATATCAACCGTCCCGAAGCGCTGTAGAACCCGCTGGAAAGCGCGATGATGCCGACGATACTGAAGAGAAACGATCCTATGAAGATCGAGATGGGCGCTTGGGCGGCCCTGTCCTCGGCAATCAGTCTGACGGCCCGCGGCGTGGTCCCCTGTGCTGCGCCGAAGAAGGCACTGACCATGGTCGCCAGGGCGAATGTCGCAACGGTCAGCATGCTCGTCGCGACGATGGTAAGAATGGTCTCGATGGCGTTCTGCGAGACTTCGAGAGGCAACTCCTCCGGCAACAGAAAGGCCGAGTAGCGGGCAGCGGAGGCCGTGGCGATCGCCACGAGGGAGAACACCGCCGGCAAAAACCACATCTGGCGGACGATCTTCGAGAACTTGAAACCGAATTTCATCAATACCTGCGAGCGTTGGAGGAGTTTGCCGTATTTCTGAATTCAAACCGGACCCTACCCAGGTTTTCCTCCTGAGACCATCATTCGTTCGGGTCGCGATCCGTCGCTGTGAGAGCGTCGAACGGGTGCCCGCGTCATGGAGAGGCTGACGTTCTGCGCGCTACGCCGGATCATGGATGCGCCGATGGCGCGTCGACGGTCCGTCCGCGCGGCGTTCCGTGGCAGGCTTCGGATTGACGGGTCTCGAGGGTGGAGCGGTCTCATCTTCGCCAACGGCAAGGGCGGATGCCACCCGCCACGGCCCCAGCGCCCCCGAAGGCGTCTCGGCGCTCCGCTCCGCCGCTGCCCTCCGCAACCGGCTTGAAACAATGCGACATGATCCTGATCCGAATCGATAGAACTGGCTCAGCATTGCGTTCGCAAAATGTGCTCTTCAGCGCGATTTAGCCAAGGTAAATGTTCGGTATCGAACACGGCGCATCAATCAATCCAGTTTTTTCGGAACATGGGGCGATCCGCTCCGTTGGCTTTACAGATATCGGAAATATGGAGGAACCATCATGAAATATATCGTTGCAACCCTTTCGGCCGTTATGCTGGCAGGCTCGCCGGCAATTGCTCAGGATGCTTCCACGAGCGACGTGAATACGCCCGCGGCGGGCGTGAACGAGGCGGTCAACAATTGGGGCGAACTGATCCGTACCCGCGATATTACGGGTGGTGCGGTTTATACGACGAATGAAGCCTATGACGAAGGCTCCTGGAACGTTTCGGACGACGATGCCTGGGGCGAGTCGGGCTATGACGCGCTTGGCTCGGACTGGAACGAAATCGGCGAGATCGAAGACGTCATTCTCGATCAGTCGGGGCAGTTCGTCGGGATCGTCGCCGAGGTCGGCGGATTCCTGGATATCGGCGACAAGCATGTGCTGCTGCGCGTGGCGGATGTCGATCTGATACCGGTCGACGACCAGTCCTACATCTTCGTCACGCGTTATTCCGAGGAAGAGCTTGAGTCCATGCCTGGCGTCGACGAAGGCTGGTGGAACTGATCACTCCGGACTGACAGCCGACTTTCGCCCCCGCTGTCATGGCGATTGCCGGTCCCTGGTGTCCACGCGGACCCTTGCCACGCGGCTCGGTTCGGAGCGGGCACCGGGGGGTGGAAAGACAGATCACGACATGGGCGTGGGGCGACGGGTCGTCATGCCTGACCGGTCACCGCGACACGGTCGAAGGATCCCAGGCGCGCGACGCTGCCGGGATCCAAGGCAAGATCCATAAATCCATACGAATAAGGAAACATCTTCATGAAAAAGACACTTCTCACCGCCGCCGTCCTCGCATTCGGCATTTCGCCCGTCATGGCTCAGACCAGCGATTCCGGTACGTCGTCGCCGGACGCGGCGACCAGCGACAGTGCCGCCGCATCGTCGGGCGCCAGCACGTCCTCGTCGATGTCGGCCGAGGACATGGTCGCATCGCAGGAAAAGGTCCTGGGTGCTCTGGAAAAGGCCGGATATGAGGACGCATCGATCATGGATGCGGCCTACATGGTTCAGGCCAAGACCCCCGATGGCGAGCAGGTTCTCATGATGATCGACACCAGCGGTCGCGTCATGGGCGCCCAGAAGGCACCGTCGGCCGGCAGCACGGCATCGCCGCACTCCGGCAGCAGCAACAACAACAGCGGCGCGACGTCCGGCTCCGGTAACGGGACGACGACGGAATCCAGCAACTAAGACGCTTGCGTAGCATCCCGGTCGCTTCAGTCGTCGACCTGATGGCCGGCGTGTCGAAAGACACGCCGGCCTTTTCGCTGTGAACAGTACCGGATGCGATTCCTCCTCGGCCGTCTCGCGGAGCGCTGACCGATGACGCCCGTCTCGAAACGGTCCCCGCCATTGCCGGCGGTCCGGCAAACCGTAGAATCGATTGCCGATCGGTTGGAACGATCGAACGCACCTGCCGTTGACAATTAGAGCATCGAGCAATCGCTCGAAATGCGACGAGACCATGAATGGAGAGAGCAGATGAGCGACGACAAGTCCAAGGGGACGGCAAAGGAACTCGGCGGCTCGATCAAGGAAACGGCGGGCAAGGTGACCGGGAACGACCGCATGGAAGCCGAGGGCACGGGTGACCGCGTCGAGGGCAAGACCCAGAAGAACCTCGGAAAGGTCAAGGACGCGGTCAAGGACCAATTGCGCTAGGCCTGCCCATTCGAACGAAGCATCAAGGAGCGGCACCCGGATCGTCGGGTGTCGCTCTTTCGTCGTGAACCGGTCCAGCGAGTTGAAGCGCAAATGACGCGAAGAACCGTATCTCTCCTCGTTCTCGGATTGGCCGTTCTGGTTATCCTCTGGCTCGCGGCCGACGTTCTGCTTGCCGTCTTTGCAGGTATCCTCATCGCCGTGTTCCTGCGCGGCGGGGGCGACTGGATGGCCCGGCATCTGCATGTGCGATCCGCCCTGGGACTTTCGATCTTCTGCATCCTCCTTGTGCTGGCCACCGCCGGTTTTCTCGCCTTTGCGGGTGCCGCGCTGGCCGATCAGGTCCAGAAGTTCGTCGACAGTCTGCCCGATGCGATCGAAAGCGCCCGAAATTTCGTCGGCGACCATGACTGGATTCAGCGCGGTCTTCAAATGATCGATCCCTCCACCCTCTTTTCGTCGGGCAGCGGGGCCACCTCGATCTTTTCCAGTTCGCTCGGCGCGCTCGGCACCGCCGTCGTCATCGCCTTTGTCGGCCTCTACGGCGCGATCGCGCCCGGCACCTATGTCAGGGGTTTTGTCGCTCTTCTCGCACCGAGCCTACGCAGGCGGGCGCTCCGCATCATCGGCGAAGCCGGCGTCGCCCTGCGTGGCTGGCTGAAAGCGCAGTTCATCTCGATGGCCATCGTCGGGATCCTGACCGGTCTCGGCCTTTGGGCCATCGGCATCCCCTTCGCACCGATCCTTGCGATCCTTGCCGCCGTCCTGACGTTCATTCCCAACATCGGTCCGGTCCTCGCGGCCCTTCCGGCCCTTCTCCTCGGCCTGTCGGACGGCCTCTCGGCGACCTTGTGGGTCGCGGGACTCTACGTCGCCGTCCAGACCGTCGAGAGTTACCTGATCACGCCACGCATTCAGGAAGAGTCGGTGTCGCTCCCGCCCGCCCTCACGATCTCGGCACAGCTCCTGTTCGGTGTCCTGTTCGGACTGCTCGGACTGGCTCTCGCGACCCCGCTGGCCGCAGTCGCGCTTCGCCTCGGCAAGATCTTTTATGTCGAGGACTATCTCGATGCGGAACGGCGGCCGGACATGCGACCGGCGCCGGCATCGGGTTCGCGACCGGGCTGACCGGAACGGACGCTTCGAGAGCCGGATCGGGACCGAGCCGCGATCCGGGCGCCGCCGGCCAACCGCTGGGACCCGTCCAAAGGTTTCGCGCAGCAATGGCAACCGGGATACGCTCGCGAAGACAATGATCGTCTTCGAACCAACCGAGACTTGACTTGGGTCTTCAGCAACCTGCGTGGTGATTTGTGTCCGTAAACCGGAACGCCCATGGTAACACCGTCAATCGGTCCTTAACGGAACACCGGCAATCTGACCGGGATGAGTGGCAGGTCCTTCGACGATTCGGCTGGCGGTCGGTCCCACGAAGGTGCACACGACCTTTGATGTAGAGTTTCCATGATCAAATTCCCAACTGCGCTCCTGGTGACGGGCGTGCTGGTCCTCACCGCATGCCAGTCGGCCGACCTGAACGCAGGGTCGACAGGCCTCTTCGGTTATCCGGCCTCCAGTTCATCGCTATTGCATGCCCGGAAAATCGAAGCGCGGACCCAGTTTCGCGCCGAGAACTATGCTGCGTCGTTCGACATCTTCAAGGAGATCTCGGAGGCCCATCCGCGCGACAGCGATGCGTGGTTGGGGCTTGCCGCCTCGGCGGATCGGCTCCAGCGTTTCGACACGGCGGACAGCGCCTATTCGCGCCTGTCCAGCCTCAAACCGGGCGACCCGACCGTTTACAACAATCTGGGTTATTCCCATCTCCTGCGCGGCAACGTGAAGACGGCCTATGCCTATCTGGCCCAGGCCAGGCAGCTTGCGCCGGGCAGTCGGCGCATCGCCAACAATCTGCAACTGATCCGGTCGCGCGCAACGCCGAAAGCAACGCGATGAGCGAGGAGAGATGCATGACGTTCCCGATGCCGCCGATCAAGGCGGCCCAGCTCTTCTCTCTCGTCGACGTCGAACCCGATGCGAATGCAAAGCTCGCCGCGCCCGCGGCGGATCGCCCGTCCCGGATCCAGTGGGACGACAAGCCGAAGAGCCAGCCGGCGTCCGATGATCCCGGCAGGCCATCGAACTGGTCGAAACTCGTCGTGTGCCTCAACGTCGCCTGCCTGACCGCGACGGTGTCGATCAGCGCCATGATCGCGGCCAGTTTCCAGCCATGGCGCAGCCTCCAGACGATGAGCGAGAAGATCACCGCGATGGAAAAGGCGGAGGATCGTCTGCGCGCCGATATCGTGAATGCGGCGTCCCGCATCGACGGGATCGTCCAGTTGCGGCTGGATCGATCCGACTCCGCGCAATTCCAGATCATGCAAGGCCTCGGTGCGCTGCGCACGAGCGTCGAACATACGGTCGAAACCGTCCGCGATGGCGGATCGCGCGTCGATGATCGTCTCTCCGCAATGCTCGTCAGTATCGCCGAACTGACGCTGCCCGCCGCCGCGCTCCATCCCGCGCCGGCAGAGGGCCGCAGGAGCGGGCCCAAAACGGTTGCCGCCCTGCCGCCTTCGTTTGAGGACATGACCGGCGCCATACCGACGCCGAAATCGTCTCCGCTGCCTGACGGGGACGGGTCCATGATGTTCGAACGCCGGGAGATGCCGGACGGCTCCGTCGCGTACCGCCGGGTGGACTGATCGTCAGTCGACCCTGCGAAATTGATGAACACTTAACCAAAATCATTCACAATTGTGCGTGAAGCGGACCTCTCACGCGGCGTGCGGGATCGCTCCCGTTCGCCGCATGTCAATCAACGAAGGGTGGCTGTATGACAGCGCTCCAAAGCCACGGCGCAGCCCGGAACATCAGCGTGACCTGGCACCGGTTCGCGACGGTCCTGCTGCGGCTTTCGCTGGCCGTCTGCGTGGCGTCGCTTCCCGCATCGCCGGCAAAGGCCGAGCAGCGCACCATCGCGATCGGAAACGGATCTGTCTCCAGCGTCGCCGTGCGACCAGGCTCGACGATGACCATCGCGACCAGCCAGCCCTTCGCCAATCTGGTCGTCGGCGATGTCGCGATCGCCGACGTCGTCCCCTTGTCGGACCGGACCTTCTACATTCAGGCGATCGGTCTCGGCACCACGAACATCTCGATCTACGATGGCGGCGACCGCCTTCTGGGCGTGGTGGACACACGGGTGCGCCTCGACATGGGCGATGTCTCCGGCGCCATCCGCGCCGGTGTTCCGAGCGCGCGCGTGAATGTGACGAACTTGAACGATCGCGTCCATCTGAGCGGCACGGTTCGAAGCGCGCCCGATGTCCTGCGCGTGGTCGAGATCGCCCAGCAATATTCGGCCGATCCGGTCATCAACGCGATCGCGGTGACGGACGCGCAGCAGGTCTCCCTCGAAGTGCGCGTGCTCGAAGCCCGGCGGACGGCGGGGCGCGACCTCGGCATCAACTTCCGTGCGAGAGGCGGCACCAGCCTTTCCGTGGCCGGCTCGCGCCTGACGCTGAACGCGAACGAAGACGGCGATCCTCAGGCCTATCTGACGGAGAATGCCGGTCGCAATTCCCAGGGCACGCCGTTCGGATCGATGATCGCGCAGGTTCTCGAGAGCGCGGGCGTCCGCGTCGATGCCGTGATCAACGCGTTGGAAAAGAAAGGGCTTGCCCGGCGACTCGCGCAGCCGAACCTCACCACGGTCAGCGGCGAAAAGGCCAGCTTCCATGCGGGCGGCGAAGTGCCGATCCAATCGGCGGTGGCGGGAACGGGCGGCGTTGCCGCGACCCAGACGGACTATCGGCCCTATGGCGTAAGGCTCGAATTCCTTCCGACCGTCCTCGACGACGGTCTCGTCAATCTGCGCGTGACCACGGAAGTCAGCGAGATCGATCCGTCGATCATCGTCAACGGCAATCCGGGTTTCACCTCGCGCAAGGCGCAAACCGTCATCGAGTTGCGCGACGGGCAGAGTTTCGCGCTTGCGGGGCTGCTCCAGACGGTTAATTCCAAGACCATCGAGCAAATGCCCTGGATCGGCAACGTGCCTGTTCTCGGTGCATTGTTTCGCTCGGTAAGCTTCCAGAAACAGGAAACCGATCTGGTCATCGTGGTCACGCCCCGCATCGTCAGGCCGGCGGCCGCGGGACAGGCGCTGGCCTCGCCGCTCGACCAGACCCGGTCGCCGAACGATGTCGAACTGTTCGGAATGGGTCTTCTCGAAGTGGATCGCACGATCGTCGGTTCGGTTCGCCGGGGCGAGGGCGTCGCGGGCCCCTATGGTCACTTCATCGATTTCGAGGAGGGCGGTGCCGATGCCGAGAGCGATCGCTAGTCCGGCCCTCTGCCTGTCGATCGTTCTGTTGCTTTCGGCCTGCACCGACTACGCCAATCAGGACGACCGGATCTATCATGGCGCAGGCGCCGCGATGGAGCGGAACGCGGCGATCCACCAGGCCAATTCCCCCGTCAGGTTCGGAGGAGCCACGGATATCTGGACGGACGGAAAGCGTGCCGCGAGGGCAGTCCAGCCCGCCGGCGTGCCGCCGCCGCCGCCGGCATCCGAAGCATCCGTCCTTGCGAATTAACCTGGCTGCAAGGCGGTTGCGATAGCTACCTTACTTTCCGGGCGCCTTATTTTCAGTGTGCGACGTGTCCTTGGAAGGCGGAGATCATGCTTCGATATCTCGTTCTTGCCGCAGCCCTGTCGTCCGGCGGCGCTGCCGCGTGGCTGACGGTCGATGGCGGTTCCGCGCCCGAAACAACGGCACCGGCGCTGCAGGCGCCGATCCAGATGACCGACATTCTCGTCGCCGCCGGCAATGTCGAGGAAGGCGGGCGACTGTCTGCCGATACGCTTCGTTGGCAACCCTGGCCCGCGAACGCGGTCCTTCGAACGTTCGTCACGCGCGATGTGCGGCCCGACGCGCTCGAGGAATTCGAAGGCACGCTGGTTCGCAAGGCCCTTCTGGACGGCGATCCGATCTCCGAAAGCCACATGGCGCCGGCCAACGCCGGTTTCATGTCGGCGCTCCTGCCTGCGGGCAAACGGGCGGTGGCCGTCAAGGTCTCGGCGGAAAGCAGTGCCGGCGGCTTCGTCCTGCCGAACGATCGCGTGGACGTGGTTCATACGACGACCATCACCCTGGACAGCGGCACGGAAACGACGAGCCAGGTCATCCTGGACAATGTGCGCGTGCTTGCCGTCGATCAGAGCCAGACCGGCGATAGCGAGGGCAATCAGAAGACGGTTCTCGGCCAGACCGCGACGCTGGAACTGGACATCGGGCAGGTCAAGACCATCACGGCGGCGCAGGCGACCGGCTCCTTGACGCTTGCCCTTCGTTCCGTCGCCGACATCGCCGCCGTCTCGCCGGCAGCGCCGCCCCAGGCCGCCATCGCCAGGCCGAGAATGCCTGAAAAACTCCTCGTGACGGTCAGGCGGAACGGCAAGGCCGAGACCGTCGAGGTCAAGCGCCATACCCGCGTGTCCGTACAGAAGGCGAACTGATCCATGCTCGACGGCACTTCGACGAACGGTGATCGCGGCGCGGCCGCGTCGGCTTTCGAAGCCTCGAACGCCGCCGGTCCGGCCGCGCCTGCAGCCAATGCCGACATCGCCCCCATGATCGCGCCGAGGATCGATGTGGCGGTCTTCGCCGACGATTCGAGCGTGGTGCGCGCTGCCCACGATCTTCGGAATGATCGCCGTATGCGTCGCGCCAAGGTCTCGGTTCACGCGGGCTCCCTGGCCGGGGCCGTTGCCTGCTACAAGACGACGCGCACGCCCGACCTCGTCATCGTCGAGGCGCCCGACCGCGAGACGGACCTGTTCGAGGGGCTCTCGCGTCTTGCCGAAGAAAGCCTGCAGAGCACGCAGGTCATCGTCATTGGCCGGCACAACGACATCGCGCTCTATCGCCGGCTGATCGATTTCGGCGTCGGCGAATATCTCGCCTTGCCGCTCGATACCGTCGGCCTTCTGGCGGCGATCTCCCGGCTTTATCGCGGCAGGGCCCACCAGACCGTCGGCAAGGTGCATGCCTTTTTCGGCGCGCGGGGCGGTGTCGGGTCCTCCACCCTTGCCCACAACATGGCCTGGTCGCTTGCGACCCGACACGAACGGGAGGTTCTGCTGATCGATCTTGACCTGTCGTTCGGCACATCCGCCCTCGACTTCAACCTGACGCCGTTGACCGGTGTCGCGGACGCGCTGAACGACGCGGAGAAGCTCGACGAGGCGCGTCTCGAGCGCGTGGTCGCGCGCGTCGGCGATCGCCTGAGCATCCTCGCTTCACCACCCGGCGCCGACACCGACACGGACCTGTCCGGCGCGCGGCTGGAACGCCTCATCGCGACCGCACGCATGGCCGCTCAGATCACCGTCCTCGATCTGCCGCACGACTGGGTGCCTTGGGTGCGCGACCTGCTCGTCGACAGTGACGAGATCGTGGTGACGGCCGTGCCGGACCTGACCAACCTGCGCAACTTGAAGATGATCTCGGCATTTCTCGCAAGCCGTCGTCCGAACGACAGGCTGCCCCGGCTGGTCCTCAACCAGATCGGTCTGCCCAAGCGGCACGAGATCAAACCGGTCGACTTCGCCAAGGCCGCCGGTTGTCCGGTGGACCTCGAGCTTTCCTACGACGGCGATCTGTTCGGTCGTGCCGCCAACAACGGGCAGATGCTGGGCGAGACGGGCAGGAAGGTCAAATGCGCAAGAGAGATCGACGCGTTCGCCGAGCGCGTGATCAATCGTCACGACGCGCTCGCAGCGCCTGCGAAGGACGGCGGCTTCACGCGTTTCTTCCGGCGCAGACGCTGACGATGGCGCGGATCGGGTTTCGAGATCGGGAACGAGCGGGACGGGGTGATGTCGGCCGTCTCTCGGGCATCACGGAACCGAAGACCTTTCTCGAACGGACCGAAGGTGTGGCCGCCGTCGAGTTCGCGCTCATCGTTCCCTTCTTCGCCTTCGCCTTCCTCGCAATGGTCGATACCGGCCTGATGATCAGCGAAAAGATCGCCGTCGATCAGCTGCTTCGAAGCGGCATGCAGATCGCCATGACCGATCCGGGCACCAACCAGGTCTACGACGCGATCGTCGCAACCGGCACGTCGGACTACGAGATCGTTGCCGCGCCGGCAAACGCCGACGAACGGCAGCTTTCCGTCGACGTGACCCGTTTCTATGCCTGCAAGGAAGCACCGAGCGTCGCGGTGCCGGCAGGCACGACCTGCGACGACGCCCATCCGACATCCGCATATTACCGCGTTCTTGCCACGAAACCCTATGACGAGATCATATTGCCGGATCTCGTCCTGACGGCCGTCCTGCAGGTGCAGGTTCGATGAAATGGAAGCGATTCCATGAAGATCGCAGCGGCGCGACGGCGATCGAATTCGCATTTGTCTGCTTTCCGATGCTGCTCGTCTTCCTCGGCACGTTCGAGTTTGCGCGCGCACTGCAGACCAACGGAAATCTGAGCTATGCGGCCGGCGTGGGGAGCCGCGCCATCATGACCGACAATGCGATCTCCGAGACCGACCTGTCCACGAAGATTCGGGCGGCGTTCTTCGGCGGTCGTGCGGACAGGCTCCGGATCACCTTCGGCAATGCGGTCGAAGGCGGGATCGCGTTTCGCACCGTAACCCTCAGCTACCCGTTCGATTTCGTCGTCTCCGCGGTGTCCGACGCATCGATCGAACTCAGCGTCTCGCGCCGCGTTCCCACCGAATAGGGGCTCGGGAAACGGTTCGTTGATGCTGATCGGCACTTGTTGCGATGCCAGCCTTACATTCCGTCTTTTTCGAAACCACGATTCAAATGCGATCGATCGACATCACTGTCTGGCAAGGCCGCCTGCATAGATTCGAGGCAAGTTCAGGCGACAAAAGCTGCGCTGTCACCGGTACCGCGGCCCTCTTCGTCTCGAGGGTCGACGGTCTGGCCGCTCTGTCGCGTCCCAACGACGGGGAGTTCGTCAATGTTCGGCAAGAAGACCGAGGAGGCTTTCCTCGCAGATGTCACGCAACCCGATGCATTCGTCGTCGACGGCGGCGCGCGTCCGGAGGCCGGCCAGATCCTCACCTTCGCTCCGCCCGTCCGCTCCGAGAAGAGTGGAACCAGCGAGCGATACCAGACCCTGAAGGCGCAGATCTTCGAGGCGCTGATCGATGCGATCGACGTGTCGCTGATCTCGACCATGCAGCCCGACAAGGCGCGCGCCGAAATCGTCGGCATCGTGACGGAAATCCTCCAGGTCAAGAAGGCGCAGATATCGGTCGCGGAACAGGACGCGCTGATCGCCGAAATCTGCGACGATGTGCTTGGCTACGGGCCTCTCGAACAGCTTCTGGCACGCGACGATATCGCCGACATCATGGTCAACGGATGCGAGCCCATCTTCATCGAAGTGAACGGCAAGATCCAGAAAACCGATATCCGCTTCAACTCGAACGAGCAGCTCCTCAATGTGTGCCAGCGGATCGTGTCGAAGGTCGGACGCCGGATCGACGAAGCCAGCCCGATCTGCGACGCGCGCCTGGAAGACGGCAGCCGCGTCAACGTGATCGCGTCGCCGCTTTCGATCCATGGCCCGAGCCTGACGATCCGCAAGTTCAAGAAGGACAAGCTGACCCTCGACCAGCTGGTGAAATTCGGCGCGATCTCGCCGGAGGGCGCGACGATCCTCCAGATCATCGGCCGGGTGCGCTGCAACGTGGTGATTTCGGGCGGTACGGGCTCGGGCAAGACGACGCTTCTCAACTGCCTGACCCGCTACATCGATCCGGACGAGCGGATCATCACCTGCGAGGATTCCGCCGAACTGCAACTGCAGCAGGAACATGTCGTCAGCCTCGAAACGCGACCGCCGAACATCGAGGGCGAGGGCGAGATCACGATGCGGGCGCTGGTCAAGAACTGCCTGCGCATGCGCCCCGAACG
Organism: Fulvimarina uroteuthidis; assembly: GCF_034321785.1. Taxonomy (NCBI): domain Bacteria; kingdom Pseudomonadati; phylum Pseudomonadota; class Alphaproteobacteria; order Hyphomicrobiales; family Aurantimonadaceae; genus Fulvimarina; species Fulvimarina uroteuthidis. Next base: position 217,468 of record NZ_JAXLPB010000004.1, on the reverse strand, counting down.
CATCATCGTCGGCGAGGTGCGCGGACCGGAAGTGTTCGACCTTCTCCAGGCAATGAACACCGGCCATGACGGCTCGATGGGCACGATCCACGCCAACAGCCCGCGCGAATGCCTGAAACGCATGGAATCCATGATCGCGATGGGCGGCTTCACCTTGCCGGCGGCGACCGTGCGCGAGATCATCGTCGGCTCGGTCGACGTCATCATCCAGGCGTCCCGCCTTCGCGACGGATCCCGCCGAATCACCCACATCACCGAAGTGCTGGGCATGGAAGGCGATGTCATCATCACCCAGGATCTGTTCGTCTACGACATGACGGGAGAAAGCGCGGACGGGAAAGTTCTCGGCTCCCATCGATCGACCGGGATCGGGCGTCCGGCATTCTGGGAACGCGCACGCTATTTCGGCGAGGAAAAGCGTCTGGCCGCCGCGCTCGACGCGGCCGGGCGCTCGGAGATGGCGGCATGATCGCAGGCCTCGATCCCGCCTATGGTTCGCTCCTCGTCGTCGTTCTGGCGAGCGTCAGCGTGTGTGGCCTCCTTTACGTCTTCACGGCCGGGAACGGTGCCGACGAGAAATTGTACCGCGACCGTTTCGCGGCGATCGCGGACGCAGGCGCGCCTTCCATCGAAGCCGGTCAGCCCGGATCGGATCAGACGCGGCGCAAGCGATCCGTCGAGGCGACGCTCAAGGAGGCCGAGGAAAAACGGAAGGCGACGAACGCGAACAAGACGGTCGGGCCGAGCCTCGTGCAGAGGATGCGGCAAGCCGAATTGCCCTGGTCGAGGACGACCTATGTCGCCATCAGTTTCGGGGTCGGCATCGCGGCGCTGGCAGTCTTTCTGGCGGCCGGTCTCGTCTGGTATGCCGGCCTCGGCTTTGCCATTGCCGCAGGTCTTCTCGGCCCCCACGGGTTCGTCGGCTTCAAGCGCGGTCGCCGCCTCAGAAAGTTCGGCGATGCCTTTCCGTCCGCCGTCGACGTCGTCGTGCGCGGCGTCAAGTCGGGCCTGCCGCTGCCCGATTGCCTGCGCATCATCGCGACCGAGATGCCCGAGCCCGTGCGCAGCGAGTTCAGGACCGTCGTCGAGGATCAGACGATCGGCGTACCCATCGACGAGGCTCTCAGCCGGCTCGCCGAGCGTATTCCGCTCACCGAGACGAGCTTCTTCTCGATCGTGATCGGCGTTCAGGGCAAGACCGGCGGGTCCCTGGCGGAGGCACTCGGAAATCTCTCGAAGGTGCTGCGTGAACGCAAGAAGATGGAGAGCAAGATCCGCTCCATGAGCCAGGAAGCCAAAACGTCCGGCAGCATCATCGGCGCATTGCCGATCATCGTCGGCCTCCTGGTCTTCTTCACGAGCCCCGACTTCATCGCGATCATGTTCACGGACATGATCGGAAACATCGTCCTGGCCGGCAGTGCGATCTGGATGGCCACCGGGATCTTCGTGATGAAGAAAATGATCAGTTTCGATTTCTAGGGCGAATGACAATGGGTTTTCTCCTGAACTTCGCAGCCGACACCGATGCACTCGTCGCGCTGCTGTCGGCGACGGCGACCACGCTCGCGGTTCTCGTCGTCGCGTGGCCCTTGATCGGCCGGTCGGACAATCTGAAGGCCCGGATGAAGCTCGTCGGGCAGGAACGGGAATCGATCCGCATCCGCGAACGCGCCAAGCTCAGTGAACTCAAGGTCAGCCTGACCCTTGCCGAGCCGACGAAACTCTACAAGACCATCGTGGATCGGCTGAACCTGACGGTCCACGCCGAGGATGGAAAGACGGTCCAGGCACTGCGCTCCGCGGGCTATCGCGGTCGCAGTCCGATCTTCAAGTTCCTGGCGGCCCAGGTCATCGTCTGTGCCCTGGCGATGCTGTCGAGCGTCTTCTACGCCACGCTGCTCTTGGAACTGCCGCTGGCGGGCGATCTGGCGATCGGTTTGTGCGCGGGGCTGATCGGCTACAGGCTTCCGTCCGTTCTCCTCAAGAACCAGGCACAGAAGCGCCAGACCTCGATCAAGCGCGCCTGGCCGGAGGCGCTCGATCTGATGCTGATCTGCGTGGAGTCGGGCATGAGCCTCGAGGCGGCGTTTCGGAAGGTCTCGGAAGAAATCGGCCGGCAGTCGGTGGAGCTATCGGAAGAACTCAATCTTACGACGGCCGAACTGTCCTATCTGCCCGACCGCCGCAAGGCCTTGTCCAATCTAGCGCAGCGTACGAACCTCGAAAGCGTGCGAGCCGTCGTGACCGCGCTCAGCCAGGCCGAGAAATATGGGACGCCGGTTGGCAAGGCATTGCGCGTGCTGGCCCAGGAGAGCCGGGACATGCGCATGGCGGAGGCGGAAAAAAAGGCGGCAGCCCTGCCACCGAAGCTGACCGTGCCGATGATCGTGTTCTTCCTGCCGGTGCTGTTCGCGGTCATCATCACGCCGGTTCTCATCCGCGTGTTCTCGCTATGAGAACTCCGCCCTGCGCATTCGGGCTCGCCCGCGCCGTGTCACGCCTGCGGGCGGACGAACGAGGAGCGACGACCGTCGTCGCCGCGCTCATGGTTCCTTTGCTGATCGCCGGGATCGGTTTCGGTGTCGAGACGAGCCTCTGGTATGCCAAGCAGCGCGGATTGCAGCATGCAGCCGACGTCGCCGCCCATGCCGCCGCGATCCGCAAGAATTCCGGTGCCGACGACGTCGGCATGCGCGCAGCCGCCCATCACATTGCCGCCCAGTCCGGCTACGCGATCGACGACTCCGCCCTGTTCGTGCACTCGCCGGCCATTTCGGGCCCGAATGCGGGCGATGCGAACACGGTCGAGGTCACGATGCGCATCTTCGAGGGCCGCCTGTTCTCGGCCATTCTCGACGAGGAGCCGGTGACGCTCAACGCAAGGGCGGTGGCGAAGATCGACCAACGGTCCAGAGCCTGCGTCCTCGCGCTCGACGTCAGCCGATCGGGTGCCGTGAAGGTCGGCGGATCGGTCGACATCACGCTCGACGGGTGCGATATCGCCGCCAATTCGAATGCATCCGATGCGTTCGACATGTTCGGTTCGGCAGCCCTCACCACCGGCTGCGTCCATTCCGTTGGAGGGGCTTCCGCGACCTCGGCGCTCAATCTGACGGAATGTCTGGCGATCCACGAACATGCCGCTGCCGTCGCCGATCCCTACCGCGACATTCCCGAACCTGCGGCGACCGGAACATGCGCGAAGGACAAACAGGGCAGCCAGAAGGGTGAGACCGTCCTCGATCCGGTGGAGAACCATCCGAGCGGCGTCAGGGCGATGCGCTTTTGCAGCGGTCTTTCCCTGAAGGGGGATGTCGTCATGAAGCCCGGGCTCTACATCGTCGAGAACGGCGATGTCACGGTGTCCCCGGGCGCCAACGTCACGGGGGCGGGCGTCACCATCTACCTGACGAAAGGCGCGCGGATGAAACTCACGGGGAACGGTGCGCTTCAACTGTCGGCTCCTTCCAGCGGTCCGTATTCCGGCATTCTCTTCTTCGGTGGCCGGGATCAGGCAGGCGTGGAACACACCATTGCCGGCACGACCGATTCCACGATGCAGGGCGCGGTCTACATGCCGGGTTCGGACATCAAGTTTCGCGGAAATTCGGCCGTCGGCAACGGCTGCACGCAGATCATCGGCAACACGGTCGATTTCAACGGCAATTCCAGCCTCGGCGCCAGCTGCACGGCGAACGGCGGGCGCGATATCGTGGCCCGTGCGTCCGTCAAGATCGTCGAATAGATCGGGCGAGATCCTCCCGGCGCGTCGAGCGGGCAGCGGGCATATTCCGACAATCGGCGACGGCATCGGGGCCGGACGGCTCGAACGCTCTTCTCGTCGCGGCCGCCATCGGCAGGGACACGATCGAGAGGGGCGGCCCGTTTCGCCCGGTCCGTGATTGCCGATGCCTGCGCCGGCTTCGCGAACGAAACCCCAGCCGAGCGTGCGATCGCGCCGGAAAAACCTGTATCGGAATCCCGTCAGAACCCGGCCTCAGGCCGAATCGACCTTCAGCACCGGATTGCGCGCACGGCGCGATCAAGGCTGGCGAGATCGTTCGTTACGATGCGCCGGTTTCGGACGGCGATGGGCGGGCCTCAGCCGGCGCCTGCAAGGTCGAGGGCGCCCTCGCAGGACGGCGTCTCGTCGTCGCGTATCTTGGAATTGCGTGTCGCAACGATCGACTGGATCCGGTCGGCGGCATCGGCGAGGAGATCGATCTCGCAGACCCGGACCTCGGCGGCGGCTCCGTTCGCGGACGACATCGTGTAGCGCTTGCGCCAGGTGTAGCGCACGCCGCCGCCGCGCTCGCCATATTCGGCGAACGCACTGCCATGCCGCGCGAAGAACGTCTCCGCCGGCTTGCCTTTCCAGCGCTCCGAAAGGCTTTGCGCGTCGCCTGCATCCTCTCCGGACGTCGCGCACCCCGAAAGGCCGAGGGCGACCGCAAGGGCAAGGGGGAGGGGCGAAGCAAAACGTCTCACGGCGGGGTTCCCTCGGGCATTGGTCGGGTTTCGTTCGTCATTGATTGACGACACGCCCGCCCGATCGTCAAGCGTGCGACATCCGAAATTGCCGGAAGGGGACGCTCCTTCACAACATATGGCGAACCTTGGTCGGAACCTGCGCGAAGACCTCGTCGGGAACGAAGAAGTCGGCGACCGGATCGCCGCCGCCCTCCGGGCCGTAGATCGAGAAATCGGTCACGCCTTCCTCGCGCAGGAGGAGCTCGTCGATGAAGAAGTTGCCGCTCGTCTGCGACGCAGGCCGCGTCAGGATGACATGGGCCGCGTCCGCGATGATGGCGGGGCTCCGGCTCATTTTCGCCATCGCGTCGCCGCCGAGGGCGAAGCGGACGGCGGCCGTGTCGATTGCCGTCAGCGGCCAGAGGGAGTTGACGCCGACGTTCCGGTCCCGGAATTCGGCCGCCATGCCGAGCGTGCACATGGACATGCCGAACTTCGCCATCGTGTAGGCGGTGTGCCCGGCAAACCATTTCGGCTTCATGTCGAGCGGCGGCGCGAGATTGAGAATGTGCGGGTTGTCCGCCTTCAGAAGATGCGGCAGGCAGGTCTGCGAGACGAGGAACGTACCGCGGGCATTGACCTCGTTCATCAGGTCGTAGCGGCGCATCGGCGTCTCGAGCGTGCCTGTCAACTGGATCGCCGAGGCGTTGTTGATGCAGATGTCGATGCCGCCGAACCGTTCGACCGCCTTTGCCACGGCCGCCTTCACCTGATCGTCCTCGCGGATGTCGCAGACGGTCGCGAGCCCTTGCCCGCCCGCGGCCTCGATCTCCTCCACCGCCGTGTGGATGGTGCCGGGAAGCTTCGGATGCGGCTTGTCGGTCTTGGCCGCGATGACGATGTTGGCGCCGTCCTTCGCCGCACGCAATGCGATGGCGAGACCGATGCCGCGCGAGCCGCCCGACATGAAGAGGGTCTTGCTCTCAAGAGATGCTGCAGCCATGCCTCGTATGTCCCCATTGACGTTTTGGTCAAGGTGGACCGGCGGCGCGCGTCTGGCAAGCGTTTCGTCGTCCCGAACATCCGTCGATCGGTCTCCGCCGCGCTTCGAGACCGCGGCCCGGCGCCCGCCGGCCGGACGGCGCGCTCGCGCCTCGATCGGTTCGAGAGGCCGGACCGCGGGAGGGCGGATCAGCGAACGGCGGCGTCCACGGCCCGGGCATGGGCGCCGGATTGGTCCAGCGGATCGTCGAGGGCCGATTGCGCCGAAACTTCCGAAAACACGTTGCCGACCCCGATCAGGATGGGGCGATCGACGCCGATCCGCCCGACGATCGCGCCGAGATCTGCAAGATGTCCGGTCGCGCGGGTTTCGTCGTCGCGGCTGATATTGGCGCAGACGGCGACGGGCGTGGCAGCCGGCATGCCTTCGGCGATCAGCGTTTCGGCGATCTTTCCGGCCATCCGGCCGCCCATGTAGAAGATCGTCGTGGCGCGGGGGCCCGCAAGCTCCCGCCAGGCGATATCGTCCGGAAGACCACCCTTCTTCGAATGGCCGGTGACGAACCGCAATTGCTGCGCATGGTCGCGGTGGGTGAGCGAGATGCCGAACGTCGCGGCCAGCGCGGACGCCGCGGTGATGCCGGGCACGATCTCGAACGGGATATTGCGCCGCTTCAACTCCGCCAGTTCCTCCCCGGCGCGTCCGAAGATCGAGACGTCGCCGGATTTGAGGCGCACCACGGTCTTGCCCGCCTCGGCGAACTCCACCATCATGCGGTTGATGTCCTCCTGGCGGCAGCTTTCGCGCGCGGCGCGTTTTCCCACAAGCATGCGCCTCGCCTCGCGCCGGGCAAGCTCCAGAATGTCGGGCGAGACGAGATCGTCGAACAGGATCACGTCGGCCCCCTGGAGCGCGCGCACGGCTTTCAGGGTCAGGAGTTCGGCTTCTCCGGGGCCCGCGCCGACCAGGGTCACGCGGCCGGTCTTCACCGGATTGCGCGCGATCGCGTCGAGGGCGGCGTCGAGATCGCGATCATCCTCGGGCGGCCTTGCCTTGAAGGCGAAATCGGAGAAGCGTTCCCAGAACGCCCGGCGTTCCGGGCCGGGTTTCAGGCCGGTCAGCACCCGCTCGCGCACCCGTGCGGCCATCTGGGCCCAGCCCTGGAGGCTCGGCGGGAGCAGCGTTTCGATACGCCGGCGCGCCGCCTGCCCCAGAATGGGCGCCGCCCCGCTCGTCGAGATGCCGACGACCAGCGGCGAGCGATTGACGATCGAGCCGAAGGTGAAGTCGCAAAAAGCCGGCTTGTCGACGAGGTTGACCGGAATGCCGGCCGCCTTCGCCGCGCAGCGAAACGCGTAGGCTTCGGCCTCCGTTTCGACATCGCCGACGGCGAGAGCCGCCCCCACGAAGATGTCGGTCGCCCACGGACGGTCATGGTGGCGAACGCCTGCTTCGCCCGATTTCGACGCGATGAGATCGGCCATTTCCTCACCGATCTCGCCCAGCGGCGTGTACAGATCGACCCGCGCGCCGGAGGCTGCGAGAAGTTCCGCCTTCCAGGCCGCGCCCGCGCCGCCACCGGCCATCACCACGCGCTTGCCCTTGAGGTCGTAGAAGACGGGCAGGACGGCGAGCGGTCCCATCCGATCGGGGCGGGTGGTCCCGCTCGCCGCATCCTCGTCGCGCCCTGAGGGCACGCGCGCGCCGGACGCATCGCGGACCGCGACGAGCCTCGGGCCGATCGGGCTCAGTGACGGTCCCGGTGTCTGTGTCGTTTCGTCCGGCATGATGTGACGATCCTCGCCGATCAAACTTCGTTCACCCTTCATTACGCCTCGAACAGGGAGCGCGCGAGGCGAAATTTTCGCCGTGCAGCCTCGAATGAAGCAGAATGCGCCACGAAGGATCGTGCCGGCGAAACGCGCATTGCAGCGCGCGTCGCCTGACTGCGCGTGTCCACGGGGGACGCGACCGTTTCGATGAGCCGCCGTCAGGCATCGTCGAACGCTGGCGCGGGCGGTGCGGCGGAGACGCGGCGATCGGCGAATCTTTATCGGAGCTTAACGGGTGCGCGCGCGGTTTACCGAGCGTTAACCATAATCGCGGGACAAGGGCATCAAGGAGATGCCTATGCACAACCGTCGCTTTCACGTCTTTCGCTCGGGTTTCTGTGCGGCGTTCGTTGCGATCGCAGTGTCGGGGTGCATGGCACCGAAGACCCATTGCTACGTGACCTTGAGTTCGGATGGAGCGCCAACGGCGGAGGCTTGCGAAACCGGTCCACGTCTCGTGGTGCGGCCCATCACGCCGACCAACTCGGCCTTCTACGTTCCGCCCTATGTTCTGGGAGCGCTGCAATATGAAGGCTTTCTCGGCGAGCCGAATCTTGAAGCCGTCCCGAGCCAGGCAGCCGCCGCGCCGGTTCTGGACGGGCAGGGCTTCGATGCATCCCGCTTTGCCAGCGCCTACCGGGACAATCCGACGGGCGCGCCGGATGGCGCCACGGTGCCGAATGCCATGGCTGGCGAGGCTGAAGGGGGCGCAAGCGGCACGATTGTCGAAAGCGGGGCCGAGGCCGAACCCGTTCCCTCGGTCCGTCATCAGGCCGAGCAGCGCATCCTGGTTCCCGGGGGCGCAAGCCGCCTGAAGCCGGCGCACCGGATCGACGATCAGGTGGAGTATGAACGGCCGCCGACCCTTGGTTTCAAGGCCTATCCGATTTCGATCGATCTGCTTCTATGAGAAGCGGCACCCCGTTGACGAAGACCCGTCCCGGCAGGAGATGCTTGACGGCGACTGCCTGTCCCCCCTCGATCGGGCCGGCTACGATGGTCCCGTCGGCGATATCGAACGTGTAGGTGACGCCGTCGCAGATGACGGGTGTTCCGAAGTCGGTATCCGTGAACGAGTCGATGTCGATGGTCCGGCAGGATCCGACGGCCGTCTTGGACCGGGTCCCGGTCCGTTCGTCGAGGACGATTGCGTTCAGCACATAGCCTTCGGGCCGCTCGGCGAATTCAAACGCCAGTTCGAGGCGCGCGTGCGACCCGGCGGCTGGCGGATCCGATGCCTCGGCCGGTGGTGATCCGAACGGAATGGCCGTCGACGATGCGAGAAAGACGAGCGTCGCGAGCATGGTCTGCTCCTTTTCAGTCGTTCGATAGACGCCCCTTCGGCGGCATGACGGCGAAGGCCCCGCGATGATCGAGACCTGACTTTCGAAAGGCCCGGAAACATCGTCGATCCGGCACCGCGAGGTCCGCGTCGGGATGGCCGGTGCGAGGGCCGTTCGGGACGGACGATGCGGACAAGGCCGAAGGCGCGAGGATCAGCGCGCGTGCCGCACGCAATGGGGCCGATGGCGATCCGATGCTCTCCATGGCGCCGACCCTGCAGGCAGGAAAGGGGGAACACGGTGGTTCCCCCTCGATGTATCGCCCGGCGTGATCAGCAGCCCGTCTTGACCATGGTGTAGTGGTCCTGCTCGACGCGGTGGCGCGTCGTCAAGTAGACGGCGGGATTGCGCGTGTGCTTGACCACGGCGCCGTCGGCAATATCACCGCTCCAGGTCGTGCTGGGCGTCGAAACCAGCTTGCCCCGCGTATTGTACTGATAGGTCGAGGGAATGTACTCGACGACATAGCAAGTGCTGCTACGTTCATCGATATGCTTCTTATACGTCTTGGCTTCGGCCACCGACGAAAAAGAAACTGCTGCGACAGCTGCAGACATTCCCAGTAAAACTTTACGCATCGAAACAACTCCTTCGTTTTTCAATATCAACGCTTGAAAAGAATGAAAGGCCGTCACGGAAAAAGCAACCACTTTTGCAAGGGAGCAGAACAAATTTAGACCACATTTTAAAAACTGTTCTAGTTCAAGACAGGTCGCGTCTCCCGATGGGCCATCGTCGCATTTTGGGTCAGGTCGACGACAGCTCGAAGCCGCATCTCCATGCATGCCGTTACGGATATGACGGAGAGTCATGAGGCGATTCCCCTCGGTCAATCAACTGGTTTGGCGGTTCTTAAGGGTGACCTCACATGGCATCGGGACAGCAGAGCCGAAAGGCTAGGGGCGGTCTCGATCGATTCAAAATGAACCGCGAGGTCCGGATCGGCCCCTAAGAGGCTTCGTTCCGGCCGCTTGGGCGTTTCGATCTTCCGGGACGCCGCTTGCGGCGGCGATGCCGGTGCTGCGAACGCGCGGAGCGCGCGATCAACCGGGTTGACCGCCGTTCCTCACCAAGGCCGTGGAGCGCCTTGAAACCGACGTGAAACGCTGCCATTTTAAGGCATGCGCAAAGCCCCCGAACGGCAGGCTCTGCGAGGTCCGGAGAAAGGGAAAACGACACTGAGACCAATGGCTGAAGCGAAGAGCGGATCACATCCGGCTGCTTCCGAAACGTCTGCCGCCGAAGCTTCGGACGGCAAGACTGTTCTTGATCACGCGCTGCAGAGTCTCGACGACTCCAAGGCGGAAAACATCGTTTCCATCGACATGCGGGGCAAATCCGCGCTCGCCGATCACATGGTGATCGTGTCCGGGCGCTCGCATCGCCATGTCGCGGCGGTTGCCGATCACCTCCTGAAGGACCTGAAGACGGCGGGCGTCCTTGCGCCCAAGGTCGAAGGCCTTCAGAACGGCGATTGGGTGCTCGTCGATACCGGCGATATGATCATCCATATCTTCCGGCCCGAGGTTCGCGAATTCTACAATCTCGAAAAGATGTGGTCGGTGGGCGGGGAACTCTCCGCGGCAACCGTCCACTGAGATCTGGCGGAGCCGTTCGCGAACGGTTCGCCCGAAAGGCTCCGGGTCCGGTCGTGCCGGCTGCCGGCGCACCTCGGCAGGGGCGGTTCGCCCACGCCTGCCTATGCCGACACGTGCCTTACGAAAGCCTGACGCCGTGCGCATTGCGATTGCCGCGATCGGAAAGATGAAACGCGGTCCCGAACAGGATCTCTTCGAGCGTTACGTCGACCGGATGAAAAAGGCGGGGCCGCAGATCGGTCTCGAATGGCGAAGCTTGAGCGAGTTTCCCGAATCGCGAGAGGCCTCGAGCGAGGCGCGAAAGCGCGACGAAGCCGCGCGGCTGAGGGCCGTCCTCGAAGACGGAACCATCTCGATCGTCCTCGACGAACGCGGAAAGACCCTGTCGTCCGAAGAATTCGCCGATGCGCTGAAAGGCTGGCGGGATGCCGGCATCCGCGATTGCACCCTGGTGATCGGCGGGCCCGACGGGCACGAGCGGGATCTTCGACAGGCCGCCGACCTGACGCTCTCGCTCGGGCGCCTGACATTTCCTCACCAGATCGCCCGCATCCTGATTGCCGAGCAGCTCTACCGCGCGGTGACGATCCTTTCCGGCCATCCCTACCATCGGTCCTGAAGAAGCGCCGGATCGAGGCGGGCGCGTGCGGCCGGTGGGCGCCGTGAGGCCGGGGTCCCGCCGCGTCAGGCCTGCCCGATCAGCATGCCCGCCAGAAACACCAATCCACCGCCCAGCACCACCTGGAAGATCGCCCGCGTCCAGCGCGTCTTCATGAAGCGGTTCTGGACATAGGCGATCGCCCAGAGTTCGACGAACACCAGAAGGATCGCGATCGTCGTCGCGATCGTGAAATCCGGAATGAGATAGGGCAGGGTATGCCCGAGCCCGCCCAGGGTCGTCATCACGCCGGTCACCAGCCCGCGAACCTTCGGCGAGCCGCGGCCGGACAGGACGCCATCGTCCGATGCGACCTCGGTGAACCCCATGGAAATACCGGCGCCGAGCGAAGCTGCGAGGCCGACGAGAAAGGTCGTCCACGGATCGTGGGTGGCGAAGGCCGTCGCGAAGATCGGGGCGAGCGTGGAGACGGAGCCGTCCATCAGTCCGGCAAGACCCGGCTGCACATAGGTCAGAATGAACTGGCGCTCTTCGTCCTGCGGTGCAGCCGTTCCCGGACGGGCATCGGCATGCGGACATGTGCGGCAGGCGTCGGTCATGGCCATCGTGCCTCTTCTTTGGAACTATTCTAAAGTAGAGGGTCGGGCAGCTGTGCGCAAGTCGCTGTCCTCGCCCGGGCGCCTTGTCGATGCGCCGGACCGAGCGTCGCTCTCACGCCGCATCCCGGCGGGATCCCGATCCATGCCGGCCTCGGCGTGCCCCCGCGGCAACGCTGCGCGCTTTTCACGTGCGATCCCGATGTTTCCCGTTGCCCGCTTATGGTTGATGGGATGTTAAGACTTTCGCGATCCAATCGCGTGCGACGGCGCAGACCCCCCTTCATGAAAGCGGACGGCGTTGCGCTCCTCGAGCAGGGCTAAGAAGGGACAGGGCAAGGCGTGACTGGGCGGCGGCCATATTGCGGACCGATCCGCTCCCGATCGATCATCGGGGCGCTGCTTGGGTTCGCCCTCATCTCGTCACCGTCGATCTCGGCGTTCGCGCTGGAAGAGGCACCCCGGATCCCGGGGGCCCTGGCGGTCGACACGAGCGTCGAAACCGCCGCTCTCGAACCGGCCCGATCCGTCATTCTCGAACGTCAGCGTCTTCAGACGGAAAAGCAGCTCCAGACCGTTTCGGCGGACGCGACCCTGACGCGTGAGACGCTTGCCGCGCTCGAATCCGAGATCGAGATCCTGCAGAACGACCGCGACGCGATCCGCAAGGCGATGATCGAGGCGGCCGGGCGCCAGAGGGAGGCCAGCGCGAGGCTCGCGGACCTCGAGGACAGGATCGGAGCCTTGTCTTCGCAGGAAGGCGCGCTGAAAGCCTCGCTGAACGAGCGACGGGGGGTCCTTGCCGAAGTGCTGGCTGCCCTTCAGCGCATGGGCCGCAAGCCGCCGCCCGCGCTTCTCGTCAAGCCGGAGGATGCGCTCGGATCGGTGCGCAGTGCGATCCTTCTGGGTGCGGTGGTGCCCAACCTTCGGGACGAGACAAGACTGCTTCTGGCCGATCTCGGCCGGATCCGGACCGTTCAGGCCGAGATCTCAACGCAGATGCAAAGCTTCGGCGAGGAATTGTCCGCCCATCGTGCCGAGGAGGAAAGGCTGAAGCGCCTTTCGGCCAGGAAGGCGCAGCTTGAAGGTCAGAATCTGGCGTTGAGAAGCGCCGCCAAGCGCCGCGCCGACGAACTGGCCGCAGAGGCCGACGATCTGAAGGGACTGATTTCCGCGCTCGACGCCGACGTGAAGACCGCGCGCCGTCTCGAGCAGGCGGCATTGGCCGCCGCCGAGAAGGCGCGGGCCGAGGCGGCCCGCCGCGCACGCGAACGTGAGATCGCGGCGGCGCAGGCCGCAAAGGAAGCCGAGAAGGCCGCGCGCCTTGCACAGGACGAACGCGCCGAAGAGGAGCGGGCCGCGGCCCTTGCGGCCGCGGAGGCTGCGAAAGCCGAGCAGGATGCCGCGATCGCGGCGGCGGCCCTGGCACAGGCCGAAGCGGAGGCCGACGCGGAGGCTGCGCGGATCGCAGCCGTAAAAGACGGCAGCGCCGGTACAACGGACGCCGCTTCGAAGGAGGCACAGGTGACGCAGGCGCCGGCCGGCGCGGACGAGAGCGAAGCCGGGATCGCCGTCGCAGCGCTCGCGCCGAAGGCGCCGACGCCGCCCGAACGGGCAGCCGCGCCATCCTACGATATCGAGGCGCTTCGCCGCAGCGTCCGCTTTCTGGAGCCTTCCGCCCCATTTTCGACATTGAAGGGGCGTCTGAATCCACCCGTGGCAGGTCGACGTCTCGTTGCGTTCGGCGAGCGCGACGATATCGGCAGACACGCGACCGGTGCGTCCTACGCCTCGCGATCCGGTGATGTGGTGACGGCGCCGGCCGACGCGAAAGTCTTGTATTCCGGACCTTTTCGGTCCTATGGTGAGGTCTTGATCCTCGATGCCGGTGACGACTATCATATCGTACTTGCAGGCATGGACAGGATCGATGTCGAAACCGGTCAGTTCGTCTCTGCGGGAGAGCCGATCGCCGCGATGGGTTCAAGGCGCGTAGCCAGCGCCAGCAGCGCGGATTTCGACACGGGGGGCCACGCCCTCTACGTCGAGTTCCGCAACAATGGAAGACCGGTCGATCCATCCGCCTGGTGGGCGGATTGAGGCTCTTGGGAAGGACGGGGAATGATTCGTAAGCTTTCGATACTCTTTGCTGGAGCATTGATGGGGGCGGCGGCCGTGACCGTCGTCAGCCAGAATGCCGGCGTGGCCAACGCCGCAGGCTCCGACACCTATCGGCAGCTTGCGATCTTCGGCGATGTCTTCGAGCGCGTTCGCGCCCAGTATGTCGAGGAGCCGGACGACCAGGCACTGGTCGAGACCGCGATCAACGGCATGCTCACATCGCTCGATCCCCATTCCAGCTACATGAACGCCAAAGAAGCGCAGGACATGCGCTCCCAGACCCGCGGCCAGTTCGGCGGGCTCGGCATCCAGGTCACCATGAAGGACGAGGTCGTTCTGGTCGAGGGTTCGCCGTTCGCCGAATCGCCGGCCGAGGAAGCCGGAATCCTGTCGGGCGACCTCATCGTCGAGATCGATGGCGACCAGGTCCGCGGCCTCACCCTGTCGGAGGCGGTCGAGAAGATGAAGGGCGAGATCGGCAGCGACGTCAAGCTGACGATCGTGCGCGAAGGCGCGGAAAAGCCGATCCGCATGACGCTCACGCGCGATCTCATCACGGTCAAGTCCGTCAAGTTCGAAGCGATCGACAATGTCGGCTATATCAAGATCAACAGCTTCAACGAGCAGACGACCGTCGGTCTCGAGGAAGCCGTGACGGCGATCGACAAGCAGGTCGGCGAAGACCTCAAGGGCTACGTCCTGGATCTGCGCTCCAATCCGGGCGGCCTTCTCGACGAGGCCGTGTCGGTGTCCGATGCCTTCCTACAGAAGGGCGAGATCGTCTCGACCCGCGGTCGCAACGCCGACGAGACACGGCGCTACAATGCCCGCTCGGGCGACGAGATCAACGGCAAGCCGCTCGTCGTGCTCCTCAATGGCGGCTCCGCCTCCGCATCCGAGATCGTCGCCGGTGCGCTTCAGGACCAGCGCCGGGCGACGGTCGTCGGCTCGCGCTCCTTCGGCAAGGGCTCTGTCCAGACCATCATTCCGCTCGGGTCCGCCGGCGCGATGCGCTTGACCACGGCGCTCTACTACACGCCGTCCGGCCGCTCGATCCAGGGCCGCGGAATCGATCCGGACATCACGGTCGAACAGCCGCTGCCGGACGAGATCAAGGTGCAGATGGGCCTCGATCCCGAGGAAGACGTCAGCCGCGGCGAGTCTTCGCTGCGCGGGCATATCACCGGCAATGAGGAAACCGACGAAGGTTCGGGTTCGTCCAGCTATGTTCCGCCGGAGCGCAAGGACGACCTCCAGCTGAAATATGCGCTGGATCTTCTCAACGGCGTCCAGACCAACGCGTCCTTCCCGCCGAAGGAACAGGCGAAAGCCGATACCAAGGCGGATGCGAGCTCGGCGGCCAACTAGGCCTGCCGACGGATCGTCGTGACGTCAGCCGGCTCGGGATCGCTCCCGGGCCGGTTTTCGTATGCGCAGGTGATTGTCCGCAAGAACGGCGAGCCTCGCGCCAGTCTGTGCGGCTAGATTCGCGGCCCATGGACTCCACGTTCTCCCAACCGCTGAAACCACGAGACCGTTCGACCCGTCGCACGCTGAAGCCGACGCGGGGCGACGCGGCCGTCGCGGTCGCCGCGACGGTGCTCGTCGTGCTGTCGCTCTATCCGGCATGGTTCGACCGGGCCCACCGACCGGGGGTCGAGCCGATCGCCGATCTCGAAACGGCAGGGCGCGGCGACCTCGATCCCGTGGCGACCAACGGCATCACCACCCTCGGCGGCGCCGCCAAGAAGATCGATATCGACGCCGCGCTCGCCGACCGCGCACGCCAGGCGGCGAGCGACGCACCCTACCGGCCTGCCAGCGTGACGGTCATGGAGATCGACGACGTGCGGCAGGCGAGCCTCGTCGCGCATATGCCCGAGTCGGGACTGATCGAACAATCCGACTTCGGCCCGCTTCCCGTCCGCTCGGCCGACGGACGTCGCCCGTTCGACGTCTACAGGGCGGCGGGACCGACGCGCATGGGGCCGCGCGTGGCGATCGTCGTCGGCGGCCTCGGCATCAGCCAGTCCGGGACGCAGAGTGCGATTCAGACACTGCCCTCCGAAATCACGCTCGCATTCGCCGCGAACGGAAACAGCCTCGACCGCTGGATGCAGGAGGCGCGCCGAAGCGGCCACGAACTGCTGCTGCAGGCGCCGATGGAACCGGTGGGCTATCCGAACGTCGATCCGGGCGAGAACACGGTGACGGTCGACCAGATGATGGCGCAGGATCATTCGAGCCTTCATGCCACGCTCGGCCAGATGACGAACTATATTGGCGTCATGAACTATCTCGGCGGCAAGATCACCGCCGATGCGGCCGCCATGCAGCCCCTGATGAGCGAGCTTACCCAGCGTGGCCTGATGTATCTCGACGACGGCTCGTCCATGCGTTCGGTCGCGCCGAGCCTTGCGCAGATGACGGGGACGCCTCTCGGCGCTGCAGACCTCGTCCTCGACGATGTGCAGGATGCCGGCGAGATCGGCCGGCGCCTCGACCAGCTCGAGCAGATCGCGCGCTCGAAGGGGAGTGCGATCGGTGTCGCCTCCGCATTCGAGACGACGACGAAGGTCATCGGCGGCTGGGTGCGCCAGGCCGAGCAGCGCGGCATCACCCTCGTTCCCGTGTCCGCGGTCGTGACCGATCCCGAACAGCGCTAGACGTTCGACCGAGGCGCTGCTCAATACCGGCGGCGACGGCGCAGCCCTTGCTCCGGCAAGCCGTCCGCGCGATGTCTCCAAACGATCATGCCCCGCCATCCGCCGGCATGGACAAACGCCGATTGTGCCCTTGACGAGACGAGCCCGATGACACCCACAGACAATCACACGCTTCCCATGCGCCCCTGCGTCGGGATCATGGTTCTCAATCGAGACGGGCTCGTCTGGGCCGGTCGCCGCAAGGTGGAGGAGAACGGCGAAATGTCGGGCGCGACCAAGCTCTGGCAGATGCCGCAGGGGGGCATCGACGCCGGTGAAGCGCCGCTTGATGCCGCGCGCCGCGAGCTTTGGGAGGAGACGGGCATGAAGACCGTATCGCTCCTGGCGGAGGCGCCCGACTGGATCGACTACGAATTGCCCTCACACCTCGTCGGTCTCGCGCTCAAGGGGCGGTTTCGCGGCCAGACGCAGCGCTGGTTCGCGTTCCGCTTCGAGGGGGACGAGACCGAAGTCCAGATCGATCCGCCGCCGGGCAGCGAGAAGGCCGAGTTCGACGAATGGGCCTGGAAGCCGATGGACGAACTCGTCGACCTCATCGTCCCATTCAAGCGCGGCGTCTATGAACGGGTCGTTGCCGCCTTCGCCCATCTGAAGCCCTGATCCGCGCAGCTCGCTTATCGGGTTCGCAGAACGCCCCGAATGGTCAGGCATCACCAATTATGATGTACTGCATCCACAACATTCATTTGAGTTGCCATAAGATGTGATTATGTTGGGCTCCGTCATCATCACCCAAGATGAACGGAGCACGGCGATGACCGTCTGCGATCAGAGCGAACGACACGATTTGCGGGCATCGTCCATGCCACGCCCGCTGCCCGCCCTGGCGATGGCGCTCGCCACGATCATCGCGATCGGGATCGTCGGACGGATGGCAGGCGGCTGGACGGAACGCGCTGCCATGCGCATGGGAAGCGCGGAGGGGGCGATGGGCCAGATCACCGAATGGCGCGGCAACAGCGCGCATCTTCCCGAGCCTGGGCGATAGGCCTTTTCGGCCGGGACCGCGAACCGTCCGCCACACCATCAGAGATCGGCGATCAGGCGTGCGACGTCCGTCAGTTCCGCGCCGGTGAGATCGGGCGGGAGCATCGCAGCCGGATAGGCCTGTCCCCGCGCGACGAAGGCCGCTCTCATACCGGCGGCCTTCGCGCCATGGGTGTCCCACGCATGGGTCGCGATCATCATGACGTCAGCGGCTGCCTCGCCCGTCGAGGCGATCCCATGCTCGTAGACGGTCCGGTTCGGCTTGAAACGCCCGACCGTCTCGACCGACAGGATCCGGGCGAAGAAATCGCCGAGGCCGGCCTTGTCGAGAAGGTTCGCGGTCGACGCCCTCGCGCCGTTCGACAGGGCGTAAAGCGGAATTCCGGTCTTCGCCAGGAGTTCCAGAGCGGCGCGCGCATCCGCGTGGGCAGGCAGCGCCTTCATCGTCTCGAAGACGGCGCGCGTTTCCATCTCGGGCGATGGCAGGCCGCGGATCGCCAGAAGCTGGGCGAGGGCGCCTTTCAGGATGTCCGGAAAGGGCGCGATCGAACCGGTTGCGTCGAGCGTGAAGGCGTCTCGCAAACCGAAGGCGAACCAGGTTTCCAGATCGCCCGAAGCAAGACCGAGGCGCATGAGGTCACCGCGAACCGGCGCGAGTGCGAAGACCGTCTCGATCATATCGAAGATGATCGCCTTGGGCTTGTCGATCGTCATGGTGGTGTTCGCTCCTCTCGGACGTCGCGGCGTTGCCATCTCCACCACATCGGTCCCAGACGGGCGAAAGCCAGCATCGCGCTCTGGTTTTTGCGCTCGCCACTCGAAACCCGCCGGATCCGCGCCAGATCCGGGGACGGGACGGGCAAATCCCGGCTGCGCCGGTCATCCGCGCGCACACACGGGAAGGAGAGGGCACATGGCGACCTATACGAAGATGGGCGAGGCGCTCGTCGAAGACGGCACGCTGAAGATCGCCATCAATCTCGGCAATGCCGCTCTTGCGGCGCGCGATGCGGCAACCGGGGAACTTGGCGGGATCACCGTCGCGCTCGCAAGGCGGCTGTGTGCAGCGCTCGGCTGCGCGGCCGAACTGATCCCGTTCGAGGGTGCCGGCAAGGTGGTTGCGGCGGCTGGCGACGATGTCTGGCGCGTCGGCTTCTGCGCGATCGATCCGGGCCGCGAGGGGCAGGTGGTGTTCTCGTCGCCCTATGTCCTGATCGAAGCCAAAGCCTTGGTTCGCGCGGACTCTCCCTTGCAGTCGGTCGGCGATCTCGACCGCGACGGCATCAGACTGATGGTCGCACAGGGCTCCGCCTACGATCTGCATCTGTCGGCCCATCCGGGGCGGATGACGCTCATACGCGAAGCAACGCCCGGCGCGTCCTTCGACGCGTTCCGAAACGGGCGGGGCGACGCGGACGCGGTCGCTGGCGTCACCCAGTCTCTCGAACGGGCGTTCGGCGACGATCCGGCCTACCGGCTCCTCGACGGGACGATCACCGCCATCGGCCAGGCGATGGTCATGCCGAAGCGGTTCGCCGCGCTTGCGGACGAACTGACCCGTTTCGTGGAGACCGCGAAGGCAGATGGCTATGTGCGCCGGGAGCTCGATCGCGCCGGACAGCGAGATCTCGTCGTCGCGCCGCCCGCCTGAACCGTCCGGCACGGGCCGCGATCAAACGAAAACGCCGCCTCCTTGCGGGAGGCGGCGTGAAACCTGTGCGCGCTGGAACGCCGATCAATTCGTGATCTGCGTCCGCGCATATTCGAGCTGCGAAAGATAGAGCTCGGCGCTCGAGCGCGCATCGTCATGATCCGCCGCATCCAGACGCTTGCGGGCCTGCTCGATCGATTCGTCGAGCGACGCCGACGTCAACTCATCGGCCGAGGCCGCATGTTCGGCCAGAAGCGTCAGGCCGTTCTCGTTGATGTCGGCAAAGCCGCCCCGAACGAAAAGCTTCTTCTGCGAACCGCCGGCGAGCGTTGCCGTGACGAAGCCGGGCTTCAGCGTCGTCATGAACGGGGCATGGTCGCCCATGACCGTGAAATCGCCTTCGCTGCCCGGAACGACGACCGAGCTGACATCCTCGGACAGGATGAGACGTTCGGGCGAAACGAGTTCGAATTTGAAGCTGTCAGCCATTCTGTGTGTCTTCCGCTGCGTTCTTGCAATCCGCTGGAGCTTCGTCCGGAGCCGGCATCACCGGCCCCGGACGAAAGGTGCTGATCAGGCGGCTTCCGAAGCCTGCTTCTGGGCCTTCTCGATGGCCTGATCGATCGAGCCCACCATGTAGAAGGCCGATTCGGGCAGGTGGTCGTACTCGCCATCGACGAGGCCGCGGAAGGAGCGGACCGTATCTTCGAGCGGCACGAGCTGGCCCGGCGTGTTGGTGAAGATCTCCGCGACCGAGAAGGGCTGCGAGAAGAAGCGCTCGATCTTGCGGGCGCGCTGCACCGTGATCTTGTCCTCTTCGGAGAGCTCGTCCATGCCGAGAATCGCGATGATGTCCTGAAGCGACTTGTACTTCTGGAGAATCTCCTGGACTTCGCGCGCCACGCGATAGTGCTCTTCGCCGACGATCATCGGCTGGAGCATGCGCGACGTGGAATCCAGCGGATCCACGGCCGGGTAGATGCCCTTCTCGGAGATCGAACGGTTGAGAACCGTCGTCGCGTCGAGATGGGTGAAGGTCGTCGCCGGCGCGGGATCGGTTAGATCGTCGGCGGGCACGTAGATCGCCTGCACCGAGGTGATCGAACCCTTGGTCGTCGTCGTGATGCGCTCCTGCATCTGGCCCATGTCCGTCGCGAGCGTCGGCTGATAGCCCACGGCGGACGGAATGCGGCCGAGGAGAGCCGACACTTCGGAGCCGGCCTGCGTGAACCGGAAGATGTTGTCGACGAAGAACAGGACGTCCTGGCCCGAATCGCGGAAATGCTCGGCGATCGTCAGCCCGGTCAGCGCGACGCGGGCACGCGCTCCCGGAGGCTCGTTCATCTGACCGAAGACGAGCGCCGCCTTCGAACCCTCGGACGAGCCGTTGTTCTTGTGCGGATCGACGTTCACGCCGGACTCGATCATCTCGTGATAGAGATCGTTGCCTTCGCGCGTGCGCTCGCCGACACCGGCGAACACGGAGTAACCACCGTGCGCCTTGGCGACGTTGTTGATCAGTTCCTGGATGAGAACCGTCTTGCCGACGCCGGCACCGCCGAAGAGGCCGATCTTGCCGCCGCGGGCGTAAGGGGTAAGCAGGTCGATGACCTTGATGCCGGTGACCAGGATCTGGCTCTCGGGCGACTGCTCGATGTAGGGAGGCGCCGGGGCATGGATCGGACGCGTCTCGTCCGATGCGACCGGTCCCAGCTCGTCGATCGGCTCGCCGATGACGTTGAGGATGCGACCGAGCGTTCCCGGACCCACCGGGACGCGGATCGCCGTGCCCGTGTCGCGCACCGCCTGGCCGCGGACGAGACCTTCGGTCAGATCCATCGCGATCGTGCGCACGGTGTTCTCACCGGTGTGCTGGGCAACTTCCAGCACGAGGCGGTTGCCGTTATTGTCGCATTCGAGCGCGTTCAGGATCGCCGGCAGAGCACCGTCGAACACCACGTCGACGACAGGACCGATGACCTGGGCGACGCGGCCGGTAGCACGCTCTTGATTGTCGGTGTCAGCCATCGCGGCCTCCTTCCATGATAAGTCTTAGAGCGCCTCGGCGCCCGAAATGATTTCCGTCAGTTCAGTGGTGATCTGCGCCTGACGCTGACGGTTGTAGGAAACTTCGAGATCGTCGATCATCTCTCCGGCATTGCGCGTCGCATTGTCCATGGCGGACATGCGCGCGCCCTGCTCGGAGGCGGCGTTCTCGAGAAGCGCCCGCAGGATCTGGACCTTGATGTTGCGCGGGATCAGCTCGTCGAGAATGGCGACGGGATCGGGCTCGTATTCGTAGGTGGTTTCGACCCTGGTCCCGGCGGCCTTGGACCCGGACGCCTGCGCCTCGTCGCCATCATCGCCGACCTTTGCCGGAATGACCTGCTGGCCGGTCGGGACCTGGGTCATCACGTTGACGAATTCGGCGTAGAACAGGTGACAGACGTCGAAATCCCCGGCCTGAAACATGTCGATGACCGTGTCGCCGACCTGTGCCGCCTCGGCGAATCCGACGCGGCTCGTCTCGCGGAAATTGACGGTCGCGACGATCTTGTCCGCCAGATCCCGGCGCATCAGATCGTTGCCCTTCTTTCCGACGACGAAGTACCGGACCGTCTTGCCGGACGCTTCGAGTTCACGCGCCTTCGCGCGTGCCTTCTTCACGATCGACGAATTGAAACCGCCGCACAGGCCGCGGTCGGCCGTGAAGACGACGAGCAGATGGACGTCGTCCTTGCCCGTGCCGGCCATCAGCCTCGGCGCATCGTTCTGGTTCACGCCAGCCAGATTGGACAGCACCGAACCCATGCGTTCGGCGTAGGGACGCGCATTGTGCGCAGCCTCTTCCGCTCGACGCAGTTTCGACGCGGCCACCATCTGCATGGCCTTTGTGATCTTCTTGGTCGACTTGACCGAAGAGATACGATTTCGAAGATCCTTCAGGGATGCCATTGCTTGTCGCGCGTCTCCGGGATGTCGCGGCCCGGCCGCATATCAGGGCCGGGCAGTTCCGTTTGAGTTCGAAAGCTTTCGCTTCTCGGTTAAGCGAAGTTCTTCTTGAACTTGTCGACCGCCGATTTCAGATTGCTCCGGATCTCGTCGGTCAGCTGCTTCTTGTCTGCGATCGCATCGAGAACGTCCTTGTGGTCCGTCCGCATCGCGTTCAGCAGGCCCTGTTCGAAGGTTCCCACCTGTTCGACTTCCAGATCGTCGAGATAGCCGTTCGTGCCGGCATAGATCACGACCACCTGCTCTTCGGTCTTCAACGGCGCGAACTGGGGCTGCTTCAAGAGTTCCGTGAGACGCGCACCGCGCCGCAGCAGGCGCTGTGTCGACGCGTCGAGATCGGAACCGAACTGCGCGAAGGCGGCCATCTCGCGATACTGGGCGAGTTCGCCCTTGATCGAGCCTGCGACCTGCTTCATCGCCTTGATCTGAGCCGAGGAGCCGACGCGGCTCACCGAGAGGCCGACGTTCACCGCAGGACGAATGCCCTGGTAGAACAGATCGGTCTCGAGGAAGATCTGTCCGTCGGTGATCGAGATCACGTTGGTCGGGATGTAGGCCGAGACGTCGCCCGCCTGGGTCTCGATGACCGGCAGTGCCGTCAGCGAGCCCGCGCCATGATCGTCGTTCAGCTTCGCGGCACGCTCGAGCAGACGGGAGTGAAGATAGAACACGTCGCCGGGATAGGCTTCGCGGCCCGGAGGACGACGCAGGAGCAGCGAGATCTGGCGATAGGCGACGGCCTGCTTCGACAGATCGTCATAGGCGATCACGGCATGCATGCCGTTGTCGCGGAAATATTCGCCGATCGTGCATCCGACGAAGGGAGCGATATACTGCATCGGCGCGGGGTCCGAGGCGGTCGCCGCGACGACGATCGAGTACGCCATCGCGCCGCGCTCTTCGAGCGTGCGCACGAACTGGGCGACCGTGGAACGCTTCTGGCCGACCGCGACATAGATGCAGTACAGCTTGTCATTGTCGCGGCCCTCGTCATGGGCCGGCTTCTGGTTGAGGATCGTGTCCAGAAGAATGGCCGACTTGCCGGTCTGGCGATCGCCGATGACGAGCTCGCGCTGGCCGCGGCCGATCGGGATCAGGGCGTCGATCGCCTTGAGGCCGGTCGACATCGGCTCGTGCACCGACTTGCGCGGAATGATGCCGGGCGCCTTCACGTCGACGCGCCGGTTCTCGGCGCCCTCGATCGGACCCTTGCCGTCGATCGGGTTGCCGAGACCGTCGACGACGCGGCCGAGAAGACCCCTGCCGACCGGCACTTCCACGATGTTACCGGTGCGCTTGACCGTGTCGCCTTCCTTGATTCCACGATCGGAACCGAAGACGACGACGCCGACATTGTCGGACTCAAGGTTCAGGACCATGCCCTGAATGCCGTCGGCGAACTCGACCATCTCGCCGGCCTGACATTTGTCGAGGCCGTAAACGCGGGCGATACCATCGCCGATCGAAAGAACCTGGCCAACCTCGGAGACTTCGGCTTCAGCGCCGAAGTTCTTGATCTGGTTTTTCAGGATATCGGAAATTTCCGCTGGGCGGATGTCCATCAGCCGACCTCTTTAAGTGCAAGCTTGAGCGAATTGAGTTTTGTGCGGATCGAGGTATCGACCATGCGCGATCCGATCTGAACGATCAGGCCGCCGAGTATCGAAGGATCGACCCGCTCGCGAAGGGTGACGGTCTTCCCGGTATAGGTGCCGAGAACGTCCTTGAGTTCGTTGCGTTCGTCGTCGCTCAGGGCAGCGGCGGTGGTGACGTCAGCTTCGATTTCGCCGCGATGGGCGGCTGCGAGCTGCTTGAACCGGCGAATCATGCCGGGCAACACGAAAAGGCGACGGTTCTGCGCGACGACCTTCAGGAAGTTTCCGGTCAGCTGGCTGGGCCGGGCGCTCTTGACGATCGCCGCGATGCCCTTGGCCTGCTCGTCGGCAGTGAATGCCGGACTTTCCACAAGACGCCTAACATCCGCGTTTTCCTCGATCAGGCCACGAAATCCGTCGAGTTCGGATTCGACGGTCTCGATGGAGCCGTCATCGCGGGAAAGATCGAAGAAGGATTGGGCGTAGCGGTCAGCAACTTCCGAAACGGGAGAGGATGAATTTGCCACGGACGACCGTTTCTCTTTCGCGTTGGTTGTTTCGTTTTTCGATGCCGATATACGCCGAAACGTGCGCCGGTCACCGAAAAGATCAAGAAGGCTGCCGCGCGAGCAGGAATGCTCGCACCGCCTTCATGAAGACAGCGGACCGTCTAGCATAGGCCTTTTTGCGCCACAACCGACATCGGTGCGGTTTCGTCGCCGATTGTACGCCATATTGATCAAGCGACTTGCGGATTGCTCGATGATCGCCGCCGTCGTGACGGCATCGGCGCCGGCGCGCGCCGGTTTCACGAGATGAAGCCGAGTGCGGGCGCGAGCGCCGCACCGGCGAGGGCCAGCATCACCAGGAGAATGACCCAGTTCAGAAGCGATGCGCCGTCGTCGGACAGGATCGAGACGAACCGACCGAATCCGCTCATCAGCCACCCGGCTCCGAGGCAGAGCTGGATGAACATCTGATCGAAGAAGAACAAGGCGACGATTCCGACGCCGAGCCAGAAACCGGCCATCATCGAGCGCGGCTCGCCGATGGCCGACGGTCTCGTGTCGTGAGGTTGCAGCTTCAAGGCGCGCAGGAGAAGGCCCGGCGCAAAGAGCGCGATCAGCCCGAGAAACACGGTGACGCACGCCGCTCCGAAGGGAAGCAGGCCGGGCAGTTCGGTCGGTACGGTAAATTGCATGAAGGTCGAGCCACGTTCGCGGGTAAAGTCGTCCGGCTTATAGGGCAAAGGGAACGCCGAGCGAAACCGCCAAGATCGGATGTGGGCGCGTCGCGCGGTCGCCGGGCGTGCCGTTCAGTCGGGAACGGGGCCGGGCGCAGGTCCCGCCCCGGACGATGCCGGGTTGCGGGCATAGCCCGGACCCACTGTCAGGGGCGCGTCCGGGACGACATCGTCCGACATTTGCGAGGTGACGGTGAAGCGATCGTCGAAGAGGATGGCGCCGTCGATGTTCTGTATCAGCCTGACCGCGACTTGGTAGGGCTTGCCCTTCTCGACGCCGCGGACCGGGGGCGAGCGGACCGAGTAGCGGGTCGAGCGCGCCGTCAGGGTCTCGACGACGGTCATCGGCGGACCGCCCTGCGGATCCTCGAACACCGCCTCGATCTTCGAATAGCGCCGCACCGGCTTGTTGACGATCGCGGTGAAGCCGTAGCTCACCTCGCCGATCCGGTAGTTGAACAGGAATCCCGAACCGGCAATGGTGAGGGTCGGCGTCTGGCCCGGCGGGGTGCGCGTCGCCCAGCCGATCGCGACGAGCGCGAGAATGAAGCCGGCGAGACCGATCGCCAGATGATTCACGGAGAGCCGCCGCGTTTCGAAGCGTAATCCAGGCATGGCGAACCGTCACCGTCGGACCTTCCCGCCCGCGACGTTACCTCAAGCCCGACCTTGCGTCATGCCGTCACGGTCCCGGTGACGGCAATGTGAGCGACGCCGCCTCGGCGGGCTGCCTTATGTAGCGGCTGACCCAGACCGCGATCATCCGTGCCGCATAGTCGGCATCGTCGCCTTCGGTGAGATGGTGGGTGGCGCCTTCGAGCGAGACGTAGCTCTTGGAATGCCGGGCGCCGTCATGGATCAGCCGGGCATTCTCGATGCCGACGATCTCGTCGGTCGGCGAATGCATGACGAGGAGCGCGGCGTCGAGATCGGCGATCCGGTCGGCTTGCGGCTGGTCCGTCAGATCCTCGACGAACTTGCTCGCGATCATGAACGTGCGTCCGCCCAGTTCGACCTCGGCGCTGCCGTCGCGCTTGATCGCAGCGAGCGCATTCCTGAAGTTCTCGGTGACGTGGGCGGCATCGTAGGGCGCCGCGATGGTCGCGAGCGCGACGCATTCGGGAATCTGGTTGGCCGCGGCGATCGCGACGGCGCCCCCGAGGCTGTGGCCGACGAGAAGCTTCGGCGCTTCGTAATGATCACGCAGAAAGCCTGCGGCCGCGATCGTATCGGCGACGTCGGTCGAAAAGTTCGAGTGCTCGAAATCGCCCTCGCTCTGGCCGAGCCCCGAAAAATCGAATCGCAAGGTGGCGATGCCGGCCGCGGCGAGCGCCCGGCAGATCTTCACGCTGGCCAGGAAATCCTTGCCGCAGGTGAAGCAGGCGCAGAACACGGCGAAGGCGACCGGTGTGCCGGACGGAACCTCGAGACGCCCCGACAAGGCGTGCCCGTCTCTGCTCGTGAACCCTACCGCCCTGCTTTCGCTCATCTTGCTTCAGCCTCCTGCCGTTTGCGTGGGGAGCATAGGCAATCGAGCGGACCATGCCACCCCGCCTCCGCCGTCGAAGGGTCGGGTGGGCGGCGGAACGCCTGACCGCGGACGATCAGTCGAACAGGCTCGAGACCGATTCTTCCGAAGCGGTGCGGGCGATCGCCTCGCCGAGCAGGTTCGCGGTCGTCACGATGCGGATGTTTTCGGTCTGGCGAACCGCTTTGGTGGGCTCGATCGAATCGGTGATCACCAGTTCCTGCAGGCTCGAAGCCGCGATGCGTGCGGCAGCTCCCCCCGACAGGACGCCATGGGTGATGTAGGCCGAGGCGCTGTTCGCGCCCGCGTCGACGAGCGCGGCGGCCGCGTTGCAGAGCGTGCCGCCCGAATCGATGATGTCGTCGATGAGAATGCAGTTGCGGCCGGCGACGTCGCCGATGATGTTCATCACTTCCGATTCGCCCGGCCGTTCGCGCCGCTTGTCGACGATGGCGAGCGTCGCGTCGAGACGCTTGGCCAGCGCCCGTGCCCGCACCACGCCGCCGACGTCCGGCGAGACGACGGTGAGGTTCGCCAGATCGTGATGTTCCTTGATGTCGCGCGCAAACAGCGGGATCGCAAAGAGATTGTCCGTCGGAATGTCGAAGAAGCCCTGGATCTGGCCGGCGTGGAGATCGAGGGTCATCACCCGGTCGGCGCCGGAATGGGTGATCAGATTGGCGACGAGCTTGGCCGAGATCGGCGTTCTGCCGCCCGCCTTCCGGTCCTGGCGCGCATAGCCGAAATAGGGGATGACGGCGGTGATGCGGCGGGCCGAGGCCCGGCGCAGGGCGTCCGTCATGATCAGGAGTTCCATCAGGTGATCATTGGCCGGATAGGCCGTCGACTGGACGATGAAGACGTCCGCGCCGCGCACGTTCTCCTGGATCTCGACGAAGATTTCCTGGTCGGCGAAACGGCGCACCATGGCTTCGCCCACCGGGAGTTCCAGATATTTCGCCATCGCGCCCGCAAGCGAGCGATTGGAATTGCCGCTGAAGATTTTCATCGCGTTCGTCCGTGTTCCGGCTGATTGGATGCATCCGTCATTGTAGGCGCAAAAGTCTCGCGGCCTGCGAACGCGTCTGTCGATAAACGCGATTTACCAGTCTCAAGCGAAACTGCAACCCGCTTCGAGGGCCAGCACCGGATGTGCGTTTCGACGTGATGAACGCGATGATCAACCGGACGCCGGCGGAAGGTTGCGGGCCTCGTCCAGCGTCGTTCTCGCGACCCTTTCGAGCACGGCGCGATCGACGCCGGCCCACGGACCCGCCGGGGACTTGGCGAACCGCTCCTGGCCCTGGATGCGGTGGATGCGCTCGTCGTTCGGATCGAGCACGTCCCACACATAGACCAGCACCGACTGATCGCCGTCGTCGAAGGCGCTGAAATAGCCCTTGAGACGCGCTGCCGCCCGTCCGTCCGCTGCCGAACGGATCGTGACCTGTGACTGGGCGGCCGCTTCCGAGAGCGCCTCCGCCAGAACGGTGGCCTGTTCGGCCGGAGCGCCGACGAGCGGCAGGAACTGGATTTCCGAGGCGGACTGCGAAAGGGCTGCCGTCCGGGTCGGGGCTTGCTGAGCCGGGGCAGCCGGCGCGGCCAGCGACGGTTCGGGTTCGAGGGCCTCGATCCGGCTGTCGCCCGGTGCCTCGAGCGCGCCGCCGCCGCGCTCATCATCGTCCGTGACCGGGTCCGGCATGGGCTTGGCGGAGACATCGTTCGATGGCTGCGCCATCGCAGGCGCGCTCGGCTGCGCAAGCAGCGGGCCGGACTGGATGGTGCCCGCGGAGGCGGGCGCCGCGGACGCGCTTTCAAGGTAGGGCTCGCTCGCAGCCGCATAGGTCTGTTCGGGCGGCTCGTAGCCGTCCGGCAGCTTCGAGACCGGGTAGGGCGGCGTCGGCGCCGTCAGGCCGCCATAGCCGCCGGCCAGCGCATTGTCGGGCAGGGGCTCGCCGATCGACGGCGAACCGTAGGTGCCGCCGCCGCCGCCGATGGAGGCGGGCGGGATGGGGCCCGCCATGTCGAACCCCATCGAGGCGTCGGATCCCGAGCAGGCAGCAAGCATGCCTGGCGCAAGAGCTGCCGCGAGCATGGATAGTTTTCGCGAAGAGCGTCGCCGTCCGGTCAAGCTGGTTCAAGCCTCTCGCTTCGTTCGTCGGAAATCGTCCGAATGAAAACGAACGCACTTTCCGGAGGCTGAGACAAAATCCTTGATTCCGGATGAAGATGGACGCTCCCGTCCACCGCTAAAGTTCGATTCAAAGTAAACGCGTGCGATCGGGCCGGCGGCCTATGCCGGCCGGACGACCTCGAGATCGAGCGGAAGCTTGGAAAAGGGCTCGGGCGCGCCGTCGGTCGTCAGATAGGTCCGCCCGAGCGTCATGGCGGTGCCGGTTTCCGAATCCATGATGATCATGTGCGCGAACAGCGTCATGTCCGGTTCGATCTCGCTGGCATTGCCCGATATGAACATCGGCGCGTCCATCCAGGACGGCGCATAGCGCGCGCCCAGGGAATAGCCGCAGGCCGACAGCCGGTGGCGGGCGAGATCATGCGCCTCCATCACGGCGGCATGGGCGTCGAAGACGTCGCCGAACGTCTGGCCCGGCCGCATCGCCTTTTCCACGGCCTCCAGCGCCTCGACCGCCGCCGCATGAAGCTTCAGGTGCCGCTCGCCGGGCTCGCCGAGGATGACGGTGCGCATCAGGGCGGAATGATACTGCGCCTTCACGCCCGCCCATTCGAGCGTCAGCTGGTCGGTTTCCTTCAGCTTCGCACGCCCGGACTTGTATCGGCACAGCAGTGCGTCCGCGCCCGAGCCGATGATGAAGGGATTGGCCGGATAGTCGCCGCCCCTTCTCAGGATCGTGCCCTGCAGTGCGGTCAGGAGTTCGCTCTCGTCGGCACCCGGCCTGATGAGCGGCAGCGTCTCTTCATAGGCCTCGTCGGCAAGGCGCGCGGCCTCGCGAATATAGGTGATCTCGGCCGGAGACTTGACGGCGCGCAGGGCCGGGACGAGACCGGAGGCGTCCTTCAGCGCGGCGAACGAGCCGAGCCGTTCCTCCACGAGCTTGCCGTTGGCGGCCGTCAACCCGTGGGTCGCCCATTCGACGCCGATCCGGGCGCCCAGAAGGTCCATGTCCTGCAGCATGTCGCGCAGTTCGATGCCGGGGTCCGCCGTGCCCCGGTCGCGCCACACCACGACGGTCTCGATGTTCGACGTGTGCCGCGCCTGCCGCAGGTCGGCCGAGCGGGTGAGAAGACGCATCTCGCCGTCCGCCTTGAAGGCCAGGCACTGGAAGAAGCAGAAGCCGAACGTATCGTAGCCGGTGAGCCAGTACATCGATTCCTGCGAGAACATCAGGAGCGCGTCGAGCTTCTCCTGCTTCATGCGCGCTTGAAGGCGCGCGCGACGTGCTTCGAATTCGTCTTGCGTGAAATGCAGCATGAGATGTCAGCCTTTGACCGCGATTGCCGAGAGCTGGCGCCCGTAATCGGGCTCGCTCTCGTGGGTGGTGCGGCGGAACGAGAAGAAGCGAGGATCACCATAGGTGCAGATGTCGACCGAGGTGGCTTCGACGCCGGCCTTGCGCAGGCGCCCCAGGATGAGGCCGGGCAGGTCGAACTGGAACTTGTCCGGCGCGCGGCCCTTGGCGAAGAATTTCACCACGGCTTCGCCGGCCGCGGCCACCGCCTCGTCGAGCCGCCCGGCGCCGACCTCGTAATGGGTCTGGCTGATCGAGGGGCCGAGAACGGCTGTGATCCGCGATGGCCGGGCGCCGAGCCTCTCCATGGCCTCGACCGTCGCCTCGATGACGCCGCCGGTCGCGCCCTTCCAGCCGGCATGGGCGGCTGCGACGACGCCTGCTTCGGCGTCGGCGAAGAGAATCGGTCCGCAATCAGCCGTCACGACGCCGACGGCAAGGCCCGGCGTCGCGGTGACGACCGCGTCGGCCTTCGGGCGATCCTCGCCGAACGGGCGATCGACGGTGACGGCATCGGCCGAATGGGTCTGCCACGGCGTTGCCAGCCGTTCGGGCTCGATCCCCATGAACGCCATCGCGCGAGCCCGGTTCTCGACGACCGCCAAACGCTCGTCGTGCGAGCCGAGGCCGGCATTGAGGGAGGCATAGAGCCCTTCGGAGACGCCGCCCCTGCGGGTGAAGAAGCCGTGGACGAGCCCCGCCCCGAAGGCCTTGCTCGTCACCACGTCATGATTGTTCAGCACTGTCACGCGCCCCGTGCCGTGATTTGATTTCGGCGCGAAGGGTGGTGGAGGGATGGCGCGAAGTCAATCGCCAGCCGGCGCGGCGAAGGGGGGAATCGTCAAGGGGCTATGCGCGGCGGCGACCACCTTGAAGAGCGCGCCCATGTCCCCTTCGCCCGATCCTGCAAGGCGTTGAACGTCGTTGCGGATCGCTTCCCGACCTGCCTCGTCGAGCCGCGCGCCAAGGGCTCCGGCGCGCTCCAAAAGGCCCATCCGCAGGAGAAACGCCCCTTGCGTCTCGATCGGCGACACGGTGTTTCCGCAAGCCGAGAAGCGTTGCGAGATCGCGGAAAAATCCACGTGGCTCGTCAGGTCGGCTTCACCGGGATCGTCCAGAACCGGCACGAAAGCATGCTCGCGCACCGCCTGGAAGCTGTCGCCGACCGCCGATCGGGCAT
This sequence comes from Fulvimarina uroteuthidis, assembly GCF_034321785.1. NCBI lineage: Bacteria > Pseudomonadati > Pseudomonadota > Alphaproteobacteria > Hyphomicrobiales > Aurantimonadaceae > Fulvimarina > Fulvimarina uroteuthidis. The sequence continues at coordinate 186,473 of NZ_JAXLPB010000004.1, read as the reverse complement.
GGCCGTAATCGATGAAGAGACCGGCGCCGCCCTGGCGGGCGATGCGCTGCGAGATCTCTGCCGCGAGCCCTTCGCGCGCGGGCGAGAATTCGGCGATCGTTCCCTCGTCCGGCCCGCTCCGGCCGCCTGCGATGAGCCATGCCGGAAGCGGACCTGCCGGTCTGCCGGTCAGGAAAGCGAGACGTCCGGCCTCGCCGAGACCGACCATCCGCTCGTGCCACCGTCCCCCGTGCCGGACCACCTGTCTGATCGGAACGGCGTCGAACAGTTCGTTGGCGACGAGGATCATCGGCAGATCCTCGATCTCGCCGATCCGGCGCACCCGCCTGATCGGCAGGTCGAAGGGCTCGAGGCGTACGGCCTGAAGCGCCGCCAGCCTCTCGCTCGTCTCGACGAGGCGGATGCGTGCGGCCGCAAGGCAGGCCGGCGCGGCGCTCCGGAGCGTCCTCACAATATCGGCCATCAGCGTGCCGCGGCCCGGACCGATCTCGGTCAGGAGGAAGGGGGAGGGGCGCCGGAGCTGATCCCATGCGCCTGCGATCCAGGCGCCGATCAGTTCGCCGAACATCTGGCTGATTTCCGGCGCGGTGGTGAAATCGCCGGAGCGCCCGAACGGCTCGCGCGCCGAATAGTAACCGTGCTTGCGGTCGAAGAGCGCGATCTGCCAGAAACGCTCGATGGTCATCGGCCCCGAGGCGGCGATGTCTTCGGCGATGCTCTCGTAAAGCGGCGTCGTCATGCGCGGCCGGCGTCCGCCTGTTCCTTCGCGCGCTTTTCGATGAGCCGGGGGTCGGCGGCATAGCTGTGATATTTCGAGAAGGCCATCGCCCACAGGCCGATCAGCAGCATGGGGATCGACAGGGTCATGCCCATGGTCAGCCATCCGCCGTAGAGATAGCCGAGATGGGCGTCCGGCATGCGGAAGAATTCCACGAAGATGCGCGCCGAGGCGTAGCCTGTGAGAAACAGCCCGGCGACGAAACGCGGGCGCTTCAGCATGCCGAACCGGTGCGTGGCGATGCGCAGGATCAGGAACAGGACGAGGCCTTCGAGCACGGCCTCGTAGAGCTGGCTCGGATGGCGCGGCTCGGGTCCTGCGTCCGGAAACACCATTGCCCAGGCGACGCTGGTCGGCGCGCCCCACAGTTCGCCGTTGATGAAGTTGGCGATCCGTCCGAAGAACAGGCCGAACGGCACGCAGACCGCGGCGACGTCGAACATGCTCCACAGCGGCACCCTGTAGACGCGGCAGAAGACGAGGACCGCGACGACGACGCCGATGAGGCCGCCATGGAACGCCATCCCGCCTTCCCAGACCCTGAAGACGGCCATGGGATCTGCGAGGTAGCGCTCGAAATCGTAGAACAGCACCGAGCCGAGACGCCCGCCCAGGACCACGCCGAGGGTGATGTAGAGGATGAAATCGTCGACCTCCGTCTTGGTGATGGGCGACACGCGGTCCGGCCAGAGTCTCGGATTGGCCACGATGCTGCGCCCGTAGAGCCAGCCGCACAGAATGCCGACGACGTAGGCGAGCCCGTACCAGCGCAACTGGATGACGCCGAGATCGAGGAAGACCGGATCGATTTGCGGATAGGCGACGACGCCGAGCGTGGTGAGGGGAATCATCGGCAGATCCTGACATTGATGTCGCACCGCAGGGGACGGCGCGTTTGCGAGGCTTGGCTGTGCCGGATGGTTTGGCCGCGCAGTTTGGCCGGGTCAAGGCGCGCGATGCGCGTCGAGGGCCGCGTGTAGGCGCGATGCGCGGCGAAAGCGCCCGGCGGGGGCGGTTTTTGCGCAACTGCGGGACCATTCGCCATTGCCGCCTGCGTCCCTCGTCTCTACCTCAGAAGCTGACGGGCCGTTCGGCTCAGCCTTGGAAAGGAAAACGTGCCATGCGCAATCAGGGACCCAACCGTATCCTCGACGAATTCGCCCGGGTGATGACCGATGCCGCCGGCGCGGCCCAGGGCGCGCGGCGCGAGGCCGAAACCTTCTTTCGTGCCCAGGGAGAGCGGGTGATGAGCCAGATGGATCTCGTCCAGCGCGAGGAGTTCGAGGCCGTGCGCGAAATGGCGGTCAAGGCCCGCACGGAAAACGAGGCTCTGAAGGCGCGCATCGCGGCGTTGGAAGCCAAGCTGAACGGCTCCTCGACCTGATTCCCAAGGTTATCCACAGGCAGTTCACAGAAAAATCCGGGCATTCTTGACAGGCGCAAAGCCTTGCCGCGATTCAGATTTGGACTCCACGGGGAGTTCGGCCTGAATCAATGCGATCGGGCGAAGTGTGAAAAAACGATTACGGGCCTTAAGCCCCGGACTCCTCGACTGTATGCTGGTCTGAGAAAGTGATTCGCCGTAGGCGGCGGCGGTCACCTTCGCGTCGCTCGGGCTTCGGGTGGCGCAAAGATGCGGCACACGAGGAACATTTCAATGAACATGATGGAAGAGGGCGAGGGCTTCAGGCAAGCCCATCCCGTGGATACGATCGAGTGGGTCGCGGCGGCGCGCGACTGGTCGTTCGAACGCTCCTGCGAAGACGAAATCGCAATGAGCCTGGAAGGCGCATGGACCCATTATTCGGTCTCCTTCTCCTGGATCGGCAGCCTTGAAGCGCTGCATCTGGGCTGCGCCTTCGATCTGAAGGTTCCCCCGCACCGGCGGAACGAGATCGGGCACCTGATCGCCCTGATCAACGAAAAGATCGTGATCGGCCATTTCGGCTTCTGGGATTCGGAAGGCGCGGTCATCTATCGCAATTCCCTGCTTCTGGCGGGCGGCGTCGAGGCGACCGGCGCCCAGGCCGAGGCGATGCTCGGCGTCGCCATCGACCAGTGCGAGCGCTTCTATCAGGCGTTCCAGTTCGTGATCTGGGCCGACAAGCCGGCCAAGGAGGCCCTTGCGGCCGCCATGTTCGACACGGTCGGTGAGGCGTGACCCCATGACGCTCGATGCAACGCGCATCCTCGTTCTCGGCGGCGGAAACATGGGCTGCGCTCTGATGGGAGGCTGGCTCGACGCCGGCCTCGATCCGGCCGGGCTTCTCGTGGTCGATCCGTACAAGGGCGAGGCGCTGGCCGCACTGATCGGCAGGCACGGTTTTCGCTACGAGGCCGAGGTCCCCAGAGATTTCGCTGCCGACGTCGTGCTGCTTGCGGTGAAGCCGCAGACGATGGGCGAGGCGCTTCCGCCAATCCGGAACGCCATCGATACCGGCGCGCTGATCGTTTCGATCGCGGCGGGCACGTCGCTGGCGGCGCTTGCGCATCACCTCGGCGACCTGCCGATGGTCCGTGCCATGCCCAACACGCCATCTCTGATCGGGCGCGGCATCACCGGCGCGTTCGCCAACGACAAGGTCTCGTCGGCGCAGCAGGCGATCGCGCAAGACCTGCTGTCGGCTTCGGGGCCGGTCGAATGGGTGGAGACGGAAGCGCTGATCGATGCGGTGACGGGCGTCTCCGGCAGCGGCCCGGCCTACGTGTTTCATCTTGCCGAATGCCTTGCGAAGGCGGGCGAGGCCGCGGGTCTGCCCGCCGATCTCGCCATGCGGCTGGCCCGCCATACGGTGGCAGGCGCAGGCGAACTGATGATCCGTTCGGACGAGACGCCCGCGAAGTTGCGGAAGAACGTCACCTCTCCGAAGGGGACGACGGAAGCCGGCCTCTCGGTCCTGATGGATGAAGCGGACGGTCTGCCGCCCCTGATCGAGAAGACGGTTCTCGCCGCGCGCGACCGCGCGATCGCCTTGTCGCGGGACTGAGCCTTTCGCCTTCAACGCGCTTGTTTTCCGAAAAGGAGGATCGATCATGGCCGACGGAGCACACGATCAGCCGGCCGAGACGATCTCGTTCGACACGTTTCTGAAAGTCGACATCCGGGTCGGAACCGTGATCGAGGCCGAGGCTTTTCCCGAGGCCCGCAAACCCGCCTTCAAGCTGAAGATCGATTTCGGCGACCCGATCGGGATCAAGAAATCGTCCGCCCAGATCACGCGGCACTACACGATCGAGGATCTCGTCGGCCGGCAGGTGATGGCGGTCGTCAATTTCCCACCCCGCCAGATCGGCCCCTTCATGTCCGAGGTGCTGACGCTCGGTGCGCCCGATGCGAACGGCGAGGTCGTCCTGATCAGGCCGGATCTCGAAACGCCGAAGGGCGGTCGTCTCTTCTGAGCTAGAGCGAAATGCGATAAGTCTGAATCGACATTTCGCTCTCAGTATTTGTTTTTCCGCATGATGTTGTCCGAAAAGTCATGCAACTTTTCGGCATCATGCTCTAACGCCCGCCCGGGTCGTTTCGGCCCGCTGCCGCCCTCATCGAAGGCCCGCCTCCGGTTTCGTGTCGACCGGCGCACCGGGACGGTCCTCACCTTCGGTTGGCGCTTCCGTCTCGTCCACCCGGCCGCCAAGCGCGCGCACGAGAAGGACGAGGCTTGCTGTCAGCTCGCTCCTGCGCTCCTCCTCCAGCGATCCGACCGCCCGCGTGATCATCTGCAAGGGATCGCGTTTCAGCAGCGCGCGGCCGCGATCGGTAAGTTCGAGACGTTCCGCACGTCCCCGTCCGATCGTACCCTTCTTCTCGACGAAACCCTTGGTGATCAGCGCTCGGACCGTCCGCGCGACGGCGCCGGACGCAAGGCCCTGATAGCGCGCGAGATCGATCGCCGTGCGAAGGTCGGACGGGGCCGCGTTGAGATAGCGAAGCGCGACCCACTGGGCGGGGAACAGACGCGCCGAATAGCCGTGCGAATGCATTCTCCGGGTCAGCTGTTCCAGAAGGCCGGAAATCACCGCCGCATCCAAGTTCGATTCGCCGGGCATGGTCGCGCGTCCTGATGTTGCTCGATGAAGGGCCCGCTCGCCCACAGCGCCGGACCCTTACCGGCCCTCGCGGAACCAGGTGGCCGACAGCGCAAGGAGCAGGACGCCAAGTCCGAGAAAACCGCCGAAGAGAGGCGTGCGGTCGACCCCGCGCAGGACCGTCTCTTCGGTCGTGCGAAGGCCGATCCAGTCCCGGCCGTCGGCACTCGCGCGTCCGGAAATCGGGACGATCCTCGGAACGTCCACAACGCCGTCTGCGGCGATCCTGCGGACCGATCCGCGCGTCTGTTCGGTGATCGGCGCCAGTTTCTCGACGGTCGACACGGCTTCCCGAAATTCGCGCGGATTGACGGGGCCGACATTGGCCAGCGCTCGGAGATCGCCGTTGGCAACCTGGAAGAGCCCCAGCTGGTCGGTCTCGAGACGGCCCTCCCAACGGCCGGGCTCGATTTGCGAAAGCGCGACCGTCATTGCCTCGCCCGAGGGGGTGATGATGGTCGCCTCGCCCGGATCCTCGCCGATCGTCTGGCGCGTGACGACGAGATCGGACCCGCGCGCTTCGGCCGACAGTGCCTCTTCCTCGAGTTCGGGCTCCTGCATCAGCCAGTGGGCCAGCCGCCGGAACAGGGCGACATGCGGGCCACCGCCTTCGTAACCGCGCGACCAGAGCCATTCCTGATCGGACAGAAGAAGCGCGATGCGCCCTTCGCCCTTGCGGTTGAGGATGAGGAGCGGCTTGCCGTTCGGCCCGTCCATGACCGCGTCGCCCTCGGTCTCGCCGACGTCGATATAGCGGAACCAGGGCGCCCAGTCGGGAGGCGTGACGCCGGAGCCGGGAAGGTCGCGCGTGACGGGATGCTTTTCGCCGAGGCTGGACAGCGTCGGATAATAGGCTTCCTCCTCGATGGAGCCGGTCGGAAGAGCGGGCAGGACCGATTGCAGCGGCGTGTTGGCGACGCTGTCGCGGCCGGCGAATTCGGGCCCCGACGCGATCAGCATCGCGCCGCCGTTTTCGACATATTGGGCGATATAATCGAAGTAGAGCGAAGGCAGCACGCCGCGCTCCTGATAGCGGTCGAAGATGATCAGGTCGAAATCGTCGATCTTTTCGACGAAGAGTTCGCGGGTCGGGAAGGCGATCAGGGAGAGTTCGTTGATCGGCGTTCCGTCCTGCTTCTCGGGAGGGCGCAGGATCGTGAAATGGACGAGATCGATCGCGGCGTCCGATTTCAGGAGATTGCGCCAGGTGCGCTCGCCCGCATGGGGTTCGCCCGAAACCAGAAGCACGCGCAGATTTTCGCGGATGCCGTCGACGATCGCGATCGAACGATTGTTGACGTCCGTGATCTCGTTCGCCGCTTCCTCGACCTGGACTTCCAGTATGTTGCGGCCGGCCCGCGGCAGGCTGAACGACAGGCGCGTCTCCTCGCCGATCCGTGCCGGCTCGCGCGACAGGAGATCGCCGTTGAGGAAGACGTCGACGGAGACGGTCGTGCCGGCCGAGGGGCCGCTTTCCAGAACCCTGAAGCTCATGTCCTGCGGCTGGTCGACAAGGCCGAACCGGGGCGCCGAGACGATCTCGATCCGCCGGTCGAACTCGTCGTCCCGTCCGGTGACGAGGCCGTGGAGCGGCGCATCGAAGCCGAGGCGGGCGGCATCCTCCGGGATATCGTGCACCTGGCCGTCGGTGACCATAATGGCGCCCGCGACGCGGGCCGGCGGGACATCGTCGAGCGCGCCCGACAGGGCCGAGAACAAGGCGGTGGTCGCATCGCTGTTCGCCGTCTCGCCCGAGCGCGCCTCGACGGTGCGAACCTCGAACTCGGGAAAGCGGGCAAGGCTTGCGGCAAGTGCCTCGACCGTCGACGTCGTTTCCGCCGATCGGTCCTCAATGGTCTGGCTCTGGCTGCGATCGGCGATGATCGCGACCACGCTCTTCAGCGGATCGCGCTCTTCGCGCAAAACGACCGGGTTCAGCAGCGCAAGGATGAGCGCGGCGAGCGCCGCCACCCGCACGAACGCGCCGCGCATGCCCGCAACGAGCAGCGCGACCGCGATGACGAACGCGGGAACCGCGAGAACGAGGATGGTCGTCAACGAGAAGAAGGGGGCGAAATCGATGGACCAGTTCATCACTGACCGAGCCTTTCCAGGAGCGCCGGGACGTGCACCTGATCGGCCTTGTAGTTGCCGGTGAGGACGTACATGACGATGTTGACGCCGGCCCTGTAGGCATATTCGCGCTGCATCGGGTCGGACGCGCCGGTCGGGTAGAGGAAGAGGCCGGCATCGTCGACCGCCCAGGCGCTGGCGAAATCGTTCGACGTGATCATGATCGACGACACGCCGTCACCGCCGCGCGCCGGGCGCATCTCGCCCTCCGGGCCTTCGACGAGACTTTCCACCCAAAGCTCCGAATCGGCATAGCGCCCGACGAAATCGTCGAGAATGTAGAACGACTTGGTCAGGACGTGATCGGTTGGGACCGGCTCGAGCGGCGGAATGTCCAGATCGCCGACGATTTCGCGCAGGCGCATCTGCCCGGCCGAGGCGTTGCCGCCCGAAAGACCCGCCATCGCCTCGTCCGCGACGTCGAAGAGGACCGTTCCGCCCTGCTTCATGTAGGCGTCGATACGGCTGATCGCCGCGTCGGACGGCATCGGCGTCGTCGGGTCGATCGGCCAGTAGATGAGGGGGTAGAAGGCGAGTTCGTCGGTCTCGATATCGACGCCCATCGGGCTGCCGGGTTCGAGCGCCGTCTTGGCGGCGATGAATTGCGAGAGGCCGGACAGGCCAGCTTGCGAGAGATCGTCGACGCTCGCATCTCCGGTCTCGACGAAGGCGAGCCGGGTCGTCTGGGTTGCCTCGATCGCGCGCTGCATGTCTTCCAGGTCGCGCGGCGGCGCTGCCGATTGGGCTTCTTCGTTCGCCGGGGCGTCCTGTCCATCCTGCGCGTGGGCGCCTGTCGTCATCGATGCGACGATCAGCGTGCCGCCGACAAGCGCTGCCGCAAGCATCGGGAGCGCCGTTTCGCCGCGCCCGGAGAACCGGGCGCGCAGCCGGGCGAGACCGCCGTTCAGCCAGAGAAGGGCGAGCGCATCGAGCGCGAAGAGAAACAAGGCCGCCGCAAGGAGCCAGGGCGCGAGATCGACGGTTTCGCCGCTTTCATATTGCATTTCGGAGGAATTCCCGCCCCATTCGAGGTCCGGCAGTGGCGCGAGCGTCGCGCCCGTCGAAAAGAGGTTCAGCGCCCGGTACCCGTCCTCGGTTCCGTAAAGGCCGGGCGGATGGGCCGCGTCGACCACGATCTCCGCCCCGGCCTCGATCGGCTCGACGTCGGGGCCCGGCGCGACGAGGCGCCCCTCGGCCGACAGCACGCGGTAGGGCGGAAGGCTTGCCGCTGCCGTCGCCGCCTCGGCGGGGGCGCCGCCATCGGCGCGCGACAGGGATACGATGCGTCGCAGCATGTCGACGAACGCCCCGGAGATCGGAAGATTCGACCAGGTCGCTTCCGCCGTCACATGGAACAGGACGATGGTCCCGGCGCCAATCGTCTCGGCGGTGACGAGCGGCGTTCCGTCCGAAAGGCTCGCCCAGGTGCGGTCGGCCAGTTCCACCGAAGGCTCGGCGAGAACCTGCCGCGCGACCGACACGTCGTCCGGAACGGCGATGCCGGCAAACGGACTGCCCGCATCCATCGGCGCGACGCTCTGCGGCTCCGACCAGGACATGGCGCCGCCGAGCTGGCGCTCGCCTTGGCGCAGATTGACCGGAACCAGCGTATCGTCGCCGGCGGTCGCGGCAAGCCGGGGTCCGGCGAAGCGCAGGAGATAGCCGCCATTCTCCACGAATGTTTCCAGCGCCTCGCGGGCGCCCTCGGGCAGCACGCCGATATCGGCGAGGACGACGACCGAGGGCCGCTGCTCCAGGAGAGCGGGGATCGCGACCGACAGATCGGCGCTCTGGGCGCGGACGATGTCGGCATAGGGTTCGAGCGCCCGGCTGATATAGTAAAGCGGCGAGAGGAGCGGTTGCGCAAGATCGGCCGCCTCGCCCGAGACCAATGCGACCCGCCGCCGCCGGAACGAATCGTCCACCAGCCTGACTTCGGCCGCGTTCGCGGTGTTGTCGACCTGCAGGCGCGCAATGTCGTTGCGCAGTTCCACGGGAATCTCGAAGCGGGCCTGCGCGCTCGTCTCGCCGACGTCGAAGCCGAGTTGCGTGCGCGAGATTTCGCGGCCCTGGCTGTCGACCGCGAGAAGATCGGCCTGGTAGCCGGTCGCCCGGCCCGACGGGCGGATCGCATCGACGACGAGCGCATCCGTCGAATTGTCGGCGGCGGTGAGCGCGGTCAAGGCTTCGATCGAGGGCTTGTAGATCAGGGTTTCGTCCGCGCCGAGGCGTGCGGCGATCTCGGCTGCCGCATCGCTGGCCGCGGCATCGAGCCCGTCCGAAAGAAAGGCGAAGGAGCCGAGCTGGCCGTCTTCGAGGGCACTCGAAAGCCGGGCGGCAGCCGCTGCGCGATCGACGGGAATCGGCCGCGGTGCGGCCGCGCCGAGACGCTCGAGTGCCGTCGTCGCCTCCACGGGCCGTGCATCATTGTCCGGGCCGTCCGCCGTCAGAACGAGCGAGACCGGACGGTTCGTGTCGCCGGCTTGCGAAATCAGCGCGTTCGCGCTCGCCACCGTCTCGTCCCAACCGCGCGCGCTCGCCCATCCATTGTCGATCATCACGGCGACGGGACCCGAGCCGGAGATCAGCGTCTCGCGCGGATTGAGGGAAGGGGCGGCGAGCGCGAAGATCACCAGGGCGGCGAGAATCAGCCGCAGCAGCGTCAGCCACCAGGGGGATTTCGACGGGGTCTCCTCCGATTTCAGCACGCGCTGAAGAATGCGCAGCGGCGGGAACGCCTCAGTCTGCGGGCGCGGTGGCGTCAGCTTCAGGAGCCACCAGATCACCGGAAGCGCCAGAAGGCCGGCCAGCACCAGGGGGGCGCCGAAGGACAGGCTGAGGCCGGGAATCACGCGCTTCTCCCTGGAGCTTGCGGAACGCCCGAAAGCTGCCCGTGCAACGCGACGAGAACCTCCGAGGCGAGCCGATCGGTGCGGTGGGCGATAAAGCTCCAGCCCAGCCGCCGGCAGTGGCGTGACAGCGTCTCGCGCCGCGCGGCCATGATGTTCCGGTAATCGTCCTTCAGGGTCTCGGCCCGTCCGGCCGTCAGTTTCACGCCGGTCTCCGGATCGCGAAACTCGGTTCGGCCGGTATAGGGAAACACGTCTTCGGCCGGATCGTTGATCATCACCAGATGGCCGCGCACGCCGCGTCCGCCGATGCGATCGACGCGGGCGATCGTATCCTCTATCGGGTCGAGAAAGTCGGAAATCAGGACGACCTCGGAGAATTGCCGGAACCGGTCTTCGGGGGGGAACGCCTCGTCGGGCCGGCGCGTCGCGAGGGCCGCGGCGATCCGCTCGGCGCCGTTCCGCGCCGCGATCGGTTCGATGACGCCGGGATATCCGATGCGTTCGCCCGAGCGCGAGAGGATCTCGGCCAGGGCGAGGATCAGCACCAGCGCACGCGATTCCTTCGAGACCGGAGCCGTGTTCGACCGGAAGCGCATGGACGGCGACGGGTCGGCCCAGAGCCACACCGTATGGGCGGCCTCCCATTCCCGGTCGCGCAGATAGACATGGTCGTCGCGCGCCGAGCGGCGCCAGTCGATCCGCGAGACCTGTTCTCCGTCGACGAAGGGGCGGAACTGCCAGAAATCCTCACCGACCCCGCGGCGCTTTCGCCCGTGCCAGCCGGCGATCACCGTCGCGACCAAGCGGCTCGCCTCGACCATGAGGTCGGGCATCAGCGAGGCGCGCTGGCGCGCCCGCGCCAACGCGTCGGTGGAGGAGGTCAGATCCGTGGTGGTTCCGATCGGCATGTTCGCGGCTATCGCCTGTCGTTGGGAAAGAGGATCATGCCGCGTCGCGCTTCAGCGCGCCGATGACGTCGCGAACGCTCATGCCTTCGGCGCGCGCGGCGAAGTTGAGGGCCATGCGGTGCTGAAGAATCGGCTCGGCGAGCGCCATGACGTCGTCGATCGAAGGCGCGAGGCGGCCTTCGTAGAGGGCCCGGGCGCGCACGCAGGTCATCAGCGACTGGGAGGCACGGGGGCCGGGGCCCCACGAAATGTGGTTGTCGGCTTCCTTGTGTCCATTGCCGGGGCGGGCGGAGCGGACGAGCCGCAGGATCGCCTCGACGACGCTCTCGGCGACCGGCATCCGGCGGACGAGGGACTGGATCTCGATCAGGCGTTCGGCGGTCATCACCGACTTCACGGCCTCGCCCGAAGGCCCTGCGGTCGTCTCGAGAAGAATGCGGCGTTCGGCCTCGATGTCCGGATAGAACACGTCGATCTGCATCAGGAACCGGTCGAGCTGGGCTTCCGGCAGCGGATAGGTGCCCTCCTGCTCCAGCGGGTTCTGGGTGGCGAGCACATGGAAGGGACGGGGCAGATCGTGGCGCTCGCCGGCGACGGTCACGTGATATTCCTGCATGGACTGGAGCAGGGCGGACTGGGTGCGCGGGCTCGCGCGGTTGATCTCGTCGGCCATCAGGAGCTGGGCGAAGACGGGGCCCCGCACGTAGCGAAACGAGCGGCGTCCGCTCTCGTCCTGGTCCATCACCTCGGTGCCGATGATGTCGGACGGCATCAGATCCGGCGTGAACTGAATGCGGCGCGCGTCGAGGCCGAGGGCGCCGCCGAGCGTTTCCACCAGCTTGGTCTTGGCAAGGCCCGGAACGCCGACGAGAAGCCCGTGGCCGCCGGCCAGGATGGCGATCAGGCTCTGCTCGACGACGCTTTCCTGGCCGAAGATGACCGTTCCGACGGTCTTCTTCACCTCGGCGATGTCGGCAAGGGCCCGTTCGGCCAGCTCGACGATCTCGCTCTCGGAGAGCGTTGCGTCCGTCGGGGTGTGTGCGGTCATGAAACGTCCTTCGATCGTCGTTTGTCGCCGGGAGCCGAACCATCCATCCGTCCAGATGGTGTATCGCCGGGGTCCACGCTTCGCACTCTATGAAAGCCGTTCGCCCCTTTTGAGGCAAGCGCCGGGCCGCCAACACTTTCGTGACCCTCTTGCGCCATGCCGGGCGCCTGCCCGTCGCTCCTGGGCTCCCATCATGGGGCAATCGCGACTATATGACCTGACGATGATGAAGCAAAACGATCCCCACCACGCCGAACTGAACGCGCTCGCCGCCCGCGCCGAGGCCTCCGGCGCCGATGGCGCCCCGGTCGAGCGCTGGAATCCGCCCCATTGCGGCGAGATCGACATGCGGATCGCCGCCGACGGCCGCTGGTTCTACAACGGCACCACCATCGACCGACCGGCCCTGGTGCGTCTCTTCGCCTCGGTTCTGAAGATCGAGGAGGATGGCGAGACCTATCTCGTGACGCCCGCCGAAAAGTTGCGCATCACCGTCGAGGACGCGCATTTCATCGCCGTCGAGGTCGCGCGATCGTACGAGGACGGCGTCCAGGTGCTGACCTTCCGCACCAATATCGGCGATGTCGTGCGCGCCGGGCCGGATCGCCCCGTTCGCCTCTCCGAAGATGTCGAAGCCGGGTTCTGTCCCTATCTCGTCGTTCGCCGCGGCCTGACGGCAAAGGTCACCCGCGCCGTCGCGCTGGAGCTTGCGGCCATGCTGGAGGACGACGATGCAGGCACGTTCCTGACGTCGGACGGCGCGCGTTTCTACGGCCCGAAGGCCGAGCGCGCCTAGATGAGCCGGACGCAACCCCGGGGCGAGACGCCGTTCACGGCCGCCGATCTGCGCCGCCGGCTCGCCGAGCGGCACGGCGATCCGGCACCCGACCAGGAGTTCGGCGACCATCTGCTCAACCCCGACATCGTCCAGCTGATGGAGCGCGAGAATGCCCGGGAGGCTGCGGTCCTCGTCGCCGTGGTCGACCGGGACGAGGGGGCGAGCGTCATCCTGACCCGGCGCTCCGATCGCCTGCGCAAGCATTCGGGACAGATCGCCTTTCCCGGCGGCTCGGTCGATCCCTCGGATGCGTCGGCGGAGGCCGCCGCGCTGCGCGAGGCGCACGAGGAGATCGCGCTCGAACCGCGCCATGTGGAGGTTCTGGGACGGCTGCCGCGCTATCTGACGACCACCGGGTTTCGCATCACGCCGGTCGTCGCCATCGTCAGGCCGGGCTTCGAACTGACGCCGAATCCCGACGAGGTCGCCGACATCTTCGAAACGCCCCTGTCCTTCCTGATGGATGCGGCGAACCATGTGCGGGCGGCCAAGACCCTGGGCGGCGTCGAGCGGCACTTTTACGAAATGCCCTATGGCGAGCGCTACATCTGGGGCGTGACCGCCGGCATCCTGAGAACATTCTACGAAAGATATTACGCATGACCACGAGGCGGATAACATCCGACTGGCTGCGCGATCCGTTGCTGCAGTCCGTTCTCGCCGTCCTCAATGCCGGCGACGAGGAGGCGCGGATCGTCGGCGGGCCGATCCGCAACGCGCTTCTCGGGGCGCCCGTGTCCGACATCGACATCGCGACGACCTGTCTGCCGGACGAGACCGTGCGCCGGGTCGAGGCGGCCGGTTTCAAGGCCGTGCCCACCGGCATCGCGCACGGCACGATCACGGTCGTCGCCGACCGGAGGCCCTTCGAGGTGACGACGCTGCGCGAGGATCTGGCGACCGACGGGCGCCACGCGGCGGTGCGGTTCGGCCGGGACTGGGAGGCCGACGCAAGGCGGCGTGATTTCACGGTCAATGCGCTCTATGCGACGGCCGAGGGCGAGATCGTCGACTGGGTCGGCGGCCTTGCCGACATCGAAAGCCGGACCTTGCGGTTCATCGGCGATCCGGAAGCGCGCATCAAGGAGGATTTCCTGCGCATCCTGCGCTTCTTCCGCTTCTTCGCCTGGTACGGCACGGGCCGGCCCGATGCCGACGGCATCCGCGCCTCGGCCAGGCTGAAGGCGGGCCTGACGCGTCTGTCGGCCGAACGGGTCTGGTCGGAATTGAAGAAGCTCCTCGGCGCGCCCGATCCCGGCCGCGCGCTCTTGTGGATGCGGCAATCGGGCGTCCTGTCGGCGGTCCTGCCGGAGAGCGAGCGCTGGGGGATCGACAATATCCATCCGCTGATCGAAGCCGAGCGCGCCTTCGGCTGGAGCGCCGACCCGCTGCTGCGCCTCCTGACGATCGTGCCGCCCGATGCCGCGCGCCTCGCCCAGCTCGCGAACCGCCTGAAGCTCTCCAACCAGGACCGCGACCGGCTGCTCGCCTACGCCGATGCCGAGGCGCCGGACCCGGCTGAAGCGGACGGCGCCTTGCGCACGAGGCTCTATTTCGGCGATGCGACCGCCATTGCGGACCGGACGAAAATCGCCCTCGCGCTTGCCCGCGACAAGCAGGATCTCGACGCGGCGAGCCGCCTGTCGGCCCAGCACGATCTGGCGGAGCGCTTCGCCCCGCCCGATTTCCCCTTGTCGGGGCAGGACCTCATGAATGTGGGCTTTCAGCCGGGCCCCGAACTCGGCCGGTCGCTCGCGCAGCTGAAGCGGGGATGGGCGGAAGGCGGCTTCGTCGCGGGCCGGGACAGGCTTTTGGAAAAGGCCGGCCAACTCGCGCGCGGCTCGCAGAAGGGGTGAGTGCGGCGGCGCCGGTCCTGGAATGACGCGGCGAAACGATCGCCGGCCGCATGGGTTCGATGCGGTCGCGAACGCCGGACGAGTTCGATCAAACCGTCGGGGAAAGGCGGGCTCGCGAAAGAAAGCAACCGCAAATCGCGTCACTCCATCTTCGGACCAGCGACGCGGCCTACCGTGGGGGCCGATCAGATCAACGGCATCACAGGCTTTCCCGATGAGCATCAACGGCGTTTTCCGCACCAGCGTTTCAGGCATGAATGCCCAGGCGAACCGACTGTCGGCGGTTTCCGACAATATCGCGAATTCCTCGACGACCGGCTACAAGCGCGCCCAGGTGGAGTTTTCCTCGCTCGTCATCGACAGCGGCGGCGGCAGCAGCTACTCGTCCGGCGCGGTCCTGAGCCAGACGCGCAACAATATCAGCGGCCAGGGCTTGGTATCGACAACGAGTTCGGCGACCGATCTCGCCATCACCGGCAACGGGTTCTTCATCGTGCAGGATGAGAATGGCCGCGAAGCCTATACGCGCGCCGGGTCGTTCGTTCCCAAGACGGTGACGGGCGCCGACGGCGCGCAGACCACCTATCTTGTCAATGCCGCCGGTCAGCGCCTGTCGACGAAAGACGCCGCAAACCAGACCGTGCCCGTGACGTTGCCTGTCGGCCAGGTGATCGCCCCGACCGCAACAACCAATACAACCCTCAATATGCAGTTGCCGAGTTCGAGCGTTGCCAACAAAAGCTTCGTCACGTCGACGACCGTCTACAACAAACTCGGCGCAGCGGAAGAAATTAAGGTAATTGCTACGAAGACCGGCGCCGGGGATATCACGGCAACACCGGCTGAAAGCGGCGAGTGGACCTTCACGTTCGAAGACAAGGATGGCGCCATTCCTCCAGCGCGCATCAATCCTGCCCCTGCTCCGGTAATGTTCGGTGCCGATGGTATGCCATTGCCCGCGGGTGCTGCCATTCCAGCAGTGACATTGACCTTGGCGGACGGGACCGAGGTAACCAACACGTTCGGGTCTATCACACAATACGACACAGCCTTTTCATCTGAAGTGACTTCAAACGGCAACCCGAGCGGCTTCTTCGAAGACTTCTCGATCTCGACCGACGGCGTCGTGTCCGGCCGGATGGATTCAGGCCAGAACAAGGTCGTCGCCAACCTGAAGCTTGCAAGCTTCAGCAGCCCGGACCAGCTGACCACGGAAACGGGCAATCTCTTCTTCGCGACGCGCGAATCGGGTGCGGTGAAGTTCGGGGACGTGGGCGCTGCCGGATTCGGCGGCATCCTGTCGGGCGCGCTCGAAGAATCGAACGTCGATCTGGCGGACGAACTGTCGACGATGATCGTCGCGCAGCGCTCCTACGGCGCGAACTCGAAGGTGTTCCAGACCGGCTCAGAAATGCTCGATCTCCTGATCAATCTGAAGCGATAAGCTTTCTGCCTTATCGTCATTGCATCCGGCAGCCGGGGAGCGAACCGCTTTCCGGCTGTCTTGGTGTCGGCGGCAGGTTCGATGCGCCGTGCCGATCCGTGCCAATCGCGCAGGGTCGCCGCTCGGGCCTGGCCCTCAGCGCCGCAAGGCGCCCGAACGGACGAGACCGCGGTGCACGCGGCGAAGATCCGGCGGCGTGCGCCCGGCCGCGTGTCCGAAAAGGCTGCGGTCGAGATCGGCGAGCAGCCCCTCGTCGCCCCGGCCCGAACGTCCGATCAGACGCGCCGCGTGCATCCGGTAGGCCGGAGCATCCCCGCGCCAGAGCGCCCATCGCAGCGCCAGTTCGTTCCGGTCCGGAAACCGGCGGCCGATCCGCGCCGCGATGTGCGAGGCCGGCAGAAGCCGGCGTCCGGGCAGGACGGCGACCACCGGCACGATGAGACCCAAAAGCAGGGGCAGCGCCAGACCGGACAGTTTCGCTGCGTTGTCCTCTCTCTCCTCGGGCTCTGCGATGGCTGCGAATGCGACGCGCTGGGAAGCGATGACGATCTCGCGCATCTGCCGGCTGCGCGTGTCGAACCAGGGAATGCGGAAGGCGCGGATCTCTCCCGGCTCGGCGTCGGACGGGCGGATGCGCCACGTCCATTCCACGGTTCCGATCGGCCCGTCGCGCGTGATCTCGGTGGAGCGTTTTTCCGGCGCGATGAACGAGACCAGGGATGTGGCGAACATGTAGGGCGGGTTGGGCAGCATCTCGTCCGGTTGTCCGTAGGCGGTGATCTTGACGGTTCGCGTCGCGGTCGCGCCGTTCGCCATGTGGGCCGGATCCATGTCCCATGTGTCCGACAGGATCACGTCCCTTGCCGGAAACCACCAGCCGCCATTGGTTTCCGGCTTCTGCAGGACCTCGACCTCGACGGCGTTGGACACCACCGTGTGCTTGAAGCGCTCGGCCTTGCCCTCCATCAGGGTCAGGTCGTGCCTGAACGGACCGATCGTCTGGAGGCCGGTCTTCTGCGGATAAAGGGCGAGCTTGCGCTCCACGGTCTTGAACTCGCGCCCGCCCACCCGGTCCCTCGACCAGATGTCGCGGTCGAGCTGGACCCAGGTGAAGTTGGGCAGATCGATCGTCTCGAACTTTTCCAGCGCGATCGTCACGTCGTAATAGCCGGTGATCGTCACCAGGATCATCTCGCCGACATAAGGGGTCTGGCTTCCCGCCTCGATCTCGACGACGAGGCGGGTATCGCCCTCCGGCACCGAGGGCGCCGCCGTCGCCGGAACGAGGGCGGCCGCCGCCGAAAGCACGAAGACGGCAAGGGCGGCGGCCCATCGAACGATCGCGCGAACTACCATGCATTGTCCTCCGGCGGGTTGGCGAGGCCGAGATCCTGGCGCCGCTCGTACTCGGCCCTGATCCGGCGTTTCAGGTACAGGGCCGGCTCGTCGGCAAGGGTTGCGAGCCATCCCTCCGTCGCGGCCGTCATGCGCTCCACGCGCGGATCCATGATGCTGCGGGTTTCCTGGAGGGTCAGGCCTTCGAGAATGTCGCGCTTCGTCGGCTGCGCCTTCGATTCCTCCGTCAGGACGTTCGCCGCGACACCGTCGATCTTGTTGGATTCGGAGACGACGTCCGGCACGAGCCGGGCGATGAGGTCGCGGTTGAAGCGGGCATCCTCGTCGGCCGGGTCGGCGAAGAGCACCGCGTCGAAATAGGCGACGCTCAGCGCGTAGTCTCCGGTGGCGGCCAGCGACATGCCGCGATTGTAGGTGGCGTTGCGCCCCGAGGCGCGAAAGGCGCGGTCCGCCGCCTCGTAGCGGCCGGACTGGTAGAGCGCGATGCCTTCGAGCTGGCGGTCGTCGAGCAGCGTCAGGGCAAGGTCCGGATGGCCGGTGACGAGCGCCAGCTTTCCGAAGGCATGGGGCCCGGCGATGATGGCGGCGACCGCCGAGAGCAGGGCGAAGGAAAGGATGAAGAGCCAGCGCATGTCAGGTCGCCCTGCGGAACAGGAGAAGCGCGAACGGCAAGGCAAGGACCAGAAGGTAGCGCCCATAGTCGCGGAAGAACAGCGCCGCCGTCTCCCCTTGCGCCAGCGTGCTCGCGGCCCGCGCCCCGATCGAAGCGGCGAGGGAGGCAGGCGCGGTCGCCGGGCTGAACCCGCCATCGCCGAGCTCCGTCAGGCGTCGCAGTTCGGCCTCGTCGGGCACCGGCAGATCGCCGTTCGCAGCGCTCGGCTCCACGAAGAAGGCATCCACGTGAATGCCGGCCGAAGCAAGGTCCCTCGCGGTGTTGAAGGCCTGCGGCGTCAGCTGATCCCCATCGGTGACGACCACCACGTCGCCCGACAGGATGTCGGCTTCGGCGAACATGCGCGCCGCGAGCGCCAGTGCCCGGTCGGTGCGCGAGCCCGGATTGGGCACGATGTCGTCGCCGAGAACCGCGATCATCGGCGACAGTGCCGCCGCATCCGTGGTGAAGGCGCTCGCGACATAGGCCTCGCCGGCATAGACGATGAGGGCGACGGGCCGGCCGACGGAATTTTCAAGGACGCTTTGCACGGCAAATTGCGCATCGTCCAGACTGCCGCCCTCGACGATCGAGCGCGACAGGTCGATCGCGACGACAAGCCCGTCCAGATTGCGGAAGGTCTCGGGATTGGCGATCCGCGTCGCGGGGCCCGAAAGCGCGACGATCAGGACCGCCGCGACCCCGACCGGCGGCAGGATGCGGCGCGCCTTGCCGGGCACCACGCGGCCGAAACGCTCCATGGCGAGGAGAAGCGCCGGATCGATGGCGTTTTCCCAGGCGCCGAGGCCCCGCGCGCGCCTCAGCGCGAGAAAGGTGAGCGCGAGAAGGGCGGCGAGCGCCAGCAGCCACCAGGGCCGCATCAGGACGATGTCGGAGATCGCCACCATCACATCGCCCTCCGGCTTGCGATCAGGAAGACCGACAAAGCAAGCGCGAGCATGGCCGGATAGGGCCAGTAATCGCGCCGCACGGTCGCGGCCGGCTGATCGAAGCCGCTCGCCTCCAGTCTGTCGATCGCGTCGGCCACGGCACGAAGATCAGCCGTGTTCCGCACCCGGAACGTCTGGCCGCCGCTCAAGCTGGCAATGTCGCGGAGGGTCGCCGTATCGACGGCGTCGCGGGTCTTCGGCGCGGTCTCCATGTCTTCCGGACCGAGCGCGATGGTGTGGACGGTGACGCCGAGCTGCTGGGCCAACCGTGCCGAATCGCGGGGCAGGACGTTGCCGCTGGTGTCCGAGCCGTCGGACAGGAGAACGACGACGCGCGAGCTCGCCTCCGATTCCCTCAGGCGCTTCAAGGCGAGACCGAGGCCGCCGGCAATGGCCGTGGAGCGTCCGGAAATGCCGATCGTCGCCTCGTCGATGATGCGCGAGACCGCCGCGACGTCGAAGGTGAGTGGGGCGGCCGCGTAGGCAAACTCGGCAAAGAGGACGAGCCCGACCCGGTCGCCCGCCCGGCTGATCACGAATTCCTTCGCGACGGCCTTCACCGCGTCGAGCCGCGTGACGGTTCTGCCGTCGAGGTCGAAATCCTCCCGCTCCATGCTGCCCGAAAGATCGATCGCCAGGATCAGATCGCGGCCCGTGGCCGGCAGGGCTTCCACCGTCGAAAGCCGCTGCGGGCCCGCGAGGGCGACGACGAGCGAGAGCCAGAGGAGGACGGGGACCGCGCGCCGTGCGCGCAACCGGATCGCATCGGCGGGGTTTTGCGGAAAGCCGTGCCCGATCGTTGCGGGAACGAGAAGCGCGCCCGTGGCCGCCCGGCGGCCGGGCAGGAGCCGCATCGCCAGGAAAGGCAGCGGCAACATGAGAAAGGCGAGGGGACTTGCCAAACTCCACATGACGTCAGGACCCGGCCCTTGCGGCAAGGCCGAGAATGTCCCGGTCGAGGCGGTCGCAGTCGATGTCCGGTGCGGGCCGGTAGATCGCGGCCCCGATGTCGGTCCGTAGCGCGGCGAGAGCGCCGCCGATCGCCTCCCGCCGCGTTTTCGAAACCCGACGTTTCGTCCCGATGGCCTCGTCCAGCATCTCGATCGCCCGCGCCTGGCGAAGCAGCCTTTCGTCGGCCGGCAGCGGTCTTGCCTCCGCGAGATGCCGGGCGATGATCCGCTTCAGCGTCGGTCTCGGCTCGCTCATCCACCTGACGAGGAGCGCGAGACCGAGACCCGCAAGGACCGCGATCGAAAAGATCGCGAGAGCGCCATGAAGATCGAACGCCTCGAACCCGACCGGAAGCCGGATCGGGCGAAGCTCATCGAGCGGAACGCGATCCATCCACCGTCTCCAAAGCCGTTGCCATGTCGGTCCAGGTCGCGTTCGTCTCGATCACGCGCACGTCGATGCCGGCGCTGCGCAGGCGATCGATCCGTTCATCCGCGCGCGCTTCGTCGCGCCGGGCGACGAAGGCCCAGCGCATGGAGGCCGACGGGTCCTCGCCGATGACGAGATAGGGGTAGGCGCCTTGCGGGGGCGCGGTCTCGAACGGATCGCGGACGAGGAGGACGACGATGTCGAAACGCCGGCGGGCCGCCACCAGAAGCTGGTCGAACCGGTCTCCGGTCTCGTCGAGGGAGGAGGCGAGCACGATCGTCGTGCCGCTGGAGGAGCGCGCGATCGCCTGTTCGAGCATGGCTTCGAGCGTCGCTTCGTCGGAGCCGCCGGCCTGCAGGGCGTCGATGCTGGCCTGGTGCGACCGCTCCAGCGTCGCCGTCAGGGCGGCCATGGCCCGCTCGCGCGATCGCGGCGGAAGATAGACATTGCCGTCGCACCCTTGCGCCATCAAGGCGATGCGCCCGCCGCCCTCGACGACGCGCCAGCCGGCAAGGGCGAGCGCGCCGGCGGCCGCGACCGAGCGCAGCCGGGTGCGCGTGCCCCAGAGCATGGTGGCGCGGAAATCGGCGATGAGAAGCGCCGTGCGGTCGCGCTCGTCGCGAAACGTGCGAACATGCGTCTTGGCGGTGCGCGCCGTTGCGGCCGCATCGATGTGGCGGTTATCGTCGCCGTCGGAAAACAGGCGGACGTCGACGATCTCGAGCCCGTTGCCGCGCTTCCTCCCTATGTATCCGCCGGGCCGCCCGGTCGGGTTCAGCAGGCGCTCGGGTACGTTGCGCACGATGTGGCGCATGGCGAACAGCGTCTCGGCGGCGATGAAGGTCGGGCCTTCGGCCGCGCGCTCGCGAACGTGCGCCATCAGCTGGGCTCGACCCTGGAAAGCAGCCTGGCGACGATGTTCCGGCCGGTCACGCCTTCGGCCGAGGCGCGCCATGTGGGAATGATGCGATGGGCCAGAATATCGGGTGCGATCTCCGCCACGTCGTCCGGATTGGCATAGTCGCGGCCCTTGAGGTAGGCGCGGGCCCGTGCTCCGGCGGCGAGGGAGAGCGTGCCGCGCGGCGAGACCGCATGTTCGATCTGCGCGTGGACATCCGGCGCGATCGCCGCGTCGCGCGTCGCCATCACGAGGCGGACGATATAATCCTTCAGAGCCGGTGCCAGATGGATGGCGGCGGCATCCGTGCGCGCGTTGAGGATCTCGCGTCCGGGGATGGGATCGCCGGGCTTTGCCGCCGTGCCCGAACCTTCGCGCTCGACGAGGTCGAGGATGGCGAGTTCGGACGCCGCGTCTGGAAGATCGATGATCACATGCATCAGGAAGCGGTCGAGCTGGGCTTCGGGCAGCGGGAACGTGCCTTCGTGCTCGATCGAGTTCTGGGTCGCCACGACCATGAAGGGCTCCGGAAGCTTGTAGGTTACGCCGCCGGCCGTCACCTGCGCCTCGGCCATGGCCTCAAGGAGCGCCGACTGCACCTTGGGCGGTGCCCGGTTGATTTCGTCGACGAGGACGAGGGAATGGAAGATCGGGCCTTCGACGAACTCGAACCTGCCGGCCTCCGGCCGGAACACCTGGGTGCCGGTGAGGTCGGCGGGCATCAGGTCGGGTGTGCACTGGATGCGCGAGAACGAGCTTTCGAGCCCGTTGGAAAGAAGCTTCACCGCGCGGGTCTTGGCAAGCCCGGGGGGACCTTCGAGCAGCAGATGGCCGCCGCACAGAAGCGCGATCATCAGGCGTTCGACGAGATCGGAGCGTCCGATGAGGCCCTGTTCGACCGCCGCCTGCAGTCCTGCGAGACGGTGGGCCGCAGGCTTTGCGCCTTCCTGGATCGCCGGGTTTTGATGAGGCCGGCTGGCGGCGGGCGTGTGGCGTTCGGCAAGCGATGACGTCAACGGTGGTACCTCCCATGCGCGCCGCGTTTGATGGAAGTGCCCAGTTTCCCCGCGCAGCGCTGCACAGTGTTATCGCGCACCGGACGGCAAAGTAAAATGCCGGCTTGCCTGTTTTGCGCCGGGCAAATTGCCCGACGATCGTGCTTTCGACTTGCGCGCGCCCGCCGGATCGATCCTGATGGCGGCCTATCGTCCCATCAAGGACCGGACGCTGCATGAGCCTCACGATCAAGCTCGCTCTTCGCCTGATCCTCGTCGCGATCCTCGCGCTGGGAATCGCGCTCTGCTTCGTCGCGCTCGAGACGACGCGCGCGATCGAGAACGATATCGCCTCGACGCAGGCGCGGGTCTCCTACCAGCTCGAACGCATGCATCGCGGCGGCAACGGCTCGCCCGTCGACAATCTCCTTCTCTCCGGAACGATCGATATCGTGCTCGTCATGACGCCGGGCACCTGCGTGACGTTCACGCGCGACGATGCTGCGGCGGGCGGCAAACGGTATTGCGCAGGCTGGAACAGCTTCGGCCAGATCTCGCCGGACTGGTTTCGGCGAGGCATCGCCCGGGTTCTCGGTCCCTTCGATGCGGTGGAAGGCGATGTGCCGATCTTCGGCGCGCCGAGCTACCGGCTGCGCACCTTCTACGATCCCGTCGCTGCCGCGACGCGCTTCTGGCAGCAGGCCCGGATCGTCGCAGGGCTCGCGTCGGGGCTCGCCGCTGCGATCGCGCTCCTGTCGACGATGGCGGTCGCCCATGCCCTGCGTCCCGTCGCCTCGATCGTCGCCGGGCTCGAAGCCCTGAAGGACGGGGCGCTCGATACGCGGCTTGCGCGCTCGGGCACCCGCGAGTTCGACCAGATCGCGCGCGCGGCCGACGAACTGGCCGAGCGGCTGGAACGCTCCCTCGACGATCGCCGCGCTTTGATGAAGCGGCTCTTCGCGGTGGAAGAGGAGGAGCGGCGCAATCTCGCGCGCGATCTCCATGACGAGTTCGGACAATGCCTGACCGCGACCGGCGCCCTGGCCGCCTCGATCACCGGCCAGGCCGCCGGCGCCTTGCCGGAGATCGTTCGCGACGCCGAGACGATCAGCCGGATCCAGCGGCGCATGATGGAAACCTTGCGCAACGCGTTTTCGAGGCTTCGGCCTCCGGATCTGGAAGAGATGGGGCTGAAATCCTCGCTCGCCGCGCTGGTTCGGGACTGGAATACGACCCTTTCGGGACGGACGCGGATCCGGCTGGAGGCGGACGACGGCCTCGACGAAATGCCGCGCGATATCGCGATCGCCATCTATCGCATCGTCCAGGAGGGGTTGACGAACGTCGCCCGGCACGCCCGTGCCAGCAATGTCGTCGTGACGGTCGAGCGTGCCGTGGAGGCGAAGGATGCGGGCATCGAGGTTCGCATCGTCGACGACGGCGTCGGCTTTGCGGCCGGCAGCCGGAACGCTTCGGGCGAGGGGTCGGGCCTCATCGGCATGCGGGAACGGGTGTCGGCCCTCGGCGGCTGGCTGACGCTCGAGGGCGGGGGGTGCGGCGCGCGGGTCGTCGCCGGCATTCCCGACCCGGCGCCTCTCGCCGGTCTGTCCCGATGAGCGAAAGATCGATCCTCCTCGTCGACGATCACCCGATCGTGCGCGAGGGCTATCGGCGGCTGATAGAAAGCCGCACCCGGCACCATGTGGTCGCCGAAGCCGAAACGGCCTCGGAAGCCTATCGGCTCTACCGCGCGCATGCGCCGGATCTCGTCCTGATGGACCTGTCCCTGCCGGGGCCCGGCGGGCTGGAGGCGTTGCGACACATCCGCCAGTGGGACGGGACGGCGCGCATTCTCGTCTTCACCATGCATCAGACCGCCGCCTATGCGGTGAAGGCCTTCGAGGCGGGGGCGATCGGCTACGTCACCAAGAGCAGCGATCCGACCGAGCTTCTTTCGGCGATCGAGACGGCGCTCGGCGGGCGGCGCGCGATGAGCTCCGACATCTCACGGGCGCTCGCCGACGTTCATCTTGAAGGACGCGCCCGGCCGCTCGACGATCTGAGCGCGCGCGAGACGGAAATCCTGCGCATGATCGCGCTCGGCATGACGGACGAGGCGATCGCCGACGGGTTGTCGCTCAGCCTGAAGACGGTGCAGAACAACCATTACCGCATCCGGGCCAAGCTCGACGCGCCGACCGACGCGCTCCTGACCCATATCGCGATCGAGGCCGGGCTGCTCGGCGACGTCAACGCGGCCGCTGACTAGAAGCGCCCTGCGCCCGTCCGGACGCACGATATTCCAGCCAACTTCCTGATGGCGCGCGTCGGGCGTTCGCGGCCGGCGCGCACGACGCGGCGATGCAGAAGCCTCGAACCGGTCACAAGCGTTCGAGGCCCGACCGAGAGACGCCGAGCGATGTCAGGTCTGGACCTTGACGTAGCTGCCCGGCGCGTCCTCGATCGGCTTCAGCTTGCCGCCGCCGGGCTTCCTCGCCTTCACCATCGCCTCGCCATTGTGGCCGGCGATCCAGTTCGACCAGTGCGGCCACCAGGAGCCCGCGTGCTCCTCCGCCTTCTCGAGCCATTCGTCGAACGTGCCGTCCTTGGCCGGCTCGGCGCCGGTCCAGTACTGGTACTTGTTTTTGGCGGGATGGTTGACGACGCCGGCGATGTGGCCGGACCCGGACAGCACGTAGCTGACCTTGCCGCCGAAGAACTTCGAGCCACGATAGACGCTCTTGGCGGGCGCGATATGGTCTTCCCGCGTGGCGAGGTTGTAGATCGGAATGTCCACGGTGGACAGGTCGATCCGCGTGTCGCCGACGATCATCCGACCGCCGGAGAGATTGTTCTCGAGATAGCAGTTGCGCAGATAGAACAGATGGTTCGCCTTCGGCATCCGGGTCGCGTCGGCGTTCCAGAACAGGAGATCGAAGGCCATCGGCTCCTTGCCCTTCAGATAGTTGTTCACGAAGTAGGGCCAGATCAGGTCGGAGGAGCGCAGCATGTTGAAGGCCTGCGCCATCTGCGAGCCTTCGAGATAGCCCTTCGCCGCCATCGACATTTCGAGCGTCTTCAGCTGCTCTTCGTCGACGAAGACCAGGAGGTCGCCGCCATACTTGAAATCGACCTGGGTGGCGAACAGCGTCGCGGTCTTCGCCCGCTCGTCGCCCTGGGCCTTCAGATAGGCAAGGCCCGCGGACAGAAGCGTGCCGCCGACGCAGTAGCCGACGAGATTGAACTCCTTCTCGCCCGTCGACGTCTCGGCTGTGTCGAGCCCGAACCGGATGCCCTGTTCGATATAATCCTGCCAGGACTTCTCGGCGTGGCGCTCGTCCGGGTTCACCCACGAGATCAGGAACACGGTGTGTCCTTGTTCGACGAGCCAGGACACGTAGCTCTTCTCGGGCTTCAGATCGAGAATGTAGAACTTGTTGATCCAGGGCGGCGTGATGAGGATCGGCCGCTTGAAGACCTTTTCGGTCTTCGGCGCATATTGGATGATCTGGCAGATCTCGTTCTGCGCGATCACCTTGCCCTCGGCCAGGGCGATGTCCTTGCCGATCTTGAAGGCCGTGTAATCGGCCTGGCGCACGCGCAGATTGCCCTTGCCGGCCGCCATGTCTTCGGCGAACATCTTCATGCCCTTGACGAGGTTCTGCCCGTTCGACTGGATCGTCTCCCGGTAGAGTTCCGGGTTCGTCATGACGAAGTTCGACGGCGACAGCGCGTTCGAGACCTGCTTCATGTAGAAGACGGCCTTGCGCTTGGTGTGCTCGTCGAGACCGTCGGCGCCCTCGACGAGTTCGTCGGCCCAGCGCGAGGTCATGAGATAGGCCTGCTTCAGGAAATCGAAGAAGTAGTTCCGGCTCCAGTCCTCGTCCGCGAAGCGCTTGTCGCCCTTGGCGAGCGCGGCCGGTTCGACCGCCTCGTGCTCACCGGCAAGCCGCTGGATCGAATTGTTCCAGACGGTCATGTAGCCGGCGAAGAGGCGGGTCTGCGCCTGGATCGCGCGCGTCGGATCGGTCATCCAATACTCGCCGACCTTGGACAGGGTCTCGACGATGTCGGCCATCGAGACCGGCCCCGTATCGACGACATCGCCCTTCTCGCGCGGCTCGAGCCAGGCGCTCGACGCCTTGCCCATCTGCTCGAAGGTGCGGGCCATGTTCATGGCGAACTGCTCGGGATCCTTGACCGCGAATTCGTTCGGGAGGGGAGCCGGTTTCCCGGTGGGTTTCGTTTCGGTATCCCGCTTGGACATCGCTGTTTCCTCCCTCGTTCCAATCCGCGCCCGACGGGTTTGCGGATTTCAGGGCAACCTCTTGATTTCCGGTTCTTTCGCCAGGCTGTCGTGCATGGAGGTCGCGGTTTTGTTTTTTGTCTCTTATACAGTATGACACGAACGGCGATTTCAAACAGGTTCTTCGTCATGTCTTTCACTTTTGGCTTCCGTCTCCTCGGCATTCTCGCGGGATCGTTCGCGTTGACGGCTTGCCAGTCGCTGTTTCCCGACGAGGACAACACGTCCATCGGGGCGTTGCGCCTGAGCCAGGCGGAGGCGGTTCAATCGCGCCAGCGCCTCGACGAGGACGGCTATCCCCTTTTGGGTGCCTATCCGGGCACCGCCGCTCCGCAGCTGACCGACGCCGCGGTCGATAAGGCGCAGGGTGAGTTCACCAGCATCGCGCGAACACGCGCCGCCGCGCCCCGGAATGCCGGATACGAAGCCAATATCGCCGCTTCGATGGAAGCGCGTCGCCGCCTGGCCGAGGCCGGGCGAGCGGCGTCGGCCACCCAGCCCGCGGCTTCCGGGACGGCGAAGCGCGGGCCACGACCGGAAGACGTCCTGCGCCAGATCGAAGCCACCGAACAGCCGACCAACTGATTCCGCTTCCGATCCAATCGATTTTCTCGACCGCGGCCTGACGTGCCGCATGGATAAAGACATATGGAAGACTATTACAAGATCCGCCGGCTGCCGCCCTACGTGTTCGAGGAGGTCAACCGGCTGAAGGCCGCCGCCCGTGCCAAGGGCGCCGACATCATCGATCTCGGCATGGGCAATCCGGACCTGCCGACGCCGTCCTTCATCGTCGACAAGCTGTGCGAGGTGGCGCGCGATCCGCGCGCCCATCGTTATTCGGCCTCCCGGGGCATCAACGGTCTGCGCAAGGCGCAGGCCGCCTTCTACGAGCGACGGTTCGGCGTCAGGCTCGATCCCAACCGGCAGATCGTCGCGACGCTCGGCTCGAAGGAAGGCTTCGCCAACATGGCGCAGGCCATCACCGCGCCGGGCGACGTCATCCTCTGCCCGAACCCGACCTACCCGATCCACGCCTTCGGCTTCATCATGTCCGGCGGCACCATCCGCGCGCTGCCGGCCAGGCCCGACGAAGACTTCCTGCGCGCCATGGAGCGGGCCGTCGTCCACTCGATCCCCAAGCCGATCGCCGTCGTCCTGAACTTTCCCGGCAATCCGACCGCCTATACGGCGACCCGCGACTTCTACAAGGACGTCGTCAATTTCGCCAAGAAGCACGAGATCATCGTGATTTCCGATCTCGCCTATTCGGAGATCTATTTCGACGACGTCCCGCCGCCCTCGATCCTCGAGGTGCAGGGCGCGATGGACGTGGCCGTCGAGTTCACCTCCATGTCGAAGAGCTATTCGATGCCCGGCTGGCGCATCGGGTTCGCGGTCGGCAACGAGCGCCTGTGCGCCGCCCTCGGCCGGGTCAAGTCCTATCTCGACTATGGCGCGTTCACCCCGGTCCAGGTGGCGGCCGCGACCGCGATCAACCAGGGTGATGCCGCCGTCGCCGAGATCCGGCAGGTGTACAAGAAGCGCCGCGACGTTCTGGTCGACGCGTTCGGTCGCGCCGGCTGGACCGTGCCGGCTCCCTCCTCGACCATGTTCGCCTGGGTTCCGCTGCCGGAAGCCTACAGGAAGATGGGGTCGCTGGAATTTTCCAAGCTGCTGGTCGAACATGCCGACGTCGCGGTCGCGCCCGGCGTTGGCTTCGGCGAATATGGCGACGATCACGTGCGGATCGCGCTCGTGGAAAACGAGCATCGCATCCGCCAGGCGGCGCGCAACATCAAGCGATTCCTTGCAAGCGGCGAGGAAGAGGGGCAAAAGGTCCTTCCGATGCGCGCCCGCGCCTGACAGGCAGGGCGCAAGACCGGAGCGATCCGGTCTTGCGCCCGTCCCGTGCTTGCGTCCCGCGCGCCACTTACCGAAACCCGGCCCAGGGCGCGCTGCCACGGAGCGAGCGCGGTGCCCCGAAAGCTCAAGAACTGCGACTGAAGATTGATGACGAAACCTTTGCGGATCGGAATTGCCGGTCTTGGAACCGTTGGCGCAAGCCTTGCCCGTCTCCTCCAGACCAAAGCCGGCTCCATCCTTCACCGGGCCGGACGTCCGATCGAGGTCGTGGCGGTATCGGCCCGCGACCGGGCCAAGGATCGCGGTTTCGATGCGGGCGCCATGGAATGGCACGACGATCCGGTGACGCTCGCCGCCCAGGCCGACATTGACGGCTTCGTCGAACTGATCGGCGGCGCCGATGGTCCGGCGCTCGAATGCGTGACGGCGGCGTTGAAGCGCGGCATTCCCGTGGTGACGGCCAACAAGGCGCTTCTGGCCCATCACGGGGTGGACCTTGCCCGGCTGGCAGCCGCCAACGGCACGGAAGTTCTCTACGAGGCGGCCGTCGCGGGCGGCATCCCGATCATCAAGACCATGCGCGAAAGCCTGTCCGGCAACGACGTCACGCGCGTCTACGGCATTCTCAACGGCACCTGCAACTACATGCTGACGCGCATGGAGCGCGAGGGGCTGAGCTTCGACGTGTGCCTCAAGGACGCGCAGGATCTCGGCTACGCGGAAGCCGATCCGACGTTCGACATTGGCGGCTTCGATGCCGCCCACAAGCTCGCCATCCTGACGTCGCTCGCCTTCGGCACCGAGATCGATTCCGGCTCGATCTATATCGAGGGCATTGAGCGCGTGACCTCCGAAGACATCGCGGCGGCCAAGGATCTCGGCTACACGATCAAGCTTCTGGCGGTCGCCCAGCTGACCGATACCGGCATCGAGCAGCGCGTGCATCCCGCACTCATTCCGGCCGCCGCCGCCATGGCGCAGGTCTCCGGCGTCACCAATGCGGTCGCCGTCGATACCGACCTTCTCGGCTCCATCATGCTGGCCGGCCCCGGCGCGGGCGGCGATGCGACCGCCTCGGCGGTCCTGTCCGACATCATGGACCTTGCCACCGGCGTCGTCCTTCCGACGCTCGGCATTCCGGTCGACAAGCTGAAGCCCTACACCCGCGCCCGGATGCGGGCGCATGAGGGCGGCTACTACATTCGGCTTTCGGTACACGACCGGGTCGGCGCCATCGCGGCGATCGCGACGCGCATGGCGCAGAACGAGATTTCGCTCGAATCGATCGTCCAGCGCCGCAGTTCCGGCCATGGCGACAAGGCGATCGCCACCGTCATCCTCGTGACGCACGAGACGACCGAGAGCGCGGTGCGCGCGGCGCTTCTCTCGATTTCGGAAGACGGTCATCTGGCCGGCGAAGCCCAGATGCTGCGGATCGAGCAGCTCGACTGAGCAGTCTGAGGTGTCGGATTGTGCGCCCGGTTCTCGAACGAGGGCCGGGCGTTTTCGTGCGCGGCGTTGGGTTTGGTGCGAAGGGCGCAGCGGTGCAGGGGAGCTCCGGAATTCGGGCGAGCCATCGAATGTCGCAGGAATGGCCGTCGAGTTTTCGGCGGGTCCTCAGACATTCCGGATCCTCGGGACGCGGCCCGAGGAGCCACTCAAGCCAGCACGGGACATGTTGCCAGCGAAGCTATCCCGCCGCGAAAACTGGAATAACGCCCTCTACCGAGCCCCTGCTGAATTCAAATCAGCTCACGCAATCGTCGCTGCCCGATTGCCAGCGGGCGATGTCGCTCTCGGCGCGCTGGCCGATCTCTTCGCTCAGAAGCGGGCCGTAGACGGAAACGTTTCCGGTCCCGGCGGTGCCTTCGGCCACGAGAAGCGGCCGTGCCTCGGGCTGGCCGGTCGGCACCAGAAGAAAGCGCGGCTTGCCGGAGAAGGAGGAAAGCTCCGGTGCGAGGCTGTAGGAATCGAAGGCCGGATCGCCGGATTTGAACCAGCAGCGATCGGCGTTGAGCGTCAGGCGCTCCATCAGATCAAGGCCTGCTTCCGCGGGGGCAGGACCCGGCTTATCGGGCTCGGGCTTCGATGCGCAGGACGACACAATCAGAAGAGCGGAGAGTGCGGCGGCAGCGCGTGCGCCCTGGCCAGATAGCCGCATTTTCATGCAGCTTGCCGCATGGTCATGCCCAACGCGCCCTCGAAGATGGCGCGGCCATCGGTGCCGCCATGCTCGGGCTCGATCAGGTTTTCCGGGTGGGGCATCATGCCGAGCACGTTTCCGGCCCCGTTGACGATCCCGGCTATATCGCGCAGCGCGCCGTTCGGATTGGTGCCCTCGGCATAGCGGAACACGATCTGGTCGCCGTCCTGAAGGGTCTTCAGCGTCGCATCGTCGGCGAAATAATTGCCGTCATGGTGGGCGACCGGGCAGCGGATGATCTGGCCCTGCGTGTAGCCGCCGGTGAAGCGCGTGGCCGCATTGGTGACTTCGAGCCGCACCTCGCGGCAGACGAAGCGCAGCGTCGTGTTGCGCATCAGCGCGCCCGGCAGAAGCCCCGCCTCGCACAGGATCTGGAACCCGTTGCACACGCCGAGAACCGGAACGCCCTTTGCCGCCGCATCCGCCACAGCCCGCATGACCGGGGAGCGAGCCCCGATCGCGCCGGCCCGCAGATAGTCGCCGAACGAAAATCCGCCCGGGATCACAATGAGATCGGATTTCGGAAGCGCGGTTTCGGTCTGCCAGACGGTCGCCGGCATCTTGCCGGTAATGGTCTTCAGCGCCGCGATCATGTCGCGATCGCGATTGAGGCCGGGGAGAAGAACGACGGTGGTGTTCATGAATGCGGCTCGTAGGATGTTGGCGGCTCGGCGAGCTCTCGAAGGTTCAGCCGACGCTCGATGCGGTCCATGCGCTCGTCATGGCGATCAAGCTTCAGATAGATATTATGAATATCGCCCTGCATGGAAACAAAGTGCCCACGGAGCGCATTCAACTCTTGGCGAATGCCTTGCTGCCCGAATTTTAATTCGGAGATATCAGCCTGAATCTGTTTCAGCACTTCGAAGATCAGGTCGTTCGTGACCTCGGCCATCGCTGCAACTCCCTGCTACCGTTAATCGAGGATTATATCGTAATCCTCAATCACCGTATTGGCCAGAAGCTTGTCGCACATCTCGGCGAGCTGCCGTTCGGCCGCCGCCCTGTCGTCACCTTCGAGCTTGACGTCGAACACCTTGCCCTGACGGACCTGTCCGACGCCGTCGAAGCCGAGATGGCCGAGCGCGCCTTCGATGGCTTTTCCTTGCGGGTCCAGAACGCCGTTCTTCAGCGTAACGACGATGCGCGCCTTGATCACTGTATCTGCCTGTCTTTCGAATGGATGAGTCTCAATGCCGGTGCCGGCTGCTTGACGGGTTTTTTCCGTCTTACTTGACCAACACCGGCCCCGAGGGGCGCGGCGGCTCGTTTTCATTCATGATGCCGAGCCGGCGTGCAACCTCCTGATAGGCCTCCACGAGGCCGCCCATGTCCCGGCGGAACCGGTCCTTGTCCATCTTTTCCTGGGTGTTGATGTCCCACAGACGGCAGGAATCGGGGCTGATCTCGTCGGCGACGACGATCCGCATCATGTCGCCCTCGAACAGGCGCCCGGTCTCGATCTTGAAGTCGATGAGCTGGATGCCGACGCCGAGAAAGAGGCCGGACAGGAAGTCGTTGACGCGGATGGCGAGCGCCATGATGTCGTCGATTTCCTGAGGGCTCGCCCAGCCGAACGCCGTGATGTGCTCTTCCGACACCATCGGATCGTCGAGCGCGTCGGCCTTGTAGTAGAATTCGATGATCGAGCGGGGCAGCACCGTGCCTTCCTCGATGCCGAGGCGCTTTGCGAGCGAGCCGGCGGCGATGTTGCGCACCACCACCTCGAGCGGAATGATCTCGACTTCCTTGATGAGCTGCTCACGCATGTTGAGCCGCTTAATGAAGTGAGTCGGAATGCCCATCTTGTTCAGATGGCCGAAGATATATTCGGAGATCCGGTTGTTGAGGACGCCCTTGCCATCGACGATCTCGTGCTTCTTCTTGTTGAAGGCGGTCGCGTCGTCCTTGAAGAACTGGACGAGCGTGCCGGGCTCGGGCCCCTCATAGAGGATCTTGCCTTTGCCTTCGTAGATGCGGCGACGACGTGTCATATTAAACTCTGTTCCTGGCCTTGGCGAAACACGAGCCGGGGATCGGTCTCAAGGCTCGTTTCAGCTTCGTGAATAGACCAAGGCGCGTTCCATCACAATCGGCACGCTGCCGGCCCATGTTTCGATGTGCGTATCGAAAGTCGGTATCGCCGGGTTAAAGGTCAAGCGGCACAAGGGGCAAAGGCCGGCGGAAAGGCCGAGGAGCCGAGCTTATCCCCCGTTCTTTCGGTCAAAAGGGCGAGCGGATCGCGATCACGAATGGCGGCGCCCGCCGCGATGTGTGAAACTGGACACGTACGACACGAAATGCCGCCGAGCGTGCCTTCGCTGCTGCCCGACGGGTCCGATGGAGGAAACCAACCATGACGATGGCCGACCGCGAACGCGATTTCGAAAATCGCTTCATCCACGATCAGGAACTGAAGTTCCGCATCCGGGCCCGCCGCAACAAGCTTGCAGGCCTGTGGGCCGCCGGGATCATCGGCAAGACCGGCGCCGACGCGAACGCCTATGCCCAGGAGATCGTCCGGGTCGATTTCGAAAAGCCCGGCGACGACGACGTGTTCGAGCACCTGCGGGACGACCTCGCCAAGGCCGGGTCCGACCTGTCCGATGCCGACATTCGCGCCAAGCTCGTCGAACTCCTGCAACAGGCCGAGCGCGAGGTGATGGCGGAATGAGCCGGATGGCGGGCGCGCTCGATATCCTGCGCAACGGTGCCGGCCCGGCCATCTCGGCCTGGCTGTCCTCGCCCGACCCGTTTACCCAGGAAGCGTTCCTCAGCGCGGGGTTCGACCTCGTGACCTTCGACATGCAGCACGGCATGCTCGACAAGGGCGACGTGCGCGACGGCATCACCCGCGCCTACGCCTTCGCCAAGCCCGCCTTGGTGCGCGTGCCCGTCGGTGCTTACGATCACGTCTCCTGGGCGCTCGACATGGGGGCGAGCGGCATCATCATGCCGATGATCGAGACGGCGGACGAGGCGCGCGCCTTCGTCAAGCACGCGAAATATCCCCCGCTCGGCCTGCGCTCCTATGGTCCGATCCGCGCCGCGCCGCTCGCCAGGGGCGGCGATACGCCGGCCTATGTCGCCGCCGCGAACGCCGAGACCTTCGCCTTCGGCATGATCGAGACCGGCCGGGCGATGGACGCGCTCGACGAGATTGCCGGGATCGAAGGCCTCGACGGGCTGTTCGTCGGGCCGGCTGATCTCTCCATCGCCCTGTCCGACGATGCGAGGGTCGATCTCGACGGGCCGCGGCTCGAAGCGGCGATGCAGCGGATCGCCGAGGCCTGCCGTAAGAACGGCAGGATCGCGGCGTGCTACGCGCCCACCCCCGCCTATGCGCGCCGTTTTGCCGATATGGGGTTCAGTTGCGTGTGCGCCGGCCTCGACGTGACGATCATCGCGGAAGGCGCAAAGCGGTTCGCCGCGGACTTGCGGCGCTAGCCTGTCGTGCGTCCGGTCAGGCGCACGACAGGCTAGCCCTCTCTTCGGTTTCACGCATCGGGCTTTCCGAACAGCGCTTTTCGGGCCGATGCTCCAAGACCGTCGGCGGAAGCGCCATGAGATGGAGGCGCCGCATTCCGGACGCGACGTCTTTCGACGGGGCGGGCAGCTGAGGACGCCGGAAGGTCAGAAGGCGGACAGGCCGCTCATGAACTTGCCGAAGGTGAGCAGGCCTTCGGGCCAGGGGCCGTGTCCGGATTCGGCATTGATGTGGCCGACATCGCCCGCATCGATGAAGAGCGAGCCCCAGGCGCCCGCCACGTCCTCGGCTTTCTCGAACGAGGAGAAATCGTCGTTGCGGCTGGCGACGACGACCGAGGGGAAGGGCAGGGGATCGCGCGGATAGGGCCCGAAAGTCATCAGGTGGCGCGGACGGATGGCCGGGTTCTCGACGTCGGGCGGCGCCACGAAGAACGCGCCGGCCACGGTCCGTTCGAAGGCCGGGATCGCCAGGACGGCGGCGGCGACGCCGAGAGAATGGGCGACCAGAATCACGGGCTTCGTCGCCTGGTTGACCGCGGCCGCGATTTCCGCCGACCAGTCTTCCCGGACCGGCTTGGTCCATTCGGCCTGACGGACGCGCCGCGCCGTCGAGAGCTTTCGCTCCCATCTCGTCTGCCAGTGATCGTCCGGCGAGCCCTTGTAGCCCGGAACGATGAGGATGTCGGCTTCGGCGATACGCATGCGGTGTGAAGTGGAAAACCGAACGCGGCTTGTCAATCCGTGGTGTCCCGGCAAGCGACGTTTCTTTCGTGCATCACGGTGCTTGCAGGCGCAGGCCGGACGCCGCGGCCGGTCAGCCTTCCTGGCCTTCCTGCTTCAGCTTCGACCATGTGTTGGTCTGGGACAGCATTTCGCGCAGGAAGGCGACGTTGGCCTTGGCTTCGTCCGGCGACAGCGTCCCGGCGGCAACCTTTTCGGCTTCCTCGAACCGCCCCTGAAGGCCGATCGCGAGCGCCAGGTTCTGGCGGATGCGCGCATCGCCGTCGGGCTGACGCAGCGCCGCCGTCAGGTAATGCTCGGCCTGGGGAAGATCGTCGGCCAGAAGGTAGGAGAGGCCGAGATTGGACAGGACCGTCGCCTCGTTCGGCTTCAGGACCAGCGCCTTCTGGAAGAGGGCGCGGGCTTCGTCCGGCCGTCCGAGCTGGTCGAGAATGGCGCCTTCCGCGGAATAGAGCCGCCAGTCGGGATAGTCGGGGGTCTGGGCGCGGCGGATCGTCTCCAGCGCTTTCGGCAGGTCGCCGGCCGCCGCCAGCGCCTTGCCGTAGGCGGACAGGACGTCCCGATCCTTGGGATGGGAGATCGCGACCTGCTGCATCACGGCGAGGGACTGCTCGTTGCGGCCAGCCATCTGCAGCGCCGCGGAATAGCCGAGGCCGATCTGCTTGTTCTTCGGGTCCGTCTCGTAGCGCTGGCCGTAGGCATCGACCGCCGTCCGCAGTTCCCCGGACGACATCTGCGCCACGGTGGAGGCCGGTGCCCTGGCCGGTGCCGGCTGAGCCTCGAGGCCTGCGGGGCGGGCGATCGAGCCCGTCGTTTCGTGGCTCACCTTGTTCGCGCAGCCCGACACCACGAGGACGGTCATCGCGCCAAACAACAGAAGGGCCTTTTTCGAAGCTGCTTTCGGACTAATGTTGGGCATGCGTCGCGCTCTCGTTCTGGTTCGGCGAAAAGGGGCGGGTCTGGATCAGCCGAGCTTGTCCGGTGTTGCCTCGAAGAATAATTCGTTAACCCTAATGGTCGGTTAATAGGCCGGCCTTTCCGCGGGAGTTCAGATGTCCATTTCCCTCGTCGCCAAACGTGCCGCCGCCTCGCGACCGATCGTTCTCGTTCGCCCGGGCGAGCGCGACGGGTTGCGCGAGGATGCCCGGCGATGGGCCGAACTCTCTCGCTTCGACGGAGCGACGGGCGAGGTCTGTCTCGTGCCGGGCGGCGAGGGAATCGGCGAGGTGCTCTTCGGCCTCGGCAAGCCGGAGGCGCGCGATCCGAGCGACAGGGCCCGCACCGCCCTGCGCCTCGGGACACTTGCCGCAAAACTGCCGGACGGCGACTGGCATCTCGACGAACAGAGCGATCTCGACCCCGATCTCGCCGGACTTGCCCTGAGGCTCGGCGCCTATGCCTTCGATCGCTACAAGACGGGCTCGTCGCGCGACGGTTCGGCCGGCGGCAACGCCGTGCGCGTCCATCTCGGCGATGCCGCCGCGATCGGGCGGGCCGGTACGATCGCGGACGGCGTCTGCCTCGCGCGCGATCTGATCAACACGCCGGTCAACGACATGGGCCCGGCCGAACTCGAACGAGCAACGCGCGATCTCGCCGTCCGCCACGGCGGTTCCGTCGATTCCATCGTCGGCGACGCGCTGATCGAGCGCAACTTTCCGATGATCCACGCGGTCGGGCGGGCGAGCGTTTCGGCGCCGCGCCTTCTGGATTTCGTGTGGGGCCGCGGGGATGCGCCGAAGGTGACGCTGGTCGGCAAGGGCGTCTGCTTCGACACGGGCGGCCTCGACATCAAGCCCTCGTCCAACATGCTGCTCATGAAGAAGGACATGGGCGGCGCGGCCAATGTTCTCGGCCTGGCTTCGATGATCATGGCGGCAAAGCTCGACATGCGGCTGCGCGTCCTCATTCCCGCCGTGGAGAACTCGATTTCGGCGAACGCCTTCCGGCCGAGCGACGTCCTGACGAGCCGCAAGGGCAAGTCGGTCGAGATCGGCAACACCGACGCGGAAGGCCGCCTCGTTCTCGCCGACGCGCTGGCCTATGGCGACGAGGAGGCGCCGCAGACGATGATCGACATGGCGACGCTTACCGGTGCGGCGCGCGTGGCGCTCGGTCCCGATCTTCCCGCCTGGTTCACCGAAAGTCCAAGGTTGGCGGAGGAGGTGGCGGAGGCCGGCACGCGCCTTGCTGATCCGTCCTGGCGCCTGCCGCTCTACCGGCCCTACGAAGGCGATCTCGCGTCCAAGGTCGCCGACACCAACAATGTCAGCTCCGGCGGCTTCGCGGGCGCCATCACCGCGGCGCTGTTCCTCGAGGGTTTCGTCGAGAAGGCCGCGGAGTGGGCTCACTTCGATCTGTATGGCTGGCGCCCGAAAGCCTCCGCCATCGGCCCGGTCGGCGGCGAAGCCTATGCCATCCGCTCCCTGTTCGACGTTCTGTCGCGGCGCCATCCCGCCCAATGATCCGCACCAAAAGACAAGCATTTTGACATGACCGAAAAGCTCAACCCACGCCTCAACGCCTATCGCGCCGATCTCGCCGACCTCACCCTCAAGGGCCGCGTGTCCGCCGAGCGCTTCATCGAAGGCCAGCCCGGCCTCGTCTCGGTGCCGATCGCGCCGCTCCACCGCGAGCCCGGCCACGGCTCGGCGCTCGATACCGAAGCCCTGTTCGGCGAGCGGCTCGTGGTCTTCGACGAGACCGAAGTGGACGGCGAGGCCTGGGCCTGGGTCCAGCTCGACGACGACGGCTATGTCGGCTACACGCCGTTCGCCGCTCTCAATCCGGCCGGGGGTGGCGGGGCGGACGATATCCCGACGCACCGGATTTCGGTACCGCGCACGCTTCTGTTCCCCGAACCCGACATCAAACGGCCCCCGGTCGCCGATCTGCCGATGGGCGCGCTCGTCACCGTCGTCGGGGAGGCGGAAGACAGAAATGCGCGCTATCATCTCATCGACGGCGGCGGCGCGATCGTGCAGCAGCACGCCAGACCGCTCGGCGCGGTGGAGACCGATTTCGTGGCCGTCGCGGAACGGTTCCTGGAAACGCCCTATCTGTGGGGCGGCAAGAGCGCGCTCGGGATCGACTGCTCGGGGCTCGTGCAGCTGGCCTGTCACATGGCGGGCATCGACGCCCCTCGCGATTCCGGCGACCAGGCCCGCGAGCTCGGCACCCGCATCGCAGGCATCGAGGCGCTGAAGCGCGGCGATCTGATCTTCTGGCCCGGCCATGTCGGCATCATGCTCGACGGCCAGCGCCTGCTGCACGCCAACGCCTTCCACATGCTGACGGCGATCGAGCCGCTGGCCGATGCGGTGGAGCGGTTCGAGGAGAAAGGCGTGGGGTTGAGTGCGGTTCGGCGGTTGTTGCCGAAACCATGAGAGCCGGCGACTTTGCCGGATGATCCTGCTTGAAACCGGGGTCGAACCTGTCTAGCTTTTTTCCATGGCAACGATCGTGGACATGGACAAAGCGAAGAGCGAACTTCCCGACCTCTTGGCGCGCGCCGAAGGCGGTGAAGAGATATGGATTGCACGGCGCAATCTGCCGGTGGTTCGCCTTGATCCGATCCCACGTGCTGCGACAGGACAGCGTGTTCCCGGTGCATTGGCCCATCTGTTGAAGGATGTGCCGAAGGATCTCTGTCTGGAGCCGATGTCGGAGGAGGATTTGCGCGATTGGGAAAACGGGCACGAGACTGACCCGCTCAAATGAGGGCCTTGATCGATACGCATGTCCTGCTCTGGTGGGTTCTTGCGTCCCCGAACCTCTCCAATCGCGCAGAAGCGTTGCTCCGGGATGACGCGAACGAGATATTTGTCAGCGCGATCTCTGCATTTGAAATAGCCAACAAGCATCGGCTCGGAAAGCTGCCGGAAGCCACGCCCCTCATCGAGAATTTCGAAGAAGTCGTCCATTCGCAGAAATTTCAGGTCGCCAAACTCACGGCCGCGCAGGGGCTCCGCGCCGGTCAGATCCTGTCCGATCATCGCGATCCGTTCGATCGGATCATCGCGGTGCAGGCGATGGATCTCGCAATTCCCGTGATTACCGTCGATGCCAAAATTGCCTCGCTCGGCGCCGATACCCTCTGGTAACAGCTACTCCGCCGCCACCTTCGTCACCTTCTTCATCGGCCGCCGCTCCAGTAGCTCCTTCAGGAACTTGCCCGTATAGGAGCGCTTTTCCTTGCAGATATCTTCCGGGGTGCCGGTGGCGACGAGTTCGCCGCCGCCGTCGCCGCCTTCGGGGCCGATGTCGACGACCCAGTCGGCGGTCTTGATGACCTCCAGATTGTGCTCGATCACCACCACGGTGTTGCCCTTATCGACGAGGTCGTGCAGCACTTCGAGAAGCTTTGCGACATCGTGGAAGTGAAGGCCGGTGGTCGGCTCGTCGAGAATGTAGAGCGTGCGGCCGGTCGCCTTGCGCGACAGCTCCTTGGCAAGCTTCACACGCTGCGCCTCGCCACCGGACAGGGTCGTCGCCTGCTGTCCGACCTTGATATAGCCGAGCCCCACCTCCTTCAGCGCAACGAGCTTGTCGCGCACGGCCGGGACGGCGGCGAAGAAGTCGACGCCTTCTTCGACCGTCATGTCGAGCACGTCGGCGATCGAGCGCTCCTTGTAGGTGACTTCCAGGGTCTCGCGATTGTAGCGCTTGCCGTGGCACACGTCGCAGGTCACGTAGACGTCCGGCAGGAAGTGCATTTCGATCTTGATGACGCCGTCGCCCTGGCAGGCCTCGCAGCGCCCGCCCTTCACGTTGAACGAGAAGCGGCCGGGCTGGTAGCCGCGCGCCTTGGATTCCGGCAGGCCCGAGAACCAGTCGCGGATGGGCGTGAACGCGCCGGTATAGGTGGCCGGGTTCGAGCGCGGCGTGCGCCCGATCGGCGACTGGTCGATATCGATGACCTTGTCGAGATGTTCGAGCCCCTCGATCCGGTCGTGCTCGGCCGGCACGTCGCGGCCGTTGGCGATGCGGCGCGAGGCGGCCTTGAACAGGGTCTCGATCAGGAAGGTGGACTTGCCGCCGCCGGACACGCCGGTGACGCAGGAAAACAGGCCGACCGGGATCTCGGCGGACAGGTTCTTCAGATTGTTGCCACGCGCGCCGACGACCTTGACCGCCTTGCCCTTCCTGGCCTTGCGGCGCGTCTGCGGCACCGGCACGCCGAGATCGCCGGAAAGGTAGCGCCCGGTGAGCGAATCCGGATTGCCCATCACCTCCTCGGGCGTGCCCGAGGCGATGACGTGGCCTCCGTGCACGCCGGCCGCCGGTCCGATGTCCACGACATGGTCGGCCTCGCGGATCGCATCCTCGTCATGCTCGACGACGATCACCGTATTGCCGATGTCGCGCAGATGCTTGAGCGTGACGAGCAGGCGCTCGTTGTCGCGCTGGTGCAGGCCGATGGACGGCTCGTCCAGGACATAGAGAACGCCGGTCAGCCCGGAGCCGATCTGCGAGGCGAGCCGGATGCGCTGGCTCTCGCCGCCCGACAGGGTGCCCGACGAGCGCGACAGCGTCAGATAGTCGAGCCCGACATCGTTGAGAAAGCGCAGCCGGTCGCGGATTTCCTTGAGGATGCGCACCGCGATCTCGTTCTGCTTCTCGTTGAGATGGGCGGGAAGGTTCTCGAACCAGTCGGCGGCGTTGCGGATCGACAGTTCGCTGACCTCGGCGATATGCCGGCCGGAAATCTTGACCGCCAGCGCCTCGGGCTTCAGCCGGTGGCCGTTGCAGGCCGGGCAGGGGGTGGCCGACATGAAGCGCTCGATCTCCTCGCGCATGAAGGTCGAATCGGTTTCGCGCCAGCGCCGCGCCAGATTGGTGACGACGCCTTCGAAGGTCTTCGTGGTGGAATAAGCGCGCAGCCCGTCCTTGAAGCGGAACTCGATCTTGTTCTTGCCGGTGCCGTTGAGGATCGCGTCCCGCGCCGTGTCCGACAGGTCCGACCACCTGTCGGTCTGCTTGAAGCCGTAATGCTGGCCGAGGCCGTCCAGCGTCTGGCCGTAATAGGGCGACGTGGACTTCGCCCACGGGGCGATCGCCCCGCTTTTCAGCGTGACGTTTTCGTTCGGCACCACGAGCTTTGGGTCCACCGCCTGCTGCGAGCCGAGACCGTCGCATTTGGGGCATGCCCCGAACGGATTGTTGAAGGAGAACAGGCGCGGCTCGATCTCCGGGATCGTGAAGCCGGAGACCGGGCAGGCGAACTTTTCCGAAAACAGCAGCCGCTCGTGGGTCTCGTTCTTGTTCCGGTTCGCGCCGGCGCTGGCCAGCCGTTCGTTCGGCAGGGGCAGGTCCGCGAATTCGGCGACCGCCAGCCCGTCGGCAAGGCCGAGCGAGGTCTCGATCGAATCGGCGAGGCGCGATTTCATGTCCTCGCGCACCACCACGCGATCGACCACCACATCGATG
Source organism: Fulvimarina uroteuthidis (assembly GCF_034321785.1). Classification (NCBI taxonomy): domain Bacteria; kingdom Pseudomonadati; phylum Pseudomonadota; class Alphaproteobacteria; order Hyphomicrobiales; family Aurantimonadaceae; genus Fulvimarina; species Fulvimarina uroteuthidis. The sequence continues at coordinate 145,265 of NZ_JAXLPB010000004.1, read as the reverse complement.
TCGTGCTTGTACTTCTTGTCGAGCGCCGGAACGTCGGCGATCTCGTAATATTCCCCGTCCACCTTGACGCGCTGGAAACCCTTTTTCTGAAGCTCGGCCAGTTCCTTGCGATATTCGCCCTTTCGGCCGCGGATCATCGGGGCGAGGAGATAAAGCCGCGTGCCTTCCTCGAGCGCCAGCACCCGGTCGACCATCTGGCTGACCGTCTGGCTTTCGATCGGCAGGCCGGTCGCAGGGGAATAGGGAATGCCGACACGCGCGAAGAGGAGGCGCATATAATCGTAGATCTCGGTGACGGTCGCCACCGTCGAGCGCGGGTTCTTCGAGGTGGTCTTCTGCTCGATCGAGATCGCCGGAGACAGGCCTTCGATCAGGTCGACGTCCGGCTTCTGCATCATCTCGAGAAACTGGCGCGCATAGGCCGAAAGGCTCTCGACATAGCGTCGCTGGCCCTCGGCATAAATCGTGTCGAATGCGAGCGATGATTTGCCGGAGCCCGAAAGGCCGGTCATGACGATCAGCTTGTCGCGGGGAATATCGAGATCGACATTCTTCAGATTGTGCTCGCGCGCGCCGCGGATGGAGATCGTCTTCAGTTCGGCCATGAGGAGCGGTACCGGTCTTTTCGGAATTGTCTGGATCGACGCCTATCTATGGCGAGCACCAGGCAGTTTAAAGCGCGGATTGACTCAAAGAAAGAGTTTGTTCTAACTTTGTTCCGGTCGCGACGATGCGGCCTGGCGGGCGGTACCGGTTGTTTTCTGTTGAGGGCGGCCACGTTGCCCTTTCGCCCCGACGCCTGCGCCGTTAGGCTTGCGCGCATTCATTGTATGGAGTTTTTCGATGGCAGGCAGCGTCAACAAGGTCATTCTCGTCGGCAATCTCGGGGCCGATCCGGAGATGCGGCGCACCCAGGACGGCAAGCCGATCGCCAATTTCTCTCTCGCCACCTCCGAGAGCTGGCGCGATCGCACCTCGGGCGAGCGGCGCGAGAAGACGGAATGGCACCGGGTCGTCTGCTTCAACGAAGGCCTGAACAAGATCATCGAGCAATATGTGAAGAAGGGCTCGAAGGTCTATCTCGAGGGCCAGCTTCAGACCCGCAAATGGCAGGACAAGGACGGCCAGGAGAAATATTCGACCGAGGTCGTGTTGCAGGGCTTCAACTGCTCGCTGACCATGCTCGACGGGCGTGGCGATGGCGCTGGCGGTGGCGGCGGTGATTACGGCGGCGGCGGCGGTTCGCGTGGCGGTTCGTCCGGCGGCGGTTCACGCGGCGGCGGCGATTATGGCGGTGGCGGTGGCGGCTATGGTGGCGGCTCCTCCGGCGGCGGCGGTTCGCGCGATTTCGACGACGAAATCCCGTTCTGAGCGTTCGGATCGCCGGGTTCGCCCGGATCGGGTAGAGCGGCTGATCGCCTCGGCTGGATCGGTCGAGGCGCCTGCGCAGCATCGCCGGATCGGTGTTCTCGCCGATGAAACCCGAAGGCCGGCGACGTCGTCATGGCGACAGCGCCGGCTTTTTCTACTGTGTTGGCGGCGCCTGGCACGGCCCGCAGCTCCGCGCCCGGTCGCGAAGTTCGCTAAGTCAGCGAGCGTCCTGTCGGATCGGTCCCGAACGGCCGCACCCGAGGGGCTTCGAGGCGATGTCGAGCCAGGCGAGAAGATGACCTCCCGCCCGATCAGAGGGTGTTGAACGTTCCGCCGTTCTCGAGGAACAGGGCTGCGATGCCGTCGGCGACGAACTGGACGGCCAGCGCGGCCAGGATGACGCCCAGCACCCGCGAGATGACGGCCCGGCCGGTCGCGCCCAGAATGGCGTCGAGCCGGTGCGCCACCGCAAGGCAGGCGAAGGTCACGAGGAGCGTCAGCGCGATCACGCCGACCATGCTCGCCTGGCCGATGGCGCTCGGCAATTTGCCCGACAACAGGATCACCGCGGCGATCGCGCCCGGCCCCGCGATCAGCGGAATCGCCAGGGGAAAGGCGGCGACGTCGGTGTCCTCGTCGGGATCGTCGTCCTTGTCCGCGACCATTTTCGAGGCGCTGCGTCCCTTGCGCTCGGCACGCTTCTCGAACACCAGCTCGAACCCGATGACGAAGAGAAACAGGCCGCCGGCGATGCGGAACGCGCCCAGCGAGATGCCGAGGGCATTGAGGATCGCAAGGCCGAGAAGCGCGAACACCGTGAGGATCACGAAGGCGATCAGGCAACCCTTCCAGGCCATCGCGATGCGGGCTTTCCTGCCGACCCCCGGCGTCAGCGCGAGATAGAGCGGAATGAGCCCGAGCGGATCGACGATCACGAAGAGCGTGACGAAGCCGTTGAGAAGCAGGTCGATCATCGCGCAAACCCGAGTGGCAGAAGCCTTCCTGAAAACACGGACGGGTGGCGGAGGCAAGCGTCGCAGTTCCACCCGGGCGATCGAGGCGCGCGGCGTTCGCGATAAAGCGTTGGATTTCAAGGCAAGCCGTGCCGGACAGGGGCCCGGAATTTGCGCTGATGCGACCCTTTAGGCTATAGCGGGCGTACGATTTCGCATCAATTCAGGACCCATCCTTGGCTGACGACAACGACGACTTGACGCCTCCACCAGCACCGATCGGGGGACCGCCGGACGGTCCCGGCATCGGCACCGTGTCCATCATCGACGAGATGCAGCGAAGCTACCTCGATTACGCCATGAGCGTGATCGTCAGCCGCGCGCTGCCGGACGTGCGCGACGGGCTGAAGCCGGTGCACCGGCGCATTCTCTATGCCATGCACGAGATGGGCCTCACCTCGAACAAGTCCTACCGCAAGTCGGCCGGTGTCGTCGGCGAGGTGATGGGCAAGTTCCACCCGCACGGCGATTCGGCGATCTACGACGCGCTCGTGCGCATGGCGCAACACTGGTCGCTGCGCGCGCCCCTTATCGAGGGCCAGGGCAATTACGGCTCGATCGATGGCGATCCGCCGGCCGCCATGCGCTATACCGAGTGTAAGCTGGAGAAGATCTCCGACGCGCTGCTTGCCGATATCGACAAGGAAACCGTCAACTTCCAGGAGAACTATGACGGCCGCGAGATGGAGCCGGTGGTTCTGCCGTCCGGCTTCCCGAACCTCCTCGTCAACGGCTCCGGCGGCATCGCCGTCGGCATGGCGACGAACATTCCGCCGCACAATCTCGGCGAGGTCATCGACGGCTGCATCGCGCTGATCGACAATCCGCAGATCACGCTCACCGAGATGATGGAGCATATTCCGGGCCCCGACTTTCCGACCGGCGCGATCCTGCTCGGCAAGGCCGGCATCATGTCGGCCTATTCCACGGGGCGCGGCTCGCTTCTGATGCGCGGCAAGGTCCATTTCGAGACGATCCGCGGCGAGCGCGAGGCGATCATCGTCACCGAAGTTCCCTATCAGGTGAACAAGGCGACCATGATCGAGAAGATGGCCGAGCTCGTGCGCGACAAGCGCATCGAGGGCATTTCCGATATTCGCGACGAGTCCGATCGCGACGGCTACCGGGTCGTGGTCGAACTGAAGCGCGATGCGACCGCCGACGTCGTTCTCAACCAGCTCTACCGGTTCACGCCGCTGCAGACCTCGTTCGGCGCCAACATCGTCGCGCTGAACGGCGGCAAGCCGGAACAGCTGACACTGATGGACATGCTGTCGGCCTTCGTCTCGTTCCGCGAAGAGGTGATCAACCGGCGCACCAAATATCTTCTGCGCAAGGCGCGCGAGCGCGCCCACGTGCTCGTCGGTCTTGCCATCGCCGTCGCCAACATCGACGAGGTGATCAAGCTCATCCGCGCCGCGCCCGATCCGGCGACGGCCCGCGAGCAACTGATGACGCGCGAGTGGGAGGCGAAGGACGTCGCGCCGCTGGTGCGGCTCATCGACGATCCGCGCCACCGCATTTCGGAGGCCGGCACCTACCGCCTGTCGGAGGCCCAGTCCCGCGCGATCCTCGATCTTCGCCTGCAGCGCCTGACGGCGCTCGGGCGCGACGAGATCGGCGACGAGCTCGAGAAGATCGGCACCGAGATCAAGGACTATCTCGATATCCTGTCGTCGCGCGAGCGCGTCATGCAGATCATCAAGGACGAGATGTCGGCGATTCGCGACGAGTTCGCGACGCCGCGCCGCACCGAACTGTCCGAAGGGGCCGCCGATCTCGACGACGAGGACCTGATCCCGCGCGAGGACATGGTCGTCACCGTCAGCCATGGCGGCTACATCAAGCGGGTTCCGCTCAGCGTCTATCGCTCCCAGCGCCGCGGCGGCAAGGGCCGCTCGGGCATGAGCCTGAAGAACGACGAGGATTCGGTGACCCGCCTGTTCGTGGCCAACACCCACACGCCGGTCCTGTTCTTCACCTCCCGCGGCATCGTCTACAAGGAGAAGGTCTGGCGGCTTCCGCTGACCACACCCCAGGGACGGGGCAAGGCCCTCGTCAACATGCTGCCGCTCGACAAGAACGAGCGCATCACCTCGATCCTGCCGCTGCCGAGCGAGGAGGAGGCGGCCGAGCGCACGAACGTCATGTTCGCGACGACGCGCGGCACCGTACGCCGCAACAAGCTCAGCGACTTCACCCAGGTGAACCGCAACGGCAAGATCGCCATGAAGCTCGATGAGGAGGGCGACGAGATCCTGGCCGTCGCGACCTGCTCGGAGGATGACGACGTTCTCCTCACCGCCTCGTCCGGCCAGTGCATCCGCTTTCCGACCACGGATGTCCGCGTTTTCGCCGGGCGCAACTCGGTGGGCGTGCGCGGCATCTCGCTCGGCGAAGGCGAGACGGTCGTTTCGATGGCGATCCTGCGCCACGTGGACGCCACCGCCGAAGAGCGCTCGACCTATCTGAAGATGCGCCGCGCGGTCGCCGGCAGCACGGACGAGGACGAGATCACGGTCGACGAGGAAGGGGTCGACGCGGATGCCTCGATCGATACGCAGCGCTACGCGTTCCTGAGCGAGGCCGAGGAGATGATCCTCACCGTCTCCGAATTCGGTTACGGGAAGCGGTCCTCGTCCTACGAGTTCCGTACCTCGGGCCGCGGCGGCAAGGGCATCCGCGCCACCGATACGAACCGGCTGGACAAGCTCGGACAGCTCGTCGCGGGCTTCCCCGTGGCGGCGGAAGACCAGCTGCTTCTCGTCACCGATCGGGGCCAGGTCATCCGCGTTCCGATCGACGGCATCGGCATGAAGGGTCGCGCGACTGGCGGCGTCACGATCTTCAAGACGGCCGATGGCGAGCGGGTCGTCTCGGTCGAGCGCATTCCCGATCAGGGCACGGACGAGGCGGGGGAGGCGGACGCCGACACCACCGCCGGAGACCTTGCCGATTCCGATCCGATGGACGGAAAGGCTCCGATCGACGACGGCGTGGGCGACGCATCGCCTGAAACGCCGACGGACGATGACATGCCGGACGGAACGCCGTCGGACGACGTCTGACGCCGTCGCCCGTCACCCACGAAAAAGCCGCCGCTCCCGGGATAGGGGAGCGGCGGCCTATGTGTCGTGACAAGTCGTACCGCCCGGCTCTGCCAGAGGTCGGACGATATGATTATAAAGGCTTAGCGGCGGTGGTCCCGCGCTTTGACCTTGATGCTCTTGCGATCCTGCTCATTGCTGACGCTCATGAGGGTCGCGGCGGTCAGGGGGATGATCATGGCGAGAGATAGAACGGCGATCAGCATATGAAGTCTCTCCTCGTTATCCTGCTTGAAATACGCTTCGAACCGAGGATTGGTTCCCACCGACCATGATGGGGGTCCGCGACCCGTGCTCTTGACGCTTCACCCTAGAGATAGGAACGGCATTTGTCTTTTGCCGAATTATGACGAATTGTCTCGGTTCTTGATCGCGCAAACGTTCGGGTCCTCCAGATGATCACCGCCTTCTTCCCCGGCTCCTTCGACCCCGTTACCCGCGGTCACCTGTCGATTCTCGGGCAAGCCCTCGCGGCATTCGACCGCGTCGTCATCGGGATCGGCGTCCATGCGGCCAAGCAGCCGATGTTTTCGTTCGACGAACGCGTCCGCCTCATCCGCGAAAGCGTGGAATCCGAAGGGCTGCGTGCGCCGGTCGATATCGTCGCCTTCGACGGGCTGGTCGTCGATGCGGCGGCGAAGGCCGGCGCCCGCGTGCTCGTGCGGGGTCTTCGGGACGGCTCGGATCTCGACTACGAGATGCAGATGGCCGGCATGAACGGGGCGATGCGACCGGAGATCGTGACCGTCTTTCTGCCGGCCTCGCCGAAGACCCGGCCCATTACCGCCACATTGGTTCGTCAGATCGCAAGGATGGGCGGGGATGTCTCGCCATTCGTTCCCGAACCGGTTCTGGCTGCCCTCGCAAGGATTTGAGGGCGACGCGCCGTGTTCGATGGTCAGCGTAGAAAAGGTTTCCCATGAAGTTTCTAGCCACTCTCGGTATCGTCGCCGGACTTTCCCTCGCGGCCGTCGCGCCGGGCCTTGCCCAGGACGGCGAGGCCGCGGACCGTCTCAACATCGAGACGAACAAGGGGTCGATCGTCGTTCAGTTGCGTCCCGATCTTGCTCCCAAGCATGTCGAGCAGATCAAGACGCTCGCCGGGGAAGGTGCCTACGACAATGTCGTGTTCCACCGGGTGATCGACGGTTTCATGGCCCAGACCGGCGATGTCGAGTTCGGCAAGAAGGGCGCGGACACCTCGGGCGCCGGCATGGGCGGCTCCGACAAGCCGGACCTCGAAGCCGAGTTCAGTGAGGACGAGACCTTCGATCGCGGCACGGTCGGCATGGCCCGCAGCCAGGATCCCAATTCGGCCAATTCGCAGTTCTTCATCATGCTTGCCGATGGCGATTTCCTCGATGGCCAGTACACGATCGTCGGCGACGTCGTCGAAGGCATGGATGTCGTCGACCAGATCAAGAAAGGCGACGCTCGCCAGAACGGCTCGGTCGAGGACCCGGACGTGATGACGAAGGTGACGGTGGGCGGGTCCGAGGGCTGACAGGCACGGCTCGTCGCGCCGCGGGGTTGCACCGGCACCGGTTTTGACACAGTTAGGACGCCATGACACGGCGGTTCGGGCAACCTCCCGGACCGCCTTTTTGATCGACCACGACAGGATGGAGGCGGAACCGGTTTTCCGCGCCTGTCGTCCCGATCGACGAAGACGAAAGAGAGACTGACAATGGCTGACGAAAATTCCGAGAACATCCTGATCCTCGAGACCACCAAGGGCCGGGTCGTGATCAAGCTGCGCCCCGATCTGGCGCCCAATCATGTCGAGCGCATCAAGGAGCTCGCCCGCGAGAACTTCTATGACGGCGTCGTCTTCCATCGCGTGATCGACGGCTTCATGGCCCAGACGGGCGATCCGACGGGCACCGGCGCGGGCGGCTCGGACAAGCCGGACCTCGTCGCCGAGTTCTCGGCCGAACCGCACAAGCGCGGCACCGTCTCGGCTGCCCGCACGGCCGCGCCGAATTCGGCGAACTCGCAGTTCTTCATCTGCTTCGAAGACGCCCCATGGCTCAACAAGCAATATTCCGTCTTCGGCGAAGTCATCGAGGGCATGGACAATGTCGACAAGATCAAGAAGGGCGAGCCCGTCAGGGATCCCGACTCGATCACGACCATGCGCGTCAAGAGCGACGTCGACGCGGCCTGAGCCGATCGTCGCGGCATCATGAGGGTCGACCTATTCGACTTCGAGCTGCCGCCGGAGCGCATCGCGCTCCGGCCGGCATCCCCGCGCGAGAGCGCGCGGCTTCTGGGCGTATCCGGTAACGGACTGGCCGATCGCCGGATCGCCGATCTGCCAGGCCTGCTGAGCCCCGGCGACGTTCTCGTCTTCAACGATACCAAGGTCATTCCGGCGCAGCTGTTCGGCGCGCGCGAGCGCACCGGCGCGCGCGAGGGCGAAGGCATCGCGCAGATCGAGGCGACCTTGCACATGCGCCTGTCGCCGTCGAGCTGGGCCGCCTTCGTGCGCCCGGCAAAGCGCGTGAGGACCGGCGACACGATCCGGTTCGCCTCGGCCGCCGGCGAGACCCTGACGGGCGAGGTGACGGCGCGCGGCGATGCCGGGGAGGCGACGTTGACCTTCGCGCAGTCCGGCCCCGATCTCGACGCCGCCATCGCATCGGTCGGCCATGTCCCGCTGCCGCCCTATATCGCGGCCAAGCGCGGCGACGACGCGCAGGACCGGGCCGACTACCAGACGATCTATGCAAAGGACCCCGGCGCGGTCGCCGCACCCACGGCGGGGCTGCACTTCACCGACGATCTCATGCGTAAGATCCGGGCGCGGGGCGTCGGAATGGAATTCCTCACCCTTCACGTCGGCGCGGGCACCTTCCTGCCGGTCAAGGCCGAGGCGACCGAGGACCACAAGATGCACGCCGAAATCGGCCATCTCGACGCGGCGACGGCGGACCGCCTCAATCGCGTGCGCGCAAGCGGCGGGCGGATCGTCTGCGTCGGCACGACCTCGCTCCGGCTTCTGGAAAGCGCCGCCGGCGACGACGGCCGGCTTGCACCCTTTTCCGGGCCGACGGATATCTTCATCACGCCCGGCTACCGGTTCAAGGCGGTCGACCGGCTGATGACGAATTTCCATCTGCCCCGGTCCACGCTGTTCATGCTGGTCTCGGCCTTTTGCGGGCTCGCGCGCATGCGGGACGCCTACGATCACGCCATCGCCGCCGAATATCGCTTCTATTCCTACGGGGACGCCTGCCTTCTGGACCGGGTCGACCCGTGAGTCGGAACGGGCGGGTTTGCCGGGACCGGGGCGCCCAGTGCCCGGCGTCGGCATCGTCCGGTCGAGCGATCGCCGGATGGTCGCGACGGCATTCGAAGACGGTGGCGATCCCAGAAGCAGCACAGAGTCGGACAGGCCAGCAATGACCACGCACTTCACCTTCAAGCTCCTTGCAAGCGACGGCAAGGCCCGACGCGGCGAGATCACCATGCCGCGCGGCACGGTGCGCACGCCCGCCTTCATGCCCGTCGGTACCGCCGGCACGGTCAAGGCGATGTATCTCGATCAGGTGCGCGACCTGGGCGCCGACATCATTCTCGGCAATGTCTACCATCTGATGCTGCGGCCGGGCGCCGAGCGCGTGGCGCGGCTCGGCGGACTCCACGAGTTCGCCCGCTGGCCGCATCCGATTCTCACCGATTCGGGCGGCTTCCAGGTCATGTCGCTCGCAGCTCTCCGAAAGCTCGACGAGACCGGCGTCACGTTCAAGAGCCATATCGACGGTTCGCAACACAGGCTGACGCCGGAGCGTTCGATCGAGATCCAGGATCGTCTCGACAGTGACATCCAGATGCAGCTCGACGAGTGCATTCGGCTGCCCGCCGAGCGCGCCGAGATCGAGCGCGCCATGGAACTGTCGTTGCGATGGGCGGAGCGCTCGGCGAGGGCCTTCGGCGACCAGCCCGGCAAGGCGATGTTCGGCATCGTGCAGGGCGGCGACGTCATCGATCTGCGCATCCGCTCGGCCGAGCGCCTGTCGGCGATGGACCTCAAGGGCTATTCGATCGGCGGGTTGGCGGTCGGCGAGCCCCAGCACGTGATGCTGAAGACGCTGGACGAGACGCTGCCGGTGATGCCGTCGCACAAGCCGCGCTATCTGATGGGCGTCGGAACGCCGGACGATCTCCTGCAGTCGGTGGCGCGTGGGGTCGACATGTTCGATTGCGTGATGCCGACGCGGGCCGGGCGCCATGGCCTCGCCTATAGCCGCTTCGGCAAGATCAATCTGCGCAATGCCCGCCATGCCGAGGATCCGCGCCCGCTCGACGAGGCCTCGGCGTGCCCGGCCTCGCGGGACTATTCGCGGGCCTATCTCCACCATCTGACCCGCGCCGACGAAGCGCTCGGCGGCATGCTGCTGACCTGGAACAATCTGGCCTATTATCAGTGGCTGATGGCCGGCATGCGCGATGCGATCGAAGCCGGACGGTTCGCCGACTTCAAGGCCGAGACGGAAGCCGGGTGGGCGCGGGGAGATATCGACCCGGTCTGACCGTTCAGACGGCAAGCTCCTCGCTCTTGCGGATTTGGACGCCGGTGATCTTCATCGACCCGTCGTCCTGCCGCTCGAGCGTATAGGAGGCGATCCAGGCCTGGCCCTTCGGATCGGTCAGGAACACGTCCTGCACAAAGCCGCCCGCATAAGGCTGCAGCGCGCCGAACGAGACATTGTTCGCGCGGTAGACCTGCGGGTAGCCGGTGCGGACCATATCCATGAAGCGCTCCTGCGACCCGGTCATCGCCTGGATCTGGGGGGCGGCGAACGCATAGGCCGCGGCGCCGTCGTCCGCGCGAAACGCCTCGATCTGCGCGGTGATCGCAGCCCTTACGTCGGACGCATCGTCCGCCTTCGCGATCTTCGTGGCCATCGGGCCCGAGAGGGCGACGAGGACGGCAAGGCGCAAGGCAAGGCGGTTCATGGCGGCATCTCCTGTTCCGGTCATGCACAAGGTTCGCCCGGAACCGCCGGAAGGCCACGCCCGGGCCCTGCACAATCGCGTGAGGGGACGATCCGCCGCATCGGTGGACGAAGCCGCCGTGACGTCGGCCCGGATCGGCAAGCACAGCGTCGACCGCGGCAAGGCGTTGCGTGCAAGCAGCGGCCGGCCCCTTGGGACGGTCAGTAATCGTTCGCCGAATTCAGATCTTCCGGCTTGATTCCGCTATCGGCATCGTGGTGATGGACGATCACCTCGCGCCGGTCGGCACGCGCGCCGTCGCGCTCGTGCTGGACGACTTCGACCGTCATGCTCTGCCCCGCCGCCGCGGCATCGTTGAGGGCTTTGGTCAGTGCTTCCGCACAGCGCCGTACCTCAGTTGCGGCATCGCTCATCGTCATCGGTCCATCTCCTCCACCCGTTCGAAACGGTGTCCATGATAGGCCGGCCATGCCAAGCCGAACAGATGGTTACGGTTTGAAGCGAAGGAGGCGGGGGAGGCGGCGCGAGAAGAGCGCCGCGTGATCGGGATGGCGAGCGGGTCGTGGTCTCGTTGGCGGACGGGGCCGGTGTTCGCTTCGTCCCGACCGGGTTTTCGCCGATGCCGCCGGCGTTCCGTCTACCCACGGCGGGAGGTGGCGACGGCGTGATCGATCCACGCAAAGCCCGGCGGACGTCGCGGTACCGGTCGGGCGGGCCTTCGCCGATCGGTGGGGGTCTTTCCGCACGGACCGCAGCAATCGCACCCGATAGACATACCTCAGGTCAGCGCTTAGCCTGCCCATCGCGTCCTTTCGACGCGTTTGAGGAGGAAATTATGAAACATCTCGGATCTGTGCTGTTCGCTACGGCGCTCATGATCATCGCGCCTTCCATCGCTATGGCCGATGCCGAAAGCGACGTGAAAGCCGCCTACGAGCAATGGAATGCGGCCTTCAACAGTGGTGATGCTGAGAAGGTGGCGGCTGCCTATGCCGACGATGCCGTTTTCCTGCCGCCCACGCACAATGTGGTCGAAGGCCCCGAAGCGATCGGGCAATTCTTCGACGGACTTTTCAAGGCCGGCGTGACAGGCCACGCCCTCGAGGTGATCCGCGTCATGGAAGACGGCAATGAAATCGTCGCGGCATCCAGATGGTCGGCGAAAGGGGGCGACGGATCGGACATTGGCGGCGTCGCGACCCACGTCTTCGAGAAGGGGGACGACGGCAGCCTGAAACTCGCACTCCACACGTTCAACTGATTGCGGATGGCGCGGCCGGAATATCCGGCCGCCCTCGCCCATGCGGTCTGCCAGAAGCGGGCATGGGAGCCTGGCTCCGCGGCGCACTGGACGTCGGGGATGGATCTCGACCGGACGGCGTCTGCGGTCCGCAAGTTCCCTCGGCGACGTGAAGACATTCGCCGACCGTGCCGCGACCCTCGACTGTTATGCCATCGCGCGTGAACGGGCCACCAAGCGGCGAGAATTCGATCTCTGGTTCGTCGTCATCGATCATCCGCGTTCCCCTTGCCGATCGTCCGCGACATGACGGACAAGAGGTCGAAATGAGTCAAGAGCCTTGGCTTGGTCCTCCTCTGGCAGCTTTGCGATCTTCGCCGCCGCGGAAACACGGACTTCTCCGGACTCGACGGCGCGCTGGACATCTGGAATGGCGGCGCGTTGGACGGCCTTGGCGTTCCGAAGCGTGCGCTCGGACACGTGCAAAAGATCGGCGGCGGTGGATTGGGTCACAGGAACGCTGCGAGATGTAGGCTCGTCATCAAAAGGCGAGGTAGGCAAATTTGCCGACCTTCGATCAGCACGTTCTCCATCGTTCAAGTTCGCCAACTTCGCAGCGACCCAAACACCAAGGTGCGCTACGCATTCGGCTGATGTTTTCAGAACTGGAGGTAAGAATTGCGTGAATTTTCGGCTGCTGCAATAAGTTCTCCCCGGCGGTAAAGATACTCGCTAAGGGCTTCTGTCATCCTCGGAGCGTCGAGTGGACCCTTTAGCCGCTCCGCTTCTTTAAGGAGGTTCACGCTCGCCTTTTCGAATGGATCGAGCTCGGAGGAAGATGCGGGCACTATTGAGGCTAATTGCTGAGCAGAAGCTCGATCCTTTAATAGAACCAAACGTAGTTTCTCAACGTCTTCAGGGTTTGATGAGCGTTCGCCGTTCGCAACTTCCTTCATATCGACGAGAATTTTTTGCAATTCTTCTGCCACGCTGTTCTGAGTTGCGACAATAGCTCTCTGCTCAGCGCGCTTATCGTTACGAAAATCAGAAAAATCTTGCACGAAAAAAGTCACCGCCGCTGCAAGCAAAGCGGTCAAGGCGTGAGTAACGATTGATCTTATTTTATCGTTCATTTTCTTGCCCTGGTGGACCAGTCGGTTCTAATTGGTTCGCGTTCCGAGTCCAGTTTCCTCTCTCAATCTTAACAAACGTTCGCATTCAGGGACCCATTTGTCCCATCCTAGAAGCTGAATTTGGGCATAGGTTTGCTGGTGGACAAGCGCGGCACATGGATCTCCCGGTTCAGCCGACGAATTGCCGATAATCAACTGACCAGCGGCAATTTCAGTAAAAGCTTGACCGCCATGTAACACCGCAAGGGTAAATATCGTCACTGCTACAATAGGCGTGATCTTAGAAGAAATAAGTGAAATAATGCCCGGTGAATTAATATTTATATTAAGGTCAAGGCCGTAATCGCCAAGTTCTATTTCACCGTTCTCGATTAAAAAAGCGGCAGCGGCGCTCAAGCTGACGACATCGTCACGTCCTAAGTCAATTCTCTGAGTATTTAGCGCGACAGAATTGACAAAAGATTGAAAAATTAGTTCTTCGAAGGAACCATAACGCTCGCTGAGTGTTGCAAAACTCGAAACGTACAAGTCTTTGTAGGTGTAATTCCCGTAGGCAGCTGCATAAATTTTATCTCTTTGCTGAGGGCCAACTGCAAACAAAGCCGTCGGCTTTTTCAAAGCTTCAAGAGATGATGCAGGTAATGACTGTTTTGGTAGTTTGCCAACCCACCTAACCGGGATGCCGACCAAGCCAAACTGACCGTACTGCTCCACCTGATATAGACGCGGATTGGCTTGCGGTGTTACCTCCCCGATCTGAACCATGCCATCAAAACTCATAGGTGGGTTCAGTACGAGGTCGCCTTGTGCTGCCGTAACGAGATAATACTGCAGCAGTCGCATGTATTGTCTGATGCTTGGGGTTACCGTTTGGTTGTCATAATCAGCCAAATCATGCGTCGGCTCGTCTTCGTCAGCTGCCCTTGTTAGCCATCTCCGAATCGCTAGAGAGCGCTTCACTCGCGCTACAATATTTTCGTCTTGAAAAGATATCTGTTCGTTCTCATCGAAAAGCCCAGGAAGTTCGACGCCTACGAAATTGCGGTTGTAGAACTCCGAGTGAAGCCTGTATTTGGCGCCTGGACGCGCAATCAAGACGCGATGATCGTCAGCTATAATCCGCGTTTTAATATCGATTTCGATCGGCAAGGAATCACCTTAAAATTAATCTCAGATAGAAGACTGCACTCATTTACGTCAGGGGCTTTGGGTTGCCAAGTCAAGATCAGTGATTTCGACCTTTAGAGAGGTGAGTGAAAACACACGTTTAGTCGTGAATAACGTGCTCCTGCGCAGCTTGGGGTCTGAATACAAACTTAAATTTGGGCAGATACTTCTTACCATCCTGCGCGCGATTCGAGCTTATGCAGAAGCAAAACAATGAGATCGGACATGGAGTATGCGGCCGTCGCATCAATCCATGCCTTCAGCCGCAGTCGATTCCATCCGACATCACTGCTATAACGTCTCAGTCCACATAAATCGCCGATGATGTTCCAAATGCGCGACAGTGACGAGGTGTTTCGGATGTTGTTCTCGGACAGCTTGCGTCTCCACAAGGGTGATATCACTTGCAGGTGAACGATCACCTTGGTTGAAAGGCGCCATACAGAACCCCTTCGGAACCCCAGCCGCCTACCGACCCTAAGGATCGGTAGGCCGTCACGGCTAAACATCAGATTAGATTGAGAAAATTTGGTGGGCGCGCAGGGACTCGAACCCTGGACCTACAGATTAAAAGTCCGTTGCTCTACCAACTGAGCTACGCGCCCCAACTCCCGCTAAGTGACGGATTTCGCCGAGGTGGCTCGACCCTGTCGTGCTCTGTGTGTTCGAGGCTGGGTTCTGATCCAGGGACGACACTGCGGTCCGTTGGCGTGCCCGGGAGTTAAGGGCGTGCCGATCGACCATCGCGGCGTCCTTATGGCCATCAAATCCTCAAGGGTCAAGTCGGCGGTGCCTTTCTGTTGCGCGGGACATGCGCGACGGTGCCGCACGCGGTCTTGCCGGGCATCCTGACGGGGCGTCGCGCCGTTTCCCTTCAACGCCGTTCCTGGCCCTTCCCGCGCCGTGATCGGGACGGCGGGCAGACGGGACCTCTTCGTTTGGCGCTTGGTGGTTGCGGCCGGGATGGGCTAGATCGTGTCGTGGCCGACAAGGGTGCCGCCCGGGGCGGACCGGTAACCTTCCGGCGTCCGCAGGCGAACCTCCTTGCGAGCAACCATCGCCGAAGGCTTGCGAGAGTGAAAAAGGTGTTGAAGACGTGCTGAGCGAACTGTCCTATCCGACCGCCGCACTCGCCGGTGCGCTTTCGTTTCTCTCGCCGTGCGTGCTGCCGCTCGTCCCGCCTTATCTGTGCTACATGGCCGGCGTGTCCGCCGACGATCTGCGCGCGGGCTCGAAGGGCGAATCGGCCCATCAGGGCCGGCTGCTGTTGACGAGCATCGTCTTCGTTCTGGGCTTTTCCACCGTCTTCATCGCACTCGGCGCCGGCGCCAGCACGATCGGCGGCGTGCTGCGCCAGAACCTCAACTGGCTCGGAACCGTCGCAGGCATCATGATCATCGTCATGGGGCTGAACTTTCTCGGCGTCTTCCGGCTCGGTTTTCTCGCGCGGGAGAAGCGCTTCCGCGGGCCCCGGACACCGGCCGGCATCGTCGGCGCCTATCTGATGGGCCTCGCCTTCGCATTCGGCTGGACACCTTGTATCGGACCGGTTCTCGGCGCGATCCTCGGGCTTGCCGGCGCCCGCGACACCGTCGGCGAGGGAGCCCTCATGCTCGGCGTCTATTCGGCCGGGCTCGGCATTCCCTTCATCCTCGCGGCGACCTTTTCGGCAGCGTTCCTCACCTGGCTCGGCGGGTTTCGCCGTCACCTGAAGAGTGTGGAACAGGCGATGGGCGGGCTTCTCGTCGTCACCGGCCTCTTGTTCCTCACCGGCGGCATGCAAAGGATGTCGTTCTGGCTTCTCGAGACGTTCCCCGCTCTTCAGGCGATCGGCTGACAAGCGCGCTCGCGCCGGCCCGACGCTCCCGCGTCACGGACGCTGCCGCCTTCGTCTTCCCAAGGGCGGCCCACCTGTGAGAGAGGAGAGCCATGCGTTCCAGAAGGCGCACGGATCAGTCCAGCGCCGCTGCACCGGAGTTTCGATGTCCCGCACCTGTCTCTCGATCATCCTTGCCGCCGGCGAAGGCACGCGCATGCGCTCGTCCCGCTCAAAGGTTCTGCACGAGGTCGGCCACCTGCCGCTCGTGCGCCATGTGGCGCGTGCCGCGCTCGGCGCTGGATCGGATGCGCTCGCCCTCGTCGTCGGCCGTGACGGAGACGCGGTGGCAAGCGCCGTTCGAAAGGATGCGCCATCGGCCGCGACCTTCGAGCAGGTCGAGCGGCGCGGCACGGGACATGCGGTTCTCGCCGCAAGGGACGCGCTGGCCGAAGGCTTCGACGACGTGGTCGTCCTCTTCGGTGACACGCCGCTGCTTTCGCCGGACACCATCGCGCGCGCGCGCGCCCGGCTCGAGACGGGCATTGCGGTCTGCGTCATCGGGTTCCGCCCATCCGACCCGACCGGCTATGGCCGCCTGATCGAGGAGAAGGGCGAGCTCGTCGCGATCCGCGAGCAGAAGGAGGCGAGCGAGGCCGAGCTTCGGATCGGCTTCTGCAATGCCGGCATCATGGCGTTTTCGGGCCGCGAGGCGCTTTCGATGCTGGAGGCGATCGGCGACGACAATGCGAAGGGCGAATATTATCTCACGGATCTCGTCGAAATCGCGCGCCGGTGCGGGCACCGGGTCGAGGCGATCGAAGCGCCTGTCGCCGAGACGATCGGCGTCAACAATCGCGCCGAACTTGCCGAAGTCGAAGCGCTCTGGCAGGCGCGCACACGCGAACGCGTCATGCTGTCGGGGGTGACCCTGATCGATCCGAAGAGCGTTCATTTCGCCTACGACACGCAAGTCGGCGAGGATGTTCTGATCGAGCCCAACGTGGTGTTCGGCCCGGGGGTGACGATCGCGCCGGGTGCGGTCATCCACGCTTTCTGCCATCTGTCGGGCGCGATGGTCGGAACCGGTGCGGCGGTCGGGCCGTTCGCGCGCCTTCGGCCGGGCACGCGGCTCGGGGAGGGCACAAAGGTCGGCAATTTCTGCGAGGTGAAGCAGGCCGACGTCGCGGCGGGCGCCAAGATCAATCATCTCAGCTATATCGGCGATGCGCAAATCGGCGCGAACGCCAATATCGGTGCCGGCACGATCACATGCAATTATGACGGGGCCCTCAAGCATCTGACGCAGATCGGCGCGAACGCCTTCATCGGCTCGAACTCCGCGCTCGTCGCGCCGGTGGCGATCGGCGATGGGGCCTATGTCGGCTCCGGCAGCGTCATCACGGAGAATGTCGAGCCCGATGCCCTGGCGATCGCCCGGGGTCGGCAGGTGAACAAGCCGGATCTCGGCAGGTCGATCGCCGAGCGCAATCGGGCGGCCAAGGCCGCGAAAGCGAACCGTTCCTGACGCTGCGGTCCGGGGCCGCTCTGGTTCGATTCGGGCACGACCGCATGATGGATGAAACGAAAGGCTGCGGCAGGAACGAAAACGGCGCCCCGAAGGCGCCGTCGAAACAGGGCGGTCATTCCGCCCGGATCTGATGTCTGGAATGGATCAAGGTCTGGAACGACCGTGAATCACGATCAGCGGGCCCGGCCGGTTTTCGGCAGAAGACCTTCGCGCTGCGCCTGCTTGCGGGCCAGCTTGCGGGAGCGGCGAATGGCTTCCTGCTTGCGGCGGGCTCGTTCTTCGGAAGGCTTCTCGTACGCACGACGCGCCTTCATTTCACGGAAAACACCCTCGCGCTGCAGCTTCTTCTTCAGCGCGCGCAGGGCCTGATCGACATTGTTGTCTCTGACGTCGACTTTCAAAGCGTCTCCTTCACCAGGGGTATGTGTTGCATTGTCTATCGCTGCGGTCGGCGCAGCGAGCCTGTTGGAATGGAAACGATCGGGCGAACCCAAAGGTTCAAACGGCGACCGCTTTCTTCCGCGGCTTGGCGGCAGCCTTCTTGACCGGCTTGGCCGTTGCGGAAACGGCCTTCGTCGCGCGTTTGGCGCGGGCAGGCTTCTTTTCCGTTTCGACAGGCGGATCGACCGCTTCCTGCGCGAGCCGGGCGGCTCGCAAACGGTCCGTCTTTGCATGTCTCGCGGCCAGGTCGGCTGCGATAATGCCGCCCGCGGTGCCCTTTTCGGAGCGGTGCGGTTGCGTGGGACCCGGCAGAAGCGCCTCGGCATTCTCGCGCGCGCGGCGTGAATTGTCCATGGCGTCAAGTCCTTATCTCTTAAAGATGATGTCGCGCGCGACAGGTGCCTGAAGAGCAGGCCGTCGTGTGACCGCAAGAGGCCGGCGCGAACAAAAGCGGCGGGCGCGGGCTTTGCAAGCCTCCGCAACCCGCCGCTCTAAAGAAGTCTCGCCCAATCTCGAAGAGCTGGCGAGACGAAAACTGATGGGTTAGGCCATCTGAATGTTGACGGCCTTCGGGCCCTTGCCGCGTGGATCCGGCTCGGTGTCGAAGGTGATCTTGTCGCCTTCCTGAACCGAGGAAATGCCAGCGCGCTCGAGCGCGGAGATGTGCAGGAACACGTCCTTCGAGCCGCCCTCGGGGGTGACGAAGCCGAAGCCCTTGCTCTCGTTGAAGAACTTGATGGTACCAGTCTGGCTCATAGGGAGCCCTTTCTACGTATGCCGCTCGATTGAGAGACGGCCAGCATTCACCATAAGGCAAATGCAAGAGGTTATTTGGCGTCGCGACGCGCAACACCATTCGTTCGGGCGTTCACAAGTGGGGGTGAAAGGATTGGTCCATACGGCTGCGACTTGTCAGTCACGGCAGATTCTCGAATTCACGAGCGAAGAACGGCAGCCAGACACCGGGTTTGTTAAGTCCCGATGCCTTCCACAATACCGGAAACCTCGAAATTAGCAAGCCCGCCATTTGATCGACGGCGCGCATGCCGCTGGAGCACCTGCCGGCAGGTCGTCTTGCGGCTTTTCTGTCGGCGCCGGGCGGCAATTCTCCGACGGTTTGCGCTGCCGCAGGTGACGCGGCGCTCAATCGGTCAAAATCAGCGTGTCGCCGCGAAAATCGTAGGATGTGAGCGTGTTGAGGAAGCTCATGCCCAATAGGATGGTATCGAGCCCTTCCGCATCGGTGACGGCGGCACGTATGTTGCGCCGCTCGATGTCGCCGATGCGGATGCTGTCGAGAAACACCGGGGCCGAGCGAGCGATGCCGTTTGCCGTCTGCACGAAATCGCTGAAGGACAAGGCGTCCGTGTCGATCCCGAGCGATTGCGCCATCGCACGATCCATCGCGATCACCGAGGCGCCCGTATCCACCATGAAGGAGACGCTTTCGCCATCGACCGTGCCCGACAGGTGAAAATGCCCGTCGGAGCCGCGAACGGCCATATATTGCCGGCGTTCCCCGTCCGACGGCAGGGCGACGACGCTGCCGGGGACGAGAACCGCCATCATCCGGTTCTTCACGGCGAGAAGTTCGGGCGCGAAGGCGTAGCCCGCGATGGTGACGAGAAAGACGCCGGCCCAGATCGCGGCATGGCGAAGTGCTTCCCCGAGCCGGACGCTTCGCAGGAGAAACAGGCTCGCGCCGATCCCGACGCCCCAGGCCCCGTAATAGGCCAGCTGCGCGAACTGGCCGTCCGGCAGGCCGGCGACCGATCCGTCCCGGCTGGTGAGAAGGGCGAGAAGCGCCACGCCGATGACGGCCAGCAGAATCCAGAGCAGCGAACTATCGCGCATCACGCCGCTTTCCGGGCTTGGCAGGTTCCATGCTCGCTTGGCTCATCCGGGCCGGCAGCGTCCGCATGATGGACAGCCGTTCGGCACGCCCGAGCATGCCCCAGGCTCCAATTTCCGCACCGGTCCGGCCGCAGCCCCGGCAGAGCCCGGTTTGCGGATGAAGTTGGCAGATCCCGTTGCAGGGCGAATCGGTCATGAGATCACTTGCGCTCGAATGGAATGGCGCGAGAAGCATCGGCGCCGTGACGTGGTCCTCCAACATGGTCGGTGGACCGGCTGACCTCAAGTGTGCCGCCGAAAGGCGTTCAGGCGTCCTCGAAGGCGGGCATGACCTCCAGCACCCGCGAATGGGGGAACACCGCGATGACGTTCGTTCCCTTGCCTTCGCGCGAGGTCAGTTCGAACTGCCCGTCATGCAGCTTCACCAGCGCCTGGACGATCGGCAGGCCGAGACCGGTGCCCTGTTCGGCGCTCTTGATTGCGTTCGTGCCCTGTCCGAAGGAGGCCAGAACGGTGGGGATCTCGTCTTGCGGTATGCCCGCCCCATTGTCGCTCACGCCGACATATTGCCCGCCTCCGGCAGTCCAGCCGACGCTGATCACGATCTCGCCCGATGGCGCCGTGAACTTCACAGCGTTCGACAAAAGGTTGAGCACGATCTGGCGCAGCGCTCGCTCGTCGCCCCACAGCATGGGCAGATTGTCCTCGCACTGCAGGTGCAGCGCGATCCGCTTGTTTTCGGCACGCAGCCTGACGGTGGTGATGCATTCGGCGGCGACGCGGCTGAGATCGACCGCCTCTTCGTTCAGCTTGTATTGTCCGGCCTCGACCCGGGACAGGTCGAGGATCTCGTTGATGACGCCGAGCAGATGCCGGCCCGAGGAATGGATGTCGTCGAGATATTCCTTGTAGTTCGGGCTGCCGATCGGGCCGAAGATCTCGTTCTGCATCACTTCCGAAAATCCGAGGATCGCGTTCAGCGGCGTGCGCAGCTCGTGGCTCATGGTCGCCAGGAACTGCGATTTGGCGCGGTTCGCGTCCTCGGCGCGCCGGCGCGCTTCGTCGGACAGCACCCGCGAGCGCTCCAACTCGCCGATCAGCTCGTCCTTCTCGGCCTGGTGGCGCACCTGGGCGACGGCTCCCCTGCGCAGCGCCTCGGCAACGAAGGCGAAGAAGGGGACCGCGCCGACGAGAACGAGATCCATCGCCGCCGTCATCGGATCGGAATGGTTCACGAGCTGCGAAAGCAGCCCGATCAAGAGCGGCGCGAAGGTGATGGGGACGACGAGACGCAGCGTCGAGGAAACCATCGCCGTCATCGCGATCACGAGGACGAGGACGGAGAACTGGAAGATCTCGAACCGCATGGGGGCGCAGTCGTGGCATTCCAGATAGGGCAGGTAGGACCAGCAGAGGCCGATGAGGACGTGGCCGACCAGAAAGGTGGTCGCGCCGATGCGGCCGGTCCTGCCGGCCGGTCCCTCCTGCGCGGCGTTGGCGCGCCGGCCGAGAATGACGAGGACGAGATAGGCAAGGAGTGTCAGTCCGGTCCACAGGCCCGCGACGAACGCGCCGGTGAAGATCGAGAGGCCGAACCCGGTCAGGATGACCGGTGCGGGCAGGAGGATCGAGGAGGCGCGGATCTGCGCGGCATGCAGGACGAGAAGCTCGCGCTCGATGAAGGAGGTGCGGCGGCCCCGGCGCTTCATGGTCTCCCGCAGCGAACGGATGCCATTCGTCGAGCCGGGACGGCCGCGCTGCGGCGTCCTCGTCTTGTCCGCACGCGAGTGCTCGTCGAAGGGGGATAGGGCGAGTGACATCGGGTCTGGACAGGTCCGGTACGCTGGGGGCAAAAAGCTGGGTCTTGTCTTCCCGAAGAATGAACAAGATGCCTTAATGAACCGCAAAGACCGCGCCATGTTTCGTTAACACGGTACATCGAACGCTTATCGTGAAGGACCATTCCATGAAGCTTTTCGACGGTGGCCGTGCGCCCAATCCCCGCCGCACGCGCATGTTCCTGGCGGAAAAAGGCATAGAGATCGCGACCGTGCCGATCGACATGGCGAAGGGCGAGCATCGCGGCGAGGCGATCGCCGCGCGCAACCGGCTGAAGCGCCTTCCGGTCCTCGAGCTCGACGATGGCACGATCCTGACCGAATCGATCGCGATCTGCCGCTATGTCGAGGCGCTTCATCCCGATCCGCCCCTGTTCGGACGCACCCCCATCGAGATCGGCCTCGTCGAGATGTGGAACCGGCGCGCCGAACTCGAACTCTATCTCGCCGTCGGCGCCGTGTTCCGCCACGGTCATCCCGGCATGGCGGTGGCCGAGCCCGTCCAGATCGCGGAATGGGCCGAACTGAACAGGGGCCGCGCGATCGAGGCCCTTGCCATGATCGAGGAACAACTTTCCGCCAACGCGTTTCTCGCCGGCGCAGCCTTCTCGGTCGCCGACATCACCGCCTTCGTCGCGGTGGGCTTCATGAAGGCCGCCAACCTCGATGTCCCGGACGATTTCACCCATGTGAAACGCTGGTACGAGAGCGTTCGGGAGCGGCCGAGCGCTTCGGCGTGACGAGCCGCATGGCAGGGGACGCCCGCCCCGAAAGCGCCGCGGCGTTGCAGGCCGTCATCCGCACCTGCCGCATCTGCGCCGAACGCCCGATCGGCGCGCCGTTGCCGGTCCCGCCCAATCCCGTCCTCGCAATGTCGCAGACCGCGCGCGTCCTCATTGCGGGGCAGGCGCCGGGAAACCTTGCCGACAAGACGTCGACGCCGTTCAACGACCCGTCCGGGGTGCGCCTGCGCACATGGCTCGGGGTCGACGAGGCGGTCTTCTACGATCGCTCGCGCATCGCGATCCTGCCCATGGGGTTCTGCTTTCCCGGCTATGACAGGAACGGGTCCGACCGGCCGCCCCGGAAGGAGTGCCGGGCGACCTGGCACGACCGCGCCATGGACGCAATGCCACAGATCGAGCTGATCCTTGCGATCGGGGCCTATGCCCAGGCCTACCATATCGCGGAAGGGCGCGGGCGGACCCTGACCGAGACGGTGGAGAACTGGCGCACGATCCTGGAGCATGGCGGCCGTTACGCGCCGGTCATTCCCCTGCCGCACCCTTCATGGCGCAACAATGGCTGGCTCAGGAAACATGCATGGTTCGGCGCGGAACTCCTCCCGGTCCTGCGCGAGCGGGTCGCCCGCGCGATCGCGCTTGGCGCTTGACCCGACGCCATGCTACGGCCCCGCCGGACCGGCGACCATATTCCATTCGGTAAAAAGACCGTTGACCAGTGGCATGGGAGCGCATAGGTTTCGCACTATGAAGATTTCAACCATCCTCGTAATCGTAGGAACGCGCACACGACAGGCGGCCTGACCGCCCGGCGAATGCCACGTGTGCGCGAAAGACAAGGGCCCCGAGAGGCCCTTTTTTTATGGGAAAAATCAAAATCCGCGAGCCGATGGCTCACTATGGACCGGGCAGGACATGAACATCATGACGAATGCGACTATCGAGGCAGGCGGAAAGCGCGAGATGACCGGCGCGGAAATGGTCGTCACGGCGCTGAAGGACAATGGCGTCACCGATATCTTCGGCTATCCGGGCGGTGCGGTCCTGCCGATCTACGACGAAATCTTCCAGCAGACCGCCGTGCGCCACATTCTTGTGCGTCACGAGCAGGGCGCGGGCCATGCCGCGGAAGGCTATGCCCGCTCCACCGGCAAGTGCGGCGTCATGCTCGTGACCTCCGGCCCGGGCGCGACGAACGCGGTGACGGCGCTGCAGGACGCGCTGATGGATTCGATCCCGCTCGTCTGCATCACCGGTCAGGTGCCGACGACGCTGATCGGCTCCGACGCCTTCCAGGAATGCGACACGGTCGGCATCACGCGCCCCTGCACCAAGCACAACTGGCTGGTGAAGGACGTCAACGATCTCGCGCGCGTCCTGCACGAGGCGTTCCATGTCGCCACGTCCGGCCGGCCGGGCCCCGTCGTCGTCGATATCCCGAAGGACATCCAGTTCGCGACCGGCGTCTACACGCCGCCGCCGGCCAACCAGACCCATGAGAGCTATCGCCCCAGACTGTCGGCCGACGAAAGCCAGATCCGCGCCGCGATCGCGATGCTGGCGAGCGCCAGGCGCCCGATCTTCTATACCGGCGGCGGTGTCGTCAATTCCGGTCCGGAGGCCGCCGAGCTCCTCACCGAACTCGTCGAACTGACCGGCTTTCCGATCACCTCGACCCTGATGGGTCTCGGCGCCTATCCGGCATCGGGCGACAAATGGCTCGGCATGCTCGGCATGCACGGTACGTACGAAGCCAATCTGGCGATGCACGATTGCGATCTGATGATCTGCATCGGCGCGCGCTTCGACGACCGCATCACCGGGCGCCTCGACGCGTTTTCGCCGGGCTCGCGCAAGATCCAGATCGACATCGATCCGTCCTCGATCAACAAGAACGTCCGGGTCGACCTTCCGATCATCGGCGACGTGACGCACGTCCTGCGCGATCTGGTCGCCGCCTGGAAGGAAACCGGCGCCACCACCGACGCGGCGGCGGTCAAGGACTGGTGGACCCAGGTCGAGAAGTGGCGC
This sequence comes from Fulvimarina uroteuthidis, assembly GCF_034321785.1. Lineage (NCBI taxonomy): Bacteria > Pseudomonadati > Pseudomonadota > Alphaproteobacteria > Hyphomicrobiales > Aurantimonadaceae > Fulvimarina > Fulvimarina uroteuthidis. Next base: position 121,018 of record NZ_JAXLPB010000004.1, on the reverse strand, counting down.
GCCCGCGACTGCCTCGCCTACAGGCCGAACGACGATGTCATCATGCCGCAATATGCGGTGCAGCGCCTTTACGAGCTGACAAAGCATCGCGAGACCTATGTCTCGACGGAAGTGGGCCAGCACCAGATGTGGGCCGCGCAGTTCTACGGCTTCGAAAAGCCGAACCGTTGGCTCACCTCCGGTGGCCTCGGCACCATGGGTTACGGACTGCCGGCGGCCATCGGCGCGGCGATCGCCCATCCGGACGCTTTGTCGGTGTGCATCGCCGGGGATGCCTCGGTCCTGATGAACATGCAGGAGATGTCGACGGCGGTTCAGCACAAGGCGAACATCAAGATTTTCATTCTCAACAACCAATATATGGGCATGGTGCGCCAGTGGCAGCAGCTTCTGCACGGCAATCGCCTGTCGAACTCCTACACCGAGGCGCTGCCGGACTTCGTCAAGCTGGCCGAGGCCTATGGCGGGCATGGCATTCGCTGCCAGAAGCCGGGCGATCTCGACGATGCGATCCAGGAAATGCTGGATGTCGACGCGCCGGTCCTGTTCGACTGCCGGGTCGCCAACCTCGCCAACTGCTTCCCGATGATTCCGTCGGGCAAGGCACACAACGAGATCCTGCTGCCGGACGAGGCGACGGACGAAGCGGTCGCCAACGCCATCGACGCCAAGGGCAAGGCGCTGGTCTGATCGCCGGCGACGCGGTGCCGGCCGTCACGACATGACGAGACCCGCCGGAACGCTCGTTCCGGCGGGTCTTGCCGCGAAGGCTGTTGCGCCCGTTGCGGGCTCCGGGAGACGAAGGCGGGCCCGCCTCGTCAGAACGTGCGGATGCCGTTCTTCTCGAGATAGTCGAGGATCAGCCGGGCCGCCTCCTCGGGCGCCGGGTCGACATGCAGCTTTCCGGCAGGGTCGCCGGCTGGCGTTGCCGCGGTGCGCATGAGCTTGGGCCGCGCGCGATAGGGTCGCTCGTTCCAGCCGGGATGCGCGTCCTGGCGGTCGTGACGCTCCAGGACCGGCAGCGTCCGGATCGTGCCGCGCCGCGCGGCCGCGAAGACGAACGGTGCGGGCGCGGGGGCGAGCGGGTGTACGGTCACGATCGCTGGAAGCTTCACGGTGATGCGACGCCGGTCGCCCTTCTTCAAGGCCTGATCGACGCGGATCGTGCCGGGTCGGGGCCCGGTCTCGATCGCGACAGCGTCCGCGATCAGGGGCAAGTCCAGCGCTTCGGCAAGGCAATACGGAACGAGCCCGCTGTCTTCGCCGCCCTGGCCGCGGCGTCCGGCAAGGATGAGGTCGGGTGCTTCGGCGCGCAGTCGTGCGCTCAGCGCCTCGAGCGGATCGACGCCCCCCCCGATGGCGAGATGGTCGACAAGCGACAGGCCCACGCCCAATGCTTCGCGCACGGCCTCACCGTCCGGCCCCGCGTGAAGACCGGTGACCCGGCCGTCGAGTCGCGTGGCCAGACCGATCGCCTGCGCCTCCAGCCTCGACAGCGCGGGGCGGTCGGAAACCGGGTGGCGGGCGGCGGAAAGACAGATGAGGATGTTCATCGGGCCCGCCTTTTCCGCTCGTCGACGAGCGCTTTCAGCGCCGGCATCACCGCCTGCGCGTCCGCGACGATGGCAAGGCCTGCGCGTTCCACCATTTTGGCGTGCAGATCGGTGTTGACCGCTATCACGTGTTCGCACGCGGCAATGCCCTGCAGATGCTGCGGCGCGCCCGCGATGCCGAGCGCCAGATAGCAATCGGCCGCGAGCACCGTGCCGGAGGCGCCGACCTGCGCCGATCGGGGCATCAGCCCGGCATCGCAGACGACGCGGGAGGCGCCGGGCGTTCCGGACAGGGCGGCGGCGAGGGCCTTGAAGGCCTCGATATCGGTGACGCCGTTGCCGGCCGAGACGACGAAATCGGTCTCCGAAAGGGAAAGCGCCGACGGATCGCCCGCGACGGGTTCGATCGAAAGGATGGCCGGGTCGGCGGACCTGCCGGCGTTGAAATCCCCGTCCAGCGCTCGTGCTTCGCATGGCACGCCGCCATAGGCCGCGACCCGGTCCTCGCCGATCGTGATGAAGCGGGGCGGCGCGCCGAACATCTCCGTCCGGTTTCCGTCCCGTGCCCGCACCGCCTGCCTTGCCGAGAGCGAGACGAGATCGGTGAGGATCGTCTCGCGAAGCGAGACCGCGATGCGGCGCGCGAGATCGGCCCCTTCGCCGTCTTCGGCGAAGATGACGTGCCTCGGGGCGAGCGCTTCGACCATGGCGCGTATCCGGGCGGCGCGGGCCGGCGCGGACATCTCGCCGTCACCGGTCATCGCCAGGACACGGTCGGCGCCGCAGGCTCCGAGGTCGACAATGCCGGCTGGCGCGATGCCCACCACGGCGCCGCCGCCTTCACCGGCATCGGCGAGCAGGCGGGCCGCGCCCAGGACCTGCCGATCGAGGCGCGAAAGCCGGCCTTTCGCCGCTTCCAGAACCGCAAAGACCAGGTATGCCGGCGCGGCGACGACCCGCACCGCCGGCGCGGCGGCCTCGCTTCGTCGAGACGGCGCATCACCCGGTCCCGCCGGAATGGGCGCCAGCGTCTGGGTGCGATCGAGCCGAAGGCGCGGCGCGGCGAACACCTCGAAGCCACGGCGTTCGGCGCGGGGATCGCGCCTTGGGCGCCGCGACGCCCCGACCGCAAGGCCGAGATCGAAACGCGGTCTGTGACGTCCCCCGACGGATCGGGCTTCGCGCTCGCTTCGCGGATCGCGCCGGGTGCGGGTCATGCGGGCTCGACCTCCCGCCTGTCGGCGTGGCGCTCGACGGTTCGGCCGGCCTCCACGGCTTCCAGCAGAAGCTCGGCGACGTCCTTCACGTCAGCCCGCGTGCCGGTGACGCCTTCCAGCATCGCCGTGCATTGCGGACAGGCCACGGCGACGGTGGTGGCGCCGGTCTCCCGCGCCTGCGCCATGCGAAGGTCCGGAATGCGCCTGTCGCCGGGAATATCGGTGGTGGGCGCGCCGCCCCCGCCGCCGCAGCACATGGAGGCACGCCCCGACCGGGCCATTTCGCGGCGGTCGAGACCGAGAGCGTCGAGCAAAGCGCGCGGCGCCTCGAACTCGCCATTGTAGCGCCCGAGATAGCACGGGTCGTGATAGGTGATGGGCGGCCCGGACAGCTGTGCCGGTGTCAGCCGGCCGGCGGCGACGAGACCGTCGAGGAACGCCGTATGGTGAACGACCTCGTAAGTGCCGCCGAAGGCCGGATATTCGTTGCGCAGCGTATGCAGCGCATGGGGATCGGCGGTGAGGATGCGCTTGAAGCGAACGGCCGAGAGGGCCGCGATATTGGCCCTCGCCAGTGTCTGGAAGGTCGCCTCGTCGCCCAGGCGGCGGGCGAGATCGCCGCAGTCGCGCTCCTTGTCGCCGAGCACCGCGAAATCGACGTTCGCGTGCGCAAGAAGCGTGATGAGCGCGCGCAGCGTGCGCTGGCCGCGCATGTCGAACGCCGCCTGCCCGAGCCACAGGAGAACGTCCGTTTCGCCGCCCCCCGGGACGATCGGCAAGGCGAGACCGGCGGCGAAATCCGTGCGGGTCTCGAGAGCGTGGCCGTTCGGCTCGTCGGCGAGCCGGCAATTGTCGAGGACGTCCGGTCCCTTGCCGGGCACCGCGCCCCGTTCGAGCGTCTGGAAGCGCCTGAGATCGACGATCGCGTCCACATGCTCGATCATCATCGGGCATTCCTCGACGCACGCCCGGCACGTGGTGCAGGACCAGAGCGTGTCGGGATGGATCATCGCAGCCGGGCCGATGATGGGCTGGTGAAGCCCGCCGGAAGGGTCGCGAGCGGCTTCGTTGGGATAGGGATTGCCGGCATAGGGCGATCGATGGCCGCCGCCGGCGGCCGCGGCCAGATCGGCGATGAGGTGCTTCGGGCTCAGGGGCTGGCCGGCGGCAAAGGCCGGGCAGGCGGCCTCGCAGCGCCCGCACTGGACGCAGGCGTCGAAGGACAGGAGCCGGTTCCAGGCAAAATCCGCCGGCTGATCGCGCCCGAGCTTCGCCCCGTCGAGATCGATCGGCACGAGGCCCGTCGCCCGTCCCTTGGGAAGCGCCGCGTCGAAGCGTTCGGGGCGCGGGTGAAGCGCGAGATGAGCGGCCCCCGCCAGCGCGTGCCGCATCGGCCCGGTCGCGGCCTGCGCGGCGAGCGCGAGACCGCCGGCGGCCGTGACGATCAGAAAGCCGAACGAGAGCGAGGGCAGCGGATCGCCGAGCGCTGCGAGCGAGGCCACGAGAAGCCCGCCCACCGCGAACGTACCGAGATAGACGGGCGTGCGCTGGTAGCGCCCGAGCGACAGGCGTGGCATCGCGCGCGGATAACGCCGCCGCGCGACGAGGAGGACCCCGGCGGCCATCACGGCAAAGCCGATCCCGACCGGAACCCAGTAGATCCGCGAGGCGGCGAGCGCCGGAACGAGACCGAGAAGGAGGAGGCCGCAGGCAAGGACGAGCCCGCCGGCGACGGGCACATGCATGCGCGAGGCGGAGCGGTCGCGGTCGACGACATGGTGGACATCGACGAGATAGCGCTTGGGCAGCGCCTTCAGCCCCCCGAGCCAGTCGACCTTCGCCCGCCGTCCGGACATCCACAGGCGCCCGCGCCGGACGATCTGCACGGCGGCGACGAAGGCCATGGCAAGGACGAGCCAGGGCAGGAAGGATGCCGCCGCCATCCCTACAGGTCCTTGCACAGGCGCAGGGCGTCGTAGATCGCGGCATGGATGTTGCGGCCCGCCAGCGCATCGCCGACGCGGTAGAGCGAGAAGCCGTTCCGTCCGGCCGCGCCGTTCGTCTCGCAGGGCTGCGGGCGGCCGGCGGTCAGGGCCGCGTCGTCGACGAGCCCGTGGTTCCGCGACGCATCCTTCAGGGCGTAGTGGAGCCGGTCCACCGGATGGGTGCCGTAGTCGACGACCACATGATCGACCACCCGCTCTTCCTCGGCGTGCGTCATCGTGTTGCGCAGGGCCGCGATCTTGCGATTGCCTTCCGGATAGATCTCGATCAGCTCCATGTTCGGCGTCATAACGACGCCGAGCTTGTAGAGTTCGCGCAGATGGACCGGCTGGTTGGTCGCGCCGATGTCCTCGCCGATCATCCGGTCGTGGGTGGCGATCTCCACGAGACAGCCCTTCTGCGACAGGAATTCGGCGGTGGAGGCGGCGTTGTGGTCGCCCATCTCGTCATAGACGAGCACGATGCCGGCCGGCTCCACCCGGCCTTCGAGAACGTCGACGGTGGAGACGGCGTACTCGGCGCCCTTGACGTCGCCCAGATGCGGCACCCCGCCGGTCGCGATGATGACGATGTCGGGCGCCAGCGCTTCGATCGCGGCAGCGTCGGCTTCGGTGCCGAGGCGAAGCTCGACGCCGAGCGCCTGCACCTGCGAGACGAGCCAGCGCGGAATGCCGGTCAGCGCCTCGCGCCAGGTGGCCTTCGCCGCGGTCATCACCTGGCCGCCGAGCCGGCCGGACTTTTCGAACAGGGTCACCTGATGGCCGCGCTCGGCAAGGACGCGGGCAGCTTCCAGTCCGCCGACGCCGCCCCCGACCACGACCGCGCGCTTTTTCACCGACGCCTTGTCGATGATATGGGGCATGGTCGCCTCGCGGCCCGTCGCCGCGTTCTGAATGCACAGCGCATCCTTGCCCACATAGATCCGGTCGATGCAGTAGCCGTAGCCGACGCACTGGCGGATATCGTCCGCCCGGCCTTCCATCAGCTTGCGGACCAGATGCGGGTCGGCAATGTGAGCGCGGGTCATCGCGATCATGTCGACATGGCCTTCGGCGACCGCGCGGGCGCCGGTGGCCAGATCGGTCACGCGCTGGGCGTGGAAGATCGGAATGTCGACCTCGCGCTTGACGGCCGAGGCGACCGGCAGATAGGGCGCGACGGGGAACGACATGTTGGGCAGGGAGATGGCGTGGGCGATGTGATCGCGCGCCTGGCCGCCCATGATGTTCAGAAAATCAACGAGACCCCGATTGGCATATTCGGTGGCGATGGCGATGCAATCCTCGGCGGTGAGCCCGCCCTTCAGCATTTCGTCGCCGGACATGCGCATGCCGATGACATAGTCGTCGCCGGCCGCTTCCCGCATGGCGGTCAGCACCTCGATGCCGAAGCGCATGCGGTTCTCAAGGCTCCCGCCATAGGCGTCGGTGCGATGGTTCGAATGGGGCGACCAGAACTGATCGACCAGATGGCCGTGGGCCGCCGAAATCTCGCAGCCGTCGAGCCCGCCATCCCGGCAGCGTCTTGCCGCGCGGCCGAAATCGGCGACGATCCGGTCTATCTCCTCCTGTTCGAGTTCCTTGGCGACGGACCGGGACGCCGGTTCACGCGTCACCGAGGGCGACTTGACCGGAAGCCAGTTCTCCGTGTCCCATTTGGTGCGGCGGCCCATATGGGTGAGCTGGATCATCAGCTTGGCGCCGTGCCGGTGGATGCGGTCCGAAAACTCACGGAAGAACGGAACGACGCTGTCGTCGGCGACCGAGATCTGGTTCCAGGGCGCCGCCGGGCTGTCGAGCGAGACCGAGGACGAACCGCCGAACATGGTGAGGCCGATCCCGCCCTTCGCCTTTTCCTCGTGATAGAGCTGATAGCGCTCCTGCGGCTTGCCGTCCTTGCCGAAGGAGGGCGCGTGGCTCGTCGACATGACCCTGTTGCGGATCGTCAGCCCCTTGATGGTGAGCGGCTTGAGGAGAGCTTCGGCATTGGCGATCATGGGCGTTGCTCTTTTCCGGATGCGGACTTTGGGACGGGCGGGGTCTGGTGCGTTGGGATTTTGGGCGGACGAGGTAGGTTGTGTGGGGGAGGTGAGATCGCTGGATCCTCCGACCCATCATCAGATTTCGAAACGAACGCCCCCTGAAACGGGTTGTCCTTGTCCGAAACCGTCTCGAACAGATCATCCCAACGGGGATTGATCTCTTCGATCGGCCTGATCTTCCAGGCCCGCCGATATCGCTTCAGCGAATTGTCCCGTTGGATCGCACGCTCGATATCGTCATGGCGCTCGTGCCGGACGAGGGTTTTCACCCCGTATCGCGCCGTGAACCCGCCCATCGAACCGTCGCGATGTCCCTGCACGCGAGTGTTCGGATCGGATGTGACGCCTATATGGAACGTGCCGTTGCGTTGGGATGCCATGATGTAGACCCATCCTCCCACGGCGGTTCAGGGCGTTGGCTTAGAATTGACGACTGCGTTGCTTCGAGTTCCTCGCAATGGTGCTCGAGGATGAGGGCGGTCTCGGTCAAGCATGATCTCACCGCTCGATCACAAGGTCGCTCGTCGGTTTGGAGCAGCACAGGAGCGCCTTGCCCGCATCGATTTCGCGCTGGCGGATGCCGCCCGAATGCTGCATGTCGAGCGTTCCGGCCTTGACGTTCGACTTGCAGGTGCCGCAAAGGCCCTTGGAGCAGGAGGAGGGCAGGCGAAGCCCGGCCCGGCGCGCGGCTTCCAGGACGGTCATGTTTTCCGGGCATTCGACGACGCGCCCGCTCTTCGTGAACTCGATCTGGAAGATCGTCAGCGGCGTCTCGATGATTTCGGTCGCGACGTTGATCTCGTCCTGGGCCTCTTCGGTGAAGCTGTCGAAGTTGAAGCTTTCCTGATGGTAGCGGCTCATGTCGAAGCCGCAATCCTCGAAAATCCGGCGCGCCGCCTTCATGAAGGGCGCAGGTCCGCAGGTGAACACCACGCGCTCCTTGAAGTCCGGGCAGATCATTTCGAGCTTGGCACGGTCGAACCGGCCCCTGAACCCCGGCCAGCGCTCGAACACCGCATCGTCCTCGCAGATGAAGGTCGGCTTGATCGAATGGTTGCGCTTGCCCATGAATTCGAGCTCGTCGCGAAAGATGATGTCGGCCGGGGTGCGGGCCGCGTGAATGAACTCGATGTCCGAGACGAGCGCATGGTCAAAGGCCGATCGCGCCATGGACATCATCGGTGTGATGCCCGAGCCGCCGGACAGGAACAGGAACTTCTGGTCCTGCATGCCGGCCCACGAGAAGTCACCCATCGGAATCGTGCAGCGCAGCATCATGCCCGGCCGGAATTCGTCGTGCAGCCAGTTGGATATCGGCCCGCCGGGCACGCGCTTCACGGTGATCGTCACGGTATCGGGCCGGGAGGGCGGCGAGGAGATGGTGTAGCAGCGATGGATGGTCTCGCCGCCGATCTCGAATTCGAAGGTGAGGAACTGGCCGGACACGAATTCGAACTGGCGCTTGAAGCGCGGCGCGAAGACGAAGGTCTTCACGTCGTGGGTTTCGTCGCGCACGGCGCGGCAGATGAGGACGTCGTCCTCCTCCGGCTCCCAGCGGAAATAGCCGGTGGGAACGGGGCCGGTCTTGGGATCGGGCATGTCCATGGCGCTTCACCCTTCGGTGCCTGGAGCGGGGCGACACGTGGTCTCGTCCAATGCGCCCGCTCTCAACTCTTGTCTGTTTCTCGCGTGAGGGCCGGTGGCGGCGTGCCACCGGCCCTCACGCCGTCTCGATCACGCGACGGCGCGCGTCCTGGCCAGATGCGCGAGCATGCGGCCGACATACCAGTTGGTGCATTTCTCGACGAGCATTTCCGTATGCGGCGAGTACGGCCCCGGCACATAGCCCTTGCCGCGAACCCCATCCTGGCAATAGCCGACGAGTTCGCCGTCCTGGGCGTTGGTCGCCATCCAGACATTGATGAGATTGTCGAGATCATAGTCGACCCCCTCGACCGCATCCTTGTGGACGAGCCATTTGGTGCGCACGATCGAATGCTCCGCATCGATCGGGAGCACCGAGAATACCACCGCATGGTCACCCATGAAATGGTGCCAGGAGTTCGGCTGGGTCCAGAAATGCAGGGCCCCCGCCTTGGCGTTGGTCATCGACCCCATCAGCTTGCGGCAGGCGCGCTTGGTGTCCATCGTATGGCTCTCGCCGGCGCCGGCCAGCGGCAGGCGCTCGGTGCGGAAGCTCGTCACCATCTCGTCGAGCCGGTCGATTTCCTTCGAGGGCAGGCCCTGGCTTTCCCAGTCGCGGTGATTGTCGTTGAGCATGGCGGCATAGTTTTCCGCATGCTCGCGCTCGGCCGGTTCCAGCTCGGTCGGATCGAAGCCGAAGCCGTAGGCGAACAGCGGAACCGTCAGCTCGGGATGGTTGGCGCTGCAATGGTAGCATTCGCGATTGTTCTCGATCGTGAGCTTCCAGTTGCCCTGCTCGATGAGATCGTGCTCGTAGGCGATCTTCGCCTCGCGCAGATTGTGGGGCGCGAGATAGGGCGCCATCTGCCGCTCCATCTCCTCGTAGTCGGCCGGCGGGTTCTCGGCCAGGCAGATGAACAGCAGGCCCTCGAGCGAGCGCACGTGAACCGGCTTCAGCCCGTGGCAGGACTTGTCGAACGTCTCGCCCATATGCTCGGCGTGGATGAGCTGGCCCGTCGTGTCGTAGACCCAGGAATGGTAGCGGCAGACCAGGTTTCCGACGGTCGACTTCTCCTCGTGGACAAGGCGCGCGCCGCGGTGGCGGCACACATTGTGGAAGGCGCGGATCTCTTCGTCATCGTCGCGCACGATGGCGATCTCGGTCTGGCCGAGCTTGACCAGCATCACGTCGCCGGCCTGCGGCACGTCCACATCGACGCCCACGAAGATCCAGTGCTGGCCGAAGATCACGTCCATGTCGGTCGCGAAGATTTCGGGGTCGGTGTAGAACGGCGCTTCGAGGGTATAGCCCTTCTTGCGGTGGGTGAGCTGCGAGACAAGATCGATCATGGAATGCCTCTTTTCATAAAAGCGGAGCGCGCTGGGCGCGGGTTTGGACGGGTTTCGGACTGTTCGCTTCAGGCGTCGGCGAAATCCCGGGCGGCCTCGACGAGATAACCCTGGACATAGGCGCCGAAGGAGCGCCAGCAGGTGATCTGCCACGTGGTGTCGGAGATCCGGGCGAGAACGATCTCCGCCTTGCCGAACAGCGTGCGGGTCGCCGTTCCGGCCGGGAAGGCGGCCGGCGAGAGATCGAGCGGACATCCCGAATTGATGACGGCGTCGCCCATGGCGCCTCTCACCTCGAAGGTGACGTCCCGATGGGAGACGTCGACCAGGGAATGGGCCTTGCCCGCCATTGCCTCGAGGACGGCCTCGACAGCGGTGTCGGTCTCCTCGTCGTTGCACAGCAGCATCCACTCGTCCGGTCCGAGACGCAGCGCGACGCGATCGCCCTTGTCCGAGCGCGTGTTCACCGCGCCGTCCACCGGAAAACCCGCGACCTCGCGGCGGCCGCCGAGCGCCGCCGCCCTGGCGCGAAACGACAGCCGGCCGATGGATGGCTGCAGCGAGACGCGCAAGGGGCCGATCAGGCCCGCCTCCTCGAAGCGAACGGCCGGCACGCGCTGTGCGAGATTGACCTCAAGCATGGGTTGTTTCTCCCTGAACCTCGTGGAAGACGGCGGGCGCGATCGTGGCCTGCGTGAAGCCCTTCGGCGTCGTCACCCAGACGCTTTCGCCCAGCCTCGACCGGCCGCCCTTGATCATCGCCATGGCGATCGACCGGCCGCAGTTCGAGGAATGATAGCTCGACGTGACATGGCCGATCATCGGCATGGGCACCGGCGCGCTCGGATCCGTGACGATCATCGCGCCTTCGTCGAGGACTTCGTCGGCATTGGCCGCAAGAAGCCCCACGAGCTGCTTGCGATCGGGCTTCGTCATGTCGGCGCGGGCGAGCGAGCGCTTGCCCACGAAGTCCGGCTTGACCTTGGAGACGAGGCCCGAAAGCCCGACATCGTCGGGCGTTGCCGTACCGTCCGTTTCCTGGCCGACGATGATGAAACCCATTTCGCAGCGAAGGACGTGCATGGTCTCGGTGCCGTAGGGCGTGATGCCGTGCGTCTGGCCGGCCTCGAAAAGCGTCTTCCACACGGCTTCCGCATAGTCCGCCGGAACGTTGATCTCGAAACCGGTCTCGCCGGTGAACGAGACGCGGAAGAGACGGGTCGGAACGCCGCAGATGAAGCCCTCGCGCACCGCCATGTGCGGAAAGGCGCCTTCCGACAGGTCGATGTCCGAGACGAAGGGCTCGATCACGGCCCTGGCGTTCGGCCCCTGCAGCGCGATCACCGCGTATTGCTCGGTGATCGAGGTCAGGAAGACGTCGAGCTCCGGCCATTCGGTCTGGAGATAGTCTTCCATGTGGGCGATGACGCGCGGTGCGCCGCCGGTGGTGGTGGTCACGTGGAACCGGTCTTCGGCAAGGCGCGCGACGACCCCATCATCCATGACGAAGCCGTTCTCGCCGAGCATCAGGCCGTAGCGGCAGCCGCCGACCTTCAGCTTGGTCCAGGCGTTCGTGTAGATGCGGTTCATGAACTCGGCGGCATCGGGGCCGACGACCTCGATCTTGCCGAGGGTCGAGGCATCGAAGATGCCGACCGTGGTGCGCACCGCCTTGCATTCGCGGGCGACGGCTGCGTGCATGTCCTCTGAACCCTGCGGGAAATAGTGCGCGCGCCGCCACTGGCCGACCGGCTCGAAGGCGGCGCCCTGGGCCTGCGCCCATGCATCGATCGCGGTGGTGCGCACGGGCTCGAAGCTCTTCTCGCGCGACGGGCCGACGAGGGCGCCGAAGCTCACCGGGGTGTAGGGCGGGCGGAATGTCGTCGTGCCGATGGCCGGCAGCGGACGATCCAGAATGCCGGCGACGAGGCCGAGCGCATTCATGTTGGAGGTCTTGCCCTGGTCCGTCGCCATGCCCGTGGTGGTATAGCGCTTGAGGTGCTCGATCGATTCGAAGCCCTCGCGAACCGCGAGGCGGATGTCCTTGGCGGTCACGTCGTTCTGGAAATCGACGAAGGCTTTCACCTTCGTCGGCTCCTCGTCGGTCGGCAGGACGCGCACGGGCTGGAAGCCGGTGAAGGTCCGCGATGCCGAGACCGCGCGCGTTCCGCCTGCGGCCTTCGCCCCATCGGCGATGATGTCGGCCAGATCGTAGATGCCGCGGCAGGCGCCGGCCGACACTTCGTTCTGGACCGACTGGCCCGGCAGGAAGGCGTCGAGATCGGCGTCGAAGGCGAGCTTGCCCCGGGACTGGGAATACAGATGGACGGACGGGGTCCAGCCGCCGGACATGGCGACGCAGTCGCACGACAGGGTGCGCCGCGCCCCGAGGGTTCCGTCATGGCCGATCGGCGCGACGACGAGCCCGGTGACGCGGGCCTTGCCGAGCGCCTTGACGACCGTGTGGCCGGTCAGGACGTCGATGCCGGCGGCGCGCGCCTCGGTCAGCTCCGGCCCGCAATCCTCGCCGAGGCGAATGTCGACGATCGTCACCGGCATGCCCGCATTCGCGGCGTCGATCGCGGTGCGATAGGCGGACGCGCCCGACGTCGCGACGACGAGGCTGCGACCCGGCAGGACCGCATAGCGGTTGATGAAGGCGCGGACGCTTTCCGCCAGCATGATGCCCGGACGGTCGTTGTTGGCAAAGACCAGCGGACGCTCGTGGCTGCCGGCGGCGATGATCACCTTGCCGGCGCGCACCTGCCAAAGGCGTTCGCGGGCAAGCCCGTCCGGCGCCTGGTCCCGGTGATCGGCGACCCGCTCCACCATGGCGATATGGTTGTGGTTGTAATAGCCGAACACCGTGGTGCGCGGCAGAAGCACGACGTTCTCGCGGGCGTCGAGCGCGCTGACCATGGCGTCGACCCAGGCCCTGGCCGGCATGCCGTCGATCGTCGAGGTGACGTCGTTCAGGAGCGCGCCGCCGAACGCGAAACCCTCGTCGGCGAGAAGCACGCGCTTCGTGCCGTCCTCGGAGGCGGCGAGCGCCGCCGAGAGCCCGGCGGGACCGGCGCCGACGACGAGAATGTCGGCATGGGCGTGGCGGTTGGCGTAGCGGTCGGGATCGGAGACGGTCGGCGCCTCGCCGAGGCCTGCGGCCCGGCGGATCACCGGCTCGTAGACCTTGTCCCAGAACTGCCGCGGCCACATGAAGGTCTTGTAGTAGAAGCCCGCGACGAAGACCGGCGACAGGAGATCGTTGATCGCGCCGACGTCGCGCTCCAGCGACGGCCAGTGGTTCTGGGTCTTTACCGCAAGGTTGGAGCGTGCTTCCACGACGGAGGCGCGATTGTTGGGATCGCGGCGGCCCGCGCCCTTTTCAGGGCGCCAGTCGACGGACAGGAGGGCGTTCGGCTCGTCGGATCCGTGCGAGAGGATGCCGCGCGGCCGATGATATTTGAAGGATCGTCCGGCAAGGTGCGATCCGGACGCAAGCAGCATCGAGGCGACCGTGTCGCCGCGAAAGCCGTGTAGCATCTTGCCGTTGAAGCGGACCGTGATCGGCTTGGAGCGGTCGATAAGGCCGCCGGCGGCTTTGCGGAATGGCTGGCTCATGGCTCTCAAAACCCTTCAGGCGCTGCGGACTTGGGCGGGATCGGGAAGGTCTGCGTCGGTTGCGCCGGGGCGCGGCGCGCCCATCGCATAGGTGGTCACGATCCGGTCGCTGACCGTGTCGCGCAGCGCGTTGAACCAACGCCCGCAGCCGTGCCCGTGGCGCCAGCGCTCGGCGTGGAGCCCCTTCGGATTGGTGCGGTAGTAAAGATATTCCGCCCAGGCCTGGTCGTCGATCGCGGCCGGGCTCTCGGGCCGCGCGATATGGGCCTCGCCGCCGCAATGAAATTCGCTTTCGGGGCGGCGTCCGCAGTTCGGGCAATCAATCAGCAACATCGATCCGGTCCTTCTCGTGCGGGGGGCTAGTGCGAAACGGCGGCGGCCGCCGCCTCGTCGATGAGCTGGCCGGTGCGGAAGCGATCGAGGCTGAAGGGCGCGTTGATCCGGTGCGGCTCGCCGGTCGCCAGCGTATGGGCAAAGACGTGGCCGGAGCCGGGGGTCGCCTTGAAGCCGCCGGTGCCCCAGCCGCAATTGACGAAGAGGTTGGGGATCGGCGTCTTCGACAGGATGGGCGAGCGGTCGGGCGTGACGTCGACGATGCCGCCCCACGAGCGCAGCATGCGCATGCGGGTGAACTGGGGGAACAGCTCGCAGATCGCGTCCAGCGTGTGGTTTGTGACGTGGATGCCGCCCTGCTGGGAGTAGGAGACGTACTGGTCGGTGCCGGCGCCGATGACGAGTTCGCCCTTGTCCGACTGGGAAATATAGGCGTGGACCGCGTTCGACATGACGACGCAGGGGAAGACCGGCTTGACCGGCTCGGAGACGAGCGCCTGGAGCGGAACGCTCTCGACCGGCATGCGAAGGCCGAAGCGGCCCATGACGACGCCGGTATGGCCGGCCGCGACGACGCCGATCTTCCGGGTTCCGATGACGCCCCGCGAGGTCTCGACGGCCTTTACCGAACCGTCAGGATTGCGTTGGAGCCCGGTGACCTCGCAGTTCTGGATGATGTCGACGCCGCGGGCGTCGGCGCCGCGGGCATAGCCCCAGGCCACCGCATCGTGGCGGGCCGTGCCGCCCTTGCGCTGCAGGGCGCCGCCCATCACCGGATAGCGGATATCCTTCGAGATCGTCAGGGGCGGACAGAACGCCTTGCACTCCTCGGGCGAAAGCCATTCGTTGTCGACGCCGTTGAGGCGGTTCGCATAGACGTGGCGCTTGAAGGAGATGACGTCGTGATGATTGTGCGCCAGCATCAGGACGCCGCGCTGGGAGAACATCACATTGTAGTTGAGCTCCTGGGACAGGCCCTCCCACAGCTTCATGGCGTGGTTGTACAGCGCCGCGCTCTCGTCGAAGAGATAGTTCGAGCGGATGATCGTCGTGTTGCGGCCGGTGTTGCCGCCGCCGATCCAGCCCTTCTCGATCACCGCGACATTGGTGATGCCGTGGACGGTCGCGAGGTAATAGGCCGTCGCCAGCCCGTGGCCGCCGCCACCGACGATGACGATGTCGTATTCCTTCTTCGGCTCGGGCGCGCGCCATTGGCGCTCCCAGCCCTGATGGCCTTGGGTCGACTCCCTGAGGAGCGAGGCAAGCGAGAAACGACGCATCGGACGGGCCTCCATTAGGACAGAGGCAGATGTCGCATGTCGGGGCCCGCCGGACTGTCAAAAAAGCGTCATCCGCCATTGGGAATGCGACATGTTTGTGCGCTATGCTGCAGTGCAAGATTTAGAGGCAGGGCGAGCGGCGCGCGGCGGATTGAAGGGTAAAGTCCATCACCTTGACGGCATTCGCGAAGACAAAAGCCGAAGTTATCCGATAAGCCGCGTGCAATGCTTGCTCTAAACAACGCATAGTAAACATGTAATGGGGCGCTATATCGATATCATTCGCGCGATCTGAAAGATCGACCGTTATCCGTGTGTCGATTTCATCGTTCTGCTATGGCACCCCATCTGCCATCGCATCTTCCATTTCGATGGAGGCAGATACTGCGTCAGGGTTGCGATGAATGGTCCAAAGAAGCGTTATCGCCGTTGCGTTTGGCTTGGATTTCCCCTGTTCCCAGTTTTTCACGGTCGCTTCTTCCAGTCCGAACCGTAAGGCGAACTGGGATTGTGACAGGCGCAGACCCTCGCGGACAGCCCGTGCCGATATGGCCTCCGGCCCGTGCTTTCTGGCTTGGATACCCAAGGCTTTCAGGTCAGATGTCAGTTTGCACAGGCTCTCCACCTTGGGCACTTCGACATAGGCTTCGCCCTTATCGACCAAGTCCGTCATCACCGCATAAGCGGACTTGAGAGGAAGATGCCTACGCACGAGAGCCCGGGCCGCTGCCGGCGTGTCGAGGTCTGCGCCCGGGAGACGCTTGAGACGGAGACGTTCTGCGGAGCCTTCGGGGACGAGGGGCGCGTCCCGGATTTGCACCTGTGGTCCGAACTGCTCCAACAATGACGATCTCGTCGACATCCAACTTCTCCATGACCGCTTGAGCGAGTTTCATGAGCGCGGCTGGTCCCCACGCTTTCGCGGGGTCTCCGCCGATATGCATCCCTTCCAACGCCAGTGATCGCCCCGAGAGCGTCACGTGGCTCATCACGTCGAGCGTTCCGAGCGGGGTGCTTATCTCCACCGTAAAGATTGGGTCTTCACTCAAGGATGCATCGACGAGGATCTCGACATCGTCTGCAATCAACAAAGGACCCTATACGCAACTTGCTTATAGTTTGTCATGGGGGCCTGCAATGTCAAGGAATTTGACGCAAGCGATTCGAGATCGAAACCGTGGGTCTGGTCCCGTCATCCGCTTCCACGCCCGCGCCATTCCCCAAACCATTTCGCCGCCTACCGCGCTTCGTGCGTTTCCATGCAAGATTCATCACGCCGCAGCCGCACACCCTTGGGCGACACCCCGAACGCTGTCCGGAAGCTTTGGGCGAAATGGGCGCCGTCGCAGAAGCCGGTTTCGATGGCGATCTCGGTGACGGTCTTCGCCGTCGTCTCCAGAAGGCGGCGCGCATGGTCGAGGCGGATCCTGCGATAGACCGCAGCCGGGGCCTGGCCGAGCGTCGTGCGGAACAGGCGTTCGAGCTGGCGGCCGGACAGGTCGAGACGGATGGCGATCGTGTCCACCGGGAGCGGGTTGCCGACATGGCTCTCCATCATCAGGATCGCCCGGCGCACGCGGCTGTCGGATGAGGGGGAGCCGGCATGCGGCTGGGCCTCGTGGCCGCGCCGCGCATCGTGAAGCTGGAGGACGTGAAGGCTCTTCTTGGCGACGTCGAGGCTGATATGGCGATGGATGAGATAGGCCGCGAGATCGGCGACGCCGCTGCCGCCGGCGCAGGTGATCCGGTTTCCGTCATCGATGAACAGGCGCTCGGCGTCCGGCGTCTGGTCGGGGAATTCGGCCGCGAAATCCTCCGCGTGGAACCAGGAGACGCACGTCGTGCGCCCGGCCATCAGCCCGGCCCGCGACAGGACGAAGGAGCCGGTGCAGACCCCGACCAGGGTGACCCCCGCCCGGTCGCAATGGTCGAGATAGCCGAGCATCGCCCGGTCGATCTGCTCGCCGCCGTCGAGGAGCCCGCCGACGACGACGACATAGTCGAAATTCTCGGGGTCGATCAGGCCGCAGGTCCGCGACACGCTGATACCGCAGCTCGAGCGCAAGGGTTCGGGGCGCGGCGCCATGACATGCCAGGAGCAGCGGATGGGCCGCGACCGGTCGCCATCGTCGGCGGCAAGGCGCAGCGTATCGACGAAGAGCGAGAACGCCGAAAGCGTGAAATTGTGGGCGAGAAGAAATCCGACCCGCAGCAGCGGGCGCGGCGCCGCGCGCTGGGCATTCTCGCTCCTGCGTCCGGTAGCTGATGCGTGTCTGGCGTCCATCATGGACATCGGCGGAGAGTTCCGATTGCGCGATCTCGAGCGATCAAAGCCGACGCGGCCCGATATGGCAAGACGGATCGCGGGTCATATTCATCCGTGATCGGGCCGGCGTGGCGCGCCTGCGCCGGCCGGAAGCCGCACGACCTGTTCCAGCCCGCCCCGTGGCCGGTTCCGGATCTCGATCGTGCCGTGCAGGCGGTCGACGATCTCCTTTGCGATCGCAAGCCCGAGACCTGCGCCCGGCTTGAACTTGCGCCGTCCCGCATCGACGCGGAAGAAGGGCTCGAAGGCGCGCTCGATCATGGCTTCCGGAATTCCGGGGCCCGCGTCGACGATGGTGACGACAGCTTCGTTGCGGTCGCCTGCAACGCGAATGGCGGCGCTGCCGCCGTGAACCGCCGCATTGTCGACGAGATTGCGCAGCGCGCGCTTCAGCGCCAACGGCGAAGCCGACACGGCGATGTCGAGCCCTGGTTCGAAACCGGTCGTCACGTCGCGCCCGATATCGGACAATTCGCGCGCGATTTCCGACAGGAGCCCCGGCAGGGACACGAGCTCCCGGGGCTGGGGTTCGACCTCCTCGCGCACGAGGCGGATGGCGGAATCGGCAATCCTGTCGAGCTCCTCGAGGTCCTTCAGCCAGACACCGCGATCCTCCTCGGGCAGGAATTCGGCGCGCAGACGCATCCGCGTCATGGGGGTTCGCAGGTCGTGGCCGGCCGCCGCCACGAGACGCATCCGGCTCTCGACGCCGGTGCGCACGCGCTCGATCAGCCGGTTCAGCGCGCGGGCGGTCTCGCGCACCTCCATCGGACCTTCCTCGGGCAACTTTTCCGGCAGCCCGTCCGGTCCGACCGTCGCCACGGTCTTTTCGAGGAGCTTCAGCGGACGCGAGACCTTGCCGGCGATCAATAGCGCGATGACGATCGCCCCGAACGTGACGAGCGCCATGTTGGCGACGAAGACCGGCCAGTCGCGCGGGGGAGGGCCGAGAAAGGGCAGATAGGCCCATTGCCCTTCCGAAAACTCGAAGGCGAGCTGGCGCGCGCGCCCCGCCTTGTCGTGGACGATGCGGGTCGGGATGAGGTCGCCTTGCGCGTCGCGCACGTCCGACAAAAACTCTCGGCGGCTGACTCGGATGCCGTCGCCGTCGCGCGGCGCCTCGCCCACGGTGATCCTCAGCCGGCGCGCGGCATCGGGATCCTCGGCAAGCACCGCGGCGACGATCCGGACCTCTTCGGCGAAGGTCTGGTAGAAGCTCTCCCGGTCCGGCCGGTCGAGGAGCTGGACCGAAACGATCGATGCGGCGGAGACGACGCCGATGATGGCGATGGCGATGACGAGGGCGATGCGGGCGCGAAGCGACATCAGGCCGGCCCGCCGCTCAGCTTCTCGACGGGCGCGGCGAACTGGTAGCCGCCGTTGCGCACGGTCTTGAACAGCCTGAACTTGCCGCCATCGTCGAACTTGCGGCGGAGCCGGCTCATCGTCACGTCGATCGCCCGGTCGTAGGGCTCGACGGACCGGCCATGCAGGTGATCCATCAGGAGATCGCGCGACAGGACGCGGTTCGGACGCTCGAGAAAGATCATCAGAAGATCGAATTCGGCGCCGGTCAAAACGACCTCCTCGCCATCGGAGCCGACGACCTGCCGCCGGCTCGGGCTGGCGACGAAGCCTTCGAAGCGATAGGCAAGAGTGCCCTCGTCGCCCGGGACGCCATCGTTCTGCCCGCCGGTCCGGCGCAGCACCGCCTTGATGCGGGCGGAAAGCTCGCGCGGATTGAACGGCTTGCCGAGATAGTCGTCGGCGCCCAGCTCCAGCCCGATGATGCGGTCGACATCCTCCTTCAGCGCCGTGAGAAGAATGACGGGAAGATGCGGCTTCACGTCCTTCATGTCCCGGCAGATATCGAGGCCGGAGCCGTCCGGCAGCATCACGTCGAGCACCAGAAGGTCGAAATTGCCCTCCGCGATCTTCTTCTCGCAGCTTCTGCGATCGGTCGCCAGGGAGCAGCGAAAGCCCTGGCTTTCGAGATATCTGCCGAGGAGGCGACCGATCTCGGGATCGTCGTCGGTGACGAGGATATGCGGCGATGTCATCGTCTGGGTCCGTTTTCGTGCGGGACATGAAGAGCCGTGGGCTCGCGCGTGCGTCGATCCACCGATCCGTCAAAGCGCAAGCCGCGTCTCGCCGCGAGTCTCCTCGTGTAACGAAAGATTGCAGGAGGTCCGCCAGCAAGGTTCTGCAATCAAAACGGATGGCGGGCGATACGCAAGGTTACAATCCGCCGTACATTCGCAACAGGGCTCCTCCATCTTCGGTCCATCCAAACGGACAGATCAAAAGGATGACCGACATGTTCGACCGACAGAACGCACGGGCCTCGACGATGCGCAACGCTCTCGTGGCGCTCGTGGCAGGCGCACTTCTCTCGACGACGGCGCTGACCGCGTCCCGCGCCCAGACCGCAGAACCGGCACCGACGCCGCCGGCTGCCATGCAGGAGCGCGACGGCCCATCCGCCCAGGCACGATCCGGCGGCGAGAATCCGCGCGACGGGGCCCGCGGGGAGCGACGCGGCGAACGCGCCGATCGCCACGGCAAACGCCATCACGCGGACCGTCGCGGGGGACGCGGAGGCTACGGCATGGGCTTCATGATGAACCCGGCCAAAGTTGCGAGCGGGCTCGCCGCACTCGAGACCGGCATCGGCATCACCAGCGACCAGATGGATGTGTGGCGCGAATTCTCGTCGGCGGCCGTCGCGTTCGCGGCGGCCTCCCGGCCCTCCCACGGTCCGAGGGGCGAGCGTTGGCGCGACCGGGACGAAGCGCCCGAGGCAGGCCAGGCGCCGAACGCGGCGACCGGCGGCGAAGCCGCATCCGGGGCGCAGCGCACGCCGTTCGATAGGCTGGAGCGGATCACCAGCCGAGCCATCGCCTCCGGCGAGGCCGCACGAACGCTCCAATCGGCGGCCGAGACCCTTCAGCAGTCCCTGACGCCCGAGCAGATCGACACCGCACGGACGCTGATGCGCTCGATGATGCGCGAAGCGCGCATGGAACAGCGCGGACACCACGGCAAGGGCGGGCGTCACGGCGGGCATGGCGACCATCACGGCCAGCGCGGCTGACCGGACCCTGCCGAACGCATGCCATGACCCAGAATGGCGTAACCCTCCGCCCGCAAGGGCGGGGGGCGTTCCCATGCGCGCCGCGCGACCGTGCGTGTTGCACCGCCGGCACATCGGCTATCTGCTTTCGCCGAAAGACTTTTCCCCGTTTGACCGCTGTTAACCATGGCCCGCATAGGATGGCCCAACTTCTTCAAGACGTGAGGCCGGCACCCCCATGGGCCGCAACAAGACTTCGAGTTTTCTCAACGGCCTTTGCGGGCGCGTATGCGCGGCGTTTCTGGCGATGGCGCTGCTGGCGGGCTGCCAGTCCTCGCAACTGACGTCCGAGGGCTTGCTGCCTCCCTCGCAGCCGGTGGCGGCGATGGCCTTCAGCCAGATCGAACGGCGCGGCCAGTCGGCCCTCGTCATCGATTATGCGACCGGGCAGACGCTTTACGAAGACCAGCCCGACGCGCTGCGCTATCCCGCCTCGCTCACCAAGATGATGACGCTCTATCTTCTGTTCGAGGCCGTTCGCAGCGGTCAGCTTTCGCTCGATACGCAGCTCGTCGTCAGCGAGAACGCGGCCTCCAAGCCGCCGTCCAAGCTCGGCCTGAAGCCGGGCGAGACGATCCCCGTCAGCCTCGCGATGACGGCGCTCGCCGTTCGCTCCGCCAACGATGTCGCGACGGTCGTCGCGGAAAATCTCGGCGGAACGGAGGAAGCCTTCGCGAACGCAATGACGCGCAGGGCGCAGGGGCTCGGCATGAACCGCACCCGCTTCGCCAACGCGTCCGGGCTGCCCGACCCCGCCCAGGCGTCCAGCGCGCGGGACATGGCGATCCTCGGGCGTGCCCTCTATTCGCGCTTTCCCGAATATACGAATTTGTTCAAGCTCACCTCCTACGAATATAACGGACGCACGTACCGGGCGACGAACAAGCTTCTGGGAACCGTGCGTGGCGTCGACGGCATAAAGACCGGCTACATCAACGATGCCGGCTCCCATCTCGTCGCAACGGTCGAGCGCGGCGGGCGCCGCCTGATCGTCGTCGTCCTGGGAGGCGAATCGGCCCGAAAGCGCGATGCGCAGGTCTCCGCACTGATCGAACGCTATGCGGGCGCCGGATCGTAGGGCGCAGCGCGCCCGCGGCATCGGGAATGCGGCGCTCCGAAGCCCGTGAAGGCGAGCCGCCCGGCCGCGTCAGCCGCGGTGCGCCCGGCGGCCCTGCGCGGCGAGCCTGTTGAACCGTTCGACGAACCGGCGATCGTTCCAGTCCTTCCAGTGCCAGATCCAGCGGCCTTCGAGCGAGACCCCCCATTTGTCCGCGACGGCCCGGCCGTCGCCGGTGGACAACAGATTGAGCCAGTCCTTTTGGGGCGCGAAGGTTTCAAGCGCCTCGCCGCGTGCCAGACGGCGCAGGTTCGTCGCCAGAACCGGACCTTCGCGCACGGCGAACACGCCGGCCTTCGGGCGGGGATCGGGCAGGGAGGCGACATCGCCGGCCGCGAAGATGTGCGGATGAGAGCGGCTGCGCAGCATGGCATCGACGCGCACGAAGCCGGTCGCGTCGAGTTCCAGACCGGTTTCGCGCAGCCACCCCTGCGCCGCCGACGTCGTCGCCCAGACGATGGCATCGGCCCCGATGACCGCTCCATTCTCAAGCATCAGACGGTCGGGCAAGGTCCGCGCGACGCGCGCGCCGAGAACGAGGCCGATGTTCTTTTCCGCCAGTCGCTCCGTCAGGCGCCGCCTCGTGCGCGGCGCGCGATCGGGCAGGATCTCGTTCGCTTCCCCGATGAGCGTCAGTTGGAACGGGCGCGGGCCGATCGCCGCGGGGAGTCGCGCGGCGAAGGCGAAGGCGAGTTCCACCCCCGCCGCGCCCGTGCCGACGATGGCGAGGCGGAACGGTCCGGACCCTTCCTTCGTCTCTTGCAGCAGCGCGTCCACGGATGTCGCGAACCGGTCGATCGGCTTCACGGGAACGCCCGTCCTGGCCCCGCCCATGCCGGGTTCGGAGCCGATGTCGAGGGCGAGGATATCGAAGGCGAGGCATGTTCCGTCGTCGAGCCTCGCCAGGCGCGCGCGCGGATCGATCATCGCGACCTTCTGCAGGTGGAGGTCGGCGCCGGCGAACCCTGCCAGCCCCTTCGCATCGATCGTCATCTCCTCGATTGAATAGAAGCCTGCGAGATAGCCCGGAAGCGATCCGGAATAGGGGGTACGCTCGTGCGGCGTCACCAGCGTCAGTTCGACGGACGCCTCCGGCCTTTTGCCGAAGGCCTCGAGGACATGGACATTGGCGTGGCCCGCGCCGACGAGAAGAATGCGGGTTCTTGCCCCATCGGGCGACGGTGTTTCGGCTTTCGTCACGTCGCGCCTTTTTTGAGAGGGGATCGAGATCGAGGCGGACTTTCTTGCATCCAGCCTCGTTTCCGAATTCGCGCCCATGCCTATGTTGTTACCGGACGCCCGCCCGAGCGGGCCTTGAGCGTCGAGAAAAGCACGAGTGGGGATGGACGGACATGGGTTTGTTGGGGATCGTCCTGTCGCTCGGATTGTTGATGTATCTGGCCTATCGCGGGATAACCGTTCTGATCCTCGCACCGCTTCTGGCGCTCTTGGCCCTGGTGCTCAACGGCGAGTTCACGCTTCTGGGAACCTACACCCAGATCTTCATGGCCGCGCTCGGCGACTACATCGTCAAATATTTCCCGCTGTTCCTGCTCGGCGCGATCTTCGGCAAGCTGATGGCTGATTCGGGATCGGCGCGGGCCATCGCCGAAACGATCGTCGGCAAGCTCGGGCCGCAGAATGCGATCGCGGCGATCGTGCTGTCCTGCGGCCTCCTCACCTATGGCGGCGTGTCGCTCTTCGTCGTCGCCTTCGCGGTCTATCCCATCGCCGCCGAGATGTTCCGTCGCGGCGATCTGCCCAAGCGCCTGATCCCGGCGGCGATCGCGCTCGGCTCGTTCACCTTCACCATGACCGCCTTTCCCGGAACGCCGGCGATCCAGAACGCGATCCCGATGCCCTATTTCGGGACGACGCCTTTCGCCGCGCCCATCGTCGGCATCGCGGCCGGTCTCATCATGCTGATCGGCGGCGTCGTCTGGCTGAACTTCCGGGCGAGACGGGCGAGCGGACGCGGCGAGGGCTACGGCGATCACGAGGAATCGGCCATCGGCGCCTCGGCGGCGATCGAGGGGGACACGCCGTCCTTCACCGTCGCTCTGGCACCCGCCGTCGCGGTGATCATCCTCAATGCGCTGTTTACCTACGTCGTCATCCCGGCGATGGATACAGGTTATCTCGGCTCCGACAAGTTCGGCGGCGTGGCCATCGGCGACGTGCGCGGCATCTGGGCGATCATCGCCGCCCTCGTGTTCTCGATCCTCCTCATCGTGGCCTTGAATTTCCGGCGCCTTTCGGACCTCAAGACCTCGATCAACACGGGAACCTTCGGCTCGCTTCTGCCCGCCTTCAACACCGCCTCGGAAGTCGGCTACGGCGCGATCATCGCCTCGCTGCCGGCGTTCTTCCTGGTGCGGGACGCTGTGCTCGGCCTCACCGACAATCCGCTGATCAACGTGGCCGTCGCCACCAACGTCCTTGCCGGCATCACAGGTTCTGCCTCGGGCGGCATGTCGATCGCGCTGGAGGCGCTGGGCGACCGCTTCGCCGAGATCGCGGCGAGCGCCGGCATTTCCGAACAGCTGATGCACCGCATCACGACGCTGTCGTCCGGCGGTTTCGACGCGCTTCCCCACAATGGCGCGGTCGTCACACTTCTCGGCATCTGCGGCCTCACGCACCGCCAATCCTACGCCGACATCTTCGTCGTCGCGGTGATGATCCCGGTGTTCGCGACGATCGTCGCCATCATCCTCGGCACGGTCGGAATCGTCTGAGCCCGATCGCCCGGCGCTTTCGAGCGTCGTCCGATCAGTTCGCCGCGACGGAAGAGGGCGTTTCCGCCTTCGCGTCCACACGCTCGGTTTCCGTTCCGGTCTCGTGTCCGGTCTCCGTCTCGTCCGGCACGTCGATGCGGGGATCGAGCGTGTAGGTGATCGGCGTCTGGGTGCGGCCGAGCGGGATGGCGCGGAAGTCGGCGCGCTCCTCCGCAGGCTGGGCCACGCGCCGGAAGGTCCGGAAGAAGGCGTAGGCCGCATAGAGCGCGGCGGCCGACCCGACGCTCTGGAAGATGCCGATCGGGCCGAACTGCTCCATCAGCCATGCGGCGTAGAGCGGGCCGACCATCGTGCCGATGCCGTACAGGATGAGCAGGCCGCTCGAGATCTTGATGAAGTCGCTCGGGGTGGCATAGTCGTTCGAATGCGCCACGGCGAGGGAATAGGTCGGATAGACGACGCCGCCGATCACGAAGGAGGCGGCAAGCAGCATCGAGGTCCCGGCCTCGCCGAGCTGGGCCCCCAGCGACGCGATGAGGATGCCGACCGCGCCGATCCCGACCATCACATATCGGCGGTCGATCCTGTCGGACAGCTTGCCGAGGGGGATCTGGAAGACGATGCCGCCGGCCATCGCGACGACCGTCAGGGAGGCGATCTCGGTGGTCGAAAGGCCGATCTGCTGGCCGAACACCGGGGCCATGTTGTTCCATGCACCCGACATCACGCCGGCGAGACAGACGCCGACCGCGCCGACCGGGGAATTGCGGAAGATGAGGCCGAGATCGATCGAGACGCTCTGGAGCGGCGCGGGCGAGGCGGCGCGCGACAAGCCCGTCGGAATGACGGCGAGGCAGAACAGGATCGCGCACAGGATGAAGGATGTCGTCAGCGCCGGGTCCGCGAAGGGCATCACGTACTGGCCCCCCATCATCGCGGCCATCGTGACCACCATGTAGATGGAGAAGATCGTGCCCCGGCTATCGTTGGTCGTGCGCTCGTTGAGCCAGCTTTCGATCACCATGTAGCAGCCGGCGAGCGCGAGACCGGCCATTGCCCTGAAGACGATCCAGGCGATCGAATCGACGATGAGCGCGCACAGGAGGATCGCGATGGCGAGGAGCGCCGACAGCGAGGTGAAGGTCCGCACGTGCCCGGCGCTGCGCACCACGAGGGGCATGACGACGCAGGCGAGCGTGAACGCGATCGCGTAGCTCGTTCCCAGAAGACCGATCTCGTAGGTCGACCAGCCTTCGATCGAGCCGCGCACGGGCATCAGGATGCCCTGCAGGCCGGCGCCCGCCATCAGGAAGAACGTCGAAATCAGAAGAGCGGCGATCGGGACGATTTGCCGGGTGAACTGCATGGGGGCCTCGCATCATGTCGGTGCCGCCGGACACGGATGGAAGGAACGGCACCGCGGCGGGCCCTATCGGGCAATTATGACTGGAGCGAGAGGCGGGGAGGAAATCGGGGATATGCGTTGTTGCATCGCACAATCATCGCCGAATTCCCGAATGCGCCAAACCTCTGCGACCGCGACGTTTTTACCGCAGGTTCGCCCCATGGAGGCTGTCGATCACAAAGCCGTGAGTGAATCGAGCTTCTCTCGCAGGGCGAGAAGGTCGCGCCAGGCCAGCCGTTTCTGGGCCGGATTTCGAAGCAGATAGGCCGGATGCAGCATGGCCATGGCGTGGATCTGTCCGCCTTCGCCGAGCCCCATCGTGTAGCTTTTCCACTGGCCGCGAAAGCGCAGGAGGCCCTGGTCGGCTTCAAGCAGCGCCTTGGATGCGGGATTGCCGAGACAGATCAGGATCTTCGGATCCACCAGTTCGATCTGCCGCTGGATGAAGGGCAGGCACATGGCGGTTTCGGCCGGCGTCGGCGGCCGGTTGCCCGGCGGGCGCCATGGCACGGTGTTGGTGACGCGGACATCCTCGCGTTTCAGATCGATCGCCGCCAGCATGCGGTCGAGAAGCTGTCCGGATTTGCCGACGAAGGGTTCGCCCGCCAGATCTTCCTCGCGCCCGGGCGCCTCGCCGACGAGCATCAGGTCCGCATCTTCCGCGCCATTGCCGAAGACGCAGGTCTTGGCGGTAACGCGCAGGCCGCAGCCCTCGAAGGAGCGCATCGCCTCGGCAAGTTCGGCAAGGCTCGTCGCCGACCGGGCGCGCTCGCGCGCGTCCGCGACCGCCATGTCGCCCGAAATCTGCAGGACGGGCGCCGGAAAGCTCGCCATCGCCTCGTCGAGACGGGCATCGCGCACGGGCTCGACGCCGCGTTGGGATGCGGCGGGTGCCGGGCGGTCGAGCCGCGATGCAGCGTCCGGTGCCGCCCGGGACCCCGGATCGCGCCCCGCGCGCCGCGCCGTCTCGCCTCTTGTTTCGGTGAACCGGTCCCTCGGACGGGCGTCGAGGAACATGTCGAGGCCGGCCTCCGAATAGAAATTCAGGAGCGCGATGGCCTGGCGTTGAAGGTCGGGATCGAGCGGTTCGGCTGACATGGGGGCCATCATAGCCGATCGCCCGGCCGTCAGACAGGGGCGGGGATCAGTGACTGACCGTGTGGGAGAAGAGATTGATGACGACCACCCCGGCAAGAATGAGGGCGAGGCCGAGAAAGCCCGCCAGATCGATGCTCGTCCTGAACCAGAAGAGATCGATCAGCGCGAGGAGGACGATGCCGGTGCCCGACCAGATCGCATAGACGATGCCGACGGGCAGGGAGCGAAGCGGCAGCGAGAGACAATAGAAGGCGACGCCGTAGGCGAGGACGGTGACGATCGAGGGCCCGAGACGGGTGAAGCCGTCGGTCATCTTCAGGGCGGTCGTGCCGACGATTTCGCTGAGAATGGCGATGAACAGGTAGAGATAGGTCACGGCGGGCCTCGTCCTTTCGCGGCGCGGCAGGAGCGGGAGGGAACGTCGTCCTGCCCGCCGCGTCGACGGGCACGGCCGGCTGGCCGTCGCACCGCCGAATTTGACCCGCCGCGGGAACAAGCTAGAACCGGTCTAAGCCAATGAACAGCAATAATCATCAAAAGCGATCCCAGCCCCATGTCCACGACACAAGATCTCGACCCGCGCGAATCGATGGAATTCGATGTGGTGATCGTCGGGGCGGGGCCCGCCGGCCTCGCCGCCGCGATTCGGCTGAAGCAGATCGACGCGGATCTCTCGGTCGTTGTCCTGGAAAAGGCGGCCGAGGTGGGCGCCCATATCCTGTCGGGAAACGTGCTCGACCCGTCGGCGCTGGACGTGCTCCTGCCTGACTGGCGCACGGAGGAAACGCCGATCAGGACGAAGGTGAGCGAGGACCGCTTCTACTATTACGGGCCGCAGGGCTCGGTGCGCCTGCCGAATGTCCTGATGCCGAAGCTGATGGGCAATGAGGGCAATTTCGTCGTCTCCCTGGGCCTCGTCTGCCGGTGGCTTGCGGAAAAGGCCGAAGCCCTCGGCGTCGAGATCTATCCGGGGTTCGCCGCGACCGAACTCCTGAAGAACGACGAGAATGTCGTCGTCGGCGTCGCGACCGGCGACATGGGCATCACGCGGACCGGAGAGCCCGGAAGCCAGCACCAGCGCGGCATGGCGCTGATGGGCAAGTACGTGTTCCTGGGCGAGGGCGTGCGCGGATCGCTCGCCAAGCGGGCGATCGCGGATTACGGGCTCGACGCGGCATGCGAGCCGCAGAAATTCGGCCTCGGCATCAAGGAATTGTGGGAGATTTCACCGGACAAGGCAAAGCCCGGCCGGGTCGAGCATTCCTTCGGTTGGCCGCTCGGGAACGGCACCGGCGGCGGGTCGTTTCTCTACCATCTCGGCCAGAACCAAGTCTATGTCGGGTTCGTCACCCATCTCAACTATAAGAATCCCTATCTTTCGCCCTTCGAGGAATTCCAGCGCTTCAAGACGCATCCCGACATCGCCGAACTTCTGGCCGGCGGCACGCGCATCGCCTATGGCGCGCGGGCGATCACCGAGGGCGGCTGGCAGTCGGTGCCCCGGCTCGATTTTCCCGGCGGCGCGTTGATCGGCTGTTCGGCGGGTTTCGTCAACGTGCCGCGCATCAAGGGCGCCCACAATGCGATGACGTCCGGCATGCTGGCGGCGGAAAAGGCCGCGGAGGCGCTGCGGGCGGGCCGCGCGAACGATCGTCTCGAGGCGTATGAGAACGCCTGGCGCAGCTCCGCGATCGGCAAGGACCTGAAGCCGGTGCGCAACGTGAAGCCGCTCTGGTCGACCTATGGCACGGCGGTCGGCATCGTGCTCGGGGGCATCGACATGTGGACCAATTCGCTGTTCGGCCTCTCTTTGTTCGGGACGAAGCCCCATGGCAAGGCCGATCACGAATGTCTCGAGCCGGCGGCCAGGCACAAGCCCATCGACTACGCCAAGCCCGACGGCAAGCTCACCTTCGACAAGGCGTCCTCGGTCTATCTCTCGAACACCAATCACGAGGAGGACCAGCCGGTGCATCTCCACGTGAAGGACGCAGCGCTCCAGCACGCCTCCGAGTTCGAGGTCTATGCCGGACCCTCGCAGCGCTATTGCCCGGCGGGCGTCTACGAATGGCAGGTCGAGAACGGCAGGGAGACATTCGTCATCAACGGCCAGAACTGCGTCCACTGCAAGACGTGCGATATCAAGGACCCGAACCAGAACATCGAATGGGTCCCGCCCCAGGGCGGCGAGGGCCCGGTCTATCAGGAGATGTGATGCGCCGGACGGATCTCCATGAAATCGCCGAGGGCAAAATCGCCGATGCTCAGCTTCTGTTGGCGCATCGGCGCTATGCGAATGCCTATTATCTCGCGGGATATGCGGTCGAGATCGGACTGAAAGCCTGTGCGTCTCGTCAGATCGTCGGTGAGACGATCCCGGATCGTTCGTTTCTCAAGACCATCTTCACGCACGATTTCAGTCAACTGGTGCGATTGGCTGGGCTCAAAGCGGAACTCGACCGGGCCGGTCTTGCGACGAGCCGCTTTCTCGAGAACTGGGCGATCGCTTCGGAATGGCGTCCCGAAAGCCGATATGAGACCATCGACGCATCTTCGGCGTCGATGCTGGTCAATGCCGTCGCAGAAAACGATAGCGGAGTTCTACCATGGATCAGAGCTTATTGGTGACGAACGGGCACAGGCTCGTCGAGGCGTTGGACGAAGAGGGGATCAGGCCCATCGCAGCGGTCTGGTACCACGACATGAGCATCGATGCCTGGCGCCTCTGGATTGTCCCGATGGATCCGAACCTGGACAAGCGCGAGTTCTATCGCCGGGTCGGGACGTGCCTGCGCACCCACGAGCAAATCGATCTGGACATTTCAGATATCCAGATGATGTCGGCATCCCATCGCGGAATCAAGGGATTGAGCGAGATGTTCCGGATCGATGGTCTGTCCAGCGTCCATCTCTCCAACGACATGCTCGACGGGTTCTTCTTGTCGGACGGGATCGTTCTTCGTATGGCCGTCAAACAAACGTCGGTCGCTGCATAGCTTCAGCCGGTCGGGCCGTTGCCTGACCGGGCAGACAATGCTTGGGAACCCGGCATCGACGCGACGCGCCGGCGACGCTCCACCTGATCGATTCCCGCTCGACATCGTCTTTGCCTCTTGGCAGATCGTCTCTTGCCGATAGACGACGAAGGGCGTCATGATGGGGCTGCGTGCCACTGTCTGGCGGGTGAACGCAGCCGCTCCTGCCGGCTTCGGCAGGCGACGTCTTTGGGAGGAGACCTCGTTGCAAGCCTTGATGATGGACGTTCCGCTGCTCGTCTCCGGAATTCTGGACCATGCCGCCAAGTACCACACCGATACCGAGGTCGTCTCGGCCGGTGTCGGCGGCAGGATCACCCGCAAGACCTATGGCGAGGTCGCCGCACGCTCCGCGCAGCTTGCCCATGCGCTGGACGCGATGGGCATCGGCGCCGGCGACCGCGTCGCCACCATGGCCTGGAATTCCAACCGCCATCTGGAGCTCTATTTCGCGGTCGGCGGATCGGGCCGTGTCTGCCACACCATCAATCCGCGCCTGTTTCCCGAGCAGATCGCCTTCATCCTCGATCATGCGGACGACAAGGCCGTCTTCGTCGAGCCGATGTTCCTGCCGCTTCTGGAAACGCTGAAGGACGCTCTGCCGAAGGGGCTGGCGATCGTCGTCCTGTGCGAGGAGGACGAGCTTCCCGCATCCGGCGTCTTTCCCGATCTGGTCTCCTACGAGGGGCTGATTGCGGGTCGTTCCGGCACGTACGAGTGGCCCCGGCTCGACGAAAACGAGGCCTGCAGCCTGTGCTACACGTCGGGCACGACCGGAAACCCGAAGGGCGTTCTGTATTCCCACCGCTCCTCCGTGCTGCACGCGATGGCGATCGGCTGGGTCGACGCGATCGGGCTGTCCGGCGAGGACACGGCGTGCCTCGTCGTGCCGATGTTTCACGTCAATGCCTGGGGGCTGCCCTATGCCTGCCCGATGATGGGCGCGAAAATGGTGATGCCGGGCGCCAATCTCGACGGTGCGAGCCTGCGAAAGCTTTTCGACGCGGAGGGTGTCACCATGTCGGCGGGCGTTCCGACGATCTGGATGGGCCTGACCGCCCACATGGAGGATGCCGGCGCCACGTTCGGGACCCTGAAGCGTGTGGCCGTCGGGGGATCGGCGATGCCGGCCCCGCTGATCGAGCGCATGAACGCGCTCGGCGTTTCCGTGCGCCACGCCTGGGGCATGACCGAGACCAGCCCGGTGGGGCTCGCGAGCGCGCTGAAGCCCAAGCATGCGAACCTGTCGGACGAGGAGCGGCTGACGCTCAACGCCAAGCAGGGAAGGCCGCTCTTCGGCATGCAGTTCCGCGTCGAGGGGGCGGACGGCAGCGACGTGCCGCGCGACGCCAAGAGCTATGGCGCTCTCCTGGTGCGCGGGCCCTGGGTCGCAAGCCGCTATTTCGGGTCCGATAGCGAAAGCCCGTCCTTCCGCGCCGATGGCTGGTTCGAGACCGGCGACGTGGTCACGATCGATCCCGACGGCTATGTCCAGATCGTCGACCGCACCAAGGACGTCATCAAGTCCGGCGGCGAATGGATCTCCTCGATCGAACTGGAAAACGTCGCCACCGGGCATCCCGCCGTGAAGGAAGCGGCGGTCGTGGCCAGGACCGACGACAAATGGGGCGAGCGGCCGGTGCTGTTCCTCGTCGTCAAGGACGGCAGGCAGGCGCCCACGGCCGATGACATCCGGAGCTTCTACGAGGGCAAGGTCGCCAGATGGTGCATTCCGGACGATGTGCGCATCGTCGACGCCCTGCCGCATACGGCGACGGGCAAGCTGCGCAAGACCGACATTCGCGACATGCTCTGACAAGCCCGCCAGCACCGCCGAGACCGGGAGAACAGCAAAGCCCATGACGTCCAATATCTTCGAGACCGATCTGCCCAAGACCGCCGCGAACCACGTCGCGCTTTCGCCCATCAGCTTCATCGAGCGGGCGGCCTCGGTCTATCCCGACTACACGGCCGTCGTTCACGGGGACGTGCGGCGCACGTGGGCCGAGACGTTCGAACGGGTGAAACGGATGGCGAACGCCTTGGCGAAGCGAGGCATCGGCCCCGGCAGGACCGTGTCGGCGATGCTCGCCAACACGCCGGAAATGTTCGAACTGCACTTCGCCGTGCCGATGACCGGCGGCGTGCTGAACACCATCAATACCCGTCTCGACGCCGACACCGTCGGTTATATCCTGAACCATGGCGAGGCCGACATCTTCATGGTCGATCCGGAGTTCGTGGAGATCGCGAAAGGCGCGGTCGCAAGGAGCGGACGCGATCTGCTCGTCGTCGACGTGCCTGATGCGATGTACGAGGGCGACAACGCGCCGATCGGGGCGACGACCTACGACGCGCTCTTGCGCGAAGGGGAGGCGGGCGAGGCCTACTGGAAGCCGGACGACGAATGGGCGGCCATCAGCCTCAACTACACGTCCGGTACGACCGGCGATCCCAAGGGCGTCGTCTACCATCACCGCGGCGCCTATCTCAACGCATTGTCGAACGCGCACGACTGGGGCATGCAGCCCCATCCGGTCTATCTTTGGACGCTGCCGATGTTCCACTGCAACGGCTGGTGCTATTGCTGGACGCTGGCCGCGCTCGCCGGCACCGCCGTGTGCCTGCGGGCCGTGCGGGAAAAGCCGATCCTCGACCTGATGCGCCGGGAGAAGGTCACCCATTTCTGCGGCGCGCCGATCGTCCTCAACACGCTGGCGACCGCGCCGGATGCGTTGAAGAAGGATCTGCCGGTGCCGATCCATGCCATGACGGCCGCCGCGCCGCCGCCGGCCGCCGTCATCAAGCGGGTGGAGGCGATGGGGATCACCGTCACCCACACCTACGGCCTCACCGAAACCTACGGGCCTGCCGTCGTTTGCGCATGGAAGGCGGCGTGGAACGATTTGTCCGACGACGAACGGGCCGCCAAGAAGGCGCGTCAGGGCGTTCGCTACACGGTTCTGGAAGACATCATGGTCGCCGACCCCGACACCATGGAGCCGGTGCCGCACGACGGCGCGACGATCGGCGAGATTTTCTTTCGCGGCAACAATGTCATGCGCGGCTATCTGAAGAACCCGGCGGCCAACGCGGCCGCCTTCCGCAACGGCTGGTTCGCCTCCGGCGATCTCGCGGTCATGCATGAGGACAATTACATCGAGATCAAGGACCGGTCGAAGGACATCATCATTTCGGGCGGGGAGAACATCTCGTCCATCGAGATCGAGAGCGTCCTTTATCGGAACCCCAGGATTTCCGAGGCCGCGGTGGTGGCGCGTCCGGACGAGAGATGGGGCGAAACGCCGTGCGCCTTCATCGTCCTGAAGCCGGGCGAGGTGATGACGCAGGACGAGGTCATCGCCTATTGCCGTCAGAACATGGCGAAGTTCAAGGCGCCCAAGACCGTCATCTTCGAGGATCTGCCGAAGACCTCCACCGGCAAGGTGCAGAAATACGTGCTGCGCCAAAAGGCGAGACGCATGAACGAGAGTTGAGACGCGAGGGCGCTGCAGCCGGGTGCGGCATCACTCGCCCGGCTGCAGCGCCCTCGCGCCCGTCTCGGCCGGCACGCCGATCGCGGCCGGCTCCAGCCATCCGCGATAGGTCGCGATGAGCCCGACGATCGGCGCGCTGAAGATCACGTCGAAACGAAAGCGCCCGTTCTCCGCCGTCTCGAACGTCTTGGCGGAGGGCAGCAGCCGCTTCGGCATGGGGATGCCGAGGACCGCCCAGTGCCGCGGCACGAAGCGAAGCCGGTCGTGCTCGATCACCAGGGCTATTCCCACATCCACCCACCCGAAGCGCTCGCACATGAGATGCTCGTGGCGACCGATGCCGGGGGTCAGAACGCTTGTCAGGCGATGGTGACCGAACTGCCGGACCCAGGACTCGCCGGTCGCATCCGGCGTCACCGTCACGTCCAGCGGCACGCCCATGCCGGCCGGCGGAACGCGGATGATCGCCCCGACGAGCCGCGACAGGAGGCTCGTGCCGCGCACGATATCGGCAAACCCGCTCCACCGGCGGGGTTGCGCACTGTCGTGAAAGGCGCGGACGGCGGCGGGCAGGACATCGAGCCCCGGTCCGAGAATCTTGCGGAACACGGGCGCATCGGCGCATGGCGTCTCGCGGAAGCCGGTGACGATCCGGCGATCTTCGAACAGCGCCAGATAGTCGGACAGTTCGAGCGCGCGCACGGCCGCTCTCGCCCCGGGCGCCGGGCGTTCGCCGCAACGAAGCTTGCGCACGATCGCCTCGATCGCCATCGAGGGGATCAACGGACCGTCGTCGCCTTCGGCAATGAGGTGCCATGTCAGGGTCCGCTCCGTCCCGGTCCCGTCCGGTCCCGTCGCCTCGATGAACATGCCGCCGCGATGCTCGCCGGACGCCAGGCGCTCGAGGATCCAGTGGACCAACGGCGCCAGCGGCTTGAGCGAGGGCAGGCCGAACCGCCTGCGCACCTTGGCAAACAGGTTCAGCACACGGTGCGCCCATTGCGGGCCGGGGCCGGCTCCGATCCAGATATCGCGAAGCGTCTCGTGCTCGAGCGGGACAAGGGTGAGGTCCGGGACCTCGACGAGGGAGAAGCGGGTGCTGCGAAGCGGCAGGGCGCCCGGCGGCGCGATCGTCGCGTCGAGGCTTTCCGTAAGACCGTAGGCCGTCCGCGTCTCGCCGCCGCGCCGGATCGCGACCGGCCCCCCGGCATAGCCGAGGACGACGCCGATGACGTTGACGCCGAGCCCGGCATGCGGCGAGGGCGCCATGCCGCCGCGCACCTCCCGGATGGCGATCGTCTTGGCGATCTCGCGAAGGACCGCCGCCGTCAGGACCGGAAACGTGCTGACGCCGGACAGGGCGAAGAGGCCGGCGGCCTTGGCGTCCTTGTCGTAACGGGCGATGCCGGCGACGAAGTCGGCCCCGTCCGCGAAATCGAGATAGTTCGCGCCATGGCGGATCGCCGCCTTGACGACTGCGTAGCCGTCCGCGCCGTAATCCTGGAAGGGCCCGGAGGCATCGACCACGAGATCGGGACGAAAGGCGGAAAGCCCCTTTGCGATCGTGTCGCGGTCGAGTTCGACCGGGACAGTTCTCGCCGCGCCCTTGAAATCGCGACAGAAGGCCTCGGCGCTTGCGAAGCTGCGTCCGCAGATCAGCAGTTCGAGATCCGGACAGTCGGCGAGGAGACGGGCGAGACGGCCTCCGAAAGCACCGTAGCCGCCGAGGATCATGACGCGCATCGACGATGTCACTCCGCGCACAAGGCGGCGCGGCAAGCCCCGTCCGCCGGATCGAGATCCGGAACGTCGCAAGCCTGTCGAGCGGTATCGTCGGTGCGCGGTGTCATCATCGGCAGACGGTAGGCCGGCTGGCCGACCCCCGCCAACAACTCCATTCGTCGCAGGACATTTTGTCGGCCGAACGTGCGCGGCGGTGCCAAGATGCCGCCGTTCGCAGGTGTTGCGATCAGTCGTCCGCGATCGCGAAGCGGACCTGGACCGGCAGATGATCGGCGGCCGTGGGGGCGAGGGTCTCGGCGGACTGGACGAGAATTTCCTCCGAGACGAGCACATTGTCGATCGGCAGACCGACCCAGGCCTTCCATGCGGCGGGAAGGAACGCGGGCGCGAACGTCGCGCCGATATGGCGAACCGGGCTGGTAGCGCTGGCTGCGGCGAACTTCCGGACCGAGGCGCTCCAGGGCACGGCATTGAAGTCACCGCCGACGAGGAGGGGCGACGGCAGTGCTTCGAGTTCGGGAGACAGGGCGTGCAGCTGCCATCTCTGGCCGTGTGGCCAGGGCCAGAAGAGATGCGCCGACCCGATCGTCACGCGGTGCCCGTTCTCCAGCACCACCGTTCCGGCGACGAAGCGCAGCCTTTCGCGGCATATCACGGCCCCGTCGAAGGGATGTTTCGACAGAATGAGGACACTCGAGGAAAGCTGCGCATTCGCGCATGTGGCCCGGTGGGGATAGAGATCGCCGGTCGCGCCAAGCGCCTCGATCCAGCGCGGCGAAGCTTCCTGAAGGGTGACGAAGTCCGCGCTCGCCTGCCTGATGGTTCGCAGCGCGGGCGCCGTTTCGGCCTTGTAGAGAAGGTTCATCTGCAGCAGCGTGAGGGCTTCCTCCGCGGACGCTGCCGCGCCCCGGTCGCCCGACGCATTCGCGCCGTCGCCCTGGTGAGCGATGGTTTCGCCGAGATCAGTAAGGAACGGAAGAACGGTGAAAACCGCGTAGATCCCGACGAGCAGCGGGACGATGCCGAGGACAAGACGCGCCCGCCTGCGGCACAGCGCCGTTGCGGCGAGACCGGCGACGATCGCCGCAAGGCCGAGATGGACCCTGAAATGGGAGAATGAATCCAGCGCGGCCGCGTAATGTCCGAGGAACCCCGCGACGAGGAGCAGCGCCGATAGGCAGGCGATGGCCCCGAAACCCAGGCCGGGAAGCACCGGACGGGACCGCTTCCGCCCCTGCGCCGCCTGCACTGGCGCGATCGTGTTCACCGCTGCCGCCGCCTACTGGAACGCTGTTTCGGTAAACGACCGAAGCTTGCGAGAGTGGATGCGTTCGGGCGGAAATTCGCTCAGCAGTTCGAGGGCCCGCATGCCGATCTTCAGATGCTGGGACACCTGCCGCCGATAGAAGTCGGTCGCCATGCCGGGCAGCTTGAGTTCGCCGTGAAGCGGCTTGTCGGACACGCACAGCAACGTGCCGTAGGGCACCCTGAACCGGAACCCGTTGGCCGCGATCGTCGCCGATTCCATGTCGAGACCGATGGCCCGCGACTGGGACAGCCGCTCCATCGGCTCGCGGTGATCGCGCAGCTCCCAGTTCCGGTTGTCGATGGTCGCGACGGTGCCGGTGCGCATGATCCGCTTCAACTCGTAGCCCGAAAGCCCCGTGACCTCCGCCACCGCCTGTTCGAGAGCGACCTGGACCTCCGCCAGTGCGGGGATCGGCACCCAGATCGGAAGATCGGCATCGAGGACGTGGTCCTCGCGCACATAGGCGTGCGCCAGCACGTAGTCGCCGAGCTCCTGGCTGGTGCGAAGCCCGGCGCAATGGCCGAGCATCAGCCAGGCGTGGGGCCGCAGCACCGCGACATGGTCGGTGATCGTCTTCGCGTTGGACGGACCGACGCCGATATTGACCATGGTGATGCCGTGGCCGTCCTCGCGCACGAGGTGATAGGCCGGCATCTGCGGCAGGCGGGCCGGGGCTTCGCCGGTGGCGGGTTCCAGATCGCCCGCGCGGGTCAGGACGTTTCCCGGCTCGACGAAGGCCGCATAGCCCCCGCCGCCATCGGCCATCATCTGACGGGCGAGCGTGGAGAATTCGTCGATATAGAACTGGTAGTTGGTGAAGAGCACGAAGTTCTGGAAATATTCCGGCCGTGTCGCGGTGTAATGCTGCAGGCGATGCAGGGAATAGTCGATGCGCTGGCCGGTGAAGGGCGCGAGCGGCAGGCCCTCGCCATAGCCGGGCGTATAGTTGCCGTTGACGATCCGGTCGTCCGTCGCAGACAGGTCCGGCACGTCGAAGAAGTCGCGCAGGGGCCCACCGAGCCGTTCGACCTTTTCCGCCGCGACATAGGAGCCGTCGGGAATGGCGAAGTGCAGGGGGATCGGCGTCGTGGAATCGCCGACGACGACGGGAACGTCGTGGTTGTGGATCAGAAGGCTGATCTGCTCGATCAGATAGTTCTCGAAAAGATCCGGCCGGGTGATCGTCGTCGTATACCAGCCCGGATGGCTGACATGGCCGAAGGAGAGCCGGGAATCGACCCTCGCATGGCTGGACGTCGAGATCGAGAGCTGGGGATAGAAGGCGCGGATACGGGTTCTCGCCTCGCCGCGTTCGATGGTGGCTTCGAATTGCTCCGCAAGAAATTCGATGGCGCGGCGGTAGAGTCGCGACAGCTCCGCGACAGCGGCCTTCGCATCGGTGAAGCTGGCACCTTCAGCCGCTTCGGGGGTCTTGAACGCGTCTCGTCCGATGTCTGTTGTCAGCATGTCGGTCATGCGACCCAAGCTAGCAGACCGGCATCAAAGGAAAAGAGGTCTCGTGCAATTGCAGCTGGGGGTGGTTCCGCACCCGGGGCGGTTCGTCCGGACATTGCCGGGATCCCGATACCCTTCGGCTCCGCCCCGATATCGGCGACCGGAGTTGGCGGTGGGACGCATTCGTGGCCGGGTCGCGGCCCGGCATGGCCGTGCGGATGAAATTGCGGAACCGTCCGGTCGCGTCAGAAACTGGCCGTGACGCTCAGCGGCGCCGGTGCGCGTTCGATCGTGCAGACGATGCCCTGCGTATAATCGCAGCGGTCGCCCGACACGGACGCAAGGGCGCTTCCCGAGCGTTCGACGGTGTTCTGGGCGAGCGCACTCATGGCCATCCCGAAAAGCGCGATGAGGACCGTGAAGAAAGAAAGTCGCTTGATCATGGGTACACCCCCTGTTTGATACCGTGACTCATGGCACGGTGACCTGTCGCCAGGCTGACTTCGGATGCAGCCGACGTTCGATTTGATGAACGCTGTGACACCCGCCCTTCATTGGCATCATCCCCATGATGCCTTACCTCCACCAACAGCTAGACCGCAGAACTTGGCCAAAATGAGCCGAATTGGTGACAGCGAGAACTATTTCGGTCATAGGTCGCACGTTCTGAGGGCGTTTCTGAGGCATCGTAAACGAAAAGGCAACCCTTGATGACAACGCAAACGAAACCGATCGAACTGTATTACTGGCCGACGCCCAACGGGTGGAAGATATCCATCATGCTGGAAGAACTGGGTGTTCCATATGACGTAAGGTTCGTGAACATCGGGGCGGGTGATCAGTTCGAACCGGACTTTCTGAAAATATCTCCCAACAATCGCATGCCGGCGATCGTCGATCCGGAGGGGCCGGACGGCGAACCGGTGTCGGTGTTCGAATCCGGCGCGATCCTGCAATATCTCGGCCGCAAGTTCGATCGGTTCTACCCAAGGGGCGGGCGCGAGCAGGTCGCCGTCGAGGAATGGCTGTTCTGGCAGGTCGGCGGGCTGGGGCCGATGGCGGGGCAGACCCATCATTTCCGCAATTACGCGCCCGAAAAGATCGCCTACGGCATCGAACGCTACACGAACGAGACGAACCGGCTCTACGGCGTGATGAACAGGCGTCTCGGCGAAACCGAATTCCTCGGCGGCAAGGACTATTCGATCGCCGACATGGCCGCGATCGGCTGGATCGTCCCCTACGAGAACCAGGGGCAGGACATCAACGAGTTCCCCAACCTCAAGCGCTGGTTCGAGGCCGTGAAGGCCCGTCCCGCCGTGGCGCGCGGTCTGGACCTTGGCAAGGACGAGCGCGAGAAGCTGAAGCTCGAGACCGACAAGAACGCCCAGAGCGTTCTGTTCGGCCAGCGCGCCCGGAGCTGACTGCGCCGCCGTCATCTCGCCCCGCCGGCGCGACCGCGGCGGGGCGATCCTCCTTTGCATGAAAGAAAGATCCGGATGCCCCACGTCTCCATCAAGCATTTTCCCGTCGATCTCGACGCCGATCAGAAGCAGCGGCTCGCCGACGGGATCACCGCGACGATCATGGCGGTCTTCGGCTCGCGCGAGGGCGCCGTGTCCATCGGCGTCGAGGCGGTCGAGAAGGATCGCTGGACGAGCGAGGTCTACGAGCCGGAGATCGCGGCGCGCCCGCAGCATCTGATCAAGGCGCCCGATTACTGATCCGGCGGCGGCCCGCCGCCGCCCGTCATACCCCTCATGCCCGTCACGGAGGGCCGGCCCGCCACGCGCCGCGTTCCAAACGCGATCGTGTCTTGCGCGAACGAGCAGTGTCGGGCGAACCTTGCGTCATGACCGGATCGAGGACATGCCGCACACCCCGCCTGGAGCCCGTGGCCGCCGCCATGGTCGCGTGCGTCTTTCTCCTGTCGGCTGCCGGCCTTGCGGTCGCCCAGAGCCGCGGCCTCGACGCACTGGGGGCCGGACGCGGCGCCCTGGCGGAGGCGGGAACGCCGGTGGATGTCGAACTCGTCCTCGCGGTCGATATCAGCTGGTCGATGAGCGATGCCGAGCAGATCATCCAGCGCGAAGGCTACGCCGCGGCGTTTCGCTCGCGCGAGGTCCAGGATGCGATCTTCGACGGTGTGAACGGCGCCATCGCGGTCACTTACGTCGAATGGGCGGGGCAGGCGACGCAGGCCACCGTCATTCCGTGGACGCTGATCGATTCCAAGGAAAGCGCCGACGGCTTCGCCTATCGTCTCGCCGCCGGCCCGCCGACACGGGCGCGCCGCACATCCATCTCGGGCGGGATCGCCTACAGTGCCGGCCTGTTCGACGCCAACGGCTATGACGGGTTGAAGCGCGTGATCGACATTTCCGGCGACGGACCGAACAATCAGGGCCAGACGGTCGACGAGGCGCGCGACGCGGCGGTGGCGCGGGGAATCACGATCAACGGCCTGCCGCTCATGACCGGCGACGACGGCGCCTCCTGGGCGGCGATCGACGACCTCGATCGCTATTACGAGGCGTGCGTCATCGGGGGACCGGGCGCATTCGTCGTTCCGGTGCACGACTGGCCGCAGTTTCCGGCGGCCGTCAGGCGAAAGCTGGTGCTGGAACTGGCGCTGGACTGGCCGATCGACACGCAGGACCCGCGCGCGCGATCGAACGCTGCGCCGATCGTTGCGACGAAAGCATCCGGTTCCGTCGATTGCAGGATCGGCGAGACCTTGTGGCAGCAGCGCCAAAGGTTCTGGATGGACGAGGACGTTCGATAGCCCGCCCTGCGGTCGCCCGCAGGCGGAGACGGGCGCAAGGGGGGGCGGCGGGCGTTGGCGTTCACTTCGAAAGGCGTTTCCGGTTCGCCTTGACCTTGGAACTGTAAGGCTTGAGTGCCGCCGAGACGATGGCGTCCGCCGACTTGGCAAGCGGATTGGCGGTCATGAAGGCAAACGGCATGTCCATCATGCTCTTCATCATCGCCTGGTTGAAGGCGAAGGCCGATTGCTGAACGGCGGCGACCTTTTCGGCGACCATCTTCCGGTTTTCCCGCAGGTCCCCGGCGCTCGGATTGCCTCCTGCCAACGCCATCTGCGTCAGGCGGGTTGCGATGACGAAGGGCGCCCCCACCATGATCGCGCTGGCTTCCACGGCGGACTTGGGAAACAGGGTGGCGGACGACGACGTCCCGCGTTTGCGCGTGCGTGCCATAGGGTCTGGAACCTTTTGTCAGGTGACGATCCAAGCAGCAACGCGCGAGCCCCCCGCTTGGTCCCGGAAAGCACCGCACGATCGCGTGCCATCACCCGAACGTGTCGGCTGATCACAGCATGTGGACAAGGGCGAGCACCGCGCCGCCATAGACGCCGATGAGGAACAGTACGGAGGCAGCGCCGAGCACGGCCGCGGCGATCAGCCACAAACCGTCCCGTGCCGTGATCGCGATGCCCGCGATCGCGATGGCGACGCCCGGTGCCATGTTGGTCAGCGGGAACGGGATCGCGACGATGACGGCGAGAAACAGGCAGATCCAGCCCACGACACACAGGAGAAGGCCTTCCGGCTGAGGCCACATCCGATGTCGAGCCAGCCTCTCGGCCCGCCGGATGAGCGGCCCGACCTTCGTCATCAGGGAAGCCAGCGTTTCGGGCTTCAGGCGAATGGTGCGAACACGCTCCGGCAGCCAGACGCGGTGTCGCCCGACGGCGAGCTGAAGCGCGAAAAGGATGAGCGGCAGACCGAAGACCGTCGATGCGCCGGGCGGCAGCGGGACGAGGTTGAGGCTGCCGAACAGAATGAAGAACGCCCCGAAGGCACGGGTGTCGAAGGCGAGCGACAGATCCTGGATCGTCGGATCCGTCGCGCTCCGCCGGTTGGAGAAGGAGCGCAGAATTGCGGAAATGCGACGCTGCCGCCTGCCTTTTTGCCGGCGGAACTCGCGCCGGATGCGTGAGAAGGCGAGGGGCGACACGGACCTTATTCTCATCCTCTGGATTGCCGCCGATTTCGACGGCCGGATCGTGGGTGCGCGCGACACCGGCCGATCCCTATGGACTTTGACCGATATCGCTTGATCGACGTTTGGGCTATTAGACACCCGGACCGGTTAAGTCGAGGTTCAGCGCCGCTTTCCCGACATGAAGTTTCGACGTCCGGGGGCGCTGGTCCGACTGTCCGACAGATCTTCGCCGGTCGCCAGATCGAGGACTTCGATGGTCCTGTCCGGCTTGCTCCGGTTGACGAAGGCGGGGTGCTGCAACGTGCACATCGCGTCGTGATAGCCGTCGTTCCAGCGTTCCTCGACCGAATGACGGGAGAACTCGTAGTCCTTGGAGTCGCGGCTGTGCTTTCGCATCCGGTTGATGAGGTGGACGATGGTGACCGAGGCGTCGTTCTCGTGATCGCGCAGGAATGCCGCGTCGGAATCGTCATCGAAATCGGGCGGCAGTTTCTCCAGAAGCCGGTGAATGGCCCGGCGTTCGAGCTGACGCTGTTTCACCACGTCCGTTCCAAGGCGAGTCCGGCTGGAGAAGCGGATATCCTTTTCCCGCTTCGAAACCTCTTCCATGGTTCGCGGCAGACTGCCGCGGGCGGAAAACAGATCGATCTGGAAGGCCACCATGTCGTGCTTCACACCGCGCTCGATCACGTATTGCAGCGGCGTGTTCGAGACGATGCCGCCGTCCCAGTACCATTCCCCGTCGATTTCGACCGGGGGGAAGCCGGGCGGCAGCGCGCCGCTCGCCATCACATGTTCGGGGCCGATCCGAACGTCGTCGGTGTCGAAATAGCAGAAGTTTCCCGTTCCCACATTGACCGCGCCGAGGCTGACCCGGGGTCCCTTGTCGTTGAGATGGTCGAAGTCGCAGAATTTAAGCAGCGTGTCGCGCAGGGGCGCGGTGTCGTAATAGCTGAGCGCGCCGGGATCCTCCGTCGGCAGCACGTAGGTCGGCGGAAGACGCGGTCTGAAAAAGCCGGGAATGCCGAGAAGCGCGGATGCCGTCGCGCTCGCCTCATTGAACACGGTGCGGGCGACGAGGCCGGGGACCGGCGGGTCGAACGTGACGAGCGAAGAGATCGTCTGCCAGAAGCCGCGCAGCGCGGCCACCCGCGTCTCGGGCGGATTGCCGGCGATCAGCGCCGCATTGATCGAGCCGATCGAAATGCCGGCGATCCAGTCGGGCAGGGCGTCCTTTTCCGACAGCGCCTCGAACACCCCGGCCTGGTAGGCGCCGAGGGCTCCGCCGCCCTGGAG
The DNA here is from genome assembly GCF_034321785.1 of Fulvimarina uroteuthidis. Lineage (NCBI taxonomy): Bacteria > Pseudomonadati > Pseudomonadota > Alphaproteobacteria > Hyphomicrobiales > Aurantimonadaceae > Fulvimarina > Fulvimarina uroteuthidis. Next base: position 77,860 of record NZ_JAXLPB010000004.1, on the reverse strand, counting down.
GACGAGCACGAGGAGTTCGTCGGGGCGGGTGATCGCGGTGTCGCCTGAGGGGTCCTGCGCCATGTCCATGGGGCTTGAAATTCCTTATCGAAGAAGACGGTCGGGCGAACTGAAGACTGGGCATCCGTCAAACGAGACGGCGTCCGCCTGCCAGTCATGTCGGGGCTTGCATCGCCGATGTCCACCCGCACCGCTCTTTCGATCCTGGCCTCGCGCGATATTTCACCAACCTTGCGATTTTATCGTGGAGGATGGAACTTGCGGTGGCCCTGCGACATTCAAGCCTTGATATTCAACGCATACAGTCGAGGCCCTTCCGATGAACACCCGTCTAACTTCCGTCGTCCTGCTTATGGCCGGTCTCCTGTCGCTCGGCGCATGTGCCAACACGGTTCGCGGCGTCGGCGCCGATGTGGGCAACACGGTCGATGCAGGCGAAGCTGCCGCGGCCGACATCGCCTACTGATCTGAACGACCCTGCCGGCAGCGAGCCGGCAGCGTCTCGTGATGAAGCGCCCGGTGCCGAACCGGGCGCTTTTTTCGTTCGGGCAATGCTCGCACGGGAGCGCGGAGCGGCACTGGCGGTAGGGCGAAGAGGCGCTCCGCCGCCGCAAATGCCTGTGCCGTGCACCGCCGCGGCGAGGACGGCCGCAAGCCGCGCGAGTGCCGCGTGCCGATTGATGTCGTAACGTGCGTCTCGGGTTCGTGCCCGCCGCTTCATGGTCGCAAGAGCCTGCGCGACCTGTTCCTGAACCCTTGTCAGGACCACCGGTTGAAGATCTTCGAGGGCGTAGCGCAGGTCGCCGTCGTCGAGCCGGCTCTGGAGCCCGCGGGTCGTCTTCTTTCGTATTTCGCGCGTTTCGAGCCTCAGTCGCGGACCGGGCAAGCCTGCCGCGGCCGCGATGAAGGCGAGTTCCGCCGCCTCCAGCGGAAGGCGGGCGGACGCCTGGCGCTCCTTGGCAAAGCGGCATGCGGCAGCGTGGAGTGCCGTACCCAGAGGGACGTCGGTCATGGGAAGCGGTTTCCTTGTGGACAATGAACCCGCAATCCTCGCCCGCGCGTTTACGGATGAGGAAAAAATACCTATTGAAAAACCGGGATTGCAACGGAAATCTTCGGCTTCCTCGCAAATTTGAGAGCGAAGAGGTCGTTTCGAAGAGATTCCCTAGGCGATTATAGGAAACTTGTCCCCATGGCGGGAAAGGACGTCTCAATGGGTCCGGTCAACACAGGGAGAGACGTCATGCTCACACATTTCGAGACGCGGCCTTGTCCGGGGGCGTCCGCCGCACGTCCGCAGAACCCTCCGGACCGTTCGAAACAGGAGCGGCTGGAACGGGCGGCGGCCGATCACCAGTTCTGCCGGATCGCCATCGCGATCGCCGGCGCCGTTCTCGACATCGAGGTGGCCGAGATCGCGCGGCCGAACCGCGCATCCGCCCCGGTCTGCGAGGCGCGCCACATCGCCATGTATCTCGCCCATGTGGTGTTTCAGGTCTCGCTCATTCGCGCCGGCCGGACCTTCGGCCGTGACCGAACCAGCATCGCCCATGCGGTTCGCCGCATCGAGGACGGGCGCGACGATCCGGCCTTCGACGCGAAGATCGAAAGGCTGGAGACCCTCGCGCGCTCGATCGCACGAGCCCTTTGCGCCGAGACCTCGGCGGAGGCGCGGTCATGAGCTTTGCGGGCGAGAAGGACTGGGCGATCAACCGGCTCTCGCAGGGACGGGGCGGCCGCGAACCGTTTCTGACGAGATCCGAGCGCGATGCGGCCGAGCGGTTGCGGTCCGATTTCACGCGCGGGTCGCTGATGGCGTCGGTGAGCCAGAGCTGGGATTTTCAGCCTGCCGCGAAAGCCGGGCGCGGCGCAGCCGGGGACCTGTCGGACACAGCCATCGATGCGCGGGCGCGCGTCGAGGGTGCGATCGACGCCATCGGGCCGGAGCTTGCGGGCCTGATTCTCGATATCGCCTGTCATCTGAAGGGGCTGGAAGAAGTCGAACGCACGCGCGGATGGCCGGCGCGCTCGGCCAAGATGCTTCTGAAGGTGGGTCTTGGAATGCTGGTGCGCCATTACGGGCTCGACGGGGTCGACCGGCGCGGCTGCGGCCCGCTGCGCGGGTGGAAAGCGCCGGACGCGCGGCCTTCGATCGCGCCGGTCTAGTGTCCGGGACAGCCGGAGGCCCGGCGCTCAGGCCTTCTCGATGGCCGCGTCCGCATCGCGCTTGATCCGGTCGACCATGGCCCGCAACCCGTTCGCGCGTTGCGGCGTCAGATGCTCCTCGAGGCCGATTTCCTTGAAGGTTGCGAGCGCGTCGGTTTTCAGGATTTCGGGCGCCGTCTTGTGCGAGAACAGCGCCAGCGCGATCGCGACGAGGCCCTTGACGATATGCGCATCTGACGCGCCCCGGAACGTCAGGCGCGGCGGCGTGGAGCCGTCGGTCTCACTGACGAGCCAGACCTGGCTGACGCAGCCCTGAACCCGCGTCGCATCGTTCATCTCGGCCGCCTCCAGCGGCGGAAGCGTGCGACCGAGATCGATCAGATAGCGGTAGCGATCTTCCCAATCGTCCAGAAACTCGAAGTCGGAAAGGATGTCCTCGATCGATTGCAACCGGCATCTCCTTCGCTGGATCGTTCGCATCGCGTCGTGCAGATAGCCGGGATATAGCGGACCCGCGGTTCGATTTACAGGCCGGGACGCGAACGCGGAACCGGAACCGCGGCGGCTCCGGCGGGCTGGGTGGCGGCCACGGCCTCCTGCCCGAAGCGAGGCGAAAGCGGCGCGGCCGGCGGCGCGACGGGAATCTCGCCCTTCGTCGCAAGCTTCGCGGCACGACGCACGGCGGCCAGCATCTCCGGCGAGACCTCGCCGGCGCCGGCCTCTTCGGCCGCCTGCCCGAAGGCCTGGAGTTCGGCAAGAAGCGCCGGGTCGATCGCACCCCAATCGGGGACGGGCGCAAGCCGCAGGGCGTGGGGTTCGCCGGGCGCGGGTGTCGTATCGAGGCCGGGCTTCGGAGCCGATGACACAAGCGCCGGGCCCGCCGCGTCGATGGCGAGGCCGATCCCGGTTTCCATTTGCCCGAGCGCGAAGGTGCTGAGTTCCGAGCCCGCCTTGCAAGCCTCGGGTGCCCGCGTGCAGAAGCCGAGCACGTCCTCGACCGCCGCCTGAAATCCGACGAAGCTCTTCACGAGATCGATCCCGGCTCCGTCCTTGTCCGAGGAACCGAGCCCGGGCACGAACAGGGACGCGATGCCAAGCGCAAAAGCGGATTTGAGTGCGAAGCGGATCATCGGCTGAGCGGCGACTGTCCTTCGAATGGGGCGATGGTCAGGGCGAACGAAACCGAGACCGGGACGGGTTGCGACGCCTCGACGAAGCGGGCACGCAGGCGGACCCTAGCCTGCAAGTTCCAAAGAATTCGTTTTGAATGTGCGGGCGAAGAAGCGTCCGGCCTCGTGCGTTCCCGTCGCCGTTCATCCGCGCGGTCGCTAACCGGACGCCGGCTCGGCCGAACACCGGATCGGGCGCCCCCGTCAGACGCCCTAGACGTCTTCCTCGCCGGACATGACGAGATCGAGCGCCTCGTAGAAACTCTCGATGAACCGGCGATTCTGGCCGAGATCGACCGGCGTGTCGCGCGAGACCGAGCGGATATCGACCACCGTCGCGCTGTCCTCCTCGGCCTCGACCTGAATGGTCACGTCGCTTTCGAGGCCGAGCAGCCAGTCGGACGTGGTGGCGCGGGCAAGGTAGATGTCGCGTGCCGGCAGGTCGAACTGCCCGCCGGTCTGCGAATCCTGGACGCTGTCGCGCGGTGTCGGCAACGGGGCGACGCCGCTGTTGGTGATGATGCCGAGCGGGTCGTCCTCGGCGGCGGTGTCCCCGGCCGGATCGACGGCAACGATGTCCTCGACCGTCCAGCCGACATCGGAAAGCGCGGTCTGCACGGCCTCCGTCACCACGATGGGCGGGGCCGCATAGCGCCGTGCGGCCAGCGCCGATGTCAGCGTGGCGACATCCGCCGCCTCGGTTGCGGGCGGGCTCTTAAGGCCCGGACCGTCGCCGACGGGCTGGACGAGACCGATCGTATAGGCACGGTTCGTGGCCGGATGTTCGGCCGCCAGCAAGGCCGCATAGGCGAACGGGACGAGGCCGATGGCCGCGACCACCGCCGCTCCGAGCGCTGCCGATCCTCCGCGCGCTGCGAGAAACCAGGCCTTGGCCAGCCCGAACAGCGCGATCAGCAGCGCCACCACGAGCAGCGCGCAGGACAGCGCCAGGCCGGCGAACAGGGCGTCGGCCGAAATGCCGCCGATCCTGAAGCAGAGGATCGCGACGAAAAAGATCGTCAGCCCGAACCAGGCGATCCGGCGCGCGGGCCGTGCAAGGCGCAGACGGGGCCGCAGGAAATGCCCCTGGGGCGGAAGAAAGAGGGCTGATCGGCTCATGGCGTTCGCGCTGCGGTCAAGGCGAGCGGCAGGAGATCGACCGCTCTGGCCGTTGATGATGGCGAGCCTGGCCGCCGAGGGCAAGGCCCGGCGTCGCCGGGCGGTCACGTGACGTCGACCCTGTGGCTTTTGCGTATGGCCGCGGAGAAGCGCGCGCGGCGTCCGCGGCAGATCTTGCGTTGCGAAACAGTGCCGAATGGCTTAGATCGTGGGCAACTTCAAAACCCCGCATTCGGTCCATACGGAGACGCACGCGCGCCATGGCACGCCAATTCATCTATCACATGTCCGGCCTGTCGAAGACCTACGGCAACAAGAAGGTCCTCGACGACATCCATCTCTCCTTCTACCCCGATGCCAAGATCGGCATTCTGGGCCCGAACGGTGCCGGCAAGTCGACGCTCCTGAAGATCATGGCCGGCGTCGATACCGAATATACCGGCGAGGCATGGGCCGCCGAGGGTGCGACGGTCGGCTATCTCGCCCAGGAGCCGAAGCTCGACGAGACCAAGACGGTGTTCGAGAACGTGATGGAGGGGGTCGCCGACAAGCAGGCGATCCTCGACCGTTACAACGAGCTGATGATGAACTATTCCGACGAGACCGCCGACGAGGGCGCGAAACTCCAGGACGTCATCGACGCGCAGAACCTGTGGGACCTCGAGAACCAGGTCGAGATGGCGATGGACGCCCTGCGCTGTCCGCCGGCCGACGCCGAGATCGCCCCGCTGTCGGGCGGTGAGAAGCGCCGTGTGGCGCTCTGCAAGCTCCTTTTGTCCAAGCCCGACATCCTGCTGCTCGACGAGCCGACCAACCATCTCGACGCCGAGACCATTCTCTGGCTCGAAAAGCACCTTCGCGAATATGAAGGTTCCGTCCTGATGGTGACCCATGATCGCTACTTCCTGGACAATGTGACGGGCTGGATTCTCGAGCTCGACCGCGGCCGGGGCGTTCCCTACGAGGGCAATTACTCCGTCTATCTGGAGAAGAAGCAGAAGCGCATGTCCCAGGAGGGACGCGAGGACGATGCGCGCATGCGTGCGATCACCCGCGAGCGCGAGTGGATCCAGCAGGGCGCGAAGGCCCGCCAGACCAAGTCCAAGGCCCGCATCAAGGCCTATAACGAACTGGTCGAGGCGGCCGAGAACCGCAAGCCGGCCGACGGCAAGATCGTCATTCCGACCGGCGAGCGCCTCGGCAACAAGGTGATCGAGATCGAGAATCTGACGAAGAGCTTCGGCGACCGGGTTCTCATCGACAATCTGTCGTTCAAGCTGCCCGCCGGCGGCATCGTCGGCATCATCGGGCCGAACGGCGCCGGCAAGTCGACCCTGTTCAAGATCATCACCGGTCAGGAAAAGCCCGACAGCGGCAAGGTCGAGATCGGCGAGACCGTCGATCTGGGCTATGTCGACCAGAGCCGCGACGATCTGAACCCGAACCACAATGTCTGGGAAGAGATTTCCGGCGGCGTCGATATCATGAAGCTCGGCAAGTACGAGATGAACTCCCGCGCCTATGTGGGCAATTTCAACTTCAAGGGACCCAACCAGCAGCAGAAGGTCGGCACCCTGTCCGGCGGCCAGCGCAACCGCGTGCACCTGGCCAAGATGCTGAAGTCCGGCTCCAACGTCATCCTCCTCGATGAGCCGACCAACGATCTCGACACCGAAACGCTCACCGCGCTGGAAGACGCGCTGGAGGAGTATGCAGGCTGCGCCGTGGTCATCAGCCATGATCGCATGTTCCTCGACCGGCTCGCGACCCACATCCTCGCCTTCGAGGGCGACAGCCATGTCGAGTGGTTCGAGGGCAATTTCGAGGATTACGAGCAGGACAAGATCCGCCGCCTCGGCCCGGAATCGGTGAACCCGAAGCGTCCGACCTACAAGCGCCTGACCCGGTAGAACACCGGCCGGGTCGCGGCATCGGGTGTTCGGCGACCCGGTGCCGCGACAGGCGAGCCTCTTGGCGCGCGGCGGGGCGCGGCGGGGCGCGACGGCCGAAGGCACGCCAGGTGCAAAGGCGGGTCCGTCGGGCCTTGCGAAGGAACGCCGCGGCGATCCCGGTTCGCGTCGGGACCAACGACTAAGACGGACTTGTGAATTGCCGCCGGGCCGCTTGGCCTGCTAGGCATCGGCCATGAAGCCATTCGATTTTCATCGACAGTTCCAGGTTCTGCCGCAGCCCCACGCCATCTTCAGTCGGGATCTGAAGTTCGTTGCGGTCAACGCCGCGATGGAGACGTCGTCCGGCCTGCCCGCCGCAAAGCTGATCGGGCAGGGCCTGTTCGACATGTTTCCCGATTCTGGCGTCAGCGGCGAGCGCCTGCGTGCTTCGCTGGACCGCGTGGTCGAGACCGGCGAGCGCTCCTCCGTCGCCTTCCTTCGTTATGACATTCCCAACCCGGACGCCCCCGACGGAGACTTTCTCACCCGCTACTGGAGTCTGACCTACAGCCCGATCCTCGACGAGGCGGGCAACACCGAATTCATCCTCGCCACCATCATCGACGTCACGCAGATCGCCGAGGAGAACGAACGGGCCGTCAATCGCCGCAAGCTTTCGCTTCCCGCGCAGAACGCCGTCGTCGAGAACGCGAAGGACGTGGAGGAGGCCTATGCCGAGACCGCGAGCGAGATCAACACCTTTCGCCGTCTTTTCCGGCAGGCGCCAGGAATGTTCGCGGTTCTCGAAGGGCCGGACCTGCGCTTCACCTTCGTCAATGACAGCTTTCGAGACCTTGCCTGCGACCGCACGCTTCTCGGCCGACCATTCTTCCAGGCCCTGCCTGAACTCGAAGGTCAGGGCGTGTCGGAACTGGCCCGTCACTGCCTCGACGGAGGCGGCACGGTCATGGGCGAAACGGTGCGGATGGAACTCCGGCGCTCGGCGAACGACGAGCCGACCTCCGAGAAGTTCTTCGATTTCACCTTCAGCCCGCTCACCGACAATAAGGGCGCGGTCATCGGGCTGTTCTTCCAGGGTGCCGACCGGACCCAGTCCATGCGCGCGACCCTGCGGCACCGCATTCTCGTCGACGAGTTGAACCACCGCGTCAAGAACACGCTCTCGATGGTCCAGGCGATGGCGCGGCAGAGCTTCCGCTCGGCGCGCGATCCCGAGGAAGCGCGTTACGCGTTCGAGGCGCGCATCATGGCGCTGAGCCAGGCGCACAATATCCTGTCCGCACGGCGCTGGGAATCGGCCGGGCTGACCACGTTGCTGCATCAGGAACTCGTCGGTCTTCCCGCAGACCGTATTTCGGTCTCCGGGCCGAACGTGCTTCTGGGCTCCAAGGCCGCGATCGCACTGGCGATGGTCTTCCACGAACTGACCTCGAACGCCGTCCGATACGGCGCGCTTGCGAGCGACGACGGGACGCTCCAGATCGAATGGGATTGTGATCTGGAAAACCAAGGTCGGTTGCTGCGCTTGTCCTGGGCCGAGGCGACGCCAGGTACGAAACCTGTAATGCTAAGGGAAGGTTACGGGATCCGAGTGTTGAGACGGGTCATAGAGGGGGAACTGGGCGGTGATCTCACGCTGGAAATCGGGCCAGACGGCCTGATATGCCAGTTCGACATCATGATGTCCGGGGTGGGGGAATTTGAAACGTCAGCTGCATAAATCGAACGTGTCCGTCCACGGCCTTCGCGTTTTCGTCGTCGAGGACGAGAGCGTGATCGCCATGCAACTGGAAGACATGCTCCTGGATGTCGGCTGCGAGGTCGTGGGTCCGGCGATGCGCTTCAAGGCCGCGCAGACGCTGGTCGAGGAGGATCTGGATGTCGGCGTCGCCATCCTCGATGTCAATCTCGGCGACCGCACCGTGTTCCCGATCGCCGAGCGGCTGCGCGCGTTCGAAATTCCGATCGTCTTTGCGACCGGATACGGGCGCGACGGGGTGCCGAGCGAGTGGACGGTCTACCCCATCCTGCAAAAGCCGTATACCGCCCGCCAGATCGAGGACGCGATCCTGACGATCGTCGGTGCACAGGCGGACTGACGGTCGAACGACTTCACTGCGGCGTGCGGCATCGGTTTGCCGTTTCCCCCGAGCGCTGTATCTGGAACCGGGCCGGCGCCCCCGACGCCGAGCACGGCGTAAATCTATCGGAATGTGAATCGGACAATCATGGACAGCTTCGTCAACAGTTTGATGGACACGCTCGGGCCGTTCGGCATCGCGCTCTTGATGTTCCTCGAGAACATCTTTCCGCCGATCCCGTCCGAACTGATCATGCCGCTTGCCGGTTACGAGGCGGCGTCCGGCTCGATGAGCCTTGTCAGCGTCATCGTCGCCGGCACCATCGGTTCGCTCCTCGGCGTCGTGCCCTGGTATTATCTCGGATTGTGGATGGGCCTCAGGCGCACCAAGGGTTTTGCGGCCAGGCATGGTCGATGGATCACCATGGGCCCGCAGGACGTGGAGACGGCGAACGACTGGTTCGTGCGGCACGGGTCCGAAGCGGTGCTGTTCGGTCGCCTCGTGCCCACCGTGCGGACCCTCATCTCGGTTCCGGCCGGCATCGCCCGCATGCCGCTGTGGAAATTCCTGGTCTACTCGGCCATCGGCAGTGCCGCCTGGACGAGTTTCCTCGCCCTTGGAGGATATTGGCTGCGCTCCCAGTACGAGCTGATCGGCGGCTATGTCGGTCCGGTCTCGAACGCCGTGCTCGTGCTGATCGTCGTGATCTATCTCTACCGGGTCTGGACGTTCGATCCCGCGCGCACGGACACGTCCGGGGCCGACTGACCGCCGGCGGTGCGCCCGATCCGTCCGGCCTCAATCTTCGTCCGTCTCTTCGTCGTCCCCGTCCGTCACCTCGTCCGCCCCATATCCTTGCGCGTCTTCGGCGGACGGCTCGTCGACCTCCGGGTCGAGCCTGCGGGCCGCACCCCATGCGTCGAGGACGCCATTGGTGTCCTCGACGACGAAGAACCGCGCGGCATCTCTCTCGTAACCCTCGTCCATCAGCGCATCGTAATCGGTGTGCTGGTGGCGGATATGGGCGATCGTGGCCAGCCAGACTGCCGCCTCGGGCCTCAGTCCGCGCATGTGCCGGGCCCGTGCCGCGGCCCGGATCGCCTCCGCGTCGAGAAACGGTGCGCGGGGAACGAGGTCCGTGACGGCTTTCACGATCAGCCGTTGCCGCGCCGTCGCCATCTCAGGCGATCGCCTGCGGCGGGGCGTCGACGCTGAAGAGATACGGCTTGATGTCGATGAGCGGCGTGTCGTCGAGCACGTCGATCGCATCCAGCGTCAGGCGACCCGCATCCCGGTCGATCGCCACGAGCTTCACCAGATGCAGGCCGATCGGGTTCGGCCGCACGGGCGAACGCAGGGAGAAGGTTCCGCGCGGTGCGTCCGCATGGCGCGGCATCTGGAGGGCGAGATCGCGGGCCGACCGGTCGAGAAAGCTCAGGAGGAACACGTGCGAACCTGGTGTCAGGCCCGCCAGCGCCTCGCCATAGGGAGCGAAGAGTTCCGCGTGGGCCAGCTGATCGCGCTCGCGCGCCCTTGCCATATTCTTCGGACAGTCGGCACGCGTCTTCCAGGGCGAGCGGATGCGCCCGATGAACCGGACCCCGGCATCGAAGGGGCTGTCGTCGATCGCCGAGAATCGGACCTCGCCATGTCGGATCGTCGATGGGTCGGTCATGGCTGGGACTTTCGTCGAGAATGCGGGCCTCACCTGTGATGCCATTTCACGCGATGCCGAATCAAGGCTTGCGATCGAGTGTGAAATCACATAAACATATCTTTATGTCAGTATAGGAGATCCGCATGGCTTCGGCCCCGACACTCGATTTCGAGCGCACCGTCGACGTGCTGAAGGCCTTGGCCGAGCCGACGAGGCTGCGGCTCGCCGTGGTTCTGAAATCGTGCGATCTCACGGTCAGCGAGTTGACCGTGATCCTCGGTCAATCGCAGCCGCGCATCTCCCGTCATCTGAAGCTCATGTCCGAATGCGGGGTTCTCGAGCGCTACCAGGAGGGCGCCTACGCCTATTTCCGCGTCTCGGACCGGCATCCGGCCGGCATTCTGGCGCGCTCGCTGGATGCGGGGATCGAGGCCGACGACGCCATCGTGCGAAAGGATCGCGAGCGCCTCGAAGCCGTGCGGGCCGACCGCACGCGCCGTGCGGCCGACTATTTCGCCCAGAACGCCGAACATTGGGACCGGATCCGCGCGCTGCACGTGCCCGACGCCGAGATCGCGGCGGTGCTCGACGAAACGCTGGGCAAGCGCCGGATCGGCACCATGCTCGACATCGGCACCGGCACGGGCCGCATGATCGAACTCCTGGCACCGCGCTGCGAACGCGTGCTGGGCATCGACGCCTCCCGCGAGATGATTGCCGCCGCCCGCGCCAAGCTTGACGATGCGGGCATCGAGAACGCCCAGGTCCGGCTCGGCGACGCCTATCATCTGCCGGCCAACGGCGAGACCTACGATCTGGTGATTCTCCATCAGGTGCTGCATTATCTCGACGATCCGGCGCGGGCCGTGCGCGAGGCCGCCTCCGTTCTCGCGCCGGGCGGGCGCCTCGTCATCGTCGATTTCGCGGCTCACGAGATGGAATTCCTGCGCACCGACCACGCCCACCTGCGCCTTGGCTTTTCGGAGGAGTCCCTGACGGCGTTCATCGAGGGTTGCGGGCTGGAAATGCGGGCCGTGAACCATTTGCGCTCGGGGGCGGCCGAAACCGGCGGGCTGACCGTCACCATCTGTATCGGCCAGGACCCGCGTTTGCTATTGGCCCCGAATGCGCCTGCGGAGACGATGGCCTATGCCTGATCGATTTTTCGCCTGATCGACCCGACACTGCAAGACGAACATGACAATGCCGGGGGCACCGGCGAATGAACGGAGACTTCACACGATGCTCAGACCTCGCCCGACATCCGCACCGATCACGGTATCCTTCGAATTCTTTCCGCCCAAGTCGGACAAGATGGAAGAAAGCCTCTGGCGCTCGATCGAGCGTCTCGCGCCGCTGAAGCCGAGCTTCGTTTCGGTCACCTACGGCGCCGGCGGCTCGACCCGCGAGCGCACCCATCACACGATCGAGCGTATCCTGAACGAGACCAGCCTGACGCCGGCCGCGCACCTGACCTGCGTCGACGCCTCGAAGGAGGAGGTCAACGAGGTTGTCCGCCAGTACCGCGATACCGGTGTGAAGCACTTCGTCGCGCTGCGCGGCGACAGCCAGCACGGCGTCGGACAGGTCTGGCAATCGCACACCGACGGATACAGCAACGCGGTCGAACTGTGTGCGGGACTGCGCGAGATCGATGATTTCGAGATCTCGGTGTCGGCCTATCCCGAGAAGCACCCGGAAAGCTCCGACTTCTTCACCGATATCGAACTTCTGAAGCGGAAGGTCGATGCCGGTGCCACCCGGGCCATCACCCAATTCTTCTTCGATAACGACGTTTTCGAGCGCTATGTCGAGCGCGTGCGCAAGGCCGGCATCTATATTCCGATCGTTCCGGGCATCGCGCCGGTGCATGATTTCCGGAAGGTCGCGAACTTCGCCTCCAAGGCCGGCGCGAACGTGCCGTCCTGGGTGCATGCGCGTTTCGAGGGCCTGGACACCGATCCCCTGACCCACAGCCATGTGGCGGCGGCGACGTGCGCGGACCAGGTGATCGATCTGACCGAGCGCGGCTTCACCGACTTCCATTTCTACACGATGAACAAGGCCGATCTCGTCTACTCGATCTGCCATATCCTTGGACTGCGCGCGCAGGAGGACGCCGCCCAGGCGATCGAGAGCGCCGCCGCCTGACATCGGTTTCGGCGGATCGCTCGCGCAGGAGACACGAAAAACCCCGGATCAGCGATGATCCGGGGTTTTTCCTTGCTTTACCCTTGCGCCTCGTGCGGCCTTCTACCGTGCCGCCGACGTCGCGACCGGCTTGACCAGCGGTGTGATCCGGCGGACCGTGACGCGGCGGTTCTCCGCGTTCTGGCTTTGGGTCTCCACCTTCAGGAACTGTTCGCCATAGCCCTGCGTGATCAGGTTTTCCGCCGGCACGTCGAAATAGGACGACAGGGCCGCGGCAACCGTCTCGGCCCGGCGGTCGGACAGTTTCAGGTTGGCGACATCCGAGCCGACCGCATCCGTATGGCCTTCGATGAGGAAGGTTTCGGCCGGGTTCTGTTCGACCACCTCGGAGATCGCCTGGGCCAGGGCTTCGAGATTGCCGACCTGTTCCTGCGCGATATCGGCCGAGCCAAAGGCGAAATTGATCGTGTTCAGGTCGATCCGGCGCACCTTGTCCCGGATGCGTTCCGAACGACGGACCTCGTCCACCGAATAGATCCGCTCCACCGTTTCGACCGGCGGTGCGACGATGGTGCGGTAGTAGAGATCCTGATCGGGCTCGGCGACATCGACGATGTAATCCGACCGTGGAATGGTCAGGTCGATCGGCGGCAGCTCGGCGCCCACGTCGTAATAATATTGCGGCGCGGCCGAATCGTCCGAATAGGGATCGTAGAACAGCACGACCTCGCGGCCGTCGGGCATGATCCGCGAACGCTGGATCGTCTCGCCGTAGCGGTTCGAGATGGTGACGACCTGCACGCCGTTTTCGCGCACGATGGTCTCGCGGACGCGGCCTCCGCCGAGACGTTCGTAGTAGGGCTCTTCCACCGCGTTGACGGCGAGACGGCTCGTATCGTCGCTGCGGATGAAATAGGCGGCGGCACCGCCGGCGAGCGCGCCGGCAAGGCCCGCGCCAACGAGCGAGAGGATTTCGCGGCCGTCGTCGTCGTCGCGTTCCACGACCTCGATGCCGGGCGGAATTTCAGGCTGCGGCCCACGCACGATGGTCTGGGTGTTGACCGTCGTATTGTTCGTGTTCGTGGTGTTGTTGGTCGTCGTATTGTTGGTGACCGTGTTGTTCGTCGTGGTCGAATTGTCGGTTACGCTCGAATTGTTGATTTCGGTGGCGTCGATCCGCTGGCCCTCTTCGGCCGTGGCCGAGGGAATCTCGCCGATCGGCTCGGCCAGCGTCTGGACACGGGCATCGCTTGCCGCAACCCCGCCCTCGGGCACCGCCTCGGTCTGGATCTCTTCGGAGACGGGTGTCGGCGCCTCCTCGACGGGAGCCGATACCGCTGCGGCAGGCGCCTCGGCGGGAGCCGCCGCGTCCGCGGGTGCGGCATCGGCCGGAGCTGCTTCGCCGGGTGCGACCGGAGCTTCGACGGGCGGCGTCTCACCGAGCGGTGCGTCGGCCGCCGGGGCCGTCTCGGCCGGCGCCAGTTCCTCGACCGGAGCCTCGGTCACGGGAGCCGATTCCGCCGGCGCTGCTTCGTCCTCGGCTGTCGGCGCGGTGTCGTCCAACGGCGCGTCGGCCTCGGGCGCAGCCTCCTCGGCAGGCATATCGGCCTGCGGCGCTTCCTCGGCAGCTGCCGGCTCTTCGGCCGGCGCTTCGGCTGCAGGGGCCTCGACGATCGGTTCTTCGGCGACCGGCTCTTCCGCCGCGGGCGCCTCGATCGGCGCCGCGTCCTCTACCGGCATAGGCTCCTCGACGGGTGCGGCCTCCGGCGCCAGCTCCTCGACCGGCGGTGCTTCGACTTCGGGCTCGGGCTCGGGCTCGGGCTCGGGAGCGGGCGCTTCTTCGGCCGGTGCTTCGGGCTCAGGCGCAGCGGCTTCCGCCGGCGAGGCCTCGGGTGCCGGCGCTTCCTCTACGGGCGCGGGCTCGGGTGCGGGTTCCGGCTCCGGTGCGGGCGCCTCGGGCTCCGGCGCGGGGGCGGGCGCTTCCTCGACCGGCGGTGCGGGCTCTGGCGCAGGCGCCGGCTCTTCGGCGACCGGCTCTGGGGCGGGCTCGGGAGCCGGCTCGGGCGCGGGTGGGGCCTCCTCGACGACCGGCGGCGCTGTCTCGACCGGCGCCTCCTCGATCACTTCCGGCGGAGCGGCCTGCTCGAGCGGCGGGACCTCGCCCTCGGCCTGAGCCAGGCGGATGACCGACTGGTCGGCGGCATAGGCCGAGATGGGCCCGGCAAGTGCGGTCGAAGCGGCAAGCGTTGCGACGCTCGCGAAACGGCCGGCCTTTCTGATATCGAACATGGGTCAGACACTCTCACATTGTTGGGCGACGCCGCTCGCAAGAGGGCGCTGTGTGAGAACAGATAGGGCTGCGAAAATGAACGTGGGCTGAAATGGCCACAAATCACAATTATTTGGGCGGAACCCAGTCGTAGAGCCAGGACAGGGAGCGGGAAAGCCTTTCGTCCGGCGTCGTCGCCATCACGAGGTTCCGGACGAGCGCGACGGGCTGCGGAAGGTGATAGACGAACCGATGGAACCGCGCGCGCGCCTCGACGCGTCGGACCCTCGACCGCCGCGCCTGCTCGAACGCCTGCCCGACCCGGCCCGGATCATCGCCGTGGCGATCTGTTTCGCGGGCGAGGACGAAACCGTCCTCGATGGCCATGGCGGCGCCCTGGGCGGCGAAGGGAAGCATGGCGTGGGCCGCGTCGCCGACGAGGACGATCCGGCCGTCCGCCAGCACCCATGGACGCTCCGGCGGCGTCGTCAGGATCGGCCATGCCGTGATCTCGCCTGCCGCGCTAACGAGCGCGCGCAGCTCCGGCGCGAACGCCGAGAACCGGCCGCGCAGCGCCTCGGCGTCTTCCGCGCCCCACGAAATCGTTTTCTCGACGAGAACGAGATTGATCTCCTCGCCGGCTCGAATGGGATAGGCGACGGCATGCATGCCGGGTCCGAGCCATGCCCGGATGCCCGGCGCCGTCGACGCAAGCTCGCGCGTCGGCCGACCGACGACCCGCGCGCGCCAGGCAAGCGCGCCGGAATGGACCGGCGGAGAAAGTCCGCGGATGGATGCCACGCGGCTGTTCACCCCATCGGCGGCGATCAGCAGGGTGAAGCCGGCCGAGGCGACACGTTCGTCAGGCCCCTCGAAATGGGCCGTCATGATGTCGGCCCCGTCGTCGATCCCTGCCAGGGCGCAGCCAAGGCGAAGCGTGACGAGCGGGTCGGCCTCGACGGCTTCCAGGAGGACTGCCTGGAGATCGGCGCGGTGGAGCGAGAGATAGGGCGTGCCGTCGGCCGCCGCGACGGGCACGCGAGCAAGGGTTCTGCCGGTCCTGCCATCGCACAGGGTCACCGAGCGCGCCGTCACCGCTCGCTCGCTAAGATGTGGCAGGAGACCAAGCCGGTCGAGGACACGCAGGGCGTTCGGCGAAAGCTGCAGGCCCGCCCCGGCTTCCTTCAGGACGGGCGACCGTTCCACGAGCGTCGACGCGATGCCGCGGCGGGCGAGACAGAGCGCCGTCGTCAGCCCGGCAATGCCGGCCCCGACGATCAGGATGGGCGGCGCGGATTGCGCGTTTACCGGCGTCAGGGTGTCAGCCTTCGTAGAGGCAGCCGGCAGGCTTCGTCTCGGCAGGCTTCAGATCGCCGGAATATCGGTAGAGGGTCGAGCAGTAGCCGCAGATCTTCTCGCCCTCGTCGCCCATGTCCAGAAACACGTGCGGATGGTCGTGCGGCGGGTTTGCGCCGCAGCACATGAATTCGGTGACGCCGATCTCGATCACGTCGTGACCTGCATCGTTCTGGAAATGGGGGATCTGATGTCCGGCCATGGAAAGCGCCTCGCTTTGACGGTCGTTTCGTTCGTGGCGGACCATAGGCAGGGCCGCCTTCGAATGCCAGTCGTTCGATCGGGCCCTTGCTGGAAATATCGCCTCGCCGATCGCCCTTCGCGGCGGACCGGATCGCCGGATGCGGCATTCCGGGGGGACATGTCCTTTACGAAAAAAGCGGATCCGAGGGACCCGCTTGTCTTGCCGTTCGTGCAGGCGCCGATCGGCGCCCTGGGGTCAGCCGACGATGTCGACGCCGGGAAGGGTCTCAACGCGCGGGTTCGCCTTCTTGAAGGCTGCGACCCAGTTGCGCGGGAAGAGCATGTGATTGGCGCCCTTCATGCCCATGAACTCGGCGACGTCGTTGTTGAAGGAGGAGCAGTTGTAGGCCACCGCGCTCCACAGCTTCAGGCCGGACTGCTTCTCCCGGACATAGGCGCGGATGCGCTGGAATTCGGCCGGCGTGACCGCCATCGTCATCTCGTTCTGGAGGTAGGCGATCTCGGTGTCGCCGTCGGTCATGCCGGTTCCGGCCGGCACGGGAACGAAGTGGCCCATGGAATACAGGCCCGGGCCGCCTTCCGGCCAGAAGCCGGCGATCTCGGTCATGGAGGAGACGAGCGTGCCGCTGCGGTCGTAAGGGACGTTACCGCGCGAATCGAGCTCGCCGAGTGCGATGAAGGAGTGCCCGTAGCTCTCCGCGTTGCGTGCGCGGAACGAGACGAAATAGGGCTTGTCGAGAATGCCGACGGCGCTCTGGCCGGACCAGGGCGTGAAGCTGACCTGCCCGGTGGGGCCGTAGCTGGTGGTCGGCGAGCCGAGCGTCAGATTGTTGGAAGAGGACGATGTCGATGAGCAACCGGCGAGGGCTGCGACGACAAGCGCAATCGCGCCGAGTTTTGCGAATGTCTTGGCCATTTCGGCATATCCTAGATGCGATGCGAATGCTTCCTCGATCTGAAGAGGCACGTCACGAACTGTGTGAGCAAACGGGGAACATCAGGGGTTTAGGAGCCGATTAAGGCCGAAATTGGGGGGATGGCGTTCACCAACCCCCCCAATTTCGTCAAGGGGATTAGCCCTTGGTGACGTAGGTCTCTTCATAGACAGGAGCCGGAGCAGCAACTGGCTCTTTGCCCTTGCCCTTGCCCTTGCCCATGCAGCCGGCGAAAGAAGCGACTGCGAGGGCCGCGACCGAAGCGATGATGATCTTTTTCATATTCTTACCTATCAGTGCCTGACGGATGATGCCGCAGTTAAGGTCCGGTCGCGTCGACCGATACCTGTCTGCAAACTGTTGCGATTTGGCGATAGGAGCAAGTGCGAAACCGCAACACTCACCCGCCATCGCCTTTACCTAAACTCCGGCTCGTTAAATTGCGGTTACCGAAACCAGGCTCCCCCCTCTCGAAGGGTTGCTGTCCCTTTATTCTCAAGCCTTTGCGACTGCAAGCCTCCAATCGCCAGAAGTGGTGCGCAGCCGCATCACGTGTTTTGAAACACGGAAATTCTTCGCGAGATCGGGCGATTTCGCGTGTGTTTCTAACCCGGATGGAGAGCCGTCCCGGCAGGTCATGTCACAGTGTCGCCACGAATGGACCCCGTGGCCGATTCACTACTTGCGCGCTCAATAAAAACGGCCCGGTCTGTTTCCCGACCGGGCCGTCTGCGAAAGACCACCGGCGACCTGTTCGTCCGGTGCGGGGGATGGGTGATCGCCGGCTCAGCGCGCCGTGATCTCGGGCCCCATCAACGCGTAGGGCAGCCATGTCGAGAGGATCGGCATGTAGGTCACGAGGATCAGGAAGAGGAAGAGGACGCCCACGAAGGGCAAGGCCGCCTTCACCACCGCGACGAGGCTCATGCCGGTGATGCCCGAGGTCACGAACAGGTTGAGACCGATCGGCGGGGTAATCATGCCGATCTCCATATTCACCACCATGATGATGCCGAGATGGATCGGATCGACGCCCAGTTCCATCGCGATCGGGAAGACGACCGGCGCGACGATCAGGAGAAGGCCGGAGGGCTCCATGAACTGCCCGCCGATGAGCAGCAGGATGTTGACGGCGATCAGGAAGGTGAACCAGTTGAAGCCGTAGTCGAGCATGACCGTCGTGATCGCGTCGGGGATGCGCTCGGACGTGAGGACGTGGGCGAACAGCAGGGCGTTGACGATGATGAACATCAGCATCACTGTCGTCTTCGAGGCGTCCACCATCACCTTGCGGGTTTCGTCATGGGCGAACGCACCCAGCGAATGGCGGGCCATCAGCTTCAGGTTGCGGCCCCAGATGGGCAGGCCGGACGCGATGGTTCCGCCCACGGCGCCGATCCCGCCGCCGCCGCGCCACATGGCGTAGGAGACGAGGATCAACCCGGCGAGGATCCAGCCGATCAGCGCCCGGTTCTCGACGAAGCCGGCGCTCAGGGAGGCTTCGGCGAAGAACGAGAACATGAACCAGACGAACAGGAACGACAGGGCGTAGGCGATGGCCTTGAAGCCGACGATGGCGCGCGTGAGATCGCTCGCGAGCGTCCAGGGATGCTCCTTCATCGGTCCCATGTCGCGATAGACGAACAGGGCGACGAAGCAGGAATAGACTGCGGCGACCGCGGCCGCCTCGGTCGGCGTGAATGCGCCGCCATAGATGCCGCCGAGGATGATGACGATCAGAAGCAGGCCGAACGCGGCCTGCTTGCCGCCGTCGAGGACCTTGCCGAAGCCTTTCCACTCTTCCGAGGGCAGGTTTTTCCAGCGTGCGACGATGTAGATCGCGATCATCAGCATCAGGCCGGCGACGGCCCCCGGTATGACGCCGGCGAGGAACATGCGACCGACGGAAACGTTGGTGGCGGCCGCATAGACGACCATGACGATCGAGGGCGGGATCAGGATGCCGAGCGTGCCGGCATTGGCGATGATGCCGGCAGCGAACTCCTTGGAGTAGCCGACCTGGCGCATGCCGGCGATGGCGATGGTGCCGATCGCGACGACGGTTGCCGGCGAGGAGCCGGACAGGGCGGCGAACATCATGCAGGCGAGCACCGACGCCATTGCGAGACCGCCCCGGAAATGGCCGATCGACGCGATCGCGAAGGCGATGATCCGTTTCGCCACGCCGCCCGTCGACATGAAGGCGGAAGCGAGAATGAAGAACGGAATCGCGAGCAGGGTGTAGTTCTGCGAGGCCGTGAAGAGCTGCAGCGCGACCGAACTCACCGAATCGGTGGAGAGCAGTGCGATGACGAGCAGCGAGGCGAGGCCGAGTGAAATCGCGACCGGCACGCCGAGAAAGAGCAGCCCGATGACCAGGCTGAAGAGGATTGCGGTTTCCATTTCAGCTTAGTCCTTAACGACGTTGGCATTTTCGGCGACGAGATTTTCCGCCTCGTGGCCGGCCACGATGAGCTCACGCTGTCCCTTCGCGATCTGGACGACGGCCTGAAGCGAGCGGAAGGCGAGAAGGGCAAGACCCACGGGAAGCATGATGTAGGCGACCCAGCGCTGGACGCGCTCCTGCAGCCCGAAGGTGCTCTGCATGATCTCCGGATAGCGCAGATCGTCGAGGCCCGTGCCCCGGTCGTACATGAAGGTCCAGTAGCCGATCGCGCCGCTCTGGCGCCAGTTTCCACCCATGTCCGCACCGAAGATGATCAGGACGCCGCCATGCAGCAGGATCACCGCATAGGCGAAGGTGCAGAGCGCGCCGAAGAGCGCGGCGGCTTTGAAGAGGGGCCTGGGGAACAGCCGGATCAGCGCGTCGACGCCGAGGTGGATACCGGTTTTGACGCCGTAGGCCATGCCGAAGAGAATGAGCCAGGCAAACAGCACGCGCGTCGCCTCGAGCGATCCGGACCAGCCGGAATTGAAGCCGTAGCGTGCGATCACCTGTGCGAACGAGATCAGCGTGATCGACGCCAGCAGGATGGCGATGACGTTCTCTTCCAGTCGGGAAACGCCTTCCGGCCAGCGCCTTTCGGCGAGGAACATGAACAGGACGAGCAGTATCAAGCCGGCGATGGGCCAGAGAAGTTCCACGGCATCACTCCCGAAGAAGACCGTTGATCAATGAGAAGAAGGCCGTCCGGCCTGAGGCGAGAACGGATTTCCGACGAATTAGCCGGCGGCACGCAAGGGGCCGCCGGCAGCCCCGCAAGGCGTTCAGGCCGTCCGATCGGGTCGATCGGACGGCTTCGTCCCGACCCGTTCGCACGAAGAGGGGCCGGACCTTCGGCATGCCGTCGAGGACATGCCGAAGGCGTTCCGTCAGTTGGCGGCTTCGGGTGCTGCCGCTGCCGCATCGCCCGCGGCAGCCGCCTCGGTGCCCGTGCCGTTCATCGCCACGGCCGCGTCGATCACGTCGGTGCCGATATCGCCCTCGAACTGGCTCCAGACCGGTTTCATGGTCGAGACCCACGCTTCGCGCTGCTCGTCGGTAAGCTGGCGGATGGTCGCGCCGGCATCGGCCATCGCCTTGCGGCATTCGGCTTCCTGGGTGGCGACATTGTCGTTGGCCTCGGCCAGCGTCTCGTTGACGATCGTCAGGAACTGCTCGCGGACATCCTCATCGAGGCCGTCCAGGAAATCCTGGCTGGAGATGACGGCATAGGCGAGAAGCTGGTGGTTGGTTTCGGTGATGCCGTCCTGCACTTCGAAGAACTTCTGGGTGTAGGTGTTGCACCAGGTGTTCTCCTGGCCGTCGACGACGCCCTGCTGCAGCGCGCCGTAGACTTCCTTGAAGGCGAGCTTCTGGGCGGAGGCTTCGAGCGCCTCGATCATCGCGACCGCGACGTCGGACGTCTGCACGCGGAACTTCAGGCCCGCCGCGTCCTCGGGCAATTCCAGCGGCTTGTTGGCGGAGAACTGCTTCAGGCCGGACGTGATGTAGCCAAGGCCGGTATAGCCTTCCGCGTCGAGCGCCGAGAGAAGCTCCTTCGCATTGTCGGACGCCAGATAGTTGTTGGCGTCTTCCAGCGTCGGGAACAGGAACGGCAGATCGTAGAGGCGGAGCTTCTTGGTGTAGGCCTCGAACTTGGAAAGCGAAGGCGCGGCGAGCTGGACATCGCCCAGGAGCAGCGATTCCATCACCTTGTCGTCGTCGTAGAGAGTGGAGTTCGCGAACACCTGCATGCAGGCCTTGCCGTCCATCTCCTCGTTGATCCGCTTGGCGAGAAGCTCGGCGGCTTCGCCTTTCGGGTGACCGGTCGCGGCCACCACATGGCTGAACTTGATCACGGTCTCGCCTTCGCCGCAGGGATCGTCCTGAGCGCTGGCATGCGTCGCGGCGAGCGCGACGGCAAGAAGCGAAATGGTGCCGAGAAGCAGGTTTTTCATGCGTGTTTCCTCCACGACAGGGCGCTCGGCCCGGTCAAAACTGATGTTTGCCATGCACGCCGGATGGCGCGACAGATCGAAGACCACGGATATCGGGGATGGCCGAAGCCGGGCGGGCCGGCCGCCGTCCGCCGTGCGCACCAGCGCTCGGCAGCCTCGCAATGCCTCCCCTCATCGCGATGAGGCATCCCTTGCAAATGGCGTGCCAGACGCAGATCGCTTTTGGATTTGAACGCAAGACACTGAAATCAATGGACAAAAAGATGCGCGGCTGAGGCGTCGTCCGGCCGGGGCCGGATATGTGTCGTCGGGTACCCATCCTGGCCACGGGCATGTGTCGCCTGATACCCGCCGAAGGCAGGCCGAGGACGCCAAAGCCTCGCGCACGTCCGGCGTCAGTCCTCGAAGCGCTCTTCCAGATTGTCGCCGGCCTCGATGCCGAGACGCTTGATCTTGTCGTAAAGCCCTTTGCGGGAGATCTGCAGCGCCTCGTAGGTCGGTTTCAGCGCGCCCCTGCAGCGGGCCAGCTCGGCTTCGATGAGGAACTTCTCATAAGCCGCCATCCGGTCGGCCAGCGACCCGGTCCCGGCGGGCGGCGCGGCCGTGGCGCCCTGGCTTGCGGTCTCGTCGAAACCCGACCACATGCCCAGCACGAACCGGTCGGCATAGTTGCGCAGCTCGCGCACATTGCCGGGCCAGCGGCGGCTGACGAGCTGGAACTCGAGGGACCTGTCGAGGGCGGGGATCTCGCGCCGGAACCGTGCCCGCGCCTCGCGTGCCAGATGGAAGAACAGAAGCGGGATATCCTCCTGCCGCTCGCGCAGGGGCGGGATCGACAGGGTGATGACGTTGAGGCGATAATAGAGATCGGAGCGGAACCGGCCGCTTTCCCCGGCCTTGCCGAGATCGGTCTTCGTGGCCGCCACGAAGCGCACGTCGAGGGGAATGGGCTTGTTGGAGCCCAGCCGCTCGATCACCCGCGTCTCGATCGCCCGCAAGAGCTTGGCCTGCAGGTCGAGGGGCATGGATTCGATCTCGTCGAGAAAGATCGTGCCGCCATCGGCATGTTCGAGCTTGCCAATGCGCTGCTTCTGCGCGCCGGTGAAGGCGCCCGCCTCGTGGCCGAACAGCTCGGATTCGATGATGTCGGCGGGCAGGGCGGCACAGTTGATCGCGACGAAATTGCGGGCGGCGCGGCCACCGAAATCGTGCAGCGCCCTGGCGACGACTTCCTTGCCGGCGCCGGTCTCGCCGAGAATCAGAACGTCGACGTCCGTATCGGCGAGCGCGAGGATCTGCTGGCGCAGCCGTTCGATCGCGGGCGTGCGGCCGACCAGCCGGGCGGCGAGTTCGCTTCCGCCTTCTTCGAGCGTCGAGCGCAGAAGGCGGTTCTCCAGGACCAGCCGGCGCTTCTCGATGGCCCGTTCGACGACGGTATGAAGGCGAGAGACCGCAAACGGCTTCTCGATGAAATCGTAGGCGCCCATCCGCATGGCGTCGACGGCCATCTGCACGTCGCCATGCCCGGTGATGAGGATGACGGGCGTGGTCGGGTCGATCGCGAGCGCCCGTTTCAGGAGTTCCAGCCCGTCGAGCCCCTGCATGCGGATATCGCTGACGACGACGGCGTAGGCGTCGTGGCGAAGCTGCGAGAGCAGCGCCGTGCCGTCCGGATAGGTGCGGACGGCCAATCCTTCCAGTTCGAGCCCTTGCGCGAGGGCGTCGCGCAGATCCTCGTCGTCGTCGACCAGATGGACGATCGCGGGGCCGGGTTCGGTCATGGGTCTGTTATCGACGATCTTCATGCTGCGGCAATGGTCCGGGTATCGATGTTTTGCAACCGGATCGCGAACACGGTCCCCGAAGATCCGCTTTCGACGAGGCGGATCGAACCGCCGAAATCGGCGAGGATGTTGGAAACGATGGACAGGCCGATGCCGATGCCTTCGCCGCTCGGCTTCGTCGTCACGAACGGATCGAACACGCTGTCCTTGAGATCCTTGGGAATGCCCGGCCCGTCGTCGCGGATCTCGATCTCGACGCCGCCCGTGGCGGGAGCTTTCGCAAGCACCGCCTCGATCGTGCCGAACGTGCGGTGGGCCATGGCATCGGCGGCATTGTTGAACAGGTTCACGAACACCTGGCTGAGCCTGATCTTGCCGCCCAGAACCGCAAGGTCCCGAAGGGCGGGATCGATCGTCAGGGTGACGCCGGCCTTGCGAAGGCGCGGTCGCACGAGGATCATCGCTTCGTCGAGAACCGGCCCGAGGCAGGTCGGGCTCGCCGTCGTGCCGGGCTTTCGCGAAAAGGCGAGCAGCGTCTTCGATATCTCGGCCATGCGGTCCGTCATGGCGGCGATCCGCGTCAGATTGTGCGGAACCCTGTCGACCCGTTCCGTGGCGATCAGGCGGGCGGCATTGTCCGCATAGGTGCGGATCGATGCGATCGGCTGGTTGAACTCGTGGCCGAGCGCCGCCGCCATCTGGCCAAGGCCGGCGAGCTTCGCCGTCTGGACCAGCTCGTTCTGCGTCGTGCGCAGCTTCCTTTCGGCTTGCCGGCGTTCCTCGATCTCGCCGGTCAACTGCGCGTTCGCCAGGCTCAGCGCGCGGGTACGCTCGCGTACGACGCGCTCCAGACCGAGCGCGATCGCCCGGTCGCGTCTCTCCTTCAGGATCACCTGCTCGTGCCGTCGCAGGGCAAGGGCGGCGATCGCCCCGAGCAGCAGGACGACGAAGGCGGCGGTGATTTCGGCAAAGGTGCGGGCCGCGGCGATCGGGCTCCTGTCGACGAGGACGTGAATGCGCCAGTCCAGAAGCGGCATGTCGCGGGCGAGGTCGAGATAGGTCGTCTCCGGGCGATCCACGCGCTTCAGATGGCCGGCGCTCGTGCGCTCGACGTCGAGAAGCGTCTCAAGGCCCCATTCCGGACGATTGGTCAGGAGAACGCGCTCCTGGCTGTCGGTGACGAAGATCGGATCGGTCGAAAGCGTCCATGTGGCTTCGACGCTCTCGAAACCGACAAGGACCGCGATATAGCCGAGGATCGCCCGCTCGCGCCGGACGATGGAGACGAAGGCATAAGCGTGCTGACCATTGCCGAGAAAGAGGCTCTGGCGGCCGAGCCGGCTCTGCCGCGCGGTTTCCAGAGCGGACTGCAAGGGCCGGCTGACCGACGGAAACAGGTCTCGCGCCGACGCGATGATCTCGCCGCCGGGGGAGAACAGGGCGACGTCGAGCGCACCGGACATCGCCGCGATCCGGCCGACGGCCAACAGCGCGTCGCGCCGGCTGATATCGATCAGCGGGGCGCCGGGCGGCGACAGGATCGACCTGATCTGGTCGGTTCCCGCCAGGAGCGGCGGCAGCAGGCGATGCTTGTCGAGTATGCCGTCGAGAACCGCCGCCTGGACGTTGAGCGTCTCGACGGCGTTCTGCACGACGGTGGAGCGCGCCGCCTGTCCGGCGAACCGTCCGGCGCCCAGGATCGCCAGAAGGGCGAGCACGGCGATCGCGAGCGCCACCAGCCCGCGCACCAGCCAGAACTGCCGTTCGATCGCGTGGCGTCCCTTGCGGCCCGCCCGTCCCGTCGCCTTGATCGCAATCTGTCGCGCCAAACCCCGTCCTCGTTCCCGTCCCGGCCATCGATCTTGCATGATAGCCGGGAAATGGAGCGAAGACGACGTCCGGATGTGGGCGGGGCGGGTGTTCTCCCGTCGCCTGTTACAGAATGAACCGCGACAGGTCGGTATCGCCGGCGATCTCGTCGAGCGCCTTGTGCACATAGTCGGCGTCGATCCTGTAGGTCTCGCCGCCCTTGTCCGGCGCCTCGAACGAGATGTCGTCGAGAACCCGTTCCATCACGGTCTGCAGCCGGCGTGCGCCGATGTTTTCGACCGAACCGTTGAGCTTGACCGCCGTGTCGGCGAGCGCGTCGATCGCGTCCTCGGTGATCTCCAGATGGACGTTCTCCGTCTTCATCAGGGCGATGTACTGCTTGATGAGACAGGCCTCCGTCTCGGTGAGGATGCGCCGGAAATCCTCCCGCGTGAGCGCCTTCAGCTCGACGCGGATCGGCAGGCGGCCCTGGAGTTCGGGCAGGAGATCAGACGGCTTCGACACGTGGAACGCGCCGGAGGCGATGAACAGGATATGATCCGTCTTGACCGGTCCGTGCTTGGTCGCGACCGTCGTGCCCTCGACGAGCGGCAAAAGATCGCGCTGCACGCCCTCGCGGGACACGCCCGCCGAATGGCCGTCCTTGTTGGCGACCTTGTCGATCTCGTCGAGAAAGACGATGCCGTTGTTCTCGACCGCCTCGATCGCTTCGCGAACCAGTTGCTCCTGGTCGAGCAGCTTGTCGGACTCCTCCCCGATCAGCAGATCGTAGGAGGCCCGCACGCTCGTGCGCCGCTGCTTGGTGCGGTTCATCGCCTTCCCGAACATCTCCGAGAGGTTGAGGACGCCGATATTCGCGCCGGGCATGCCAGGAATGTCCATTCCGCCGAGCGGACCCGACGTATCGGCGATCTCGATGTCGATCTCCTTGTCGTCGAGTTCGCCCGAACGCAGCTTCTTGCGGAAGGAATCCTTCGTCGCCGGCGAGGCGGTCTTCCCGACCAGGGCTTCCAGAACGCGGTCCTCGGCCCCCTGATGGGCTCTCGCCTTCACTTCCTCGCGCTTCTTCTCGCGAACGAGCCCGATACCGATCTCGACGAGATCGCGGATGATCTGCTCGACGTCGCGGCCGACATAGCCGACCTCGGTGAACTTGGTCGCCTCGATCTTGATGAAGGGCGCGCCCGCAAGCTTGGCCAGCCGGCGCGAGATCTCCGTCTTGCCGACGCCCGTGGGGCCGATCATGAGAATGTTCTTCGGCATGACTTCTTCGCGAAGGCCCGGCTCGAGCTGTTGACGGCGCCAGCGATTGCGCAGGGCGACCGCGACGGCGCGCTTTGCATCCTTCTGTCCGATGATGTGACGGTCGAGTTCGGATACGATTTCGCGTGGGGAAAAATCTGTCATGGCTCGTCTAAGCTTGGCTGGACTTGCGCGGCCGTTTTGGGTGAACGGGTTCGGAACGTCCCGTCGGCTCTTGTCACGCTAGATGGGAAAGCCTCGGGGAAAACGCCAGGGTCGGTCGCCGGGCCGGGCACACGCGCCGCGGCCAGCCGGCGTGCAAGCTCGTGCGTTCCGGCATTTTCCAGGCGCCGCACGCGATTGTCGTGCACGGCACGCGGTCCGATGGAACATCAGCCCGTTTCGCCGGTTGTGGGAGGGAACGATAAGAAGGGCGGGTTGAACTCCATCGCTTTGAAATCGAACGATTTCTCCGCAGACCCGCAGGTCTGCGACCGTGGCCTCGCGCGTCCGGAAACCGGGCGTGGTCTTGGCGCTCTGCGACCGGGTTTTCGACCGCCCTATCAATGGAACGGACAGGATAAAACCATGACGAAGATTTCCGCAGCAAAGATCGCCATTCTCGCAACGGACGGTTTCGAGCAGGTGGAACTCACCGAACCGCTCGCCAAGTTGAAAGAGGCCGGCGCCCAGGTGCATGTGATCTCCACCAAGAGCGGTTCGATCCGTGGCTGGGACCAGGATCACTGGGACAAGGAGATTGCGGTCGACAAGCAATTGTCCGAGGTGCGGGTCACCGATTACGACGCGCTGGTGCTTCCCGGCGGACAGATCAATCCGGACGTGCTGCGTGCCGATCCGAAGGTCGTTTCCTTCGTCCGGGAATTCTTCAATTCCAAAAAGCCGCTCGCCGCGATCTGTCATGCGCCGTGGCTCCTCATCGAAGCCGACGTGGTGCGTGGCCGAGACGTGACCTCGTTCAAGTCGATCAAGACGGACCTGAAAAATGCCGGGGCCAACTGGGTCGACAAGGAGGTCGTCGTCCACGAGGCGCTGATCACCTCGCGCAATCCGGACGATCTGCCGGCGTTCATCGCCAAGATCATCGAGGAGGTCGAGGAGGGCCGTCACGAGGATCGCAAGGTCGCCTGAGACACCTTTCCGACGACGAAAAGAAACGAACAAGAGGGCTGGCCGTGCGCCGGCCCTTTCGGTTTTCGCCACGCAAAGCGTGCGCTTCGCCGCGCGCATCGTTGCAAGCGCTGAAATATTTCGTGTATGTCCGAGGGAAACCTCATCACGAAAGGCAGTGAGATGGCAGGCGACCCAAGTTACGACCTCAAGAGCTCAGCGGACATGGACTATGCGGAGCATGAACGAACCTATTCCGGCTTCCTGAGCATGTTCAAATGGGGAACGATCGTCGTGGTCGCGATCCTCTGCGGCATGGTCGTCAGTCTCGTGGGCAGTGGCGGCGTCCTCGGCGGTCTCGCAACGTTCCTCATCGTGCTGGCCGTCGCCTACTTCATCGCCAAATAACGGTCGGTGCCGCCGCGCCATCGAGGGGCGCGGTTCCGCCCTAACCCGAGCATTCTGGGAGGAGAAGCGACGGATGAGAATCTTCATACCGCGCGAGCATGACGGGGAGCCGCGGGTCGCCGCATCGCCCGACACGGTCAAGAAGCTCAAGGGCTTGGGTGCGGAGGTGGTGGTCGAGACGAACGCCGGAACGCGCTCGAAGATCACCGACCAGGCCTACGAGGCGGCCGGTGCGTCGATCGGCGATTCGGGCAGCGGCAAGGATGCCGACGCGGTGCTGAAGGTCGCGCGCCCGACGAAGGAGGAGGCCGCCGGCTACAAGCGGGACGCGGTGGTTCTCGCCCTCATGGACCCGTACGGCAACGAAGATGCCTTGAAGGATCTCGCCGATGCGGGCATCATGGCGTTTGCCATGGAGCTGATGCCGCGCATCACCCGAGCGCAGGTGATGGACGTCCTGTCCTCCCAGGCAAACCTCGCCGGCTACCAGGCCGTCATCGACGCCTCCCACGAATTCGACCGCGCCTTCCCGATGATGATGACGGCCGCCGGCACCGTGCCGGCCGCGAAGGTCTTCGTCATGGGGGCGGGCGTCGCGGGTCTTCAGGCGATCGCGACCGCCAAGCGCCTCGGCGCGCGGGTGTCCGCGACCGATGTCCGACCCGACACGAAGGAACAGGTCGAATCGCTCGGCGCCAAGTTCGTCGCCGTCGAGAACGACGAGTTCCGCAAGGCCCAGGATTCGGGCGGCTATGCCACCGAGATGAGCCAGGATTACCAGAAGCAGCAGGCCGAGCTCGTCGCCGAGCACATTGCCGGCCAGGACGTCGTGATCACCACGGCGCTCATTCCAGGCCGTCCCGCGCCCAAGCTGGTGTCGAAGGCGATGATCGATGCGATGAAGCCAGGCTCGATCCTGGTGGATCTCGCCGTCGAACGCGGCGGCAATGTGGAAGGCTCCAGGCCGGGTGAGATCGTCGAGGCGGGCCCGGCCAGGATCGTCGGCTATCGCAACGTCTCGGGCCGCATCGCGGCCAGCGCCTCGCTGCTCTACGCCAAGAACCTGTCCTCGTTTCTCGAAACCATGATCGACAAGGACGGCGGGACACCGAGCCTGAAGGTCGATTTCGAGGACCCGCTGGTCAAGGCGACGCTCCTGACCCGTGACGGCCGCGTCGTGCACGAGAAGTTCGGCGGCGCCTCCCTTGTCGACACCAACAGCGCGCCGCAGGGCGACGAACCAACGCGCGAGGCGGACGCCTGATGGAAAACGAAACAGTTCAGAACACGCTCCAGAAGCTGGACGAGGCCGGGCTTTCGATCGGCGAGGCGCGCACGGGCGTCGAGCAGATGATCGCTCAGAGCCATGCGCTGGAAGCCGCCGGCCATGCCGCGACGTCGGGCGCGCCCTTCGTCTACTACCTCGCAATCTTCGTGATGGCCTGCTTCGTCGGCTATTACGTCGTCTGGTCGGTCACTTCGGCGCTGCACACGCCGCTGATGAGCGTGACGAACGCGATCTCCTCGGTCATCGTCGTCGGCGCCATCCTCGCGATCGCATTGTCGACCTCGTGGGCGGCGACCATCTTCGGCTTCATCGGTCTCGTTCTTGCCTCAGTGAACATCTTCGGCGGCTTTCTCGTCACCCAGCGCATGCTCAGCATGTACAAGAAGAAGAATTGAGGGGGACGGTAGATGGCTCATAGTTTCGCAACATTCGCCTATCTCGTCTCCGGGGTTCTCTTCATCCTCGCCCTGCGCGGCCTTTCCCATCCCTCGACCAGTCGCAGGGGCAATTATACGGGCATGATCGGCATGGGGATCGCGATCCTCACCACGCTGATCTACGCCGTGCCTTCGTTCGGCTCTCTCGTGCTGATCGTGCTGGGCCTTGCGATCGGTGCCGTGATCGGCGCGGTGATCGCCAGGAAGATCCCGATGACGGACATGCCGCAGCTCGTCGCGGCCTTCCACTCGCTCGTCGGTCTTGCCGCCGTCATGGTCGCGGCGGGCGCGCTCTACTCGCCGGCCGCCTTCAACATCGGAAATGTCGGTTCGATCGAGATCCAGGCGCTCGTCGAAATGTCGGTCGGCGTCGCCATCGGCGCGATCACCTTCACGGGCTCGATCATCGCCTTCGCCAAGCTCGACGGCCGCATGAGCGGCAAGCCGATCGTGCTGCCGATGCGGCACTGGATCAATATCGGCCTCGGCGTCGCGGTCGTCGTCTTCGTGATCGTGTTCGCCGTCACCGAAAGCCATCTGGCGTTCTGGCTCATCGTCGTCGCCTCGCTCGCGCTCGGCGTCCTGCTCATCGTGCCGATCGGCGGCGCCGACATGCCGGTCGTCGTCTCGATGTTGAACTCCTATTCGGGCTGGGCTGCCGCCGGCATCGGCTTCACCCTGCAGAACCTTGCGCTGATCATCACCGGCGCGCTCGTCGGTTCGTCCGGCGCGATCCTGTCCTACATCATGTGCAAGGGCATGAACCGCTCGTTCATCTCGGTCATTCTCGGCGGGTTCGGCGGCGAAAGCTCGAGCCCGACCGCCGACGATCTGGGCGATCGCACCGTCAAGCAGGGCTCGGCGGAAGATGCGGCCTACCTGATGAAGAACGCCAACCAGGTCATCATCGTGCCGGGCTACGGCATGGCGGTGGCCCAGGCGCAGCACGTGCTGAGCGAAATGGTATCGGTGCTGAAGAAGTCGGGCGTCACGGTGAAATATGCGATCCATCCGGTCGCGGGCCGCATGCCGGGCCACATGAACGTTCTTCTTGCCGAGGCGAACGTTCCCTATGACGACGTCTTCGAACTGGAGGACGTCAACTCCGAGTTCAAGCAGACCGACGTCGCCTTCGTCATCGGCGCCAATGACGTGACCAACCCGTCGGCGCGCGACGACAAGGCCTCGCCGATCTACGGCATGCCGATCGCCAATGTGGACGATGCGGCGACCTGCCTCTTTCTCAAGCGCTCGCTGAGCTCGGGCTATGCCGGGATCGACAACAGCCTGTTCTACAAGGACAAGACGATGATGCTGTTCGGCGATGCGAAGGACATGGTCGAGAAGATCGTCAAGTCGCTCGAAGAGTGACGGTCGTCGCCCGCAACCCGTAAACCCGCGCCCGGAGCCTTCGAGCTTCGGGCGTTTTCATTTGTGGGGAAGGGATGTGCGTGCCACCCGGGATCGGTCGGTAGCGCAGCGGGAGACGTTTGAGACCGGACGGGCTGTCTGGCTGTCGCTCGCGCCGCAGGCGTCCGGGAAGCACGGGATTTTCCCCCGCTTCCGAGATGAGGCAAGAGTGTCGACCCGCGCGCGGGGTGCATTGACACCGGCCTTCGAAAGTCAGGCCCTGGGCGCCGGACAAAAAAGACCCCGGCGCCAGGCACCGGGGTCCGTCCGTGATCCGACGGGCGCCGAAGCGCCGCCGGGCGTGTCTTAGAGCGAAATGCGATAAGTCTGAATCGACATTTCGCTCTCAGTATTTGTTTTTCCGCATGATGTTGTCCGAAAAGTCATGCAACTTTTCGGCATCACGCTCTAGTTGGCCGGAGCGTCCTCGGCAGTGCCTTCCGCCGGGGCTGCGGCGTCTGCGGGCGCTGCGGCGTCCGTGCTTTCCGCCGAGTCGAGTTCGGCATATTTGCCGTCCTGCCAGTCGTACATCACGTAGCCCGGAAGCGTCACGTCGCCCTTGTCGTCGAACTCCAGGTCGCCGATGACCGTCGAGAATTCGCCGTCATTGAGGGCGGTGACGACGGCGTCATATTCGGTGGAGCCGGCAGCTTTCGCCGCTTCCGCCCAGGCCTGGATCGCGGCGTAGGTGTAAAGCACGTAGCCTTCGGTCGTCTTGCCCTCGGCTTCGAGCTTCTCCACGATCGGCTTGGCCGCCGGGTTGTTGCGCGGGTCCGGGGAGAAGGTCATCAGGGTGCCCTGACCGGCATCGCCGGTGATCGCCCAGTATTCGTCGGTGACGAGCGCGTCGCCCGACATGATGACCGTGTCCATGCCCTGCTCGCGCATCTGGCGCGCCATCAGGCCGGCTTCGGTGTGATAGCCGCCGATGTAGACGAGGCCGATGCCGGCCTGCTTCATCTTGGTGACGAGCGAGGTGTAGTCCTTTTCGCCGGCCGTGTAGGCCTCGACGAGAGCGGGCGTCTTGCCGGCTTCCTCGTAGTACTTCTGCGTCTGGTCGGCGAGACCTTTGCCGTAGGCGGTCTTGTCGTTGATGATCGCGACCTTGGCGTCCGGGAAGTTCTCGGCGATGTAGGCGCCGGCGACTTCGCCCTGCTGGTCGTCACGGCCGCAGACGCGGTAGATGCCGTCGCCCGGGCGCTGGTCGGTGTAATCCGGGTTCGTCGAAGCGGGCGAGATCTCGATGATCTGCTCGTCGGCATAAACCTGGGATGCGGGGATCGAGGAGCCCGAGCAGAAATGGCCCGCAACGAAGGGGACGCCTTCCGATGCGAAGTTGTTGGCGACCGCCACGGCCTGCTTGGGATCGCAGGCGTCGTCGCCGATGGAGAGCTGAAGCATTTCGCCGTTGACGCCGCCGGCTTCGTTGATGTCCGCGACCGCCTGTTCGGCGCCGACACGGAGCTGCTCGCCGAAGCTTGCATACTGGCCGGTCATCGGCCCTGCGACGCCGATGGTGATGTCGGCTTTGGCTGCGCCCGTGAGGACGAGACCGAGAGCGGCGCTGGCTAGAAGTGCGTTTCTCATGAAATCTCCCTGTCGAATGTGATGTTGATGTTGCCCCGAACCGGGGAAGTGTCAGGAATGGGGGTCCATCCTGCCGCAGATTAAAGACGGTCGGACCGGCTTTGGCTAGTCGTTCCGCCGCTTTTTTCTACTTTGGTGAATAATGAGGCGATTTCTTCTGACACGTGCGCCCATTCAACTTGCGTTCAGAAATCCATACTGTCGCGCCATCTGACGGTTGCGGACGAAGGTTCGCCCCAGGGCCGCGATCGCGAACAGGACCACATAGTCGATGAGGGCGTAATAGACCGCCGTCCAAAGGGTCTCGAACGGCAGGAAGAACGTGCCGTCGAACAGGCTGAAGTGAATGAACCGGACCGCCAGCGTCAGGAGAAAGACGTAGAAGGCCATCAGCCCCCAGCCACTCCAGCCGAGCGCGGTCGAACGGCCGATCGCATAGGCGCCGCCACCGCCGAGGACGACGGTGACGAAGACGAATTCGACGGCCGAGACTTCCCAGAGCAGACCCATTTCCGCTTCCATCAGTGGGCTCCTCCCTCGAGATAGGCGCTGCGAACCTCTTCACGCGACAGGAGTTCCTTGCCGGTGCCGGTCATGGTGATCGAGCCGTTGACCATCACGTAGCCGCGATGGGCGAGGCGCAGCGCGTTGAACGCGTTCTGCTCGACGAGGAAGACGGTCAGGCCCTCCTTGCGATTGAGTTCGCCGATGGCGTTGAAGATCTGCTTGACGATGAGTGGCGCCAGCCCGAGCGAGGGCTCGTCCAGAAGCAGGAGCTTCGGCCGGCTCATCAGCGCCCGGCCAATGGCGAGCATCTGCTGTTCGCCGCCCGACAGGGTTCCGCCACGCTGGTTGCGGCGCTCCTTGAGGCGCGGAAACAGCTCGAACATCTTGTCGAGGTCCGACTGGAAATGCTTCGGATCCTCGAGGATCGCGCCCATCTGCAGGTTTTCCATCACCGTCATGCGCGAGAAGATGCGCCGCCCCTCCGGCGACTGGGCGATGGAGCGGGACATGATGTCGTGCGTGGGCAACCGGGTGATGTCGTCGCCGCGATAGATGATCTGCCCGTTGCGCGCCTGCGGCGAGCCGCAGATCGTCATCATAAGCGTCGACTTGCCGGCGCCGTTGGCGCCGATCAGGGTGACGATCTCGCCGGCATAGACGTCGACATCGACGCCGCGCAGGGCCTGGATCTTGCCGTAGAACGTCTCGACGCCGCGGATCTGAAGCATCAGTTCGCGGCTGTCGCTGGCATGGATTGCGGCGCTCATGTCCGGCCTCCGTCGGCAAGCGTCTCGTTCGCCGCTGGCTGGGAATCGTTTCGGTTGAGATCTTCCTCGACCTCCGCCACCTCCTCGTCGTCGACGCCGAGATAGGCTGCGATCACCTTGGGATCCTCGCGCACGGCGCGTGGACCCCCGTCGGCGATCTTCTTGCCGTAGTCGAGAACGATGATGTGGTCGGAGATTTCCATCACGACGCCCATATCGTGCTCGATGAGCAGGATCGAAACGCCGTCCAGATCGCGGATCGAGCGAAGCAGATCGTTCAGTTCGGCCGATTCGCGCGGGTTGAGGCCCGCGGCCGGCTCGTCGAGGCACAGGAGCCGGGGATTTGTGCACATGGCGCGCGCGATTTCCAGCCGGCGCTGGTCGCCATAGGACAGATCGGCGGCCGGATCGTCGGCCCGGTCGAGCAGCATGATGCGATCGAGCCAGGCGATCGCCTTCTCCTTGGCAAGGCGCGCGGCCTTCGTGTAGCCGGGCAGGCCGAAAAGACCGCCGACCGTATAGCCCGACGCCCGCATCAGATGGTTGTGCTGGGCGACGAGAAGATTCTCCAGCACCGTCATGCCGCCGAACAGACGGATGTTCTGGAAGGTTCGCGCAACGCCGGCCTTCGCCGTGATGCGAAAATCGTTCATCCGCTCGAGGAGGAAGACGCCGTTCTCGCCGTCGCGGCTGTACTGCCGGCCCGACAGGGTCAGGTCGCGGATCGTCTCATCGCTGGGCTTTGTGCCCCGCCTGAGGACGATGCGGCCTTCGGTCGGCTGGTAGAAGCCGGTGACGCAGTTGAAGACCGTCGTCTTGCCGGCGCCGTTCGGGCCGATGAGCGCGGTGATGTCGCCGCGTCCGACCGTGAAGGACAGGTCGTCGATCGCAACGAGGCCGCCGAACCGCATGGTGAGGTGCTCGACCGACAGGACCGGATCCTCGGTCCAGCGGGCATGGGATGCGGGCGTCATATGTGTGTCTGGCATGGGGTTCGACATGATCAGTGGCCCTCGCCCTGGCTGACGAGGTCTGCGCCGATCTTCTTCTTTTCCTTGTAGAACACGGATGGAACACGGGTCGAAATGAGGCCTCTCGGCTTCCAGACCATGATCGCGACCATGGCGAGACCGAAGATCAGCATGCGGTACTGGGTCGGGTCGAAGCCCGCGCCGAACACCGCCTCGAGGATCGTGAGGTTCCGCAGGAGCTCGATGCCGCCGATCATCACCACGGAGGCGATGACGACGCCGAGCTGCGAGCCGAGGCCCCCCAGGACCACGATCGCGAGGATGATCGCCGATTCGATGAAGGTGAAGCTCTCGGGCGAGATGAAGCCCTGGCGCGTCGCGAAGAACGAGCCTGCGAACCCGCCGAACATCGCGCCGGTCGCAAAGGCCGTCAGCTTGACGTTGACCGTGTTGATTCCGAGCGCGCGGCAGGCGATCTCGTCCTCGCGCAACGCTTCCCAGGCTCGGCCCACGGGCAGCTTGCGCATCCGCATGGTGACGAAATTGGTGAACAGCGCCAGCGCCAGAATGATGTAGTAGAGGAAGACGAAGCGCTGGACGGGGCTGTATTCGAGGCCGAAATAGTCGGCGAAGCCGCCCTCGCCACGATTGAATTCGAGGCCGAAGAGCGTCGGCTTCGGAATGCCGAGCAGGCCGTTCGGACCGCCGGTGAATTCGTACCAGTTGAGCAGCACGACGCGGATGATCTCGCCGAAGGCCAGCGTCACGATCGCCAGATAGTCGCCGCGAAGCCGGAGCACGGGAAAGCCGAGCATCACGCCCCAGAGCGCTGCGAAGAGACCGGCCATCGGCAAGCAGACCCAGAAGCCGAGGCCGAAATTCGTCGACAGCAGCGCGAAGGAATAGGCGCCGACGGCATAGAAGGCGACATAGCCCAGATCGAGGAGGCCGGCGAGGCCGACGACGATGTTGAGCCCCCATCCGAGCATGACATAGGTGAGGATGAGGATCGCCA
Organism: Fulvimarina uroteuthidis; assembly: GCF_034321785.1. Taxonomy (NCBI): domain Bacteria; kingdom Pseudomonadati; phylum Pseudomonadota; class Alphaproteobacteria; order Hyphomicrobiales; family Aurantimonadaceae; genus Fulvimarina; species Fulvimarina uroteuthidis. The sequence continues at coordinate 42,062 of NZ_JAXLPB010000004.1, read as the reverse complement.
GGTCGAGGAGATAGCGGTTCTGGCGCGGCAGGAACTGGTCGAGCAGGAACGGCAGGAAGATCGCCACGAGCAGCATCACGATGCCAAAGACCTTGCCGATGGGCAGGGGTTTGCGACCCGTCGCGGGGCGCTTGAAATAGCTCGTGATCGGCGAGGACGCGCGGAAGATGAAGAAGGACAGAAGGAACCGGCCGACGAAGGCGACGCCGATCCATGCGAACCAGAGACCCGGCCGCAAGGTGAGATCCAGGCCGCCGGTGGCGATGTCGGTGCGGAAGACGAAGAAGAAGATCGTCAGCGCCCCGACGAGCGTCGCCGTGATGCCGGCCTCCTTCAGCGAGCGCACGAGGCGCGAATCCTCGGCCGGCGTCTCGGTGAAGGGCGGCTCGCCCCGCATTGCGTCGCGGCGCGCTTCGCTCTCGAGTTCGGCGCCCTCGGGACGGTTCGAGGCGGTGGGTGGGGTCGTCGTTGCCATCCTTATCAGACCTTCTCGACTTCCGGACGCCCAAGCAGGCCGGACGGCATGAAGATCAGGACGATGGCGAGAATCGAGAAGGCGGCGACGTCCTTGTACTCGACCGAGAAATAGCCGGACCAGAAGGTTTCGATGAGGCCGATCGCAAGGCCGCCGAGCATCGCGCCGGGAAGCGATCCGATGCCGCCGAGAACGGCCGCGGTGAACGCCTTCACCCCGGCGATGAAGCCGATGTAGAAGTCGATCACGCCGTAATAGAGAAGATACATGGTGCCGGCGACGGCGGCGAGCGACGCGCCCATGACGAAGGTCAGCGAGATCGTGCGGTCGACGTTGACGCCGAGGAGCGAAGCCATCTTGCGGTCCTGCTCGCAGGCGCGCTGCTGGCGGCCGAGGGAGGTCTTGGAGATGAGCAGCGAGAACCCGATCATCAGGGCGACCGTCATGGCGATGATGATGAGCTGCATGTAGGAGATCTGCACGACGATGCCGCCGGGCCCGTCCATCAGCGTGATGCCGCCGGTGATCTGCGGCGGCAGAGGCTTGACGCGCGCGCCCTGGGTGACCTGGACGAAGTTCTGCAGGAAGATCGACATGCCGATCGCGGTGATCAGCGGCGCCAGGCGGAAGGAGCCGCGCAAGGGACGGTAGGCGACGCGCTCGATCGTCCATCCCCAGATGGCGGTGAACAGCATCGCGACCGCGAGGATGATCAGGAGAACCAGCGGCAGGAAGGTGACCCCGATCGCTGCGAGCGCGAGGAAGGTGGTGAGCGCGATGAACGCTCCGATCATGAAGATCTCGCCGTGGGCGAAGTTGATCATGCCGATGATGCCGTAGACCATGGTGTACCCGATGGCGATCAAACCGTAGATCGAACCAAGGGTGACCCCATTGATCAATTGCTGAAGAAAATATTCCATTCGCGCCCGTCTTCTTGAAGCGTGCTGATCGTTTCGAACGGCGGCTTGCTCGTTCTGTCAGGAACGCCGCGCTCGGTCATGGCGACCTTGAAAGTTTTCAAGGCATGTTCGTGGGATGATGCATTCCATAGCAACTGCCCGGTTGCAAGCGCGAAGTTTCACGATCCGCCGCCACGTCGATCGGGGTACGGCATTTCGCCACGGCATCGCGGGTCGAGATGCCGGAATGGCGCTGCAATGCACGTGGAAAGGGCGAAATCGCCCCTTTCGCGGAGCGCCGTTGCGCACAGGTTTTCGACCGCGTGCGCACGCTCGAATGGTGCGCGAGCCGTGAGGGCGAGCCGATCCCGACCGTGAACGATGCGGGCGATCGCGCACCGGCACCCAGCGCCCGCGAATCGGTTCTCTTCGGCACGCTCGCTTCGCACTGGGAAAGCGCGTGGACCGCCCGCGCTCAGGATGGCGGACGGGACCGTTCCCGTGCGTGGTCGGACGGTTCCGCATGGATCACCGCCGGGCCCGTCAGCCAGCGGGCGACGAACCACCAGCCGATCGCCCAGGCCGATCCGATCGTCCACCCCGCCAGAACGTCGGTCGGCCAGTGCACGGCGAGATAGACCCGGCTGATGCCGACGAGAAGCGTCAGGATGACGGCGCAGGTCACGAGAAAGATCCGCACGCGCGGTTTCGGCTCGACACGGGACGTCAGGATAGCGAGGGTGAGATAGGTCACCGCCGACATCATCGCATGCCCGCTCGGAAAGCTGGCCGTATAGGCGAACGTGCCGTGCGGAACGAGATCGGGGCGCGGGCGCGAGAAGCCCCATTTCAGGAGCTGGCTCATGGCAAAGCCCGATGCGATCGCCGCAAGCACGATGAGCGCGGTGCGGCCCTTGCCCAGCATGGAGAGATAGAGAGCGGAAAACGCCGTCACCATGATCAGGATGCCGGTTCCGCCGAGCGCCGTCATGTCCCGACCCAGAACCTCGACCCATGGCGGCCCCAGCGGATCGTTCGGATCGCTGGCGCTGCGCAGCAACAGGAGGATGTCCTGGTCGAGCCCCTGCGTGTCGCCCTCCAGGACCTCTCCCGCGACGATCACGAACACCCAGACGCCGAAGGCGGCGACGAGGATCGCGATCACGACCTTCAGTTCGATCCGGTTCCTGACGAATTGCGTGACATAGTTCAGGTCGATCATGAATGGGCTCCGACGAGGGGTGTCCCCCTATCTGCTCGCCGACCGGCTTTCGACAATGCTGGAGCGCGCGCGATTGCGCCAAATCGCCGAATTCTGTAATCGCCGACGCCATGACCCCAACGCTCCGCTTCGCGCCGTCCCCGACCGGTTACATCCATATCGGCAATCTGCGCACCGCCCTGTTCAATTTCCTCTACGCCAGGAATTGCGGCGGTGCGTTCGTGCTCCGGTTCGACGATACCGACCGGGAGCGCTCGACGCGCCAGTTCGCCGATCGGATCGAGACCGACCTGGCATGGATCGGGATCGAGACGGACCGCGTGGTGCGCCAGTCCGAGCGCACGCACCTCTACGATGCCGCGACGGCGCGCCTGAAGCGCCTCGGCCTGCTCTATCCCTGCTACGAGAGCGCGGACGAACTCGACCGCAAGCGCAAGCGGCTGGCCGCCCGCGGTCTGCCTCCGATCTACGGACGCGAGGCGCTGCGCCTTTCGGACGACGAGAAGCAGGCGCTGGAGGCGGAAGGACGCACCCCTCACTGGCGCTTTCTCCTGCCGAACCATGACGGCGATCCCGCCGTCACCCGGCGGACCGAGATCCATTGGCACGATCTCGTTCGCGGACCCCAGACGGTGGATCTCGCCTCGCTTTCCGATCCGGTGCTGATCCGCGGGGACGGGAGCTATCTCTACACCCTGCCGTCGATCGTCGACGATGGGGATCTCGGCATCAGCGACGTCATCCGCGGCGACGATCACGTGACGAATACGGGGGTCCAGATCCCGATCTTCGAGGCGCTCGGGCTCGCCGTGCCGCGTTTCGGCCACCACAACCTGATCACGACGATCGGCGGGGAGGGGCTGTCCAAGCGGACCGGGGCCCTGTCGATCCGGCAACTGGCCGAAGACGGTTACGAGCCCATGGCGGTCGCCTCGCTTGCGACCCTTGTCGGCATGTCGGGGGCGATCGAGGCGGTGGCGGATCTCGACGCGCTGGCCGCGCGGGTCGTCCTCGACGAGGTGTCGGCGTCGGCCTCGAAGTTCGATCCCGCCGAACTCGACCGGCTGAACGAGGAACTGGTGCATTCGATGGCGTTCGAGGCCGCGCGAGACCGGCTCTTCGAACTGGGCGTGCCACAGGAGGACGCCGAAGCGTTCTGGGAAGCGGTGAAGGCCAACTGCGCACGGGTGCGCGATGCCGCCGTCTGGCGCGATATCGTCTATGGCGACGGCGTCGGCGCGGTGGAAGGCAACGAGGAGGACCGGGCGTTTCTCGCGGCCGCGCGCGATGCGCTGCCGCAGGGTGACCTCGATTCCACCACGTGGAAGACCTGGACGGGCATTCTGAAGGACAGGACCGGACGCAAGGGCAGGTCCTTGTTCATGCCGCTTCGCCTGGCCCTGACCGGTCTCGATCACGGCCCGGAACTGGCCGGCCTGCTGCCGCTCATTGGTCGGGAAAGAACCGTGGCCCGACTTGGCGGATAGGCTTCGGGCGTCCCGAGACCTCGGCCAGCGCCTGATCGCCGTCCCGAAGTTCGCTGACGAGGATCGATTCCAGATCGGGGCGTCCGACCGGAATGGGGATCGGCGAGACGAAGGGCAGATCGCCGAGATCCTCGGCAATCCGCATGCCCGGGGCGGGCTCCGGCTTCAATTCGCACGCCTTCGCCGCGACCGCATCGACGCCTTCGGTCTTGTAGGCGAAGGCGGTCGCGAGATCGGTATAGTCCTTGCCGGTCGTATGGCTCACCATCTGCTCGGCCTCTTCGCGAAGCACGCGGTGGAAATACAGGTCGACCTCGGTTCCCGGGCAACGCGCCTCGCATGCTTCGAGATCGCGATCGAAATAGGTCGTCGTCGTCGAGAAGCTGACCGGGAAGAAATAGCCGTCGGCCTTGCGCACGCACAGGGTCCGGTAGGTGTAGCTCGATCCGGCGGGCGCGGCGCCCGCGCCGCGGCTCGCCGACCGGCTCGAACGCGGGGCGGCGGACCGTCTGGCGGACCTTTTCTGGCGCACGGCCTTGCGCTTGTAGGTCTTGCGCGGTGCGCTCTGGCGGATCTTGCGGCGGTGCTCCACCGTCGGAGGCCCGAACAATTGTTCCAGAAGCGACTGCGCCCGCACGGGCGTCGGCGTCATCGGGGCCAGGCCCGCCACAAGGACGCTGCCTGCAAGCAGCAGGCGGGGAATCAGACGGACGCAGGTCAAGGCCAGGGCCATGGTTCACCATAGAATAAGAGAGGCCCGGCGGAGCCGATCCGAAAGAGGCGGGCAGGCGGGACCGATTGCCCCGTCCCGCGCAATAAGGTCTTCGTACCCTACACGAAACCGGACGCAAGACTAAGCGCGCGACACGGTAAATACGCACACATGTCGTAAACTTCACGGGAGCCGGGACCCCGATCCTGCGGAATTTCCCCCGCGCGCCGGCGCAAGACCGGGCGCGGGATCTGCCTGGCCGATAGCGCACGGACGCTGTCCGGCCGGCGTAACCGGACACGGGTTTCGGCGTTCAGCCGGCGTCTTCGCCGCGCTCGTTCTGAACCACCTGGGCGGCGGCGATCGCGGCCATGTTGACGACGCCGCGCGAGGTGACGGACGGCGTCAGGATATGCGCGGGCGAGTTGGTTCCCAAGAGGATCGGGCCGACATGCAGCGCGTCCAGCATCGTCTTGACGACGTTGAGCGTGATGTTGGCCGCGTCCAGCGTCGGGAAGACCAGGAGATTGGCCTCGCCCGTCAGGGTGGAGGCCGGCATGGAGCGTTCACGAACCGCCGGATTGAGGGCCGCGTCCCCGTGCATCTCCCCGTCGATCTCCAGATCGGGCCGTTCGTTGCGGATGATGGCGAGCGCCTTGCGCAGCTTGCGCGTATCCTCGGTGTCGTCGGAGCCGAAATTGGAGTGCGAGACCAGCGCCGCCTTCGGCGCGATGCCGAAGCGCTTGATCTCGTCGGCCGCCAAAATCGTCATCTCGGCGATATCCTCGGCGCTCGGATGCCGCTGCACGTAGGTATCGACGAAGAACTTGGTGCCGCTTTGCGAGATCAGCACGCTGAGCGCGGCGAAGCGCTTGACGCCGTGATCGAGACCGATGACCTGGCCGATATCGCGGACATGGTGCGGGAAGCGGCCTTCGAGGCCGCAGATCATCGCGTCGGCCTCACCGCGGGTCACCGCGATCGCGGCGATCACCGTCGAATTGGTGCGCATGATGGTGCGGGCCGAATCGGGCGTGATGCCCTTGCGTCCGACCTTGTCCAGATAGGCATCGACATAGTCTCGGTAACGCGGATCGTCCGACGGATCGACGATCTGGAAATCGGTGCCGGCCTTCGCCGTCAGCCCGAAGCGTTCGAGGCGGGTCTCGATGACGGACGGGCGTCCGATGAGGATGGGCTGGCAGACCCGGTCTTCCAGCAGGACCTGGGCGGCCCTGAGGACGCGCTCGTCCTCGCCGTCGGCAAAGATCACGCGATGGTTGGTGTCCTGTGTGGACTTGAAGATCGGCTTCATGATGAGGCCGGAGCGGAAGACGAAGCGGTTCAGCGTCTCGAGATATTGGCCCATGTCCTCGATGGGCCGAAGGGCGACACCCTCCTCGGCGGCGGCTTTGGCGACGGCTGGGGCGATCTTCAGGATGAGGCGCGGATCGAACGGCGTCGGGATCAGATATTCGGGGCCGAAGATCGGCGTGTCCGACCCGTAGGCCTTCGCGGCGACTTCGTTGACGTTTTCGCGCGCCAGCGCCGCGATCGCGTCGACGGCCGCCATCTTCATCTTTTCGGTGATGTGCGTCGCGCCGCAGTCGAGCGCGCCACGGAAAATGAAGGGGAAGCAGAGGACGTTGTTGACCTGATTCGGGAAATCCGACCGGCCGGTGCAGATCATCGCGTCCGGCCGCACCTCACGGGCAAGGTCCGGCATGATTTCGGGCGTCGGGTTGGCGAGCGCCAGGATCAGCGGATCCCGCGCCATGGTCTTGAGCAGCCCCGGCTTCAGGACGCCAGCCGCCGACAGACCGAGAAAGATGTCGGCCCCGTCGATCGCGTCTTCCAGCGTGCGCTTCTCGGTTTCGCGCGCATATCTGGCCTTCCAGGGATCCATGCTTTCGTTGCGGCCCTCGTAGACCACGCCCTCGCGGTCGGTGACGAGGATGTTCTCGTGCCGTGCGCCGAGGGAAACGAGCAGGTTGAGGCAGGCGAGCGAGGCGGCGCCGGCACCGGACGCGACGATCTTGACGTCCGCGAGATCCTTCTTCGACAGCATCAGCGCATTGCGCACGGCGGCCGCGACGATGATTGCCGTGCCGTGCTGGTCGTCGTGGAAGACCGGGATCTTCATGCGCGCGCGCAGCCGGCTCTCGATCTCGAAACATTCCGGGGCCTTGATGTCCTCCAGATTGATGCCGCCGAAGGTCGGCTCGAGCGCCGCGATCACGTCGCAGACATGGTCGATCTCCCGGGCGTCGATCTCGATGTCGAAGACGTCGATGTCGGCGAATTTCTTGAACAGGACGGCCTTGCCCTCCATCACCGGCTTGGAGGCGAGGGGTCCGATGTCGCCGAGGCCGAGGACGGCCGTTCCGTTCGAGATGACGGCGACGAGATTGGCGCGGCTCGTATAGTCGGCGGCCTTGCTCGGATCCTTGGCGATTTCCAGGCAGGGGGCGGCGACGCCGGGGGAATAGGCGAGGGCGAGATCGCGTTGGTTGCCCAACGGCTTGGTCGCCTGGATCGCCAGTTTGCCGGGCTTGGGATATTTGTGGAAGAACAGGGCCTGATTGTCGAGATCGCTCTCCGCGAGGCGGTCCGTATCGGTGCTGTCGGCCATGTCGTGCTCCACTTTCATTCGCTGCATGCCCCGCGACAGATAGCGCCCGGCCGCGCCGAAGCCAACCGTCCCGTGCGAGAGCGAAGCGGGCCGAACGCGTGGCGGCGAGCGCTTGCGCCGGCCCCTGTTGCCTGTCCTCCACACCTTCATGCCGATGCGTCACACGGCTGTAATCGAACAGGCAGAAGGAGTTGCGTGTCTCGGTTGTACGAAGAAGGTCACACGCGACATGGCGCTACCGAACGAGCCTCGCCAATTTCGAACCCTGTTCGTTTCCGATCTCCACCTGGGATCCAAGGCGGCCAGGACGGACATGTTCCTCGACTTCCTGAAGCGCAACGACGCCGAGACCTATTATCTCGTCGGCGACATCGTCGACGGCTGGCGCCTGAAGCGCATGTGGCACTGGCCGCAAAGCCACAACGACGTCGTCCAGAAGCTGCTGCGCAAGGCACGCAAGGGGGCCCGAATCGTCTACGTTCCGGGAAACCACGACGAATTCCTGCGCGAATTTCCCGGCCAGCATTTCGGCGGCGTCGAGGTGCGCCGCAACGATGTCCACACGACCGCCGACGGGCGGAAGTTTCTCGTCATGCACGGCGACGAGTTCGATATCGTCGTCAGGAACGCCCGGCTTCTGGCCTATCTCGGCGACTGGGCCTACGACGCGGCGATCGCGCTCAATCTCGTCTTCAACAAGGTCCGCCGCAGGCTCGGCTTTCCGTACTGGTCGTTTTCGTCCTGGGCGAAGCTGAAGGTGAAGAACGCCGTCAGCTTCATCGGCGCGTTCGAGGAGGCGCTGGCGCTCGAGGCCAAGCGGCGGGGTTGCGAGGGCGTGATCTGCGGCCACATCCACCACGCCGAAATCTCCACCTTTCGCGGGGTCGAATACGTCAACACCGGCGACTGGGTGGAAAGCTGCACCGCCGTCGGCGAGCATTTCGACGGGACGCTCGAACTCATCCGGTGGGCCGACGTGCTGCGCGACGAGCACGCCGAAACGGTGGTCCATCGGCTGCCCGCGGCGCGGTCGATGGCCGACAGGCGTCGGCACGAGGCGGCATGATGGGACGATTTCTGTTTGCCACCGATGCGTGGGAACCGCAGGTTAACGGCGTGGTTCGCACCCTGTCCCACCTGATGGCGGAACTCGTTCGTTCGGGTCACGCGACCGACGTCCTTTCGCCGAAGGATTTCCGGACCTTTCCCTGCCCGACCTATCCCGATATCCGGCTTTCGCTGGCGACGACCGCGGCCGCCGAACAGCGCATCGACCGTTTCGAGCCGACCAATGTCCATATCGCCACCGAAGGTCCGATCGGAAGCGCGATGCGGCGGGCCTGCCTGAAGCGAGGCCTGCCCTTCACGACGAGCTTCCACACGCGCTTCCCCGAATATCTCCGGGCCCGCGCCCCGGTGCCGGAGCGCTGGTCATACGCCTGGTTGCGCAGGTTCCACGGCGCCGGCGACGCCTGCCTCGTGCCGACCGAGACCATGCGGGAACAGCTCGAAGCGCGCGGCTTCCGCAATCTCGTGACCTGGACGCGCGGCGTCGATCACTCGGTCTTCCGGCCGCGCCGCACCCTGCCGCTCGATCTGCCGCGCCCGATCTATCTCACCGTGTCGCGGCTTGCACCGGAAAAGAACATCGAGGCGTTTCTGGATCTCGACCTCGAAGGGTCCAAGCTCGTCGTGGGCGAGGGGCCGATCATGGCCGATCTGATGCGGCGCTATCCCCATGCCCATTTCGCCGGACTGCAGACCGGCGAGGCGCTGGCCCGCTATTACGCGTCCGCCGATGTCTTCGTCTTCCCCTCCAAGACCGATACGTTCGGGATCGTGCTTCTGGAGGCGATCGCCTGCGGTACGCCGTTCGCCTCCTACAGCGAGCCGGGGCCGATCGACGTGCTCGGATCGTCTCGCGCCGGAATCGCGTCCGGCGATCTCGGCGAGGCCTGCCGACGGGCGCTGACGCTCTCGCGCACCGATGCCGTCGCCCGCGCGCGCGATTTCACCTGGCAGCGATGCGCGGACATCTTCCTCGATGCCACGGCCGGTTCCGGATCGGGACGTGCGGGCGAACGCGCGCGCCTGCGCCGGTTCGATCCGCATGCCGAGGCCCTGAGCGCCTGACCGTCGCGGCGCGGACCTCGCCGCGCGATCGGCGGCAGGCGAGCGGGCTTGGTGGTCGCGCGCGGTTGCGCTAGATGCGCCCATGGCTTCAGCAATAGCACCCGAACCGGCCCACCGATTCGTTCCGATCGACGACCCGGACGATCCGCGCATCGCCGTGTTTCGCGATATTCGCGAGCGCGATCTCACGGGCCGGAACGGTTTCATCGCGGAGGGCACGGTGGTTCTCGACCAGCTGGCGCTCAGCCGCAGGTTTCGTCCGACGGCGCTTCTCGTCCTGCAGAACCGTCTGGCCGGCCTTGCCGGACGGCTCGCGAAGCTCCCGCACGATTGTCCGGTCTATGTCGCCGGTCGCGACATCGTCGACGCGGTCGCGGGCTTTCCCATGCATCGCGGCGTTCTTGCCCATGGCGAAGACACGGGCGGGGCGACGACGCGCGAGGCCGCGATTTCGGCCGCGTTCGCGCAAGGCGCGCCGATCCTCGCCGCGATCGGCATCGCCAACCACGACAATATCGGCGCACTCTTCCGCAACGCCCGCGCCTTCGGCGTCGGCGGGCTGCTTCTGGACGAGACGTCCTGCCACCCGCTGTACCGAAAGGCCCTGCGGGTCTCCGTGGGAACGGTGCTGACGCAGGGATGGCACCGCGGCGGCACCGCCGGCGAGATCCTTGCCGCCGTCATCGCCGCCGGCTACCGGCCGATCGCTCTGACGCCGGGCGGCACGATGCGGATCGAGGATCTTGGTGGCGGACGTCCCTGTGCCCTGTTCGTCGGGGCGGAGGGAACCGGGCTGCCGGCCGAACTTCTCGAGCGGATGGATGGGCTGCGGATCGCGATGGATCCGTCGGTCGACAGCCTGAACGTCGCGACGAGCGCGGCGATCGTCCTGTCCCGCCTCTATGCCAGCCGGTAGGTCTACTGGCCGAACCGGTCCTTGAGGCGGGCTTCGATGCGCTTGTAGAGGTCGCGATAGGCGTCGAGGATCTGGGCGCGCGTTCCCGTCGCGAGCGAGGGATCCGGCATCGGCCAGAATTCCACGTCGGAATAGGTCGAGCCCATGGTGTCGAGCGCCAGGTGATGGGCTTCCGGGGCCATGGTGATGACGAGGTCGAAATAGCCGTCCTCGAGCTCCTCGAAGAGATGCGGGCGATGGCCGCCGAGATCCAGCCCGTGTTCCTCGAGCACGGCATCGACGAACGGATCGCGCTCGCCTGCCCTGACGCCTGCCGAGGCGATGTAGGTTCCGCGCGGCAGGATGCGGCCGGCCAGCGCCGCCGCCATGGGGGAACGGATCGAATTCATGCCGCACATGAACAGGACGGAGGTGATGCGAGGTGTATCGGCTTGCGCCATATTACGGCCTCGGGCTCGATGGAGTGACGGTCGGTGCATGAAGCCTGCCGGAATGGGCGCAGCGCAGGCGCGTCAGGTCCGGCGCTGCAAGGCGCAGATCAGGGTGAACAGCCGGCGTGCCGTGTCCTTGTCGATCTCGATCTTGCCCTTCAGCCGCTCCATCAAGGTCTCCGACCCGTCATTGTGGATGCCCCGCCGCCCCATGTCGATCGCCTCGATCTGCTGGGGCGTCGACGACCGGATGGCTTCGTAATAGCTGTCGCAGATCATGAAATAGTCCTTGATCACCCTTCGGAACGGGGTCAGGGACAGGATGTGCGTGACGAGCTTCTCACCGCCTTCGTCGCGGATGTCGAACACCAGACGCTTGTCGGCGATGGCGAGCTTGAGCCTGAACCGGCCGCCGTCCGGCGCCCCGTCCGGGTCGAACCGGTTCTCCTCGATGAGATCGAAGATCGCGACATTGCGTTCGTGCTCGATGTCCGGCGTGGTGCGCCCGATGCTTTCATCGAGTTCGATATCGATCAGCCGGCCGAAAGTGTCGTCTGCCATTATCGCTCTCTTGCCTCCGCAAGGTTCACGCGTATGCCCACCGACCGGCCATGGGCGTCGAGGCTTTCGACCCGCGCCAGTTCCATCGCCGCCGGCGCGAGCGCCTTGAGCTGTTCGGGCCCGAGCTTGAGGATCGACGTCCGCTTGACGAAGTCGAGCACCGACAGGCCCGACGAGAACCGCGCCGACCGCGATGTCGGCAGGACATGGTTCGAGCCGCCGACATAGTCCCCGATGACCTCCGGCGTATGGCGGCCGAGGAAGATGGCGCCGGCGTTCGAGATCCGCTCGGAGATGGTTTCCGGCGCTTCGGTCGCGATTTCGAGATGCTCGGGCGCGATCCTGTCGGTAAGGGCCGGCGCCTCGTCTTCGAGGGAGCCCACGGTGATGACCGCGCCATGATCCTGCCAGCTTGCCCGCGCCGTCTCAACGCGCGGCAGGCTTTGCAGCTGGCGCTCCACTTCCGTTTCCACCGCGTCGGCGAAAGCCTCGCTCTCGGTGATGAGGATCGACTGGGCGGACGGGTCGTGCTCGGCCTGGCTCAACAGGTCGGCGGCGATCCAGGCCGGATCGTTGTCCGCATCGGCGATGACGAGGATCTCCGAAGGGCCGGCGATCATGTCGATCCCGACGCGGCCGAAGACCTGGCGCTTGGCTTCGGCGACGTAGGCGTTGCCGGGGCCGACGATCTTGACGACCGGGGCGATGGACGTCGTGCCGTAGGCGAGCGCCGCGACGGCCTGCGCGCCGCCGATCGTGTAGATTTCGTCGATGCCGGCCAGATGGGCCGCCGCCAGGACGAGCGGGTTGAGAATGCCCTGTCTGGCCGGCGCCACCATGACGATGCGCTTCACGCCGGCGACCTTGGCCGGCACCGCGTTCATGAGGACGGAGGAGGGATAGCTCGCCGTGCCGCCGGGCACGTAGAGGCCGACCGATTCGACCGCAGTCCAGCGGCTGCCCAGTTCCACCCCGATGCCGTCCGTGTAGTGATCGTCCTTCGGCACCTGGCGTCGGTGGTGCGACGTGATCCGGTCGTGCGCCGTCTGCAGGGCCTCGCGCGTCACCGGATCGGCTTCGTCCCACGCGCGTGCGATCACGGCCGGATCGACCCGAAGCGCGCCCGCATCGGCGACATCGAGCGAATCGAGCGCCTTCGTCAGTGCGACGAGGGCGTCGTCGCCGCGCGCGCGCACGTCGGCGATGATCTCACGGACCCGGTCGCTGACATCGGTCGATGCGTCGCGTTTCCCATCGAGAAGCGCACGGAAGCGCGTTTCGAAATCGGCGTCGGCACTGTTGAGCCTTTGCGGCACGGGTCTCATGACCTCCCATGGATCATCTGCGGTCGAAGGCGAGAGCGGCCGATCGGTTCGGCGCGGCGTCGATTCCTCGAAAAGGGTTCGAACACTCGATAACCCGGCAGGCACGCCGCCGCAACGCTTGGGAGCGGAGCGGACATGCCGCCGGGCAGGCATGGCCGTCACCTTGCCGGGGCGGGTTTCCGTTCGATCACGCCGAGAGCATCGGCCTCTCGGGCGCGCCGGAGCGCCTCTTCGGCTTCCGTCGCCTCGCGCTGCATCGTCCACATCTCGGCATAGAGCCCGTTCTGGCCGAGAAGATCGGCATGGCTGCCGCGCTCGACGATGACGCCCGCCTTCAGGACGATGATCTCGTCGGCCGAGATCACGGTCGACAGCCGATGGGCGATGGTGAGCGTCGTTCGGTTTTTCGATACGAGGTCGAGGGCGGACTGGATGTCCTTCTCGGTGTGGGTGTCGAGCGCGCTGGTCGCCTCGTCGAGAACCAGGATAGGCGGCGCCTTCAGGATGGTGCGCGCGACGGCGACGCGCTGCTTCTCGCCGCCGGACAGCTTGAGCCCGCGCTCGCCGACCATCGACTGGAAGCCGTGCGGAAGCGATTTGATGAAATCGCCGATCTGGGCAAGGTCCGCGGCCCGCTGGACCTCGGCCTCGCTCGCATCGATGCGGCCGTAGCGGATATTGTAGGCGATGGTGTCGTTGAACAGGACCGTATCCTGCGGGACGATGCCGATGACCGACCGGACACTCTTCTGCGTCACGCGGGAAATGTCCTGGCCATCGATCGTGATGCGGCCCGAACCCACATCGTAGAAGCGGAACAGGAGCCGGGAGATGGTGGATTTCCCCGCGCCGGACGGGCCGACAATGGCGATGGACCGGCCCGCCGGCACTTCGAAGGAAATGCCCTTCAGAATCTGGCGGTCGGGATCGTAGCCGAACCGGACATCCTCGAAGCGGATCGTCCCCTGCGTCACCGTGAGGGGCTGCGCGCCGGGCCTGTCCTCGACTTCGGCCGAGACGGACAGGAGATCGAACATCGCCTCGATATCGGTCAGGCCCTGGCGGATCTCGCGATAGATCGAGCCGATGAAGTTCAGCGGAATCGAAAGCTGCATCAGCATGGCGTTGATGAAGACGAAGTCGCCGAGCGTCTGGGTGCCGGCGCGCACCTCGAGCGCCGACAGGACCATGACCGCGCCCATGCCGACCCCGAAGATGACCCCCTGGCCGAAGTTCAGCCAGCCGAGCGAGGTCCAGATGCGGGTCGCGGCGACCTCGTAACGCGCCATGGATTCGTCGAAACGACGGGCTTCCATCTCCTCGTTGCCGAAATATTTGACCGTCTCGAAGTTCAGGAGCGAATCGATCGCCTTGGTGCTGGCTTCGGTATCGGAATCGTTCATCGCCCGGCGAATGGCGATGCGCCAGTCACTCGCCTTGATGGTGAACCAGGCGTAGAGGCCGATCGTCGCCGCGATGATGGCGATGTAGGCCGTGCCGTAGGTGAAGCCGAAGATCAGGGCGACGAGGGCGAATTCCAGGATCGTCGGGATCGTATTGAGGATCGTATAGCGCACGATCGCCTCGATGCCCTTGGTGCCCCGGTCGATGATGCGGGACAGGCCGCCCGTGCGCCGCTCCAGATGGAAGCGCAGCGACAGGCGGTGCATGTGGACGAAGGTGCGGTAGGCGAGGCGTCGCACCGCATATTGCCCGACGCTGGCGAACAGGGCGTCCCGCGCCTGGTTGAGGCCGACCGCGATGACCCGCGCGACATTGTAGGCGACCACAAGCGTGACGGCGCCGGCAAGGATGATCGGCAACCAGTCATGCGCCGAATTGGTCCCGTCGAGGGCGTCGGTCGCCCATTTGTAGAAATAGGGAACGCCGACCGTCAGGAGCTTGGCGGCCACGAGAAACAGGCCGGCGACGACGACGCGACGTTTCAGGTCGGGACGGTCGTCCGGCCACATGTACGGCCAGAGATTCTTGATGGTCGACAGCGTCGCTCCGCGATCGCCGGAGACTGTCCGTGTTTCAGGGGGCAATCGGCTGCTCGATCTCTGATTGTCGGGGAAAGGCGAACAGGGCGTCTATCGCATGTTCGGGAATCGGCGCAAAGGCGCAAATCCGCCGCGTCCGGTAGGCTGTCGCCAGGGCAGAGACCGAATTCAAGGGACGTCGACCGCCCTGGTGGCCGTTTGCACGCGGGATGGCGATCAGCGCGAAGTCGCTTCCTCCGCGGACGATTCCAGGGCCTCGACCCGCGACTTGGAGGGCATGCGGAAGATCTGCCCGGGATAGATCCGGTCGGGGTCGCGGATCTGGTCGCCATTGGCGAGATAGATCACCGTGTAGCGCGTGCCTCGGCCGTAAGTCTCGCGCGATATCCGCCACAGCGTGTCGCCCTTGCGAATGAGAACGCGGCCCTCGCGTCCCCGCAGCGGCGCCTGGAGGCGGGTTGGCACGGATGCATCGCGCCGATCCGCGCTCGCGGTTTCGGACGATGCCGACGGCGCGCCGTCGTCGCGAATTTGGCTTGCACGGTCGTCCAACGACGATGAAGGCCCGGTGGTGCCGGCGGTCCCGGAAGCGCCGGCTCCGGTCTCCGTTGCGGCCAGGCTCCGGGCGCTGGAAGGCGTGCTCCCGGCGGCTTCGTTCGGCGCGGTCCGGCCTTCGCTCTCGACCGGTCCGGCGCTGTCGATGGCCGGACCATCGCGCGGCGGGGAGCCGTTCGCGGCTGCGGGATCTTGCTCGGACCGTGTGTCGAGCGAGCCTTGCGCCGGGGCGTCGCCCGACAGCGTAGGTTCCGTTTCAGCTGCCGATACCGCGTCGTTCGCGCCCGTATCGGCGATCCGATCGCCGGCCGCGTTCGCGCCCGTATTGTTTCCTTCTGCGTCCGAAACATCGTCGCGAACGGAGCCGGCCGGCGACGAGGCCGTCTCAGTGCCGGTCGCTGGCCTGGCCGTCCGAATCTTCCCGGTCGAGGCGGAGGCGCCCGCATCGGCGACCGACGACTGCGATCCGCTGCCAGCATTGTCCGCTACCGAACCGGACGTCTCGTCGCCTTCGGTTTCGCCGCCGTCCTCCGGCAGATCCAGCGATGGGGAGATCGCCGACATGGAGCCCGTATCGGGTCTCAGGAAAGGCACGGCCACCCGGGAGGAGACGGCGCCGTCCCGTCCGAGCTGATCGACCCGGACCGTATGTTCGCCGACCGCGATGTCGCTCCGCGCCTCGATCAGGAACCGGCCGGCGCCGTCCGCCCGTGCGTCGGCGAGGGGTTCGTTGTCGAGATAGATGCGGATGCCCGCTCCCGCGGGTGCGGCCCCGGCGATGAAGATGCGGTCCCCCTCGATCTCGATGGCTTCGACGCGCAAGGTCGTCGCGTCCGCCGCAGGCGCTGCCGCCGGGGTCGAGGAGGGGGCGCGCGGAAGGAGAACCGTGTCCGAACCTTCGCTCGAGGACGGCCTCCCGCCACTCTCGGCGTTCGCGGAGGCGGGCGCACCGGTGCTCGGCTGCGATCCGGCGGTGTCGGTCGCCGTGCCGCTTGATCCGGCTTCGGAAGGCCGCGAGACTTCGCCTTCGGATCCGGCGGCGTCCGACGGGGCGCCCGGGCGCGAGCTTGGCGTGCCGCCCGCGTCCGTCGCCGGAATCTCGATCAGTCGCGACGGCCGGTCCGGGGTCTCGACGAGGGCGAGCAGTTGTTCCTCCTCTCCCCGGTCCGGCACGTCGATGATGGCGGTCTCCGCCGAAACCGTCCGCGTGCCGTCCGCGCTCTCGGCGACGAGCTTGATCGCATGCGGCCCGACAGAAAGCCCTTCCGCCAGGATCACCACGAAATCGCCGGCCGCGCTCGATGTGTCGGAGCCGATGCGTTCGCCGGAATCCTCCAGAAAGATCGTCGTGTTCGCCGGGCCGTTTCCGGCAACCACCATCGAGCCGTCCGGCTCGACGCGCAACACGTCGAAGCGCAGCGCGTCGACGGGTGGCGGCGCGTCGGATCGATCGGACGGGGGCGATGACGCTGCCGGGCTCGTCTCGGCAGCCGGATCGGTGGGCGCCATCCGGTCGTCGGACGAAGACGGGTTCGACGGGGTCTCGCCTGCGAGGCCCGCTTCGGCCGGTTGCGTTCGCTCGGCCGACGGCGATGGAGCTGGCGTCGATGCGGCTGGCTCGTTCGCTGTGGTCCGGCGCGCCTCGTCCGAACCGTTCTCCGGTGCCTTGCCGGTGTCCGGCGAAGCGGGCGGGTCGGCGGGCGCCGGGTTCTCGTCCACAGCATCCGTGGGCGCGGCCGCGCCGTCCGCGCCGGCCTTGGACGGCGCATCGCCCTCCGATTCGGCAGGGGCCGCCGCATCGGTCGTTGCAAGCGTGCCTCCGCCTGCCGAAGCGGCCGGTTCTGCCTTCCCGGCTCGCTCTTGCACGTCCGTCGGCGCGACGGCCGAGGGACGTTCCTCGCCTGCAATGCCTGCCGGATCCTCGGCGGTCCGTTCGTCGGATGCGGAGAAGCGGTCGAGCGCTTTTTGGGCGATCGTCTTCAGGCCCGCCCGTTCGCTGCCAAGCATATCCCAGTAACCGGCGACGATGGCGCCGATGATCATGAAGAACGCAACGATGATACCGAGAATTTTCGTTTTCATGATCGATTAAGACAATTTTATCAATTTTTCGGAACGGCTCTTGACTTTGGTCTTATCGCCAACGTTGCATCACGACAAGCCTGCACGCACGCTTGCCGAACGCGTGGTTTTCTCAAGTGTTATGGGGTGCCCGGGCCGTCCGTGCCGCCGTGCACCCACCCGTCTCATCGTGCGGGCGCGGAGGGAAAAAACGTCGTGCCATCGTGCTTTTCGCCCGACCCGCGCGCCGTCGGGGCTGAATATTGCCGGCAAGCGGCTTATGTTGGCGAAAGCGTCTTTCAACCGAAACCACGGCATCTCGACCTTGCACATTATCGATTCCATCCGAAACGCCCTCGTTCCCATCCATCGTGCGGGCTGGCCTCTCATCGCGATCTTCTTCGCCATTTCGATCGTGATCGGTCTGTTGTGGGAGCCGCTCTTCTGGCTCGGGCTCGTCCTGACCGCCTGGTGCGCCTATTTCTTCCGCGATCCCGTGCGCGTGACGCCGATCTCCGACGATATCGTGGTCAGCCCCGCGGACGGTCACGTCTCGCTGGTCGGCCGGATGGTTCCCCCGTCCGAACTCGAACTCGGCCAGGCCGAAATGCTGCGCATTTCCGTCTTCATGAACGTGTTCGACTGCCATGTGAACCGCGCGCCGGTGGCAGGCCCGGTCCGCCGCCTGGTCTACCGCAAGGGCGCGTTCAAGAATGCCGAACTCGACAAGGCGAGCGAGGTGAACGAGCGCAACTCGCTCGTCATCGAAAGCGCCCATGGAGCGGTCGGCATCTCGCAGATCGCCGGACTGGTCGCGCGCCGCATCATCTGCTGGTCGAAGCCGGGCGACCGGCTCGAGACCGGTGAGCGCTTCGGTCTCATCCGCTTCGGCTCGCGTCTCGACATCTACTGTCCGGACGGCTTCGTCCCGCGTGTCGCCGAAGGCCAGCGGGCCCTTGCCGGCGAGACGGTGCTGGCCGAATTCGGATCCGATCGCACGACCTACGGCGCGAGGCGCGCCTGATGTCGGTCGAGGACTTCTTCCCACCCTTCGCGCCGGGCGAGCCGGACGACAATGGGGGCCGGAGCGCACGGCGCATTCCGTTCCGCCAGATCGTGCCGAACCTCGTCACCATCCTGGCGATCTGCGCCGGCATGACCGGGGTGCGCCTCGGCTTCGAGGGGCGCTACGAACTTGCCGTGGCCATGATTCTGGGCGCCGCGCTGCTCGACGGCATCGACGGACGGATCGCCCGGCTGCTGAAGGGCCAGAGCCGGTTCGGTGCGGAGATGGATTCGCTTGCCGACATCGTCAATTTCGGCCTTGCGCCCGGCCTCATCCTCTACAGCTACATTCTGAACGATGCAGGCTCGTTCGGCTGGATCTGCGCCCTGCTGTTCACCTCCGGCTGCGCCCTGCGCCTTGCGCGCTTCAACACCATGCTCGACGATCCGAACCGGCCGAAATGGCATGGCGCGTTCTTCGTCGGCGTTCCGGCGCCCGCAGGGGCGGGGCTTGCGCTTCTGCCCATGTATGTCGGTTTCATCGGTCCCGACCTCGGCGTTCCCGAGTTCACCGCCGGCGTTTCGGCGGTCTATCTCGTCTTCGTCGGGCTTTTGATGTCGAGCCGCATTCCCACTTGGTCGGGCAAGGGCGCCGGGCTTCGCATTCCACGGAGCTACGCGATCCCCATCATTCTCGTCGCCGTTCTCTACATCGCGACCCTCATCAGCTTCTTCTGGGAGACGCTGACACTGTCGACCATCGCCTATTTCTGTTCGATTCCCTTTTCATGGCGCGAATTCCAGAAGCGGTCGCGGCGCGACATGGATCTGGCGGATCGCCGGGACGACGAGGCGACCGTCTCGCACTAGATGCTGCCCGCGGTAACGCTGGCAGTACCAGCGATGCGGCCACGGCGACGCGATGTCGCAAGCCATGGTTTTGCCCCAGCTGGGCGATCATCCTCTCTTGCACGTTCCCCAAAGGGACGGCTCCCGCCGTCATCTTCATTGCCTCGACCCGGAAGACCATCATGACCAGACTTCGACGCACTCTCCTGTCCGCCGGCCTCGTCTGCCTCGCCTCGGTGCCCCTTGCCCATGCGCAGGACGGCCATGGAATGAACCATGGCGCGGCGGGGCACGGCATGTCCGCCGGTGCATCGCCGAAGCCGCGAGCGGCGACGGACCTTCCTGAGGCCTGCCAGGGCGCATCCACAAGCGCCGGTGGCGCCCAGGGCGGCATGGGCAGCATGGGCGATATGATGACCCCGGCCGAGCCCGAAAGCGAGGCCGGTCGTGCCTATGTGGACGCGATGGGTGGGACGCACGAAGCCATGATGCAGGGGCTTCGGGTGGACGATCCCGATGTCGCCTTCGTCTGCGGCATGATCCCCCACCACCGGAGCGCCGTCGCCATGGCCGAGGTCGTACTGGAATACGGCAAGGACCCGTTCGCACGCCGCCTGGCGCAAGACGTGATCGCCTCGCAGGGTGTCGAGATCGAGCAGATGCTCGAATGGCTGGCGAAGCGGGAGAACTGATCGGGTCGCGAGCCTGCCGCGAAAGCCGCGAAGACCGCTTTTCCGGAACCGGCCACGTTCTCTTCGATCTCGGCGCGGCTCACGCGGCGAATGCCGGCCGATCGGCATGAGCGTCGCATGTGTGCGGATCGGCGAACCTTATGCGGATCGTTGCCGGGTCGGCCAGCGGACGAACGGGTTCACAGCCTGTGGCGAGCCTGTTATTGTGCACTGCACCATGAAATGGAATCGCTGTTTCGACAGATGGATGTCGGCCAAAACCTTTATGGGTTCTCGAACCCATGGCGGCCGGCTCGATCGAACCCGTTCAATGGACCGAGCCTGCTTTCGGCCTGGCCCGATTTCAGGGCCGGGCAGGGCGAACTATTCGAAGCGAGGAGTTTCAAACCATGCGTGATCAGGACGACATCGAGCCATTCGACGCGCCGACCGCGGCGCTCCGCGACGGTTCGGACGGTTCGGACGGTTCGGAACCGGGCCTCGACCCGGTCACGAGCCTTTCGAGCCTGATGACCCTTTGCCAACTGACGCCTTTCGTGCTCGCCGCTCGCATTCCGATGCTGATTTCCGAGACCGGCATCTATTCTCCGCTCGAGCGGGAGGAGACACGCCTTGCCATGTCGGAGAAGGTGGATGCCGTCGTCGAGGGCACCATCGCATTCCAGGCGCAGTGGACCGCGTCCGTCCTTGCCCTTCAGGCCGCCACCCTCGAAGGCCGATTCGCGATTGCAGACTATTTCGGCGGTTTCGGCGACCTGACCGCTTCGGCGCTGAAGCCCGTTCTGGACCGGCTCCAGTCCAATGCCGATCGCCTCGGATAATCGTCCGGTTCCCGAAAGATTTGTGCCGATCGGTCCGTTCTCCTAACCCGACGGTAACTATCTCGAACTAAAACCGGAGATGACGGCAAGGCCGCGTGCCCGGATCAAGGTTTTGCGTGCCGGGCACCCCTTCCGTCGGATCGATGACGTGCAGTTCGGCAAGCACCGGCAACACCGTCATGTCGCGAACCCGTCACGGGGGTTCCGCCGTTCGTCCGGTGCATCGGCCCGGACAGCCCGTCCCGACGCCCATCGAGCGTGTTCGGACCGCCGGTGTGGCGCATTCAGCATCGACTTTCGCAGGCGTTTCTGCCTTCTGATGTCGGGAGCGTGGCTCGGGGTGGATCCTTTGGCGGGCAGGTGACGGCGCTGCGATCGGCAGGGGGCTTTGCTGTCATCGGCAGCTCCTGCACAATGGCCGAGGCCTTTGCGCGTTCCGGCCTGTGACCGTCGCGATCCGCGGATCCGGCGACGCCCGAAATTGCCGGATGAAACGCGAAGGGCGGGCGAGCGATCAAAGCGCCGGCGCCGATCGCCGGACAGGACAGGGGAGCGGTACGCTGGTTAGAGCATTCGTCCTTTTCGGCGGCCTTCTCGTTCTTGCGCTCTGCGCAGCCCTCGTCGCCCCGCTCTTCATCGACTGGTCCGTCTATCGCGACGATTTCGAGCGCGAGGCAAGCCGCATTCTCGGCCGCGACGTCACCGTCGAAGGCACGGCATCGGCGCGTCTCCTGCCGTTTCCCTCCGTCACCTTCGAAGATGTCAGCGTCGCCGGCGCGAACGGCGAGGCGCCGTTCCTGACCGTTCGCGGCTTCCGGATGAACGCCGAGCTCGCCCCCTATCTCTCCGGCGAAATCCGGATCTTCGCGATGGCCCTCGACAATCCGGTGCTGCGGATCGGCGCCGATGGCCTGTCGCTTCCGAGCCCACGCGTCTCCGAGAGCGCCGAGGTGGTGCTCGAAGATGTCGATATCACCGATGGCGAGATCGTGTTCGCCGATGGGTCGGGCATCGTCGACGCCGGCGTCTCGCGGCTCACGAACCTTGATGCCGATCTGTCCGCGCAATCCCTGTCGGGGCCCGTCGAAGGGGCGGGAACCTTCGACCTGTCCGGCGAAGACGTGGCGTTCACCCTGGGGATCGGGGAAGCCGGCACGGAAGAGGGGGCGGCCCTGCGCCTGTCTCTGGTGAGCCGAGGCTACTCGGCCCAGCTCGATCTCGACGGGCGGCTGCTCAGCGCCGATGGCTCGACGCGGTTCGACGGGCAGCTCGGCTACACCCAGCCGATCGTCGTGGCGGACGAGGACGCATCCGAACCCGCAGGCGGGTTCGGCACGCTCGTCGGTCCAGGCGACGGCGCCGCAACGGCGCCGGACGACGCTTTCGATGGCTTGCGCGGATCGCTCGCGCAAGCGGCGGTGACACCCGCCAAGCCGCCGCTGCGGGCACTGGGGACGGTCGCGATCACCGGCGACCGCCTCAGAAGCGACGTTCTGCGCGTCGAGATCGGCGAACGCGATGCGCCCTATGTGCTGACCGGAAGCGGCGAGATCACGCTGCAGAGCGGCGCGCCGGCCTTCCGTCTGGTGCTCGAGGGCGAAACCTTCGATGTCGACACGCTCGGTGCGGGCGCGCCGGCCGGCGGCGGCGGCAGCGGGGGGAATGTCTCCGCGAGCCTCGCCGCGCGCCTGGAAACGCTGCGATCCGTGCTGAGCGACGTTCCGAAGCCGACGATCGACGGAACGATCGAACTTGCCCTGCCGGTCGTGACGTTCGGCGACACGACGATCCGCGCGCTCGCCTTTCGCGCCCGTCCCCGCCCGCAGGGCTGGCTGCTGGAAGATCTGACCGCCGAACTTCCCGGACGGACGCTCGTGGAAGCCGACGGCCAGCTGCGGCTCGAGCCCTCGCTCGGATATGCCGGCAGCCTGCTCGTCGCCTCGCGCCAGCCATCCGGATTGTCGGACTGGCTGACCGGGACCATCGATCCGAAAATCCGCACCCTCGAGCGTGCGGGGCTGTCCGCCAATGTGGATCTGACGGCGGAGCGCCAGACATTCCGCGATCTTGAACTCGATCTCGGCGGCGACCCTTTGACCGGACTGATCGAGCGCGTTCCGAATTCCGATGGCGGACGTCTGACCGCACGGCTCACGGGGGGCGCCCTGGATCTCGACGCCCTGCGCGCGCTCGGGGCGATGGCGACGGGTACGGACAATGTCCTGACGAGCGTCACGCGTTACGATGTGGCGCTCAAGGCAGGTCCCGTGCGCTACGGCAAATTCGAGGCGGACAGCGTGGATGCGGACATTCTCTACGACGGGGCGGTCCTGACGCTGGCGAAACTCGAGGTCGGCGGTCTGGCCGGCGCATCCTTCGCTGCGACCGGCCAGTTGCGAGGCCTTGGCGCCGACACGGAAGGCATGATCGACCTGACCCTTGCAAGCGACGATCCGGAAGCATTCCTGGCGTTCGTCGATGAGATCAGGCCGGGCACGCCCGTCGTCGAGGCCCTGCGATCGCGTGCGGCAAGCCTCGCACCGTTGCGGCTGGCCGGCGAGATCGAATCGATCGAGCGAGGCAGCGGAAGCCCGACGCTGCTTTTGCGACTCGACGGGCAGGCGGCCGCGACCCGGCTCGATTTTTCCGCGGCGATCGAGAACGGCTTCCGCGCGATCGAGACCAGCGGGCGCGTCGGCCTCGAACTGCGCATGGAAAGCGACGCGCCGGCAACGCTCCTCGCCCAGCTCGGGCTTCCCGCGCGGGGCGGAGAAATCGAGGGACCGCTCGAAATCGAAACGTCCGCGTCCGCGTCCGCGCGCGGTCCCGCCGTCATCAGCGCGACGCTGCGCAGCCCGCAGACGGATGCCGATTTCGAAGGCGTTCTCGACCTCAGCGACAGCGGTGTCGATAATCTCGATAGCAGCGTGCGCCTGTCGAGCCGAAGCCTCGGCCCCTGGATCACGGCCTTCGGCCTCGATTTCGGTCTCGACGAGGCGATCCGCCAGCAGCTCGACGCCGATCTGACGGCCAGCATCGCCTCCGACGGCGCGGGCTGGTCGATCGCCGATCTGTCCGGCGTCGTCGGCGGCAACGCGCTGCAGAGCGATCTGTCGATCGCCGGGGACGGCAGCATCGACGGCACGCTGCGAACCGACAGCCTGTCGCTGCCCTGGCTGGCCTCGCTCGTCTACGGCGTCGACCCGTTGGCCGAAGGCGGCGGGATCTGGTCGTCGTCTCCGATCGGGACGTCGCTCCTGCCGGATCGTCCGATATCGCTCGCGGTGCGCGCCGATAGCATGGACGTCGGCACGGCGGCGATCGGGGAAATGTCCGCGCACCTTGAAAGCTCGGCACGCGATCTCGCTTTGTCGTCGCTTTCGGGCAAGCTTTTCGGCGGCGATATCAGCGGCGATCTGATCCTGCGCAATCTCGATGGCCTGGGAAGCTTCAGCGCCGATCTCAGGGCCGACGAGATCGCCCTTGCGATGCTCGCCCCGGCGCTCGCCGCAAGCGGCGATGCGTCCGACCTGACGCTGACGGCACGGCTTGATGCGACGGCGCAATCGCCGGCGGGATTGGTTGCAGCGCTCGCCGGTGCCGGCGAGGCGACGGTCGTCGGCGCGGCGCTTCCCGGCATTCCGTCCGATCCGTTGCCGGCGCTTCTGGCGGGCGCGGACGCGGAAGGCTTTTCGGCGGAGACGGACACGACGTCCGCGTTCACCCGGATCGCGGAAGGCGCCCGTTTCCCCATCACGCGTGCCGTGAGCCGGTATTCGGTCAGCGGCGGCGATGTCATCCTGCCGGGCGTCACGGTCTCGGCGGGCGGCAACACGCTGACCCTTTCGGGCCGGATCGATCTTTCGACGCTCGATCTGGACGCCGACCTGACGCTCGCGATCGAGACGGGCGAGGAACGCGTCGAAGGCGCGCAGGCGGAGGTTCGCTACGCGCTCGAGGGGCCGATCGGAGCGCCTGCGCTTCGGCGAAACGACATGGCGCTTGCCAACTATCTCGCCGTCCGCGCGCTGGAGCGCGAGCAGGCCCGCGTCGAGGCAATGCAGGAACGGCTCGAGGAAACGCTGCGGCTGCGCCGGGAGACGCGATTCTATCGCTGGATGGAGCGACGCGACGAGGCGCGCCGGCAAGAGGCGATCGAGGCGGAACTCGAAGCGCGAAACGCCGCCGCCGCCGCCGCCGCCACTGCCGCAGCCGCCGCAGCCCGGCCGGCTTCGCCGCCGCGAGAGGTTCCGGTTCGAGGCGGAAGCGGCAATGGGCCCGCCGCCCCGCCGGAGCCCGCCCCCGTGCCCGAACGGCCGGCCCCTCCGGCCGCCACCTCGCCGGAGCTTTCGCTGGACTTCGAGACCGCGCCGGAAAATTCCGGCGATGCGCGCCGGGACGGGTTTTCAACCCTTCCCGGGGTCGAGGACCCGCTCCAGTTCTGACGGGCCGTCAGTCCGGGGCCGGCCCAGTGTTGGAGCGGCAGCGCCGGGAGCGCCGGACACGATCCGGGACAAAGGTTCGGACGTTGCCGGGTCGCACGATAGGGTGGTTCGGATGTCGTGGAGGCCGGAGCCCGTGTTGTCCGCCGCCTCAACGCAGCAGTTTCTTCTGGTTCCAGCGATCGTGGAACCACATCCATTGTTCGGGATATTCGCGCACCCAGCCCTCGACGATGTCGTTGAGCGCCTGGCAGCTGGCATTGAGGTCGATCTCACCGTCCTCCCGGCGCGGCAGCGTGATCGGCGGAAACAGTTCGAGACGGTAGCGCCCGTTTTCGAGCCTGATCGAGCGCGCCGGATAGACCTCCGCATCATATTGTCGGGCAAGCTTTGGCAAGAGCGGGCTCGTCTTGCAGGGCAGCCCGAAGAACGTCGTCTTCTGGCCCTTCTTGAACTTCTGGTCCGTCAGCATGCCGACCGATCCGCCCTTGTCCAGAATGCCGGCCAGCGTCCAGGCCGCGCCTGCCTTCGAGGGAACGAGGTGTCCCCCCGCGGTTCTGCGGGCCGCCTGCACGCGTTCTGCGACATAGCGATTGTTGGGCTGGCGAAAGAGGGCGGTGAACTCGAACCCGTAGGCGGCCGCGCCGATCGGCAGGAGCTCGAACGAGCCGGTATGGCCGGTGAAGAAGATGAACGGGCCCTTGCGCTCGCTGAAATCCTCGAAGATTTCCTGGCCCTTCACCTCGACGCGGCCGGCATCCGGATTGTCGACGTCGAAATCGAACAGGTCGTCGAGGAAGACGAACTCGGCGGCAAGCCGTCCCATATGGCCCCAATTGGCCCGTGCGGTCTTCTCGATCCACGCCTCGTCCTTTTCGGGAAAGGCGCGGCGCAGATTGTGCAGGGCGAGCTTGTGGCGCGGCGTGAGCGGCCCGAGGGTGCGCGTGAACCGGTCCGCCAGTTCGAGCCCCTTTTCGGGCGGCAGGAACCGCAGGATCGACAGGACGGCGAACAGGGCCTTCGCCGTCACCCAGTCCGTCACGCGCTTGGTGCGAAGGACGAGCTTCAGGAGGCGCGGATTCATCCGCGCGGCACGCTGAAGGCTCATGCCTCGCTCATCTTGAGAATGACCTTGCCGAAAACCTTGCGGCCCTCCATGCGCTGCAGCGCGACTTCGATCTCGTCCATCGTGACCTCGGTATCGATGACCGGGTGGACGAGGCCGCGCGCGATCTTCTGCATGGCGTTCGCCATGTTCTCCATGCGGCAGCCGAACGAGCCGAAGAGCTTCAATTGCTGCTGGAACAGCATCATCAGGTTGATGTCGGTCGAAACGCCCGACGTCGAGCCGCAGGTGACGAGCCGCCCGCCACGCCTCATGCACAGCATGGAGGCGGCGAACGTATCCTTGCCGACATGTTCGAAGACGACGTCGACGCCCTTCTTGCGGGTGAGCTTGCGCGTGACGCCTTCGAAGCGGTCTTCGCGGTAATTGATGACGTGGTCGGCGCCGAGCGCCTTCGCCCGCTCGATCTTGTCGTTCGAGCCGACCGTCGTGATCACCGTGCAGCCGATCTTCTTGGCCAGCTGGATCGCGACCGAGCCGATGCCCGAGCCGCCGGCATGGATCAGGATCGTCTCGCCGGGTTCGAGCCTCGCATTGTCGAACAGCATGTGCTCGACGGTGCCGAAGGTGACCGGGGCCAGCGCTGCGCCGACCGCGTCGCAGCCGGGCGGGGCCGGGACGAGGAGCCGTGCCGGCAGGTTCACATAGTCCTGCGCGAACCCGTCGAGATGAAACCCGTGAACGCCGGAGACATGTTCGCACAGATTGTCGCGACCCTCGCGGCAGGGCTTGCAGAGCCCGCAGGTGCGCGCGCCGTAGATCGATACGAGCTGGCCGGGCAGGACCGAGGAAACGCCCTGGCCGAGCGCCGTGACGACGCCGGAGGCTTCGGCACCGATCACCAGCGGCATCTTGCGCTTGGCGAACGCCATGCCGCGCCAGCCCCAGACGTCGATATGGTTGAGCGCGACCGTCGCGACCCTGACCCGCACTTCACCCGGACCGGGGGCCTCGGGTTCCGGCAGATCGACGATTTTCAGATCCTTGTCACCGACAAGCTGGAGTGCGCGCATGGGTGTTCCGCCTTGATCGTTCAGTCGTTTCCTGGCGGCGATGTATCAGGTCGCGCGGCCGAAGACGAGGCAGGCATTCTGTCCGCCGAAGCCGAAGGAGTTCGACAGCACCGCGCGGATATCGGCCTTGCGTGCCGTGTTCGCGACGGTGTCGAGCTCGATCGTGGGGTCCGGCACCGCGTAATTGATCGTCGGTGGAAGAATGCCCTCGCGCAGCGACAGGATCGAGAAGACCGCCTCGATCGCACCGGCCGCCGTGAGCGTATGGCCGATCATCGACTTGTTCGAGGAGATCGGCGTCGTCTTCAGCGCCTCGCCGAAGACCGCGGACAGCCCCATCGCCTCCATGCGGTCGTTCTCGGGCGTGGAGGTGCCGTGCGCGTTGATGTAGTCGATGTCGTCGGGCGTCAGCCCCGCATCCTCGATCCCCGCCCGGATCGTCGCAATGATGGGCGAGCCGTCGGGCTTGGAGCGCGTGCGGTGAAAATCGTCGGCGCGCTCGCCGCAGCCGAGGATCAGGCCGTGCACCTTCGCGCCGCGCTCCAGGGCGCTTTCGAGGGATTCGAGCACGAGCGCGCCAGCCCCCTCGGCCATGACGAAGCCGTCGCGATCCTTCGAGAAGGGCTTGGAGGCCGCTGCCGGATCGTCGTTGGCGGTCGAGAGCGCCGACAGGAGGGAGAAGCGGATCAGCGATTCCTGGCTGATCGAGCCATCCGTGCCGATGCAGATGGCGCGCGTGGTCTCGCCGCGCCGGATCGCCTCGACGCCGAGCTGGATCGCGCTCGCGCCGGATGCGCAGGCGGTGGAAAGGGTGATCGGCAGGCCCCTGGTGCCGAGCCGGTCGGCCAGCATCTCGGAGATGCGGCTGCACTGGGTCGAATGATAGATGGCGAGATCGGGATTGCGCCGCGCGATATCGAGAAGCCGTTCGTAGCCCGCCTCCTCGTGCTCCGCGCCGCCCTGCTTGTCCAGTGCGAGACGCGAGCGCCACTCCATCTCGACGGGGGGCGCGGCGAGAAACAGGGGTCCGCCGAAGTCGCCGTCGGAAAGGCCGGCCATCAGAACCGCCTCGGACCCCGCCGCCTCGGCCATGGCGTAGGACAGATCGACCGCGCTCGTCTCGCGGCTCGTCATGAAGTCCACGGAGCCGCAGATGGTTGTGCGCAGGCCATCGGTGTCGAACCGTTCGATCCGGTGAATGCCGGAGACGCCGCGTGTGAGCTTGTCCCAGTTTTCCTCGATGCCGCGCCCGAGCGCCGAAACGACGCCGAGGCCGGTGACGGCGATGATCGAGCGGCCGAGGTGATCCCGCGTTGCTGTCGTCATGGTCGAATGATCTCTCTCAGGCAAAAGGCGGCGTCGCTAAACGCCGGGTCAGGACACCGCTTCCAGATAGCAGGCGCCTTCGGCATGAAGATGGCCGATCGTCGTCACGAGCGCATGCCGGGCGGGCGCGGCCTGCGCGCGCTCGTTCGCAAGGTCGGTCCGCGAGAACATCGTTCGCTTGGACAGCGCGCCGGCGGCGAGCGCGATGCCTGCGGGAACGTGCGCCTCGAAGGAATGGCCCAGCATGGAACCGTAAGCGATCCGCGCGGCATCCGGATAGGCAGCGTCGAGCGCTTCGGTCTCGACCTTCGCATGGTCGGCAAGGCCGCTCGCGCCGGACAGGATCAGGAGATCGGCAGGATCGACGGCCGGCAGGAGATCGGAAAAGCGCTTCTCCAGCCGCCCGTCGTCGCGCCTGCCGCGATCGCCGACCGCCGAGACGAGCCTTGCGTAGACGTTCGCGCCGCGCCGTTCGGCATGGTCCGGCGATTCGAGGATCAGAAACGCGCCGACGCTTCCGATGGCGATCCCGTCCGCGCCCGTCCGGCGCGACAGGACGGGCGACCATTCGTTTCGCAGCATCAGTTCGGCCAGATCGAAATTGAGGATCAGGTCGCGGCGTTCGGCCGAGAACGAACCGCCGACCAGCGCGATCTCGCTCTGGCCGCAGGCGATGCGGCTGCGGGTCGAATAGAAGGCGGAAATGCCTGCGGCCTCCTCGCCCATGAACGTGCGGGAGGACCCCGTGACCTTCTGGACGATCGAGATGTTGCCGGCGAGGAGATTGGAGAGCTGGGCCAGGAACAGCGTCGGACGCAGCTCGCTCGACAAGGTCTCGTTGATGACGCGCTCCGGCGCGTTGGAGGCGCGCGCGCGCTCCATCACCAGCGCGTCCACGGCCGGGTCGCGCTCGCCCCCGCCGGCCGCGACCACCATGTCGATCTCGGCGCGCAGGCCCTCGTCGAACGGAATGCCCGCATCCTGCAGCGCAAGGCCGGCCGCATAGACGCCGAGCCTCTGCCAGGTGTCCATCTGCCTCAGGTCGCCGCGCTTGGGAATGTGCGCGGACCAGTCGATCTCGGGCAGCGCGTGCACCGAATAGGGCGCGTATGCCTCGCGCTCGACGGACGGGCTGGGAGACGGCGCGGACAGCTTGTCGAGATGGACGTCGATTCCCTCTCCGAGCGAGGAGACGAGGCCGATGCCGGTCACGAGTACGTCGCGGGGGGAAGAGGACATGCGATTTCCAGCCGAATATGTGGATTTCGGGAACGAGGAGAGGCCGAACGCGGCTGCCGCGCCGCGGTCGGCATGATCGGGTATCAGGCGGGTTTTTCGGCGCGCAGCTCGTCGATCTTGGCGCACAGATTCTTCATGATGAAGTATTCCTCCGTGTCCGCCTCGCCATCGTTGACTTCCTGAGTCCACTTCTCGAGTGGAATCTTGATGCCGAATTCCTTGTCGATCGCAAAGACGATGTCGAGGAAGTCGAGGGAATCGATGCCGAGATCGTTGATCACGTGACTTTCGGGCGTGATCGTTTCACGCTCGATCTCGCTCGTTTCGGCGATGATGTCGGCGACTTTGTCGAATGTGGACGACACTGAAGTCTCGCTTTTCTTATTGGACGTTCGAATTTGAGAGCGATGCTATAGGCAAACGGTTCGCGATTTGAAAGCGATGCCGCGCCATGGGCGATCGCGCCGGGCTCGGTTGTTGCAAGCCTGTGACCGTTTGATGACGTTATCGGCGCCCAACAGCCTATTTCGAGGCGATCTGCGGCGCTTCGAACCGTTCGGCGATGAGGGCGTCGATCCGCTCGCGCTCGGTGGTGAAGGTCGTCAGATCGTTGCTCTTCAGAACCTGTTCGGCGCCCACCTTGATCCGCATGGGATCGACTTTCTTGCCGTTCACCTCGATCTCGTAGTGAAGATGGTTGCCGGTGGACAGGCCCGTCGATCCGACATAGCCGATCACCTGTCCCTGCTTGACGGTCGTGCCTTCCGAAAGGCCCTTCGCGAAGGCCGACTGGTGGGAATAGGACGTCACATAGCCATTGGCGTGCTTGATCTTGGTGTGGCGGCCGTAGCCGGACTTCCAGCCCTCTTCGATCACGGTTCCGTTCGCCGCCGCCAGGATGGGCGTGCCGCTCGGGGCCGCCCAGTCGACGCCCCAGTGCGGACGCACATAGCCGAGCACCGGATGCTTGCGCCCGGTCGAGAACGCCGAGGTGAAACGCCCCCTCGG
This sequence comes from Fulvimarina uroteuthidis, assembly GCF_034321785.1. NCBI lineage: Bacteria > Pseudomonadati > Pseudomonadota > Alphaproteobacteria > Hyphomicrobiales > Aurantimonadaceae > Fulvimarina > Fulvimarina uroteuthidis. The sequence continues at coordinate 11,126 of NZ_JAXLPB010000004.1, read as the reverse complement.
CAGCGGCTTGCGGATGAGGAACTGGCGCGCGCTGCGCCCTTCCGCGTCGAAGTAGGAGGCACGGTCCGCACCGTCCGGCTTGAAGCGATAGAGGGTCTTCTCCATGTCGCCCAGTTTCAGCGAGACCGACAGGATGTCGGACCGCGTCGCGCCCTCGCCCTCGCCCTCGCGCACCTCGTCCATCGTGTAGAACACCGACAGCCGGTCGGTGGGGGACAGGCGCGACTGGAGGTCGACTTCGCTCGCGAGCGTGCGGATCAGCTCCTGGCACATCGCCTGATCGAAGCCGTAGGCGAGGCCCGCCTGATAAAGCCCGTCGTAGATCGTCGGCATGTCGGCCCTGATCGGCGCCTCGCTCTCGCGCTCGTCGAAAATCGCGGCGACCGAATCGGCCATTTCGGGCGCATAGGCTTCTTCGAAGACGCCATCCTGCGTCTCGGCGACCGTGCCCAGATGGGTCTTGCCCCGATAGGCCGAGAGGCGGATGACCGTGCGCGTCTCGCCGACGCTTTCGATGCCGAGCCGGAGGGCGTCGCCCGCCGAGAGCATTTGATCCTTCAGCTGGTCCGCGAGCGCCTTGCCGGCGTCCTTGCTGTCGACGCCGCGTTCGCTGAGGCCTTCGAGCGCGTCGACGATCGCCCTGGATTCGCGAACCGGCACGATCTCCTCGTAGAAGCGGGGATGGGCGTTCGAACGCTCCGACGGCTCGAAGGACACGTTCTCCTGGATGATGCGGAAGGCCGAGCCCGGCTCGTATTCCTCGTTGGCGCCGCTGAACCCGAAGCGAAACGGATCGAGGCGTGAAAGCGAGGCGACCTGGATCGGTTCGTTGCGCAGGGACGGCATGGTCTCGCGCACCAGTTGCTCGGCCTCCTCGGACGTCAGGACCGGCGCTGCCTCGTAGGACGCTTCGTCGAAGGAAAACTCCGAGATGTTGAGCGAGATGCCGCTTTCCATGCGGTCGCCGTAGATCTGGGTGGCTGCCAGCGAAAGCCGGTCCTCGTCATCCTCCTCGGCGGGCGGAAGGCTTTCCGACATGATGCTGATCGGGTCGAAGCGCGGATAGTTCTGCGTCGTGGGATGGCGCGCGGCGAGGAGCATGTTCACCAGCGCGAAGGGCCGCGTCGAGACGACCTCACGGTCGCCATCCCTGACGAGCGTCGACAGCTCGACCACCTGATGCGAACTTGCCAGCGGCAAAGCGGTCGCGAAAACCCGCGCGCCCTTCTCGGCGACGTCTGCAATATTCCGGGGATAATCGGCGATGTGGGAGGGAAGGGCGGCGCCGGCGCTGTTCTCCAAGGCCGCCGACAGTGCGATGCCCATCAGCGCGCTCGACGTCACGCCGGTCAACAGCGTGCCGGCCAGCCAGCGCAACGAGACCTGTCTGCGGTCGGGCTTGCGCCGCCGATCCACCAGAAGCGGTGGTTCGTCGCCGAAAGCCGGTTTGCCGTGGACCAAGTGTACGTATCCCCCGTGTTCGTCGAAGATGGGTGTCGGTGAAAAAAAGGGCGAAAGCAAGAAGTCTTCGCCCTTGCGCCCGGTGCGTCCTGTGCGGGGCGCGAGCCCCTTCGGTCTTCGCAAGGACCCGATCCTGTCGATTTCCGCTACGGTTTTTCGCCGGTCCTCCTATGTCCGTCCCCATGGTGGAAACAAGATTCAGACAAGCCGTTCATTGGGTCGAGAGACACTGGGACAGGACGCGGTTCGAGATCAAGCGGCGGACCGGCCTGCTTGGAACGCCCATCCTGCTTCCCTTCATCGGCATGGCCGGGGCGGACGGCATGTGGATGCGCGGGCGCGTCATCGAGCAGAACGGCGCGATCAGCGCGCCGCCGACCCATTCGCTCTTCGAGAACATCAAGCTCACCTTCAAGCGCTACGAGACCGACGAGATCAACGACGCCCAGATCTTCTGGAGCATCGGTGCCCGGAGCGGCGAGGCGCGCACCGATCGCGAGGGTTATTTCGACATCGAGCTGGCGGTCGATCCCGGCACGCTGGACGCGCCATGGGACTATGTCCGGATCGAGCTCGGCGAGGTGCCGGGCTATGGATCGTCGCGCAGGGAGATCGGCGCCGAACTGCCGGTGCGCTCGATTTCCGACGCGGCGCGATACGGCGTCATTTCGGACATCGACGACACGATCGTGAAGACCGGCGCCTTCAACTTCCTGAAGCACTGGCGCACGGTCGTTGCCAATTCCGCCGAAACGCGAACCGCGTTTCCGGGCGTCTCCCATTTCTACCGGGCGCTGGCCAACGGTGCCATGGGCCCCGAGACGAACCCGTTCTTCTACGTCTCGTCCAGTCCATGGAACCTCTTCGATCTCTTCGACCGGTTCCTGGTGATCCACGACATTCCGCGCGGACCGATGTTCCTCAAGGATTTCGGCCTCGATGCCACGAAATGGCTGACCGGCGGCCACGACAATCACAAGACGACCATGATCGAGCGCGTGTTCGACGCCTATCCGCACCTGCCCTTCATCCTGATCGGCGATTCGGGCCAGGACGACGGCCGGATCTATGCCGATGTCGCAAGCAAGCATCCCGGCCGGGTCATGCAGGTCCATATTCGCGACGTCACGAAGGGGATTCTCGAAACCCACATCACCGAAGGCATCGAGCAGCTGAAGGCGCAGGGGATCACCGTGACGCTGGCGCCGACCCTCTACGAAGCCGCCAGCGCGGCCGAGGCGGCCGGTCTGATCGAAGCGCGCGACGTGCGCGACGTCCAGAACCGCATCCGGGAGCGGGAGCGGGACGGAAAGGGCGCATAGGCAGCGCATCCCTGCCGCGACAGAACGCCGCTCGTCCGAACCCGCGAGCGTGCCGTCCGGACCCATGATACGGCCCGATTCCAACCGGCCGCGCCGTGACTTCGGGACCGGGACCGCGTCCAGTCGGGCGCTCGCGGGATCGTCGGCTTATGTCGCAGATGTGAAGACTTATCGCCCGGGCGGTCGGAATCGTCATTGCACGGCCGCGCGCCGGACCTAAATCGACACGAACTGGTCCATGCGATCCGCATGGCCTCCGCAAGGACCTGGCGTCCGGTCCGATCCGGGCCAGTCCGCCCCGGTCGGCGCGAGTTTCCTTCGAGTGGATGACGAGGTTCGGTCGTGACAGCTGTTTTTCCCTGCCCATCGTCGAGCGACGCCGTAAGCTCGACCCGAGAACGTTTCCTGCGCGTGCGCCTTGCGAGCCGTCAGCTCGCCGCCAACCTGTCGGATGCCGACGCGACGGTTCAGTCGATGCCGGATGCAAGCCCGGCCAAATGGCATCTGGCACACACGACCTGGTTCTTCGAGACCATGGTCCTGAAACCCGTCGCCGCCGGCTACGAGGTGTTCGACGAAAGCTTTAACTTCCTCTTCAACTCCTACTATGAGAGCGTCGGCGAGCGGCAGCCCCGGCCCAAGCGCGGTTTCGTGACACGGCCTTCGCTCGCGGAGGTTCTGGCCTACCGCGACCATGTGGATCGCGCGATGGAAACGCTTCTGGAGAGCGATCTCGACGGCGACCTCACCGACCTCATCGAACTCGGCTGCCATCACGAACAGCAGCATCAGGAATTGCTGCTGACCGACATTCTCCATCTGTTTTCGCAGAGCCCCTTGCGGCCGGCGTTCACCGATCCCGAGCCGATCTCTTCCGAGGCACGCGAAACGGCCCCGATGACGTTCCTGCCGTTCGAGGGCGGCATCGTCGAGATCGGCCATGATGGTTCGGGGTTCGGCTTCGATTGCGAGGGCCCGCGCCACCGCACGCTGCTCGAGCCATATCGCCTCGCAGATCGGCTGGTGACCAATGGCGAATGGATCGATTTCATCGAAGCCGGCGCCTACCGCGATCCGATGCGCTGGCTTTCGGCCGGCTGGGCCGATATCAAGGCCAATGGCTGGACGATGCCGCTCTATTGGGAAAAGCGCGATGGCACCTACTGGTCGATGACGCTGCGCGGGTTTCAGCCGATCGATCGGGCTGCGCCCGTCACCCATATCAGCTATTACGAAGCCGATGCCTTCGCCTCCTGGGCCGGCAAGCGGCTTCCCACCGAAGCGGAATGGGAAAACGCCGCGCAGGGCTTGCCGCTCTCCGGCAATTTCGCAAGTTCCGGCCGCCTGCGCCCGTTGCCCGCAGAGGATTTGGATGCGGGACCGCGCCAGATGTTCGGCGATTGCTGGGAATGGACGCAGAGCGCCTTCCTTCCCTATCCGCGTTTCAAGACCGCCGCGGGCGCCGTGGGCGAATACAATGGCAAGTTCATGTGCGGCCAGTTCGTGCTTCGCGGCGGATCCTGCGCGACGTCCGAGGGCCATGTCCGCGCGACCTATCGCAACTTCTTCCCGCCGGAAGCCCGCTGGCAGTTTTCCGGTCTTCGGCTGGCCGAGGACGGATAGCGTCCACGCGGCCGACACCGGTCCCGGACCCGACCGGCGCCGGGGTCGGACGGCAGGACGGTCCGGCTGCATCGCCCGGTGCTCGGAATGGCGCGCGGTCTCCTGAAAGGTCCGTGTTTCGATCGAACCGGCCACAATATGCGGGGAAGAAAGGGAAGGGGCGCGCGCATTCGTCTCTTCCGTTTTGCAGCGCACTCGCTATGTTGCGTGCAAGGATCAACAGGACCGGACACAACGACCATGGTCGAACTTACGCTTCCCAAGAACTCGACGATCTCCGAGGGCAAGACGTGGGATCGTCCCAAGGGCGCGAACAATATTCGCGAATTCAAGATCTATCGCTGGTCGCCGGACGATGACGACAATCCCCGTCTGGACACCTATTTCGTCGATCTCGACGATTGCGGGCCGATGGTTCTCGACGCACTCCTTTGGATCAAGAACAAGGTCGATTCGACCCTGACCTTGCGCCGCTCGTGCCGCGAAGGCATTTGCGGCTCCTGCTCGATGAACATCGACGGCAGCAACACGCTGGCCTGCACGAAGGGCATGGACGAGATCGATGGCACTGTCGCCGTCTATCCGTTGCCGCACATGCCGGTGGTCAAGGATCTCGTGCCGGACCTGACCGTGCCCTACGCCCAGCTCCGCTCCATCGAACCCTGGCTCAAGACCGAATCGCCCGAACCGCAGAAGGAATGGCTGCAGAGCCATTCCGACCGCGAGAAGCTCGACGGTCTCTACGAATGTATTCTCTGCTTCTGCTGCCAGACCTCCTGTCCCTCCTACTGGTGGAACGGCGAGCGCTATCTCGGCCCCGCCGTCCTGCTGCAGGCCTATCGCTGGCTGATCGATTCCCGTGACGAGGCGACGGGCGAGCGCCTCGACGCTCTCGAAGATCCGTTCAAGCTCTATCGATGCCACACGATCATGAACTGCACCCAGTCGTGTCCGAAAGGCCTGAACCCGGCGAAGGCGATCGCCGAGATCAAGAAGATGATGGTCGAGCGCCGGGTCTGATCGAAAGATCCGATCCGTCATAGCCGAGCGGCCGGTGAAGACCGGCCGCTTTTCGTTGGTCTGTGGCAGCACCGGCATCCCGGCGCCAACCCCATCCGACCCGACGCATTTCGGCAACAGTTTCAATGCGGCTTGACCGTTCCGGACGACCAGCCGCGAAACTGCCCAAATCCGAAACGATCGGTTTCGGCATGAAAACACGATCATTCATCAACACCGCCGCTCGCGCAGGCCTCCCGGTCGTTGCAGCCCTTCTCATGTCCGGCTGCGTTCGGAGCGACAAGCCCGTCGTCGAGGAGGTGCTGGGCTCCGTCGACGTCAAGGAGCAGACATGCATGGCGCGCGCCATGTACTTCGAAAGCAACCGCTCCAGCGAAGACGGCATGCTGGCTGTCGGCACCGTGGTTATGAACCGCGTCGAAAGCGCGTCCTTTCCCGACGATGTCTGTTCGGTCGTCGCGCAGAACCGGCAGTTCGCACCCGGCGTGATGACGCGCGAGATGACCGGCGGGCGGGAACTCGCCATGGCGACCGCGGCGAAGGTGCTGCGCGGAGAGCGCCACGAAGGGGTCCGGACCGCCCGCTTCTTCCATACGGCAGGGCACAGCTTCAGCTATCCGAACATGCATTACGTCGCGATCGCCGGCGGCAATTCGTTCTACGAAAAGATCGGGCGCGATCTGCGCAGCCATGCCAGGCTCGCAACGCAGGCCGACGTGAAGGCGGGCCGCGAAAGCTTCGATTTCGCAACGCTTCGCCAGCCTGCCGAAACGGCAATCGAACCGACGAGCGCGATCGCGCTGGACAGCACGAAGGCGCGCGGGCAGAGCAATCCCTTCATGTCGCTGTTCGGGTCCGGTTCGCAAGACTGACGCCGATGCACGGCGGGATTTCGCGTTTCTCCACGTTATCGTGAGGCCTTGCGCCGCGCTGACGCGTTGCGAAAAGCGTTTCCGTCCTTAGATCATGTCCCGGCGGGTGCGGACCGCACGTTTCGTGCGTGGTGCGACGGAAAACGAGGTGGGGACATGACTTTTGACGGCAAAGGCGCCAGCGAACGAACGGCTGGCATGTCGGTCGGTCCGATCCTGATCTCGCGGGGCGCGGACGACGCGTTTCATTCGATCGTCGCGATCCTGGTCCGCCCCGCACATGCCGAAGCCGTGCCTCTCATCCTTTCCGGCCGGACGCGGATCGAACCGGAGCTCCTGACCGAACTGTTCGGCTCGAAGGTCTGGCGCTACGCGTTCTCCGTTCCGACCCGGGAGGCGATCGGTTACAGCCTCGACGGCAAGGATTTCCGCATCGCGCCCTGCGGCGCCGGGGATCTGCGCATTGCCTACGTGTCCTGCAACGGCGAGGAAAACGGCGATCTCGACCGGCCGCTCGAGGAGCGCGACGTGATGTGGAACCGGCTCGCCGGCCAGCACCGCCACCATCCCTTCGGCCTGATCCTCGAAGGGGGCGACCAGATCTATGCCGATGATGTGCTGGAGAGCCATCCCGAGGTGATCGCATGGGAGGAGGCGAGCGACGCGGAGGGCGCCGTCATGCCGCTCTCGCAGGCCGCCCGGGACGCGGTCCGCTTCTTCTACTTCAACCGCTACTGCATCACCTATGCCAGGCCGGCGATGGCCGCGCTTTCGGCCGAGGCACCTGCCGCGATGATGTGGGACGACCACGACATCATCGACGGTTGGGGGAGCCTGGCGGACGAGGTGCTGGACAGTCCCATCGGTCGCGGTGTCTTCGAGGCCGCGCGCGAAATGTTCCGCATCTTCCAGATCGGCGTGGGGGAGGGGCCTCTGCCGGACAGTTTCCATGACGCCACAGGCGAGACTTTCACCTACAGCTTGGATTTTCCGGGCTTCCGACTGGTGGTTCCCGATCTTCGCAGCGAGCGCCGCCGCCACCGCGTCATGGGTCCGAAGGGCTGGCATGGTTTCGAGACGGCGATGTCGACCGCCCCGGCCGATACGAGGATCCTTCTGATGTCGAGCGTTCCCGTCATGGGGCCGCGCCTGTCCTGGCTCGAATTCGTCTCGGACTATGTTCCGCCCGCCCGCGACTACGAGGACGATCTGCGCGACCAGTGGCAGAGCCGCAGCCATCGCAAGGAGTGGAAGCGGTTTCTCAAGGTTCTGGCGGAGGCCCAGGAACACAAGCCGAACCGCGTGACGATTCTGTCCGGCGAGATTCACCTCGCGACACGCGGGCAGATGAGCCTTCGGGACAAGACCTCGATCCATCAGCTCGTATCGTCCGGCATCTCGCATCGCTCGCCGCCGAGGGCGTATGCGCTGGTGCTGACCATGCTCGCGCGCCTCGGCGAAAGCCCGCTTCCGCGCCGCAAGATCAAGATGCATCGGATGCCGTCGGCCAAGACAATCTATGTCGAGGAGCGCAACTACATGGTGCTCCGCCGGGACGGGCGCGACTGGTCGGCGGTCTGGGAACTCGAAGAACAGGGTCGCACTTCGGCGCTCCAGCTTCAGTAAACCCCCGGAATGATCCGCGCGGTGCGCTCGCAATAGAGGCGATAGTCCTCGCCGAATGCCGATTCCATCATTTTCTCTTCCGGGCCGACCCGCAGGAAGAACAGGGTTCCGAAGCCGACAAGGCCCGAAAGCCCGGCGACGACATTCGGCACCAGCAGCGCCTGCGCCAGCGCCATCGACCAGAACGCGGTGTACATGGGATGGCGCACGCGGCGGTAGATGCCGCTCGTCACGAGCTTGTGCTTCTCGCGAAGGTCGAGCGAGACCGACCACATCTTGCCGAGCGCCTTGTGGGTGAGGCGGAAGAGGACGAGGGCGAGAATCGCCACCGCCATGCCGAGCGCCACCTGGAGGGTCGACGGCGAATAATCTGCGAATGCCGGAAAGCCGGTCACGGCGAACAGGCCGGGCAGAACGCCGAGACCGGTGAAGGATACGAGCATCCGCATTGTTTCGGCCGCGCCGCGCCGGGTGGTCTCGACTCTGGCACGCTTCGCGCGGCGCTCGAACGGATATCGGATCACATACCAGCATATCACCATGATCGCCCAGGCAATCGTCCCCACCGTCGCAATGGTCATTCGGAAGCCTTTTCTAAGGATCGGTCGGCATGGGTCGCTGCTGCGGGAGGACGTGCGTCCGAGACCAGCGGCGGCCTGTCCAGCGTCTTGTGCCGCCGGAAATCGCTCATGGAACCGGGGCCGAGCAGGAGCATGTGGAAGGAATAGGGCCCACGCCGCTCGACGGCCAGGACGAACTGGCGGTGAAGCCGGAAAAAATCGCGCTTGATCCGCCGGTAGGTCGTCTCGCTCACCATCCGCCGCAGCCGGATCTTGAAGACGAGGGGCAGGGGGTCCGCCGAGATTCCGAGCGTTTGCGCCGGATTGGATTTGTAGAAATTGATCGGATCGGTGAGTGCCTGGCAGTCGGTCCAGGGAACCGCGTGATCGACGACGAGGCGGCGCACAGCGTCGCGCTGCCATCCGGCGTTGGGGTGAAGCGCGGTCTTCATCAGGCTCGATCCGACGGTCAGGAGATGCAGGGGCATGCCGGGGGCGAGACCTGCCCCGTAGGCCTTCGCGAGCGCCGGCACCGCCAGGCTGACGCCCAGACTGTGACCGGCGACGACGATTTCGTCCGCCTCGCTTGCCTCTGTCCGCGACCTGAGGATGTCGGCGAACGCGTCGATGCGGCGGTCGATGGCGGGGTTGGTGCGGTTGCAGAGGTCGCGTGCGAGCGACCAGTCGTCGAGTGCGGTCAGGAGGAACCAGCGCCGGTTCGCCAGATAGAGGAGGATCGCCGCGGCGGCCGAACCGATCAGCACGCCGGCGAGCCATGTGGTCGGACCGGTGAACAAGGCGCCGAGCGTCAGCGCGAGGAGAATGCCGAAGGCGAGGATCGCGGCCGGCACGAGGATGGGGAAGAGAAAGAAGGCGCCGTAGCGAAAGGACGTTCGGCAATAGCGCAGGAACGTGCCGTCGAAAACGAAGCTGAAAAGCGCGGCGAACCCGTCGCAGACGCGTCGCGGCAGCGGTTTCGATGCATAATCGGCGATAAGATCGTCCCAGACGCAGAAGACGAGCCGGGTCTTCACGACCGATCCGGACATCTCGCCCGTCAGGCAGGCATCGAGCTCGACATAGGGCGATGCCGCGCGATCGGATGGACATGCGTCGGTCCGCTCGACCGGCGTGAACGCGACGCGCGAGCCGAACACGGCCGCGGAACGCTCGGCGGCCCTGCGGAAGCGCGCGACCTGCGCCTCGGGCAGAAGCGGTTCGAAACCTGGGAATACGAAAACGAGGCGTCTGCCGATCTGCCTCGCATAGTCGATCTGCGACTGGGTCATGCCATCATTGACTTTCACGGATCTGCGACACGGCGAGCCGGGGCCTTCTTTCGCGTTCGGGTAGGTAGGATCGTTCGGTTTACCGGCTAACGTGTTTTGCGCCGGAGAAAAAGCCGAAACTGGCGCAGCGCGGACGGTGGCGGGCGGGTGTGTCCTCCAGTCCCGCCCTCGCCACGGTGCCTGTTTGTCGCTCCCGGCCAATCGAGCTAAGGAGGGAACGACAAGCCAGCCATTGAAAGACATAACATCGATGACCATTCGCGTTCACAAGGGCGATCTTCCCAATCTCGACCGGTACACCGGTCCCGTTGCGATCGACACCGAGACACTCGGCCTCAACACCCTGCGGGACCGGCTCTGCGTCATCCAGCTCTCGCCGGGGGACGGAACCGCCGATATCGTGCAGGTGGCCAAGGGCCAGCGCGAGGCCCCCAACATCGCGGCGCTTCTCAAGGACGCGTCCAGGACGAAGATCTTCCATTATGCGCGCTTCGACGTCGCCGCCCTCTATCACGCGTTCGGTGCGATGACGGACGGCATCTTCTGTACCAAGATCGCCTCGCGCCTGACGCGAACCTATACGGATCGCCACGGCCTGAAGGATCTCGCGCGCGAGCTGGTGGGCGTCGACCTGTCGAAGCAGCAGCAGTCTTCCGACTGGGCCGCCGACATCCTCACCCCGGCGCAACTCGACTATGCGGCCTCCGACGTTCTCTATCTGCACGACATTATGGGCGCCCTCTACAAGCGGCTCGAGCGCGAGGACCGCATGGACGTCGCCCGCGAATGCTTCCGTTTCTTGCCGACCCGCGTCAGGCTCGATCTCGCCGGGTGGAACGATGAGGACATTTTTTCGCACGGCGCGAAGGCCTGAGCCGTCCTCGCGGCGCCGATAGGGGCACGAGGGCGCGCAGCGCCCCGCAGGGCAGGCGATCGCGGGCTTTTTCGAGAAAAAATGCATGAAAGCCAAATTCGCTGTTGACGGGTCGCTCCGACTGCCCCTATAAAGCGCTCAACAACGACGGCGAAGGCGCCGGACGGGTTGAGGGAGACGGAAGCCGAACGGTTCACCGTCTCATTCAAGTCTGAAAACAATCTGGTCTCTTATCAAATAGGGGGCTGGGTTGCATTCGCGCCTTCAGGTTTTTGTTTTTCGGTGAAAGCGTCATGCTGACGACCTGCCAAGGCAGGCGGCGGGCGGTGTTTTCCTGAGACATATCGGGATTGGCTTGGCCTTTTGGGGTTTGGTTGGTTGTCCGGCGCTGATTTGGTTTGGCGTGATCTTTGACAAGTTGGTTATGAAATCGAGAAGAAAGAGAGACGTGGGCGGCGTTTGGGCGGCTCCCGGCGTTT